>JAACPW010000017.1 GCA_009995225.1 Sphingomonadales bacterium | reverse complement strand
GCAGGCGCCATTCATATCTGGGCGGCATCAGCCCGCTCGCATTCGAGGCCAAGGTGGCATAATGAGATAGGTGACCGGCGCAAAACCGTTACAAGTCCAGGATGCCTGCAAAGCCCTGGAGATGCGCCTCGGGTCGCTCAGCCTTGCGATCGGCGGCATAGACATAGGCAACCATCGGCGGGTCAGCGCCGCCCCAAGGTCGGTCATCGCAGGCGTAGGCCCATATCTGGCCGGTCTTGGTCCGCTTGCGCCCGGGATCGAGCACGGGCGCTGTGGTCTCGTCGGCGAACAGTCGTTCTGATCGTCGCAATCGCTCGAGGATATGATCGCGGATGGGCCGCAAATACCATGCCGCCCGTCCGGTCCAGTCTGCGAGGGTGGAACGGTCAAGCTGGATGCCCTGCCGGGCATAGATCTGCGCCTGCCTGTAGAGCGGAAGGTGATCGGCATACTTGGAGACCAGCACCTGCGCGATCAGCGCCTCGGTGGGGATGCCGCCTTCAACGATCCGTGCCGGCGCCGGAGCCTGCACCACTGCGTTCTCGCACGAGCGGCAGCCATAGCGCGGACGGCGGGTGACCAGCACGCGGAAGGTGGTCGGGACAACATCGAGGCGCTCGGCAACATCCTCGCCGATCTGGTGGAGCGTTCCGCTGCAGCAGGGGCAGGTCTTATCCTCGACATCGACGACCTGCTCGATCCGCTCGAGGTGGGCGGGCAACGCACCGCGGTTGTTCTTGCGCGGACGTTCGCTGGGAGCCTTGCTTGCCTTGTTCCTGGCGAGCTCGGCCTGCGAAAGTGCCGCCTCAACTTCCTCCAGCGCCAGCTCGAACTGGTCCTGATCTAGCTGCTCGGACTTGCGCCCGAACCGGTGACGCATCAGCGCATCGATGATCGCCTGCAGCCGCTCGTTCTCGGCCCGAAAAACCTTGAGAAGATCCAGCTCGTGGGCCTGTTCGAGGACGAGCGCGCGCAGGCCATCGACGTCATCAGGAAGGTCCGCTTCGAGGAGCATGGCCCAGTTGAATCAGTCTTGATGCATGCCGTCAAGCGGCAATCTGAGGCGCAATCGGACGGCGTCCGCCGTGCACGCGGCGCCAGTCCAGACCCTCTAACAAAGCACCCAGCTGTGCGGCTGTGAGGCGCATCACGCCCTCCTGGATCCGGGGCCATCTGAATGTGCCTTGCTCCAGCCTCTTGGCCATCAGGCAGAGACCTGTTCCGTCCCACCAGATGAGCTTGATCCGGTCTGCGCGCTTGGCGCGGAACACGTAGATCACACCGGAATAGGGCTTGCCGCCATACTCGGTCGCCACCAGCGCTGCGAGCGAGTCCGCTCCCTTCCTAAAATCCACGGGCCGCGTTGCCACCATCACCTTAGCGCCGGGTGCAGGGCCGATCATCGCGATGCTCGAAGGGCTGTGATTACGGCCGCGATCGTATCAGCATCAGCACTGCTGCCGATCCTGACCAGCGCGCCGCCAATCTCCAGCTCGATCGCCGCGGGCTCGGCCCGCCGACGTCGACGTGATCTGACAGGATCTGGCGCAGGCTCCGGCGTATCGTCAGGCGCGACCATTACTGGCACGAATGCAGGGTCTTGCTGTTCCAAGGCAACCGGAACCGCCAAACCGTGATCCTTGCACCGCCTGACCAGCACCTTGCGCCATCCGTATATCTGCGATGGATCCAATGCATGCCTGCAAGCGACGGCCGCAACCCTCTCGCCGCCGGGCCAGCACTCCGCGACAATCGACGCCTTCTCCGTGTCGGACCAGTCGCGGCGCTTGCCGGCGCCAGTGAATACCTCGAACCGCCGAGCGCCATTGATCACAGGATCATCACCAGAGATTATCATAGGAGCAGCGCCTCGCCCTTTAACCGGGCGCGGAAACTCGGCGCTTCACATCAGCCGCGCAAGGTGGGGTCCGGACATCGCTTACGCTTAACAGCGCTCATTACCAACCCGCGCGAGGCGGCCCTCGCCGGACGAATACTGATCAAAAAGGATCGAGGTGCTTGGTCGCATTGGGAATCGCCGTGGCTGCCTTCCGCAGCAATACAATATGCGCTTCAGCAGCTTTTCAAGAGTGCATCTAGGCTTCGTTCAAGCCGCTCCCGCATCACCGTCCGAAGTTCGTCCGGGGCCTCTATCCGCACCGTCCCGCCCCAAGTGAACAGGTGTTCTGCGATCTCGCGCAGGCCGCCGGAGCAGAACCGCACCACCAGGTCATCACCATCCTCTTCGATCACCTGCTGTGGGTGAAAACGCCACCGACGCGCACGTTCGGCGCTCTCCGGAGTAACTCTCAACACGATGTCATGGCCTTGTTCGCGCCAGATGCCGAAACTGGCGCTCATCCATTGGTCCAAATCCCAATCCTCGCTCGCCGCGCCGGGCTGATTGCTGACCCGTGCTTCGGTAATGCGATCGAGACGATAAGGGGCAGGTTCCAGATCGCGGCCGGGGATCTTGCCTATCAGATAGGTCGCAGGCCCGTGGATCAGGCCCAGCGGAATGACCCGCCGCCACTTCGGCTCTGTCGCACCGTCGGCAAGGTAATCGAATTCAAGGCACATCCCGGCCATCATCGCGCCCTGCACCTGCGCCACGGTCTCCGGCGCATGTTCGATCATCGGGCCAGCGGGGACATGGTGGCGCTGAAGCCGCACCAGCGGGTCAAGGTCTGGTGCCATACGGCTTTTGACCTCCCGCCTGAGGCCTGCCTGCACCTTGCCGGTCAGGCTTTCAAGCAGAGGCGCCTGCGCCGATCCCGCCTTGCGCGCCCTATCTGCGAGCGATTGCAAAGCGGCGATCTCGGCGACATTGGGCTGGGTGAAAGGCGACGGCAACGCGCCCGGAATGCGGAAGCGCTTGTGGCGGTCATCAACGCTTTCCTCGAGATCGAAGTGCACGAGGATGAGATCGCGCAGCCGCTCGGCGGTGCGGCGGTTGGCGTCGATCAGCTCGGCCATCTCGTCCAGAGTAAGGCCTTCGGCGCTCTCTCCCAGCGCCTTGACCAGAGTGAGCAACCGGTCGAGTTTTGCGTTGCGTGCCATGGCGTCTCGCTAAGCTGTTGCCAGAGGTAATGTCGCCGCATCGGCCACCGAGGGTGCCATCACCAGTGTCCTGAGAGCTTCCGCAAGAGCCCGCTCGTCCAGCGAAACGTCCGCGGTCGCGATCATGAGGCGCTCGCTCCCGCCCGCAATGCCGAATTCCTTGCGCTGTTCGCACCCCTGCCCCGGCACCGCCGGGTAGAGCAGCATCAGCTCGGCGGTGCGGTAGAGGCGGGCGTAGGCCATCATCTGATAGACATCGGCTTGACTCACCCCGTGCTTGCGGTCGAGTGGATCGGAGTTGAGCTTCTTCCACTTGGTATCGATGATCGCCACGATCTCGCGGCCACGGCGCAGCATGATGTCAGGCTTGGTGCGGAACGCATCTCCGCTGCCGAGATGGTCGCCAGTATAGGCGCCGAGGCAGGCGCGGTGACCGCCCTGATCGGTCACCTCGATCCCGCTGCCCGCTAGCGCCCGGCGCAGCAGCACCGCGATGTATTTCTCAAACAGGTCGTTCATTGGGAACAGCAGGGTGAGGCCCTCGGGTGCCTTGGCCGCGTGATGTGTCGCCTGCCAGTCGCGATGGAGCAGTAGGCGGGCGAGCCGGAACAGCGCCTCCCAACGCCGGTTGGTGCGATCGATCCGCACCCCTTGCCAAGGCAGGCGGGTGATCGGCATCAGCGGGATTTCCGCCAAGGCATGGCGCAGCTCGTCAAGTTTGCGCCGGGTGCCAAGCAAGCGGGTGTGGCGAGCGAGGAACACGGTTGCCGCCGCCATGATCCGCATCAGCGGCGTGTCTGCTTCAAGCTGGTCGAAGCGGCAAGCAAGCCGGTCGGGGCGCACCGCATTGTGGGTGAACTGACGGGTCACATCGAGCCGCCCGCGCAAGGCAGGCAAGTCTTCCTCACATTGGAGATAGGCCCGCGGCAGCCCGCGGCGGACCTCGGCGAGCAAGCGTGTGGCAAAGGCGTCGATCAGGATTTCGAGCAGGGTGTTTCTCTGCCGCGCGATGGTCGCTTCGGCGCCAATGTCGAGATCGAGCCCGAGGGCCACATCGAGCATCCGCACGAGGCGGCTGCGCACGGTCTCGTCACTCTCCCCAGCCACGGCGTCAGAATCAACCTTAGGCAGGATTTCAAGGCTGCAACCTTTGGCGGAGACTATCCCCACCATTTGGCGGGCAATGATCCGGTCGCGCCCGAGAACGAGGATATTGGTCGCATCATCATGCGCCAACGGATGCTCACAAGCGGCGGCATGAAGCGCATGAGCGTGTGCCCGGGTCAGGCCGCGATCGCCGAACCGGGCATGGCCCCACTCGCGGATCGTCAGGTGCGTCACGGCGCGAAAGCCTCATGCACCTTGCGAGCATGATCGGCCGTCTCACCGGTGAAGCATGCCAACCATCCACGCCAAGAGCAGGCAGCAAAGCGCACACGGTTGCCGGCGACGATGGCATGGAGATCCTCAATCTCACGGCGGTGGGCGAGGAAAGCCTCTTGCGGGTTGCGGCAAGCATCCTGTGGCTCGGCGTAGAGATAGAGCAGAACGGGCGACAGGCCCGACCGGGTGCTTTCGGTCGCAAGGCCCAGCGCGTGCTTTACCAGCTGCGCGGCATCGAGATGCTTGTAGCGCCGGGGTTCGGCCCGCAGCAGGTCGCGCATGGCGCACCAGCCATGCATGCCATCACCCCAGACGTCCCGATCGTAGGCATCTGCCAGCTCTGCAACCTTGCTGTCGCGATAAGGCTCGTAGCGCTTGGATTCGACGCCGATGACATGAGCGTCGGTCCACATCACCGCATCGAGCCACGGATGGCGTCCCCCGCTCCACGGGAAGCGCAGCTCGCGTTCGATTGCGACCGCAGTCACTGGGCCACTAAGGTCGGCAACCGACGGGAACAGCGGGCAATCGGCGGGCCGGTCAAGGAACCACCCGAACCCATTTGCCGCAAGTGCAGCGCTGCTCTGCGGGCTAGCAAACTTGCCGCTCGCGATTTCGTTGCCCGCAGCCCGCCCGTAGATTGCGCGCACCTTGTCCTCTGGCACACCGGGCAGAAAGATCGGCTGCGCTCCGCTCAAGCTTCGTCCTCCAGATCAGAGGTCGATGCGGCCTGCGTAGAGACGAGCCGGACGTAGGCTCCCTCATCGAACTGCGAACGCACCCGCCAGCTTCTGAGTGGCTGCCCGCCCTCGCCCATCGGATCCTCGATGATCTCGCAGGTCAGGAAGTTGCCGCCCTTGTCCTTTTCGCCGAGCACGGCGGCGAGCCGGTTCCAGTCGTCGAAGAAGTATTCCTGGAGCAGCGGGATGACCTTGTCGCGCATCACCGCATCGACGTCCCCCTTGGTCTCGCAGCCGATGAAGAACGCATGGCCGATACGGTGATCCCGGTCGACGAGGTATTCGATCCGGCGGTTCATGGTGTTGAGGACGGAGCCCAGCGGCAAGCCGGTCGAGTTCTCCGCAGCGATGAAGGCCGGGATCGAAGTGTCAGGCGCCATCTCATCGAAACGGAACCGCCGGCGCAGCGCGGTGTCGAGCAGCGCAATCGAGCGGTCAGCGGTGTTCATAGTGCCGATGATGTGGAGGTTGGCCGGCACACCGAATTCGCGCTTGGAATAGGGCAACCGCACCTTGAGCGCGTTCGGCATACCGAGCCGCTTGTCAGGCTCGATCAACGTAATGAGCTCGCCAAACACCTTAGAGACATTGGCACGGTTGATTTCGTCGATGATGAGGACGTGGGGTAAAAGATCACCGCCCTCCAGGCCAATCTCGCCTTCGCCATCCGACGCACTGTTGAGTAGGCGTTCCAGAACCTGCAGATTGAGCCTTGTGCGCGGCAACTCATAAATGGTGTCGAGGCTGAAGCGGGTATCGGGGCTAAGTTCCCCCACTGGCACTCCGTCTGGATCGCTCCACAGCCAGGCCACTTTCCGGCGGTGAGAATATCGACCGTCCTGGCGCGGCGCATATTCATATTCGCCCTCCACGATCCCGATTGCCCGGAAGGCATTCAGACCCTTCGATGCGACGATGACGTCGCCAACCTTCAGCTGGTTGCGAAACCGGTCGGGCGACTTCACCATGCCCATCTGAGAGGTTATGCGTTCCTCTGGAAAGCGGGCTTCCAATTCGGCGAAGATGGCATCGCGATTGGCAAATCGCGGATCGCTCCAATCAACGTCCCTGAAGCCGAAGATTGAATAGCCTTGCTCAAGCGATTCCTCGAAGACCCAGGCGCTGTGTGGATCATTCGACTGGCCCAGCGACATCTTGAATATGGCCCGATTATCGAGCGAGAGGCGCTCAACCCCGCGCTTCACTCGCACCTGCGCTCTTTCGGCAAGCCGCGCGAACACACCGCTCTCAGGCTTAAGGTTGAAGCCGCCGGTCTCGCTTGTTCCATCAGCTTCCGGCCGCAAACCCTCGACGAATTCCTCGTAGCTGAAGCTTTGATGGAAGGTGACCATTTCGATCTGCCGCGCGTCAACCAGTTCGCGGTAACGCACCATCAAGGCATCGCGGCCCTCAACCGTGTCGGGGAAGTCCGCCGAACCATCGCACAGGCGAACCGCTTCGAGTGCGGTGCGGTAAGTCTTGCCGGTGCCGGGAGGACCGTAAAGGATGATATTCGTTGGCTGCATTACCGCCTCCTTGATTTCGTTGGCATCGCTGGCGGTGGAGCCATGAAGACGTTTGCGCCACCCGGCATCGAGGAACCACTCGATGTCCTGCTCTTCGCCTTCGAGCAGGAAGCGCCGCAACCGATCAGCGTATTGGTCTTCGCCTGGGTCACGCAGCCGCCACACCGCGTCGTTGTTGGTGTAGAAGAACCAGCGACGCGGCTCTTCCAACGGCGTCCAGTCGACGCCGACCCTGAGCCGATCTTCGCTGACCTCGGTGATGGTTCCTTCGGCGCGGAACCGGTGCGCAGTGACAATCCCGCCGCCAGCATCGAAAGGCAGATCGCGTGCTCGCGGAATGAAGTCCTTCAAGAAGATGCGATCGCCGGCCTGCATTTCGCGAACGCGGCGGTTGTTGGCGCTTCCGGTGTCGGTGAGCAGGCTCCAATCTCCGCGCTCGACAAAGCGCGGCAAGCCGTCTTCTTGCCCCCAAAGCGAAGTGACCATCCATACTGGCACCGGATCAAGTTCGCGGGGGGTTTCCAGCTTGTCCTTACAGGTTACCCAAAGAAAGCCTTGGACGTCCCACATGTCACGCGGGTTCCAGTTCCAATCTTCATCCATGATCCGCAAAACTTCGCGGGCCATGGCATTCACCCGTTCGAGTTCACCGCGCGCAAGGGGCGCATTTGCGAAGGCAGGACTGCCGAGCAGCAAGCGCGCGGCATAGTCGGTTGGTATTGATCGGATCGGCAATACCTCATCCGGCTCGACAAGAGCCCGAAGCATCGTCGGGAACATCCTGCTTTCGGCGTAAGGATTACTCGGCAAATCCCCGCGCATGACCGGCCAGACGGTCGCCAGATAGGCGACGACGCCTTCAACGGGATCCTCAGCGCGCGCTAATCGTCCGGTAGCGGCTTCGACTAGGCCGGGATGCGCTGTGCGCGCATTATCGATGACCTTTTGCGCCCTCCAATCGATGAGATTGCATTCTACCCCTGCTCGCCCAGCCAAGAGGTCGATGAGTGCAGCGCCAAGAGCTTCGTCGCTTTGACCTTCCACAGCGAGGGTCGAGGTAGCCTGCAGCACAACTGCATGCTTATAGTCCCGCTCCAACGACGCAAAGCTTGGACTTTCATCGAAAGTCTTGAAATCATGATGAATTGAAAGAAATTTGTCCCTCAGACGCTCCAAAGCGGCGCGGTCGATCTGCATATCGTTCCCGCCCTGCAGCCCGAAACGATAGCGAATAGTCGAACTGGGCTGATCGCTGCCAATCGGGCTGCGTCGATCAATCAGGGTAACCTTCGCTCTTTCCGCAAATATCCGCCCTTCCAGCGCTCCGCAGACCGCAGGCATAGCTTTCTCAAGGCCCATACGGGTGTGAACATCACCAGACACGACTTCGACCATACGCTCGCGGCTCTGCCGGGCTGGTTCTATGAAGTTGGTGATTACAAAATCACGAATTCGGTCAGCTTGGGTTTGAGACACATCACCGCGCCGATCCACGATGCGAAGGCCAAGCCGCGCCAAGTGCTCTCGGGCTTCCGTGCCATCGCAAGTCTCGCTGTTGCGGGCTTCGCCATTCGGCATGTAAGCGAATGCGGCGCCGAAAAGAGCCTTGGACGGATAGCGCTTGCCCCCAATCTCCACTTCGTAAGTGATGTTGCGATCAGCAAACTGATACTTCTCCATGAACGCGCCGCGCCCGAGCCGATCAAACTCAGCTGCAGCTCGCTCTACGGCCTGAATATCGGGTCTTCTCACTTACACCCCTCCTCGGCCACCCAGGCCAGCGTATTCACAAGTCTCAGATGTTCAATGCTTTTGGCATCGAGTTCGAGCAATTTTGGATTGGCCAGCACGAGCGCAAGCGTGCGCGCCCGGCTGATGGCGACGTTGATGCGGTTTTTGGAATAGAAGAACTCAACATTGCGCGGCAGGTCATCGGGGCTGGACGTCGCAAGCGAGACGATCACCACCTCGGCTTCCTGTCCCTGAAACTTATCGACTGTGCCGACCCGAGCTGCCTGAGGCAGTGCAGCGCGCAGCGCGTTAACCTGCACATTATAGGGCGCGACGATTAGGATATTCTCCCATCCGATTTTTCCTTCGGAACCGTCGCGCGCGGTGAACGGCGTTCCGATAAGCCCGTCGGCCAATTCCCTAACACGCGCAACTTCCGCATCGCTGCGCTGGCCGCATCCCGTATGATCCATGGCTACGAAGCTGATGCCGCTCTCAGCCAGCGCCGGATCATGACCCGGCGAAAGGTGCAACCGTTGGCGCGCGCAGTCGGGATGCGCCTTGAGCCGCCCATCGTAGACTGCCTCGGAAATAAACCCGCAAATCGAAGAATGCATTCGCCAGCTGGTGTCGAGCAGGATTCCCCGATCGGGCGCCACAGTTGCTTCGCCCTGCAACAAGTAATCGAGCGCTGACAAGCCGCTCTCGCCCGGATGCGCGCCTTGGATCGGCTGGGATAGCTGCATCTGGTCGCCGACGAGCACGATATTCTTGGCCGCCGAACCCATCGCCAGCAGATGGCCAAGCGACACTTGCCCCGCTTCATCGATAAACAGGTAATCGAAATGCTGATCGAAATCGCTGTCAGCAAACAGCCACGCCGTGCCCCCAACCAGATCCGGAGGGTAATCATGGACGTCCTGAACGTTCTCGACGTCGGTGATGATGCGCCCATTAAGCCGCTGCTCCTCCTTGCCTCGCGTGGACTTTTTGACCCCGCAGAAGTCGAGCCCAGTTTCCTCGGCTACGTCCTCAATCTTGGCTAGCAGGTTGTTGATCGCCTTATGGCTGTTGCTCGACACACCCACGCGCTTGCCTGCCGCAAGTAGCGCGCAGATCACGTGGGCCGAAGTGTAGGTCTTGCCGGTGCCGGGTGGCCCCTGAATAAACAAGGCTGTCTCGTCCATAGCAAGGCAGCGCAAAGTTGCGGCCTCGACAAGGCTTTCGCCTTCACGAACCAGCGGTTCGCCCTCCCATCCGACAAGGCGCGGCGGGTCGCGTTCGATCAGATCGAGGAGCGCGCGGTAGGGCGGGCCGTCTGATAGACCGCAGGACCATGTTTCCAGACCGTCGGCATCGGTTTCGCCGTGCAGCCACTGCGCCTCGGTCATCCCCGCCCAAGCCATTGCCACGCGGCGGACTGCAGAGACGAGGATCTCGCTGGGGACGGTCGGCTCGGGAATAAGGGATCCGTCCTCGGGCCAGATACCCTTCGCAGCATTGCCCCGTTTGACCTCGACCTGCCCGGCTTCCCCATCGAGCGCGACGATGGTTCCAACTTTCGACAGCGTCGGCGCATGCAATACGACATCGCCTTCGCGCAGCTTCGTCTCTTGGGGCGGAAAGCGATAGCAGGCGATGGTGCTACGTTTCTCCGGGCGCCGCCATACCCCGTCGTCGTCGGGGTCAGGTTCGATCGCGCCGATGCACTCGGTGTCCTCAGCCAGCTCGTCGACCTCGCGCTCGCAACGATCGAACATTTCCCAGAGGGCAGGCTTGTCCGCCCTGCGGTGAAATTCAGTAAGGTGTCCGACCAGAGCACGGCCCGCAGGAGTCGTAGGCAAAGAGCCTGCATCAATTGCTTCGATCAGCCGCCTTGAGCGTTGCTCGGCCTGCTCGCGCTTTTCAGACTTCTCCTCGCTCACGGCAACCGGCGGACCGATCTCTCGCCAGGGTAGGTGATCCATGCGGAGCGACACCAGCCAGTCGCGCAGGCCTTCGGTGTTCTCGCAATCGACCTTGTTGTATTCGAGGATGTCATCAAGGATCCGTTGTTCGCCGGTTTGCTGCCAGCTCTTGTATTCGACCACCGACTGGTCGGCCTTAGTCACCGCCCCATCGCGCTTTTCGGCAAAGAAAACTTCCATCGTCTTGAGCGAGAGGTTGGGTTCCGAGGTGCGCACGGCCTGACGCAAAACGGCGTAGAGATCGACAAATCGGCGCTCGCGCAGCAGGCGATCAAGCACAGCCTCGCGGCTGGCATGCAGCGTAGAAAGACGGCGCAAGGCGGTAATCTCATAAGGCGCGTAGTGATAAATGTGGGCGCCCGGATGACGGGCGAGATGATCAGCTATCCAGTCAAGCGTGTCTTCGAAGGCGCGACGCTCTTCGGCCGCATCGTGACCCCAGCGGAAGCGAAACTCGGATCGTGCGCCGTCGCGGTAATGCACGCCCCAAAGATAATCGCGCCCGCCTTCCTCCAACGGATCACCCTCGAGATCGAAAAATAGATCGGCCGGATCCGGCGGTGGCAGCAGGGCGAGGCCGCGCCCCGTTTCCGCCGGCAGCGCCACCACCACAGGCTCGCCGCCGGCCCGCCGCGCCAGTTGCAGCTTGGCCTGGGCGCGCAGCTTGTCGAGCGTGGCGGACGCCATCCGCGGCACTTTGAAACCATCAGGCAATTGTGCAAGCGCCGCCAACGTCTCGATCCCGGCGTCCTTGAGCTTCTGCGCCTGCGGCCTCCCGAGTCCGGCGACGAGCGAAAGATGCTCCTCGGTTTCCCACACCGCGCCGCAATGCTCGCGCCACGGACACAACGGACAAGCGGCGCATGGATCGGGGCTGGTAGCGCCGGGGTCGCCAGCCACAAATTCAGTGAACCGAATGATCGCGGCCGAAAGCACCTTGGCAAAGTCAACCAGCCGGAAACTTTCGCGCCGTCCATCACCGAGTTCGACATGGACCCGGCGCGGGCTGCGACCCTGAATAGCTGCGATCATTCGCGCATAAAGCCCGAGCTGGACGAGATGTGACGCCTTGGCCGAGCGGGCGAGCTTGGTGTCGACCGGTTCATAGGACCATGCACCCAATGCAGAAGGCTCCTCCACCCGCACCAGAAAGTCAGCAAAGCCGCTCCATGGCGGCTGCAGGAAAGCGGCCTGAAAGATTGCAGCTACACCCTTCTGCATGGCTTCGGTCGTCAGCCGGGCACGTTCATCCAAAGACCGATTAGTGGGAATTTCGACGAGCTCGCCCTCGCCCGCAAGCTGCTTGCGGAACCGCTCCTCGTGCTCAAGCCCGGCTTGCTGAACCAGCTTTGCCATCGCATCGTCCTGAGCCAGTGCGGGCGCACCGTCCGGATCGGCTAGACGCACCAGATCGAGCGCGGTGGCATGGTTGCAACCGAGAAAGCGCACGAGGTCCGTGGGCGAAAAAAGTGTTTGTCCTTCGTGCAGGCGCATGGATCATCCTTTCGATCGCAGGCTTAGGGCAGCGATACGACAGAATTGGTCATCGAAATGATAATTGATTAAAATTGCAAGGGTCTACCGACTGGAGCACCCCCGATGCACCCACTTGACGCTACAAGCCGGTGGCCATCCCACGATACCTGCTTTGGCAAATCATGCTTCATGCTCGTCAAAGTGCGAGCCATTGTAACTGTCCATTCCCGGCCTGGTCAGCTCCCATTTCGGCGAGGCACAGCCGCTGATGCTGCGCTCGATCTTCTCGAGCCAGGCGGTGTTTAACCCCAACAGCCTCCCACGCAGCTCAACCCGCTGCTATCCGGGCAATTGATTAGCACCCACCACGCCAGCGTCCGCCGGTGTCCGGTGCGCTCGCAGTAAGGCATGAAACTCTGCACCGCGATTCACCTGATCGCGAGCAACCGAGGCGCTGTGCGCTACCAATTCGTTCAGAGGTGGCCAACGTCAGCACATTCCTGGGTAACGGAACCTAGGCGAAATGTGCCGCTCGTCGATACGCTCCAAAAACCCTACCGACCTACTGAATCCACCATCAAAGATATTGGTCTGCGAGCTTTCTCAGCAAAGTTTTTTCCGCATCGCCGAATTGCCATCCAACCTGCTTACCTGTGAACAGCCGGCAATCTTCATTCTCGAAGCTGATCGCTTCGATTTCTCCGGTCTCGAGCTTCTTGTTTTCGCCTCGGACGCAGATGATCGTCATATCCCGATCCCATAGAACTTGCGCAAGCTCTTCGACGGACAGGGGCTCTTCCCCATCAAGGACCATACCGGTCGTATCGATCCGACGATGGAGGTGGCCTCGAGTCATTCCGTTGGCTTTCTCTGCCTGCCTCGAGAAATCTTGGTCCCTGTAGGCTTGCAGCGCCGCTTTGGTGATACCGACGACGCGCCAGCCATGCATACGACGACCGCCCAGAATGGCTCCAAGGACGGTGTTGCTGAACCCGGGCGTGAAGGTCTCGGGGTCGTGTGCTCTGGCTGCATGGAGCGCAGTGTAGAGCCCATACCGCAGGCGGATTTCATCGTGCAGGGTTGCTGGGGCAGTCATAAACTTCCTCTCATTTTATCTCTGTATTACCGTAACTAAAGCCTGACTTTCATGTCAAATCATGCGGCACTTTGGCATGGGTCGCTAGGGCGTTTGCCCACAGGAAGACCCTTCCATCCCGCGGGCCCTAGGGGTCACCTTCGATAACGATCAACTGACAAGGAGCGGCTTGTGACGGCACAAGCTCGCCTCGTGCGTTACGAGAAGCCGTCGCCTCAGCAAAGATTCCAGGAAACAGCCGGGCAAGAACCAGAAACTGCGGCTCGGTTACCCCCGATCGCGCGGGCACCATGTAAACTCCGGACAACCGTCTCAGGTCTCGGTCGAAGTGGAACTGGATTAGAAGGAATTCGTCATTCAGCCGGTTCGCAAGCTCAAGATATTCGTCGTCACTCACGCCGTCCGATGTTTCGATGTAAGTGTTGAGGGAAATGAACTTTTCGTCGCTGCTAAGGCGGATCCAGTAAGGGAACGCAAACTCGGTGACATAGAGCGAACTGCTTTGATCGGAGCAGACACCCTTGAGCACATACTCGATGCAGTTTTTGCGCAAGGCGGCTGCCATGGTGGCGATGTTAGGTCCGGCCATGAGAGGGAAATCCGTCATCTATCCTCCTCGGTAATGCTTGCATTCGCTGTCGGTGTTCGCACGCAGCCCTTAGGCCTCGCTGGCCGCGAAAAGAGCAGATGCGAGGGTGCGAATTCGCGGCTCCCAGGCCAGCAGGGCGAGCCAGTGCTCGGGTATGGCGCTTGCACCATAGATGCCGCCGGCCAGCTGTCCGGTGACGGCAGCAGTCGTATCGGCATCATCGCCGAGGTTGGCGGCAGCTAAAACAGCTTCCTCGAATGTCGCGGTGCTGCCGACGGCCCAAAGCGCTGCTTCCAGACTGTGCACGACATATCCCGTCGATGCGATCTGGTCGCGCCGCTTACCGCGCCAATTGCCGGCCATTATGGCTTTAATGGCCGGCGCAACATCAGGTTCACAGCGAGGTCTCAGGATTTCGTGACGGGGCTGACCGGCGATGGCCTCTGCCAGCAGCCTTGCAAAAATGCGGCACGCGCCAATCGCCTCGCTCGCACCATGTGTAGTTCGGCTCTGGCGGACGGCGATGTCATCCAAGAGGCTCGGCGCGTTATTTGCGGCACTCGGATCGTGCTTATTGCTCCAATGGCGCACAGCAACCGGAGCAAGGCGCATTAAGCTGCCATTGCCTGCGGAGCGGGGATCGCAACTCCCCGCGATGGGATTACCAGTCTCACGGAATCGGCTGATCGCCATCGACGTCGTCATGCCGATATCGAAGCAGGTGCCAGTGCAGGAATAGGCGCCTGTCTCGCGCCACGAGGCAAAGCGCTGCATCAAATCGTCTTCGCTAAGCAAGGGATCTGCAAGGAGACTCTCGCCAAGCGCAAGGGCCATGGCGGTGTCATCCGTCCACTCTCCGGGAGCTAGATCAAACGGGCCGCCTCCGACGATGGTGGTAACGCCCTTCCCGAAATCACGAGCGCTGAATTCGAGCGTAGTGCCCAAAGCATCGCCCACAGCGAGACCGAGCAACGCGCCTTCGGCACGGTCGATTCTGCTTTCTGGTGTTTGGCTGGGCAGAGAGTTGAGCGCGCGCTGCTGACGTCTCACATAGGCCTCCTGCTCGCGTGTCTCGATGGCGCCGGGGCGTGCAAGACGAACCGCTTGAATGGCGCGATCAGGCTCCATCCCAAGCTCGATCATAAGGCGCGCGGTTACCGTGCCCGCACGCCCAAGGCCGCCTTTGCAATGGACCAGAACCTTGAAACCATCGCGAAGAATAGCGCGCAGCCTCGCCCCGGCGGTCTTCCACGCCCGCTCGAAATCGGCTCCGGGAACGCTGACATCACGGATCGGCACATGAAACCATGCCATATGCTGCCGCCGCACTTCATCGCCGAGCCCGCTGACACGAAGTTCTTCGGCTTCTTCGGCTTCGATAAGAGTTACCACTGCCTGAGCGCCCCATGCGCGAATGGCCTGCACATCGGCAACCATATCGCGCTCCCAGGTGCCGCTTTCGGCCAAGGGCTGCCATTTGCCGGGGCATAGAGTGAGCCCGATCGAACCATAGCCGGCAGCGGGGAAAATTTCAGCGATCTGAAGGGGATGCGTAGTGCTGGTGCGTGCGCAATGGACGTTTGCTTTGCTTCGACGCATATCGGGTCGCTCCTTGTTGAGTTGCCCATCCGTTTTAGCGAGCAAAAGCCGTAGCTGTTTGGCCGTTCGGAAATGTCCGGGTTAGCCGGGAGCACAGCGGATCACTCGGAAGGCGCAGGCCCTATTGCGACAAGGGACGTAGGAAAGGGGTATTTGATCGATGCGCAAAGCGGTCGGCTTCTATTGGACTTTGCCAGTGCCTTGGGCAGGGTTTCACGATCTGCCAAAGGACGTGGAAGAGGCAGCAAAGGTCAGCAAGACCATTCGCTACCAAATGCACCTCGTGCGCAATTACGCCAAAGCCGAAAAACTCGATTTGGTTGCCGAGCGGGTGTTTGTTGAGCTCCAGCCCGACCGTCCCAGCCCCCATATTCGCGAACCACTCGAAGGCTTGGCCGTCTTGTGCAGAGCTCAGCGTGCGGAGTTGCTCTATGCTGATTTTTCAAAGGTCCAAGGCTGGCGCAGCCATCATGTTATGCGGGATTGGCTAGGCCAGAAGGGCCACGACATTGAGCACACTGGAGTCTGGCCTGACAGCGTCTCCCTCGATGGCTTGGACTTTGATCCTTATGCCCATTTCGAAAAATGGAAAGATGATTGGAATGCTTGGAAAACGGCCAAGGCAGCGCGCGGACAGGCGTTATTGGCAGAGATCACCGCATTAAGGAGCGAAGGAAAGTCATATGCAGCGACCGCGGAGGCACTGAACCGACAGGGCCTCAATTCCCCCATAGGCAGACCGTGGACTGCGGAAGCCGTTCGAAAGTTTACAGCTCGCAATGGATCCTGACCAGCAGCTTTGTGAAGCCGCTGGTATTAGCTCGTCAATGAGGCGCGCCCATCGTCTCTACGCTCAACGGCCCGACCCTCATCAAAAGCCAGTCAGTGCCCGTGCAACCGCAACCATCGCCCACGTGTCTCGAGCGCAATAAGCCTTCAGCGCTTCCTCTAGCGCCTCGCGTCGCAACGGATCGCAGGCCGGGTCGGCGGCTTCGAACCACGCCGCCTGTGCATCACCCCCATCCTTCACTTCGAGCGCGCCATAATCGAGTTCCGCAGCGATAGTCGGAAGCACCGCCTTGATCGACCAGCTGCCGCGCTGGTCGCGGTGATACCAGTGGTTGCGGGCGACGGGCAGGAGATCAACAGTCGCCTCTGCCATTGCTTCGAGACGCGGACCAAGATCGGGAAAGGACGCCGCCAATGCTCGCAGAACACTGCGCTCAAAGGCGGCATTGTAGGCGATAATCGTCGCGCCCTCGGGGATATGTTCCACCAGCGCCTCTGCGCAGTGCCGGCGAGGGTCGCTGCCGTCGCAGCTCAGAAACTCGTAGTGTGTCATGCGCCCGCCGCGCCGTTCAAGGTGGAGCGAGAACTGGAACGGGACCTGCTGAAACGGGCGTGTGCCAATCCAGCGGGGAATTGCGGGAGCGACGGTCTCGAAATCAAGCCAGGCACGCGGCCAGCCCCACCCGGCCATTGCATTGCGCGCCCCTTCGGAGTCGTGGAACGGGATGCCGTCGCGGGTGGCAGCAAGGATGCGGGTGTGGCGGTCGTTCAAATCGGCTTCGGCCAGATCGAGCAGGTCCACGATCCCGCGCTCGAGCCAGCGCTTGCCCCCGCCATAGGGGAGCAAAGTCACCGGCCATTGCGGCCCTGGCGGCAGATCGCGGCTGCAGTAGGCGGCAAATTCGCAGGTGAAGGGCGCGTTGCAATGGTCGCCCATATCGCGCTGGGGTTCTTCGCCGGAAAGAGTGGCGCGCGCCTCGGCCACCAGCGCCGGGCGTGTGGCGACGGTATCCTCCAGCTCGCCCAGCAAATCGGCGTCGGTAAACAGCCCGGCGTAATCACCCTCGCGGGAGAGCACGAAACTGGTGTCGATATGCCGGATGGCGGCGCGCTTCAGATCGATACCAGCCTCGCGCATGACCCAGACCTGTGTGGCAAGATCGCCGCGGTGGTAATCCTTGACCTTGCCGGAGCTCTTGACCTCGGCCGCCGCCCAGCCCCCGCTTTTCAGCCGTTCGAGAACATCGACCCGCACCAGCACGCCATCATGCTCAAAGGTTGCCTCGAAAATCGGGCCGGGATGGCCTCCCGTGATCAACGAAGACGTCTTGGCCAGTGCTTCGGAAAGTGTGGGCGGATCAACCATCACGCCTCCTGGGTGAAGGGCACAGGCGATTTCGCCAACGGTGTTTCCGGTAGCAAACCGCGCTTCGGCACCCTCATCCTGTTCGGCAACGTCGGGCCGATGGACCGAGAGCCATAGCTTCTTGGGGCATTGTTCGAAGGCAGTGATCTTCGATTTGGATAAGCCGAAGCGGCGTTTGGAATTGTGCGTTTGTGTCATGCTGGGTTTCCTACAAACACTATACGACAAAAACGGTCACTCATTCCTCAATAACCGGATACAGTGGCATCGCCCAGTCCTCGTCCGTATTATCCATCATCAGGTCGATGAACAGCGGCAGCAAATGGCCGAGGATCGCCGCTCCGTCGCGCACCTGTGAGCGGTTTGCGGCACTGTTCCAAGTCGCCCCGCCATGCAGCAGCTGGTTGCGCAGGACATAGAGCCGGTCGAATAGGATCGAGAGCACGACTGGCGTATCGCCAGCAGCCAGCGCTGCGTTGGCTGCGCGCTTGGCCGCCTCAAAGCTGATCGCCCAGCCACCACCGCCGGGCTGCCCCGCATGGTGTTTCCAGAACGGCGCGAAGACGTAGCGGTTGTCGAGAAGGATGCGGATTTCCTGTGGGAAGCGTGTCCATAACGCCTTGTAGATCCGCCCCTCGCCGTCGAGCTGCACCAGCATGCGAAAGAAGTCCTCGAAACGCTGGCGTTCGTTGGCCGCGCCGGGTCGGCGCCCAGCCCCCTCGTCCTCCTCCAGCGCACGCTCAAGATTGCCGGCATAGGCGGCGTTGAAGCCGATCCACAGATGGATGAAGCGGGTGTCGAGGTCTTCCTTCTCGCGATGCGCGCGCAGCAGCCAGCTGATCGCCCGGTGCACCCGCAAGGTGAGCGGCAAGGCAAAACCGTCCCGCAGCGCGCGCTGCTTTTCCTTGAGGCGATCAGGGTGGAGCGGGTCGGTTGTCGGCATCAACTCTCTCATTGCGGCAGAAGGGTATTTCCGACAAGATTTATCTCTTGTTACCAGATGCTTCCATATAGCGCATCAAAGATGGCCAAGAGCAGCTGAAACCAAACGACCGGATTTGTCGCAGCCATGATCCAATGCCCTTTCCGCATCGGCACAGACCGATTCCCCGGAGACCATTCCTGATGCACGAAATCACGATGGCCGAACCCTCATGCGACTTTCTCGCTATGTGGAACGCGGCCGGCAATCACATCCAGAGCTTCTTTCAGGACGGCCTTCAAAGCTGGCTCAAGGTCGATCCTCGCCCGCCCTTTCTCGAACATCTCTCTTTTCGGCTCGGCAACCAGGTGTTTTTCATCCGCTTAGAGGATGTCGACGAACAGGCGGCTCTGCCGGGCAGCCGCGAAGGTCTGCTGTCGGTGGCCGAAGGCTGGAATGGCTATCCCTGTCTCATGCCGATGCGCCGGACCTTGCGGGGCTGGGAACCCGATCGTCCAGGCTGGGGAATGATCGACCTGCGCAACAGCAAGCGCATCAATCCCTCGATGCTCGTCACCGACGAACCCTTGGCGATGACCGACTGGGAGCTGCTCGATTTCGCCGTGCAGGTCGCGAGGAACGACCTCAAGGAACGCGGCTACGAGATCATGTCATCGCATTCCAACCCGCAGGTCGATCCGAACATCTGGTTTGTAGCGGACATGGCAAAAGGGCCGGAATGGGTGGTGGTGCGCGCAGCCCGTTTCCCGCAGCGGCACGCCGAGCGACCGGCCAACCTCGAGGCCATTGAATGTAACGTGGTGCATATGAGCAGGCACGGCCACTTTGCATCTGTGAGCTTCGCGTCGGCCGATGGCCCGGAAGGACCGCTATGGCGCGGACATGGCGTAGAGATCGTTTTCGAAGGGCTCGAGCCTCTGACGCAGGCAGCGTGACAATCCTTCAGGGAGAAACAATTCGATGAGATCAGTTCTCGGCATCGATGCAGCCTGGACGGAAAAGCATGCCTCGGGCGTTGCGTTGGCTGTCGAGGATGCGAACGGCTGGAGGCTAAAGGGGGCATGGCCGTCTGTCGCTCACTTTCTCGCGGAGGCTTACGGGCAACCCTCCCCCGACAAACCGTCGGGAGGGGTTGGCCCGGCCAATGACCTGCTCGCTGCAGCCCGCGGGCTATCGGGAAGCCTGCCCGATCTTGTCGCGATTGACATGCCGATGGCTCTGGAGCCTATCGCGGGAAGACGCGCGTCAGACGATGCCCTTTCGCGGGCCTATGGAGCCAAGTGGTGTGCAGCGCATAGTCCCAGTAGCGCGCGACCCGGTGCGATCAGCGATCATCTGCGACATGGATTTGCGGAGGCGGGATATGACCTGTGCATCAGGGAGATCACCACGCCCGGCCTGATAGAGGTCTATCCCCACCCGGCGCTGGTCGAGCTGTGCGACGAACCCAAGCGCCTGCCTTACAAGGTCGGCAAGATCCGATCCTACTGGCCGAAACTTTCCCCCAAACATCGCCGAAGCCTGCTCGCAGGCGAGTGGAGCGCGATTGGAACCGTGCTCGAAGCTTATCTGCCGGGCGCGGAAAGCTTCTGCACCGGCTTCGAGCTCAGCCCGGCACAGCTGAAGGCGCAAGAGGACATGATCGATGCGATCATCTGTTGCATATGCGCCATCCTCGCCGTCGATGGCGGGGCACAGCCTTTCGCCGGTGACGACAAGTCCGCCATCTGGGTCCCGAAAGCCGACCCTGTCATTCAATCGCGCACATTGCTGCCGAAGAGCCCCTACTCCGCTCGGGCAGAGATGCGGCGCGAGGTCTGGCATGACAACATGTTGGACGACCCATACCTCGCCAAGATCATATAGGCGAAAGGTCTGCCGGAAAAGCGCCGCAAGGCGGCAAGAATAGGACGATTTATGGTCAACCGAACCCATTCCGAAAAGTATGGCAAATCAACCTTGCGCTGGCAGGTTGATAAGGATGGAGGCTACTCGGGGGTGGTCGTTGCGGACGGGAAGACCAGCCCCGTCTTCCATGACGAGAACGAGCAACGGCTTCTTGCCCGCCTGCGCAACGAGGCTGGCAAGCTGCATCCTCACTACATCGGGATAGAGGGTGCCATCGACCGCTTCCTCGAATTCATGCCGGACGGGTTCGAAGGTGAGCGCAGCGGGCAGCTTGAGGCTGATTACAAGCGGGCAGCACACAGGATGCTGAACACCGCTCTACTGGTCGAACAGGCGCAGAATGCCGAGGACCCGGACGCTAAGCGGGTCAGAGCAGCGCAGGTCTGGATCAATCTGCTGTCCCCCTACGAAAGCATGCATCTCAAGGAAGCACTCGAGGGACCTTCGGGCGCCGATTTCCTGCGAGGAGCCGCAGCCTTCGCAAACGGCGAATTAGATCATGGTGCCGCGCAGATGGCTGCGGCGATAAAAGCGCATGGGCGGCTGAGCTGGCCGACCGCCACATACTTTCCCTATCTGTGGAATCCCGAGAAGCACATGTTTCTCAAGCCGGTGGTCACATGCGACTTCGCGGAGCGCATCGGACATCGCTTTCAGCATGACTACGAGGCCGAAGTCTCTTCCAAAGTCTATGAAAGCCTGCTCGACCTTGCGCGCTTCACGCTCGAAAAAATCCGTCCGCTCGGAGCCAGAGACTTCATCGATGTTCAAAGCTTCATCTGGGTGGTGGGAGCATATGCCGATGAGCACAAGCTAGACCCGGAAGAGGATTCCCAGGCATGATATCAACCTTGCCATTGCGAATTAGCTTGGCGGGTCAGCGTTGCCATAAGGCATCGGGTGATCGTTGAGCAGGTTCCAGCGCGGACCTTAGGAGCAGTCAGCCCTGAGCCCGAAACTTGCCAATCGATGGATGCACAGAACCGATCCTGTGGGCACAGACTGTGCCACAAATTGTGCCACAAATTGTGCCCTTGACGGTTGCCCGCGATTGATTCAGGAAGGTGGTCATCCGGAAAATTCCGCGGATTGCAGTGGCTTGGATCACCGCCCCTGAGTGCCCGAATTAATTGGTTGGGAATCCTCTCTCCCCGACCAATTTCGGCCCTGATGGGCGCTTCGTCTCTTGACGTGCAACTCATCAACCATCGTTGGCCGTGCGCTTACGCCTTAAATGGCCGGAACCGCCGCAAGCGACAAATATCCTACCACAACGAAAAAAGCCCCGGTTTCCCGGGGCTTTATGACTTTAAGGCAATGCCGACTTAGCGGCGGCCGAAGATGTGAATGATGTAACCCCACATAAAAATTCTCCTATCAGCGCCAACTGCTGTAGGATGGGTTTAACAAGTTATTAACCTTAATCAACCGTAAACTGCGGTTTGACCCCCGCCCATCATTGCCAGAAGTTCGGGCATGGCGATTGCAGGCGAGAACAGATAGCCCTGCGCTTGGTCACATCCCATCGCCCGCAATGCAGCCGCGACAGAGATGTCCTCGACACCCTCGGCCACCACAATTTTTCCAAGCGAATGGGCAATCTCGATCGTCGCTCGCACCACGGCACGGCTTTCCTCTGAGGTTGCCATGTGCTGCACGAAACGCTTGTCGATCTTGAGCTCGGAACTGGGCAACTTCTGGATATACTCGAGATTGGATTCGCCCGTGCCGAAATCGTCGATCGAAAGACTGATGCCCCGCGCCTTTAGCGCGGCAATCGCCGGAGCGATGCGGTGGTCTTCGAGCTTTGCGGTTTCGGTCAACTCGAGGGTCAGGTTCTCCGGCGGAAAGTTGTGCCGGCCCAGCATCGTCATGATGTCGAAAAGAAGGTGTGTGTCCGACAGACTTTTGGCGGACATATTCACCGCAAGCCTGAACCGCGGATCAAGTGCAAGCGCCTGCTTTCCATCTGCCAGCGCGCTTTCCATAACCACGAGGGTCAGCTCGTTGATCCGGTCGCCCGCCTCTGCGGCCAGCACCAGCTCCTGCGGATTGATGTAGCCTTCGCCCTCCGGCTGCCACCGGATCAGCGTCTCGGCCCCCACGATCCGGCCCGAAGCCAAATCAATTTTGGGTTGGTAGGCAACGCCGATATCCCGATCGCGCAGTCCTTTTTCCAACACGCGGATCAGGTGCAAACGCGTGTTTCGCGCTTCCAGGTGTGCGGCGTCGTTGATGATGAAGCGTGCACCGCGATTGGCGGCCTCTTCGGCCGCCTGCATCGCTTTCTTGATCCGCAACGCCACTGACAGATCGTGATTGGTATCAATGCCGAGCGCCGGGGCGCTGTTGGATGACTGCCAATCGTAATTGTTTGCGGTCTTCAGCATCAAAGCCAAGCCATCAGCGTGACGTTCCAGATCATCCGCCCCCATGCGCGGGGAAAGCCACACAAGGATGTCACGCTCAAAAGCAATATCGCCCGCTTCGCCCGGACCTTTGACATAGGTGATCAGCGTGTTGACGAACTCTCCGATCTCGCGAGGGGACCAATCTTCCGACATTTCCGCCAGATTGGCGATCTTGAGCGCGTAGACATCGCGTTCCTCGCTCGGCTTGTCCGAGGCGATCGCATTGGTCGTCATCGCGTCAACATCGCTGCTGTAATATTTCCGGTTGATTTTTTGGAAGCCGATTAATGCCCAAATCAGGGCCATGAGCGCTGGCATCACGTCAATGTTTACGCCAAAATCGTCAAGCAGCAGCGGCATAATGAGCAGGCCGACAGCGGTTCCAACAATGACTTGAGCAGACCGGGTGCGGCCTGTTGCCAACGCACCGATAGCAAGCGCTGCCGCGATCAAAGCGGGATACCACATAAGATCCACCGGCACACCGCGCTCCAAGGTATGCGCGCCCATGATGTGGAAATAGGCGCCAGGCACTTTGCCGTCCCGCAGTGGCATACGTAAATAATCAGGTGACTCAAAATATGCATTGCCGACAATGACATTTTTACCGTCGAGCCGTTCGGCCGGAACCAGGCCATTGATGACATCGAGATAGCTGTATGTGGGCACGGTAGCTGGGTCGAAGGCATAATCAGGACGGTAGTCGGCTTGCGGCCCTTCGTATCCGGCTAGTAAAGCCGATAGCGACGGAAAGGTCTTTCCTTCGATTTGCACACTGGTGGGAAAGTGGATCGAATTGTTGAAAGGGCTAATTACACCGTTCATTGCTGCAAGCCCTGCTTGCTGCCGGAATTGAGAATATGGAATTATCGCCTCAACGACTTGAATTCCCATCTCTTGTTTTGGCGCTGCGCCGAGCCAAACTTTGCCCCTATGGCGCGCGAGTGTCTCGGCGAAAGCAGCGTCAGCGGTGGGGCTTTCGGGATCGGCGTGGGCCCGGTCGAAGGCTATTTTCTTCACCCCCGAGGCGGCCAAAATGTCGATCAAGATACCGTCATTGGTACGCGAGGGCTCGTTGCGAGCAAACGCGTTGAGTGTCCGGTCGTCGATCGCAATCATCACGATATTTTGCGGCGCCGGACGCGAACGCAGTTCAGCGCGCGCGGCGCGGTAGAAATCCTCGGCCGGCAGCGGCAATTCGATCAGCGCCGAAACCACCCCGAACAGCAACGCAAACACGGCGACCTTGGTCCGCTTGCGGCGCAACAGTGAGGCACCGGAACGCAGCACGTTTTCATGCGACAAACCGGTGACGTCCTCACCAGCAGAGCGGAAGGCGCGCCGAATCTTGTCGGCCAGTGACTGTAGCGATCCGTTCATCAAGTGTACGTTCCCGAGGGCAAACCCGGGATTGTGCTTAACGTGTGTTGGTTAACGCATCGGAAACGAATCGTGGAGGCAAACCGCGCACAATACCCATCGCCGCGCGGTCAGATGACGCGGCCAGACAAGAACCCCAGAACAATCGTCAGGCTGCCAAGGCCGATGGACAGGTGCCAGCGCAGACGCAGGAAATCGGCCGCGGCAAAGCCCAGCGCGCGGTCAATCAGTGGTGACCCCAGGATCAATGCGCCCAGGTAGAACAGCGCCGGGCCGGGCCATTCCCATCCGAAGCTCCAAGGCAGAAACAGCGCCACCGCAAGAAGGCTTGGCAGCACCGCCAAAATATAGGCGCCCGTCGAGGCACGGCCGTTGGCGAGCGCCTGTCCCCACCAGACACCTCCCAGGAAGCTGAATATCGCCGCCGCATATGCAAATCCGCCCGCCAATGCCGCATAACGCCATTCGTGACCCGCAAGGATCAGCGCAATGCAGATGATTTGGGGCAGCAACCCGGCATAGCCAAGCGCGCGCGCGGCCGGAGATAGCGAAGGGGTGGCAAGCGATGTTTGTCCGTCCATCCCGCCACAAGTCGCCAAAGCCCCGCCCGGTTCCCGCGCCTCTTGCGAGGCCTGCACGATTACGCCACCACCTTGCCCCATGAACCTGTTCGATCTTTCCGGCCGCACGGCCATTATTACCGGCGGCAATGGCGGTCTTGGCCTCGCCATGGCACGCGGCCTGGCCAAGGCTGGCGCGAATGTCGCGATCTGGGCGCGCAATGCGGACAAGAACGCTGCCGCCTATGACGAACTATGTGCGCTTGGCGGCGGCAACGCACTGGTCACCCAGTGCGACATCGCGCGCGAAAGCGACATCGAAGATGCGATGGCGATGACGCTCGATGTTTTCGGACGCGTGGATATCTGCTTCGCCAACGCCGGAATTTCAGGCGCAGGCACTGCAATCCCCGACATCACCGCCGATAGCTGGGATCATACCATGGCGATCAACACCCGCGGCGCCGCACTGCTTTACAAGCACGTGACCCGGCACATGATCGCCCGCGCTGCCGCAGGCGATGCTGGCGGCAAGCTGATCGCTACCTCGTCCGGCCAGTCGATCATGGGGGTCAATCGCTCATCCGATTACGCCGCATCCAAAGCTGCGCTGAACGGCCTCACGCGCGCCGCCGCCTTCGAACTTGCGCGCCACAAGATCACCGCCAATGCGCTGCTTTTCGGTTTCTACGAAACCGATATCACCGCAAATGCCGATCCCCGGTTTGCCGAATGGATCAGCCGCCGCATACCGCTGCGCCGTCCCGGCGATCACGAGGGGCTGGAAGGCCTCGCTGTCTTCTTCGCCTCCCCGGCCAGCGATTACATCACCGGACAATGCCTGCCGGTCGATGGGGGCCTCAGCATTTCCTAGTTGTGTAAGCGGGAGTCCGCCCCATTTCGGGAGGAACGCAGCGCCGCGCGGGCCGTTGCCTGCAAAAGCCTCTTATAGCCGGAACCCCTCCCCGTGGCCGATGACGATAAAATCCCCGATTTTGAAAACCTGCCCGAAGATCGCAACCGTCAGCGCGCTGTGCCATCGGGGCGGATCGCGCGGTTCGGCACCTTTGGCCGGTTGGTTGGCGGGGTCGCCAGCGGCATGGTGGCCGAGGGTGCACGGCGGCTGGCAAGCGGCGAGGGCATCAACGCGCGCGATCTCATCCTCACCCCCGGAAATGTGCAGCGCATGACGGACCGCCTGTCCCACCTGCGCGGGGCAGCAATGAAAATGGGCCAGATGATCAGTCTGGATGCCGGCGATTTCCTGCCCGAAGAACTGTCAAAGATCCTCGCCACATTGCGCGATCAGGCGAATTTCATGCCGACCAAGCAGCTTGATACCGTGCTGCGCGCTGAATGGGGGCCGGACTGGCGCAAGCAGTTCCGCTGGTTCAACCCCCGCCCCATCGCCGCCGCCAGCATCGGTCAGGTGCACAAAGCGCTGACCCGCGATGGCGAGGAACTGGCGATCAAGGTGCAATATCCGGGCGTCGCCAAAAGCATCGATAGCGATGTCGATAATGTGATGACGTTGCTCAAGGTCGCCGGCTTTGCCCCGCCCGAACTGGAAATGGACAAGCTGATGGCAGCGGCCAAGCAGCAGCTTCATGAAGAAGCCGATTATACCCGCGAGGGCGCCCAGATGGCGATGTATCGTGAACGGCTGGCGGGCACGCCGGGCTTCGTGGTGCCCAAGCTGCATGAAGGGCTGACCCGCGGATCGATCCTCGCGATGAGTTTTGAAGATGGCGTGTCGATCGAAGATCTCGGCAACGAGCCTGCCGAACGACGCGATGAAGTGTTCGCCCGCCTCATCCGGCTGGTCACACGCGAATTGTTCGAATTCGGCGTCATGCAGACCGATCCCAACTTCGCCAATTTCCGTTACCGCCGCGAAACGGGCGAAATCATCCTGCTGGACTTCGGCGCCTGTCGTCCGGTCGATCCGGCAGTAGCCAATGGCTACCGCAAAATGCTGGAAGCGGGCCTGCGTGGCAATGCCACTGAAGTGCTGGCCGCCACGATCGAAGCCGGGTTCATGATGCCGGTCGTCGCAGAAAAGCACCCCGAACGGGTCAACAAGATGATCGAGATCGTGATCGGCGAAATGCGCGAAGATGCGCCGTTCGACTTCGGCGACCGCGCCTTCATTCCCCTGCTGCGCGAGGAAGGTTATGCGATCGCGCAGGACAAGGACACATGGGCCTTCCCGCCGATCGAAACATTGTTCGTGCAGCGCAAGGTGTCGGGCACGGCGTTGCTCGGCGCGCGGCTCAAGGCCAAGGTCAATGTTCGGCAGATCACCGAAGATATTCTGGCGAACACGGCTCCGCTCCCGCTTGTGGCCAGTTGACGTTCGCCAGGCCCAACCCGGCTGCCATCAGCGCACATCGAGGCTTACATCGGACGGTTCTAACCCAATGTGGAGATATCTTTTGCGTGAAACCAACACCATAAGCGTGGACAGCTACACGATTTTCGACTAACCGCGCCTTATGCATGGGGGGCAAAAGCACAATATCAGCGTGCTGTTTGTGTGTCTTGGCAATATTTGCCGGTCACCAATGGCAGAAGGAGCGTTCCGCGCTGTTGCGTCGGATCGAGGGCTGGCTTGCGCAATCGATTCAGCGGGAACGGCGTCCTTTCATATTGGCAGTCCGCCTGATGCGCGGGCCATTGCGGTAGCACAGCAAAACGGCATCGATATCGCCGGACAATCGGCGCGGCAGATTGAACGGGACGATTTTTTCAATTTCAGCCACATCATCGTGATGGATCGCGCCAATCTTGAAGCGCTGCGCGCCCGCGCCCCACGCGGGGCCACGGCCCAAATGGCGATGTTGTTGGACGCCGTCGATGGCCGCCAAGGCGAACCCGTGGCGGATCCCTACTACGGCGATGTCGCCGCTTTCGAAACGGCGTGGAGCGACATTGATCGGGGCGTTCATGGCTGGGCCGACCGTTTCTTGCGCGAAATGGCAGCTGTCGGGGATTGAGGCATTAGCCACCGCGAAGAAGTTGCACGCCCCAATCGCGTTCAAACAGGTAGAGCAGCAGCCGCGCCGCCTCGCCGCGGGGACTGGTAAGGCCGCCGTCACGCTCCATCAGCAGCCGCGCATCGCCATGCGCAATCGGCAGAAGTTTTTGCATCTGTTCAAGATTGGCGATCCGGAACGCAGCTTCGCCTGATTGCCGCGTGCCCAGCAACTCGCCGCCGCCGCGTAGTGCCAAATCCTCCTCGGCGATGCGGAATCCATCCTGCGTTTCGCGCATCAGAGCCAGCCTGGCCCGCCCGGTCTCCGACAAGGCGCCGCCGCGCAGCAGCAGGCAGGTGGATTTCTCTGCGCCCCGCCCCACCCGGCCCCGCAGTTGGTGCAACTGGGCAAGGCCGAAACGTTCGGCCTGTTCGATCACCATCAGCGTGGCCGAAGGCACATCGACGCCGACCTCGATCACTGTGGTCGCCACCAGCAGCCGCGCCTGTCCGCTGGCAAACCGCTCCATCGCGGCGTCCTTGATTTCGGGGCGGAGTTGACCGTGAACCAGCGCAACCGCATCGCCGAATCGCTCCTTGAGTGCCGCAAATCGTGCTTCGGCAGCGGCGATATCTGCCAGGTCCGGGGCGCCATCAATTTCGCGCACCATCGGGCAGACCCAATAGGCCTGCTGGCCGCTGGCCAGGTGCCGCTCCACCCCGGCAACCACCTCTTCCATCCGCTCCTGCGGCACCACGCGCGTATCGATTGCCTGCCGTCCGGGGGGCAATTCATCGAGACGGCTCACATCCATCTCGCCATACTGCGCCAGCGTGAGCGAGCGTGGAATCGGCGTCGCCGTCATGGCCAGCGTGTGCGGCGCGCGGCGGCCCTTCGCCGCCAAAGCAAGACGCTGCGCCACGCCGAACCGGTGCTGCTCGTCGACCACGACAAGGCCCAGATCGCGATAATTGACCGTGTCCTGAAAAATCGCATGGGTGCCGACAAGCATCTGGATTGAGCCGTCCATCAGCCCCATCAACAGCCCCTCACGCTCGCGCCCCTTGGCCCGTCCGGTCAGCAGCGCGATGTTGACCCCGGTGGGCGCAAGCATTGTGCGCAAGGTTTCGAAATGTTGCCGCGCGAGGATCTCGGTCGGCGCGAGCAGCGCGGCCTGCTTGCCCGCTTCGACCGCGATCAGCATAGCGTTCAGCGCCACCACCGTCTTGCCTGCGCCGACATCGCCCTGCAGCAACCGCAGCATCGGGGCCTCCTGCGCCAAGTCGCCGGCGATTTCGGTGATCGAACGGGCCTGCGCGCCGGTCAGTGCGAAAGGCAAATGCAATTTCGCCCGCAAGCCGCCGTCACCGGCAAGCGCCTGCCCCTTGCGCCGCCGCCCCTCTGCCTTGACCAGCAGCAACGCAAGGCTGTTGGCCAGCAGCTCGTCATAGGCGAGGCGATCATGCGCCTTGGTGTCGGTTGTCTCATGCCCCAATTGCAACGCATCACGCCATGCAGGCCAATCCGCACGTGCGAGTTGTCCGGGTTCGATCCACTCGGGAAGCTCCGGCAGCCGGGCGAGTGCCTGGCGCGTAAAATCGCCGATGCGCGGCTGCGTGAGGCCATCCGACAGGCGATAGACCGGCTCGCTCTGACGCCCCATGTTGGCCGCACTTTCAGCCTCGATGTGGTCGGGATGAACGATCTGGAGCATATCGCCATAACGGTCGAGCCGCCCTGCGATCCAACGCTTTTCGCCCACGGGAACGAGCTTTTTCGCCGCATAAGCCGCTTTTCCGAACCACGTCAGCGCGCAGATATTGCCGATGTCATCCTGCGCCAGCACCCGGTAAGGCCCGCGGCTGCCGGCACGCGGGGCACGGTGCTCCACGGCTGTCAGCGCGATAATCACCTGCTCGCCTTCGCTGCCCGAATCGAGATCGGCAATCGCTGTGCGGCTCACGAAACGTTCGGGCAGATGGTAGGCAAGGTCCTTGATTCGCGTCAGGCCGAGCTTCTCCAGCGGCTTCATCAGCTTCGGCCCGACGCCGTCAAGCGTCTGGACTTCGGCAAACAGCGGATTGAGAGCCTCGGGGCGCATCGCGCTGCGCTATCACTACGTTGCCTGCATTGCGAGTTGAAGCGGCGCAAGGCTGTGGCTAGGTGAGGCTTATGACCGACACACCCTCCTTCGACCAACGTCTCGCCCGCGCCAAGTTCCGCAGCTGGCACCGTGGCACGCGTGAAGCCGATTACATGATCGGCGGCTTTTACGATCGCTACCACACGACATGGGACGAGGCGGAACTGGTCTGGTTTGAAGCTCTGCTGGATGAAGATGACGTCGACGTGATGGCTTGGGCATTGGGTTCGCAGTCGCCGCCGGAGCACTTGGCCGGCGATCTGCTGGAAACCATGCGACGCCTCGATTACGTCGATATTCCGCGCTGAACCAAAGCGTCCTGCGGGAACCCTTTGGTCCCGTGCCGCTTGACTGGAAACCTATGCCCGATCTCAACCGCATCCTCGCGGCCCGTGAACCGCTGACCCTTGCCTCGCTTCCGCGGGGCAGCCTGCCGCTCGTGCTGTCCGATCTGGCGCGTGCGGCAAAGCAGCGCGCCGTGTTCATCGCGCCCGATGACGCCGCCATGCGCGCCGCCGCCGAAGCCGCGCAATTCTTCGCGCCCGAGATCGAAGTGATCGTCTTCCCCGCGTGGGACTGCCTGCCCTACGACCGCGCCAGTCCCGCTCTCTCGATCAGTGCCGAGCGCCTCGCCGCGCTCCATCGCTTGCAGCAGCCGGGATCCAAACAGCAGTTGCTGGTCACCACGGTAAACGCCGTTTTGCAGCGCGTGCTGACCCCGTTCCGGGTGCGCGAAAGCGTGCGCGAGTTTCGCGTCGGCACGTCGATCGGGCACAAAAGCCTTGCCGCATTGCTGACCCGGCAGGGGTACGGGCGCACCGACACCGTGATCGACCATGGCGAATTTGCCGTGCGCGGCTCGATCGTCGACATCTTCCCGTCGAGCCTCGATGCCGGCCTGCGGCTCGATTTTTTCGGAGACGAGCTGGAAAGCCTGCGGCTGTTCGATCCCGCCACGCAGCTGACCATCGAACGGATCGACGAGCATCTGCTCCTGCCCGCATCCGAAGCGCTGCTGGATGAAGACAGCATCAAGCGGTTCCGCACCCGTTACCGGGAACTCTTTGGCGCCAACGCCACGCAAGACCCGCTTTACGAGGCGGTGTCCGATGGCCGGCGGCTGGCGGGCATGGAGCACTGGCTTCCATTGTTTGAAGAGCGGATGGCAAGCCTGTTCGACCATCTGGGCATGGATGACGTGGTTATCATTGATCAGGGCGCAATCGGCGCGGCCGAGGAACGGCTGACGGATATTGCCGATTATCACCAGCAGCGCGGCCGCATCGCAGGCGAGAAGAAGGGCAGTTACCGCCCCCTGGCGCCTGATGCGCTCTATCTGACACGGGGCGAATTCGACACGGCGCTTGCCGCCATGCCGGCCCACCGCGCCAGCAGCTTTGGTGCCGACGACAGCGCCAGCGTGCTTGATTTCGGTTTTCGTTCGGCCCGCGACTTTTCCCCCGAACGCGGGCGCGGGGAAAATGTTTACGAAGCCGCAGCCGGCCATTTCAAGACCACGGCCAAATCATCGCGCAAATCCCTGATTGCGGCCTACTCCAAAGGCAGCGCCCGGCGTATCGCAGCAATCCTTGAAGAAGCCGGTGCTCCCACCGCGCTGGCGGACAGTTGGCAGCAGGCGCTGGGCTTGGCGGCCAAGAACACGACCGCTGTAGTGGTGCTGCCGCTTGAAACCGGGTTTTCCAGCGACACGATGGAACTGGTCACGGAAGCCGATGTGCTTGGTGACCGGCTGGTGCGGCGCAAGAAGAAGCGTAAGGATTCAGACGCCTTCCTGGCCGAGCTTCAGGCGCTGTCACGCGGCGATCTGGTGGTGCATATCGAACACGGGATCGGGCGCTATCTCGGCCTTGAACCGATCCCCGTGGGCAAGAGCCAGCACGATTGTGTCGCGCTGGAATATGCAGGCGGGGACAAGCTGTTCATCCCGGTCGAGAATATCGATGTGCTCAGCCGCTACGGCTCGTCCGAACTCGCGGTTCAGCTTGACCGGCTCGGCGGCGAGGCATGGCAGCGCCGCCGCGCCAAGCTGAAGGAACGCATCACCGCGATCGCGGGCGAGCTGATGCAGGTCGCCGCCGCGCGGGCGCTGCGGCAGGCCCCTGCCCTCCCCGCCGATCCGGCCACGCTCGGCCAGTTCACCGACCGTTTCCCGTGGTCGGAAACCGAAGACCAGGAACGCGCCATCGCCGACGTGCTGGGCGATCTGGACAGCGGCCGGCCGATGGACCGGCTGGTGTGCGGCGATGTCGGATTCGGCAAGACCGAAGTCGCTCTGCGTGCCGCCTTCGTTGCGGCGATGAACGGGCAGCAGGTGGCGGTGGTTGCCCCCACGACGCTCCTCGCCCGCCAGCACTTCCAGAACTTTGCCGAGCGTTTTGCAGGATTCCCGCTGAATGTCGGTCGCCTGTCACGGCTGGTGACGTCAAAGGAAGCCACCGAAACGCGCGAAGGGTTGGAGAGCGGCTCGATCGATCTCGTCGTGGGCACGCATGCGATACTGTCCAAGACGACCAGATTCAAAAATCTCGGCCTTGTGATCGTGGACGAAGAACAGCGGTTCGGCGTCAACCACAAGGAGAAGCTGAAGCAGCTACGCGCCGATGTCCACGTCCTCACCCTCACCGCCACCCCGATCCCGCGCACGCTGCAAATGGCAATGTCGGGCCTGCGCGAACTCAGCACCATCCAGACGCCGCCGGTCGATCGCCTCGCGGTGCGCACCTATGTGATGGAATGGGACGACATGGTGATGCGCGAAGCCTTGCTGCGCGAACACCACCGCGGCGGGCAGAGTTTCATCGTCGTGCCCCGCATTGCCGACATGGCCAACGTGGAAGAATGGCTGCGCGAACACGCGCCCGAGATCAAGTCCGTCTCCGCCCATGGCCAGATGAGCCCGAGCGAAGTCGAGGAACGTATGGGCGCCTTCTACGACCGCAAGTACGATGTGCTGCTCTCGACCACGATCGTCGAAAGCGGGCTCGATATTCCGAGCGCCAATACCATCATCATCCACCGCGCCGACCGCTTTGGTCTGGCCCAGCTTTACCAGCTGCGCGGCCGCGTGGGCCGGGCCAAGCTGCGCGCCTATGCCTATCTCACGCATGAGGCCGGCGTCGCGCTGTCAGAAGTGGCGCAGAAGCGGTTGAAGGTGCTCGGCGATCTCGACAGCCTTGGCGCCGGTTTCCAGCTTGCCAGCCACGATCTCGACATTCGCGGTGCCGGTAACTTGCTGGGCGACGAACAGTCCGGCCACATTCGCGAGGTTGGGTTTGAACTCTATCAGGCGATGCTCGAAGAAGCGATTCTGGCTGCCAAGGCCGGCGAAATGGGACTCGCCCCGGCGCGCGACAAGATCACCCCGCAGATCACCGTTGATGCGCCGATCATGATCCCCGAGGAATATGTCCCCGACCTCGCCGTGCGCATGGCGCTTTACCGCCGTCTGAACCAGGCCGAGGGGCAGAACGAGATTGAAAGCCTCGCCGCCGAAATGATCGACCGCTTCGGCGATCTGCCACAACCCACCAAGAACCTCATTCGCCTGATTGAAATCAAGCATCAGGCCATCGGTGGCAACGTCGCCAAGATTGATGTTGGCGCGCGCGGAACGCTGGTGACCTTTCACAACGACGATTTCCCCGATCCGCGGGGCCTTCTCGCCTATGTCGACCGGCTCAATGAAGGCGGCAAGGAAACTGCCAAGCTGCGTCCCGACATGAAGCTGGTGATCAACCGTGCGTGGAGCGATCCGCAAAGCCGCCTCAACGGCCTGTTCCAGTTGACCAAAGGCCTCTCGGGCATCGTGAAGAAGGCGACGAAAGCCAAAAAGGCAGCTTAGGTGCGCCGCCTTGGCTGTCAGCCGTGATCGGCGGCTGTCACCGAAACGCTTTGCCCTTTCATCTCCAGCATTCCGAACGCTGTGAGGAAAGCGACATCGCCGATGTCGCGCCCAACACCGATGGTGGCTGTTGCAGCCACCTCGGCCATGCCGGTGGCATCGACCATGTGCCATGCACCGCCCAGAAACACTTCGGCGACCGCATGAAAATCGGGAGGGGTGACGCCCAGCGCGTAAACGCTTGCGATCCGGGCCGGTATGTCGCTGGCGCGGGCAAGCGCGATCACGAGATGCGCGTAATCGCGGCAAATACCTTCTGCGCCTTCGTATGTGTCCATCGCGGTTGTTTCAGCGTTGCTCGATCCCGGCACGTAGGACAGGTGCGCTGCGACCCAATCGTGAATGGCTGCAATCTTGGCGCCGCCCTCCAGATCGCCAAACCGCTCTACCGCGATGTCGGCGAACTGGTCCGATGGGCAATAGCGTGATGGCAGAAGATAGGGCACGACATCGCCCGGCACATCATGCAGCGCAACGGCAGGCAGGTGGCTGTAATCCACCCTTTGCCGGTCGATCAGAACGGTGGTCTCGTAATCCACCTCGACACGGCCCTGCGCCTGCAGCCAGATCCGCTCGCCGATATTGTCCTGCGCCGGAACGCGCGAAAAATGGATCACGGGTGCCACATTGATGTGCGCGTGCTCGATCAATTGCCCTTCGACAGCGGCGGCTTCGATTTGCAGGAGGACATCGCACAATTCCTCGAACCAGTAGTCGAGGTGCACGTTGAGCTTGAGTCTCACGGTTGGTGATCCCTTCGGGATAAAGTGGGCTGCCGGTCACTACAGCATTCAACGCCAGAACCCAGCGACCATCGCAATGTTTCGCCCGAAGCGGGAAAATCACCCGACTTCTAATCTGCGCTGCCGTGATTCTAGCCCGAACACCGCGTCGGCCCGCCGCTCAACCGTGCCCCATGCCCCGCGCCGTTCGTGCGAGCGCGATCACGCTGTCGCTGGGCATCGGCTGTGCGCGAAGGAAGCCCTGCCAGAAATCGCAACCCTCGGCGGTAATTGCAGCGCGCTGGATTTCGTCCTCGATCCCTTCGGCATAGACCGCCAGACCCAAGGCCTTGGCCAAGGCAATGATGGCCCGCAAAACGGCCAGCGCCGTCGCATCGGCAGGCACGCCTTCCACCATCGCCATGTCCAGTTTCAGCGCGTCCAGAGGCAGTTCGCGCAGGTAGCGGAAATTGCAGAACCCCGCGCCGAAATCATCGAGAGCGGTGCGAAATCCGAGGCCCCGGAGCGCCTTCAGCGCGCTTGCCGCCTGAGGCAGATTGCGCAGCAACAGGTCTTCGGTGATTTCCAGCATCAGCCGCTGCGGTGCGATCACGGATCGGCCAATCAGGGCAGCAAAATCGGCTGCAAACCGGGGGTCGCCCAGTTCCTCTGGCGTGATGTTGAGCGAAAGCATCAGGTTTGTGGGCCAGGTTGCCGCATCCTCCAGCGCGCGTGCAACGACATGTCGCGAAAGCGGGGCGACCAGCGCCGCCCTTTCGGCGACGGCAAACAGATCGCGCGCGCCCACGGCTCCCAAGGTGGGATGCCGCCACCGCGCCAGCGCCTCGGCACCGGTCAGAGCGCCCGTGACGCATGAGAACTGCGGCTGGAACAGCACTTCGATTTCGCGCCGGTCGAGCGCGCGCAGCAAATCTGCTTCCAACACGTCCGGGCTGACACCCGGAAAGCGTCCACGCGCCGAGCCACGCAACGATGTTCGACCCTGTTCCATGACGTTCCTTCTGCCCCGCGTGTCCTGTATCATTGATTACAAACCTGCCTCGCATCAATTGCAATCCGCCCGAAACTGGCACATCAGGACGAACGCCTAGCGATGCGCCGGGGATAAAGCGTAACCGCGACCGGAGGGGGAAACATGGCGAGCAATGGGAACGGGTATGGGCGGCTTGCGCTGCTCGCGTCGGACACACCGCGCGCCGTTGAGGGTTACGAGGCCCTTCAGAACCAGGGTGACTGGGTGCCTCTGGATGAGGCGGATGCCGTGGTTGTGCTGGGCGGCGATGGGTTCATGCTCCAGACCCTTCATGCGATGCTGGATGCAGGACGCGTCATCCCCGCTTTCGGGATGAACCTTGGCACGGTCGGCTTTCTGATGAACCGTTATGACAGGCGTGCCGCCATCACTGCGCGGGTCAACAAAGCGCGCCATTGGTCGATTTCGCCGCTGAGGGTCGAAGCGGAAACGCAAGACGGCGAGATCCATGTGATGAGCGCGATCAACGAAATTTCGCTGCTGCGCGAAACCCGCCAGACCGCGAAGATCGAAGTCACCGTGGGGGATCGCGTGCGGATTCGCGAACTGGTGTGCGATGGCGTGCTGGTGGCAACACCGGCGGGATCGACCGCCTATAATCTCTCCGCGCACGGCCCGATCCTGCCACTGGACAGCAAGCTGCTGGCGCTGACCCCGATCAGCCCGTTCCGGCCCCGGCGCTGGCGCGGTGCGATCTTGCCGGATCGCATGAAAATCATCCTCAGGGTGCTCGACCCCGCCAAGCGCCCCGTTTCCGCCGTGGCCGACCAGAAGGAGCTGCGCGACATTGCCGAAGTCCGGCTGGAGATCGCGCAGGATACCGCGCTGACCCTGCTGTTCGACCCCGGCCAGAGCCTTGAAGAGCGGATCGTGGCCGAACAGTTCATCACAGCGTGATGATCGGTCAAAAGCTTGGAAGAGTTGCTCCCCGATAGCTCAGCGGTAGAGTAGGTGACTGTTAATCACTTGGCCGTAGGTTCGAATCCTACTCGGGGAGCCAATTTCTTCTGAAATAACGATGTGTTTCATGCTTTTAGGCCTAGCTGGCCTAAAGCTTTCCCTCGCTTGTCCCCACATCGCGTGAGAGCGCGCTGCGATTGCCGGATAGCAGCCCAGCTCAGCGCCGATGCATGAAGGGCAGCTTCTGGGAAAAGCGCGACCGCATCCAAATGGCGAGAATTGGGTGCGGCTCCGGCCGTGCCCCCTCTCAACTGCGACTAGGCAGCAAGCTGCCAAGTCTCCGTTTCTCTCCCACAAGGGGAGAGACAGTTATGACCACTTTGGGGTCGTTTCCAGAAAGGCAGCTTTTGATCAGAAAACGCTGTTACCCGCCGTCCGCGTAAACGCGAACGGGAGCCTCCCAACGCCTCAGAAAAGCCAAGCTGCTTCGCTCCCCACAGCGCCCTCATCACGCAATCCGCCGCCCCGCCGCATGGGCGGAGCGGCGAGGGGTTTAGCGCAGGCTCACCACATTGTCGGTCGCTTCGCGCTGACGGGTGCCGTTGAACAGGCTCATCATCGGCTCGTCCGCAACGGTCACGATCTGGGCATTGCCATAGCCGTTGAAGCCGGTCTTCATCGCCGCACCATAAGCGCCGAGCATCCCGATTTCGATGTAATCGCCCGCCTGAATGTCTGCCGGGAGCGTAAACGGCCCCTTCATGTAATCGGCATCGTCACAGGTCGGCCCGTAGAAGGCGAAGTCCTCGTCTTCCTGAATCAGATCGTCCTCGAGCGCCTTTACAGGGAAGCGCCACGCGACGTGGGCAGCATCGTAGAGAGCGCCGTAGGCACCATCGTTGATGTACAGTTCCTCGCCCCGGCGCTTGTTCACCTGAACAATCATCGAACTGTATTCCGCGCTCAGCGCACGACCGGGCTCGCACCACAATTCGGCATTGTAAGCGATGGGCAGGGCTTCGAAATGCTTGGCGATGATCGCGAAGTAATCTTCCATCGGCGGCGGCTCAAGGCCCGGATAGGCGCTGGGGAAGCCCCCGCCCACGTCGATCATGTCGATCACCACGGACGCCTCGGCAATCGCCGCGCGGGTCCGGTCAAGCGCCTGGACGAACGCAAACGGCGTCATCGCCTGGCTGCCAACGTGGAAGCAGACACCCAGCCAGTCACAATGCTGGCGGGCTTCGCGCAGCAGTGCGGGCGCTTCGATCAGATCGCAGCCAAATTTCGAAGCGAGGCTGAGTTCCGAATACTCGCTCGACACGCGCAGCCGCACGCAGAGCCGCAGATCGCGCGGCGCTTCGCCGGTTTCGGGCGAGCGGCAGGCATCGATGATCTTCTCCAGCTCCTCAACGGTGTCGAGGCTGAAGGTGCGCACGCCGTGTTCAAAATAGGCTTCGCGGATCGCTGCCGGCGTCTTTACGGGGTGCATGAAACACAGCACCGCGGCAGGCAAAATGCCGCGCACCAGACGCACCTCGGTGATCGAGGCGACGTCGAAATGGGTGACACCGCCCTCCCACAATACCGACCGCATAGAGCACCTTGCCCGGAAACTTCTCAACGAAGTAACGGGCGGCGCGCCTCGCGGCATGCGGGCGGTTGAGGATAACAGGTTCGTCCGGCGAAAGAGCGCGAACTACAGCCTTAGAGTCAGGAAAAATGTGCAACTCAAGGGACCCCCGAAACGGTTTGGTTAAACCATAAAACGACAAGCTGCCTTGCGGTTAGGAAGTCCCCTTGGGGCAGCGGGAACGGGGCAATTAAGGCCTGGCGGGGGAATTGCAAACGAAAAGTGGGCTGCAGCGGGACGAAATGTTTCTTTTTGAAGACAGTGACCTCCCTGCGACCTCCCTGCGACCGATGTGTGACGAAAGTGGACCGGATTCACGCGCTCAAAACCCTATTCGCGGCACTTGATCCACCGTGCCCTGCTCACTCGCGTCGAGTTGGTGAAAATCGGCTTGGGCGAAGCCGAGGCTACCGGCAAACACCACGGCCGGGAACGATTCGCGGGCGCCATTGTAACGGGCCACGGCAGCATTGAGCGCGCGGCGCGCAGCCGCCAGCTTGTCTTCCACATCGCCAAGTTCGTTCTGGAGCGACTGGAAGTTCGCGCTAGCCTTCAGGTCCGGATAAGCCTCCCCCAGGGCAAGAAGTTTGTCGAGCGCGCCGCGCACCTGCTGCTCGCTCTGCGTCGATGGCGCGCCTTGCGCAGCCGCATTGCGCGCGGCGATAACCGCTTCGAGCGTGGAGGCTTCGTGGGCAGCGTAACCTTTTACCGATTCCACCAGATTGGGAATCAGATCGTGGCGCTGGCGCAATTGGGCATCAATATCCGCGACACCCTGCCGAACGCTTTGCCTTAGCCCGACAAGCCGGTTGTAGATGACGATCACCAACACCACGACGAAACCAAGCGCGACGACAATTGCCAAATTCATCCTCATCCCCTTTACCTGCCCCCTGTGTTTGTGCTGACACAGGTTAAAGAGTCGCGCGGGAGAGGCAATGCGCAACGGGATCGACGGCCTGATGCAGGGCGGGCTCGAAAGCTGGCTCGCCGGACAGGCCGACATGCGCGAAGGCGCAAGGAAGCAGGCGGCGTCGCGCTGGGCTTGGGGCGTGGCACTTGCCTTGCCCGTGCTGGCCTTCTTGTGGTTCGGCCCGGTCATTGCCGTTGAATTGCGGTTATTTGCCAGCATAGCGGCCGGTGTTCTGATTGCGTGGTGGGGCTACCGCCCGATTGATGCCGCCCGCCGTGCGATCAAGATCGGGATCAATTCCGCCATCGCCGCACATTTCGGCGTCTCCTATTCCCACGAGGCCGAACCGGGCGCCGAATTCGCGGCGGCACGCGACTACGGCCTTGTCCCGGGCTTCGACCGATCGCGATTTGAAGATCGCTGGCATGGCGCCTTGAAAGGTCACGATTTCAATCTCTACGAAGCGCATCTGGAAGACCAGCGCGGGTCAGGAAAAGACCGCCGCTGGGTGACGGTGTTTCGCGGCCCCGTGATCCACATGGGCTTTGGCCGGCGGTTCCATTCAACGACACTGCTCGAACGGGCAGGCAAGCATCGCAAGTGGATGGGGCTTGGCGGGGCGAGCGATCATGTCATTTTCAAAGGTCACCGGCTGGACCGGGTCGATCAGGTCCACCCGGCCTTCGGCGATGTTTACGCGCTTTACAGCGACGACCAGGTCGAGGCGCGGGTGCTGGTTCATCCGACCTATGTCGAACATCTGCTGAGGATCGAAAGCGCGTTTGAGGCTCAGGAACTGCGCGCGCTGTTTGCCCGCGGCGACGTGATCATTGCCATCGAGGCCGACAACATGTTCGAAAGCGGCGGAATGAACGCGGCCGCCGATCGTGACAACGCCGCGCGCGCGGCACGCCAATTCGGCGCGCTGGCCGGCCTTGCACTGGCGATCAACCAGAACGAACGCGGACAGGTGCTGGAAAGCGACCTGCCGCGTTCGGACGACTTCAGCTAAGCCGGTCGCGGAAATCGGAATAATCGAACCGCTTGATGCAATCGAGCGCGTCGGTTTCGGAATCCCACATCCAGATCGAAGGCAGGGCCACCCCGTTGAAGGTGTTGGTCTTGACCATTGAATAATGCGCCTGGTCGAGAAAGGCGAAGCGCGCGCCCGGTTCTGCCGGCACGGGCAGGCGGTAATCGCCGATCACGTCGCCGGACAGGCAGGATGGGCCGCCCAGCCGGATCGGGATCGTGCCTTCGTCGATAATCTCACCCAGCATGGCGGGCCGATAGGGCGCTTCGAGCACATCGGGCATGTGGCAAGTGGCGCTGATATCGCAGATGCCAACCGGCACTTCGTTGAACATCGTGTCGAGCAGCGTGCCGATGAGGATGCCCGCGTCCAACGCGACCGCCTCGCCGGGTTCGAGAATGATCTGACAGCCGGTATCCTCGGCCGCATCCTTCAGGAACTCCACCAGTTCCTCGCGCTGGTAATCGGCGCGGGTGATGTGGTGGCCGCCGCCCATGTTGATCCATTTGAGCTGGCCGAAGAACGGCTCGATCACGTCGAACACGCGGTCCCACGTGGCCTTGAGCGGTTCGAAGTCCTGTTCGCACAGGTTGTGGAAGTGGATGCCTTCGACGCCCTCCATGTGTTCTTCGGTCAGCTGATCGAGGGGGAAGCCCAAGCGTGATCCCGGCGCGCTGGGATCGTATTTGGCGACCTCGCCAGTGGCGACTTGCGGGTTGATCCGCAGGCCGACGCTGACCTTGGCACCGTTCGTGGCGGCATGGTCAAGGATCAGCCGGGCGCGCTGGTGCTGGAACGGCGAGTTGAAGATCACGTGGTCCGACAAGCGGCACACCTCTTCAAGCTCCTCGGGTTTGAAAGCGGCCGAATAGGTCGCGATTTCGCCGTCGTAGAACTCGGACGCGAGCCGCGCTTCCCACAGGCCGCTGGTCGAAACGCCGTCAAGATATTCGCCGATGATCGGCGCGGCGGAGAACATGCTGAACGCCTTCAACGCCGCAAACACCTTGATGTCCGCCCCGTCCGCCGCCGCCGCATCGCGCACGCCCGCGAGCACGCGGCAATTGTCGCGCAGCTTGGCGGCGTCGACCACGAAGGCAGGGCTGTCGACACGCGACAGGTCGAAATGGGCGAAGGCGCCCGGATCACCGGCTTTGGTTTGCATTCGAACCTTGGTCCTTTTGGTTTCTCGCAGAGGCGCGGAGAAAAGAGAGGCGCAGAGAGGGTCAGCGCGAGTTGTAATCGTTGGCGACCCTGCGGATGCCTTCCTTCATGGTGGAATGGTTGAAATTGAGAAGCAGCCCTACGGGCTGTTTGAGCAGGCGAAGATAGGTGAGTAACTGACGGATGTGAGTCTGAGAAATGCGCTCGACCGCTTTGACTTCGACGACAAGACGATCTTCGATCAAGAGGTCCAGCCGAAATGCCGGGTCAAAGCGCTGCCCGTCAAACTCTACCGGAACGGGCAATTGCCTAAGCACACGCAGACCGCGGGCCTCAACCCGTCCTGCAAGGACCGCTTCGTAAACATTCTCAAACAAGCCCGGGCCAAGTTCGCGATGGATCGCGATGCATTCATCGATCACGATCCCGGAAATCTCATCAATCTCCATCGCGTCCTCCTCCTCAGCGCCTCACTTTCCTCTGCGCCTCTGCGAGAAACAGAAACCTCAGAACCCGACCGGCCCGTCCATTTCCTCGACCGTCCACGGCAAGCCATGCTGGTTGAGCATGTCCATAAAGGGGTCGGGGTCCATCTGTTCGATGTTGAACACGCCCTCACCGTGCCAATCGCCGCGCACCATCATCGCTGCGCCGATCATCGCAGGCACGCCCGTGGTATAAGAAACCGCCTGATTTCCGGTTTCCTCATAGGCCGCCTCATGCGAGCAAATGTTCTTGATGTAGAACGTCTTCTCGCCGCTGCCATCAAGCGCCTCGCCGGTCGCAATCACGCCGATATTGGTGTTGCCCTTGGTCGTCTCACCCAGCGATTCGGGTTTGGGCAGCACGGCGGCGAGGAATTGCAGCGGGATGATGTCGCGGCCCTGATACTTCACCGGTTCAATGCTCGTCATGCCGACGTTCTGCAGCACGGTCAGGTGGGTGATGTACTGATCGCCGAAGGTCATCCAGAACCGCGCACGCTCAAGCTCGGGCACGAACTTGGCGAGGCTTTCCAGCTCCTCGTGATACATCAGGTAGGCGTTCTTCTTGCCGACCGCTTCGAAATCGAACTCGGTCTTCACCTGCATCGCCGGCGTTTCCACCCATTCGCCATTCTCCCAGTGGCGGGCAGGCGCAGTGACTTCGCGGATGTTGATTTCCGGATTGAAGTTGGTCGCGAAATGCTGGCCGTGATCGCCGCCGTTGCAATCGAGGATGTCGAGCTGGCGGATGGTCTTGAGCTTGTGCTTCTTGAGCCACATCGTGAACACGGATGTGACACCGGGATCGAAGCCCGATCCCAGCAGCGCCATCAGGCCGGCTTGCGCATAGCGGTCCTGATAGGCCCACTGCCAGTGATACTCGAACTTGGCCTCGTCCTTGGGCTCGTAATTGGCGGTGTCGAGGTAATCGACGCCCGCTTCAAGGCAGGCGTCCATGATCGGCAGATCCTGATACGGCAGCGCGAGGTTGACCACGAGCCCGGCGCCGGTCTTGCGGATCAGATTGACCATCGCCGGGACTTCCTCGGCGTCGATTTCATAGGTCGCGATATCGCGCCCGCAGCGTTCCTTCACGGATGCGGCAATCGCATCGCACTTCGATTTGGTGCGGCTGGCGAGGTGGATTTCAGGGAAGATATCGGGATTGAACGCCATCTTGTGAACGCAGACCGAGCTGACCCCGCCTGCGCCGATGACGAGCACCGTGCTTGATTTTGCTGCCGACATGATAGGAACCTTTCGTGATGCGAATCTTGCGTGCGCTTTAGGGCAAGACGAACCGGGGGACAAATGATCCGCATTTCCTACAACCCGATGATACGCCACCTTGCGCCGATGGCCTGTCAGTCCTTCCCTCCCTCCCCAATGGCACTGACGCAGGCTTTGCGCAGGGACACGTTTTCTGTTTCAGGACTGTGTCTCATGTGTCTCCAACAGACAGGCAAACCTTGCGATGACTGAACGAACCCCCACCCGTGAAGGCGTGATCGCCGCTGCCGAGGCCGTTGCGGCGATTCTGCCGCCCACCCCGCTGCTGCCGGTCGAAATCGGCGGCGTGCGCGCATTCGTGAAGGCCGAGGTGCTGCAACCCGTCGGCGCGTTCAAGATCAGGGGCGCGTGGTGGCGGTTGGTCAACCTGACGCCGGAAGAGCGCGCGGGCGGCGTGGTCGCGGTGTCATCGGGCAACCATGCGCAAGGCGTGGCATGGGCAGCGCGGCGGCTGGGTATCCGGGCGACCATCGTGATGCCGCATGATGCGCCGGCCGTGAAGCTGGCCAATACCAAGGCACTTGGGGCCGAAGTGGTGCTCTACCAGCGCCCGCTAGAGGACCGCGATGCGGTGGCAGCCGCGCTGATCGAACAGCGCGGCGGCACGCTCGTCCATGCGTTCGGCGATCCGTGGGTGATCGAAGGGCAAGGCAGCGCCGCCATCGAAATCGCCGCGCAACTGGGCCGCGGGCCCTCGCGTATCGTCGCCTGCTGCGGCGGCGGCGGGCTGGCGGCGGGCCTTGCGCTCGGTGCGCCCGGCAGCGCGATCCATCCGGTAGAGCCTGTCGGCTGGGACATGGTCGGTCAGGCGATGACAGCGGGCACAATCGTGCAGGCCGCGTCCGATGCGCCCAGGACAATCTGCGACGCGCTCCAGCCCAATGCGACCAAACCGATCAACCTTGCCGTGCTGCAAGGCCGCGCCGAACCCGGCGTCACCGTGACCGATGCCGAAGTGCGCAGCGCGCAGCGCTTTGCCTTCGATACGCTGCGGCTCGTCGTCGAACCGGGCGGCGCAGCCGCGCTGGCAGCGGCGCTGGCGGGCAAGGTGCCGGTGGACGCGGACACCGTCATCATGCTGACCGGCGGCAACGCCGATCCAGCGGCTTTCGCGGCGACGATCTCCGGCACCGACTAGTCTGTGGAAAGCGTCACACAGCCGACATGCGCGGGCCATATGACCCCTGCCTGACAACAGACCCTGACAACGCAACAAGGACACCCCGGTCAGATGGCAACTCAGGCAAAGCGGATCATCGAGGATGCGGTGATCCGCAAGGACGCAAAGGTCAGCGACAAGCTGCTCGACAAGGCCTTCGCGCTCGCCTTCAAAGGGCTGGTCTATGCCCAGATCTGGGAAGACCCGGTGGTGGATATGGAAGGGCTCGACATCCAGCCCGATAGCCGTGTCATGTGCATCGCCAGCGGCAGCTGCAATGCGCTGTCCTATCTCACCGCCAATCCCGAGAGCGTGACCGCCGTCGATCTGAACCACGCGCACGTCGCGCTCGGCCAGTTGAAGATCGCGGCGATCAAGCACCTGCCCAACTACGAACGCTTCCACCGCTTCTTCGCGCACGCCGATCACAAGGAAAACGCGGAAGTCTACTCGACCATGATCGCGCCCCATCTTGACGTGGTCAGTCGCGCCTATTGGGAAAAGCGCGACATTCGCGGGCGGCGGCGTATCTCGTACTTCACGCGCGGGATTTATCGCAAGGGATTGCTCGGCAATTTCATCGGCTTGGCGCACGTCTTTGCGAAGCTTTACAAGATCGACCTGTCGAAGGTGCTGGAAGCGCAAACCTTGGAAGAGCAGCGCGCCGTGTTCGAGCGTGAACTGGCCCCGGTGTTCGAAAAGCGGTTCATCCGCTGGCTGACCGACCAGCCTGCCTCGCTGTTCGGCCTGGGCATTCCACCGGCGCAGTTCGAGCATCTGGCAGGCGACGAACGCATGGCCGAAGTGCTGCGGCGGCGGCTGGAAAAGCTCGCCTGCGATTTCGCAGTGAAGGACAACTACTTCGCCTGGCAGGCCTTCGGGCGGGGATACAGCCGTGCGGAGAACGCCCCGCTGCCCCCCTATCTCCAGCGCGCCAACTGGGAAGCGATGAAGGCGCGGGTTGACCGGCTGGAGGTCACCCGCGCCAACATGGTGGACTGGATCGCCGCGCGCGAGGAAGCGAGCATGGACCGTTTCGTGCTGCTCGATGCGCAGGACTGGATGAATAACGCGCAGCTTGACGATCTGTGGAGCAAGATCACCCGCGCCAGCCGCCCCGGTGCCCGCGTGCTGTTCCGCACCGCTGCCGAACCCAGCCTGCTGACCGGGCGTCTGGATGACGCGATCCTGTCGAAGTGGCACTATCTGGACGAAACCTCCGCCGATCTGACGCGCCGCGACCGCTCGTCGATTTATGGCGGCGTCCATGTGTACGAGCTGATCTGATGGCGAGTGTGAGCCCCTCTCATGCCGCACTGATGGACGAAGTCTATCGCGGGCAGCGCCACATCTATGATCTGACGCGCAAATATTACCTGTTTGGGCGGGACACGCTGATTGCCGGGCTGAGTGCGCGGCCGGGCATGCGGGTGCTCGAAGTCGCCTGCGGCACGGGCCGTAATCTCGCCAAGGTCGGCAAGGCGTGGGCCGGGGTGCGTCTGTTCGGCCTCGATATCTCCGCCGAAATGCTGAAAAGCGCCCGCGCCGCATTGGGCGCCGAGGCGCGGCTGGGCGAAAGCGATGCGTGTGCTTTCGATCCGCAGGGCCTGCTGGGCGAGCCTGCGTTCGAGCGGATCGTGCTGTCCTATTCGCTTTCCATGATCCCGGACTGGGAAAACGCGCTGGATCACGCGGCGAGCTTTCTGGCCGGTGGCGGCCAGCTCCACGTGGTCGATTTTGGTGACCTTTCGGGCCTCCCTAGCCCTTTCCAGTCCCTGCTCAGGGGGTGGCTTGCAAAGTTTCACGTGGAACCTCGCGCGGCTCTCCCCGCGGCGGCTGCGCGGATCGCCCATGCCCGCGGGCTACGGCTGGAAAGCCGGCGGGGGCCGCTGGGATATTACCAGCTGCACGTGCTGAGCGCCTGATGGGGGCCTGATCGGGGATCGAATCGCTGGATAACCCGCTATCGCGCCTTTGCCTCACGCGCCCTGCCCCCTAATCCCCAAGGTGTGAGCGCACATATCGACATTGGCCAGGACGCGGGGCGGCACACGGTTGCCATTGACCTTGAGGAGCTGCTCGCCACCCGTCTGCTGGTGCAGGGCAATTCCGGGTCGGGAAAGTCGCACCTCTTGCGCCGTTTGCTGGAGGAATGTGCCGGACAGGTTCAACAGGTGGTGATCGATCCGGAGGGCGACTTCGTCACGCTGGCGGATGCCTTTGACCACGTGGTGATCGACGGCGCGGCCTATTCCCCGCGCGAGATCGAGGAGCTGGCGGCCCGCGTGCGGCAGCACCGCGCCTCGGTGGTGCTGACACTCGACGAACTTGAGGTGGAACAGCAGATCCGCTGCGCTGCGCTGTTCCTGACCGCGCTGTTCGATGCGCCGCGCGAGCATTGGTATCCCGCGTTGGTGGTGGTGGACGAAGCGCAGATGTTCGCGCCTGCGGCTGCCGGCGAGATGAGCGACGACACGCGCCGCCTGACGCTGTCTGCCATGACCAACCTGATGTGCCGCGGTCGCAAACGCGGGCTTGCCGGGATCGTGGCGACACAGCGCCTTGCAAAGCTCGCCAAGAATGTCGCGGCCGAAGCCAGCAACTTCCTGATGGGGCGCACCTTCCTCGATATCGACATGCAGCGCGCAGCGGACCTGCTCGGCATGGATCGACGACAGGCCGAACGCATTCGTGACCTGCAGCGGGGGCAGTTTCTAGGCCTCGGCCCCGCGATCAGCCGCCGCCCGGTGGCGGTGAATGTCGGCCCGGTGCGCACTGGCGGACGCAGCGGCGGCGCGGGCCTTCTTCCGCTGCCGGATGCCGATGGCGATGCCATGGAAGCTTTGCTGACGGATCGTCTGTCGGAGGCGGCGAGCGATCCGGTGGTCCGCCGCCCTGTGCCGCCACCACGCCCGGCGCTCGACCTTGAACAGGCGCTGCGCACGGTGGCAACCTTGCCGCCTGCGGCTCCGCGTGAGGCCGAGCCCGAGGCAGTCGCCGTGCCGTCGCAACCCAAGTCCTTGCCCGCGCCCACCCCTTCCACGCCGGCGGCAAGCATCGAAGACATTGTGCGCGACCTTGCTGCAAGCGATGGCGCAACCTTCCGCCCGGCGACCTCGTTGTTCCGTGACTTTGCAATCCGCTGCCGGCAGCAAGGTGTAGCCAGCGCGCAGATTGACCTGGCCCGCTTCCGGCACCTGTTCGCGTGCGAAATTGGCGGCTTGTCGCGGCTAACCGGCGCAACACGGTCGCGGGTCGAAGCCATGATTTCCGGCGTCGACGACGATGTGCTTGCGCCCTATGTCGCGATGGTCATTGCCGAAGTGCTGGGCGATCCCATGCCGGATGAAGAGGAGCTGGCACGGCTTTATGGCAGTTCCTCTCCCAGCCGGATTCGCCGCCTGCTCGATCATCTGGAGCGCAGCGGCTTGATCGTGATCCGCGAAGAGTTCGGGGGCGACCGGATCATCATGGTTCCCGGCATCCCGGATCCCGATGAAAAAACCAAGGCCGCCTGACGTCTACCCTTGATCATTCGCGTCCGTCAAACTTGCGAGATGCTTTCCATCCGCGTCACCCGGCCCGCCCATTCCGGGTCTTCGACCGCATCCGCCAGCAACCTTGCAACATCGCCGCGCGCGGCCTGACCTTGCGGATCGACATCTTCGCCCAGCCGAACCTCGCCACCGCCATCAGAACTGGTCAACGCTACAGGGCGCAGGATCGCATATTCCAGCGAAGCCGCCATGAGATGCTCGTCCGCCGCGTGCTTGGCCTGAAGATAGTGCGCCAGGTCACTTCCGGGATCGGGATCGCCCGCGCCAATGCTGCTGAGCATGACGAAGCGGCGCACGCCGTTCTTGGCGGCGATGTCGATCAGCTTGATCGCACCATCGCGGTCAACCTTGTCGGTCATTTCTTCGGATGACCCGCCGCCTGCACCCGCAGCAAAGACCACCACGTCACAGCCTTCGGTCACATTGTCATCCAGGTCGGTAAGATCGCCCTCGCGCTGTTGCACCGTTTCCGGCAGGCTAGCCGTATCCGAGCTGGCACGCACAAGCGCGATTGGCGTGTGTCCGCGCGTTTGCAGCTCTTTTACGAGCCGCGTTCCGGTTTTGCCGGTCGCTCCGGCAACAAGAATATTCATCGGTCGTCTCCGAAATTGCTGTGTGGGGTGTGGCCGGTCGCCGCGCCTCAAGACGGGAGGAAGATTGCCTTGGCGTTCACAAACTCCATCATCCCGAAGCCGCCATGTTCGCGCCCATAGCCCGAGTTCTTCACGCCGCCGAACGGCATGGCAGGATCAGCCGCACCAAAGGAATTGATGCGCACCATGCCTGTGTCGAAGTGATCACGCGCAAGGCGAATGGCTTTGTCCTCATCCTTGGTGAAAATGCCGCCTCCGAGGCCATAGCGGCTTGCATTGGCGATACGCATCGCATCTTCATCATCCTTGGCCCGGATGATCGCGGCGACGGGGCCAAACAACTCATCGTCGTGGGCTGGCATACCAGGCTTGCAATCGGCCAGCACGGTCGCTGGGTAATAGCAGGTGTCGCCATCTTCGGGATCACCGCCGCAAAGCAGGGTCGCGCCCTTTTCGAGGCTCTGCTGGACTTGCCGTTCAATTGTCTCGAATTGTTCGCGGCTGGAAAGCGGGCCAAGCTGGGTGTCGTCCTTCATCGGATCGCCCATCTTGATCGCCTTCATCTGTTCAACGAAGGCCGAGACGAATTCATCATAAACCGCCTCCGTCACGACAAACCGCTTCGCCGAAACGCAAGTTTCGCCGTTGTTATACAGGCGGCCTTGGACGCAGGTTTTCACCGCCAGCAGGATATCCGCGTCCTCAAGCACCAGATAGGCATCATTCGATCCCAGCTCGAGCACAGTCTTCTTGAGGTTCTTCGCGGCAAGCGCGCCTATATGGCTGCCTGCGCCGTCGCTGCCGGTCATGGTGACGGCACGGATCAGATCATGCTCGATTACCTTGTCGGACAGATCATGGCCGACAAGGATCACTTCGAACAAGCCTTCCGGCAGGCCCGCTTCAACGCACACATCGCGCAGCAAAAGACCGCTGCCAGTGCAGATGGATGCGTGCTTCAGGATAACCGCATTGCCCGCCATCAGATTGGCGGCGAGAACGCGCACCGGCTGGTAGATCGGGAAGTTCCAGGGCTGGACGGAATAGATCACGCCAATCGGCGAATAGGTCACGATCCCGCGCTTCTTGCCGCCGCTGTGCTTGCGCTCCTCATCGGCCAGCATCTCCGGCCCGTTATCGGCAGTGTATTCGAAAATCCGCGCGCACAGTTCGATTTCGGTTTTGCCGTCGCGGAGCAGCTTGCCCATTTCGCGCGTCATCAGATCGGCAAACTTGTCCGTATTTTCGCGCAAGGCTGCGGCTATCTTACGCAGATAGGGCGCGCGTTCTTCGTGCGACTTGTGGCGCCAATCAAGGTAAGCTGCCTGCGCTGCTTCGATCTTCGCGAAGGCCTTGGCTTCATCGTCAAGCGGATAGGTTTCAAGCTGTTCGCCTGTGGCGGGATTGCGTGTCGTGATGACTGACATATGTCGTCCTCTTGCATTTTTGAAATTGAGCAACTGCAAGAACGCAATGGCGTCCGCAGCGCGGCTGCGACGTGCAGCTTGTCAAGGTAAGCGGGAATGACAGCGCGATGTTCCATCGCCGGGTGCGATGGGCGGGGTGGCTAAGCCGAGCCGTGCGTCAATCAAGGTGCGCCCGCAAGACGGGCAGCCATGCCGGACTGCGCAGAGACATCCGGAACGCCCGCATCCGTCGATTCGTGCCAGACCAGCGCCGACAATCCAAGCCACGCCGTGAACATGATCAGATAGGGCCACCGACGGGGCCATAACCTGATGACAATCCACGTCGCGGCGGCAGTACCGCCAAGGGCCAACAAAACCGCACTTCCTGCACAGGCGCCTGCGCCGGTGAACGCGTTCTGCAGTGCGACATTGGCCCATTGCGCCGGCAGCAAGACCAACAGCCCGTCGGGCAAGGCGCCCGGCAATGCCGAGGCTGTTGCCAGCATGGCCGCCTCACCGGAGACTACACCCAAGGCGATCCACCAGCCCTTGTCTCCTGCGCTGCGGGCAAACAGCGCACCACGCACCGCAAAGCTGACACTGGCGATGACGATGACCAGCATGAGCGAGAGCGGATACCCCACCGGCCACACCTCCAGACCGTGCCCCACGAAAAGGGCGCCCGCACCTGTCACAAGGGCCACCAGCACGCCAACCCACAAACGCCCGGATGCGGCCGCGCCAATCATGCCGGCCCCCATCAGGCTGACTGATAGGATCGCACCGACAATCGGAGCCTGCGCAACCGAACCGCGCGAAGCTGCAAACATCATTCCAGCAATCGGCAGTGCGACCGCCGTCAATACCACCGCCAACCACGCGAGATGGAGGTGTTGTGGTCTCTGGAACAGGAAAGCAGGCTTCATCGCGCCGACACTGGTGAAAGGATCGGCCCGTGTCGAGACGCGCCGTGTCGAGACGCAATCGCAGTCTGTTTTTCGTCCCTCTCGCGCCGATGAAACCGCATTCGGGCCGCATCTTCCCGCAGCGGACTTACAAACCCGCCAGCAATCGTATTCCTACCACCAGAACCAGCAGAGCGGTCAGCCGCCGGATCCACTGGGGCGGGAGCAGGCGCGAAGCCATCAGGCTGCCGATCTGACCGCCAATCACAACCGCAATCAGTAACGGCAGTGCCGCGCCAATAGCCTGGCCGAACAGGTCGGGGCCGTTCTTGAGCATCTGGCCCGCGAGGCCGAACAGCGAATTGACGAAGATAAACAGGCTCGCCGTGGCCGCAATCCCGCGCGCTTCGTTCCACCGCGCCAGATGCAGCAACGGCGCCAGAAATATCCCCCCACCGATTCCGACAAGCCCGGCAAGATAGCCAAGCGGCGCGGCGGCAATCGGCATCCACCGCGCCAGCATGGTCGGCGCGCCATCCACGCTTTTGCGCACCGGTATCAGCATCGTCAGGCTCGTAAGCACGAGACTGACGCCAAGCAGTGTGAGGAATGTCACCTCCTTGATCGGGGTCAGTCCGCCCACAAAGCTGGCCGGAGCGCCAAGGGCCACGATCACAAGCGCCTTTTTCCACGGGACAAGACCCGCGCGCGCAAAGCGGATGGAACCGCCGAGCACCACCAGAATGTTGCACGCCAGCGAAACCAGCGGCAACAACCGGTAATCCAGCCCCGATAAGGCAAGCAGCGCAGAGTAGGTAGACCCGCCCCCGAAGCCCACGCTGGCGTAAAGCAACGCGGTCACAAGGAAGGAAAACGCCAGCAGCGCCGGAACCGCCCCGATCATCACCGCCCCGCTCTAAGCTTCACCTGCGCCCGTCAAGCGATTTGCGAAGCGTTGATTGCGCCGTGGCAATGTTTGTACTTGCTGCCCGATCCACATGGGCACGGTGCGTTGCGGCTGATTTCCAGATTTGCATAAGGATTGTCGCTATTCGCCCCGCCCGGCCCCGATGCCGCACGCGGGCTGCCCGCCAGCGAGCCGAACAGTTCCGGGCGCAGTTCCGAACCATCGCCGTCCGCCGAATTGTCGAGTCCGGTGAAGGGATCGATATGGCCCGTCAGGAAATCGGGCAATTCGGGCAGGCCTAGAGGCTGAGGCGCCTCGACCCGAAGCTCGGCACGGAACAGGATTTTCGTGACCTCTTCCCGCAGGGTTTCGAGCATCGTCTCGAACAAAGCAAAGGCTTCCTGCTTGTATTCGTTGATCGGCTGCTTTTGCGCAATGCCGCGCATCCAGATCACCTGACGCAGCGCATCGAGCGTGGCGAGATGTTCTTTCCAGTGGTGATCAAGCTGGCGCAGCAGAATATCCTTTTCCACGACCCGCCAGATTCCCGGATCGGAACGCGAAACCTTCGTTTCCGTCATCTCATCGGTCAGCGCGCGCAGTTTTTCTTCGATCAGATCGGGCTCGACCTCATCCTCGCCGAGCCATTCATCGACCGGCGGCTGGAAGCCGAAAACCTCTTCGCTGCGCGTCTTGAGGCCAGCAATATCCCACTGTTCGGGGTAGGAGCCCGGCGGGCATGCGGTGCCGACGATTGCGTTGACGGTGTCGTGCCGCATATCGACCACGACATCGTCAACCGCCTCGGCGTCCATGATCTCGGCGCGCTGTTCATAGACGACCTTGCGCTGGTCGTTCATCACGTCATCATATTGCACGACCTGCTTGCGCATATCGTAGTTGCGCGCTTCGACCTTTTTCTGGGCGGTCTCGATCGCCTTGGACAACCACTTGGAACCGATCGCCTCGCCATCGGCAAGGTTGGAGTTCATCATCTTGGAGAACAGCGTGTCCGGGCCAAAGATGCGCAGCAGATCGTCTTCAAGGCACAGGTAGAACCGCGAAAGACCCGGATCGCCCTGACGGCCCGAACGGCCGCGCAACTGGTTATCGATCCGGCGCGATTCGTGGCGTTCGGTGCCCAGCACGAACAGGCCGCCGGCCTGCTTGACCTGTTCCTTTTCCGCCGAAATCTCCGCCTTGATGCGCGCGACGGCGGCTTCGCGCTCCGGCCCTTCGGGCATGTCGCCGAGTTCATCGAGAACGCGATATTCCAGGTTGCCGCCCAGCTGAATGTCGGTCCCGCGGCCGGCCATGTTGGTGGCGATGGTCACGGCGCCAAGCCGCCCGGCCTGCGCCACGATGCGCGCTTCTTGTTCATGGAAGCGGGCGTTGAGGACCGAGTGCTCCACCCCCTCCTTGTCGAGAAACTGGCTGAGCAATTCGGATTTCTCGATCGACACCGTGCCGACCAGCACGGGCTGGCCGATCTCCTGCTTTTCCTTGATCGCTTTGGCGATGGCGCTGAATTTGTCGGTGATGTTCTTGTAGAACTCGTCTTCGTCATCGATGCGGGCGACGGGCAGATTGGTCGGGATTTCGACCACGCCGACCTTGTAGATGTCCCAGAACTCTGCCGCCTCGGTGGCGGCGGTGCCGGTCATGCCGGACAGTTTGGGATACATCCGGAAATAGTTCTGGAAGGTGATCGAGGCGAGCGTCTGGTTCTCCGGCTCGATGCGCACGCCTTCCTTGGCTTCGACCGCCTGGTGCAGACCGTTCGACCAGCGGCGCCCATCCATCATGCGGCCGGTGAATTCGTCGATGATGACGACCTTGCCGTCCTTGACGATGTAATCGGTATCGCGCTTGCGCCCGAAATTGGCGACCAGCGCCTGATCGAGGTGGTGGACGACCTGCGTGTTTTCGACATCGAACAGGTTTTCGGTCGCAAGCAGGCCCTTCTCCAGCAGGAGCTTCTCAACCTCTTCCATGCCGTCTTCGGTGAGCTGGACGCGCTTCACCTTCTCATCGATGTCGAGCCATTCGACCGGGATTTCGCGTGCCACCTGATCAAGCGAAACATAGAGGTCGGACTTGTCCTCGGTCGGTCCGGAAATGATCAGCGGGGTGCGCGCTTCGTCGATCAGGATCGAATCCACTTCATCGACAATCGCGAAGTTGAACGGCCGCTGCGCCATCGCGCTGCGTTCATGCTTCATGTTGTCGCGCAGGTAGTCGAAACCGAATTCGTTGTTGGTGCCGTAGGTGATGTCGGCGTTGTAGGCGTCGCGCTTGAACTCTTCGGGCATTCCGGGGACGATCACGCCGACCGTCAGGCCGAGCCAATTGTAAAGCTTGCCCATCTCGGCCGCATCGCGCCGGGCGAGGTAATCGTTCACCGTCACCACGTGTACGCCCTTGCCTTCGAGCGCGTTGAGATAGACCGCCAGCGTCGCCATCAGCGTCTTGCCTTCGCCCGTGCGCATCTCCGCGATCTCGCCGCGGTGCAGCACGAGGCCGCCGATCAACTGCACGTCGAAATGGCGCATCCCGAAGACGCGGACCGATGCTTCGCGCACCGTGGCGAAGGCTTCGGGCATGACATCGTCGAGGCTGGCACCCTTATCGATCATTGCGCGCAGCTTGGCGGTCTGGCCCTGGATCTCGGCATCGGTCAACGCCTGAAGCTCGGGTTCGAGCGCATTGATCTGGGCGATGACCTTGCGGGCGGATTTGATGTAGCGTTCGTTCGAGGAACCGAAGACCGATTTGACGAGGGCGTTGAACATGAAGGCAAACCTTTGATGCGGACGGCAGCCCGGCGCACGGGCCCGAAACGGATTAGGGGGTAATCGGCGCGGCCATCAGGCCCGGTGCGCCGGAAATCACGAAGGGAACGGGAAAAGCGCGCCTATTCGAAGGCGCGTTCGATACCCATCAGAACCGGCAGACGCAGAGCCTCCGGCGTGTCCGGTGCCATGCGCGGCGCTTCGATCGCGCGGGTGGCGCTGATCGTGGCGGGTGCCGGCTGCGCCGCAACGCTTTCACTGCCCGAAACCTCGTCTCCGGCAGCAGCGGCAATGCTCGACCCGCAAGCCAAAGCCTCGGCCAAAGACGCCTGCGCCGGGCTGCCGAACGCAGCCAAGCCAGATATCAAGGCCAGAAAGGCGAGAATATGCCGGGTCATGATGTATCCAGATAAGCAATGATGCGCGTTTCGTCCACCAGCTTTGCCGATTTACTGCGCCCGCGCTCGGGCTTAGAGGCGTGGGCCATGCAGATCGATCGCTCACCACTGGCTCGCCCCTTTCCTGAACTGCCCGCCATCGCAGGCGTGACCCTGCGCGTCGCCCGCGCGCAATATAAGGCCTGGGATCGCTGCGACCTCACCATTGCCGACCTTGCCGAAGGCACCAGCGTCGCGGGCGTCTTTACCAAGAGCGCCTGCGCATCGTCCGAGGTTGAACTGGGGCGTGAGGCGGTAAAACAGGGCCGCGCGCGGGCGCTGATCGTCAATGCGGGCAATTCCAATGCCTTCACCGGCTGGCGCGGGCGTGAGGCGGTCGAGGCGATCCAGGCGCAGGTCAGCGCGGCGCTGGGCTGCGGCATCGACGACGTCTTCGTCTCCTCCACCGGCGTGATCGGCGTGCCCCTGCCTATCGACAAGGCCCGCGCCGGAATCGCCGCTGCTCTGGTGGCACAGCCGTGCGGCTGGGAAGACGCCACCAACGCCATCGGCACCACCGACACCTTTGCCAAGGGCGCGGGCGCGAGCGCCATGATCGGCCGCACGCGCGTGGAACTCGCCGGAATCATCAAGGGCAGCGGCATGATTGCGCCCGATATGGCCACGATGCTGGGCTATGTCTTCACCGATGCCGATATTGCGCCAGGCTTCCTGCAAGAGGCGCTGGAGCGCGCCAATGCGGCGACCTTCAGTTGCATCACGGTGGATGGCGACACCTCGACCAGCGATACCGTGATGGTCTTCGCTACAGGCAAGGCGGGCAATGCGCGGATCGAAAGCTGGGACAGTCCCGGCGCCGATGCCTTTGCGGCGGCGCTGGCTGATGTGTGCCGTAATCTCGCCCAACTCGTTGTGCGCGATGGTGAGGGCGCGGCCAAATTCATCACTATCCGCGTGTCAGGTGCGGCCAGCGATGACAGCGCCCGCCGCATCGGCCTCGCCATCGCCAATTCGCCGCTGGTGAAGACCGCGATCGCGGGCGAGGACGCCAATTGGGGCCGCGTGGTCATGGCCGTGGGCAAGGCGGGCGAACCAGCGGATCGCGACAAGCTCTCCATCGCGTTCGGCGGGATCTGGGCTGCGCGCAACGGGTTGCCGGTCGATGACTATGACGAAGCCCCGGTGGCCGCGCATCTCAAGGGCGAGGATATCGACATAGCGGTCGATCTGGGACTTGGAGAAGGCCACGCGACGGTGTGGACCTGCGATCTGACCCACGGCTACATTGCGATCAATGCGGATTACCGCTCGTGAGCCTCTCCGCACTGGATGCAGAAATCCGCGATCTGATGCGCTTTGCCGCGCAACGTTCAATGCTGCCGCGCTTCCGCAATCTGGCCGCAGGCGAGGTGGAGATGAAGGGCGTGGACGACCCCGTCACCATCGTCGACCGCGAGGTGGAAGCCTTCCTTACCGAGGCGCTGACACGGCTTGCCCCCGGCGTAGCGGTGGTGGGCGAGGAAGCGGTTCACGCCGACAAGGCGGTGCTCGATCACCTGTCCGGCCAGTGCTGGATCATCGATCCGCTGGATGGCACCGCCAACTTTGCGCAAGGCAAGGAGCCGTTCGGGATCATCATCGCGCTGGCCGATGCGGGCCGCGCGGTGGCGGGATGGATTTACGATCCGATCAAGGACCGCCTCTGTCACGCCCGCGAAGGTCAGGGCGCTTTCGTTGATGGCGAGCGGATCGTGGCGCGCACCACGGGGCAAGAGCCTCCCGTCACCGCCGTCAGCCGCATCTTCCTGACACCCGAAGAATCAGCGACGGTCGATGCAATGCTCGCCCCGCACTATACGCTGGTCGACATTCCGCGCTGCGCCGCCGAACAATATCCGCGTCTTGCGCTGGGCGAAAACGACATTTCCAGTTTCAAGCGCACGCTGGCCTGGGACCATGCCGCAGGGGTGCTGTGGCTCAACGAGGCCGGTGGCAAGGCCGCGCGGCGCGATGGCAGCGCCTACCGGGTGGACGAGCATGGACGCGACGATACCCTCACGGGCCTCGTCGGCGCGTCCAGCCCGGCTATCTGGGACGAATTTGTGGGTCGGGCTTTGGGCTAGGACACTTTCCTACAAGCTGCGGGGGTGCCAGCATCGCCCGCATGACCTGCGCTGCGCACCATCCTGCCCCCATCAGCGCCGCTGAGCGGGAGGCAGGAATTCTGTTTCTGGACAGTGTCTCATGTGTCTCCAACAGCCTTGCTGTCAGAGACGAGACGGTCCCCGCAACGTGCGGATCACAGTTCGCTTTCGAGCCACGCCTTGAGCTGACCCTTGGGCGCCGCACCCAGTTTGCGCGCAACCGCTTCGCCGTTCTTGAACAGCACCATCAGCGGGATCGACTGCACACCCATCTGCGCGGCGATATCGGTGTTTTCCATGATGTCGATCTTGGCGATCTTCACCTGACCCGAAAGCTCGTCACTGATTTCCTCCAGTGCGGGGGCGATCATCTTGCAGGGGCCGCACCAATCCGCCCAGAAATCCACCAGCACGGGGGTGTCGCTGTCCAGCACATCGGCCTTGAAGCTTGCATCGGTCACGTTGACGGTTGCCATAATCTGTATCTCCTTTTGCCGGCGACCATAGGGCGACCGGTGATGTGTTTGCAATCTAATGCGCCCGCGCCGTCACTCAATATCGGGCAGCGATAAGGATTGCTGCGTCGTCTGCAACGCCTGCTTGTGCGCGGCCAGTGTTTCGGGCGGCAGGTCAAGCAGCAGCGGAGCGTGGGTGTAGAGGACACCGGCGCGCACCTCGCGTCCCGGATAGATCGCCTCAAGCGCCGCGACATAGGCCGCCATCTGACGCAGCGTAGCGACAGGGACCGCGTCGATGCCGGCAGGCGGGCGGCGCGTGGTCTTGAAATCGACCACGGTGATCCGTTCCTCCTCGATCAGCAGACGGTCCGCCGTGCCCGCCACCACCACGCCGTCGACCGTCGCAGCCAGCGGAACTTCGGCCAGCGCAAGGGGCGAGAACAGCGCAGCGAAATCCGGGTGGTCGAGCACGCCTTGTGCCGCTGACAGCATCTCGTCACGCAGCGTGGTATCGAGATCGCCGGCCTGCCGTTCCAGCCAGCCGCGCGCCGCGCCTTCACGGTCTGCCGCCGGGACATCGGGCAGGCGTTCGAGCAGCTTGTGGATCAGGCTTCCGCGCCGCGCCGCGTGGCGGGTGGCTTCGGGCGGCAGCGGCGGGGCGGCGCCGCCATCCTCGCCTGCGCTTGATGGTGCAAGCGGGCGCGGCGGGCGCGGTTCGGGGCCGATCGGGGTGGTCATCCAGCGCGGCAGGGCAGGCGGTGCGCCCTCCCCTGCTGCGGCGGCATCATCGGGAACCAGCGGCTCGGCCCGCTCGCCCCATTCCTTGCGCCAGTGCCAAACCGGATCGGTCAGTTCATCGCCTTCGAACAGCGGGGCTAGGCGCGCATACCAGCTGTCATCGTGGGGAACGCCCTTCTTCGCTTCGGTCTTGTTGAGCGATCCGCCGATGAACAATGCCTCTTCCGCGCGGGTCATGGCGACATACAGCAGCCGCCAATGCTCCTGCAAAGCCGCCGCCTTCTTCGCCGCCTCGGCTTTGGCAATCCGGCCCTTCCTTTCGTCCTTGGAAAGCGGGGGCAGCGGCACGTCACGGATGCGATCGTGCATCTGGCCAAGGGGATTGTCTTCGAGCGTCAGATCGCCCGCATCGCCGGGTGCGCCAGTGGCATCGGCCAGGATCACGATCGGCGCCTGGAGCCCTTTGGACCCGTGCACCGTCATCACCCGCACCTGCCCGCTCGCGCTGTCCGAATCGCGTTTCAGATCGCCGGTCCCGGCATCGAACCAGGTGATGAACCCGGCAAGGCTGGGCCAGTGCTCCGCCTCGTAGGCGAAGGCGGCGTTGACGAGTTCGTCGAGCGGATCATTGGCCTCCGCGCCGAGCCGTTCCACCAATCGCGCCCGGCCCTGCCACGGACCGGTCAGCAGCCAGGCGATCAACGCCTGCGGGGTCTGGTAATCGGCGCGGCGCAGCAGATCGCGCAATCGGTCAGCTGTCTCGGCCACGAAAGCAGGCGCATCCGTGCGGCGCAGGTGGTCCCAGAGCCGTACCTTGTCGAGACGCGGTACATGGGCGAGGATGTCGCCTTGCGTCCATCCGCCCAGTGGCGAGGCCAGCAGGTTGGCCAGCGACAAGTCATCCTGCGGCTGCACCGCAAAACGCAAGGCGGCCAGCACGTCCTTCACCGCGAGCGGTGCGCCGAGACGCAGCCGGTCCACGCCCGCCACCGGCACACCCTTGGCGTAGAGCTTCGCAACGATCTGCGCTGCCAGCTCCTTGCGCTGGCGTACCAGCACCATGATGTCGCCAGCCTGCGCATGGCGGTGGGTGCCTTTGGCCAGCACGAAGGGATCGGCCCCGCCGACCCAGCGATAAACCTGATCTGCGATCTTCTCGGCAAGCAGTGTGTCGTGGCGCGGCAGCCAGTCGCGGTTGTCGCTGTCGTCCCCATCGTCGTCTTCATCGGTTGCCTCGCCCTGTTTGGGTGCGACAGGCGGCCACAGCGTCACAAGTCCGGGGCGCTTGGCTCCCTTGTGGTCGGCGGGCGCGCGGTCGAGGCCGAAGGCGGGAAAGCCCAGCGCCGCAATCATGCGGTTGACGAAACCGAGCACGATATCGGCGGTGCGGAACGACAATCCGAGGTCGAGATCCTGCCAGCCCGGCTCGCGGCGGTTGACGCGGCTCTGCCGGATGCCGGTTTGCGCCGCGGTGATGCGCGCATGCACCCGCTGCTTGGCGCGCGCGAAGTTCTCCGGGCTGGTGCCCTGGAAGCCGAAGATCGCCTGCTTGTAATCGCCCACAGTAAAGATCGTGCGCAGCTTGTCGCCGCGCGCGCCCTCGCCAGCGAAAAAGTCGTCGATCAAAGCCTCGACGATGTCCCATTGGCTGCGGTTGGTGTCCTGCGCCTCGTCAATCAGAATGTGGTCGAAATGGCGATCGAGCTTGTAGCGGATCCAGTCCGCCGCTTCGGATTGGCCAAGCAGGGCCGCGGCCTTGCGGATGAGGTCGGAGAAATCGAGCAGCCCCTCGCGGGCCTTGCGCGCTTCCCACCGAACCGCGAAGGCACGGCCGATTTCAAGCGCGCTGGTGACGATCTCGGCGCAGGCCAGCAAGGCACGGCGGTCTTCGTGTTCCTGCAATGCCTTGGCCACGATCTCCTGATTCCGGGAAAAATCGGGGTGGGTCTTTGCCGGCGCGTCCATCTTGCGCGGGGTCCCGTCGGCCTTGAGGATGGTTTTGCGAAACCCCGACGCCGCAGCCTCGCGCCCAGACAGGTCAAGCGCAAGCCACTGACGCAGAAAGGCCGCAGCCTCCTGCCCCGTCTTCGCCTTCCACCCGTCGAGCGCCGGAAGCATCGCCATCAGGGTATCATCGGGAAACAGATCGGGGTGGAGCGGCTCGCTGACCCAGGCTTCATCTGCGTCGGCTGGAATACCCAGGGTCTGGCGCACCCGTCCGCCCACAGGAGATTGCCAGCCCGATGGTCCATCCCACAGATCCTGCGCTTCGGCCGCCCGCATCAACCACTTGTGCAGCGCGGCGGGATCCTTGCGGGTGGTGAAGTCCGCTATGCCGTCGAGCATACGCACGTCATTCGTCCGTTCGGCATCTTCGAACAGATCGGTCAACACATCGCGGGCGAGCAATTCCCGGCTGCGATCATCCAGCAGCCGCGTGCCCGGCGAAAGGCCCGCTTCTTCGGGGAAATTGCCAATCAGAAACTGGGCGAACGCGTGGATCGTGTCGATCCGCAGCCCGCCACCGGGGCAATCGAGCACGCTCGCAAACAGACTGCGCGCCCGCTCTTGCGTTTCGGGGTCGATATCCGCGCCCAGATGGCCCAGCTCCCTTGCGAGAACCGTGGCAGGCAGGCGCACCCAGCGCGCCAGCACTGCGTTGATGCGGTTCGCCATTTCCGCTGCGCCCGCCTTGGTAAAGGTCAGGCACAGGATCTGGGACGGCGCCACATCCTCGCGCAGCAGCAGCCTGAGCACACGAGCCGAAAGAACCTGCGTCTTTCCCGTTCCTGCCGAGGCGGACAGCCACACGTTGTCATCCGGGTCAGCTGCACGCAGCTGATTGTCCTTCAGAGGGAAGACAAGACCGTTACCGCCGCTCATGCCGTTTCCCCGCCCTTGTCGTCAGGCCCGGTCATCCGCACCAGCCATTCTTCAAGCCGCATCAGGTGATCATATTCGTTGTAGCCATTGTAATCGGGATTCTCGCGCGCGATGAATGGCTTGCGGCCCTTGATGAACAGCGTGATAGCTTCAGACAGCTTTTCAGCGTGAAAGGGCAGGTATTCGTCGGGCAGCAGTCCTGTGCGGGCCTTTTCCTCCTTCATCGGAGTGTCGCGGTAGCCGAAACCATCTTCCTTCTTCGCCTTGCCAAGCGACCAATACTCAAAGCGTGCAGCCTCGCCCTTCACCACCTGACTTGTCTTTACGTCAGCGAATTGTCCGGATTGCGCGATCATACCCAAAAGCCCGAGCTGCAACGCATAGCCAGCCATGACCTGCTTTTTCGCGGGCGGTGCACCGGTCTTGTAATCGACGATGCCAAGGCGGCCGTCGGCCAACCGATCAATCCGGTCGGCGCGGCCCATGACCTTGACGCCGTCCACCACCATCGCCCCGTCAATCTCGCTTGCCAGAACGGTACGGCCTGCCGCCTCAGCTTCGACAACCCATTGCTCGAAACGCTCCATCGCGGCGATCAGACGCGGTTGCCACAATGCGCGGAACAGGGGGTGGACGCGCTCGGCCTCGAAACAATCCGCTGCAAAAGGCGCCAGAGTGAGGCCGGGCTGCGTGGACTTCGCCTTGTGCCACTTTTCGAGAATGCCATGCACTAGCGTCCCGCGCAGCGCCGGATCGCTGAAGGGATCGGCAGCAAGCGGCTGAAGCTGCCGCAGACCGAGGATGGCCTGCGCGTAAAACTGGTACGGATCACCCAGCAGCCGGTCGAGCGCCGTCACCTTGATCAGCACGTCACGCTGCCTGGGCGATGGATCGGGCGCCGGACGCGGATATTCAGGCGCGGCGGGGCGCTTCCGGTCAAGATGCGGCAGCAACGCCGCGATGGCGCGCTCACGGTGCTCCTTGTCCAGATCATCGCCCAGCAGCGCCTCGACCCTGAGCAGGAAGCGCGAAGGCAGCGTCGGCCCCTCGGCATCGCGCGTGGCGCGGCTCAGCACAACCTCGGGTGCGCCCATCGCGCCGGCAAGGTCATGGGCGGCGAGACCGATCCGGAACTCCGCCCCCGGCACGCCCAAGGCCCGGAGAATGGCCGGGGCCAGCAGGGCATCGGCGCCGGGGGGCTGTGGCCAGGTTCCCTCGTTAAGCCCGCCACAGATCACTAGATCGGCCCGCGCCATGCGCGCTTCGAGCAGGCCGTAGATAGCCACACGGGGGTGCCCGCCATAGCCGGGCCGTACGGCCACCGCCTCCATGCAGTCACGCAGGATGCCGGCCAGATCGGCCGTTTCGATCGTGGTGCCTGCAACCTCTGCGGTCCCGCGCAATTCTTCGACCATTGCGCCCAGCGCGCGGCCATCCTCCCGCTCCCACACCAGCGTCTGGGCAAAGGATTCGGCCGTGTCAGCCAGCTTGGTCAAGGCATCGGCCAGCAAGATTTCCCGCGGCCAATCGAGCAAAGGCGCGAGCAGACCTTCGGCCTCGGCCCACCATTCGTCGATCTTGGCCTTGGCAGCGGTTTTGCGCAGGCTTTCCATCCCCGGCGCAGGCGAAGGCCCGCGCAAGTGACGATCAAAGGTCCGCGCACCCAGGAGCCATGCCTGACGCGCTTGCGTGTCATATCCCCGCACCAGCGGGTGTCCGAAAGCCGCTACAAGGCTGGACGGCTCAGGCCCATTAGCCGCAATTTCCGCAAGCAACCCGAACAACCGCCCTGCCGGGGTCAGCGCCAGCGGGCGTCCGGCCGAATCGTCGGCGGTGATGTTCCAGCGTTCCAGATGCTGCGCCACTCGCCGCGCCAGACCGCGATCCGCTGTAACGATAGCAATGCGCTTTTCCGGTTGCTCCAGCGCCTCACGCACCAAGAGCGCGATGGCCTGCGCTTCCTCCTCAACAGTGGCGCTGGCAAGCAGCCGCACACCCGACAAGCGCCGCCGGTCTGCTCCAAGATCGATCCACGCACGGCTCGCCTGCGGGGGCAGAAACAGCGAGGAAATTGCGCGGGCACGCGACGGTTCGGCAGCCGCAAGGCCGCGCCGGTGCCACGCTTGCACCTCGGCGCGGTTCACGCCCATGCGGTTGAGCAGCAGCTTCAGGTGATATTGCGGATGGCTGAGCGCGTCACCGGCAGCAAAAACCGGCCCGCCCGGTTCTTCGGATGCGCCGGCAAGGCCCAGTTCGGTCCATGCCGCATCGTCCATGGCCAGATCGAGATCGGGCAGCACCACCGCGCCCGCCGGAAGCGCAGCCACCACCCGCAACAATCGCGCCAGCGCCGGCGATGCGCTGGTCACGCCCGCGGCAACAATCGGATGCGGCGGCGGCGTGTCTTTCCAACGGCGTGCGGCGCGATCGAACAGCAGGTTGCGCCGCGTGGCCGCATCAACTTCGCCGCGTTCGGCCAGTTCGATCTGCCAGCGGGCGTTCACACGCGCAAACAGCCGGATCGAACGCTTCCAGTGGTCAGCAAGGTTGCCCAACTGATCGAGAACAGGTTCGGCCCAAAGGTCTTCCGGTGCCTTCTCTTCGACCAGCAGCCTGTCCATCGTCCGCGCCATTTCGCGCGCCAGATTGAGCCGCGCGCGGCCAGGCAGCGGCTCCATGCCTTCAGACGCGCGTTCTTCTGCAATCAGCCGATCCAGCGTCAGCCAACGCGCCACCGGGTCGCTTGCGGGCGGAATATCGCCTGCGCCCAGCGGATCGAGCGCGGCGCCAAGCTTCTCATCAAGATCGAGATCTCCCACCGCAATCATGCGCGGCATCAGCAGACCGCCTTCGCCCGTGTCCCCCGCGTGCCGGATAAAGGCTTCGGACAAGGTGCGCGCTGCGCGGCTCGACGGGACCAGCAGCGTCAGGCGCGCAAGGCCGAAGCCCGGCTCGCGGTATCGCGGCACAAGGCCCGCGACCAGCGCATCGGCAAAACCCCTGTGGGCGGCGATGGAATAGACAAGCGGGCCAATCCTGCGCGGCTCAGCCACCCTGCAACGCCTCCTCGGTCGGACAGATCGCTTGCGGCGTGCCCACTTCGAACCACCGCCCGGTGAAGCTGATGCCGTAAAGCCGCCCTTCCTCGATCGCCCGGTTCCAGAGGATATTGGTCGAAAACGGCCCGTCAGGCGGGTCGCGCAGCAAGCGGTGGCTCACAAGCTGGATGCCGGTGAAAATGAAGGGAGCGATGCGGCCGTCACAACGGCGCGAAATCTTGCCGAGCGGGTCCATGTGAAAATCGCCAGGCCCGGCGAAATTGGCCGCGCGCGCATGAGGGACAACCAGCAACAGCGCATCCATCGTATCGGGATCCCAGCGGCACGACAGATCGTGAAAGGCACTTTTCGGCCCATCCAGCCAGATGTTGTCGGCATTGAGCGCGAAGAACGGATCAGGCAGGTATGGAAGGGCCTTGACCATTCCAGCTCCGGTTTCCAGCAACTGCGCACGCTCGTCCGATACAGTGACCATCGGGGCCGTCCGGTCCTTCACGTGCGATTCGAGCGCGTCGGCGAGGTAGTGGACATTAACAACGGCCCGCTCCACGCCCGCTTCGTGCAGGCGGTCCAGCGCGTGATCAATCAGCGCCCTGCCCGCCACCCTCACCAAGGGCTTGGGCTGGCGAGCGGTGAGCGGACGCATCCGTTTTCCCAGCCCCGCTGCAAGGATCATCGCGGTGTCCGAGGCGAGCCGGGCCGCACTCATGACCCGAAGGCACCATTGGCAGCGCGCAGATCGTCCGGAATATTGGCGTCAAACCAGCGCGCAACGGGGGCGAGCGCGGGATGCGTAAGATCGCGTTCGAGTGCCGCCCAGACCCGCGGGATCATCGACAAATACTTGGGCTTGCCATCGCGGCGGTTCAATCGGGTGAAAATGCCGATGATCTTGGCATTACGCTGCGCGCCAAGAGTGGCGTAATCAGCGATGAAATCCACGCCGACGCCTCCGACCGCATCGACATAATGCAGCAGCATCGCGTTCTCGAGTTCGATCGGCACATCTCGCCTGGCATCCTGCAACAACGAGACGAGATCGTAGACCGGGTGCCCGACCAGCGCGTCCTGAAAATCGATCAGACCTTGCGGTGCAGTGGCTTTCCCGCCGAGTAACATGATGTTTTCGGAGTGATAATCGCGCAGCACTGTGACGCCGGGCGATTGGCGATGAGCAACCGGCAACAGCACCTCGCTCCACGCAGCAGTGTAGCCTGGTTCATCAGCCGCAAGCCCCTGCGCAGGGCAATACCATTCCGTAAAAAGGGCAGCCTCGCGCTGATAGGTCGCCATATCGTATGGTGCAAAGGGGCCGGGTGGCAGACGGTGCAAAGCGATCAGCGCATCAATCGCGGCTGTGTAAGCGGTCTCTTCGTCGCCGGGATGGTCATCAAGCCAGTCCCGCATCCGGTCATGGCCGAAATCCTCGGTCAACACCCACCCTTGGCTTGTGTCCTCCGCCAGAATTGCCGGTGCGCGCATCCCGTTGGCATTCAGCCAATGGGCCACGTCGAGAAAGGGGGTGGGGTCTTCGTGAGGCGGAGGCGCGTGCATCAGCATCGCTGTGCCACTCCGACGGACAAGCCGGAAATAGCGTCTGAACGAGGCATCGCCCGGCAATGGGGCTATCTCGGCCCCTTCCCATCCGGCTTGTGCAATAAATTGGGTAAGGCCGCGGGGAAGTTCGCTCATGGCATCCGCCCTACCCAATCCGCGCCCCCGCGGGCAATCGCAATCCGTCCGCCGTCCCCGCTTTCTCCAACAGGTTCAAGCGTGATCGCAAGGCACCCAGGCTCATGCGCAAAGCCACCCGCGTGATCGGGCCATTCCGCCAGCAGCACCGCACCCTCGCGATAATCATCCAATCCGATTTCGGCGAGTTCGCAAGGATCGTGCAGCCGGTAAAAATCGGCGTGAACCACCGGCACCCTCAGGGCCGGCGAATCATAGGTTTCGATAATGGTGAAGGTCGGCGATGGCACTTCTCCATCATGGCCCAGAGCAGCGATGATCGCGCGCGCAAGCGTGGTCTTGCCCGCCCCCAGCCCGCCGGTCAGCGCCACCACATCGCCAGCCTGTAACCGCTCAGCGATGGCTGCGCCGAAGGCCGCCATCGATGGCAAGTCGGGGAGACAAGCGCGCGACTGGATCACGGCAGGCAGATCGTTGCGGTGGTGCCCGCACCCTTGCGGCTGACGATTTCGAGCGTCCCGTCATGCGCGGCGATGAGTTGACGTGCGAGCGGAATGCCAAGCCCGGTGCGGCGCTCGGGCGTGCCTTCGCTGATCGGCTTCACCCCGCCCTGCGCCCGTGCAAGCTCCTGCGATGTCATGCCACGACCATTATCGGCAATGGTCATTTGCATTCCCCAATCGGTTCCCTCAGCCGCCTTCCGGATCTCGATCACGATACGTCCGCCCGGAGGTGTGCCAACAACCGCATTGTCGATCAGATTGCCGATGGCGCGTCCCAATTGGCGCGGATCAGCCTCGATGATACGGCCCCGGCGGCCCTTGAGATCAAGGCTAAGCTCTGCTGCGATGATGGCGGTTTCTCGCTCACGCACCAAAGTTGTCAGAAAATCCAGCACATCGAGGCGCTCCTTGCGGATCGGCAATAGCCCCGCTTCGCTTTGCGAGAGATCGAGCACATTTTCGACCTGTTCGGTGAGACGCTCAACCGCGCTCAGGATCGCATCGACATATTCGCCGGCCGCTTCGGGATTGGTGGCAGCACCGCTTTTGAGCAATTCGGCAAAGCCGCCAATCGTGGTCAGCGGTGTGCGGAATTCATAAGACATGTTGGCGAGGAAGCGAGCCTTGACTGCATCTGCCTCCTCCAAAGCTTCGGCCCGCTCGCGCAAGGCCTGTTCGGCTTTTTGCGACGCCGTGATGTCGAGCACGGTCAGAAGGCCGTTGCCATCGGGCAGCGGGATCCCGGCAAATCGCAAGGTACGGCCATCGGCCAGTTCCACCTGTCCGCCCTTTTCGCGCCGATCGAGCGTTGCTGCACGTACCGCAGCGCCAATCAGTCCCGCTTCTTCGGGACGCACAAGATTGAGGCCAATCGCGCTCAGCAATTCATCCGCACTGGGGTGCAGATCGAGCAATTCGGGCGTCAGGCCCCAGGTGCCGGCAAAACTGCGGTTCCAAAGCTGGACCGAGCCATCGGGGGCGAAGATCGCGAGTGCTTCGAATAGGCTATCCAGCGTCGCTGTCCGGGTCCGCAGCAAGGTATCGCGCACAGCAGACAAGGCGAGGCTTTCGGTCCGGTCCTCGGTCAGCAAAACAAGGCCGCCGTCAGGCATCGGCTGGGCAACTATGCGCAGGTGTGTGCCGCCTGGCAAAGGCCATGCCTCTTCAAGAGTATCCTGCATTCCGAACCAGGCGACCCGCTCACGACGCCACTCGGGAAAATCGCGAACCTCGGGCGTGCGGCCACGCTCTCGCGCCTCCGCGAGAAACCGTTGAAACGGGGTGTGGGCGTCAACCGCCTCCTCGGCGAGAGAAAACAGGCGCCGGAACGGACGGTTGGCAAAGGTCAGCCTCTCGTCGCCATCGAACAGCGCGACACCCACGGACAACTGATCCAGCAGTGCGCGCTGCGCATCACGAAACGCGCGAAACTCCCGCGCAACCTGCTGTTGTTCTTCGATGTCGATTGCATAGCCCGCTACCCCTTCCGGCCCGAGCGGAAGATCGCTGACTCTCAACGTTCGCCGTGCTCCGTGAATGGTGGCAGCGATGATGCGTTCGGATTTATCCTGACTTTTCAGCGTTCCAAGGGCCACATCGGCGGGAGATTTCCCGTCTTCGGGCTCGAGCAATTCGATCTGGCCTTCAACCACTTCGGCCGCGGTAAGCGCACCTACGGCATCGACATAGGCCTGATTGACAAGTTGGAGCGACAGGTCCGAACCGCGAAACCACATCGGCATGGGGGCAGCTTCAATCAGCCCTACCAACGCAGCAAAATCGCCGGTTGCGCGCGCGGCAGCGGAGCGTAGGCGCGCCATCTCCGCATGGCTGTCGGTAAAGTCGAAAACCCATACAAGCGCAGCGCCGCCCGGCGAAACCTGCGGATCCGCCAGCGTGCCGTACAACGCCAGACTGCGCTGTGCCTCTGGCAGATTGATCGCCATGCGAAAAGGCGTTGCGCTTTTCTGGGTGGTCTGGATCTTGGCCCAAAGCAGATCGACCTGTGCCTGCGCCAGGCCACCGGCTTTCGATACGCCCCCAGGCGCGGCGAGTTCTGACAAATATCTTGGAAGAGTGGCCAAGCCCAGCATTCGGGCCAATTTGTCCGGCGCTTCAATACGCCCGTCAACCCGTACCAACAAAGGTAGCGCAGGCGCCACATCAAGCAGGGCCTGCATGCGCTTGAGACTGGTGCGCATCGACTTTGCCCGCTTCACGCTCTGGTTGGCGCGCAAGACAATGATTGCCGCCCCAACCGCCCAGGCGGCAAGGACGAGAGCGACAAGCACCAGTGAAAGAGGCGAAAGATCCATCACTCAACCGCTATGCGGGCGCGGGCGTGAGTGCAACGGAGTATCGCGACGCCCGCCTCCAACCCGCGATAATTCGGGGTGGAAGCGGGCCATCGGCATCGCTTAATAGCGGTAATGATCCGGCTTGAATGGGCCGGCCTGCGGCACGCCGATGTAGCTGGCCTGCTTGTTGCTCAGCTGGGTCAGCTGCACGCCCAGCTTTTCCAGGTGCAGCGCGGCAACCTTTTCATCGAGATGCTTGGGCAGGACATAGACGTCGTTGTTGTACTCATCCGCCTTGGTGAACAGTTCGATCTGGGCCAGCGTCTGATTGGTGAAGCTGGCACTCATCACGAAGCTGGGGTGGCCGGTGGCGCAGCCCAGGTTCACCAGGCGGCCCTTGGCCAGGATCAGGATCGACTTGCCATCCGGGAAGGTCACGAGGTCGGTGCCTTCCTTGATTTCCTTCCAGTTGTAGTTGGAAAGCGCGGAAATCTGGATTTCGCTGTCGAAGTGACCGATGTTGCACACGATCGCCATCGGCTTCATGTTCATCATGTGGTCGGCGGTGATGACGTCTTCGTTGCCAGTGGCGGTCACGAAAATATCGGCGCGCTTCACGGCGTCTTCCATGGTGACAACTTCAAAGCCGTCCATCGCAGCCTGCAGCGCGCAGATCGGATCGATTTCGGTAACCATCACGCGGGCGCCGCCATCACGCAAGCTGGCGGCCGAACCCTTGCCGACATCGCCGTAACCGGCAACGCAGGCGACCTTGCCGGCGAGCATCACGTCGGTCGCACGGCGGATCGCATCGACCAGCGATTCCTTACAGCCGTAAAGGTTGTCGAACTTCGACTTGGTGACCGAATCGTTCACGTTGATCGCCGGGAAAGGCAGCTTGCCCTGCTTGGCGATCTGGTAAAGCCGCATGACCCCGGTGGTGGTTTCTTCCGAAACGCCCTTGATCGCCTTGACAGTCTTGGTGAGATAGCCTGGACGCGCGGCAACGAAGGCCTTCAGTGCGCGCTGGAATTCGACTTCTTCGTCATTGGTCGGCTTGCCCATTTCCTCACCCGCTTCAAGGCGCGCGCCCCACAGTGCGAACATGGTGGCATCACCACCATCGTCGAGGATCAGGTTGCAGGTCAGGTCAGGATTTTCGTCGGTGGCCCAATCGAAGATGCGGCCAACATAATCCCAGTAATCGGCCAGCGTTTCGCCCTTGATCGCGAACACCGGAATGCCACTTTCCGCGATGGCAGCGGCGGCATGGTCCTGAGTAGAGAAAATGTTGCAGGTCGCCCAGCGCACTTCGGCACCCAGCGCCACCAGCGTTTCGATCAGCACGGCGGTCTGGATCGTCATGTGCAGCGAACCGGTGATCCGCGCGCCCTTCAAGGGCTGAGCCGCGCCATATTCTTCGCGCAGCGCCATCAGGCCGGGCATTTCAGTCTCGGCGATTTGGATTTCGTCACGACCGAAACGGGCGAGCGCAATATCCTTGATCACATATTCATGAGTGGGGGCGGCAGCGAGGGTAGCCATAAATCATATCTCCTAATCGCGAGGCGGCACGTTCGGGTGCCAAGGCCTGCTTATGCCCCCAGCCCCTAGCGGCATGGGCTGCCTGAGGCAAATATAAACTTATCTTTATATGTCTATTTGTTGCCCGTTCGGTAGCACCCGCTATAAAGGGCCCCAGACACACCCCACGCATAAGGAAGCACACACAATGACGATTTCCGTTGGCGACAAGATCCCCGAAGTCACACTGGTCAAGGCAACCGCCGAAGGTCCGCAGGCCGTGAAATCGTCGGACTATTTCGCGGGCAAGCGTGTGGCACTGTTCTCGGTCCCGGGCGCTTTCACGCCGACCTGCTCGGCCAAGCATCTTCCCGGCTTTGTTGAAAAGGCAAACGATCTCAAGGCCAAGGGCGTCGATGAAATCGTCGGCACTGCGGTCAACGATGCCTTTGTCATGGGCGCCTGGAACAAGGCTTCCGGCAGCGACGCAATCACCATGCTGGCTGATGGCAATGCCGAATTCGTAGAGGCGATCGGTCTGACCATGGACGGCTCGGGTTTCGGTATGGGCACGCGCGGCCAGCGGTTCTCGATGGTCATCAACGATGGCGTGGTCGAGCAGCTCAACGTCGAAGAGCCCGGCGATTTCAAGGTGTCCAGCGCCGATCACATGCTCGGCCAACTCTAGGCCTCAGCTTTCGCACGAATAAAAAGGGGCGCTTTCCGGGCGAGGAAAGCCCCCTTTTTTTGTGTCAGGTTATGGGCGGCGCGCCATACGCCAGCCAAAGCGCAAAACCTGCAGCCAGCGCGAGTGCAACCGCCGCCCGGCCCCACGGCGTCGGACCGATTCCCGCCACGCCCGGAATTGGCGGGCGATCTCCGCTCACCATCGGGCTCAGAAGGTCGTCGCCTCTGACGGTATAGAATGCTATCGCGGTCAGATGCAGGCCGATGAAACCCGCAATCACCCAGAAGAATGTTTCGTGCAGTTCTGTGATGGCATCGGCGGTCATCACACCTACCAGCGGATTGAGCGGCCCGGTCATCCCGTCATAGGGGTCGCCTGCAAACAATCCCAAACTGGCCTGCAATAGCATCGCGCCCAGTAGCGCGAGCGTGCTCCACCCGCCCAACGGACTGTGCCCGATCTGCGTCGCTGCGCCGGCCATCTGTCCGCGAAGATAAGCGATCACCGCGCCCGGCCCCTTCACGAAGTCCGAAAAGCGTGCCGTTCGCGGCCCCATGAAGCCCCAGATAATCCGGAACATCAGCAAGCCGATCAGCACCAGACCCGTTTGCCGGTGCAAGGCCCATTTCGAATTTTCCGCCGTCCACCACATCGTCGGGATTAGCAGCAGGAAGCTCCAATGCGTGATGCGAAGCAAGGGATCCCAAACCCGCACATCGCGCGCGATTGCAGCGGGCGGGACGCGCGGAACGGTCATCGTAGCTTACTTCTCGTCATCAAGCCGGAATTTGTCATGGCAGCCCTTGCACGCGCCGCCCATGGTCATTGCCTGAGCGCTCGTAGCGGCCTTGTCACCCTGACCGGCGACCGTGACCAGCATCGCGCTCTCATCGACGAGCTTTTGCGCAGCAGCTTTGAATGCCTCGGGCTTCTCCCAAATCGCAGGTAAAGCTTCTGTATCGAAGCCATCATCGACGCTGGTGCCGGTGGGGAAATGGCCTTCGATCTTCGCTGCACGTGTGTTGATATCGCTTGCGCTAGCAGCAATCAGAATAAAGTCGGGCGTATCTTTCTCAAGCTCACCCCGTACGGCCTTGAACGCATCGCCGATGCCTTCAAAATTGTCCTGACGTTCTTTGATGATTGGCGGACCTTCGCCCGAACCTGCGTTACCGTTAGCGCCGTCGCCCGAACAAGCGATAAGAACACCAGACAGCGTGGCGGCAATCAGGAAGCGGGCGGTCGGGCTGCGCAGCATCAGCGATCTCCTTTGACAAGGCCGTCAGCCGGCCCCGCTGGCAGGCTATGCCGCTTTGCGGCCATTCGCAAACACGAAAACGGGGCGCCTTCACTCCCGAAGACGCCCCATCAGTTCTGTGCGAATTGTCGGTCTAACCGTCGCGGCGGATATCGAGCGCGCTTTCAGCTTCCGCGACCAGTTCAGCGCGGTCTTGTTCGATCACAGCCAACATGACGGTACGGATACGTTCGCGGCGCGTTTCCACCAGCCGATCAATCGCCTTGGTTTGCGTCTGACACCAGCCGGGACGCGAGCCGCTGGCGACATCGTTGCGCGTCAGAACACGGCGAGACTGCATTGTGTCACCGACCGTTGCGATACGTTCGACTTTTAGACTGGCTGTCCAGTTGCAGCGCAGCGTGCTGGACCGACCAGCCACGCCGGCTGAACCCACCTGCCGCGTTTCGACAGCGACGGACCCTTTGTAATCGGCAGCGATCGGCCCCGATGCATGGTCAATCACGACCTCGTGTTCAAGCGCCACGGCGGGAGAAGCCAGAGACGCGCTCAGCATCAGCCCGGCAAAGGATAGTTTCTTCATGGTTGTCTCCTGCATGATCCCGGCCATTGAGGCCGTCGATCATGCAGCTTTACCATTTCGGCTGGCCCCATCCAAGCGCAGCAAGGTGCGGCAGTCTTATGGAGGTATCAGTAGCCCATCAGGCTCATCACTTCCTTGCGGCTGCGATGATCGTCAAGGAAGCAGCCGAGCACTCGGCTGGTGATCATGCCGACGCCCGGAGTTTTTACACCGCGACCGGTCATGCAGCCATGCTGTGCTTCAATCACAACAGCCACGCCGTGAGGTTCGAGATTGTCCCAGATGCAACTGGCGACCTCGGCTGTCAGACGCTCCTGTATCTGCAAACGCTGGGCAAAGCCGTGCAGGACGCGCGCAAGCTTTGAAATGCCGACCACTTTCTTGTTGGGCAAATAGGCAATTGCCGCCTTGCCGATGATCGGCGCCATGTGATGTTCGCAATGCGACTGAAACGGGATATCCTTGAGAAGCACGATTTCGTCATAACCGCCGACTTCTTTGAAGATACGCGACAAGTGGATCGCAGGATCTTCCTTGTATCCTTCGCAATACTCCAGCCATGCACGCCCAACGCGCTTGGGGGTGTCGCGCAACCCTTCGCGGGCCGGATCATCGCCGGCCCATGCAATAAGAGTGCGTATCGCGTCCTGGACATGATCCGGCACTTCGGGCTTGCCCATCGGGTTATCCGGATCAAACGCATCATCATGATCGTGGGCCGAGAGATAATTCATGTCTTGTCGTCTTTCTTTGCGCAAGTGCCTTGTCGCAGGCTCTGCCCTGTCGATCCAGAACCGAGATAACCCGCAAGTGCCAGAGGCGTTCCGCCCTAAATCCGCGATCACGCCTGAAGGGTGTTTCACAAACTTTAACGCATGTAAGTATCGAAACCGCCAATTCCATCCCCTCGGGGATCAGAAAGGACGACAGATTGTGACCATGCCGAGCGCCACCGAATTCAAAGCTGCAGCCATCGGCGTCCTGTCGCAGCTGCCCGCACCGTTCCGCAAACGGCTGCGTGACGTGGTTCTGCGAGTCGAAGAGTTCGCCCAGCCCGACCAACTGCGCGCCGTTGGCATGACAGACCGGTGGGAATTGACCGGCCTTTATGAAGGTGTCGCGCTGACGGAACGATCGCAATGGGAAAGCGACGGACTGCCGGCGGTCATTACGCTGTTCCGCCAGCCGCTCTTGGCTGAAATGCAGGAAACTGGTGTGAGTTTCGCTGCGCTGATCCGCCACGTTGTGATCCACGAAGCGGGCCATCATTTCGGACTGTCGGATGATGATATGCACGTACTCGAAGACAGCGCCGGCGATTGATCAACGGCCGGAAACCAACAACGCCCGCCCCTTTTTCAAGGAACGGGCGTTGTTGGTGCACCCGGAACGATTCGAACGTCCGACCCCCAGATTCGTAGTCTGGTGCTCTATCCAGCTGAGCTACGGGTGCGCGCTAGGGGGCGGCACATAAGGGGGTCCATGCGGCTTGGCAAGAGCCGTTTGGCACTATTCAATTTTTTTGAAACAGGCGCGCAGCCAAATCCACATCAAGCGGCGGTTTGGACAATGCCAAAGCCTCTGATGCGTGAAACCAGCCTAACGTGCCGCCCTCCAACGATTGTGGCTCGCCCTGCCAACCGCGCACAATGTAAAGCAATATGACAATGCCTCGGTCATCATCATGATGTGCATTTTCGGCAAAAGTTACAGGGTGACATTGGCTTTGCGCGACTGTGATGCCGCATTCTTCCGAAAGCTCCCGGCACAAGGCCGTTACAGGAGGCTCGCCATCTTCCACCTTGCCGCCGGGAAACTCCCATAAGCCTGCGTGATGCTTTCCTGGTGGACGACATTGCATCAGCCAGCGGCCATCGCTGCGTTGCAATGCGCCCGCCACGACCATCATCAGCGGTTTCGTCATGTCGGATTTTTTTCCACTTTGGCCGCGCGCATCAACTTTTCCTTAACCCGAATGGACGATTTTGAAGTTGTCAGGACGCAGGAAGCGAGGGATTTCCCAATGTCGACGACTTTGTTTCAAAACCTGGTCGACGACAACACCGGGGCCACCGCGATTGAATACGGCCTGATCGTTGCTCTCATTGCACTTGCCACCCTCGGAGCCATTCAAGCCGTTGCCGGCGAGACGATCCAGATGTGGAACTTTGTGTCAACGGAAGTGACGGCAGCGATAGGTAATGGCTGAAATTCGTGTCCAGCGAATTAGGGAATTATCAAGAGATGCCGATTAATTCAAAAAATGTCGGACGCTAAGAGGCGGACGGCGCGGGTACCGAAGACCAAAACAGGAGACCAGACATGACCTTTTTCAAGAACCTTATCCGTGACGAGCAGGGCGCAACCGCAATCGAATATGGCCTGATCGCCGCTCTGATCGCAGTCGCTGCCATTACCGCCATGACCGCTGTTGGCGGCGAAGTTAACAAGACCTTTGAAAAGGTCGATGCTGGTCTCAAGGCCGGCAACGCAGCGCCGTAAGTCAGCTTACAAAAAAAACGGCGGGGAGCGATCCCCGCCGTTTTTGTTTGTCTTGTCGATAAAGACCGACCCAGCAAATCAGGCCGGTCCGTATCAATTAGCGCGCCCGTACGACCAGCTTGACTTTCTGGCCAGCCGTCAGATCTTCACCGCTACCAAGCGCATTCAGCACCCGAAACCGTTCTTCCTGCGCCGCGGGATAAGCCATTCGGCGTGAAAGGCTCGCTACCGTATCGCCGCGCGCCACGGTCACAACCTGCAGCTTCTTGGGCACCACCGATGTCGCTTCGGTCTGCGTAATCCGGCGCATCGACTGGAACATCGAATTGAATGTGCCCGCGCGGCCCGCAGGGGCAATTGCGGTGAAGTGGTAGGCACGATCGCGCGCGAATTCATACGCGAAAACCACAATATCGACCTGGCTTTGGCCATTATTGACCCGCGCGGTGCCGTACACGGCGGGCAACCCGTTGACCGTCGTGCGTTCAAGCTGCGCCGGCGCCAGATTGTTATTCTGCCCGCCGGCGGCGGTGAACTGCTGGCGCACGTAGGTTTCCAGATTGCCGTTATAGGCAGCCAGCGTCATTTGCGCCTGTCCGCCCTGCCCGTTGATGCTTACCGCGCGCGTTCCGTTCACCATGTAGAAGCCCTGCGGCGCGGTGAAAGCGAGGCGAAGTTCAGGATGAATAAAGGTGCTGCCTTCGATCATGCCTTGGGCGGGATCATCCCCGTACAAGAGCCCATCAACCCGGGCGAGGAAGGTGTCGCGATTCGTTACACCGCCAGCGCCGGCCTTGGCGAGCGCGCTTTGAACGCGGCTTGCGGGATCCGGGTGGGTGGAAGCCCATTCGGGAACGCTGGCATTGCGTCCTGCAAGCCGCGCATCGAGCGCGTTTTGCGCCGCGAGACTCGCCAAAACCGTGCCCATCGCGCGCTGATCGTAGCCCGCTTTGGCAAGATACTGGATGCCCAGATCGTCTGCTTCGAGCTCCTGCTGGCGCGAAAAACTTAGGGTCAGCATTTGCGAGCCCTGAAGGACGCCGCGCGAAATGGTATTGCCGAGGCTCGAATCGCCGAGCAAAATCCCGGAAAGGATCGCCAGCCCGCCTCCAAGGAGCGAATTTTGCTGCGCGTTTTGCTGACGCCGCTGGGAATGGCGTGCCGCTACGTGGCCAACCTCATGCCCCAGCACGCCTGCCAGTTCCGCCTCGTTGTTCATCAACGTGACGAGCTGCCGCGTGGTGTAGACATAGCCGCCGGGCACCGCAAAGGCGTTGTGGACCGGCGAATTGAGCAAACTGACGGTGAACGATTCCCGAGCATTGCCGAGGCCCGACTGAACGGCAATATTCTTGCCCACCTGTTCGACATATTGCGCGTGCGTCCCGGTCATCGCGCCGCCGAATTCAGCCAGCAATTGCGGGTGGTATTGCGCGCCCTGCTGCGCTTCGGTCTGCGTGATGGGGGTGGATGCCGACGGAATCGGACCGCCCATGCCTGCGCATCCGGCCAGCGCGATCGGCGCGGCACTCAGCACCAGAAGTCTGCGTGAAATTCGAGCCATGTTGGTTTTCTCCCGCGAAGTGTGGCCTTACGGCTAAATGATGTCGGACGATGTCGCGCATCACTATGTTGCGGGAGGCCTTAACCTCCGATGGCGAGGAAACGTTCCTCCCGGGCGGCAATTAGTTGCTGCGCCGTCTTGCTGGAAAGCGTTTCGATCTCTTCGGTCAAAGCGGCCCCTAGCATCCTGGCCGCGGCCTTCGGATCGCGGTGCGCGCCGCCAACCGGTTCCTTGACGATCCGGTCGATCACATTGTCACGCTTGAGATGCTGGGCAGTGATCTTCATCGCCTGCGCCGCTTCGGGCGCTTTTTCTGATGTGCGCCACAAGATCGAGGCGCAGCCTTCCGGCGAAATCACCGAATAGACAGCATGCTCCATCATCAGCACCCGATTGGCCGCAGCAAGCGCCACGGCGCCGCCTGACCCGCCCTCACCCACGACGACTGCAATCATCGGCACTTCAAGCGAAAGACAGGCTTCGGTCGACCGCGCGATAGCCTCTGCCTGCCCGCGCTCTTCAGCCTCAATCCCCGGGAAGGCGCCAGACGTGTCCACCAATGTGACCACCGGAAGGCCGAATCGGCCCGCCATTTCCATCAGGCGGATCGCCTTGCGGTAGCCTTCGGGCTTGCCCATGCCGAAGTTGTGACGGATCCGGCTTTGCGTATCATTGCCCTTTTCGTGCCCGATCAACATGATCCGCCGCCCGTTAAGCCGTGCAAAGCCTCCCATGATTGCCAGATCATCGCCGTAAAGGCGGTCTCCGCCCAAGGGTATGAAATCGCTGAAGGCATGCGCGACATAATCGTGGAAATGCGGCCGCTGCGGATGACGGGCAACTTGCGTCTTCTGCCACGGGGTAAGCGAAGCGTAGGTGCGGTTGAGCAGTTCGACGCTCTTGGCTTCAAGCCGACCGATCTCACTGGCAACATCGACATCATGCAGCGCGTTCACGCTGCGCAACTGTGCAATGCGCTCTTCAAGGGCGGCGACTGGCTTCTCGAAATCGAGGTAGGAAATCATGGCGAGGGGCTAGTCGGATGTTGAGCGGGTTGCAAGCGGGTGGCGGGAATTGACAAGAGCAACCAACCGCGCGCTGTCCAAATGGGTGTAGATCTGGGTCGTGGAAATATCCGCGTGGCCAAGAAGCGTTTGAAGCACGCGCAGATCCGCCCCGCCTTCAAGCAGGTGCGTCGCAAAGGCATGGCGCAGCACATGCGGGCTGATCGTGGCAGGATCGAGCCCGGCGCGCGCTGCCAAGGCTTTCAACAATTGGAACAGCCGCACCCGGCTGAGCGGCTGACCCTTGCGGGAACGGAACAAGTAACGCGACGGCGGCTCCTGCGGTCGCAATGCCAACCAACGGGCGAGTGCTTCCAGCGCACGCCCGCCAACCGGCACCAGCCGTGTTGCCCCGCCCTTGCCTGTGACAGTCAGAAACGGCGCATCGCGCGGAACTGCATGAAGCGGCAGCATCACAAGTTCACTTGCGCGAAGGCCTGATCCGTAAAGAAGTTCGATCAGCGCAAGCAGCCGAACCGCCTTGGGATCATTGCCGGACGCCTCCTCCTCGGCGCGTGCAAACAGCGCAGCGATCTGGTCATGAGCCAGCACCTTGGGCAGCGGCCGGGGCGCGCGCGGTTGCGGTAGTGCACCCGAGGGATCGTCGTCACGCCACCCCTCGTCAATGGCGAAGCCAAAAAACTGACGCAGCGCCGATGCTTTCCGGGCCACGGTGGATGGCGCCAGACTGGCCCACTCGCCAGCTAAACTAGCCACCCCATCACGCGGCACGGAGGCAAGATCGCCGATCGCCTCTTCCGCCTGATCGAGATCGCGGCGGTAGGCATCAAGCGTGTTAGCCGCCGCCCCGCGTTCAGTGGCGAGCATCGCGAGAAAAGCCTCTGTCGCATCAGACATCAGCGCATCTCAGCCGCGCGCCACGGCCTCGGCAGCGATCATCCGGGCTTCTGCCTGCATCCCCACCCGGCTCAGCGCAGAGGTGATGTGATAGAGGTGCAAAGGGGTCATCTGCTCCCAGCTTGAACCTTGCATTCCCAGCCCAGCCAGGAAGGCCACCAACGCCGGATTGCCAACGTCGGCCGCACGCGCAATTGCCCGGCTCCAGCGGGTTTGGCGCGCCAGATCGAAATTAAGATCACCGGCAAGAGAAGCGGCATCGCCTGTATTCAGGCGTCCAAGCCCGGCAAGACCTGCAACAAGGAACGCGGACTTTCGCGCGCCTTCGCTGTTGTCATCGCCGGTAAAGCTTTCGACGGCGCCCTGCCCCACTTCGCCGCCGCGCGGATTGGCCAGCGCGATCAAGGCCCACGCAAGCGAGCCTTCCTCCACCACATTGGCCCAAAGCACTGCGTTGGAATCAAGCCCGGCGGTTAGCATCGCCGCGATCAGATCACCGGCGGCATCCGCGTTGGCCGCGACCGCCGGAATGCGCGCAGCGGCAAAGGCAGTCAGCACTCGCGCGCCATATCCGTCCCCACCGCCCAGCGACGGGCCGGCAGCCCAGAGCCTTTCCAACGCGGCGATACGGGCTGCGGGATCACTGGCAAGATAGGCTTCACGCAAAGTAGCTGCATGGTTCTGCGGATCTCCGTTAGAGCCAGTGCCGGCGTAGATTTCAGAATAAAGATCGACCATCGCATCGGCGGACAAGATGCCTTCACGTGCAGCGCGCCCGGCAAAGACAGCGCGTTCTGTCGCAGGCAGCATGGGTAGCAGCGCGCCAGCTCTGGCGTAATAGGCTCCATCCGCGGCGTTCAATGCGCCATCGAGCAGACCTTCCGGTAGCGGCTCACCAACCGCGTTCGCAAGGCCGAAGCGCCAGGGGTTAAGTTCATCCACCCCCTGCCACTCAATCTGCACCCCGCGCTGCCCGCGTCCGGCAGCCCCGGCAAGACGCCGCGCCAGCAGCACGTCGATACGAGGGGCGGCGCCGCGGAAAAGTGCGCGATCCAGCTGCGATGCGGCAAGCGCCGTTTCGCCAGCATAGGCATTGCAGATTGCCTGCCACATCTGCCACGCGCCATCATCGCGCGAAGAACCTTGCAAGCGCACGACGGGGCAAGCACCGGTGATATCTGCGCTGGCGAGATATGCGGTCAACGCCTCTTGCGTCAGGCTCGGCGACCATTCGGCGCTGTCGATATCCTGTGCCACAGCGCGGGCGAGCGCATATTCACCCATCCCGTTGAGCACGCCGACACGCAGCGCAGCAAATTCGATCGGGTCCATGCCCATAGGTGCGGCAAGTCGGCTCGCCAGCGCACGCCGCAGCAGAATATGCCCCCAGCGCGAAACCATCGGCCCGCGGATGCCCGCCAGCACCGCCCGCACCAGCTGTTCAGGCTGCCTGGCAAGCGCGACGGGCGGCAACCCGCCTTCGTCAGTGGCCAGAACGCCCACCCGCGTAAGCGCGCGCTGCGCCCCAGCGGGAATATCGGATTTCGGTTTAAGGCCGAGAAGCTGGTCGAGCTCCTCGGTCGACATGTTCTCCAGCTGATCGAGCGTGGGCAAACGGGCATATTCGCTACGCGTGATGCTGGGCAGAGGCGGCAAGGCTACCGGAGCAACAGGCCCGCTCGGAAAAGGAATGACACCCGGCTGTGCAGGCTGCGAGGGGGCCGTTGTGGGCGCAGATGACGGCGCAGGGCTTGGGGCTGGAGCAGGATCATCGAACCCCGGCGGCAGGAGCGATTCGGGTTTGCCTTGCGCAAGAGCAAGTCCCGATAGTCCCGACGCGCCCAGCGCGCCTGCAAGACCGAGCACCAGAATGCTTACTGAAGCCCGCGTCACATTCATTGCTCCTGCTCGGGCAGCGGCACCGCCTCGGCAATTGGATGAAGCGACTCTTCGCCGCCATCGAACCACGCAAGCGCCAGCAAACCGGCCGTCACGACGCCCGCAATCATCACCCAACGCCCCGTGCCAGATGGTCGGCGCACAGGCGCGTCCTGAAGGCCGGACGGAGAGAGACGCGGAGGGCGCGAGTTTGCCATATTGCGTGTGCCCTAGCCCATCTATAGGCCGTGCGGCAATGTCCGCATCGCCCTCTCTTCCGCAGGATCACGACCTTTCCGCAATTGCGGCGCGCATCACCCGTCCGGTGGTGCTGGTGGGCTTAATGGGTGTCGGCAAATCGACCGTCGGGCGAAAACTCGCCAACCTGTTGCAGCGCGATTTTATCGATGCAGACGACGCCATCGTGGAGGCTGCACGACGTTCCATCCCCGAAATCTTCGACACCTTCGGGGAGGCCTACTTCCGTGACGGCGAGCGGCGCGTGATTGCACGCCTTATGGACGAAGCTCATGGCGTGATCGCAACTGGTGGAGGCGCCTTTGTCGACCCGTCGACCCGCGCGATCATTCTCGAGCGTGGCATTGCAGTGTGGATCGACTGTGACACCGACACGCTGGTCGAGCGTACCGCACGGCGCGGCAACCGGCCCTTATTGAAGAACGGCAATCCCCGTGAAATCCTGACCCGCCTGGCGAAAGAACGGGCGCCCTTTTACGCGCAGGCTCATGTTCGCGTCGTCAGCGAAAACGGTCCGCATACGGCGACAGCTCGAACCATCATCGAAGGAATCAATCAATGGCTGTAATTTCCGTCGCGCTGGCCGGACGCAGTTACGATGTCGTGATTGAGGAGGGCTTGATGGCCCAGCTGGCCAAAAGGGCTGCGCCATTCCTGAAAAGCTATGGCACAACACGCAGCGTGCCATTTGTCGCCGATACCAATACGCACCGCCTCTACGCTGCGGGGATCGACACCAATCTGGCCGCGCATGGTCTTGCTGCCACATGGTTCGTGGTTGACCCTGGCGAAGATGCAAAAACCTGGAGCGTGCTTGAAAGCCTGTGCGATTGGCTGCTTGGGCTGGGGATCACACGCAGGGATCATGTCTTCGCGCTCGGCGGCGGCGTGGTGGGCGATTTGGTCGGCTTTGCCTGCGCCATCCTGAAACGCGGCTGCGGCTTCGTGCAGCTGCCGACAACGCTATTGGCGCAGGTTGATTCATCTGTCGGCGGCAAGACCGCGATCAACACGCGCGCGGGCAAGAACCTCATCGGTGCGTTTCATCAGCCCTCCCTGGTGCTGATCGACCCTTTGGTGCTGGCCACCCTGCCCGATCGCCAAATGCGCGCTGGCTATGCCGAGGTTCTGAAATACGGCCTGTTGGGTGATGCCGCGTTTTTCGGCTGGCTGGAAACCAATGGAAACAAGGTCGTGGGGCGCGATCCAGCCGCGCTTGGGCACGCTATTGCGACCAGCATCGCGATGAAAGCGCGGATCGTGGCAGAAGATGAGCGCGAGACCGAAGACCGCCGCGCTCTGCTTAACCTTGGTCACACCTTTGGTCACGCGCTGGAGGCTGAAACGGGCTTTTCGCAAAGTTTACTGCATGGAGAGGCGGTCGCGCTCGGCATGGTGTTGGCGGCGCGCTACTCCGCCCGGCGAGGGGAGATATCCGTGGCCGATGCCGAACGCGCCGCACAAGCGATTGCTGCGGCAAGCTTGCCGGCCAGCCTTGCAGCCTTGGGTCTGGCGTGTGACGGCGCGGCATTGGTCGAGCACATGCGTCACGACAAGAAAGCGGAAAGCACCACCCTGCTCTTCTTGCTGCTGCGGTCATTGGGAGAGGCTTATGTGGCGCGTGACGTCGATCTCGCAGACATCGCTGCTTTCCTTGATGGGGAATTGACTGCTTGAACATCGCCCACGCGAACCTCAACGACCCCGAGGTGCAAGCATTGATCGCCCTCCATCAGCAGGCGATGCTGGCAGGTTCGCCGCAAGGTCTGAGTTTCGCACTTGATCTTGGTGGATTGGAGACGGACACTGTCACCGTTTGGGAAGCGCGTATCGATGGCCGGGTGGCGGCGATTGGCGCGATGAAGCGGCTGAACGGAACGCACGGCGAGATAAAGTCGATGCGAACCCATCCAGATTACTTGCGCCGCGGACTAGGCAGCGCGCTGCTTGAAACCATCATTGCGCATGCCCGGACACAGGATCTGAGGATTCTCAGCCTAGAAACTGGCAGCGGTCCGGCCTTTGATCCGGCCCTTGCGCTTTACCGGAAGCGCGGATTTAACAACGGCGCGGCTTTTAGCGACTACACGCTGACTGACTTCAACCAGTGCCTGCATATGGCGCTGAATTAAACCTGCAATGTCAGAGCGCCGGCCGGCTTGGCAGTTGGGCGACATTGTTCAGCGGATCGGCTGAGGTGCGCGCTGCTTTCATTACGGCCTCCTCCGCGAGCATCGTGTCATGCTCGGCAAATAGCCGTTCGATCTCGGCGCGCCGTTTAAGCAGCATGTAAGCGATCCCTGGCGCAAGGCTCTCACCTTCGCCAATCTGCCCCAGCATACCCGCCAGATCGCTCACGGTCGCGTCGCGGGCAGTCTTGAAGAAATTGCCTTTTCGATCAAAAAAACCGGTTCCCGTTCGTGCCATGATCAAATCCTCCGACTGAGATTCAATCCGCAGCCGTGGATAAAACCACGACTCGGCAGGACCAATATTCTCACGAAGCTGGGCGTAGAACAGACCAAAAAGAAACTTTATGTCGATAATCATACAACCAGCGCAAATTGACAACAAGCTTTGCAAGAAAGTTGCAATCAAGCGCAGTAATCAATCGTCGTAGTGCAAAATCTTGACCGGGCCCGCTCCGCCGATCCAGCGACCAAGCCAGATCATCACGCACCGTCGATCCTGGGTTTGGGACAGGATTGCCCGATGACGCAAGATTTAGAAAGGCGGGGTGAGGCTTGCGCGCCAACGCCATGCCCGTGTCATTCCAGTTCGAGAATCACCGCGTCCACCGCGAGGCTTTCACCCTCTGTGGCATTGATCTTGGCGATCACGCCTTCCTTTTCGGCGCGCAGGATGTTTTCCATCTTCATCGCCTCGACCGTGGCGAGCGGCTGTCCGGCCTGCACGGTCTCGCCCTCGGCAACGTGCAGCATCACCAGCATTCCGGGCATGGGGCAGATCAGGAAGCGCGAGAGATCGGGCGGCACCTTTTCAACCATCAGTGCCGCATAGGGTGCGATGCGCGCAGGCAGAACGCGCACCTCGTGCTTTGCCCCTCGCGTCGTCATGAGGAGGCCAGTCAGCGTGCGCTCAAGCTGCACGGTGATCGCTTCGCCATCGATGGTGGCGGTGACCATACTGTCACCGATGGTGTATTCTTGGCGGAGGTTCATCAGTTCGCCGCCCACCAGAATATCAACCTCAAGGCTCGATAGGTCGACTTCGAAGGTTTCCCCGCCAACCGTCACCGACCAGAGCGTCGGGGCGTCAAGGGTTTCGGCAAGCTGTCCGCTGATGTCGCGCGCCCGGCCTTCGATCGCGTGCATCAGCGTCGCGCCTAGCCCGGCCATCTTGCGCTTAAGTGCGCTGTCTGTCGCCGCCCCATGAAAACCTTCGGGATATTCCTCGGCGATGAAGCCGGTGGTGAGCTCGCCCGAGCGGAAGCGCGGATGCTGCATGATCGCGCTGAGGAAATCGACATTGTGGCCGAGCCCCTTGATGCGGAAATTGTCGAGCGCCTCGATCTGCAGGTCGGCGGCCTCGTCGCGCGTGGGCGCCCAGGTGATCAGCTTGGCGATCATCGGATCGTAGAAGCGCGACACCTCGCCGCCTTCGTAAACGCCGTCATCGACGCGCACCGAGCCGGCCCCGCGTGCCACGCCCCGACGCGCCTTGCCCGCAACGGTTTCGTCTTCCTGCCAGCCTGGCAGCGGCGGGCGGTAATGCACCAGCCGACCGGTCGAAGGCAGGAACCCGCGATAGGGGTCTTCGGCATAGACGCGGTTCTCGATCGCCCACCCGTCGATCCCGATTTCATCCTGCGTCATCGCCAGCTTCTCGCCAGCGGCCACGCGGATCATTTGTTCGACCAGATCGATCCCGGTGATCGCCTCGGTCACGGGGTGTTCGACCTGCAGGCGGGTGTTCATTTCAAGGAAGTAGAAGCTTTCCCCCGTCGGGTCCGCACCGCTGACGATCAGTTCAACCGTGCCTGCGCTATAGTATCCCACCGCGCGCGCCAGAGCGACGCATTGCTCACCCATCGCTTTGCGCATTTTCGGCGTGACGAAAGGTGACGGCGCTTCTTCGACCACCTTCTGGTGGCGGCGCTGGATCGAGCATTCGCGCTCGTTGAGGTAAAGGATATTGCCATGCTGATCGCCGAGGATCTGGATTTCGATGTGGCGCGGATTGAGGATGAACTTCTCGATGAAGACGCGGTCATCGCCGAAGCTGTTCAGCCCCTCGCGCTTCGTCGCCTCGAACCCTTCGCGCACATCGGCCTCGCTGTAAGCAAGGCGCATCCCCTTGCCCCCGCCGCCAGCACTGGCCTTCATCATCACCGGGTAGCCGATCTCGTCCGAGATGCGCACCGCATGCTCGGTATCCTCAATCTCGCCGACAAAGCCGGGAACAACGTTCACCCCCGCCTGCATCGCCAGCTTCTTCGATTCGATCTTGTCGCCCATTGCCGCAATCGCGTTCTCCGGCGGGCCGATGAAGGCGATGTTTTCTTTCGCCAACGCCTCGGCAAAGGACGTGCGTTCCGATAGAAAACCGTAGCCGGGATGGACGGCATCCGCGCCTGTCTGCTTGCAGGCAGCAATGATCTTGTCGGCGATCAGATAGGATTCGGCTGCGGGCGATGGGCCGATATGCACTGCCTCATCCGCCATGGCGACGAAGGGCGCGCGGGCATCGGCATCGGAATAGACCGCAACCGTCTTGATCCCCATGCGCCGCGCAGTGGTAATGACCCGGCAGGCGATTTCGCCGCGGTTGGCTATCAGGATTTTCGCAAACAAGGCTCAGACCTCTCGTGCAATCGCATTATGTTATCACCGGGCTATGCCGAGGGATTGCCGCGGCTGCAAGCTAACGGATTTGCAGCATCAACCGGGGGCCTCGGCCAGATCTTTCAGCTCAGCCACGCGAAGGCGGGTCAAGCGGGCCTTGCAACTTAATGCCAACAAAGGTTCCATGCTGCCCCCGCGGGCAGTGTAGCCATCCACACGGCAATGCGCGTCGCGGTAGCGCAGCCAGCCACGCTGCGCCTCCAGCAGGCTTTCAAAATAGCCTTCGCGCACATCGAATGCGCCATCACCGCGCTCGGCAAAGTCTGCGTCGCGCGCCTTCATGGTGGTGGCGGTGACGGTCCATTGCGCATTCAGTTCTGCATCGGCAGCCGCATAATCCTGCCCTGCACACCAGTTCATTTCTTGTTGGAACTGCGGATCATCGCAGTTCCAATCGGGATTGGGCGGCGGGGTGGCCTGCGCGATCATAGGAAGGATCATCAAGGCGGTCATCATGCGGCGTTTCTCCTGGCGAAACCGATGAGGCTGTCAGCATAGGCAGGCGCACCGCGCCTGTCGCCCTCGCCTGCGACGAGATGTTGCACGGTGCGGCCCAGCATCGCGATATTCGCAGGAGCGAGATGGCCGAGCGGTTCGACATAGATTCCGATGGTGAAAAGGACCGCGCCGGTCTGCGGGAGCCGCCGGAGCGTCTGGCGTTCGGAGCGCACGAACAGCGTGCTTCCGGCGTTCTCCGGCGTCACATGGGCGAAGGCTTCCTGCGGCCGCCTGTCGGGCAACCAGCGGCGTTCGCCCGTCGCGGCGATAAACCAGTTGCAGCGGCCATAGATCGCGCCGGGGCGCAATGTTTCCATGAAGCGATCGACACCGGTGGCGAGGTGTTCCTCGTATCCTTGGATCGGTGCATGGAGCGCCCGCAAAGGCAGGCCGATCTTGTCGGCGGGGTGCCAATCAGAGGGCCAAGCGACTGCTGCACCAATGAGGCGGTAGATGTCCTCGCCAGGGCGCTGCGTGAGGAGGCACAGGTCTTCATGGACTGCGAGCGCGGATTCGGGCAGCGCGCCTCGTGCGCCAAGCATGGCGGCCAGTTCGCGTCCCGGCGCCTCGGCTTCCGGCATGAGCTGCACCGCCTGCGACCAATCCGCAAACGCAGCCGCCCGAGCCGCCAAATCGGGCGCGGGGTCGAGCCAGTGAGGCTCCTCCAGCTTGACCAGCCCCATCCGCAGCTGCCCGCCCCCACGCGCCTTCGGGAGCAGGCTGTCGACCGAGAAGCCGAGGGTCAAGCTGCCGCTACTCCGCCGGCACCGCGCTCTTGCAGGCGCGCGCGGGTTCCTCGCCCTTCAGCGCGGTCAAACCCAGCTTGGCGAACAGCGCGCCGTCGCTGTCGTCGCCCGCATTGGGCGCGGTCAGCAACTTGTCGCCGGTGAAGATCGAATTCGCGCCCGCAAGGAAGCACAGGGCCTGCGTCGCTTCGGACATCGACTCGCGCCCGGCCGAAAGCCGCACCATCGAACGCGGCATGGTGATGCGCGCGACCGCGACGGTGCGGACGAATTCGATATCGTCGATCTTCGCGAGCGGGGTATCGGCCAGCATATTGCCCAGCACCGTCCCCTTGACCGGCACCAGCGCATTGACCGGCACGCTTTCGGGGTGCTGCGGCAGGGTGGCGAGGGTGTGAACGAAGCCGACCCGGTCCTCACGCGTTTCGCCCATGCCGACGATCCCGCCGCTGCACACGTTGATTCCCGCCTTGCGGACGTGATCCAGCGTATCCAATCGGCACTGGAAGTCGCGGGTGGAAATGACGCGCTCGTAATATTCCGGCGAGCTGTCGATATTGTGGTTGTAGTAATCGAGGCCGGCCTCGGCGAGTTGTGCAGCCTGATGCGGTTCGAGCATCCCCAGCGTCATGCAGGTCTCCAACCCCATGTCGCGCACGCCCTTCACGATCTCGACGATCGCGGGCATGTCGCGGTCCTTGGGATTGCGCCACGCAGCCCCCATGCAAAAACGCTGCGATCCCGCATCCTTGGCCTGCGCCGCGCGCTGGAGCACGGCCTGCACGTCCATCAGCTTGGTCGCCTCGACGCCGCTGTCGGCGTGCACCGACTGCGAGCAATAACCGCAATCCTCAGGGCACCCGCCGGTCTTGATGCTGAGCAGGGTGCACAGCTGCACCTGCGTGGGCGGGTGATATTCGCGGTGGACGCTGGCGGCCTGAAACAGCAGCTCGGTGAAGGGGAGGTCGAAGAGGGCCGCAATTTCGGCGCGGGTCCAGTCGGTGCGCATTTGGGTCATTTTGGTTATCTCATTCTTGTCGGATTTTATTGCGAGGATCGTCAAGCGATCAGTTGGCTGCTTCCCGCCAAAACAACGGACATCCATCAAATTCCGTAGCCTCTATCACTTTGACGATCGTGTCCGTGCCTGTGAAATATATGCAGCCATATCTATCAAGTATCGGGAAGTTACTGGAATCAGTAACGTACGGCCCCTTCGGCAAAAATTGCTCTTCTAAGAGAAACTTGTTGCCACTGATCAAAAGGTATATCTCCAAAACCAATGGCAGCATAAAACATAAGAGAATGACGAATTTTGGTAATTGAGATTTTCTGATCAAAGGCCCCGTGTGCCGTTCATAGCTCGACTTATCTGGGTGAAACGAATTCACTCCGCCGCCTCGTCTAACCCCTCGCCCAGCGGCGGCATATTATGGCCGAGCAGCACGAGGATATCCGCTGCGCACTCCACCACGTTGGATCCGGGGCCGTAGATGCCCTGCACCCCTGCCTCGCGCAGATAGTCGTAGTCCTGCGGCGGGATGACGCCGCCAGCGGTGACCTTGATGTCGCCGCGCCCGGCTTCGCGGAGCAAACGGATCAGTTCGGGGATCAGCGTCTTGTGTCCCGCGGCTAGGCTGGACGCGCCGACCACGTCGACATCGTGCTCCAGCGCCATGGCGACCGATTCCTCAGGCGTCTGGAACAGCGGGCCGGAGACGACCTCAAAGCCCATGTCACCGAACGCCGACGCGATCACATTCGCGCCGCGATCATGGCCGTCCTGGCCCATCTTGGCGATCATGATGCGGGGTGCACGGCCCAAGCGGCGGCCCACGGCTTCCACGCCGTCCAACACCTGCGCCCAGCGGCGGTCGAATTCGTAGGCGCTTTTGTAGACGCCGCTGACCGGCGCAGGCGTCGCATCGTGGCGGCCGAAGACCTCTTCCATCGCCGAGGAAATCTCGCCCAGCGTCGCATCGTGGCGCGCAGCATCCACCGCCAGCGCCAGTACATTCGCGCCCTCCGCACAGCCTGCCGTCAGGGCCGCCAGAGCCGCACGGCATGCCGCCTCGTCGCGCCCTTCGCGCACCTTGGCGAGGCGGGCGATCTGGCCGGTGCGGACCTTCTGGTTGTCGATGTCCAGCGTCTCGAGCGCGTCTTCGGCATCCTTGCGGTACTTGTTGACGCCGACGATCACCGTCTCCCCCTTGTCGACGCGGGTCTGCTTTTCCGCCGCCGCGCGCTCGATCGCGGCCTTGGGCGCGCCGGTGGCGACATAGGCGGTCATGCCGCTTGCTGCGTCGACCTCGGCCATCATCGCCTCGGCCTCGGCCACCAGCGTGGCGGTCAGCGCCTCGATGTAGTGCGAGCCGCCGAGCGGATCGACGACGTTGCAGATGCCGCTTTCCTCCTGCAGCACCAGCTGGGTGTTGCGGGCAATGCGGGCGGAGAAATCGGTGGGGAGCGCAATCGCTTCATCGAGCGCATTGGTGTGGAGCGACTGGGTGCCGCCAAGCACCGCCGCCATCGCCTCCACCGTGGTGCGAATGACGTTGTTGTAGGGGTCCTGCTCCTGCAAGCTGACGCCGCTGGTCTGGCAATGGGTGCGCAGCATCTTGGAGCGTTCGTCCTGCGCCCCAAGATCGTCCATCACCTTGTACCACAGCGTGCGCGCGGCGCGCAGCTTGGCGATCTCCATGAAGAAGTTCATGCCGATGCCGAAGAAGAAGCTGAGGCGGCCGGCGAAAGCGTCGATGTCCAGCCCTGCGGCCATTGCGCGGGCGGCGTATTCCTTGCCATCGGCAATGGTGAAGGCGAGTTCCTGCACCGCTGTCGCCCCGGCTTCGTGCATGTGATAGCCACTGATCGAAATGCTGTTGAATTTCGGCATGTTGGCCGAGGTGTAGGCGATGATATCGGAGATAATCCGCATCGAAGGTTCGGGCGGGTATATATAGGTGTTACGGACCATGAACTCCTTGAGGATGTCGTTCTGGATCGTGCCTTCGAGCTTGTCCTGCGACACGCCCTGACGTTCGGCGGCGACAATGAAGAAGGCCAGCACCGGAATCACCGCGCCGTTCATGGTCATGGAGACGGACATGGAATCGAGCGGGATCTG
>JAACPW010000006.1 GCA_009995225.1 Sphingomonadales bacterium | reverse complement strand
TGCTTGTGCGGCTCAGGCGACCAGCCGAAGGTTGCCGCGCTTCTTCAGCGGCACCAACGCGACTTGGCCGATCCCTTCAACCGCAGCGAGACGTTCCGCCAGTTCGCCGTTGAGAACAAAATTCGATCCAAGCCGCGCCTGCACTTCAGCCCCGTCGGCGAGCAACAGGCGTACGACGACTTCACCGACACCTGTGGGACGCTCGCCTTGCGCTGCCTGCAGTTCGATCTGAAGTTCGCGCAAGGCTTCGACAGAAGCGATTTCTGCGGTCAATTCCATCGCTGTCGCCCCGCTGACTGCTGCCAGCGGACGCGCACCACGAACCGTAAGACGCGGCGGTTCATCGGCGCTCGGGGAATCGAGCTCCACTGTCAGCAGAAGGCACTCACCATCGGCGGCCCACCGTTCGAATTGCGGCACCAGCGCCTCTTCAAAACAGGCGGCAGAAAACTGGCCCGAAGAATCCGAGAAATCGGCCCGCACGAAGGTTGCACCCTTGCGCGTGCGCGCCTTGGTGATGCCTTCGACCAGCACGGCCATCACGGCCGATCCCTTCCCGCCCGCAGGCCCGCCCGCTTCCATCAGACTTTGATAGGTGCGCGCCCCGTTGGCCGAAGCGACATCGCGATATTGCTGCACCGGGTGGGCCGAGAAATAGAACCCGAAATTCTCGCGCTCCCTGGCCATGCGGTCGGTGCGAGACCATGGCTCGCACGCCTGCAAGCGCAGGTCTTCGGCAGGCCCGGCATCGCCGCCGAACAGGCCTGCCTGCCCGCTGGAGCGTTCGCGGATCGCGGCATCGGCCACCGCCATCAGCAGGTCGGCATTGGCGAACAGCACAGCGCGATTCGGCTCCAGCGTATCGAAGGCGCCTGCGCAGATCAGCCCTTCAAGCTGGCGGCGGTTCATGGTGCCCTGCGGCACGCGTTCGAACATGTCCTTGAGGCTGCCAAATGGCCCGCTCGCCTGGCGCTCAGCGACGATGGACTCCATCGCCTTTTCACCGACATTGCGTATCCCTGCGAGCGCATAACGCACGGCGTAACCGTGATCGGTCTGTTCGACGGTGAACTCGGCCTCACTGGCGTTGATGCAGGGCGCCAACACCTCCACGCCGCCCTGCCCGTTCGGGTAGCGCCGCGCGTCGTCGACGAAAACGTTCAGCTTTTCCGACTGGTGCATGTCGAAGCACATCGACGCGGCGTAGAATTCCTCCGGGTAATGCGCTTTCAACCACGCCGTCTGATAAGCGAGCAGCGCATAGGCGGCCGCGTGCGACTTGTTGAAGCCGTAGCCTGCGAACTTGTCGATCAAATCGAACAGCTCGTTGGCACGCTTGGCCTCGATACCCGAATTGGCCTTGCAGCCTTCGCAGAAGCGGCCGCGCTGGGCGTCCATTTCGGCCTGCACCTTCTTGCCCATCGCGCGGCGCAGCAAGTCTGCGTCCCCCAGCGAATAACCCGCCAGCACCTGCGCGGCCTGCATCACCTGTTCCTGATAGACGAAAATGCCGTAGGTTTCGGCGAGGATGCCTTCGAGTTTTTCGTGCGGATACTCGATCGGCACCACGCCCGCCTTGCGCTGACCAAACAGCGGGATGTTGTCCATCGGGCCGGGACGATAGAGCGAAACGAGCGCGATGATGTCGCCGAAATTGGTGGGCTTCACCGCCTTCAGCGTCCGGCGCATCCCTTCGGATTCCAGCTGGAACACCCCCACGGTATTGCCCGTCTGCATCAGGTTGTAGACCTGTGCATCATCCAGCGCCAATGCGCCCAAATCGATGGTGATGCCTCGCGCCTCAAGCAGATCGACCGCCTTGCGCAGCACCGAAAGTGTTTTCAACCCGAGAAAGTCGAACTTCACCAAGCCGCTGGATTCGACATATTTCATGTCGAATTGCGTCACGGGCATATCCGAACGCGGATCGCGGTAGAGCGGCACCAGTTGCGCCAGCGGCCTGTCCCCGATCACCACGCCCGCCGCGTGGGTGGATGAGTTGCGCGGCATCCCCTCCAGTTGCATCGCCAGATCGACAAGCCGCTTCACGTCCTTGTCGTTATCGTACTCGCGCCTGAAATCGGCCGCACCGTTCAAAGCCCGCGGCAGCGGCCAGGGATCGGTCGGGTGGTTGGGCACCATTTTGCACAGCCGGTCGACCTGCCCGTAGCTCATCTGCAAAATCCGCCCGCAATCGCGCAGCACCGCACGCGCCTTCAGCTTGCCGAAAGTGATGATCTGCGCCACGTGATCGCCGCCATACTTGCGCTGAACATAGCGGATCACCTCGCCCCGGCGGGTTTCGCAGAAGTCGATATCGAAGTCCGGCATCGACACGCGTTCGGGGTTGAGGAAACGTTCGAACAGCAGGCCAAGCTGGATCGGATCGAGATCGGTGATCGTCAGCGCCCATGCCACCGCCGAGCCAGCCCCGGACCCGCGCCCCGGCCCCACCGGGATGCCCTGTTCCTTGGCCCACTTGATGAAGTCGGCCACAATCAGGAAGTAGCCCGGAAAACCCATGTTGACGATGACGTTGATCTCGAACTCAAGCCGGTCAAAATAGACCTTGCGTTCATCCTCGGTAAGATCGGGATAGGCGGCAAGGCGAGCTTCCAGGCCCTTGCGCGAATCTTCCGCCAGCATTCGCGCCTCGCCGGAAAGATCGCCGGCAAGACTGGGCAGGATCGGCTTGCGATAAGGCGGCGCAAAGGCGCAACGCTGTGCGATCACCAGCGTGTTGGCCGTCGCTTCAGAAAGGTCGACAAAGGCCTCTTCCATCATGCTCGCCGATTTGACGAAGGCCTGTGGATTGGAGCGCGGACGTTCCTCCGCATCGATCTGGGTCGAGTTGGCAATGCACAACATGGCGTCATGGGCCTTGTGCATATGCGGCTCGGCGAAGTTGGCAGGGTTGGTCGCCACCAGCGGCAGATCGCGCGCATAGGCAAGGTCGATCAGGGCTTCCTCCGCTCGTTCGCACACGGCATCGCCATGCCGCGCCAGCTCAACATAAAGCCGGCCCGGAAACAGGATCTCCAGTCGGTCGGTCAGCTGCGCGGCGGCGGCGTGCTGCCCCTCGGCCAGCAACCGCGTCAGACCGCCCTCGTTCGCGCCTGTCAGCGCGATCAGGCCATCGGTGCGGCCTTCAAGGCCGGCCAGCGTCACATGCGGATCGCGTTCCAGCGGGCGATCGAGGTGGGCGGAGGATACTAGGTGGCACAGATTGTCATAGCCCGCATCGTCTTGCGCCAGCAGCGGCAGGTAATCGACCGTGCCGCGTTCATCATCCCGCACCACGCCTAGCAGCGCGCCAATGATCGGCTGCACGCCTTCGCTCTTGCAGGCGGCGGCGAACGCCATGATTCCGTAAAGGCCGTTGCGGTCGCAGATCGCAATGGCGGGATAGCCCCGCTCCTTTGCCAGCTTGGCAATATCCTTGGGATCGATTGCCCCTTCGAGCATCGAATAGGATGACAGCACACGCAGAGGAACGAAGGGAGCGAAAGACATGCCAGGCAATGTAGGAATTTGCGCCGATTCCGGAAGCGCCGCCGGAGGTTAATTCTCCACAGGGCCGGGATAAATCAAAGCAGCTTTTCGATATCCTGGGCGATCCGCTCTGGCGTGTCAGTCGGGCCATACCGCTTCACCACCTTGCCATCACGATCGATCAGGAACTTGGTGAAGTTCCACTTGATCGAATTGAACCCCATGATGCCCGGCGCCTCGCGCTTCATCCAATCATACAGAGGGGAGGCTTTCGCGCCGTTGACGTCGACTTTCGCCATCAGAGGAAAGGTAACGCCGAAGTTGACCTTGCAGAACTGGGCGATTTCATCGGCATTGCCCGGTTCCTGACCGCCGAACTGGTTGCAGGGGAAGCCGAGCACTTCGAAACCACGGTCGTTATATTGCTGGAAAAGCTTTTCGAGCCCGTCATACTGCGGCGTGAAACCGCATTTGCTGGCAGTGTTGACAACCAGCAATACGGTTCCAAGCTTCTCCTTGAGATCGAGCTCTTGCCCACGATTGGTCGTGACGGTGAAATCGGCAATCGTGGTCATGGAGCCCCCTGTGGCTGATGCAATCAACCGAAGCCTTGTGACGGAAAATCCGGGTGCGAGGCAAGCTCCATCGCCTCTTCGGCGGTATATTCACGGTCGCCCGCCTTGGCGATCACGTAACCCTGCCGTTCCTTATCAGGCAAGGCTGCCATATGCCGGATCATATCAGCAAAGGAACCGCGCAACAGCGGCGTGCCGCCACCGGGAACCTGCCCTTGCTGGCTAGCCGGCAGGATCGACGCACGGTCTTGCCAAGCAAGTTCGCCCGATTGCGTGGTGGTGCCTTTGAAGGTGCTGGGATGATCTGTCATGGAAATTTCTCCTTTGCCGTGACCTAAGAGGAAAAACGCGGCGAAGGTTCCTTTTCTAGATCAACACACCTTCCTTCAGCCGAACCACGCGGTCCATCCGCGCAGCGAGCCGTTCGTTATGCGTTGCCACCAGCGCCGCGCTGCCCTCACCCCGCACCAGCGCGAGAAATTCGGCCAGCACGTTGTCGGCGGTGGCTTCATCGAGATTGCCGGTCGGTTCGTCCGCCAGCACCAGCGTGGGACGGTTGGCCAAGGCACGCGCCACAGCGACACGTTGCTGCTCGCCGCCCGAAAGCTGGCTGGGGCGATGGGTCAGCCGCGAACCCAGACCCAGACTGGTAAGGAGACTATCTGCCCGCACCTCGGCATCGGTGCGGGTCACGCCGCGGATCATCTGCGGCATCACCACATTCTCGCGCGCGTTGAAATCGGGCAGCAGGTGGTGGAACTGGTAGACAAAGCCCAGATGATCGCGCCGCAGTTGCGTGCGCTCGTCCCCGGCCAGCGCCTCGGCCTGCTGGCCTGCAATGCCGATCGATCCTTCGAACCCGCCTTCCAGCAGCCCGACAGCTTGCAGCATTGTCGACTTGCCCGAGCCCGACGGCCCCAGCAGCGCTACGATTTCTCCCGGCATGATGTCGAGATCGACTCCGCGCAACACGTCGATGCGCTGGCCGCCCTGCTCGAAGGCACGCTTGAGGCCGTTGAGGCGCACGATCGGCGCGCCGGGGATCAGTCCGTCATTCATAACGCAGCACCTGCACCGGATCGGTATTCGCCGCCTTGAGCGCGGGATAGAGCGTCGCAAGGAAGCTCATCGTCAGGGCAAGAGCGACGATGCCCAGCACCTCCCACGGATCGGTTCGCGACGGCAGCGTGGAAAGGAAGCGCACCTGCGGATCCCAGATTTCCTGCCCCGTCGTGAAGGCGATGAAATCGACAATCGGTTCGCGGAAGAACAGGACGATTGCGCCCAGCAGTAGCCCGGCCATCGTGCCGATCGCACCAACGGTCGTGCCGGTGGTGACGAAGATCTTGAGCAGGCTACGCCGCGTCGCACCCATAGTCCGCATGATCGCGATATCGCGGGTCTTGGCGCGCACCAGCATCACAAGGCTGGAGAGGATGTTGAACGCCGCCACCAGCACCATGAAGGACAAGGCAAAGAACATCGCCACCCGTTCAACCTGCAAGGCTTCGAACAGCGCGGAATTCATCGCCTTCCAATCCGAGATCACCGCACGTCCGGTCAGACGCTCGGACACAGGTCCCAGGATTTCGCCTACCTGATCCGGGTCATCCACGGTGACTTCAATCTGCGCGACAGAATCGCCCATCAGCAACAGCGATTGCGCGTCTTTCAACGGCAGCATCACGAACTTTTCATCGAAGGTGTAAATACCAACCTCGAAAATCGCACCGACTTCGTAGGGGATCTGACGGATCGAGGTTCCGAAAGGGGTGGAGCGTCCTTGCGGGTTGATGATGGTGATGCTGTCACCCACCCTGACGCCTAGATTTTGCGCCAGGCGGCTGCCGATGGCGACCCGTTCGCTCCCGTCCTGAAGTGTGCGGAGATCGCCGAGGATGATCTTGTCCCTAAGAGCAGCAATATCCTCGTCAGACTGTCCGCGCAAAAATATTGCCTGAACCGTCCCGTCATAGCTGACCAGCAAGGGCCGCTCGATCATCGGTGAGGCTTCGACGACGCCCGGCGTGCGTTCGATATCGGCAATTACGCTCTGCCAATTCTCGAGCCTGCCATCATAGCCCTGCACAACGGCATGACCGTTCAGGCCGACGATCTTGTCGAGCAATTCGCCGCGAAAGCCGTTCATGACGCTCATGACGATGACCAGCATCGCAACCGAGAGCATGACGACGCCGACCGAAATACCGGCCACCAGCGCAATGAACGCCTCCCCCTTGCCAGGCCAGAGGTAGCGTTTGGCGATCATCCATTCAAAAGGGGAAAGCATGGGTGGTAGGGGTTGCCCGATGGTTGCTGAACGCTGCCTGTAGTGCGCGCATCATTGCGCGGCAATCCCCGTCTGAGTAGTCCACCTGCGCCAAACAGCACAATGTGCGCTGTCACAGGACTGTCAGCAAAAAGGCGGGCACCGCAGGGCCGCTTTCCCTTGTAATTGATCCGTCACATCGCCATTGGAAGCCGTGCACCCCAGCAGCACGGCTGCGAAAAGGTTTGGTGATGCCGATGACGTCCCTCAATATGACTCACCCCTTCCTTGACGCCGATGGCGACAAGCTGCGGGAGGAATGCGGAATTTTTGGTGCGATCCGCGCCAATGATGCCGCCGCCGCGACAGCGCTGGGTCTGCACGCCTTGCAGCATCGCGGGCAGGAAGCTGCGGGCATTGTCAGCTACGACGGCAAGGAATTCTTCGCCAGTCGCGGGCTTGGCCATGTTGCCGACAATTTCTCGTCGTCGGAAGCCATCGCCGCACTCCCCGGCCACATGGCAGCGGGCCATGTGCGCTATTCCACGACTGGTGGATCAGGCTTGCGCAACGTGCAGCCGCTTTATGCCGACCTCGCCAGCGGCGGCTTTGCCGTGGCGCATAACGGCAATATCTCGAACGCGGGCACCCTGCGCACCGATCTGGTAAACAAGGGATCGATCTTCCAATCGACCTCCGACACCGAGGTCATCATTCACCTCGTCGCCACCAGCCGTTATCCCACCATTGCCGATCGGCTGGTGGACGCACTGCGGCTGGTCGAAGGCGCCTATGCGCTGATCGTGATGACGCCCGAAGGCATGATCGCCTGCCGCGACCCGCTTGGCATTCGTCCGCTGGTGATGGGCCGCATGGGTGACGCAATCCTGTTCGCCTCCGAAACCGTGGCCTTCGATGTCGTGGGCGCCGAAGTTATCCGCGAAGTCGATCCGGGCGAATTGGTGATGGTCGATTTTGCCGGGGAGATCCGCTCGATCCGCCCCTTCGGAAGCCCCGCACCGCGCCCCTGCATCTTCGAGCATGTCTATTTCAGCCGCCCCGACAGCGTGTTCGCCGGGCGCAGCGTCTATGAAGCGCGCAAGGCGATTGGCTGCCAGTTGGCGCTCGAAGCGCCGTGCGATGCCGACCTCGTCGTGCCTGTACCTGACAGCGGCGTGCCAGCAGCCATCGGCTTTGCCATGCAATCGGGCCTGCCGTTCGAACTGGGCATCATCCGATCGCACTATGTCGGGCGTACCTTCATCCAGCCTTCGGACGGGGCGCGCCATTCGAGCGTGAAGCGTAAGCATAACGCCAACCGCGCACTGGTCGAAGGCAAGCGCATCGTACTTATCGACGATTCGATCGTGCGCGGCACCACGTCGATGAAAATAGTCGAGATGATGCGCGAAGCCGGAGCGACGGAGGTTCACTTCCGCGTCGCAAGCCCGCCGACGGCCCATTCCTGCTTCTACGGGGTCGATACGCCCGAACGCTCCAAGCTGCTGGCCGCCCGCATGGATCTTGAACCCATGCGCCAGTTCATAAAGGCCGACAGCCTCGCCTTCGTCTCGATCGACGGTCTGTATCGCGCCGTCGGACGCGAAGGGCGTGACACAGTCAGCCCGCAATTCTGCGATGCCTGTTTCACCGGCGAGTATCCGACTTCTCTGACAGACCTTGCGCTGGCCGAACAGAAATCCGCTCAACTCCCCTTTGCCGATCCGAAAGCTGCCTGACCCATCATGACCGACACTGCAAAGCCGCTTGCCGGACGCACCGCACTCGTAACAGGCGCAAGCCGGGGGATCGGCGCCGCCACTGCCAAGGCGCTTGCGAAAGCGGGCGCGCACGTCATTCTGGTGGCCCGTAAGGTCAAGGCGCTGGAAGCGGTCGAAGACGAGATCCACGCTTTTGGGGGCACATCCACCATAGCGCCTGTCGACCTGACAGAGCCTGACGCCGTCAGCCGACTGGCCGATGCGATTTCCGGACGCTGGCAGACGCTCGACATTATGGTGCTGGCCGCAGCCTACCTGCCCGAGCTTACCCCGGCATCGCAGATCGAGCCCAAACCGTTCAATCAGGCGCTGCTGACCAACGTGGTTGCCACCCATGCGCTGATCGCCGGGTTTGACCAGATGCTGCGCCGCGCCGAAGCTGGCCGGATTATCGGCCTGACGAGCAGCGTGGGATCGATACCGCGGCCATACTGGGGCGCTTATGGTTGCACCAAGGCGGCATTCGACAACCTGCTGGAAACCTATGCGGCCGAGGTCGAACGCCTTAGCCCCTTGCGCGTCGCCATCGTCGATCCGGGTGCAACCCGCACTGAAATGCGCGCGCGCGCCTATCCGGGCGAAGATCCTGCGACGGTCAAGGCGCCCGAAGTCGTGGCCGACCGGTTGTTGGCCTTGCTGGTGGAAGGCTTCGACAGCCTCCACCGCGAACGCATCGATTGAGACAACAATCCTTAGCGGGCGTTAACCCTTTCCCAATACCCGCACTTAAGGAATGTGGGGCAAACCTGTAGGCGTACCCGATCGTGCGGAATGACTGCAGGTTACAGGACAAGGCCCCCAGCAATGCCCGTCAATTCAGATCCTTACAGCTCTGCAGCACAGGAAGACCGTTGCAGCCCGCGCACGCGCTTGACGATCCCTGCGACCTTACGTGCATCAGGCGGAAGGGCCTTTCAAAGCGTGGTTCATGATCTGTCGATCTCCGGCTTTTCGGCCGCATCGATCAACCGGATGCATGAAGGACAGATGTGTTGGCTCACCCTTCCGGGCCTGGAATCGCTTCGTGCGGAAGTCGTGTGGTGGGACAATTGCATCGTCGGTTGCGCTTTCAGCGAGCTGCTGAGTCCAATCGTCCACGACAACATTCTGCAGCGTTATGGAAGTGTAGGCATCTATCGCCAGCTGATCTGACGCGCAGCGCGTAACCGCCCGCCTACCGGGCTTCTGCGGCGACCCGCCCGCTCAGTTCAAGAAAACGGGCGCGTTCCGGCCCACCGCTGGCCTGCGACCAATTGCCGACATAGGCGAAGACGACGCCCTTTTGGGGATAGAGCGTGATACCCTGCCCGAAGATCCCTTGCGCTCCATAGGTCGCACCGGGAAAAGTCCACCACTGGTAGCCGTATCCATAGCCCGGGGCGCCCGGCCCAAAATCGACCTGCGCCTTGCCCGCTTCGGCAAACCAGCCATCCGGCACCATGCCCCCCCCGCCTTCGAGCGCGAACATCCCCATGCGGGCGTAATCGCCCAGTGTGATCGACAGACAGCACCCACCGATATTGCCGCCGCGCGGATCGACCATCCAGAACAGATCGCCGGAAAAGCCAGCAGGTTCGACAATCTTGTCCTTGGCATATTCGGCCAGCGGCTTGCCGATCGCATTTTCGACCAGCACACCGATAAGATTGGTCTCGCCGGTCTTGTACACCCACTTTGTACCCGGCTCCGCTTCACGCGGGAGCGCCTTCATCTGCGCAACAATCGCATTGGCACCGTGTTCAATCACGAAGCTCTGCGTCTTGGCCACGTCGCTGTTCGGGTCGGTGTAGCTTTCGTTCCACTTCACCCCGCTGGTCATGGTGGCGAGCTGACGCACCGTCACGCCTTCGTAGGCCGAGCCTGCCAGACCGGGAATATACTTCGTGACCGTATCATCCATGCTGGCGATGAAGCCATCCTTGACCGCCGCGCCAAGCAGGGTCGAAGTGAAGCTCTTGGCGACCGAGAAGCTGGTCCAGCGATCCTGCGGACGAAGGCCGAGACCATATTCCTCGAACCGCACCTTCCCGTCCTCAATCACCATGATCCCGGCCGTCTGGGTCTCGGCGATCGCGGCCTTCAGATCGGCCTGCAGAGCGGCGCTGAGCGGCGCGCCCTTGGGCAAGGCACGGGGCGATTGGGCTGCGGGGACTTCATGCCCGGCAAACCACTGCTCCATTGCGCGAAAGCGCTGGCTGCGCTGATCGTCGGACCAAAACAGGACCTTAAGGTCGGCCTGATCGCGCTGAGGCGGCTGGACGAGACGCGCTGTGGGCGCAGGAGGGCCTTTGGTTGCGGCAGGCGCGCTGTCGTAGCTGCCCGCACAGGCACCCAGCAGCGCCGCCAGCGCAATACCCGAAGCCCATCGTGCCATCTGCCAACCTGCGCGCATCATCTTGCCCTCCTGCTATTGTGTCAGACGGGCATAGGCGGACGCATCGCTTGGGAGCAAGCCCCTGTCAGCCGTCCTTCATTGCCTTCAACGCCGCCAGAGCGCGCTCCCGCGCGGCCTTGTGCGCGATGATCTTGTGCGGATAGCCCGATGGCCTGCGCCCGAGCTCTTCGGGGTCATGGATCGCCGGCTGGTCGAGGCCCTTCAGTTCGGGCACATATTCGCGGATATACCGCGCCGCATCGAACTTTTCCGACTGGGTCAGCGGCGCCATAATGCGGCTGAACATGTTGGAATCGACCCCCGTCCCCGCCGTCCACTGCCAGTTGGTCGCGTTAGACGCATAATCAGCATCGCACAGGCAATCCCAGAACCATTTTTCACCCTCGCGCCAGTCGATCAGCAGATGCTTGATAAGGAAGCTGGCCGTGATCATCCGTACCCGGTTGTGCATCCAGCCGGTCTGATAGAGCTGCCGCATCCCGGCATCGACGATCGGGTAGCCGGTGCGACCCTGCTGCCAAGCTTTGAGATCCTTGGCCGCAGACTCGTCGGTGGCGGGGTCGCGCCAGCCGAAGCGGTCGAAATCCTCGCGGTAGTTTTTGCTCGCGTAGGCGGGGAATTGCAGGATCGCGTTCTGCGCATAATCGCGCCAGATGAGCTCGCCTTCGTAAGTGCGCCAGCCATCCGAGCGTTTGTGCTTGAAGGCGTGCCAGATCTGGATCGGCGAAATCTCGCCCCAATGCAGGTGCGGGGAGAGACGCGAAACCTTGTCGACCGATGGCATGTTGCGCTTGTCGTCATATTCGTCGACGTCCACTTCCCAGGCCTTCAACCGTTCATGCGCGGCATCCTCGCCCACCTGCCAGAAATCCCGCATTCCGCCTGACCAGTCAGGCTTTGTGGGAAGCAGGTTCCACGAGGCAAGGTCGTCGCTGGCTGGCCAATCCTTTGGCGAGGAAAGGGTTTCAGGCGCAGGCAGTTCATCGCGCGGAGGAAATTCGGCGCGCATGGCACGGCTGAAAGGGGTGTAGATCTTGTACGGCCCGCCGCTGCCGGTGGTAATGCTGCCCGGCGGCATCAGGTAATTGCCATCATACAATTGCAGGTCGCAGCTTTCGCCAAGCTTTCCCTGCGCCTTGCGCCACCAGGGTTCGTAATGGCGGTTGGCGTGGATGGCGGCGGCGCCGACCTCCTTCGCCAGCTTGGTCAGTTCCTCCACCGCATCCCCGCGCCGCAGGACCAGCCGGGCGTTACGCTGAGCGAGGCTGTTGGACAGGCTTTCGAGCGAATGATGCAGCCACCAGCGCGATGCGCCGCCATAGCCGTGGTGCTTGGGCGCGTCATCGTCGAGGACGTAGACGCACACAACGGGTCCGGCTTTCGCCGCGTGGTAGAGCGCAGGATTGTCGGCCAAGCGCAGGTCACGCCGCAGCCATACGATTTGGGTCATGTGTCTCTCTGAATGTCTGTTTCCCCACCAACGCCGTCATGCTGAACTTGTTTCAGCATCCATCGTGCAATTGCGGGCAGCGGTGCGGGAGGAGGAATGGATCCTGAAACAAGTTCAGGATGACGAGTTAACGGAGAGGCTCACACCGCACATCCGGCAGAGCGACCGAGAACCGCGCCCGCGCGCGCGGATCGTAGAAGCGGGCGTCGTAGAGGATCACCGAGCCGTCCTCGGCGCGGGTAGCAAAGGGCGCGCGCGACCAGAACAGGAAGGCGTCGAGCTGGGAGTTGGTGCGGCGGGCTTCGGTGAAGTCGGGCAAGGGGCAATCGCCAACTACTTTACCCTCAATCGACCAACTGCCTTCGTATAGCATCACGATAGTCTCGCGCCGCCACGAAAGCAGCGGTGCCGGGCTGGCAATAGTCGGATTACCGGAAGAGATGAAGGAAGAAGAAAAAACCGAGATCGCCGCATTCACCCCGATATACACCAACCCAACCGCAATCCCGACCCGCGCAGGCCGCATCCACTCGGTTCCCGCCTTCTCCCGCCGCCGCGACCACCACACGGTGCCGATCAGCAGTGCCCACAGCCACACATCAATGATGAAAAGCGTATCCCCATAAAACCACTGCGAGGAAAACGGCTCAAGCAATCGGATGCCGTAGACGTTGAGCCAATCGAAGAACGGATGGCTGAGGCAGCCGATGAAGGCCATTGCAAAAAGCCAACCAAACCGCACCGGCAGCCGCCCCTCGGGCCGCGTTCCGCGCCGGGTCTGCCAGCGGTCGAACGCCCACAGCAGCCCCGCCAAGATCAAGGGCAGCAGCACCAGCGCGGGCGGGCCGTGGGTGATACCCCTCCGAAACGCGAGATGTTCGGTGCCCTCGAGCCAGAAAAAGCACGCCGCATCCACGTCCGGCAGGTTGGCGCCGATAATCAGTGCGGGCATGGCGAGCCCGGTGGTGCGCTTCAGCCCCGACTGCCCCATGATCGCGCCGACAAGGCTATGTGTCAGATTGTCCATGGGAACGCTGGCTAGCGCGCCGCGCACGCGCAAGCGAGTGCAAATGCGCTTGGCACTTGCCCCCGCGCTCGCCTATCGCATCACAAAACAGTTCCGGGAGAGACACGCCATGACCAATACGCCTTATATCCGCCCCGACATGAAGGGCTTCCTCGACATGATGGCGGCGGTGAACGGACCAAAGCTGGCCGACATGACGCTGGAAGAAGCGCGCGCATCCTATCAGGCGATGCACAATATCGCGGACCGTCCGGCCCGCACCCTGCCCGTGATCCGCGACCTTTCCTGCCACGGCCCGAATGGCGACATTCCGCTGCGCCTGTATGACGCGCGCAAAAACCGCGAAGACGCCTCCCCCGTTGTGATGTTCTTCCATGGCGGCGGCTTCGTGATCGGCGACCTCGACACACACCACGCGCTGTGCACCGAAATCGCCGCGCTGATCGACCTGCCGGTGGTTGCGGTGCATTATGCCCGCGCGCCCGAAGCGCCCTTCCCTGCCGCGATCCTCGATTGCGAGGCGGCGACGCGCTGGGTGGCGGGCAGTCCCGCCGACCTCGGCCGCGACGCGAGCGGCATCATCACCATCGGCGATAGTGCGGGCGGCAATGCCGCGGTCGTCGTCAGCCAGTTGCTTGGCGCCAACCCCGCCGCTGTCCCCGTGGTTCTGCAAGTGCCGATCTTCCCGCTGGTCGCCGACGCCAATGGCTCGGCCAGCATGGCGGCGTTCTCCGAAGGCTTCCTGCTGACCGCCGACACGATGGGCTTTTTCGATGCAGCTTACGGTGCCGACCGCGCAGATCCGCGCGGCTTCCCGATCCTCAGCGATCACGGTAACGCCCCGCCCACGATCGTTGTCACCGCCAGCCTCGATCCGATCCGCGATTCGGGCCGCGCCTATGCCCGCGCACTGGTGGATGCGGGGCGCGATTGCGTGTTCCTCGAAATGCGCGGAGTGACGCATTCCTTTACCAATCTGCGGGGTGCCGTGCCGAGCACGCAGGGGGATCTGGAACGCATCGTCGCGGCGATGAAGTTCATGCTGGCAAACCTGGCATGAACCGCGAAGGCCTGCCCTATCGCCCCTGCGCGGGCTTCATGCTGGTCAACGGCGACGGCCTCGTGTTCGTCGGCCAGCGCATCGACCCGTCGGCTCACGGATTCTGGCAGATGCCGCAAGGCGGAATCGACAAGGGCGAGGACGTGCGCGAAGCCGCGCTGCGCGAACTGGAGGAGGAAACCGGCATCGGCGCGCATCTGGTCGAGGTGATCGCCCCGACCTCACGCACCATCGCCTATGACCTGCCTGACGAGCTGCTCGGCAAGGTCTGGAAGGGCAAGTATCGCGGGCAGGAACAGCATTGGTTCCTCGGTCGCTTTCTCGGCACCGATGCGGACATAAATCTTGAAGCGCACCACCCGGCCGAATTCAACGAATGGCGATGGATCGCACCCGGACTGCTGCCCGATGTGATCGTGCCCTTCAAACGGGATGTGTATGAAACCGTTCTCGCCGAGTTCCGCGACCTGATCTGACGAGATCAGTTGCTGGCAGGCGCGCTGTCGGTGTTGCTTTCGATCGCGAGACGCGGCGAAGGGCCGCGTGTGATGCTGCTTTGCAGCGCCAGCGTTTCAGGGCAGCCTTCACCGCACAGCGATTGCAGCTTGGCGAGGTTGAGCTTGGCCTTTTCAACCGCGCCTTTTTCAACCAGCGCGGTGCCTTCGCCCGAAATCGCGGCGAAGTTGCCCGGATCACGCTCGAGCGCCTCACGGTAGTAACGGATGGCCTTGCCCTGAAGGCCCTGTTGCTGGGCGGCCTCGGCCAGATTGACCAGGATCGGCGTGTAGCCAGGATCGACGGCTAACGCCGCTTCCAAGGCATCGGTCGCCTCCAAAGGCTCGCCCGCAGCGAGCGACGCTTGACCTTGCGCGATGAGCGCTGCCGCAAGAGGATCGGGCATCCCAACCTCGCCTGCACTGGTAATGCTTGCCGTGATGGCAAGACACAGTGACAAGGCGGCAGCAGCAGGCGCAAAACGCATCAAAAGCTCCTTCAGTGCATGGGACCGGGAACCGGAAAGCGTGGTCATACCATGCGAAGCTATCATGGTGAACGCAAGCAGGCGATGAAAAAACCGTCCGTGCCGTCATGATGCGGATCGAGGCGATGGCCTGCCCCATGCGCGCGGCCCAGTGGAATCGCGAGTGGTTCGATCTGCCAGCCGCGATGGCGTTCCATAAATGCGGTGATCCGGGCGCTCCCCTCGGCATCGAGCAGCGAACAGGTGACAAACGCCATCGTCCCACCCGGTCGCACCAGATGCGCGCCGAGATCCAGCACATGGTCCTGCAACTTGTTCAACCGCGCCAGTTCTGCCGGATCGAGCCGCCACCGCGCTTCGGGGCTGCGGCGCCACGTGCCGCTGCCGGAACATGGCGCATCGACCAGCACGTGATCGGCCTTGCGCACCCAGTGATTTAGAGCGCGCATTTCGTTGCCAGGGTCGAGAAGCAGGGTATGGTCGATCGCGGCGCCGGCTCGCGCGGCACGCGGAGCAAGATTGCCCAACCGCCGCTTGTCGGTATCGGCCGCGATAATGCTTGCCGCGTTGCCGAGTCGCGCGGCCAGCGCCAGCGTTTTGCCACCGCCGCCAGCGCACAGATCGATGACGGTATCGCCAGGCGCAATGGGCAGCGCATCGATGAGAAGCTGGCTGCCCAGATCCTGTACTTCGATCAGTCCCTGCGTGTAGGCATCCCACTGTTCAACTTGCGTCCCCGAGGGATAGCGCAAAGCCTGCGCAGCGGCCAAAGGCTCGCCCGCCTCTGGCAGCGTGATGGTCGCCCGGTCAGCCTTCAACGCGTTGACCCTGATATCGAGCGGTGCCCGATCAATTAACGCAGCGATCTCCGGCCCGCCCAAACCCGAGGAACGCAAAGCGGCAGCAAGCCATTTGGGCGCTAGCCCGGTCTTGGCAGGTTCCTCGCCCTCGCCGCGGGGGGCGGGACCGTGCGCAGAGCCATCGAAACAGGCCGCCACCGCGGCGTCTTGCACGGCGACAGCTAGCATGGCGGCTCGCCCCGTGCCGGGAACCGGGCCGCACAGCCGGATCGCTTGATATACAAGATCGCGCACCGCACGCCGATCCTTCGATCCGGCATAGCGGCGGGCGCGGAAATATTCGGCGATGATCCGGTCGGCAGGCGCACCTTTATTGCGTGCGGCAGGGATGATCGCGTCCAGCAGCTCGATTGCCGCCTCAACTCTAGCGGCAGGTGTCATATTACGACCTCAACGTGTGGGATAATTGGGTGCCTCGCGGGTGATAGCGACGTCATGGACGTGACTTTCGGAAAGGCCGGCATTGGTGATGCGCACGAATCGGGCGCGCTCTTGCAGATCCGTGATCGTGCGCGATCCGGTATAGCCCATCGCCGCCTTGATTCCGCCGACCAGCTGGTGGACGACGTTGGCGGCCGGACCCTTGAATGGCACCTGACCCTCGATCCCTTCAGGCACGAGCTTCATCGCAGAAACGTCCTGCTGAAAATAGCGGTCGGCCGAGCCGCGCGCCATGGCACCGACGCTGCCCATCCCGCGATAGGCCTTGTAGCTACGGCCCTGATACAGAAATACCTCGCCCGGACTTTCAGCCGTGCCCGCCAACATCGAACCAATCATGATGCTCGAAGCGCCCGCAGCCAAGGCCTTGGCGGCATCGCCGCTGGTGCGAAGACCTCCGTCCGCAATTATGGGCACGCCGGACTTCGCCGCCTCAGCGGCGCTTTCCAGGATTGCCGTCAATTGCGGCACACCGACGCCGGCAACGACACGGGTTGTGCAGATCGAGCCCGGCCCGATACCAACCTTCACCGCATCGGCCCCCGCATCGACCAGCGCACGGGTCGCCTCGGCTGTGGCGACATTGCCGGCGATGACCTGCACGCGGTTCGAAAGCTTCTTTACCCGTTCGACCGCGCGGGCGACTTCGATGTTGTGGCCATGGGCCGTGTCGATCACGATCACGTCAACCTCGGCGTCAACCAAGGCTTCTGTGCGGGCGAAGCCCGCATCGCCGACGGTGGTTGCCGCAGCCGCGCGCAGGCGGCCGGTGCCGTCCTTGGTCGCGTGCGGGTAATTCACCGCCTTTTCGATATCCTTGACCGTGATGAGGCCGATGCAGCGAAAGGCATCATCCACCACCAGCAGCTTTTCGATCCGGCGCTGGTGCAACAGGCGACGCGCTTCTTCCTGGCCGGTGCCCAGTGGCACGGTGGCGAGGTTTTCGGTCGTCATCAGTTCGCGCACAGGCTGCATCGGGTTTTCGGCAAAGCGCACATCGCGGTTGGTAAGGATGCCGACCAGCTTGCCGCCTGCATCCACGACCGGGATGCCGCTGATCCGGTGCATCTGCATCAACGCCTGCGCCTCGCCCAGCGTGGCATCGGGGCCGATGGTGATGGGGTTGACCACCATGCCGCTCTCGAAACGCTTCACAGCGCGCACGGCCGCAACCTGCGCATCAACATCGAGATTGCGATGCAAGACGCCGATTCCGCCAAGCTGCGCCATCACGATCGCCATGTCGGCCTCGGTCACCGTGTCCATAGCCGATGACAGGACAGGAATATTGAGCGTGATCTCACGCGTCAGCATGGTCGAGGTGTCGGCCATGCTTGGCAACACGTTGCTTTCCGCAGGACGGAGCAGCACATCATCGAAGGTAAGACCGAGCGGGATATCCATGAATGCCACTTTCTGAGAGCCGAGAGCGCGTTCTCCTCGCATCCGTGATGCGCTGGAGAATCGTGGCGGCCCATGTAACCGCACTTGCGCGATTGCGCTAGGGCTGCGCGCCCGTGCCGGACGGATAGCGTTCAGGGTCTGCCAACTCGCGGATCAAGACCTCGTGCAGCAGCAGATCCTCTACCGCTCCGCCCAGTTCGATCTGGTCCGCCTCGTCGCCTGCACGGTGATAGCGGCTTTGGAGAAACGGTTCGAGAACCGCGCGGCTGCCATAGGTGGCCGACAGCAACACGCTGGGGACGCCAGCCTGATGCAGCGCCCACCCGTCCTGCCGCTGGAGAAAACTGTCGGCCAGAGCCTGATCGCCCGTCACGCGGCCACGGCGCGCCATCACACCAAGGATCGCCGCATCAAGCGCAGGACTATGTCCGCGCCCGATGAAGCCAACCGGGCTCCCCTCCGGCGCAAGCGCCATCATGTCGAAATTGAACGCGGCTACGATGCTGCCAAGCGGCACTGGCGGCGCCTTGACGAATGCACGCGCACCCAGCAGCCCAGCCTCTTCTGAGCTGGTTGCGAGCACATAAATATCGCGGCCCGGCGGGGGCCCTTCCTTCAGCCGCCGCGCCAGTTCCAGCATCATCGCAATCCCGCTGGCGTTGTCGGATGCGCCATTGCAGATGCGGTCGGCTGCTTCGGGCGGTGCACATTCACCCAAGTGATCCCAGTGCCCCAGCAGCAGCACCGCGCCCGAGCCAGGGATCGTGCCGGGGATCATGCCGACGATGTTCTGGCTGACAAATTCACGCCGGTCGGCACCGGCATCGATCGAAACCGCCATATTGAGCTCGAACGGCACGAAGTCGCTTTTGCTAGCTTCGTTCTTCCATTGCGCCCAACGTTTAGCGCCGAGCACCCGAGCAAGAGCCGCATCGGTGATATATGCCGATAACGTATCGAGTTCCTCGCTCGCCAGTTCCACCCTGCTGGCGGCATAGCGGCGGCGTACAGCGGCCAGCGCCTCGGCATCGGGCAAAACGGTCACGACCACCGTGGCGCGTTGACGAAACAGCGCCTCGCGCCGCTCGGTGTCACGCCCCGGATCGGCCAGCATCAGCGCGGCGGCCCCTGCCATCGCATCGCCCAGAACGGACCCGTCGCCATAGCCAACAAAAACCACCGGAACACCCGTGCCCGGCCCGCCCGCCGCCAAGGCGCGGCGGCGCGGCGTGAAAACCGTTGCTTCATCTTCGGTCAGGGTCACCATTTTGCGACCCTGACCCAGTTTCAACTGCCCGCTGACGGGCTGGGTCTCGACCAGATCGACCGGCATCCGCCAATAGGAACCAGGATCGTTGGTGCCGGACACGAGCCCGATTTCGCCCATCCGCCGCTCGATGAATTCAGAGGTGGCGTCCCCGCCCGGCGTTCCGGGCTTGCGCCCGCCGAAGGCGTCACTGGCAAGAACGTCGATATCGGCCTGCAATCGCGCGGCGATATCGTCACGCACGGCATCAGGCGTCGCTTCGAGCGGCAGCGGCGCGCAGGCCCCAAGCCATAAGCTTGCAAGCCCGGCCGCCCAAAGTGCGAGGCGCCCGCGTATCATTCGGCGGTCCAGCCCCCGTCGAGCGTGTAATTGGCGCCAGTAATATTGCGCGCCGCATCGCCGCACAAGAACAGAGCCAGCGCCGCCACATCTTCGGGCAAGACAAAGCTCTTGGTTGGCTGCTTGGCGAGCAGGATGTCGTTCATAACCTGCTCGCGCGTCATGCCGCGCGCGGCCATCGTGTCAGGAATCTGATTCTCCACCAACGGCGTCCAGACATATCCGGGCGAGATGCAGTTTGCGGTCACCCCGCAGGTTGCCAGTTCCAACGCGATGGTCTTGGTAAAGCCCGCCAATCCGTGTTTGGCTGCGACATAGGCGCTTTTGAAAGGAGACGCGGCGAGCGAGTGGGCGCTGGCGGTGCTGATGATCCGTCCCCATCCCTTCGCCTTCATCGCCGGCACCGCAAGACGAGTGGTGTGGAACGCCGCCGTCAGATTGAGCGCGATGATCGCGTCCCATTTTTCGGGTGGGAAATCCTCCACCGGGGCGACATGCTGCATACCGGCATTATTGACAAGGATATCGACCGGGCCGATGTCGCCCATCATCGCGGCAATCGCATCGGGTTGCATCAGGTTGGCACCATTGAACGTTGCGCCAATTTCCTCGCAAAGCGCAGCGATGTCATCGGGATCGCCCAGCCCGTTCAGAATCACCTCGACACCTTCGGCTGCCAATGTCCGGGCAATCGCAAGTCCGATGCCCGACGTGGAACCGGTGACAAGCGCCCGCTTGTTCTTGAGCATTCGCCGCATCTCCTGCACGTTCGGCCTCTTCGCGGTGCTTTTGCCGCACCCAAAGCGGGTGTCCAGCACTTTGCGTCGGAACGCGATGAATGGAGAAACACCCATGCGGCTTGGCCCGTTCGATACGTCGAAGATCAATGTGCGGGGCAGCGATGGCAGCGGCGGCGGCATGGGACGCGCTGGCGGCGTGGGTTGCGGGACGCTGGTGATCGCTTTGATCGGCGCGGTGGTGTTCGGCCTTGATCCGATGCAGACCATCGGCATGGTCGAGGGCATCCAGCAACAGTCCGCGCCTGCGGGCCAAGGTGGTAGCGGGCGCGAATTGAGCGCACAGGAGGTTTGCACGCAAAGCGAATATGCAACCGAGGCATGCAACGCGCTCACGAACCTCGATGCGACGTGGCAGGCCACATTCGCGCAGGAAGGCATTCCGTTCGAGCAACCGGTCCTGCACCTGTTTGTCGCCAGCGTGCGCACCGAAGGATGTGGCAGCGCCAGTTCTGCGGTCGGCCCGTTTTATTGCCCCGCTGACAAGGGGATCTACATCGATACCGCGTTTTACGACCAACTGGCCCGAATGTCCGGTACCGGCGGCGATTTTGCGCGGCTTTATGTGATCGCGCATGAATATGGCCATCACATCCAGAACATCACCGGGCTTGCCAATCAGGTCCGCCGCGCGCAATCGCAAAACCCGTCAGCCGCCAACAGCTTGCAGGTCGCGATGGAATTGCAGGCCGATTGCTATGCCGGAATGTGGGCGGGCAAAAACCGCGATCTTATTGAGCAGGGCGATCTGGAGGAAGGTTTGCAGGCCGCCAGCGCGATTGGCGATGATACGTTAATGCGCAATGCTGGACAGCGGATAAATCCCGAGAGCTTCACGCACGGCACCAGCCGCCAGCGCATGTCCGCGCTCAGGCTGGGACTCGAGATTAACGACAATTCCGCTTGCGATACATTTTTCCAAGGAGCCTGAATTCAATGGTCCGTAACATTTCCCTTGCCGCGATGCTCATGCTGGCCTGCGCCGGCACAGCCGCAGCCCATGCCCAGTCGATGCCCGGACCCGACGCAACCGAAGTCGCCAAGACCCCCTTGCGCGATCTCAACATAGACGGGCGCGATATTCCCGAAGTGCTGATTACCGCCGCCCGCGCCCCTTATGCGATCCCTGCCGGCGGAAACTGCAAGGCAATCGTCAACGATATCGCTGCTCTGGATACAGTTCTAGGCGCAGATTATGATATTGCGAACGAAGACGGCAATGATCGTTTCAGCGAAGGCCGGATCGGTCAAAGCGTGGTCGGATCGATCCTGCCGTTCCGCGGGATCCTGCGCGAAGTGACCGGCGCGGCCAGCAACGACCGCGCACTTCGCGCCGCCTATACGGCAGGGATGGTCCGGCGATCATACCTGAAGGGTCTGGGGCTCGGCAAACGCTGTGCTTATCCCGCGCGGCCCAAGGTAACCGGGAACAGCGCCAAATAATCTCGCAAAGGAGCGGGGGTGGCTTTAGCCCTCCCGCTCCTTCCGGCGCGCAATCTGACGGTCGAGCGTTTCCAGCAGTTGCTGGCGCGTTTCTTCCGGAATGTCCTTGTCAGCGGCAATTTCCGCGCGGGCCTGTTCTAGGCCAAGGCGCGCTGTCGTAGGAATGCGCGGCTGACAGATCATGATGGTCTGCCTGCCATCCTCACCCGTGAAGGCCTGCGCCTTTGCCGGGAAGGCAGAGGTGCACCCCTTGAGCACCATCACATGAGGCGTTCCGGCTTTGTAGGCCGCTTCGGCTTCGGCGAGCCAGCGCAATGTCCTTTGGTCGAGCTCGGCTCGCAACAGGTCGTGTCTGGCGAGCATTTCTGCCAGCGTCGCGGCGACTTCCTCTCTGTCCGCCTGATGGTCGAGGGACAAAACCTCACCCTTTGGTGCGGCGCGGAACACCATTCTGACGCTTTTCTCGTTTCCGTCAGAATCACGCCAGACGTGCTCGGTCACGTTGTCACCTGCGGTGGCAGCTTTTGGCTCGACTGGCTGGGGCGCTGCGGCAATGTCAGGCACCTCGGGAGTTTCGGGCACTTCGATTTTGGCAGCCGGATCAGAGGGCGGCGCCGGCGGCGCGGGAAGCTCTGGCGCGTCAGGCGCAATCTCTCCGGCCGCGTAGCTGATCGAGGCGGTCAACGGCAGCGCCAGCAGGCCTGCACCCAAGAGCGCACGGCCAGCCAGACGGCGACGGGGGGACAGATCAGACATGGCAAGGCTCCTCAGCCGGTGGATGATCGATTTCTCGCCCAGCACCGGGCACGCCATCGGCGCGGTCAGGGCGGCGTGGTGGGCCGCGCCGGGCGCAGCGGCGAAAAGGGGCGATGAGCGCGGCATAGGCTGCGCGCTCCTGTGCCGACCGGCGGGCCATGACGCGCGCATCGCAGGCGGCTTCCTGATCGCGGCGCAGCGCCAGCCAGCCATAGCGGCCCAGCGGATTGAACCAGTGCAGCGCGAACAGCGGCTGGACCAGGACATTGACGAGCAGGTCGCCGCCCCGGTGATGCGTCAGTTCATGCGCGAGCGCCAGATCGCGGGCCGCGCGGTCGTGCTGCGCCATGAAACCGGGGGGCAAGGCGATGACGGGGTCCAGCACACCCATCGCCAGCGGCGCGGTGGTGGCAGGCGTCTCCACAAGCCGCACCTTACCCAGCAGCGCAGGCGCGCGGCCCACCTCGCGCCCATTCGCCAGCAGGGCATTGCGCAGGCTGAAGTAGGCGGCAAACCGCAGGCCGAGCGACGCTGCGGCTCCGACAAACCAGATGGTAAGCAAAGCGTCGCCGATTGGCCAATTGGCGAGGATTGCGAACAGATCGAACCCGGCAGGCGGGTCAGGATCAAGCGGCACGGTAATCGGCGCGGGTATCGCGCCGTCGGAGGACTGCGCGGCGGCCAACCAGATCGCCTGATCAAGCGGCGGCGGCGTTCTCAGGGCGTCGACAGGCGCCGGTTGCACAGGCTTCATCCAGGCCGGCACATTCACCGGCGGCAACAGCAGCCGTGCGGCCGGAAGCACCCACAGGGCATAGGCTGCCTCCGGACCGAAATGCCGGGTGACGGGCCGGCGCAGCACCAGCACAATGGCGATCAGAACGCCGGTCCAGACCAGCGTGTGCAGCAGCATCCCGGTCATGGCCGCAATTCCTTCAGCAGTGCCTCGATCTTGGCCAAGTCGTCCACGCTCAAGGCTTCGCTTTCGGCCAGATGGGCCACCAGCGAAGCCGCGCTGCCGCCAAACAGGCGGTCCACCAAGCGCCGCGATTCGCCGCCGACATATGCGCTGCGGGCGATGGTCGGCGTGTAGAGGAACCGGCGGCCCTCGGGTTCGGCGGCCAGCACGCCCTTTTGGACCAAACGGGAAAGCAGGGTCTTGACTGTCGCAAGGCTCCATTCGCGCAGCCCGCAGATTTCCTCGCACACCTCGGCAGCCGTACGCCGTGGGCGATCCCACAAAACTTCCATCACCGCGTGCTCAGCTTCGGTAATGCGCTCACCGGAATGATCGGTGGGCCGGTTGTCGGACGGGGTCACGGGACATCTCCCTTATTCGTTGATTACGCCTGTAGTCGATATGATTACAAGTGTAAATCTTTCGCGCAGCTGAACGGGAAGGCCCATCAGCATTATATCGGCAAGGCGTCAGCCAACGCCGACGAACGCAGAATTATTCGCGCTGCCGCGCTTATTCAGCAAAGGCAGGCCGACCCACCGGCACGCTGGCCTGACGCGGCATGTCAGCTTCGAGCCGCGGCAGCCACGTCTTTGCGCTGGCGCCGATACTCACCTGCGGCAGCGAGGCAAGGTAGCGCGCATTGGCCTCCCACTCGGCGACCGATCGTCCCGCCATTCGCGCGGCTTCGTCCAATGCGACCGGCTGACGCAGGGCGCGGTTGATCAGCGCGTCGCCAAAGAAGGTCCAGTCATTCTCCGCCACGCAGCCAAAGGATGTGCGCGTGCTGGCCGCCGCCGTGAGGATCGCCGTGTCGGGCGTGGCCAGCACCGGCACGAACACACCCGAATAACAGGCAGAAAGGATCAGCACCCGGCGCTGAATCCCCGCCTCCTCCAGCGCCGCCTTGAGCCGCGCAGGCGACAGCACGCCATAGCTTGTGTCACCATAAAGATAGGCCAGCCCGATATCGGCCCCGTGGCTGGTGGTGTAGAGCACCAGCACATCCTCAGCGCCCTTCATGAGCGAGCCGACATGACTGATCGCCAACAGCAGAGCGGTGATGGACCCATGCGGCGCATCGTCGCGGGTGCCATCTGGCCCGGCCAGCGTAAGGGTTCGGCCTTCGGCGCCGTAGCGCGCGCGCAGCACCCGCGCGGCCTCACGCGCTTCGCGTGCGAAAACCGGATCGCTGTCGAGCGCGATGGTCAAGACATAGGCTTCGGGGATGCCGGGCGTCTGCGGCATCAGCGCGTCCAGCGCGGTATCGAGCCGGCGCTGCTGCTCGCGGATGTGGGCAGCGTTGAACCCGCGTTGATGCTCGGGGCCAAGTTCGTAGGACTTGCGCCGTTCCGCCCGGCTCTTCCCGCTACCGAGGTCAGGATAAGGGAGCGTGTGTGGTGGGGGCTGGAAGGGATTGGGAGCGGCGGATTGCGACAGAGCCGGACCCGCCAGCAAAGCGGCCAAGGCCCCTGCGATGATCCTGCCCCTATTCATCGACAAGGAAGCTGCCGCCAAGCGGAGTGCGGGTCAAGCCGCGATGCGTGCGCCCATCAAAAGAGGAAGGCCCAACCCATCGCGGGCCGGGCCTTCAATATCCATCACACCAGAGTCACATCAATACACGCGCGCCTTGGGCTCGATATACTTGATATCGTCGGTCAGGGTGTATTCGTGCACCGGACGGTAATCGATCCGGCTGTTGCTGCCACGGCCGCCCCAGCCATCGAACCAGGCGATGGTGTGCTTCATCCACTCGGCATCGTTGCGATCGGGGAAATCCTCGTGCGCATGGGCGCCGCGGCTTTCCTTACGGTTCGCGGCCGATGCCATCGTGACATTGGCCTGGCTCATCAGGTTGTCGAGCTCCAGCGTCTCGATCAGGTCGCTGTTCCAGATCAGCGACTTGTCGGTCACATGGATGTCTTCCATCCGCTTGTTCTGCTCAGCGAGCTTGGCGACGCCTTCGTCCATCAGCTTCTGATCGCGGAACACCGCGCAGTGCTTCTGCATCGCCTTCTGCATCTCGGCGCGGATCTGCGCGGTCGGCGAGCCGCCTTGCGCATAGCGGAAGTGGTCCAGACGGGTCAGCGCGAAGTCGGCGCTGTCGGCGGGCAGTTCGGGCTGTTTGGCATTGGCCTTCAGGCTGTCGCGCAGGTGGTGGCCGGTCGCGCGGCCGAAAACCACGAGGTCGATCAGCGAGTTGGAGCCGAGGCGGTTGGCGCCATGCACCGAAACGCACGCCGCTTCGCCCACGGCATAGAGTCCGGGAATTGGGCTGTCCGGATTGCCGTCCGGCCCGAGCGTGACGACCTGACCGTGATAGTTACACGGGATGCCGCCCATGTTGTAATGCACCGTCGGGGTAACCGGCAGCGGCTGGCGTGTGAGATCGACGCCGGCAAAGATCTTGCCGCTTTCGGTGATGCCCGGCAGGCGCTGGGCCAGCACGGCAGGGTCAATGTGGTCGAGGTGAAGGTAGATGTGATCGCCCTCCGGCCCCACACCGCGGCCTTCGCGCATTTCCAATGCCATCGAACGGCTAACGACATCGCGGCTGGCAAGGTCCTTCGCCGACGGAGCGTACCGCTCCATGAAGCGTTCGCCTTCGGAATTGGTGAGATAGCCACCCTCCCCGCGCGCGCCTTCGGTGATCAGCACGCCCGCGCCGTAGATGCCGGTCGGGTGGAACTGCACGAACTCCATGTCCTGCAATGGCAGCCCTGCGCGCAGCACCATCCCGCCGCCGTCGCCGGTGCAGGTGTGCGCCGAGGTGGCGGTGTAGTAGCAGCGGCCATAACCGCCGGTCGCCAGAACGACCGACTGCGCGCGGAAGCGGTGAATCGTGCCGTCATCCAGGCACATGGCCATTACGCCGACGCACTTCTTCTCGCCATCCACTTCGGCCATGATCAGGTCGAGCGCGAAGTATTCGATGAAGAAATCAGCGTCGTACTTCAGGCTCTGCTGATACAGCGCGTGGAGCATCGCGTGCCCGGTGCGGTCGGCCGCGGCGCAGGTGCGCTGCACCGGCGGTCCGGCGCCCATGTTCTGCATGTGACCGCCGAAGGGGCGCTGGTAGATCGTGCCATCGGCGTTGCGGCTGAAGGGCACACCGGCGTGCTCCAGTTCATACACGGCTGCCGGAGCTTCGCGCGCGAGATACTCGATCGCGTCCTGATCGCCCAGCCAGTCCGATCCCTTGACGGTGTCGTACATGTGCCAGGTCCAGTGATCGGGGCTGTTGTTGCCGAGGCTGGCCGCAATCCCGCCCTGCGCCGCAACCGTGTGGCTGCGGGTCGGGAAGACCTTGGAGATGTTGGCGGTGCGCAAACCGCTTTCAGCGGCGCCCATCGTTGCGCGCAAACCGCTGCCACCCGCGCCGACAACGACCACATCATAGGTGTGATCGGTGATCGCGTAGGCACCCTTCAGGTGCGCGCCTCCGACATCATTTGCTGTGCCACGTGGTGCTGCGGTAGCCATCAGGCCTGTCCTCCGAATGCCAGGCTGGCGACGCTGAAAATGCCGAACGCGCCGCCGCCGATTGTTGCAAGATTGAGCGCCGAGATCGCAGCAAACTTGCTGCCGGCGTCATGAATGTAATCCTCGATCAGCACTTGCAGACCAAGGCGCGCGTGCCAGAACAGGCTGACGACGAGCAGAATCATCGCGGTCGCCGACAAAGGCTGCGAGAGCCACTTGACCACATTGGCGTAGCCGTAATCGCCCAGCGTGATCAGGCTGACCAGCAGCCAGCTCATCAGCACCACATTGCCGATTGCGGTGAACCGCTGCACCAGCCAGTGGTGCGGGCCATGATGCGCCGCGCCAAGGCCCCGCACGCGTCCGATGGAAGTTCCGTTACCCATGATACGTTTTCCTCAGACCAGCAAGATCGCAGCCCAGAAGGCCGCTGTCAGAACAATGGCAAAAATCGGCGCCAGCATTGACCACAGCCGGTTGGTTTCAAGCTCGTAACCCGCGCCAATGTCCAGCACGAAGTGCCGCATCCCGCTCATCATATGGGTGAAGAACGCCCATGACAGACCGACCAGCACAATCATCCCCGGCACAGACCCCATCACCGCCTGGAAACTAGCGTAAGCTTCCGGCCCGCTGGCCGACGCGCCCAGCCACCACACCAGCACACCAAGCCCGATCAGCGCCATACCGTCGCCGGTCGCGCGGTGCAGGATCGATACCAGCATGTGCGGCCCCCAGCGCCACACCTGCAAATGGGGAGAAAGCGGTCTTTGGTTCATGGTAATCCCAATCGGTCCTTTATTTGGCCCTATCACTTAGCGACGATAGCGCATGAGGCAAGCGGCGAGCGGTGGACACAGCTTGCAAAGTTTCGGATAGGCGATTGCATGGGACACATTCTTGTAACCGGATCAAGCCGCGGAATCGGCAAAGCAACGCTCGAAAAGCTTGCGGCAAAAGGGGCACAGGTGATCGGCCATGCATCGCGCGCCGTCACCCCGGCGCCCGGCTCTGCGCCGATCATCGCTGCCGATTTCGGCGATCCGCTGTCCGTGCAATCGCTGTGGGATCAGGCGCTCGATCTGGCAGGCGGCGAGATCGATGCGGTCGTAAACAATGCCGGCCGGTTCGAAGCCAACCGGCTGGACCGGTCGGATATCGAATGGCTTGATGCGTGGGAGGATACCCTCAGGGTTAATCTGACGAGCGCGGCACAGATTTCGCGCTTTGCCGTGCGGCACTGGCAGGAACGCGGCTTTGCAGGGCGGTTGGTTCACGTGGCAAGCCGTGCCGCCTATCGCGGAGATTCTCCGGCACATTGGCACTATGCCGCGGCCAAAAGCGGGATGGTGGGGATGCACAAGACCATCGCCCGCGCCTATGCCAAGGACGGCATCCTCAGCTTTGCCGTGACCCCCGGCTTTACTGATACCAGCATGGCCGGCGATTACCTAGCCAGCCGCGGCGGCCCCGGCCTGCTCGCCGACATTCCGCTGGGACGGGTCGCGACGCCGGAGGAGATCGCAGCCATCATCGCGTTTTGCGCGCTGGATGCGCCCCCCAGCATGACCGGCGCGGTGATCGACGCCAACGGAGCGAGCTTTGTCCGCTGATACCACCTGGAAGTTGTCGCTGTTCGCCCCCAAACCCGTCGTTCAGGCGGCGCTGCTGGCGCATGACCTGATCGACGATTGGGATCACGAACTGGTGATCGCAGGCCGCGAGATTGCCGAGGATCAGCCTGACAACTGGGTGCTGGAAGGCTGGTATCCCCGAAAGCCCGGCAAGGCCGAGCGTGCTGCGCTCGCTGGCCTGTTCGCAAACAAAGCGCCCCGGATTACTGTCGAAGAACTGCCGCCAGAAGACTGGGTCACGTTGAGCCAGCATAACACGCCGCCGATCCGCGCCGGGCTGTTTCATGTCCACACGCCCGACTACCCCGCCGATCCCGACCTGATCGACTTCACCATCCCAGCCAGTCAGGCGTTCGGCACCGGCCAGCACAAAACCACCGCCGGGTGCCTGGAAATGCTGGGCGCGATGAAGGCCAGCGGGATCATGGCGCGCAACGTTGCCGATATCGGCACTGGCACCGGGCTACTGGGCTTTGCCGCATTGGCGCTGTGGCCGCGTGCGCTGCTGACCCTAACCGATATTGACGCGGTCTGCGTTGGCGTGGTCGAAGAAAATGCGCGGCTCAACGCAATTTCGCTGGGTGCAGATCGCGGACAAGCGGTGATGATCGTGGCGGATGGAATGGACGATCCGCTGCTTCAGGTGCGCGGGCCGTATGACCTTCTGATCGCCAATATCCTTGCCGGTCCACTTGTCAGCCTCGCACCCGATTTCGCCAAGGCGGTCATACCTGGTGGCAATCTCATGCTGGCGGGGCTGCTCGCGGGGGAACAGGAAGCCGCTGTGAAACGCGCGATGCATCTGGCCGGGTTCCGCATGGCGGCGAGAATTCAGCGCGGCGACTGGGCGATCCTGTGGCTGCGGCGGCGGAAGACTTGGGCGCAGGCAAGATAGCGCGCCGCCCGCTTCAGCTGGCCCGTTCAACTGAAAAGTCGATCGGCTTGAAGCTGCCGCCGTTCGATGCATAAGCCGAACATGCGGTCAACCCGATCACCAAATCCATCTCAGCCCGGAATCTCACCTTGTCACCAGGCTTCGTCGCGGGCGGCAGCACCGCAATCTTGCCGTCCGATGCAACCGGCACATTCATAAAGATGTTGAACGCGGTCGGGATCATGTCGGGCGTGACCCCGTAAGGCTCGAGCGCCTCGGCCAGATTGCCAAAGCAACCGCGATGCAGCGGCTTGTCAGCATAAAAAAGCCGAAACGTATCATAGGAACATGGCGTCAGAAGGAAATCGTGATGCGGCGCGGTATCCTCGATGATGGTCAGCATCACCCGCGAGCGGTTCGACCAAAGCCGCGACCCTGTGGTCAGGCGGACGCTTTCCTCGTAATCGAACGTCCGTCCGTTCGACAGAATTTCACCCGGATCGCCATCGGCGACAGCGATAAGGTCGCTTACTTGTCCGCCTTCGGGATCATACACCGTGAGAATATCGCCCTTGGCGAGTTGCAGGGCCGTACCGGTGCGCGGTGCGATGCGTTCCATCATGTCTTTTCCCCCGGCGAAAACGGGCAGGTCCAGTCCGCTTCCACTTCGCGTCCACTATACTGGCGCGCTTCGCTCTGTTCGCCGTGACGTGCAATCATTGGATTGGCTGTGCCGTCGAACTGTTCGTCCCGCGCCAATATAACTTCGCGCATCCGCTCATATAGCTGCTCTTCACGCAGCCGCTCGAACTGTTCGTGAAGATTGAAGATGATCGCCGGAAACGACAGTCGGCGCGCTTTGCGCGAAGCATTGGGGTGAAGGCCTACAGCAAAATAAGCGTGCCCTCCGAAGCTCAAAGCAAAATGCGCATCTTCAGGATCGCTGCTGAACCGGGAATCTTCGGCAAAACCGTGTGCCGCGTTATGTGCGCTCAACCCCGACAGGCGATCCCACAAGGCCAATTCGAACGCCCGCTCGTCCAGATCGCGCGGCCCTGCGAACACGACGGCCAGACTGCGGAAATTGGGACCATCCATGGCGGCGATATGGCTCCAGCGCGCCAGAACCCGGTAAAGCCTCGCGTCATCATCAGCCTTCGTAATGTCTTCGGCTACCTCGACCCGAAGCCCATCCTGCGCCAGCGCGGATTTGGCGCCCACGCACGGGAAATCAGTGCGCTGAATATGGGCCACAAGGCTGTTGGCCCGCGCCGACAACAAGGTTTTCGCATCGCCATCATCGATCTTGCTGCGCTGAGCGGCAATGGGTGACATGGTCATTACATTCATTTTCAGCTCAATCCGGCGTTGCTGCAAAGAAGGCAACTTTGCATCATAAGAGAAAAATTCCTCATTTGTTCCAGTTAGAGCGTATCCGGAAAACGCGCTCTAACCTTTGTGGCAAGCATCCTTGGCTAACGCGCCGGAAGGATGGGTCATCGGGATCGCACTGATCTGCTCACCGCGAAAAAATGGAACTCCCTCTCCGTCCGCACGCTTGGCTGACGTACCCCCAAAAATTTCACAGGAGATACCCCATGGCACGCACCCTTCTTATCACAGGCGCATCATCCGGGATCGGCGCGGCCACAGCGCGTGCAGCGGCGGCAAAGGGCTGGAATGTTGCCATGCTCGCCCGCTCTGCCGAAACGCTTGATGCACTTGCGTCAGAAATTGGCGACGCGGCGCTCGCCGTGCCCTGCGACGTGACGGATCGTGACGCCCTGCGCGAAGCGATCCGTCAGGCGAATGACCATTTAGGCGGGCTGGATGCCGTGTTCGCCAATGCCGGAAAAGGCGTATCGAACGCCGGAATTGAAAAGGGCGACCCGGACGAATGGCATGACATGATCCATCTCAACATCCTCGCCGTGCTGAACACCGCACATCTTGTGATGCCTCATTTGCGCAAAACCAAAGGCCATTTCATCGTCACAGGATCGAAAGCCGGGCGCGACCATATGAAAGGATCCGTCTATTCGGCGACCAAGTGGTTCATTCATGGGCTTTCGGAAAACATCGCCGAAGAGATGCGCGAATGGGGCGGACGCGCGACGGTCATTGCGCCTGGGATGGTGAACACCGGCTTTTTCGACGAGGAGATGCCCACCAAGATCCCGCCTGAGGATGTAGCGGCGGCCGTGATGTTCGCGATTGAACAGCCCAAAACTTCGGCCGTGCGCGAAATCTACCTGATGCCCACGGATTAGGTCCGCGCCAATGTGGCTTCCAGCAGCGCCAATGCGTTGCGGGTGAAAGCGCCCATATTCGCAATCCTGTCATCGCTGCCGGTGTCGAGGATGCGGGTATGGGCGTCGTTTCCTGGCCCCATGAGCGCGGCGACACTGCGGCCGGCAGGCGCGCCCGAAGGATGCCGCGAACCGCCAACCGAACCACTTTCCGCAAGGCCCCAGTGCGCGCCAAAATTGTCGCGAACCGCGCCCGCCTGCAAAAGCGCATAATCTGCGGTCGCACCGCGCATCCCGGCATATGCGTCACGAGGCAGTGCGAACAAGACATCGCGCGCGCGGAACGAATAGACCACCCCGCCCCCCACAAAAAAGTCGAGCGCACCGGGCACCGTCAGTAAAGTTGCGGCGATCAGGCCGCCGGTTGCACCATCTGCCACCGCGACTTTTTCGCCACGTGCCCGCAGCAGATCGGCAATGCGCAAGGCCTGCGGCGCAAGTTCGTAAAGCAGGACCATCAAACGCCGTTATCCTCCACTAAACCCGCCCCCCGATCGCCACCCGCAGCGCCCGTAACCGCACGCACCTGCACGCCGACCATGTGATCGAGCCGCTCAAGTTCCGGCACACTAAGGGCTGAAAGCCAAGCGGAGATGGCAGCCAGATCAATATTTCGGGCATCGGCTGGAATCGCGCGACCGAGCACCGCATAATGCGCTGCCCAGCGACTGACATAGGTCAGGCTGGCTGCATCCGTGCATACCCTACGGCACCCCGCCGCGACCAGCGCGGCATGAAACAGGCGGTCGCCAATGGCAGCCAAGGCTGGTGGCACCAGCGCCCAGCGGGCGATCACCGGAAATGCGCCAGACAACATGAACAAGCAATTGGTATCGATCAGCCCGTCGTCGTCTGGAACCGGCACCGGCGTTCCGTCGGGAAGTTCAAACCGGCGCTGCGCAATCACGACATCGGCCTGCGCAGTCTGACCTGCAGCGAGACAGCGTGCAACATGATCGGGGTCGATGCGGTTGTCGGCATCCAGGAATGCAATGGCGTCATAGCCCTCGCCTGCCGCCAACACCGCGCCGATGCCACGCGCGACATTGCCGAAATCGCCATGCGTCCGGTCCAGACGGATATGGCGCACCGATGCTTCATCGAGCCATGGCTGCGGCGCACCGTCAGCGATCAAAAAGTGATCGGCCGGCACGCTTGGCAAGGCAACGCGCCAGCACGTCGCGCGGTTCGCGGCAATAAGGGGTGACAATCGCGATACGCGCCGCGTCCGGGTAACGGCTGCGCAAGCGATCCATTACCCCGGCTCCATCAATTTCCGACCGCCTCGGCCACCAGCGCAGCCCAGCCCGCTTCGTCCATCGTCTCGATCCCGAGTTCCGCCGCCTTCTTCAGTTTCGAGCCGGCCCCCGGCCCTGCCACCAGCAGATCGGTCTTCGCGCTGACGCTGCCTGCCGCCTTGGCACCCAGCCGTTCGGCCTGCGCCTTGGCCTCGTCCCGGCTCATGGTTTCAAGCTTGCCGGTGAACACGACGGTCTTGCCCGCGACCCGGCTGGCGACGGTTTTCACCTCGTAGCGGGGCGGCGTGACTTCGGAGAGTATGTCCTCCCACACCGCAACATTGTGGGGTTCGTGGAAGAAATCGCCCAACGCCTCGACCACCGAGGGGCCGATGCCGTCGATGGCCGTCAGTTCGCCCGCCGCCTCCGCGTCGCCTGCGCGGGCGCGCTCTGCCAGAACCCGCAGCGCCGGAAGCGCGTGGAGATGCTTCATCAGATCGCGCGCCGTGACCTCGCCAACGTGCCGAATGCCCAATCCAAACAACAGCCGCGCCGCATCGGGCGTGCGCTTGGCTTCGATGGCTGCCAACAGGTTGTCCACAGACTTGTCCTGCCAGCCTTCAAGCCCGAGGATGTCGCTGCGGCGCCTGCGCAACCGGAAGATATCCGCCGGGCTTTCCAGCCACCCCAGCGCAAAAAATTGCGCGATGGTCTTTTCGCCCAGCCCTTCGATATCAAGCGCCTTGCGGCTGACGAAATGTTCGAGCCGCTGGGTGCGCTGCGCCGGGCAGATCAGACCACCGGTGCAGCGCACATCGACCTCACCTTCTTCTGCCACCGCCTCGCTGCCGCATTCGGGGCAGTGATCGGGGAAAGCGAAAGGTGGGCGGTCTTCCTCGCGGGTCAGGTTCTCGACCACCTGCGGGATCACATCGCCCGCGCGCTGGATCACCACGCGGTCGCCGATTCGTAAGGCGAGCCGGGCTATCTCATCACGGTTGTGAAGCGTGACATTGGTGACGGTCACCCCGCCCACCAGCACCGGGGCGAGCCTGCCCACCGGGGTCAGCTTGCCGGTGCGGCCGACCTGAATGTCGATGCTCTGCACCGTAGTCTCCGCGCGTTCCGCCGGGAACTTGTGCGCCAGCGCCCAGCGCGGCGCCTTGGCGACGAAGCCCAGGCGTTCCTGCCAGTCAAGCCGGTCGAGTTTGTACACCACCCCGTCGATATCGTAATCGAGCCCTGGACGCTCCGCGCCGATGGTGTCGAAATGCGCGACCAGAGCATCGGTCCCGCCCTCGATACGCGTGAACAGCGGCGATACGGGAAAGCCCCACCCGCGCAATTTGGCCACCACCTCGCTTTGGGTAACCCCCGGCACTGCCGACGCCGCGCCCCAGCCATGCGCCCAGAACCTCAGCGGACGCCTGGCGGTGACGCCTGCATCCTTCTGCCGCAGACTTCCGGCAGCCGCATTGCGCGGGTTAGCAAACAGCTTGCCACCCGCTTCATGCTGCGCAGCATTGAGCGCGGTAAAGGCCTGTTTTTCCATATAGACCTCGCCGCGCACTTCAAATACGTCGGGCACGTCTGCGGGAAGCGTTTGCGGAATATCGGGGATGTGCGCGACATTGGCCGTCACATCCTCACCCACCTGCCCATCCCCGCGTGTGGCAGCGCGAACCAGCTTGCCGTTTTCGTAACGCAGCGAGCACGACAGGCCGTCAATCTTGTCCTCTGCCGTGCACGCCAGCGGCGCATCATCAGGCAGATTCAGGAACCGCCGCATCCGCGCCAGCCATTCTGCCACTTCGTCGGGCGAGAAGGCATTATCGAGGCTCATCATCCGAACCTCATGCGCAACCTTGCCCAGTGGCGAGGCGGCAACGGCGTGGCCCACCTTGCGCGAGGGACTGTCGTCGCGGATCAGATGCGGAAATGCGGCCTCCAGTTCCGCATTACGGCGCACTAGCGCGTCATATTCCGCGTCCGTAACTTCGGGCGAATCCTCGGCGTGATACAGCCGGTCATGCCGCGCAATCGCCCGCGCCAACCGCATTAATTCATTGGCGGCTTCGGCTTCGGACAGTTCAATTGGCATGGTTGACCGGACGCGTTTCCGCACGCAGGCCGAAGCCCGCGATCAGGGGCCGTGCGCGCGCAATCGCGCTCTGGACGGCTTCTGGCTTCAGACTGTTCTGGTGGTCGGTGCGGGTGCGCCACACTTCGGTGATCCAGATCAGATCGGGATCCGCCAGATCCTCGGCCACCAGATAAAGCAGATTGCCCCGCATTGCGGCGGATGCTTCCAGCAAGACGGAAATCAGTTCCTCGCGCTTGCCCGGCACAGCCGTCAATTGGCCGATCAGTCCGTAAATCTCTTCCACGTCACCTCCTGCGGCGATCAGCGGCGAATGCGCCGCCAGCAAACCCAGCGCCGCAGCGCCCACAAATTCGCGTCGCGCAATCATGGGCTCAATCCCCCCTCAGCACCGCCAGCATCGCGGCTTCATTGGCAGCATAGGCCGGATTGCCGGGGGTGATGATGGCGAAGTGGCTCGCACCTTCGTTTTCGCGCACCGTCACCTGCGCTCCGCCCTCGGCAAGCGCGGCTTGCGTGGCAGTCGATGGCGCGGGGAGCTTGGCCTGCACAAATAACAGGTCGTCCAACTGCGGCGCGTGGGTCGTGGGCGAAATCGCGGCATAGCGCGGGCGTGCAGCGTCCGGCTCGGCGCCGATGAAGGGATCGACCGCCGAAAACTGGCACAGCGTATCGAAGGCGGGCTGCTCGGCCCCGACATCCCCCGGCCCGTCAAGCACGATGGCGGCGCGCGCCGTGACGGGTGCACGCACGCCGACAGGACCGCTGGCGCTCTGCGCGCTGGCCAGCCAGTACGCCGGAAGCCCGCCGGCTGAATGACCGACCAGTGTGACGCGGGCGCGGTCGATGGGGTGGCGCGCCGCCACCTCGTCGATCAGCCGCACCGATGCGGCCCAGTCTTCGAACGACCCCGGCCAGCCGCCGCCATCACCCACTTCGCGGTAATCGACATTAAGTGTCGCAATCCCCAGCTGCTGCCACCGCGTCGCGAGTGGGGCCATGTAGGCGTGACTGGCGATCCCGGTTTTCCAGCATCCACCATGATAGATCACCGCCAGCGGGAAAGGGCCCTCTCCTTTAGGCAGGCGAAATTCGGCAAACCCGCGAGGATAATCGGCAAAGCACAGAATCGCGTCGGGTGCGGACGGCGCAAGGTTGGCGTCGGTGCCGAACATGGGGTTGTTGGATTGCACCATGGACTTGGCCTCCTCGGGCGCAGGCGTAACGGGGGCACAAGCTGTCGCGCCGAGCAGGAGGAACGGGAGAAGGCGGTTCATAACATTCTCCGTCATGCTGAACTCGTTTCAGCATCCATCGCGCGTAATGGAACGGACTGTGCGTGCGGAGCAATGAACTCTGCAACAAGTGCAGGGTGACGACAAAACGAATGAATGCAAACCCCGTCGCCGATCATACGATTGCCAAAAGTTCTGTGTTCGTAACAGTCCAAACATTCTCCGTTCGTGTCACTTCGTAGGCCTTGCCTGCTCCCATCAATGCGGTTTCGACCATGCATCGCGAGCGGGTCATGCAACGGATAGACCTGACCCGAAGCATCACCGCAAAAGCCCCGCTCTTGTGTGACCACTGATCTATGGAACCAAACGCCGCGGGATCGGCAGCCCCGGTCTTGCTCTTGCACGCTGAGACAGGATGCGGTCTGACGAGGTTTGCCGAAAGGCGCTTAGCTAGCAGCGCGTAGTAAAACGGCTCGGCATCAACGCATAGGTTCACGATTTCCGGTTGCCGCCCCTGCTCCTTAGCGATCTTGGCCTCCGCATCACTATACCATGCAAACTCGCTCTTGATAGCTGCTGCCGCCGCCTCGGTCACGAGCGGTTGGTGATCGAGCGTGGCCGAGAGCCAGACCCCTCCCGCGACCAGAACGACGAGCGCACCGAGCGTGACAAAGTCCTTTGGTCCGCTCACACCCCCTCCAGCAGCCGGTCCGCCTGCGCGCGCGCTTCGGGCGTCACCTCCGCGCCGGACAGCATCCGCGCAATCTCTTCCTGTCGCCCGGCGTGGTCGAGCAGCACCACGCTTGTCTTGGTCACAATCCCGCTCGACGCCTTGGCGATCAGGTAATGCTGCCCACCGCGCGCCGCGACCTGGGGGCTGTGCGTGACCGCCAACAATTGCCCTTCCTGCGCCGCCAGCCGGGCCAGCCGGTCGCCGATGGCGCTCGCCACCGCGCCGCCCACGCCGCGGTCGATTTCGTCGAAGATGATCGTCGCCGCGCCGCCCTGTTCCGCCAGCGCGACCTTCAGCGCGAGGATGAAGCGCGACAACTCTCCGCCCGAAGCGATCTTGCCCAAAGGCGCGAAGTCCGCGCCGGGGTTGGTGGAAATCAGGAACTCCACCGCGTCCATTCCGCTCGCGCTCCAGCGGTCTTCTGGCAGCGTCGTTATCGACGTGCGGAACCGCGCGGCGTCCAGTTTCAGCGGGGCAAGCTCCGACGCCACCGCCGCATCAAGCTTCTGCGCGCCGGTGACCCGCGCGGCGTGCGCTGTCTCGGCGGAAGCGACATACGCCTTGCGCGCGTCCCTGGCGGCGGCTTCCAATGCGTCGAGCTGCGCCTCGCCACCTTCGATCGCGTCGAGCCCCGCCCGCATGGTGCGCGCAAGCTCCGGCAGATCATCGACCTCGCAGCGATGCTTGCGGGCAGCGGCGCGCAGTTCGAACAGGCGGGTTTCGGCGCGTTCCAACTCATGCGGATCGTGGACAAGAGTTTCGGCGGCGGAGCGCAGCTTGTCCTCGGCCTCGCTCGCCTCGATCACGGCGCGGTCCAGCGCGGCCAGCGCCTCGGCCAGCAGCGTGTGCTGTTCGGCAATCCGGTCCAGCTTGCGCGCTGCGACCCGCAAGGATGCCAGCGGCGAATCCGAGCCTTCCCACAGGTGACGCAGCGTTTCGAGATCGCCCGACAGCTTCTCGCCCTTCTGCATATCGGCCCGCGCACCGGCGAGCCGTGCCTCCTCGCCCGCCACGGGCTCGAGCGCAGCGAGTTCGGCGAGGTGCGCGATCAGCAAGTCCTGATCGGCCTTGGCCTGCTCCACCGCACCGCGCGCTTCGGACAATTGCGCCTCGGCCTTGGCCCAATCGGCATAGGTGCGCTCAAGCCCCGCCGTATCGGTCCCGGCATAGCGATCCAGCAGCATCCGGTGTCCCTTGGGGTTCACCAACCCGCGATCATCGTGCTGACCGTGGAGTTCCACAAGCGCAGGCGCGAGCTCCCGCAGCAACGCGACGCTGGCGGGGGCATCATTGATGAAGGCCTTGGACCCGCCATCGGCCCGGACCTGCCGCCGGATCAGCAGCGGCTCGCCCGGTTCGATAGCGATGTCAGCATCGTCCAGCGCGGCGGCGATCCCTGCAGGCAGGCGGGCGAATTCGAAGCTTGCGGTCACGCTCGCCCGGTCTTCGCCGCTGCGCACCAGCGACGTTTCCGCCCGGTCCCCCAGAATCAGGCCCAGCGCATCGAGCAGGATCGACTTGCCCGCCCCAGTCTCCCCCGTCAGCACGCCAAGGCCGCGCGCGAAATCGAGATCGAGCGCTTCGATAAGGACAATGTTGCGGATCGAAAGCCGGGTCAGCATGACTATGCGGGCAGATAGCGCACCGCACGCGGCCCGTCACCTGCGGAAGATGGGCCAATCCCCGCATCTGGTACATTTTGCGAAATGCCGCCCCCCATGACCTAATCGCCGTGCGCGCTTTAGCGTCGCCAGATGCTGGATCGGTGATAGGGTGCGCGCGTGCCCGCCGAGAGAATCCCACCCGCGTTCCGGATCGCCTTCACCAACGCAGCGGTGCGTGCACCGCCTGAGGCACTGGCGCAGGAGCATCCCATCGCATTCGAGTACAACGGCCTCGGCTATGCCGTGATGCTCGGCACGCCCGATGATCTGGAAGATTTCGCGGTCGGCTTCACCACTGCCGAGGGGCTGGTTAGCCGCGCCGAGGACATCATCGCCATCAGCATCGCGCCACTGGAGCGCGGCACCATCATCCGCATCACTCTGCCCGACACCCACGCCGCGCCCTTGCGTGAACGGCTGAGGCTCAGGCTTGTCGAAGGAAGCTGCGGCTTGTGCGGGCTGGAAACGATCGATGAGGTGCTGAGGCCTCTGCCGCCTGTCACCGCCCGTCCCGTCATCAACGCCGCTGCCATAACCGCCGCGCTGGACGCTCTGCGTGCTCACCAGCCTTTGGGTCGCGCAACGGGCGCGATGCACGCCGCGGCCTTCTGCGACGGCGACGGGCGCATTATCGCCGCGCGCGAAGATGTCGGGCGGCACAACGCACTCGACAAGCTGATCGGCCACCTCATGGTCGAAGAATTAGACCCCGCCTCGGGCTTCGTCCTGCTGTCCGCGCGCTGCTCCTACGAGCTGGTCGAAAAGGCCGTGCGCGCCGGTGTGCCGTCGCTGGTGACGATTTCGGCAGCCAGCGATCTTGCAGTCGCACGCGCTTGCGAAGCGGGGCTGACGCTGATCGCGCTCGCTCGCAGCGACGGCGCGCTGGTGATGAACGATCCCTTCGCAATCTTCGACGACACCCCACGGAAAGGCAAAACGCATGGCCGGTGATCTCCCTACCTCGAAGCGATATCGCGGCGCGACCGGCGGCTGGGGATCGGTGGAAGGCATTGCGCGGGTCGAACTGACCGCGCGAGCCTCACCCTCGGCCCTGTTGACGCTGAAGGACCAGAACAAGCCCGGCGGCTACATGTGCGCGTCCTGCGCGTGGACCAAGCCCGAAGACCCGCTCGCCTTCGAATTTTGCGAAAACGGCGCCAAGGCGACGTTGTGGGATCTGACCCGCGATCGCTGCACGCCGGAAGTGCTGGCGCAGCACACCGTGACCGAATTGCGCGCCATGGGAGATTACGCGCTCGAAATGCTGGGCCGCCTGACCGAGCCTGTGCGTTACAACCCCGCCACCGACCGATACGAACGTGCCGACTGGAACACCGCCTTTGCCGAAATCGGTGCGCAATTGCGCAGCGTCGATCCGCAATCCGTGACCTTCTACGCCAGCGGCAAGGCGGCGCTGGAGCCGTCCTATCTCTACGCGCTGTTCGCCCGCGCCTATGGCCACAACAACCTGCCCGACAGTTCGAACATGTGCCACGAGACCACATCTGTGGGCCTCAAGAAGGTGATCGGATCATCTGTCGGCACCTGCCAGATGGAGGACTTCGACCATGTCGATGCGATCTTCTACCTCGGCCAGAACCCCGGCACCAACAGCCCGCGCATCCTGCACCCGCTGAAATCGGCGGTAGAGCGCGGCTGCAAGATTATCGTCTTCAACCCGCTGAAGGAAAAGGGCCTGCGCGAATTCGTCGATCCACAAAACCCGGTGCAAATGACCGTGGGCAACCCGACCAAGCTTGACCACCAATATTGCCAGGTCCGCTCGGGCGGAGACATCGCCGCGCTGATGGGCGTGTGCAAGCACGTGATCGCTATGGAGCGCGCACGCGGGCCGAACGATCCGGCCGTGCTGGACCATGCCTTCATCGCACAGCACACCACCGGCCTCGATGATTTCATGGCCACGCTGGACGCCGCCGACTGGGCCGATCTCGAACGCGCCAGCGGCCTTGCCCGCGCCGAGATGGAGGCGGCGGGCCGCTGCTATGCGCAGGCGAAGAACGTCATGGGCATTTACGGCATGGGCCTGACCCAGCACGTCCACGGATCGCAAGCCATCGGAATGCTGGTCAACCTGCTGTTGCTGCGCGGCAATATCGGACGCAAGGGCACCGGCTGTTCGCCGATCCGCGGCCATTCCAACGTGCAGGGCCAACGCACCGTCGGCATCACGGAAAAAGTGCATCTGGCCCCGGTGGAAAAATACCGCGAGCTGTTCGATCTCGAAACGCCCGAGCGCGATGGGCACAACACCGTCGCCTTCCTTGAAGCCGTGTGTGACGGATCGGCCAAAGCCTTCATCGGCCTCGGCGGCAATCTCGCCAACGCGGTGCCCGATCATGTCCGGGTCCACGAAGCATGGCGCAACATGGAACTGACCGTACACGTCGCGACCAAGCTCAACACCACGCATTGCCTGCCTGGCCAGGCGAGCTGGATCCTTCCCTGCCTTGTGCGGGCCGAGATCGACGAGCAGGCCAGCGGCCACCAATGGGTGAGCATGGAGGACAGCTTCAGCCATATCAGCGGCAGCCGCGCCTATCGCACCCCGGCCAGCGATCCTCTGTTGAGCGAAACGGCGATCGTGTGCGGTCTTGCCAAGGCGACGCTGGGCGCGCGCCATCCCAAGCTGACATGGGATGCATGGCAGGCAGACTATTCCCGCATCCGCGATGCCATTGCCGCCACCTATCCCGACGAATTTGCCGACATGAACGGGCGCATGACCACGCCCGGCGGGTTCTTCCGTGGCAATGCAGCGCGCGAACGGGTGTGGAAGACCCAAAGCGGCAAGGCGGAATTCACCGCCCCCACCGTGCTCAATGCCTGCGGGGTGGGCGATGCCGAAGGGCGATTCCATCTGGTGACGCTGCGGTCCAACGACCAGTTCAACACCACCATCTATGGCCACGACGACCGGCTGCGCGGGCTTAGCGGCAGCCGCATGATCGTGCTGATGAAGCCTTCAGATATGCAGGCTGCAGGCCTTGCGGAAGGGGACACGATAGCGCTTGTCACCGACGCAGGTGATGCACCGGGCGGCGCGGTGGAAGCCCAGCGCAAGGTCGCCGGGCTCAAGGTGGTACCTTATGATCTGCCTACGGGCACGCTTGCAGGATACTTCCCCGAACTTAATCCGCTGGTGCCGCTGTGGTACCACGAGGAATTGTCGCAAACCCCGGCGAGCAAGGGTGTCCCGGTGCGGATCGAGCGCACCTGAGCCGGTAGCGCGGCCCAACGGATTATTTGGCCGGATCCAGCATGCGTTAAAGACGGGTGGACGCAAGGGGGAGAGACAGCAGGCCCCACCCCCTTCACAAACGCGCTCAGGAGATCAACCATGAAGTCAGGCCTGCTGGACGGCGACGGCTTCACCTGCCTCATGTTCACCTTCGAAGCGACGCTCGATCACCGGCAGGTTGAAGGCATGGCACGCGTCGTGGAAGCCGCAATCAGTACCACTGAAGATCTGCGGCTGCTGCTGGATTTGCGGGCAACGCGGACCTTCGATTCCGGCGCGTTTCTTTCGCCCAAGGGCTTGCTTGCCAGCATCCGCTCTATCGGCCCAATTTCGCGCTATGCCGTGGTGGGGGCGCCGAGCCTCGCCGCTACGGCAGTCGCGGCGTTCGGTACAAAATTCTTCCGCTTGAAGCCCGCGCGTTCAAGGCTGCGGCGTTAAGTGACGCGCAAGACTGGGTGATGCAACCCGCGCTCTAACCGCGCCCTCCTGCTCTGATGAACCCCACTCATTCGTGGACCGATGGAACTGCCGCGCAGCAAAGCGGTTTGTCTGTGCCTGAACGTCCTGCCGGGCGTCATCACAAGGATTGTTCATGCGTTTTAACCTCGCCCCCTTCGCTCCGCTGTGCCTGTTGCTGGGAGCTTGCGGCGGCGACGCTTCCGATGACTCGGCGCAGCAGGACCAGGCGGACACGGCAGCAATCAGGAATGATAACGGGGCAGATACGATGGCATCGAATGACGGCGCGGCGTCTGCAGATGCCATTCCCGATTCCGAAGCGCGCCCCATCATGCAGGCACAGGTCGTGCTGGAACGGCTTGGCTTTGGGCCAGGCGTGATCGACGGCAAGACCGGCGCATCGCTGACCAACGCGGTCAAAGGCTTTCAGGAAGCGCGCGGCCTGCCGGTCACCGGCAAGCTTGATGACGCGACTCGCAAGGCCTTGGCGCAAGGTTCAACGGTCGCCGCGACACGCATTGTCACCATTCCCGATAATTGGGGCGACATCACATTCACGGCAATGCCCGACGGCGCAGCAGAGCAGGCCAAGATGGACCGGCTCGGTTACGAGACGCTCACCGAAAAGCTGGCCGAACGATTTCACACCACTGCGGATGTGTTGGCGCAGCTCAACCCCGGTGGGCGCCCCGCCGGGGCCGACGGGGCGTCACCGGCACCATCATCCACAGCAAATAGTGCGGACAGCGCACCGACGTTCAGGCCAGGCCAGCAGGTGCGCGTCCCCAATATCGGCGCGGATCGCATCGCAGCGGAAAGCGTCGACAACAAGGATTGGCTGGAAACCCTGCGCTCGCTTGGCGTTGGCACCGATCAGCCGAATGTGGCGCGCATTCTGGTCGATGAAAGCGAAGGCTGGCTGAAGGCCTATGACGATAAGGACACGCTTGTCGCGATGTTCTCTGTGACCACCGGATCGTCGAACGATCCCCTGCCGATTGGTGAGTGGGACGTGCAAGGCAAGGCCTATAATCCACCCTACTCCTATGACCCTAAGCTGTTACGAAACGCGCCCGACAGCGATGACACGCAGCAGCTTCCGCCCGGCCCCAACGGTCCGGTCGGCGTGGTCTGGATCGATCTGAGCAAGGAACATTACGGCATTCACGGCACGCCTTCGCCAGAAACAATTGGCCGTGCGCAAAGCAACGGCTGTGTGCGTCTCACAAATTGGGATGCCGCGCGGCTTGCACAGATGGTCACCGGCAGCACCAAGGTGGTGTTTCGGAAATAGCCGAGTGGCAGCGCCGCACCTGACTGCTATCTGAGTGTCAGGACGGGACGACGCCACTCGCGTGCTTGTCGACCAGGCTGAAGGCACGTTGATACCATTCCGAACCCGGATAATTGGCACCCAGCACCGCGGCATATTTCACCGCTTCGGCCGGCACGCCCAACGCGAGGCTGCTTTCCGTCAAGCGATAAAGCGCTTCGGGCGTGTGGCTGGTGGTGTCGAACTTTTCGACCACATTGCGGAATCGCATATCGGCAGCGAGCCACAGGCCCATGCGCTGATAGTGACGCCCAATCTCCATCTCTTTGCCCGCGAGGTGGTCCACGACAAGATCCAGCTTCAATCGCGCATCGGCGGCATATTCTGTCTGGGGGAACCGGCGGTTGACCTCACGCAGGGCCGTCTGCGCCTGTTCGGTGATCTTCTGGTCGCGGTTCACGTCGCTTATCTGCTCGTAATAGCTGAGCGCGATCAGATAATACGCGTAAGGCGCATCCTTGTTGCCGGGGTGGATCGACAGGAACCGCTGCGCGTTCTGGATCGCCTTGTTGTAATCGCGCGCGATGTAATAGCTAAAGGCGCTCATCAACTGAGCGCGGCGCGCCCAGGGCGAATAGGGATGCTGGCGCTCCACCTCGTCGAACAGGGCCGCGGCCTGCAACGTGTTGCCCCGATCAAGCCGCCGCTGCGCTTCGGAATAGAGCGATTCGACATCGCGCGCGACATAGGCGACATCCTCGCCCTCCTTGCTGCCGGCACAGGCCGAAAGGGTGGCGAAAGTGGCGGCGGCGAGCGCGGCGCGCGCGATACGGGTGGTGAGCTTGGATTGCATGCGCCGGTGTATAGCGAGGGGGGTGGTGAATGGGAAGTGAAGGTGTGGAGAGGGTGACATCGGGCGAAACCTTCAAGGGCTGGCGTAGGTCGGCAACGAAGTGCACCTTGACTTGCCACACTGCCATCAGCAATCTCATGCGATAAGAAGAAGCAGCCGGGTCCAGTCGACAAAGTCATGTATTCGTCGGGGGTGACGATCCTGTGCTTCATATCTCCGATCAAACCGTTTCGCATTTTCAAGCCGCTGGCTGCCAACGGCTGGCGAGAGAGATCGCACTGCATATTGCTCCGATTTCCAGCGTCGATGAAGCGCACCGTTACATCGACGAAGGTTGGCAGGTCGGATTGCGTACTGATCAAGAACTGGCTGAATTTGCGCTGTTACTTGCGAATGTGGACCGGAGCGGACGCACAGCCGCGATCGACGACCTTGTCAAAGACAGAAATACACACAGCCAGCTCAAGCTGTTCCAGTTGCGTTATGCCCTTGGCGGTGGGCAGTCATGAGCAGCCCGTCTCCAGCCACGCCGACCTTCGGGCTGGTCATCAACGGCCAGCCGCCGATGGCGGAACTTAGCCCGCTGAACAAGACCTCCACGCCTGCCACACTCGCCCCCTTTTCACCGGTCAACACCAGTGCGGAAGTGTGCCAGCCCTGCCTCGAGGCAGCGGCGCGCGCGGCGAGCCACAACCCGCTCGCACCGCCACCACCCCAGCGCCCCATGAAGCCGTGCGATGTCGGGAACCTGCGGATAGAGGTCAAAGAACCGAACTCGACCGAGATCGGCGATGACGTGATAGCTTTCGAGACGATCAAAGCTGCAAATGGCATTGCCACCCAGCGTCCACGCGATCTCGCGCTCATCGGCAACGAGCCGGTACACATCCGTAATTCGCTCGCCGGCTACGATCTTGTGATCGAAGTCATTGCATCACCGAGCGACAAGGCGAAGGCCTCTGCCACAGCGCCCGGCGCGGTTTCGGATACGCGTTACAGTCTCGCCAATGCGCAGAGCAAAGCATCGGCCAAGCCTTCGAGCGGCGTCGCAACGCTGAGCGTCAATGCCGTGTGGGATGCCTCCTGCGGCGACCCGGTGCATGCTGCGACCTTCCTGACCAAGGGCAGCAATCCAACGATCCAGAAGGAAAAGTCCTTTTCCCATACGATCAGCTCGAAATCTAAGGCTGATGTGGGCGATCTTTGGACCTTTGTCACGAGTGGGCTCGATCCGCGCGTGCTGGGCAAGAGTTACGAGGTTGTCGCAAGGTCCTGCGGCGTCACCACTCAGGGCCCGCCAACCACCGGCCTCAGGGCGCTGGTGACCGCATTTCATCCTGGCACCACGGGCATGAAGCTGAGCTTTGCCGGTTTCTCGGGCAACATCGGCTGGACCACCAATGCCCACAAGGAAGTCGAGAACTACAACCAAGACGCACAGCCAATCCTCGACAACACCACGACCGAGCAACTTGAGAACCGGCTGGACAAGGTGATGGCGAATGGTGCGCGGCTGTCGGAGAAGCGGCCGAAGGGGCGCGAGGCGAAGAGCAAGCACATCGCCACCATGAAGACAAACCAGCAGGAGATAGCGCGGGTCAAGAACCTGCTGGAACGCAAGGCAGAGCTCGACCAGTCGCGGTTCTCATACGGCGCTGTGCTTTTCGACGAGGAAATCGACGTTCCCGAGACTGCGAGAAAGATTGAGGCGGCGATCGCGAACGTCCAGCGCGCGCGCGACCTGCTCGATCGCCTGATGAACGTCATGACCTTCATCACCGCCTACAATCCCGGACTTATCACCCCGCTGATGGAAATTACCTGGACGGCGGGCGTTGTTGAACTGTTTGTCGGGTTGAAACTCAACGGCGATCCCCAGTTTAAGGGTGCCCGGTGGCGGGCCTTGCCAATGTGTTTCGGGATAGAGTTCAACGCGAAGCTGTTGGAGTTCGGTGGCTCGTTCGGCGTGATTGTCGGAAAGCGACTATTGGGCACAGGCGCGACGGCCGAAGTCCTGATCGCTCCCACCATTGGCGCTTCGCTCGGGGCCGAATACACCAGCCCCCTGTTCTTCGACCAGCCCGCGCCAGGCTGGAAGGACACGGAGCTCCAGCTGATCGGCGATGCACGGATCACCGGAACGGTCGTCGGCAAGGTGACATTTGCGACCTTTAATATCGGTTCCCTGGAGGCGAGCGTCAACGCATCGGGCCGGATCTTTACAAAAGGGACCATCGGGGACGTTCTGTCGGAAAAGCTCAGCTTCACGGTCTACATGACGACCGACCCTGCGGTTGGCTATGTCGAAGCCCGGTTCATGGGGTTAAGCGACAGGTACGAATATCGCGCCTGGGAAGGCGGAACCACCATCATTTGGTCTTGAGGCACGGGCATGATACTCGCCGCATTGGAAATCGTCACAACTGCGGCTCTGGCCGAGGTCAGGCTCAACGATATTCCCATGGCCGTTGTGGGCGAGCGCGACGGCAATGGCAGAGCCTTTCTTCCGGTGCCGGCGCATCTGGTGCGCGGCCCGAACGTTCTGGCAGCCCGACTGCGACCTGTGGGGGGCGAGGAAGGACGCATCGAAATTCGCATCGCAGAATTTCGCGAGAGCGACGATTATTTCTCCGGAGCGGGCCGGGAGATGGCAGCCATCGCTTGGACCGCGGCAGAGGGCGAGGCAATCCGCCAGCAACCCTTCCGCCGCTGATTTCGGCCCGGAGCGCTGGGCCTGGCACAGCTGCGAGCGCTGGGACACCCCCGGTATCGCCCTGACTGACGCAGCCCGCTTTGTCAGGGACCTCACCGAAGCTTTCTTCTCCGGGGATCTGGCCTGGTTCGAACGCGCTGCTGCCGTGCAATTTGCCGATATGGTCGCGGCCTTTGACACGATTCCGCCCGAAGATCTGCGCCAGCCACTGGCCTTCGTAATCACGCAAAATTCGCCTCAACCAGTCCCATCCCTGCCGCCGCCAACCCCAGCGCTGTTCGCAGAGGGACGCCTGCTAGGGCTGTTCGCTCCCGACGGCGGCGCCTACCCGCGCAAGGGCGGCGAATTCGGCACAAGCGCCGGGTTTCTGTTCGGCAAACTTGGCGGTCATTGGCAGATTATCCGCTAGACCGCCGACCCCGACCAGCCAGGAACCTACTCCTCCCCCATCCGCAGCGCAGCAATAAACGCTTCCTGCGGGATCGAGACGTTGCCGTACTCGCGCATCCGCGCCTTGCCCTTCTTCTGCTTGTCCAGCAGCTTCTTCTTGCGCGAAATATCGCCGCCGTAGCACTTGGCGGTCACGTCCTTGCGCATTGCGGCGATGGTTTCGCGGGCGATCACCTTGCCGCCGATGGCCGCCTGGATCGGGATCTTGAACAGGTGGCGCGGGATCAGGTCTTTCAGCCGCTCGCACATCCCGCGACCGCGTTCTTCCGCCACGTGGCGGTGCACGATCAGGCTCAGCGCGTCGACGGGTTCCGCGTTGACGAGGATGTTCATCTTCACAAGGTCGCCCTCGCGCGTGCCGATCTGCTCGTAATCGAAGCTGGCGTAGCCGCGGCTGATCGACTTCAGCCGATCGTAGAAATCGAACACCACTTCGTTAAGCGGCAATTCATAGGTCACTTGCGCGCGGCCGCCGACGTAAGTGAGTTCGGTCTGGATGCCGCGGCGGTCCTGACACAGCTTCAGGATCGCGCCGAGATACTCGTCCGGGGTATAGATCACCGCCTTGATCCACGGCTCCTCGATCACCTCGATCCGGTTGGTATCGGGCCAGTCGGCGGGGTTGTGGATGTCGATCACCTTGGCATCCTCGGTCTTGGAATGGCCGAGATGGATGCGATACACCACCGACGGAGCAGTCGTGATAAGGTCGAGATCATATTCGCGGCTGAGGCGTTCCTGGATGATTTCAAGGTGCAGCAGCCCAAGGAACCCGCAGCGGAAGCCGAAGCCCAATGCCGCGCTGGATTCCATCTCGAAGCTGAAGCTGGCATCATTGAGCCGCAGCTTGCCGATGCTTTCGCGCAGCTTTTCAAAGTCGGCGGCGTCGACCGGGAACATCCCGCAGAACACCACCGGCTGCACTTCCTTGTAGCCCGGCAGCGCGACGTCGGACCCGCCCTTCACCGTGGTAATAGTGTCACCGACGCGAGCCTGCTCCACTTCCTTGATCTGGGCGGTGATGAAGCCGATTTCGCCGGGGCCGAGTTCCTGCAAATCGGTACGCTTGGGCGTAAAACAGCCGACGCGGTCAACCAGGTGCTGCGTGCCGCCCTGCATGAAGCGGATGTTGAGCCCCTTCGTCAGCTTGCCATCGATCACGCGCACGAGGATGACGACGCCCAGATAGGGATCGTACCAGGAATCCACGAGGCTGGCGGTCAGCGGCGCGTCGACCTTGCCCGAAGGCGGCGGAATGCGTTCGACCACGGCTTCGAGAACTTCCTCGATCCCGATGCCAGACTTGGCGCTGGCGAGGACGGCGTTGGACGCGTCGATCCCGATGATGTCCTCGATCTCCTTGCGGACCTTTTCAGGCTCGGCAGCGGGCAGATCGATCTTGTTGATGACGGGGACGATTTCGTGGTCGTGCTCGATCGACTGGTAGACGTTGGCAAGGGTCTGGGCTTCGACCCCCTGCGCAGCATCCACTACCAACAATGCGCCTTCGCACGCGGCGAGGCTGCGGCTGACCTCGTAAGCGAAGTCGACGTGGCCCGGCGTGTCCATCAGGTTGAGCTGATAGGTCTCGCCATCCTTGGCGGTGTAGTTGAGGCGCACGGTCTGCGCCTTGATGGTGATGCCGCGCTCTTTCTCGATGTCCATGTTGTCGAGCACCTGCTCGGACATCTCGCGGGCGGTGAGACCCCCGGTGAACTGGATCAGCCGGTCGGCTAGCGTCGACTTGCCATGGTCGATGTGCGCGATGATCGAAAAATTGCGGATTTTGGAGAGGTCGGTCATTACTTCGCGACTTAGCGCCGGGTCCGGCGGTTGTCATTCGCCAAAAACGCAACACTCACGCGCGCGGGACACCATAGCCGAACTTTGGAACCGCCTCGCCCTGATCCATGCCGATAAACTTGCCCGGCGCCAGCGCCGCCAAGGGTGCCCCTGCCGATGCCAGTGCGTAGGGTGACACGCGGCTACGGGTGCACAGGCCTCCGGAGCCGTCTTCGATCAGCGATTGTTCAAACTCAAGCCCTTGCACATCCCTGTTGCTGCGCGTGACTGTTGCCACAGCCAATTGCCCGCCCCCCAGATCGACAACGAATTGCGTACCTCGTGGCACATCGGGCAGGCCCTGAATCAGCGCGCCAGACTTCGACAAGTTGCGAAGCGTCACTTCGTAAGCGTAGTCATCATGGATGACCTGAACCTTGCGGAATACCGTACGTCTGCGGGCGCGGCGAAGCCGTTCGCTGCCAGGTTCGATCTTCCACCCGCCATCGGCCATCTCCTGCGCAACCATGTCTTCGTCGACCGGCTCGCTAAAGATCGGCCCTTGAAGGAAGCGCACCCCTCCGCTCGTCAGCGCCGCCACAAGATCGTTGCTTTCGAGCCCGCTTGCCATCGTGTCCATCTGCAACGCGCCCGCCAACGCCACGATTGCGCGCACCAGACCCAGCTCGCGGCTATCCTGACGCTCGGCCTCGGCGATCAGTTTCTGATCGATCTTGATGCTGTCGAACGGCGCGCGGCGCAGATAGGCAAGCGAGGAATAGCCGCTGCCGAAATCATCCAGCGTCAACCGCACGCCCATCTTGAACAGTGCGGCGAGCGTGCGGTCGACAACATTCGCATCTCCGGAGAATACCGCCTCGCTGATTTCCAATTCGAGCCGGGCCGGGTTGATACCGGCACCATCGATCGCTGCGCCTACGCAGTCGACGAAATCGTCCGCAAGGAATAGCGCCACCGGGACATTGACCGCGACGCGCACACTTTCCGGCCAAAGCGCCGCGCCTGCGCAGGCAGCACCCACGGCCCAGCGCCCAACATCGCCCAGCAATGCCGAGCCTTCGACGATCTGCGCAAACTCCTCCTCGTCGATGACGCCGCGTTCATCATGGCTCCAGCACACATGCGCCTCAAGCGCGGAAACCGATCCGGCGGCGGATTCGACAATCGGCTCGAAGCGCAGGAACAACTGCGCTTCGTGCAAAGCGGTGCCAAGGTCCTGTTCCAGCCGGCGGCGGAAGATCGTTTCATTTTCAAGCTCGCCCGAGAAAAAGCGATATTGCCCCCGCCCACCGTTCTTGGAGGCGTAAAGCGCAAGGTCTGCCGCACGCACAACCTCATCACAGGTTACACCATCATGCGGAGCGATCGCGATGCCAACCGAGGCACCGATCACACACCGCCCTTCATCAAGGCTGTAGGGTTGCCGCAGCATGGAAATGATCTTCGTTGCCAGATCGCCCAACACCCCGCGGTCATCGATATCGGGCAGCATCACCTGGAATTCATCACCGCCGAGCCGGCCGATTTCGCATTCGCGGTCGATCGCGCGGGTCAACCGGTCCGCCACTTGCTTAAGCAGCTCGTCACCGGCTGCGTGACCAAGCGTATCGTTGACATGTTTGAAGCGATCAAGATCGAGCATCATCACGGCGCAGTTGCGCCGCGCTGTCTTGAAGGCGGTCAGCGTCGTTTCAATCTGGTGCGCCATTCGATGACGGTTGGACAGGCCTGTCAGCGAATCGTACCGCGCCAGCCGCTCAGTTTCTTCCTCGCGATAATATTCGTCGGTAATGTCCGCGCCGGTGCCGCGAAATCCGATGAAATGGCCGTTCGTATTCAGCGCCGGCTGTCCCGACAGACGCAGCACAATATCGCCGCCCCCGCGGCTTGCTCGCACAGCAATACCTGTGAACGCCCTATGCGCGCCCAACATCAGCGCAAGCGATTTGCCGCGCTGTTCGCGGTCCGCCGCTGTGAAGATGCCGGTCAGGGGTTGGCCAATAAGATCGGTCAGCGGCACATCGAGACGTGCGGCGATCGTCCTCGATAGATAGGTCAGGTGGGAATTTTCGTCGCTCGCCCAGAACCAGCCCAGCCCCGATTGCTCAAGCTCGTCGAGCATGGCCAGTCGATCGCCATCTGACATTATGGACGCCGCAACAGGGCCCAAGCTGCGAGGCGCAGCGATATTGCGGGACGACAGGAGACCCTTGAGGGACATCGTCTCGGCCAACCTCCAACTTACCAGACAACAGCGGCCCCAGCGGCCGCTTCTACGTCTTAGCCAAGAGGTAAAGCCCGATGGTTATTTTTCCGCTAAGACGGGACCTTTCCGTGCATGACTAATGTGCCGCTAACGACCTTTTTTATGCACAACACGCGCAGCGCCTATCACGCACGCGGACCTTTGCTCTGGCCGGCCTGACCCATGAGCACACTGAAACATCCATCGACGCGGCGGCGAAGGGGTGCATGAAACTCCACGCCGACGCGGTTCTCGCGCGACCAGCGGACCTGCGCCGTGACCGAGTTATCGGCACAAAATTCGATCCGCATCGCGCTGCCCGATGGCATGTTCCAAAGACCTTCGACCATGGCCCCGCTTTCGGAAATGTTGCGTAGCGTCGCGTTGTGGCGATCCCCATCCTTCACCACTGCGACCTTGCGCAGCAAATTCTGGCGCGGCGCGCGGGCGCGCTGCGGGCCGTCGGCTTCAGCCATCAGATCACCGGTCACCAAAGCCGTCGCTTCCGCCGCGTCCATCGGTTCATAATAGATATAGCCCTGCACGTGGCTGCATCCCAGCAGGCGAACCAGTTCCAGTTCGTCCCAGGTTTCAACGCCCTCTGCTGTGGTATCCATGTGCAATGCTTCGGCAAGAGACGTGATCGATGCTATGATCGCGCCATTGCGGCTGCCTTCCTCTGTCGCTCCCTGCACGAAGCTGCGGTCGATCTTGATTTTGTCGAAGGGCGCCTTTTTGAGATAGCCGAGCGACGAATACCCCGTTCCGAAATCATCAAGCGCAAGGCGAACACCGATACGTTTCAACGCCTTGAACATCGCATCGATGCCCGCGCTGTCATTCAGAAACACGCTTTCGGTGATCTCCAGCTCAAGCCGTGATGGCGCAATGTCGCTGTGGGCAAGCGCATTGGCGACAATGGTCGGCAGTTCCGGATTGGCAAATTGCAGCGCCGATACGTTGACGGCGCATCGGATCGAGCGCGGCCACTGCGCCATATCGGCGCAGGCTTTGCGCAGTGCCCATTGGCCCATCCGGTCAATCAGTCCTGCATCTTCAGCAATCGGTACGAATTTCGCCGGGCTAAGCCATCCTCGCGTGGGGTGATTCCAGCGCATGAGCGCCTCAAATCCAACGATTTCCTCGTTTGCGGCGTAGACAACCGGTTGATAGTAAAGTTGCAGTTCACCCTTCAAGAGCGCGTCTCGCAGATCCTGCTCCAACTCTGCGCGTTCTTCGGCCGCAGCGTGAAGATCTTCGGCGTAAAAGCGATATACGCCCCGCCCCGCGTCCTTGGCGGCATAAAGCGCAAGGTCGACATTGCGGGTCAGTTCTTCGCTGGTGGCGCCATGTTCGGGCGAAAGCGCAATCCCCATCGATGCGCCAATCACTACGCTTTGCCCCTGGATTGAATAGGGTTGCGAAAGCGCGTTGATGATAGCCTGCGCCAAATTACCCAGTGCATTGCGGTCCTGGTGACCGGGGACAATAACCTGAAACTCGTCGCCGCCAAGGCGCCCGCACCGTCCCGCCGAACCGATTGCACGCTCAAGCCGTTGCGCGACCTGCTTGAGCAAGGCATCGCCCGCCGGGTGCCCGAGCGTGTCATTGACCTGCTTGAACCGGTCGAGATCCAGCATCAGCACGGCGCAGGGCCGTTCACGCCCGCTGGGGGCTGCCAGAATCTGTTCGAGCGCCTGGCTCATCTGGACGCGATTGGCGAGACCGGTCAGCGAATCGTAATGCGCCAGCCGCGAGACCTGCTGCTCGCTGCGGCGCTTTTCCGTGAGGTCTGTTCCGTGTCCACGGAACCCACAGAAGTTTCGGTAACTATCATAGACCGGTCGTCCGGTCAGCGCCCACCACCGCTCGTCGCCAGATGTCGCGGCCCTGATCTCAACATCATGAAAGCCCGATCGCGCAGACAGGTGGAAAGCGAGCGTTCGCTCGGCATCAGCGCCGCCCGCATCGGGATCAACGATGGCACTCAGGGGGCAACCAATGATGTCGGCGCTGGCCTTGCCCAGCACCATGGCCGCCTTGGGAGAAATATAGGTAATCAATCCCCGGCGGTCGGTCTCCCAGAACCAGCCCTGCCCGGTTTCCTCGAAGCTGCGCAAAATGTCCTCGGCGCGGGCGGCAACCCGTTCGCGTGACTCACGCACGAGGCGGCGCTTTTCGGCCGCTTTCCACTCCAACCGGGCGATCAGGGACAATGTTAACCCGGATGCGATGAGCGCCACATAGGTCAGCGTTCCCGGGGCCAGAATAGCAAAGCCAGCCCAGCTCGCGATTTTGGCGCAGAACAGCGAAATCATGCGCGTGTCGAACAGTGCGGCGGCGGCAGCGTTAACGCAGATCAATGTGGCGATCGCCCATTGCCAGGGCAGGCCCTCGCCAACCCAGCTGGCCAAGGCATAGCCGACCAGCGCCATCGGGAGAACGATGCCAACAAGAACCAGCGATGTCCGCGTGAGAGAGGTTGTATCCGCGCGCCGTTCAGTCGCCGCAAACAGCGAACCACATGCAAATAGTGCTGCAGACGCAAGGGCAGCGCCCAGGGTGTTGGTCGAAGGCAACCCCTCAAACGCGACAATCGAAACCGCGTAAGCGAAGAGCAGAAACAACGTCATGCCCTGTGCTTCGCGCGGGAGGAAATAATGCTGATCGCCAGCGGAATCTTCGGTGGCTTTCTTCGCACCGTCGATTATCGCGGTCAGCCGACGCCCGCGCCCGCGCCGCTCGCTCTGGGCACGAAGGTCTGGCATCGCCCCATCGCCCTTTGCCGTATCCACCGATCGAACAGCGCCGACCGCATTCCGCACAGGCGGATCGGTCATGACAAATTTTCGATTAGGTTCCCCAGCCATGCCCTCAAATGCCGGATGAGCCTTAAGAAATTCGTTAAGCGATATGATGAATTCTTTCATACTCGCGCTTTTGCAATCGCCACTTTGGCAAGGCGCCGCGCTTGCAACTTTGCGGATGTGGCTGCATCGTCTGATACGGAGGCCGCATTAACCGATGGCCACGCAAGACCGCGCACGAGACGGTCAAGATGAAGGGGATTCCATGGCACGCAGCGAAGTGAAGCTCGAAAACGAAGCCGCCCAGTCGACCAATGCTCTGGGACCGCTGATAGGCGTCGCGCGGGAGGACTTCGTGAGTGCGGTGGCGCTGCTGCTGCGCGAAACTGCGTCAGACCCCTCGCGCCTCATGCGCCATTCAACCGCGATGGCGCAGGACATGGTCAAAATCATGACCGGCAAGAGCGAGCTTGCTCCCGATCCCAAGGACAAGCGGTTCATGGATCCGGCCTGGGCCTTCAATCCCTTCTTTCGTGCAGGGGCGCAGTATTACCTCGCCGTACAGAAAGGGATGCGCAATTGGCTGGAGGAGCTCGAACTTGACGAGCTGGAACGCAACCGTGCCAATTTCATTGCCAATATCATCCTCGATGGCCTGGCGCCGACCAATACCCTGGTCGGCAATCCCACCGCACAAAAGCGGTTGATCGACAGTGGTGGGCTAAGCCTTATCAAGGGCTTGCAGAACGCGTACAACGATATTGTCCATAACAAGGGCATGGTCAGCCAGGTCGACAAGCGGCCATTCAAACTTGGAGAGAATATTGCTGCCTCCAAAGGCGCCGTGGTGCTGCGAACAGAGATGATGGAGCTGATCCATTACAGCCCGACGACCGACGAAGTGTACGCAATCCCGCAGCTCACCATCCCTCCGCAGATCAACAAGATGTATATCAACGACCTCAGCCCCGAAAAGTCGGTGGTCAAATGGCAGGTCGATAATGGCATCCAGTCTTTCGTAATCTCCTGGCGCAACCCGACCAAGGACCAAGGAAAGTGGGACATTGCGGATTACGTCCATTCCTGCCGCGAGGCGATGGAAGCCGTTGCTGCGATCACCGGCGCAGACAAGGTCAACGTAACGGCAGCCTGTTCGGGGGGTCAGACCGCCGCGATGCTCGCGTCAAAGCTGGCGGCGGACAAGTCCGATCTGCTGGGCGCCTTGACGCTGATGGTCTGCGTGCTGCACCCAAAGGCGACCGATATCGAGGCAGGATCACTGGTCAGCGAGAACGGCATGAAGCTCGCGCGGCAACGCGCATCCAAGGCCGGCGTCATCAAGGCAGATGATCTTGCGCGGGGGTTTGCGTGGCTGCGGCCCAATGACCTTATCTGGAATTACGTCATCAACAATTACCTGCTCGGGTCCGATCCGCCGGCCTTCGACGTGTTGTTCTGGAACGCCGACGCCACGAACCTCTCGGCCAGTCTGATGGGTGATTTCCTGACCTTGTATGAAACCCTCGCCTTCACCAAAAAAGGCGAAGTCGAAATGGTCGATCACAAGATCGATCTGAGCAAGGTCACGTCCGATCTGTTCATTCTGGGCGGGGTGACCGATCACATCACGCCGTGGAAGGCGACCTATCGTTCGACACAGCTGTTCGGTTCGAAAGACGTGACCTACGTGCTTTCGCAATCGGGCCACATGCAGGCGATCCTCAACCCGCCGACGAACCCCAAGGCCAAGTATTTCGTGCAGAACAAGAAGGGGAAGCTTCCTGCCACTGCCGATGGATGGTTGCAGGGCAGCGAAGAGGTCAAGGGCAGTTGGTGGCCACGCTGGATCGAATGGTTGCAGGCACGCTCGGGCAAGATGGCGCCGGCTCCGAAAACGCTGGGCAATGATACCTACCCGCCCAGCGACCCTGCGCCGGGACTCTACGTCATCGAAGAAGTCTGATATTGCGTTGCAGCGCAAACCCCCGGCCGACTGGGTGTGCGCGCGCGAACAGATTGTAGGTGCGCCCGGTCGGGGATCGACGGGCGCACCGCACTTGCGCCCCAGCGGGCGCACAGAAAGGATGGGTTGTTGTGGCCAATGCAATGGACGGCGCTGCCGTAAAAATGGAAAAAGTGGGCGGCCGGACGCTACGGACTGCGACTTGGCGGCTCGATATGCCCTCCGATCATCTGCCCGTTCTGTTCTTCAACGGGATCGGCGCCAATATCGAGGCGCTGGCGCCGCTGGCGGCCGCGATGCCCGAGCGCGGGTTCATCATGTTCGACATGCCCGGCACCGGCGAATCGCCCGATCCGGTGCTGCCCTACAACCCGTTCACCATGTGTCGGACAGTGGCGCTGCTGCTTTCGATGTACGGGCTGGATGAAGTCGATGTTATGGGTGTTTCCTGGGGAGGCGCCATGGCGCAGCAATTTGCGCTGCAGCACCCAAAGCTTACGCGCCGCCTGACGTTGATCGCGACGACGCCGGGAATGTTGATGGTGCCGGGCAACCCGGCCGCCTTTACCAAAATGGCCGATCCGCGCCGTTATGTAGATCCCGATTTCATGGCGAAGCACTTCAAAACGCTTTACGGCGGCCTGATCGAGACTGGAGGCGAGGATCACAAGTCCAGCCATATCAGCCGGTTGAAGCCGCCTAGCCCGCGCGGCTACGTATACCAACTGCTGTGCATGATGGGCTGGAGCAGCCTGCCCGCCCTGCCTTTCCTCAAGAAGGAAACGCTGATCATGATGGGCGAAGACGATCAGATTGTTCCTGTCATCAACGGCAAAATTCTGAAGGCAATGATCCCCAATGCGCAGCTGATTACCTTCGAAGGAGGCGGTCATCTGTTCCTGCTGACCCATGCGGACGAAAGCGTTGCCGCGATCCGCGAATTTCTGGATACGCCAGATACCGCCAAGGAATCCAAGCGGATGGCGAAGGCGGCCTTGACGGCAGCTTCAGCCGAGGCAGCGGCGGCCTAGCGATACCTCGCTCATGCCACAGGGGGCGGGACGAGGCCGATGGTCTTCATCAGCACCGCCTGCCCCAGCATCACAGCAAGCCAGTGCAGCGCCACCGATACCGTGCGCCCCGCGCCCAGACCCAGCGCCATGAAGCTTACCCACAGCACCGGCACAACAAAGCCAATCCAGATCACCACCGCGCTACCAACCGCCATGACCCATGCGCCCGGCCCCGGCGGCGCCAGGATCAGAGCGCCCGCAAGGATCGCAGCCAGCCAGAATTCCGCCAGCGCAGCGCCCGCCAGTGTTTTCCATCCCGGAAGCAAAATGCGCGATGCGCGAAGCCATGCAAGGCCAATGGCAAGCCCAAGAAGCATCGCAGCGGCGATCGGCCAGAGGTTGAGGATAATGTAAATCATGCGTCGTCCCTTTGCGAAACAACGCGCAAGGTCGCCGGAAGTGCCAATGCGCTTGCGTCTGTCAGCAACACCCAGAAAGGCACGTTCTGCACATAGGTCCGGGTAATGATGATGGCGAGGATTGGGGGATGCCGTCGCGATTGTTGGGACTTTGGATGCTCATCCCCAATATGCCCGGATCACCTTCGCCGGAACAAGATCCCAGCGCCGACGCCAAACACAATGCTGATGCCGAACGCAGCCCAAAAGGCCAAGCCCGCTTCGCGACTTACGATCCAAATCAAACTTCCAAGAAGCGCAAAAAACGCAAAGGAATATCGCCGAATCCGATGAACCGTCACTATTCGTTTCCAACCCCACCGACCTTACAAACAAGCGGCAGGTTCAGAAATCACGCAACGGAGGCGTAATCCGAATGACGGTTTGAGGCGAACGTTGCGCACGAGTGGCCGGCTCTCTCTGCCCCCGGACCCGCGTCGCCGCCTTTATCCTACCACGACCCCGCGCCAGAAGGCGATGCGATCCTTGATCTCGGCAGCGGCCGCCTTGGGCTCAGGATAAAACCACGCGGCATCGGTATTGGTCGCGCCGTCAACGGTGACGCTGTGATAATGGGCGGTGCCTTTCCACGGGCAATGCGTGGTGGTTGAACTATCGCCCAGCACATCGGGTTTGACTGCGCTGCGCGGGAAATAGTGATTGCCTTCGACCACCACGGTTGCATCGCTTTCAGCGATGACCGCACCGTTCCATTTTGCCTTGACCATTGCTTCGCTCCTTCAGCGGCTTTGCGTCTCTCAGCCACATCATAGCAGGTGGCGACGCGAAGCGGCATTGCAAGTTCGGCAAATTGCCGAACCCTAGCCGCCCCGGCTCACCCCGCATTGCCCTGCCTTGGGCAAGCGTCCCGCCTCGGCCAGCGCCGCGGCCGCTTCTCGCGGACGATCGGTGGCGAGGATGTCGACACCTTCCTTGCCAAGCTCGGCGTAGCGTTCGTCCATCCCGTAACGGTCGATCACTGCGTCGATCGAACGAGGAGGCCGGCCCAGCGTGCCGAAGATCACCTCGATATTGCGGCCGTCCAGCTCACGGTAGACTTCGGGGCGCGGCAGGCGGGTGCCGGTAAAGGCGACCATCCGATCTTCCGGAATACCGGCGTCCTTCAGCGCCGCCACATCGCCGGGGGCATCGATGGAAACGGACAGCAGCATTTCGGGGGCGGCGCGGTGCAACGCGGCGGCCTGCTCCACTGAATAGGCGATCAGGATAACGCTGTCCCCCATCCCGGCCTCGCGGATCGCGGCGGCCACGGCAGCATAATCGGCCGACCGTTTGAAATCGATCTGGAGCACCGTGCGCCCCTTGGCCCACGCCAGCGCCTCGGTCAGGGTCGGAATGGTATAGGGTGTCACCCAGCCCCAATTGTCCTTGAGCCGCAGCGCGCCGAGCGTGGCCCAATCTTTCGCCGCGGCCTCCCCCGTGCCCGTGGTTGTCCGGTCCAGCTGGTCGTCATGCAGCAAAAAGTGGACGCCGTCCGCGCTTCTGCCCACATCGACCTCCATGATCGCTGGCTGCGCAGCGAGCAGCGCGTCCATCGTCGGGATCGCGTTCTCGGGCAGACCGGGCGTCGGCCCGCCGCGATGCGCGGAAATCAGCGTCTGCCCCGCGGCCTCGAAACAGTCGAGCATCGCGGACAGATCACTCTGAGGAGCGAGGCGCCAAGCGCCGCTATCCTGCGCGGCGAGCGGCATGCTGAGCGCGGCAAATCCAACAAGTCCTACAAAACCGGTGCGATATAGCATGTTCAAACCCATTGTTCCGGCCCTTGGCTTAAGCTGTGTTTCATCAACAAACCTGCCGCCCCCTTGTAGGGCCGCCCTGTTTGCGACATTCTTCCTTGCCATAAGGGAGAGACAGAATGGCGCAATATGACCTGATCATCCGGGGCGGCACGATTGTGGATGGCACCGGGCAAGCGGCCTTCACGGGCGATGTGGCGGTGAAGGCCGGGTTGATTGCCGCGGTCGGCCGAATCGAAGGCAGCGCCCCGGAGGAGATCGACGCGACCGGCAAGATCGTCGCCCCCGGCTTTGTCGATATTCACACCCATTATGATGGTCAGGCGACCTGGGATCAGGAGATGGCGCCTTCCAGCTGGCACGGTGTCACCACGGTCGTGATGGGCAATTGCGGGGTCGGCTTCGCGCCCGCCAAGCCCGATCGCCACGAGTGGCTGATCAGCCTGATGGAAGGGGTCGAGGATATTCCCGGCACCGCGCTCGCTGAAGGCATGACATGGGATTGGGAAACCTTCCCCGAATATCTCGATGCTCTCGAAAAGCTTCCCCGCACGGTCGATATCGGCACCCACGTTCCGCACGGCGCGGTGCGCGCCTATGTGCTTGGCGACCGGGAACAGCCCGGTGCGGTCCCCACCGCCGATGACATCGCCGCCATGAGCCGGATCGTCGAGGAAGGCGTGCGGGCGGGTGCTTTGGGGTTCTCCACCTCGCGCACCGTGCTGCACAAATCGGTGGATGGCGAACTCGTGCCCGGCACCACAGCCACGCCCGAGGAACTCATCGCCATCGGCCATGCGATGGGCCGCGCGACGAAGGCTGGCGGCTATGCCGTGTTCGAAATGGCCAGCGACCTCAAGCGCGAATGGAACGAGTTCGACTGGATGGGCAGGCTCAGCCGCGAGGCCGGCATCCCCGTCACCTTCGCCGCGCTGCAATCCATCGCCAAAGAGCTATCGCTCGAAGAACAGATCGCCCAGATGCGCGCCGAAAACGACAATGGTGCGCAGATTGTCGCCCAGATTGCGTTGCGTGGTAACGGGATCGTCATGGCATGGCGGGGCACGGTCAACCCCTTCGCCTTCCGCCCCAGTTGGATGGCGATCAAGGATCTGCCGTGGGAGCAGCAGAAAGCCAAGCTGCTGGACCCCGCCTTCAAGACCCGTCTGCTTGCCGAACCCAATGACTATTCCGAAGCGCCCAAGGATATCGGCGGGGTGGTGATGGTCATCTCGCAAGGTTGGGCCATGCAGTACGAAATGGACCCCGATTTCGACTACGAACCGCAGGCCGATGCCAGCATCAACGCCCGCGCCCAGGCCGCCGGGGTGAGCCCGCAGGAATATGCCTATGACCTGCTGTGCCGCGACGATGATGCCAATGGCGAATGCGGCGGCTTCATCTATCTGCCGATCCTCAACTACGCCGACGGCAATCTCGATTTCCTGCACCCGCTCCAGCATGCGGACGACACGGTCAATTCGCTGTCGGACGGCGGCGCGCATTGCGGAACGATCTGCGATGCGGCCTCGCCTACCTTCATGCTGGAACATTGGGTCAAGAGCCGCAAGCGCGGCGAACGGATCAGTCTGGAACAGGCCATCAAGCGCCAGTGTCGCGACACGGCCGTGCTTTACGGGCTGGAAGATCGCGGGATCATTGCACCGGGCCATCTGGCCGATCTCAACGTGATCGACATGGACAGGCTCAAGCTTGGAAAGCCATGGCTCGCCTTCGATCTACCCGCGGGCGGCAAGCGGCTGCTGCAAAAGGCCGATGGCTACGTTGCCACGATCAAGAGCGGGGTCGTCACCTTTCGCGATGGCACGTGGACAGGCGAAGCGCCCGGTGGCCTTATCCGTGGGCCGCAGCGGGTGGAACTGGCCGAAGCGGCAGAGTGATCCGCCGCCGCGCCCCGGCCTAGGGCTCGATCACGATGCCCTTGGCCGGGTCGATCTGGCCTGACACCATCGTAGTGAACACAGCGCGGGCGGCTTCAAGGCCGGATTGCCGCGCAATGGTAACCGTGCCATCGGCGGATTTCAGGAAGTCATGCCAAGCGGAAGCGATCAGCTTCGCTCCGTCTTCCGGCCCGTGCGCCTTGAAGAAGGACACGGCATGGTCAGGCGCGAAGAACAGCGCGGGCTTCGGGCCGGGGAGCGGCTCGCCCCCGCCGAAGGTTGAACGCGCTTCGACATGGGTCATGCCGACCAGCGCCGAGTGCGCCAGTGCAGCATCGAAATGGCGGTGCAGCTGCGCCAGCAGATCGGCATTGCCTGCAAAGTCGACGCTGACGCTGCGCAGCACCGGCACACGCTCCAGATCCTCATAGGCGAGGACATCATCGTAAAGCCCGGTCGCCTCGACGAAAGCGACGTTGCGATGAGACGTCAGCCCGATCCGCCTGATGCCCGGCGAGGAAGACTTCGCCACGCTTGCCAATCCCATAGCGGTCTTGGATGAGGCGCTGGTGACGATAAGCTGCTCGGCGCCGAACCAGTCGGCACCGCGAAGGAAGTATTCGATCAGGAAGCCCGTACGGAACAGGGGCGCAAAGATCATCCGCTCCGCCTCGCGTGCCGGTTCGTGCTCCGGGTCGGCCGCAAGCCTTGTGTAGCTGTTGTAAACCGGGCTCATTGGCTGACGGTGCGCTGCCGTGTCCATGAACCCGCCCGGCGTCACCCGGCCCGGCACAACATCCAGATGGCTCGCCATCGGCAGGTAGCCATAGACGCGCTCGCCTGCCGCGACACCAGAATGGCGGCTTTCGATCACCCGCGCATGGCCCCACGTCGGCACGATGCCAAAGCCATCGGGTGCGGGGAAGAAGTCCCAATATTTGAACCCGTCGCCCACCACGGCATAGGTGACGTTATTGGCGGTGACCGAAAAGCTCTCGATCGCCAAACGCACGGCGCCCGTGGCAAGCGGCGCAAGAGCCACCGCGGACAGTGTGCAGTCGGTCAGATCATCCTTGCGGACGTGAACCTGAACGGCGTTCATTGGCAGTTCCCCTCCCTACAGGCGGGGATCACACCCGCATCGGCATCAGCACGTAAAGCGCGCGGGCTTTTTCATTTTCGCGGATCAAAGTCGGCGCGCCAGCATCAGCGAGGTGGAGTTCCACCGTGTCGCTGTCGATCTGGCCGAGAATATCCTTGAGGTAGTTGGCGTTGAAGCCAATCTCCAGACCTTCGGCACGGTACTCAGCAGCAATTTCCTCAGCCGCAGTGCCGTTATCGGGCGACGTGACCGACAGCGTTACGCGGTCATTATCGAGGCCGATCTTCACCGCCCGAGTTTTCTCGGTGGCGATCGTCGCAACGCGGTCAACCCCAGAATAGAACAGCTTGGGATCGACCTTCAGCAGCTTGTCATTCCCGGTCGGGATGACCCGGCTGTAATCGGGGAACGTTCCGTCAATCAGCTTGCTGGTGAGCACAACGCCGCCTTCCCCGCCCATGGTGAAGCGGATCTTGCTGGCCGAAAGGTCAATCAACACATTGCCGTCCAGTGCCTCGTCGAGCAGCTTGCGAAGCTCACCCACGGCTTTGCGGGGGACAATCACATCCGGCATCCCCGCAGCGCCCTCGGGACGCGGCAACGTAAAGCGCGCGAGGCGGTGACCATCGGTGGCCGCAGCCTTGAGCAAAGGTTCGTCTTCGTCCGTTACGTGGAAGAAGATGCCATTGAGGTAGTAGCGGGTTTCCTCGGTCGAAATGGCAAACCGCGTGCGGTCGATCAGTTCAGCCAGCAACCGGGCTGGCAATTCAAAGCTGGTCGGCAAATCCCCTTCGACAATGACCGGAAAGTCGTCACGAGGCAGCGTGGGCAATTTGAAGTTTGACCGGCCTGCCTTGACCTCCAGTCGATTGTCGCTGGTCGTCAAGCTCACTTGGCTGCCATCGGGAAGCTTGCGCGCAATTTCGAACAACAAGTGTGCGGACACGGTGATTGCGCCCGCCTGATCGACGGATGACGCCGACATTGTCTCCACCACCTGAAGATCAAGGTCCGTTGCCATCACCCGCACCGATCCACCATCGCTGGCATCGATCAGCACGTTGGAAAGAATCGGAATTGTATTGCGACGCTCCACCACGGATTGAACATGGGAAAGGCACCGCAACAGCGTCGCGCGTTCAATCGTGGCCTTCATCGCTTGTCCCTATCGTTCCTGTCTGTTGCGGGGAGCGGCACGGAATCGCCCCCAAGCGCCGGAAAAGTGCCTGAAACCTTAGCGCGCCTCGCGATACGGGCAAGCGGGCGACTTGGCGACGGGGTATTGCGCTGGGGATAAGGCAGAGCAAAGGCCGCGTAACCTTATCCCAGCATCGCCATCCCGCCGTTCACGTGCAGCGTTGCGCCCGTGACATAAGCTGCTTCGCGACTGGCGAGAAAGGCCACCGCCGCACCGACTTCCGCGCCTTCCCCCATGCGGCCCATCGGGATGCGACCGTTGATTGCGGCCTGCTGCTTTTCGTCCAGCGCCGACGTCATCGCCGTGCGGATAAAGCCGGGCGCGACGCAGTTGGCGGTAATCCCGCGGCTTGCCACTTCCTGCGCAAAGGCCTTGGTCATGCCGGTCAGGCCTGCCTTGGCTGCGCAGTAGTTCATCTGCCCCGGATTTCCCGTCGCGCCGACCACGGATGTGATGTTGATGATCCGCCCGAACCGCGCCTTCATCATCGGTTTGGCGGCGGCGCGCATCAGCCGGAAGCTGGCTTCGAGATTGATGCGGATCACCTGATCCCATTCATCATCCTTCATCCGCATTCCCAGATTATCCCGGGTGATACCGGCATTGTTGACCAGCACATCCATCGTGCCGAGGGTATCCAGCATCGCGGGGATTAGTTCTTCGACCTGTGTGGCATTGCCCAGATCGCAGGTGATCTCGACATGGCCATCATGATCGTGGTGGGGGTAGGCCTGATTGAGCTCGTCACGAAAGGCGCGCAGCTTGGCTGCGTTCGATCCCGACAGTGCCAGCCGTGCGCCTTGGCTGGCAAGCGCGTGGGCGATGGCCGATCCAATCCCGCCGCTGGCCCCTGTGACCAGCGCGTTCATGCCCTTGAGTGAAAACATCGCATCGCGCTCCTGTTGCTTGTTACATTGCGGCGAAGTCGCGCGCGCTTATGCGCTGCATCGCCATCGCGGCGAGATAGGCCCCGATCTGTTCGGCGGTGGTATCATCGATGCCGAACCCGACTTCGAGCATGAATTCTTCAAACGCCTTAGCGTTTTCGGGGCTCAGTTCGGTGTCCTCGCCCGCGATGCCGAGATTGACCTGTTCTTCCAGCGCTGCCCACAGCGATCTGCGGTCGCCTTTCGCCAGCGCGGTGTCGACCCGCACGACATCGCCCTGTGGCAGGGGGCCATGGCGGCGGATCGCCGTCTCCATCCATCGCCCCAATTCGTAGTAAAGAACCGCCTCGAATTCGCCATCGGCCCAGTCATAGGTTTCTGCGCAGTCGATCGCCGAGGTGCCGACCAGCATGCCCAATGCGTTCATCGCGGCATTTTCGCCGCCGCTCAACACGTCGATCTGGGACAAGAGATCGTCAATCTCGACGATCTCTTCTGGCGTGTAGCCGGCCTCGACACATTGAAGCTCGTCCGGCTCGCCCGCCTGCGCGCCGGAAGCCATCAGAACGGCCGCACCTGCCAGCCACATTCCTCGTGTCATGCGATCTCCTTCGCGAAGGCCTCAAGATCCTGCATGGTCACGAGGCTTGTCACCTGCGCATCGCGGTCGGTCCGGCTGACCATCGGCCCGACCACCTTTCCGCCAAGTTCGACAAAGCTTTCGACGCCATCGGCGCGCATGGCAAGCACGCTTTCACGCCAGCGCACGCGACCTGTCACCTGTTCCACCAGCAGCGCGCGCTCGGCTTCGGGATCGGTGACGGCGGCGGCGGTGACATTGGCATAAAGCGGCAGGGTGAAAGCCTGCGGAGGGGTTTCGGCCAGCGCATCGGCCATGCGCACGGCGGCCGGCGCCATCAGCGAGGAATGGAACGGGGCGGAGACATTGAGGATCATCCCGCGCTTGATCCCGTGCTCTTTAACCAGCGCAACCGCCCGCTCAATCGCGCCCGTGTGTCCCGACAATACGACCTGCGAAGGGTCGTTGTCATTGGCGATTTCGCAAATTTCACCCTGTGCAGCCGCTTCGGCCAGCGCCCCGGCCTGATCGATGTCTGCGCCCAGCAGCACGGCCATCGTGCCTTCGCCCAGCGGCACAGCGGCCTGCATAACCCATCCGCGCAATTTCAGAAGCTGGGCCGTTTCGGCAAGGCCGAATGCGCCGATCGCGCACAGGGCCGTGTATTCGCCAAGCGAATGGCCCGCAACGCAATCGGCTGCCTTGAGGATGTTGACGCCGAAATCGTGTTCGAGAACGCGCAAGGTTGCGATCGCATTGGCCATGATCGCCGGCTGAGCGTTTTCGGTCAGCGTGAGTCGCTCTTCGGGACCTCCGCGCATCAGAACCGAAAGGTGCTGACGCAGCGCCTCGTCCACCTCACCGAACACATCGCGCGCTGCCTGGCTCGCCTCGGCCAGGTCTGCCCCCATGCCGACTTTCTGACTGCCCTGCCCCGGAAAAATGAATGCGCGCATTGACGACCCTCTTTATGAGTTTTGGCGCGCGCCGTTACGTCCGCGCGGGCGGACTGGCAAGGCCGAAGGGCACAACCCTGTTGGCAGACGTATGCCCGATCAGCGCCCGGCCAAGGTAAGGAATGCCCGCGCGCGCGCACCAGAAGCGGGCGATTTCCTCCGCGCTCTGGCCAAATTCAACGTAGTTTTCCGGGACATCGGTGACCGATCCCAGCCTGAGGCCAGCGAGACGCGGGAGTGTTCCGGCAAGGTGGAAGAACAATCGGTCGATGGCATAAAGATGTTCGGATACTTCCTCCACCATGACGACGTGGCCGGTCAGATCGGGCATCATCGGAGTCCCCGCGATCATGGCCAGCGTGATGAGATTGAAGGCGGCCGCCGGCGTCGTCCCGTCGAGGCTCGGCTCCAACCCGCTGGTGTCGCCGCCCAACCAGTTCAGCACCCGCCGGATTGCTTCGCGCCCGCCTTCCGAACGCGCGCTGACCGGCATATGGCCATGGACGCTCTGCCCGATCCCCGCCCGGTACAGCGCGGCGAGCATGTAGCCGCAATCGGAAAATCCCACATAGGTCTTGGCCCGTGCAGCCTGGTTCATCTGGACAACCGCAGCCTCGGCAATCCGGTTCGAGCCGTAGCCGCCCTTGGCAAACCACACGACATCGAAAGCAGGGTCATTGGCACATTCAAGCAGCGCGGTGAGGCGTCGCAGATCGTCGCCCGCAAAATGGCCTTCGCGTTCAAAACACTGGTCATGGAAGGTCACCCGGTGATCGGGAAACTCCGCCGCGACCAGCGCTTCGAGCGCGCTTTGATGCTCGCGGGTGATTGGGGTTGCAGGCGCGCAGATGGCGATATTCGTCATAAGGGTTAGCCTATGGCGCTTGTCAGGGAGCGCGCAAGCCAATAACCAAGTCGAATATGGATATTGGGATCAACGCCGGATCGCTTGCAGGGCGACCGCTGTTCTTTTGCGGCATCGGCGGGTCCGGAATGCTGCCTCTGGCGCAGATCGCGCAAAAGTTCGGCCACCCCGTTGCCGGGTCGGACCGCAGCCGTGACCAGGGCCGCACGCCGGATAAGTTTGCGTGGATGGAGACCAACGGTTTTGCGCTGTTTCCGCAAGACGGAAGCGGTGTCGAATCTCCCGATCAAGTGTTGATCGCCTCTGCCGCGATCGAGGACACGGTGCCTGAAGTCGCCCGTGCACGCGAACTCGGCTGTGCAAGATTGAGCCGCGCCGAACTGCTCTCGGGCCTGTTCAACGCGGCCGATCTCTCCATCGCGGTGGGTGGGACGTCGGGCAAATCGACGGTCACCGGGATGATCGCCTGGATCCTGGCCGAAGGCGGGCACGATCCCACGGTCATGAACGGTGCGGTGATGAAAAACTTCGTCACACCGGCCAATCCCTTTGCCAGCGCGCGGATCGGCAGGCCCGCGCTGTTCGTGAGCGAGGTCGATGAAAGTGACGGTTCGATTTCGCTATACCGTCCCACGATTGGCGTCCTGCTCAACGTCAGCCTCGATCACAAAAGTATTGAGGAATTGCGCGCCCTGTTCGGCAAGTTTGTCGCAACAGCCGGGACGGCAGTGATCAATCTTGATAGCCCCGAAGCCGCCCATATCTTGCCAAAGGCTGCGGACACCGTGACCTTTGGCATCAAGACGCGCAACGCCGATATCACGGTCGAGGCAGATTCGATCGACCAGAGCGAACTGGGCGTGCGCGCAGCAGTGATCGACAATCGCAAGCGCGAGGTGTTCCCGCTGATCCTGCCGATGCCGGGGCTGCACAACCTGTCCAATGCGCTGGCTGCTATCGCTGCGGCAAATGCGGCCGGTATCAGCATTGGTCACGCAACCTATGCGCTGCGCAGCTTCGAAGGATTGGCGCGCCGTTTCGACGTAATCGGCACCTCGTCCGGCGGGATCACGGTCATCGATGATTTTGGACATAATCCGGAAAAATGCGCGGCCACTTTGCGCACCTTGAAAACCACGCACGGCCGGATCATCGCGTTCTTCCAGCCCCACGGCTACGGTCCCTTGCGCCAGATGGGCGACCAGCTTGCCCAGACCTTCGCACGGGAACTGGCGCCGGACGACATTACGATTTTCAGCGACCCGGTCTATTACGGTGGAACGGTCGACCGCAGCGAAGGCAGTGAAAGGATCGTCGGCCTCATCGAGGCTGCCGGACGACAGGCGGAACACATCGCCTTGCGCGAAGATTGCGCCGACCGGATTATCGCCCTCGCCCGTCCCGGTGACCGGATCGTTATCATGGGTGCGCGCGACGATACCCTGACGGAGTTGGCCCGATCGATCCTCGTGCGCCTGGCATGAGCCTTTATGCACGCGCTGCACGCCATGCCTGGCGGATGCTGGGTGCCGTTGCTTTGGGCGTGTTGCTGATCGTCACGGTAGACCGGCTCTACGGCCATTCGACGCTCGCTTTTGCAGCAGCGATCTTGTTGCTGTTGATCGTCAATGCGCCGATGCTGCGCTTCAATTGCCCGCGCTGCGCCAAGAACGCATTTTTCCGGGGCATGTTCGTGGTTCCCTGGCCCAACCGGATCTGCACCCGGTGCGGGTTGGATTTGAGCGATACCGCTTCCCACAATCGCTGACGGTTGACGGGCGCCATCAAGCGAGCAGGTTTAGCGCCAGGCCGCCGACAGAGCAGACGGCAAGTATCCGCAAGACCGACCAATCAAGCCCGAACGCCAGGATGCCGGCCAGCACAGCCAGCGCATCGAAGCTTGCCGGATCGGGCCAATAAAGCCGCAGGAGGCCAAACCGCGCCTCACCCACCGAAGCGAACAGCACGTGGAGCGCGAACCATGCCGTCAGATTGGCGATCACGCCGACCACCGCGGCCGTCACAGCGGCCAGGCCACCTTTGATCCGCACGGCATTGCCAAGCCGGTCGATCCACGGCGCAAACGCGAAAATCCACATAAAGCAGGGCGCAAAGGTCACCCAGGTCGTCACCGCGGCACCGAGCAAACCGGCAACCAGCGGCGAAAAAGGCTCGGGCGCGCGAAAGGCGGCAAGATAGCCGACAAATTGCGTGACCAGGATCAGCGGCCCGGGGGTCGTCTCGGCAAGACCCAACCCGTCGGCCATCTCACCCGGCCGCAGCCACCCAAATCCCTGAACCGCTTCCTGCGCCATGTAGGCCAACACGGCATAAGCGCCGCCGAACGTGACGATGGCGAGCTGGGAAAAGAACGCGCCGATTTTCCACAGCACATGATCCTGCCCTAGCGTCGCGGCGATCAACAGCATCGGCGCAGCCCAGATTGCAGACCAGACGGCAATCGAAAGGATCGTGCCGCGCCACGGTTGGGGCGCCATCGGCCCTTCGCGTCCGCCCGGTCGAACCGCGAGCCATTCCGGTCGCACTGCGGCAACCGCTATGCCGATCACCCCGCCCCCAGAACGATCAACGGAAACGGCAGATCGAAAAAGAAAAGCCCGGTAAACGCAGCCACAGCCAGCACGCGTTTGAGTGCGGTATCGAGCGCGCGGGCGCCGATCCGCACCAGGGCCAGCACCACGATTGCCAGCACCGCAGCCTTGATACCCAGGAACAGCGCAGCCACTCATGCAAGGTCGGCCGCAACGGCATAGAACATCGACAACGCCAGGATGACAAGCGCGCCCGGAATGACGAACAGCATTCCCGCCGCCAGCCCACAACGCCACCCTTGCAGCCGCCAGCCTGTCCACGTCGCTAATTGCTGCGCTTCAGGTCCGGGGAGCAGGTTGCAGAAATTGAGCGCATGCAGGAAGTCCTGCTCGACGATCCATTCGCGCTCCTCGACCAATTCGCGGTGCATCAGGGCGATCTGTCCAGCAGCCCCCCCGAAACTTAGCAAGCCAATGCGGGCAAATACCTGCAACAGCTCACGAAAGGGAACACGAGGCGCGGGACCGGACGGTTTCTTCATGTGCTGGCGGGAGATTTCGGTTCAGACGACTTTAAGCGCCTTTCGGCCATCCTCTTCACGCGTCACAGCCCGCTGATACGCAGGCCGCGCCATCAGCCGCGCACGATAGGTCTTGAGACTTTCGGGCACGCCATCATTTAGCCCGACGCTTTCAGCCAAGATCAGCGCGTATCCCACGCAGATGTCCGCGACCGTAAATCGATCAGCGCACAGGTATTCCCTGCCCTCAAGCCGCTGTTCGATCTTGATCAGCCGCTTGTAGAACCACTTGGCATAGGCTTGACCGGCTTCGACCAGCCCCTTGTCCTTCTCGAAAATCGCAAATCGCATATACACGGTCTGCGGGAAGGTGATCGTGGCGTCGGCGTGGTAGGTGTAATCGCAGTAGGCGGCGTAATCCGGTTCACCCGGCGCAATGGCGAGTGGGGTAAAGCCATTGCGGGTGGCGAGGTAATGGGCGATCGCGCAGCTTTCCGTCAGCTGCGCATCGGCATCGACCAACAAAGGCACCGTGCCGAGCGGGTTCAGCGCCATGTAATCCGGCGCAAGGTAGCGGGGCGGGAACGGCAGCATCCGAAGATCGATATCGACACCCGCTTCCTCTGCCGCCCACGTGGCGCGAAGGCCGCGTGAAAGGGCGCAGGTGTAAAGGACAGGCGTGGTTACCATCTGTGATCAGTGCGCATTCTTCGCGCCGACACCCAGTATTTTGTGCAAGACAAAGGCAATGATGCCGCCCAGCACCAGCCCGACCAATCCCGACAATATCGCATAGGTCAGCCAGCCAAGCACGCCGCTCGCCGCGCCGACCGCGCCCATCACGGCGGATTCCGCACCGTGGACGACATTATAGATCGCATCGAACCCGACTTCGTGTGTGCCGTGAACGACAATCCCGCCACCAACCCACAGCATTGCCAGCGTCCCGACGATCGACAGAAACACCAGCAACTTGGGCACGAAGCGCAGCAGAAAATGCCCGAATTTCTGCTTGGCATTGCTGGCCTGCTTGGTGAGATACAAACCAATGTCGTCGATCTTCACGATGAACCCGACCGCACCGTAAACCACCGCCGTCACGACAATCCCCACCAGCGCGAGCGCGATACCGCGTTCCCACCACACATCCAGATCAAGCTCTGCCAAGGTGATGGCCATGATTTCAGCCGACAGAATGAAATCGGTGCGAATGGCGCCACTGACGCGCTTGTTTTCAAACGCGACAGGATCGCTGATCTCGTCTTCCAGCGTCGCACCATGCTTGGCCGCGCCGAGTTTCTCCATCACCTTTTCTGCGCCTTCGTAACACAGGAAGGCCCCGCCCAGCATCAACAGCCAGATGATCGCACCCGGCAGAAACTCTGACAGCAACAGCGCGGCTGGTAGCAGGAACAGCAGCTTATTCTTGAAACTGCCCTTTGCGATTTTCCAGATGATCGGCAATTCGCGTGCGGGGGACAGGCCCGTGACATAGCTTGGCGTCACGGCCGCATCATCAATCACCACGCCCGCCGTCTTGGCGCCTGCCCGGCTGGCAGCAACGCCAATATCGTCGATTGAAGCCGATGCCGCCTTCGCAATCACTGAGATATCGTCGAGCAGTGCGACCAGTCCTGACGGCATAATGTCCCCCTTTGCGCGAATCGCGCCGTGTTGTTCACCGACTGCCCGTCCGCTGATCGCGCGGCAAGACTTGCAATTCAAAGCCAACGCTGTATGGGCCGCGCTTCGCATGGGAACCGCCCGGCGAATGATCGAAGAAAGCCGGAGGGGCCCCGTTCAGTCGGAACGGATCAGCCAGCGATCGGTATAGAAGTGAAAGGACGCGAGATGGCTCTGTATGAGCACGTCTTTCTCGCACGTCAGGATCTGAGCCAGGCTCAGGTCGACGCGCTGGCAGCGCAAGCTACCGAAATCGTCGAGGCCGGCAAGGGCAAGGTCGTCAAGACCGAAACCTGGGGCCTCAAGTCGCTCGCTTACAAGATCGAGCGCAACCGCAAGGCGCATTTCGTTCTGCTCAACATCGAAGCCCCCGGCTCGGTCGTCGCAGAACTCGAGCGCCAGACCCGTATCAACGAAGACGTCATCCGTTACATGACCATCCGCGTGGACGAACACGAGGACGGCCCCAGCGTAATGATGCGCAAGAACGAGCGCGAGCGTAAGCGTCGCGACGCACGTGAGGATCGCGACTGATGGCACGCCCGTTTTTCCGCCGCCGCAAGTCCTGCCCGTTCGCGGCCAAGGACGCCCCGAAGATCGATTACAAGGACGTGCGCCTGCTGCAGGGCTTCATGTCCGAGCGTGGCAAGATCGTGCCTTCGCGCATCACCGCCGTTTCGGCGAAGAAGCAGCGTGAACTGGCCCAGGCGATCAAGCGCGCCCGCCAGATCGGCCTGCTTCCCTTCATCGTGAAGTAAGAGGAGAAAAGACAATGAACATCATTCTCCTTGAGCGCATCGAAAAGCTCGGCTCGATCGGCGACGTTGTCACCGTGAAGGACGGCTATGCGCGCAACTTCCTGCTGCCGCAGAAGAAGGCCCTTCGCGCCAACGAAGCCAACAAGAAGGTCTTCGAAGCCAATCGCGAACGTCTGGTCACCGAAAACGCCGAACGCCGCTCCGCTGCCGAAGCGCAGGGTGAAAAGGTTGCAGGCGCAGAAGTGGTGCTGATCCGCGCTGCTTCGAACGCCGGACAGCTTTACGGTTCGGTCAGCGTGCGCGACATCGTTGCGGGCCTCGCCGAGCAGGGCCACGACGTCGACAAGCGCATGGTCATCCTTGGCGCGCCGATCAAGAACATCGGCATGCACAACGTGACCGTTGCCCTGCACCCAGAAGTGCGCGTCACCGTAAAGGCCAACGTGGCCCGTTCGGAAGACGAAGCCAAGCTGCAGAGCGAAGGCGTCGACGTGCTCGCTGCCATGTTCGAAGACGAACAGCGCGAGATCGAAGAACAGGCCGATGCCACCCGCATCGACACTGGCCTCGAGCCCGGCGAAATCCCGGCCGAACTCATGGAAGACGGCGAAGACGACTAAGTCTTTGCTGGCTTCCGCCAAGCCGGAAGCGTGACATGACAGGTACAGGGCGCGAAGGTCGGTTCGATCTTCGCGCCCTTCTTGTATACAGCCCCCGTTCAAGCGAAGGTGCTGCCATACAAACATAACAAGAAAGGCGCAGAACACCTGCCATGATCGACATTTCCGCCATCCTCGCCCAGTTGCAGCAGCATTATGATGATGCGGTGCGCACGTTGCGCGACGATGTGATCGCTTTCGGGCGCGATGGCACGCTGCCGTCCCCGTCGAAGCGTACTGATGGCAGCTATGCCTATCCGCAGCTCACCTTGCGCTACGCCGGGGTCGGCGCCCCGCGTGATCGCAGCCGGGCGTTTGGCCGTCTGGAAATGCCGGGAACCTACACCACCACGATCACTCGTCCCGATCTCTTTGCGCAATACCTCACCGAACAACTGCAACTGATTGCAGACGAGTACGAAATCGATGTGCGCGTCAGCCGTTCGAAGCAGGAGATCCCGTTCCCTTATGTGCTGGATGGTGAGGCTGGCGCAGCGATGGTGGGCATATCACCGCAGGACATCGCAAGCCATTTTCCTTCCACCGATCTTGCGCTGATTGGCGACGAGTTGGCAGACGGGATCGAGATCGACAGCACCAATGACATCCCGCTTTCCCTGTTTGATGGCTTGCGGACCGATTATTCACTCGCCCGGCTAAAACATTATACCGGCAGCGAAGTCAGCGATTTTCAGGACTTCATCCTGTTTACGAACTATCACCGCTATGTCGATGAATTCGTGAACTGGGGCGCCACGCAGATCGGCACCGATGGCTATGTTGCACTGACGGGGGCCGCGGGCCTCGATATTCGTGAGCCGACCGCGCACGCGCAGGACCAGCTTAACGACACCGCGTGGCGCCGCCACCAGATGCCCGCCTATCACCTGATCCGTGAAGACGGGCGCGGGATCACGTTGGTTAATATCGGCGTTGGACCCTCTAATGCCAAGACGATCTGTGATCACCTCGCGGTGCTTCGCCCCCATGCGTGGATGATGATTGGCCACTGTGGCGGGCTTCGTTCGACTCAGAAGATCGGCGACTTCGTTCTCGCTCATGCGTACCTGCGCGATGATCACGTGCTCGACGCGGTGCTCCCGCCCGAAGTTCCGATCCCGCCGATTGCCGAAGTGCAGCAGGCCATGGCGGGCGCAGCGGAGAAAGTCAGCGGCGTGCAGGGCGCCAACCTCAAGCAGCGGATGCGCACCGGCACGGTCGTCACCACCGACGATCGCAACTGGGAGCTGCGCTATTCCTCCTCGGCCAAGCGATTCTCGCAAAGCCGCGCGATTGCCATCGACATGGAGAGCGCGACCATCGCCACCCAAGGCTACCGCTTCCGGGTGCCTTACGGGACGCTGCTATGCGTGTCGGACAAGCCTCTGCATGGAGAGATCAAGCTGCCGGGCCAAGCCAACAAGTTCTACGAAGAAGCGATCGCCGCCCACTTGCAGATGGGGATTGTTGCCGTGGCGCGCCTGCGGGATGAAGGCGACCGCCTTCACAGCCGCAAACTCCGCGCCTTTAACGAGCCCCCGTTTCGGTGACGCGTCAGGCGACCGCTGTCGCTTCCAGTTCGATCATCACTGTCGGATCATAGAGACGCGTCACCCCGAGAAGGGTGCAAGCAATTTTTGATCCGGCCTCCATGTAGATCGGGGTGGTTTGATCGGCTGTCGCCATGAAGCCATCGACATCGGTGGTGTAGATATTCATTCGCACCAGGTTTGCCGGCGTCATGTCAGCGGCAGCCAGCGCATCGCAAAGGCATGCCCACGCGCCCTTGAACTGCGCAACGAGATCGCCGGGATAGAGCGCGGTGCCGGCGGCATCCGAAGCAGTCTGCCCGGAAAAATAGACCGTGCGGCTAGCGTCTCTGACTTCGACGGCGTGATTGAGTCCGAAATGCTGGAGCCATGGCGTTGGATTGTGCGTTTTAAGGTGCATGAATTCTGTCCTCATTGTTGCAGGGCTTAGGCTAGCAGATCAGGCACTGACGGTCATGGATTTGGATGCCGCCCCCTTATCCTCGCCCCTTGGTCTTGGTTTGACCGTCCTTGGCATTGGCTGCGATGAAGTCGATGATTTGCCCAGCCACATCCTTCCCCGTGGCGCTTTCAATGCCTTCGAGGCCGGGCGACGAATTGACCTCCATGATAACGGGACCGTGATTGGAGCGCAGCATATCCACCCCGCACACATTCAGCCCCATGTGCTTGGCGGCCCGCACGGCCGTGGATCGTTCCTCGGGCGTAATCTTTATGACCTGTGCACTTCCACCGCGGTGCAGGTTTGACCGGAACTCATCCGGCGCGCCGGTGCGCTTCATCGCAGCAACGACCTTGCCACCCACAACCAGCGCGCGGATATCGGTGCCACCAGCTTCCTTGATGAACTCCTGCACCAGAATGTTGACGTTGGCGCCGCGAAACGCCTCAATCACCGATTTGGCGCTGCTCATCGTTTCGGCCAGAACGACACCGATTCCCTGCGTGCCTTCGAGCAGCTTGATCACCACCGGCGGGCCTTTGACAGCGCGGATAATCTCTTCGGCCTGCTTGGGATCATTGGCATAGGCGGTCAGCGGCAGGCCCAATCCGTGTTTCGCAAGGATTTGCAAACTGCGTAGCTTGTCGCGGCTACGCCCAATGGCAACGCTTTCGTTCAGCGACCAGCTGCCCCGCATCTCGAACTGCCTGAGGATCGCGAGGCCATAATTGGTGATCGAGGCCCCGATGCGCGGGATGACAGCGTCATAGGCCACAATCGGCACACCATTGTAGAAAACTTCAGGACGATGGCTCGCGATATGCACCGTGCAGCGCAGCGTGTTGAGGATGTCGAGGCTATGGCCGCGCGCTTCGGCGGCCTCTTTCAGTCGCTTGTGCGAATAAAGGTTGGCATTGCGCGCCAGCATCGCGATTTTCATGAAGTGCCTTTCGAGTCCGGCGTTTTACCGGCGGGACAGCCCCTTATCCGCATTTCCCGGCGATTGCAGCCACGAATGACCGCTATCAACCATCATGCGCCGCCTGAGCGCGGTGCGCCCGATCAGCATCGGGAATTGCATCTGGGACCGGTCTGCCAGGCTGATCTCCGCCCGGAAATTGAGATTACCGATAGTCAGCGGCGTCTTGATGACAAAGCGGGTCTGTTGGTCGCCGTTCGAACTGGTGATGCCGCGCAGGTCGACATGGACCGCCTCACAGGTGTGTCGCATACCATTCCAGTCGACGGCGAAGCGCACGAAACGTTCGCCGTCACGCTGGAAATCGTCGAGCACATCGGCATGGAGCGAAGACGTGCGCGCGCCCGTATCAATCTTGGCAGGAATGCCCGCAAGGCCGAGTTCGGGCAGGCTGACGAGCTCGCGCCAGCCCACCTGCATGAGACGGCTATGTCCTACCATCGCTCACCAACGTGGCCAACTTACTGCTCGTCTTCGAAAATGATTTCAGCCGCGTCATCAAGGCTTTCTCCATAGAGGCGGAAAGCGGTCATGAAAACGGATTGCGGGATACCGTCCGCCGTAACGATATCCCAGCGTAGATAAGGATCACCCTCTTCATCGAGCGAAACAGCCAGGAACCGCCATTTACTAGCGATCTCCAAAGCGCGGGCCGGATCCATCGCAGTCTTGCGATCGAACCCTCTCGAAAATTGCACGGAATCGCAGTCTTGGTGAGATTCTTCGTCGCAGCCATAGAATAAGATCGCGACACTCCAGCCATTGATCTCGGTCTTGATCATCGGATCGCCGACCTGATCGGTCGTCAGCTCACCTTCGTATCCTGCGGACTTCATGGCTGCTTGCAGACCTTCGGGATTCGCCGCGGTGACAGTTTGGGCCTGCCCTGCACCCGCAAATGATGCTGCAAGCAGGGCGGCCGCCATCCATCGGATCATCTTCATTTTCCCTTTGCCCATTTTCGCCAGAGTTCAGTCAGCGTTTCTGCCACTTGTCCCGTGCTGTGATCGCCATGATTTAAGAGTGGCAATGCTGGCACGGGCAGCGAGCGACCATCTGCTAACTTTACCAACCGGCGACCTCGCCCTTGTTCTGCTCCTCAAGCCACGTCATCAGCGGCGCGAAGTATTCGACCAACGCGGTGCCGTTCATCTGACGCTCGCCCGTGAAGGCTTCCAGCGCGTCGGGCCAGGGCTTTGACGCACCCATTTCCAGCATTGCATCCAGCTTCGCGCCGACATCCTTGTTGCCGTAGAACGAACAGCGGTGCAGCGGCCCTTCCCACCCGGCGGTGTCGCACGCCGCCTTGTAGAACTGGAACTGCAACAACCGCGCAAGGAAGTAGCGGGTGTACGAGACGTTGCCGGGAATGTGATATTTTGCGCCTGCATCAAAACCGGCAGGATCACGCTCCACCGGCGGCACGACACCCTGATAATCGCGGCGCAGATCGTTCCAGCCGGTGTTGGTGGCGGCTTCGGGGATTGAACCGTCGAACAGGCCCCAGCGGTAACGATCCAGCAGCAGGCCGAACGGAAGGAAGGCGACCTTGTCCATCGCCTGACGCAGCAACAGGCCAATGTCCTTGTCGGCGCTCGGCACATCCTTGGCATCGAGCAGATCGATCTGCACCAGATATTCCGGCGTGATCGACAGCGCGATCATGTCCCCGATGGCTTCATGGAAGCCGTCATTCGCGCCGGTCAGATGCAGATAGTCCTGCTTGTTGTAAGCGCGCTGGTAGTAGTTGTGGCCCAGTTCGTGATGGATGGTGGTGAAATCGTCCGCATTGGGCTTGATGCACATCTTGATGCGCAGATCGTCGACATTGTCGAGGTTCCAGGCCGAGGCGTGGCACACCACTTCACGGTCGGCAGGCTTCACAAACTGGCTGCGCTCCCAGAAGGTTTCGGGCAGCGGATCAAAGCCGAGGGAGGAGAAGAACTGCTCGCCCATCTTGGTCATCTTGATCGCGTCGAGATCTTTCTGCGCGATCAGATCGGTCAGGTCATAGCCGATATCGCCCGCGCCTTCCGGGGCCACCACGGGGTAGATGTTGCCCCATTCCTGCGCCCACATATTGCCAAGCAGGTCGGCGCGGATCGGGCCGGTGCGCGGCTGCACGGCATCGCCGTATTTGTCGTTCAGCTTGCCGCGGACATAGGTGTGCAGCGCGATGTAAAGCGGCTTCACTTCCTGCCACATCCGCTCCGTCTCGCCAGCGAATTGCTCCGGGCTCATGTCGTAGCCCGAACGCCACATCGCGCCGAAATCGGCAAAGCCCAATTCCTTGGCGCCTTCATTGGCGAGCGCGGTCATGCGGGTGTAGTCCTCCCGCATCGGCGCACCGACATTGTCGTGCCAGCTCGCCCACATTTCTTTCAGCTCTTCGGGCGTGCGTTCGAGATTGCCCATCTCGGCTTCGATATCGCTGCCATTGATCGGCTCGCCGTTCAGCGTCCCCCTGCCGCGCCCATAGGCCGAGCCAAGACGCGTGGCGATGTCGTTGAGTTCCTCGGCTGCACCGGGACGGTTCGGTGCAGGCAGCGAGATGGAGTTGCGCAGCATATCAAGCTTGCGCGTGGTCTCGGCATCAAGCCCTGCGATCTTGGCATAGCGCGCAGCCTCGTTGGCATAGGCGACCTGCTTCAGCGTCAGATCCGCGCCATACTTTGCCGCAAGCGTATCGGTATCGTGGTTGATGTAAGTCGCGTTAACCCATGAGATATGGCTGTATTCCTTGGAGAACGCGGCGAAATCCGCTTCGACGGCGGCGATCCATGCCTTCGCGCCCTCTGGCGTCTCGGGATAGGGGGCAGCGGCTTCGGCCGGAGCGGCGTTGTCTTGCGCGGCAAGCGGCACAGCAACAGCGATGGCCAGCGCAGCGGTCGCACCGCGCAGGAGGTGGGCAGCAAAATTCATCAGCAATACGTCCCGTTAGTCATGTGACAATGCGAAGGGGTTTGAACCCCTGCGCAGCGGGAATCAACCCGCACCGCTCATTCCGAGAGGAAACGGGTGATGGCGTCGCCAAGTTCCGGCTTGGTCACACTGTTGAGATGCGTGCCGGGCACCGCAATATATTCCGCGTCCGGCAAAAGCGCGGCGAGCTCTTCGGCCGAGCCGTTATCGTCATCCTCATCGCCGCAGATCAGCGCGGTGGGCATCGTGATGGCCGAGAGGCGCGCCATATCGAAGTCTTCCATCGCATCGAGCAACAAGCGCGCCGCAACCCGGTCAACACCTTGCGATTTCAGGAAGGTGCGCGCGGTGTAGGCGGGGTCGCCGGGCTTGATCGTATCGAATTCGTCGATCACTCGCTTAAAATGCGCCGCCCGCCGCTCCCACTGCGAAAGACCCGCGACGCCCATGCCGCAGATCGCCAGACGCCGTGGTTCAAGGATGCCGTAACCCACCGCGTGCATCGCAGTGCGCGCACCCAGCGAAAAGCCCACCAGATCGAAGCCGCGCGGCTCAAGGCCCAGATGATCCACCAATGCGGCGACGTCGCGAACCAGCACGCCGGGAGGATAGGCGCTGGCGTCCTGCGGCGCCTCGCTTGTCCCGTGCACCCGAAAGTCCATCATGATCGCTCGGAACCACGCCGCCGCAAGCCGCGTGCCGTGGCCCCGCTTGATCCAGTTCATCTGCGCCGAGGAAAACAGCCCATGAAGCAGGACCACCGGGCGGCCCTCGCCCTCGGTGTGGATTGCAAGACGGGTGCCGTCAAAGCTGGCAAAATGGTCGGTCACGTGGGTCATGCGGCGATCACCGGAAGAAGCACTGCGTCCCGGCATACAGCATCTCGACCCTGTCACCCGCAATGAACCCGCCGATCTTGCTGCCAAGCGCGAATTCCTCGCCCAGCGTGCTGCCTTCGACAAGCGCGAAGCCCGTTGCCGCCTCGACCGCGGCCCGCGCCGATCCGACTTGCACATCGCCTGACAGACCGACCGTGCCGGTGGGCGCGGCATCGCCGTCCTGCGGGGCGTGCCAGTTCCAGCCCACCAGCCGCCCTTGCTGGAAATGGGCTGTCAAACCGCCTGCAAAATCGGTGAAAGTGATTGGCCCCGCCCCGCATTCGGCATTTTGGCCTGATCGGAACGACGCGCCCAGCGTCTTGGCCAGCGCGCCTTCGACTTCCGCCTGTCCGGCAGCAAAATAAAAGGATTCAGAACCGGCTGACAGCCCATCGCCGCGCAGTTCGACACGGTCAGTCGCCACCGGAGCCTGCGCCGCCTCGCCCTGCTGACGCTCGGCAGGGCTGGGGACGTCGCCATTGTCGCAGCCTGTCAAAGCCAGAGCACAGGTCACAGCCAGAAAAGCAAACCGCATCGATCTCACCCTTTCTTCAGGTGGCGACGCCCAAGCAATTCGGCGATCTGCACCGCGTTCAAGGCCGCGCCCTTGCGCAGATTATCGGACACGCACCACAGCGTGATACCGTTCTCCACCGTCGGGTCCTCGCGCACGCGGCTGATGAAGGTCGCCGCGTCACCAACGCATTCGACCGGGGTGATGTAACCGCCATCCTCGCGCTTATCGATCAGCATCACGCCGGGCGCCTCGCGCAGGATGTCCATCGCCTGCTCTGCCGAGATTTCGTTCTCGAACTCGATGTTGACCGCTTCGGAGTGGCCGACGAACACCGGCACGCGCACGCAGGTGGCGTTCAATTTGATCTTGGGATCGAGGATCTTCTTGGTTTCGACCACCATCTTCCATTCTTCCTTCGTCGAACCATCATCAAGGAAGCTGTCGATGTGCGGGATCACGTTGAAGGCGATCTGCTTGGTGAACTTGGATGGCTCCACCGGATCACCCACGAAAATCGCGCGGCTTTGCTGGAACAGTTCGTCCATGCCCGCCTTGCCCGCGCCGGAGACCGATTGATAGGTCGAGACGACCACGCGTTTGATCGTGGCAAAATCGTGCAGCGGTTTCAGCGCGACGACCAACTGCGCGGTCGAGCAGTTGGGGTTGGCGATGATGTTGCGTGCGGTGTAGCCGTCGATCGCATCGGGGTTCACCTCCGGCACCACCAGCGGCACGTCCGGGTCCATCCGGTAGAGCGAGGAATTGTCGATCACGATGCACCCGGCAGCCGCCGCCTTGGGGGCATATTCCTTGGCCGGGCCGGAGCCCGCCGCGAACAGCGCGATGTCCCAGCCAGCCCAATCGAAATGCTCGATATTCTTGCACTTGAGCATCTTGCCGGTGTCACCGAATTCGACCTCGCTGCCGACCGAGCGGCTCGAGGCGACCGCGGCCACCTCGTCACACGGAAACTCGCGCTCGGCGAGAACCTGCATAATCTCGCGCCCGACATTGCCGGTCGCGCCGACCACTGCCACCCGGTAACCCATAGAAACTCCTGACAATTTTTTCACAGGTCGTCACCCTGAACGTGTTTCAGAGTCCATCCCGCGGCTCGCGCCGCTGCTCTATGGTGCGAGATGGATGCTGAAACAAGTTCAGCATAACGAATAGCTATGTTTCCCGTCAGTCGCCTACAGGCGGCGTCACCTTGTGGGCTGCCAGAAAGCGCATGATCGAGTTCCACACATGTGGCCCGATTTTCTCGCCCGAGACGCGGTGAGTGTAACCGGGATAGAGCATCATCTCGAACGGCGTGTTGCTTTCCTGAAGCACCGAGATCAGTTCAGACGAGTTTTCGAACACGACATTGTCATCCGCCATGCCGTGAATTAGCAGCAAAGGATCGCTGATCTTGGAGGCATAGGGGATGGCGCTGGCCTTCTCGTAGGCTTCGGGCACTTCGCGGGGATCGCCCATGTAGCGTTCGGTGTAGTGCGTGTCGTAGAGCTCCCACCGCGTGACCGGCGCACCAGAGATTCCCGCGGCATAAAGGCCAGGATCGGCCTCCAGCTGCTTGAGCGTCATATAACCGCCATACGACCAGCCGTAGATCGCGATCTTGGCCGGATCGACGAAATCGAGAGTCTTGAGATATTCCGCGCCTGCCTTCTGGTCCCGCACTTCGGCGGTGCCCATGGCGCGGTAAAGCGGTTGTTCGAAATCCACCCCCCGGTTGGCCGAGCCGCGATTGTCGAGCACGAAGTAGATATAGCCCTTGTCGACGATGAACTGCGCCAGCGCCCCGCCCCAGCCCTTCGTAACCATCTGCGGCCCCGGCCCGCCGTAATGGCTGAAGAACACCGGGTAACGCTTACCCGGCTCCATGGCTGGCTTGAGCATCATCCAGTGCAGCGGTGTGCCGTCTTCGGCGGGGATCGTGCCGTATTCCGGCGTCACATGGCTCGCCAGGAAGGACGCATAGGGGTGATCGCCCGCGACCTTGTTTTCCTCGATCCACGCGACGCGCTTGCCGTCCGGCATTGCCAGATAGGACTGCGGCGGCTGTGCGGGGTTTGAACGGGTCACGTATAGCAACCGGCCCGCTCCATCCATGCTCGCGGAGTTGGTGAAGGCGGGATCGGTGAGCAACTCAGCCTCCCCCGTCGCGTCCAACCTTGCGCGGTAAATCTGCTGGGTCAGCACGTCGGCGGTGGCCTGATAGGTGAAGGTGCCCGCGGCCTCGTCCACGCCCACAAGGCTGGTCGTCGATGACGTGCCGTCCGTAAGCTGCTGCCACTGCCCACCTGCGTAGCGGTAGAAATGGCCGTACCCGTCCCGTTCGGACCACCACAGCAAGGAGCCATCCTTGAGAAAGCGGTAATTGTCGGAAAGATTCACCCAGTAATCCGGCCGTGCAGCGTTTTCGGTGAACCATACCGTGCTCGCCCCTGTGGCAGGATCAACCTTGAGCATATCGGTCTTCGTCTGCGCGCGGTTCTGCCGCTGCACATAGATCGCGCTGCCATCGGGCGCCCAATCGACGCGGGCGACGTAGATGTCGAGATTGGGGCCGAGGTCGACTTTCACGCTGCCCGAGCCATCCGGGTTCATCACGAACAGTTCGACCACCGCATTATCCGTGCCTGCCGCCGGATAGCGTTGATCGAACACCTTGGTCCCGGTCGCGCCGATAGCCGCGCGGGTGACGATGCCGACGCTGGCTTCATCGGTGCGCTGGACGACAATGCGGCTGTCATCAGGCGACCACCAATAGCCTGAAAGCCGCGCCATTTCTTCCTGCGCGACGAATTCGGCCTCGCCCCAGCGGATCGCTTCCGCCTCTCCCGCAGGCGTGATCGGCTGCGCCTCTGCCCCGACCGGACCCGTCCACAAACGCCGGTCGCGCACGAAGCTGACATAGCCGCCAATGCTCGACAGTTTGGGATTGAGTTCGGTGCCTTCTGTATCGGTGAGCTGGGTAACGGTGCCATCTAGCTTTGCCAGGAACAGATCGCCATCCAGCGGCACCAGCACGCCGGACCCATCGCTGGCCCACTGATAGGAAATGATCCCCTTCAGGCTGCCGACGCGGGCGCGCTCGCGCTGCATCTTTTCGTCTTCGGAGAGTTCGCGGCCCGATCCAAGCTTTTCCGAATCCACCAGCATCCGCCATCCGCGGCTTTCGATGTCATAGCCCCACAGATCGTACCGCTCGCGATCATCCGCACGATTGCGCAGCAGCGTGAGATAACGGCCATCGGGGGCCAGCTTGACCTGTCGCGGCGCAGGGCCATCAAGGCCGGGGGAAGCGAAGACCCGTTCGAAGGACAGCGTGGGGGCGGTATCAGGCATCGCCGCGTCCTGCGCCCAAACGGGACTGGTCAGGCACGTCGACAGGGACAGGGCAACAGCAGCAAGAACCGAACGCATCCAAAGCTCACCTCATCATCGCGAACCGCCCACACGCGGCGCGTGCCTGTCCTCGCAACGGCGAGCCGGATTGGCAAGAGGCGCAAACGAAAAGGGCGGCGCCTTGCGGCACCGCCCTTTGCAAATTCAATGGCTGGAGAAGCCTTACGCCTTGGGCGCGAAGTCGCGGCGCTCGACGATACGTGCGCTCTTGCCGGTGCGGCCGCGCAGGTAATAGAGCTTGGCACGACGCACCACGCCGCGGCGGACCACGGTGATGCTTTCGACGATCGGCGAGTAGAGCGGAAAAACGCGCTCGACGCCTTCGCCGAAGCTCATCTTGCGTACGGTGAAGTTCGAACCCATGCCGCGGTTCGAACGGGCGATCACGACGCCTTCGTAGTTCTGAACACGCTCACGGTTGCCTTCCTTAACCTTCACGCCGACGCGGACGGTGTCGCCTGCACGGAATGTCGGGATGTCCTTGCCGGACTTGGCGATTTCTTCAGCTTCAATCTGTTGAATCAGGTTCATGACCTGCGTTCCTTCGTTCACGCCGCGCGCCAGAGGCAGGCTGGACCCGAGCGCCCTCATAGCGCCCCCACAAGTCCGGCCTGCGTAACCGTGTGTCTTCCTCGCTCCTTGCCTTGCGCCAAGCAGCGATCTTCGCATGATCCCCCGATCGCAGCACTTCGGGGATCGTGCGCCCTTCCCATTGCTGAGGTCGGGTATAGTGCGGGTATTCGAGAAGGCTTTGTTCAAAGCTCTCGTCATCCCCGCTGGAAGGCGCGCCCATTACGCCGGGAAGCAGCCGAATGCAAGCATCAAGGATGGTGAGCGCCGCCATCTCGCCGCCGGAGAGAACAACGTCGGCAAGGCTGACCTGCTCGATTGCGGGCCGGGCCTCGAACAGGCGCTCGTCGAAGCCTTCAAACCGTCCGCACAGGATGATGACGCCGGGGCCTGCTGCGAGTTCGCGAATGCGGGCTTGCGTGATGGGGCGACCACGCGGGGTCATGGCGAGAATGGGGCGACCGGCGGCAGGCGCGCTGTCCATAGCCCGCGCCAGCACATCGCACTTGAGCACCATCCCCGCCCCGCCGCCCGCAGGCGTATCATCGACGGTGCGGTGCTTGTCGGTGGCGAAATCGCGGATCTGCACCGTCTCGCAGGCCCACTTGCCCTCGGCCATGGCACGGCCGGCGAGCGACACGCCGAGTGGACCGGGGAACATCTCCGGGTAGAGGGTGAGGATGGTGGCGGCGAAGGTCATTGGAACACCTCAAGAGCGGCACTGACCTTGCGCGCATCACGGTTCCGTCGCCGCCGCGCCGTGCTCCAAGATACCGCGACACCTGTGATCAGCATGGCAAGCATGAGGAGCCATCCTCCGTATGATATCCTCGCCAATGAACTGACAGCCGCAGCAAAGCTCCCCTCATTCGAGAACCTCGCGGCCAGGATCAGTGCAATCAGAATGCCGACTGGTAACGCGCCTGCAACCGCCACCCGCAGTCGGAATCTGCGCGGTGCCACGGCCCAGTTCAGATATCGCGCCGCCAGCCACGAAATCAGCGCCACAATGAGCAAAGTCGTTATGACAGCGGTTACGCCAACCGGGATGAACGGCTCGTCAGGGGCACGTTCCACCCTAATGACCGCGGTGCGCGCTTGGGATGCTGCCTGGCTCATGACCTTGTCACTCCGTCTGGCGGCCTCATATCCATCCGCAATGCGAAGACATCCGGCCGTGCGTGGTGCCCGTCAGTATCACGGCTGATCAGCGCCTCGCCAATTTTGGCAAGGTCGATTCCGGCTACGAAATCGAGCGGGATCGGGCCGGCTTGGGCCACGGCGACTGGCAGCTTCGTCATCGCGTGCGCTTACGCCGGGAAATCAGCCCCCGCAACCGCCGCAGCCGCCGCCGCAGCCCGATCCGCCATCACCATCGCTGTCACCACCGTCGCCATCGCCGTCCTTCTTGCGCATCGCATGAACCGGCTCCCACGGCGTGCCGACCAGCACGGCTGTGCCAAACAGCGCCACCGCCAAGGCAGCCTCCTCCGCCCGCGGCGCTCGAGCAGAGCGGCCATTTTGTGCGCGCAGGTCTTTCACAATCGCCACGCCCGCGGCGGTGCGCGGATCAATCCGGGCAAACCGTATGACCGCCAGAACAACCGTCACAATCAGCAACACCACGAGAAAACCGGTCGGCTCCCCCGCCGTACTCCCGGCGCGCTGGCGATAGAGGCCCAGCATGAACAGCGCGGCCAGGGGGGTGATCGAGAGCCAACGAAGACGCGCCTGTTGCTCGGGACGCAGCAACAGCCCTGCCCGGCGCAGGCGGGCGGCCACACGATCGGCGTCGCCAAGGACCGCCTTGTACGCGTCAGACAGGCTGAGCGGGGCATTGTTCGCAAGAAGTGCACGACCAGCAGGGCTGGCGGGCAAATCGCGCTGCACCACGGCCAGCCTGCCCTTTTCGCACGGCACCAGCCCGCCGCGGACATACAGATCGGCGAGAAGCGAATCGGCCATGCGGCGGCGTCCGCCCGCCAGCAGCGCAATGCTTTCCAGATCGTCCGATTCGCCGCGCCGACCAGGCTCGCGCAAATGCGCCGGCACCCACCATGCCGCAAAGGTCGCCAGGCCCAGCAACATCGTGTAAACCAGCAGAAAATCGCCGCCCGTCCAAGACGAGAACAGCTGCATTACATCGTCCTTCCCGCGAGCCAACCCACCACAAAGACAAGCAGGCTCAGCGCCAGAGCGACCCGGCGTGGAAGAATAATAGCATTGGAGAGGTTAACGCGGACACATCGCGGATCCGCGATGAAACGTTGTTGCGCGGCTGGCCAGATAGCCGCAGGTGGCGCCATATCGAACGCGGCCTCATAGGCGGCCAGCGTGTCGGCATATTGCTGGTAATAGCGCGTCCGCTCTGCCGGCCCGCCCTGCGTCGGCCCGTGGTGCAGTTCGGTGCCAAGCACGGCAGGACAAAAAACCTGCCAATAATCGCGGCTGTAGGTGAGATGGAGATGCCAGGCCTGATCCACCGCATCGGACGGTGTGACAGAATGTCCGGCCGTGACGGCGAGGTAACAGAAGCGCCTGTATTCGTCGATCACAGCTTGCGCATGGGACAAGCCCCAGCGGTTTTCGCGGGCGAGGCGCGCCGCAAAGGTCAGCGATGCTTCAGGCGGCCCAATCGCATGGGCCGCGATGCGGTGCCAAAGAGCGGTATCGGTGCCCGTCACGCCTCAATCTTCGGCGAAAGCGGCGCCTATCACAAGTCTTTCGGCGTCCCATCCGACCACCGCAGTGGGGATCATGGGAACCATGAAGGTTTTGGGGCCCTTTTCCGGCACCGGGGCGCGGGTAATCTCGATGATGTCGGTCGCGCCGAAGTTCTCGATCGCGAGCACCGTGCCGACAGTATCGCCCGCATCGGTGACCACCGGCAGGCCGAGCACGTCTGCATGGTAGAATTCGCCCTCAGCCAGAGGGGGCAACGCCTCACGCGGAACGGTCAGCGCCGTGCCGCGGAGCTTTTCGGCATCCCCGCGCGAGTTGCTTTCAACAAAGCGAGCAATTGCCCCACCCTTGCCGTCATCACGCACTTTGACCATCGTCAGCGCGCCGTCATTGAAGCTCTTGTGAGCCGAGAGCGTGTGCGCGCCTTCGCCAAACAGCTTCAGACGCACCTCGCCCGCCACCCCGTGTGCGCCGATGATGGCAGCGAGGGTGACGGGCGTGGTCATGTCAGATCAGCCTTCGGCCTTTTCTTCGGTCGCAGCGTCGTCGGCAGCAGGTGCTTCCTCGGCAGCGGCTTCTTCAGCGGCAGGCGCTTCCTCAGCGGCCGGGGCAGCAGCAGCGGCCTTGGCTTCTTCTTCGGCAGCACGTGCGGCTTCTTCAGCTTCAGCGATCTTGCTGGCACGCTCTTCAGCACGCTCCTTGGCCTTGTCGCCCGGCTCACCCTTCTTGGGGTTGTTGCGGGCTGCACGCTCGACGATGCCGGCAGCGTCGAGGAAACGGGCCACGCGGTCGGTCGGCTGCGCGCCGACGCCGAGCCAGTAGCGAACGCGATCTTCGACCAGCTTCACGCGCTCGCCGCTGTCCTTGGCCAGCAGCGGGTTATAGATGCCGACCTGTTCGAGATACTTGCCGTCGCGCGGGCTGCGGCTGTTGGCAACGACGATGCGGTAATAAGGACGCTTCTTGGCACCGCCGCGCGAAAGCCGGATGGAAATGGACATGTGATATACCTTTCGATTGAAATGGGATTGAATTGTTGAATTGAAGGTTTGGAATAAAACTATTTCTTGCTGCGTGGCGGGCCGCCGAGACCGGGCAGACCACCCATGCCGCCACCCATGCCGCCGGACGGACCGCCAAGGCCGGGGAAGCCACCGGCGCCGCCCATACCGCCCATCGGACCTGCGCCGCCCATTGCGCCGCCGCCAAACATCGACGCCAGCCCTTTGAGACCGCCCATTTTCTTGAGCTGTTTCATGGCGCGCGCCATTTCCTGATGCATCTTCAGCAGCTTGTTGACTGTCTGCACATCGGTGCCGCTGCCCGCTGCCACACGCTTCTTGCGCTTGGCGTTCAACAGATCGGGATTGGCGCGCTCCTTGGCCGTCATCGAACCGATGATCGCTTCCATGTGGACCAGCACCTTGTCGTCCATCCCGGACGACGCCATCGCCGCTTTGGCCTTCTTCATGCCCGGCATCATGCCCGCCAGCATCCCAAGGCCGCCCATGCTGCGCATCTGGCGAAGCTGCATGGCGAGATCATTGAGGTCGAACTTGCCCTTCTCGATGTTCCGGGCGAGCTTTTCGGCATCCTCTTCCTTGATCGAGGCTGCGGCACGCTCGACCAGGCTGACCACGTCGCCCATGCCAAGGATACGATCAGCGACCGAACCGGGGCGGAAGGGCTCGATTGCGTCGAGCTTTTCGCCGGTGCCGGCAAACTTGATCGGCTTGCCCGTCACCGCGCGCATGGAAAGCGCCGCCCCGCCACGTGCATCGCCGTCCATCCGGGTCAGCACGACGCCTGTCAGCGGCACTTCACTGCTGAAGTTCTGCGCAACGTTGACCGCATCCTGACCCGTCAGCGAATCCACCACCAGCAGCACTTCGGTCGGAGCCGAAACGCTGGCGACTGCCTTCATCTCGGCCATCAGCGCATCGTCGACGTGCAGGCGGCCTGCGGTGTCGAGCAGCAACACATCTACGTTCTGAAGACGCGCGGATTCCATTGCACGGCGTGCAATGTCGACCGGCTGCTGCCCCTGCACGATCGGCAGGGTTGCCACACCGACCTGCGTGCCGAGAACGGCCAGCTGTTCCTGCGCAGCCGGGCGGTTCACGTCGAGCGAGGCCATCAAGGCCTTTTTCCCGTGACGCTCGCGAATCAGCTTGGCAAGCTTTGCGGTGGTCGTGGTCTTGCCCGAACCCTGCAGACCGACCATCATGATCACGACCGGCGGTTTGGCGTCGAGATTGAGGCCTTCGACCTCCATGCCGCCAAGCGTTTCCACGAGTTCATCGTGAACGATCTTGATGACCTGCTGGCCCGGCGTGACCGAGCGAAGCACGTCCTGCCCGACCGCCTTTTCGGTGACAGCATCGATAAATCGGCGGGCAACCGGCAGGGCAACGTCAGCTTCGAGAAGTGCGATCCGAACTTCGCGCATGGCGTCGCGCACGTCTTGCTCGCGCAAGGCACCACGGCCCTTGAGCTTGTCAAAGACCCCGCCAAGACGGTCGGACAGCGTGTCGAACATCGCCAACTTCTCCTGCCGGGAACCGTAGCGCCCGGAAAATGCGAAAAACGCCGGCGGACGAAACCTCGTCGGCCAGCGTTGCGAAATATTGCCCCCTCGGGGCTGCATATTCCGACTTTGGTCAGGATGACTGGTGGAGCCTAGCGGGATCGAACCGCTGACCTCAACACTGCCAGTGTTGCGCTCTCCCAGCTGAGCTAAGGCCCCGAGCCAGTCATCGTGCCGGCAAAGCGTGATGCTTTACCTGCGGGAGGCGGCGAATAGTGGGGCCGCATCCCGCTTGCAAGAGAAAAATCAGGATTCGTCGTCGTCGTCGTCGCCCGTGGTCGCAACGCCGAGATCGTCATCGCCGCCAAGGTCAACGTCGTTGTCGGGCGAATCGTTATCGTCCTCGATATCTTCCAGATCGTCGATATCATCATCGCCGCTCAAATCGGCGTCGGCATCGACTTCCTTCTTCTTCTTTTCGACTTCCTCGAACGGGATCGGCTGCTTCGACTTGAGAACCGGCTCAGGCGACCAGGTTTCTCCGCATTCGATGCACGTTACCGGATCGTCTTTGCCGAGATCGTAAAAACGCTCTGCGCACTTGGGGCAGGTACGCTTGGTACCCCATTCAGGCTTGGCCATAAAAAGTCCTCAAACTGGCCGCCCTGTTTACGGGCGGGCGAAGCGCGGGTGCGGATTCGCGGGATTGAACGAAAAACTCTGGAGTTCGGCGGGCTTTGCTTCAAGTGACTTGAAACAACAGGTCCGATCCGATGCGCGGCGCGCCTTGCCAGAAGCACGGGGCGCTGTCAAAGACCGCCGCCTTATGAACAGCCACACCTTTGCGTCCTCTGGCCCTTTGCGCGGCACGATCAGCATTCCCGGCGACAAATCCATCAGCCACCGTGCGCTGATGTTTGCAGGGCTTGCCGTAGGCTGCAGCACCATCACCGGCCTTCTGGAAGGCGAGGATGTTCTGGCGACCGCCGCCGCGATGCGGGCCTTCGGCGCGCAGATCACACGCAGCACGGATGGCATCTGGACGGTCCACGGCGCGGGGGTGGGCAGCCTGCTGGCGCCGCGACAGGCGCTCGACATGGGCAATTCGGGCACCTCGACCCGGCTGTTGATGGGCCTTGTCGCAAGCCATGCGATCACCGCGACCTTCGTCGGCGATGCCAGCCTTTCGGGCCGGCCCATGAAGCGGGTGATCGATCCCCTGTCGCAAATGGGCGCAAGCATCGAAGCCTCGGCGGGCGGCACTCTTCCCCTGATGTTGCGCGGCGCCAATCCTGCTGTGCCGATCACCTATCGGCTGCCTGTCGCAAGCGCGCAGGTCAAAAGCGCGGTGCTGCTTGCGGGCCTCAATACCCCCGGCATCACCCGCGTGATCGAGCCTGTGCCGACCCGCGATCACACCGAGCGGATGCTCACCGGCTTCGGCGCGAAGCTGGAGGTGGGCGAGGAAAACGGAGAGCGCATCATCGCGGTCCACGGCGAGGCTGACCTCAAGCCGATGGACGTAACCGTGCCGGGCGATCCTTCGTCAGCGGCGTTCTTCATGGTGGCGGCCACCATCGTGCCGGGCAGCGATCTCACGATCCGCAATGTCGGCCTCAACCCAACCCGCGCCGGGTTGCTTCAGGTGCTGCGCCAGATGGGCGCGGACATCACCGAAGTCGATCCTCGCGAAGTCGGCGGCGAGCCGGTTGCCGACCTGCGCGTGCGCCACGCTGCGCTGACTGGCGTCGATATCGACCCGGCCATCGCGCCGAGCATGATCGACGAGTTCCCGGTGTTGTTCGTCGCCGCCGCGCTGGCAAAGGGCACCACCCGCGCCACGGGCCTGGAGGAACTGCGCGTCAAGGAAAGCGACCGCTTGGCCGCAATGGCCGCCGCGCTGACTGCGGCAGGTGCGCGGGTCGATGAGCATGAAGACGGCCTCACCATCCACGGCTCCGGCGGCGAGCCGCTGCGCGGCACCGGCAACGCCCGCGTCCAATCGCTGCTCGATCACCGCATCTGCATGAGCATGGCGGTGGCGGGCCTTGTCAGCCAAGCCGGGGTCGAGGTCGACGACATCGGCCCGATCAACACCAGCTTTCCAACCTTCCAGCGGTTGCTCGACGAGGCGACGCAGTGAACACCCCGCTCGACTGGCCGGGCATCGTCGGTCTGTGCGGCACGGCCTGTATCATCGGTGCCTATGCCTACCTGACGCTGGCCAAGACGACCAACCCGTTCTGGCTGCACGGCACCAATCTGCTGGGCGCGGCATTGCTGACGGTGTCACTGATCTACCACACCAACTGGGCGAGCCTTGTGCTGGAAGGTTTCTGGGCCGCGATCGCGATTTTCGGGCTGGTGCGCGCATGGCGCATCCGTGGCTCTGAAGGAGAACAGGCATGATCCGCAAAACACTGGCTGTCGCCGCATTGGCTGCAATGCCGCTGCTTGCCCCGGTGCCGGCACAGGCCCAGCGCGCGGCCCTCCCCACCGATCCTGCCGCCGATTGGTCGGTCCCCACCTCGGAACACCGCATCGCTGTCGAAGGTGGCAAGGTATGGGCGCGGGTCAATGGCACCATTGGTGAAGGGGCGGCGCCCGTCATCATCATCCACGGCGGCCCCGGTGGCACCCACGTCACTTTCGGCGGGCTGCTGAGTCTTGCCGACCAGCGCCCGGTGATCCTCTACGACCAGCTCGACAGCGGCATGTCCGACCGGCCGGAAAACCCCGCCAACTGGCGCCCCGAACGCTTCGTGGCCGAACTGGAGGCGATCCGCCGGGAACTCGGCGTAGAACGCTGGCACGTGATCGGCCACAGCTGGGGCTCGGCGCTCGCGCTCGAATATGCCGCAGCCTACCCACAGCACACCGCCTCTGCCGTGTTGAGCGGCACGTTTCTTTCCACCTCGCACTGGATCACCGGCACCAACCTGCTGATCCGCGATCTGCCCGATGATGTCGGCGCCGCGATCCGCGCCTGCGAAGGCCCGACCCCGCCCGCGCCTGACGTGTGCGAGCCTGCCACCGCCGCCTTCTACGCGGCCTATAATGGCCGCGCAGACCGCCCCGCCCCGTTGCCGGAAGCCAACGCCTACCGCGCCCGCTATGGCGGCAAAGGGTTCAACGCCAAGGTCTACAACACGATGTGGGGGCCGACCGAGTTCCGCGCGTCGGGATCACTGGCCAGCTACGATGCCAGCGGTTTGCTGTCGCGGGTCGATGGCAGCCGCATCATGTTTGTCATCGGCCAGTATGACGAAGCGCGGATCGACACCGTGCAGGATTTCGCCGCGCTTACCCCCGGCGCGGAACTCGCCGTGGTTCCCGGCGGGAGCCATGCCTTCATCTCCGAACGCCCCGAAATTGCCGAAGCGATCTACCGCGACTGGATGACCCGCATCGACGCTCGGGAGGCCGCCGAATGATCATCGCCGTTGACGGCCCCACTGCCTCGGGCAAGGGCACCATCGCCAAGGCGCTCGCGCTGTATTTCGGCCTGCCGCATCTCGACACCGGATTGCTGTATCGCGCAGTCGGCCGGCAGGTGCAGATGAACGGCGGCAACGCCGACGATCCGCATCATGCGCTGGCAGCGTGCGACTTTGCTGACAGTCTGCTCGAAGAGGACATTCTGCGTTCCGAAGAGGTCGGCGGCCTCGCAAGCCGTGTGTCGGTGCATCCCGCTGTGCGCCGCGCACTTTACGAACGCCAGCGCGCCTTTGCGACGCAGGCAGGCGGCGCGGTGCTGGACGGGCGCGACATTGGCACGGTCATCGCGCCCGAAGCGCCGGTGAAGCTCTTCGTCACCGCCAGCGTGCAGGAACGCGCCCGCCGCCGTTGGCTGGAGATGACGGGGCGCGGGATCGACGTCGTGCTTGCTGCCATCGAACGCGACATCGCGGCCCGCGATGCGCGCGACATGAACCGCGCCGATGCTCCGCTGGTCGCCGCCGCCGATGCGCTGGTGATCGACACCACCCATTTCGGCCGCGACGCCGCGATCGAGGCCGCGATCGAGGCCGTGCAGCACAAGCTGAGCGCACACTGACCCTTTCCTACTGCGGCAAGGCGGTTCACCTTGCCCGTCATGCGCCGCCCTTCCCTTTCCCGCACCACCGCCAGCGCCTGCCAAGCGACCTGCGGGGCGGCATCTTTTCGGTTTCTGGACAGTGTCTCATGTGTCTCCAACAGGGCACGGGCCACCGGCCACCCGGAGGCCGCACAAGGGCGAAATGCCTTGCATTTTGGCCCGTCCCCGCCTAGGCGCGCGGCCGTTCGGGCAATCCTCGCTGATTGCCGGACCTTCGCGCATTCGCATTCGGCGGCGCGGAGACGAACGGCCTCTTGCCCTGCCAGCCCGCGCAATGGTGCACGGGAAGCAGTTTAAGACCCCGGAAAAACCGGCGGCCGGTAGCACAACGAACACAGGACTAAATCAGCCTATGGCAACCCAGATGCCCACGCGCGCCGATTTTGAGGCGATGCTCAATGAACAACTCGGCGGTGCCGGCGAAGACGGCTTTGAAGGCCGCGTCGTCAAGGGAACCGTCACTGCGATCGAAAACGGCTTTGCCGTGATCGACGTTGGCCTCAAGAGCGAAGGCCGCATCTCTCTCAAGGAATTCAGCCGCGGCGAAGACGACCATGGCCTGACCGTCGGCGGCGAAGTCGAAGTCTTCGTTGACCGCGTCGAGAACGCCGATGGCGAAGCCATGCTGTCGCGTGACCGCGCCCGCCGCGAAGCGGCCTGGGACAAGCTGGAAAGCGAATTTGGCGAAGGCAAGCGCGTCGAAGGCCGCATCTTCGGCCGCGTCAAGGGCGGCTTCACCGTCGATCTCGACGGCGCCGTGGCCTTCCTTCCCGGCAGCCAGGTCGATATCCGCCCCGTGCGCGATGTCACCCCGCTGATGGACATTCCGCAGCCCTTCCAGATCCTCAAGATGGATCGTCGCCGCGGCAACATCGTGGTTTCGCGCCGCGCCGTGCTCGAAGAAACCCGTGCCGAACAGCGCAGCGAACTCATCAACGACCTGGTCGAAGGCCAGATCATCGACGGTGTGGTCAAGAACATCACCGATTACGGTGCGTTCGTGGATCTCGGCGGCATCGACGGCCTGCTCCATGTCACCGACATGAGCTACAAGCGCGTCAATCACCCGAGCGAAGTCATCAATATCGGTGACACCGTGACCGTGCAGATCGTGCGCATCAACGCCGAAACCCAGCGCATCAGCCTCGGCATGAAGCAGCTGGAAAGCGATCCGTGGGATGGCGTGGCCGCCAAGTACCCGGTCGGCATGAAGCTGCAGGGTCAGGTGACCAACATCACCGAATACGGCGCCTTCGTCGAATTGGAAGCGGGCATCGAAGGCCTGGTCCACGTTTCCGAAATGAGCTGGACCAAGAAGAACGTCCACCCCGGCAAGATCGTCTCGACCTCGCAGGAAGTCGATGTGATGGTGCTGGAAGTCGACAGCGAAAAGCGTCGCATCAGCCTCGGCCTCAAGCAGGCCCAGCGCAATCCGTGGGACGAATTCGCCGAAAAGCACCCGGTCGGCACCGAAGTCGAAGGCGAAGTCAAGAACGCCACCGAATTCGGTCTGTTCATCGGTCTGGATGGCGACGTGGACGGCATGGTGCACATGTCGGACATCGCCTGGGGCATCTCGGGCGAGGACGCGCTGGCGCTTCACCGCAAGGGCGAAATGGTCAAGGCCATCGTGCTCGACGTGGATGTCGAAAAGGAGCGTATCAGCCTCGGCATGAAGCAGCTCGAAAAGGGCGCGCCTTCGGCTGAAGCCGCCTCGACCGGCGGTGCGTTGCGCAAGAACCAGACCGTCACCGTCACGGTGCTCGAGGTGCGTGACGGCGGCCTCGAAGTTCAGGTTGGCGAAGACGGCGCGACCGGCTTCATCAAGCGCAGCGACCTTGGCCGTGACCGTGACGAACAGCGTCCCGATCGCTTCCAGGTTGGCAGCAAGATCGACGCAATGGTGATCGGGTTCGACCGTTCGAAGAAGCCCAACTTCTCGATCAAGGCGCGTCAGATTTCCGAGGAAAAGGAAGCTGTCGCACAGTTCGGCTCGTCGGATTCGGGCGCTTCGCTCGGCGACATCCTTGGCGCCGCGCTCAAGAAGAACCAGGACTGACACTGATCGGCGCTCGCCTTTCCGGGCGAGCGTCAAGGTCATCGGGACAACACGAAAGGCCCGCCTGCTCACCCGAGCAGGCGGGCCTTTCCTACGTTGGGGGACGTGCTAGACTGGCAGCATGATCCATGTTCACCAGTTTCCCTGCCTTAGCGACAACTACGGCTTCCTCGTCCACGACACCGACAGCCACCAGACTGTCGCCATCGATACGCCTGACGGCAAAGCCTATCTGCTCGAAGCGGCGATGAAGGGTTGGACGATCACGCAGATCTGGAACACGCACTGGCATCCTGACCATGCCGGCGGCAATGCGGTGATTCAGGGCGAAACCGGCTGCACGATTGTCGGTCCGGCTGAACTGACGGGCAAGTTCCCGGTCGACCGCGTGGTTAGCCACGCAGACACGGTAAAGCTGGGTGACGTGGAGGCCCAAGTGATCGACGTTTCGGGTCACACCAACGGCCATATCGCCTTCCACCTGCCGTCGGCGAACATGGCTTTCGTCGGCGATGCCGTATTCGCGCTGGGCTGCGGCCGGATGTTCGAAGGTGAGCCGAGGCAGTTTTGGGAAAGCCTCAGCCGCATCAAGGCGCTTCCGCCTCAGACACTGCTTTACTGCGCGCACGAATACACAGCGTCGAACGCCAAATTCGCGCTCCACGCCGACCCCGATAACGTCGCGCTTAGGGCCTATGCCGACGAGATCGCTGCCAAACGGGCAAAGAACGAGCCGACGGTGCCGACACGGCTGGAACGCGAGCTCGCTACCAATCCCTTCTTGCGGGCAGACGATCCCGATCTGATGCAACGCTGGGGCGGCGGCGAGCCTTACGAAACCTTCGCAGCCCTGCGCGCGGCCAAAGACAGCTTCTGACCCGATGCAGGCACTCAGGGTCGAACGGCTGACGGCTGATCTGTCCGGTGTGACGCTGGCTGACATCCCGGTGCCGACACGCGCCGCGGGCGAAGTGCTGGTTCGGGTGCTGGCGGCATCGCTCAATTTCCCCGATCTGCTGATGACGCGCGGGGACTATCAATTCAAGCCGGAGCCGCCGTTCACGTCCGGTCTGGAATTCGCCGGCGAAGTCATCGAAGCGGACGCTGGCAGCGGTTTTGCCGCCGGAGACCGGGTCATGGGCGGCAATAAAACCGGCGCCTTTGCCGAAATCGTCGCCGTGCCTGCGAATAAGCTGTCCACAATGCCGCGAGGCATGGACTTCGCGGCTGCCGCTGCCATGGGCGCTGCCTATTCGACGGCCTTCACCGGCCTGGTGGAGCTGGGCGGATTGCAGGAGGGGCAGTGGGTGCTGGTCCATGGCGCAAGCGGGGGTGTGGGCCTTGCCGCCTGCGATCTTGCGCGGGCGCTAGGCGCGCGCGTGATCGCCAGCACCGGTTCGCCCGCCAAGGCGGGCCGGATTGCTACCCTCGCCCGCGCGGATGCGGTGATTGCCGCCACCGGTCGCTTTCGCGAAGCCGTGGCCGATCGAACGGGCGGCGCGCTTGCTGATATCGTGTTCGATCCGGTGGGCGGCGACGTGTTTGACGAATCGACCCGCTGCGTGGCCTTTGATGGCAAATTGGTGGTGGTGGGCTTCACTTCGGGTCGGATTGCCGATGTCTCGACCAACATCCCGCTGATCAAGGGCTTCAGCATCGTGGGGCTGCGCGCCGGAGAATATGCCCGCCGCTTTCCCGAACGCGGCGCTGCCATTCAGCGCGCCATTACGCACCTCGCTGAAACCCGCGCGATTACGCCGGCGATCGACCGCAGCCTGCCGCTATCCCGCTGGCGCGAGGGGTTCGATGCGATGGCGCGGCGCGAATTGGTAGGAAAGGTTGTGTTCGTTCCGGGCAGCTAGGCATTCACAAACGAAAAGGGCGGCCTCGCTCGGCCGCCCTCAACTGCAATGCAACGTCTGGGATCACTTACAATGAAGCAATCACCTCATCAGCCAGCTTTCGGTCGGCGGCGCTATCGTGACGCTCGGCAATAAGCTTGCGCGACGCGGCAGCAGCAGCGGTCACCGCACGGGCTTTGACCTCTGCAATCGCAGCGCGCTCGGCAGCCGCGATCTTGTCTTCCGCCATGCGCTGGCGGCGGGCAACCCTAACTTCGCTGTCGGCTTCCGCCTTGGCGAGGATCGCAGCGGCTTCTTCACGGGCGCCCACCAGCATCGCTTCGGCATCCTTCTCGGATGCTGCGATCTTGGCGGCATATTCGGCCCGCAGCGCCTCAGCCTCGGCGCGCAAGGCCTTGGCTTCGTCCAGCGCAGCGCGGATCGCGGCGATCTTGGCGTCCAGCCCACCAGCAACGAGGCCGGGAACCTTCTTCCAGATGAACACCGCAATCAGCACGGTCATAGCCAGCGCGACCCACTGATAGGAATCAAGGCCCAGCACGCCGGGTTCGGAGTGACCAGCGGCCCCGGCGGCAAGCAGTGTCAGTACATCAGCCATGCGCCATAACCTCCTTGACCGCGGCTTCAGCAGCGGCGGGTTCAACTTCGGCGCCAGCCACGCGGGCGACGATGTCGAGTGCGGCGTCAGCGGCAACGGCCTCAATCTCGGCCATCGCGCTGTTGCGCGCAGCGTCGATTGCCGTCTCGGCCTGGATCAGGCGTTCATCAAGACGCACCTGAGCCTCGGCAAGCTTGGTGCTGTTCGTTGCAGCCGCCTTGTCCTTGGCTTCACCGATCACACCCTGCGCCGCAGCGCGGTTGGCGTTCTCGCGCTTGCGCCAGGCCTCTTCTTCGCTGGTTGCCTGATCGCGCGCTGCCTGCGCCGCCGTGATATCGTCGGCAATTTGCTTGTCACGCAGATCGACCGTGCCGAGAATCTTCGGCACCATCCCAAGACCAACGAAGACAAAGGTGAGGCCGAAGAACACCAGCAGCCAGAAGACCTGGCTCGACAATGTAGCAGCAATTTGTTCGATCTGAGGCATCGTTGACCTTTTGCCGGAGCGCGAGTTGGTAAGCCTGCCGGAGCGGCGCGGGGTAGTACCCGCGACGCCCGGCAGGCCGCATATCGGACTTAACGGAAGATCAGCAGAACCGCGATCACGAAGGCGAGCAGGCCGAGAAGTTCGGCGGCCGCGAAGCCGATGAACAGGCGACCCTGCTGGCCGTCGGCAGCACCCGGATTACGCAGCGCACCTTCGAGGAACGAAGCGAACACGTTGCCCACGCCGAGCGCGGCCAGACCGGCACCGATCGCCGCGAGACCGGCACCGAGAAGAGCTGCAGCAGTAGCGTCCATGATTGTAAACTCCTTGAAAAAATTCTGTGTGTTAATGGGGTTGTTGCGAGAGCACCCAAGCTCTCAGTGAAGGTTTTCCGCGTCGTTGATATACAGCGAGGTCAACAGCGCGAACACGTAGGCCTGAATGCCGGCCACGAGGATTTCCAGCGCGCTGATCGCCACCATCAAGATGAAGCTAGGCACGCCGACCAGAACGCCCGTGCCAATCCCGCCGCTGCCGCCGGCGATGACGAAGCTCGCCAACACCTTCAGAAGAACGTGACCCGCCATCATGGCGACGAAGAGCCGCAGCGCGAGGCTGAAGGGGCGCACCATGAACGAAACCAGTTCGATCGGGGCAATGAACAGCACCATCGGAAGCGGCGTGCCCGCAGGCACGAACAGCGAGAAGAAGTGCAGGCCATGCTTCCAGAAACCGACGATCAGCACGATCGCAAAGCTCATGATCGCCAGCACCCCAGTCACCGTGAAGTGGCTGGTGAAGGTAAACGCATGGATCCCGGGGATCAGACCGACAGGCACGAGGCCGAGCAGGTTCCCGAACAGGATGAACATGAAAAGGGTGAAGATGTAAGGCACATATTTGCGCCCGCCCTTGCCGACATTGGCTTCGAGCAGGTCGTCGATGAACCCGGTCATGCTTTCGACCGCCATCTGCCAGCGGCCTGGCACAAGCGCGCGCTTCATACCGCCCGCCACAAACACCCACACCAGAATGGCAGTGATCGCCATCCACAATGCGGAGTTGGTGAATGCGATGTTGATCCCGTCAGCCAGTTGCCAATCCGAACCCAGAATGGGCTCGATGGTAAACTGCTTCATCGGATCGACCTTGCCTTCTTCGGCTGCCACGATCGAAAGATCCCCAAATGTTTCACATAAAACGCGCCCCTTGAGGGGGTCTAGCGCAGTCTGGCCGGGGTCTAACCCTTACCATCGGGCCGCTGGGCCTCATCTACGGGACGCGTGTTCGCATTCTGAATAATTGACCTGAAGGCCGATACCGTTCCCAGGAACAGACCGGACAACAGACCCCAGGGCGCGATGTCCAGCAATGCGTCAACCGCAAAGCCGATCACCAGGCCACCGATGATCCCTCCCAGAAGATTGGCCAGAGCGCGGTTGCCGCTGCGGTAATTCGCATCGGCGCCCTTAACCTGTGACCGGTTGCGTTGCTCTTCGCGCTCGCGTGCGGCCCTGAGCCGCGCTTCGAGCGCGTCGATCCGCGCATCCTCCTGGATGGGTTCTCGTGCAGGTTTCTCGTCACTCATGCCTGATCCTCGTCAAAACCAGGGCCAGGACACACGTATCGAGGTGCCCGCCGAGGGCGCCGCCCCCTTAGAAGGGGGGCAGATATGTGTCAACACGGGGAGGGGCATGTTTGTGCAGGTGCGAAGGTTTTACGGACAGCGCGGATCGCGGATCGGCGGCGCGGATGTGCGGGTCTGCCATGTGCCATCGGGCGCACGGTATTTTTCGCCCGGCGTTGTGCGGGCAATGGCCTGACACCCGGAAGTCAGCGCGTAGGCCTCCTGAGTAGCATTGTTTTCCTTCGCCTTTTCGGCATAGATCGCACGGCGCTTGATATTGATGTCGTTCACCAGATCCTGCATCGCCTTGTCGCTCGCACCCACGATCCCGAGATAGCCATCGGGCTGTTCCCCGATCTTGCCAGCGGAGCGCGCGGCGGCATAGGCTGGATCGCGCTGCGCAAGAGCCGGCGCGGCGAGTGCACCAAGCGTCGCTACGGCAAGCATGGCGGCCAGAGCTGAATTGCGCATCGTCATTTCTCCTCGAGGCGGCACATCGATCAGAAGATGTCCGCGTTCTCGTCAATCGTGTTGGCGGCGTCTTCCGCCAGCCGGTAAATCACTTCCTGCCGGATATTGATATTCAGCTCGATCACGATCGGTTCGTCAGGCGCAGCGATGTTGATGCATCCGCCAAGGCCTGCCGAAACAATCGCCGCTGCTGCCATCAAGGCCCGGCGTCTGCCTTGCGATTGCCGCCCCATCGATGCTGCCCCCTCCCCGATTACGGATGCGGATGTGGCAGCGCACCCTGGCGCGGTCAATTCGTGATGCGTCATGGCTGACTTTCGCTTTCGGGAGGTTGAACAGGTTTTGCATTCGGGACGAGCCGGCCATCCTCCTGGCGGAACAGGCCCACATCTTCGGGCTTGCGGATGTAATTGGCATCCCAGAAAGATCGCACCATCGTCGCCATCTCGTAGAAGTTCTCGGAACGAACGTTGACCTTGAAGCGGATAGGGAGCTTCGCCAGTCGCCGGGTGATGAAGTTCTGACTGGTCCCTGCCCCTTGGCGGACGCCGTCGAAATCGAAGCTGGTGATGATCTCGCCCGCCAGATCGCCGCCCAGCCCGACCCGCATCTGCGTGTAATCCAGCGAACGCAGGGCAGAGAATGCATAATTGCCCATCGTGCCGAGGTCTTCGTAAGTCAGCTCACCGATATAGGCGACATTGCCGCCTCCCGGTCGCGCCATAAGAATCCCGCCATCGATCCGCCCGTTGCCCTCGGCATCGAAGACAATCGGAACGGTGCCATCAAAGATGCCCGTGGCGTTGAGATTGGTCAGCTCCATCTGCGCCACGAATTGCGCGGCATCCAGCCCCACGATATCGAAGATGTAACGGCGGGCTTCGGGCTGGCTGAAATCCATTGCCAGCGGGCGCATCGACAGCGTGCCGCCCATAAACGGGAATTGCGCATCCCGCAGGCTCAGAAGTGTGGCGTCCTTCAGATCGAACCGGACCGTGCCTGCCAGCACCTCGATGCCGGGATTGATCGCGGCGATGCTGAGTGTCTGGTCAGGCGCCGTGGTAAGATTGAGCAAATCGGTAAAGACCACCTTGCCCGAAAGGCCCCGCACCGGCCCGAAGGCCGCAGCAAAGTCGAAGCTGTCGGAGCGGAAAGTGCCGCTGCTTGTGATGGTGTCGGCTGTCCAGTCGATCCGCCCATCGCCGGTTATGGTGCCTGTCGCCAGCGCAATGACACCCTTGGCAAGCGGCGTCAGTTCGTCAGGCTGCAGGCTGTCGTCAAACACCAGCGCGGGGACGGACAATCGCGCACGGCCCGCGGCGGTGCCAAGGTCATGCGTAATCGCCACCTGCGCAACGCTGCGGCCTGATGCGGGATGCGCCAGCACGGCATCGGCCACGATGCGATTGTCCAGCAACGTCAGGCTTGCCCCGTTGGCGACCAGCGGCGCGAACCGCACCGGGCTTTGCGCCGGCCGGTCAGACAATGTGAAAGCACCGTCTTCGATCCGCAGCGCGCCATCGGCAAAGGACCAGCGCCCGGTGATCGTGTCGAGATCGAGGGGCACGACCGCCAGCCGCGCCGCCCCACCCGTGAAGGTGCCGGACGTTGCACCATCCAGACGGCCAGTGAGGCTGGCGGCAGAAAGCCGGACTTCGCTGTCATCGCTACCGATCGTGGCGGTAAGGCCTTCGATGGCGAAAGGCTGCGGATAGCGCAGCACCACGCCCGTGGCCGCAAGACGGGCCGGGCTTTCGCCTAGCGATCCGTCGAGGTTCAGCGGGCCGGTGCGGGCCGCGAGTGTCAGACCGTCACGATAGGCAAGGATCGGCGCATTGCCTTCGGGGCATAAGATCAATCGCCGCCCCTTCAACGCAAGCCCCGACAGCGCCAAGCTGGCAAAGCGCAGCGGCGTGCAGCGGGTGCCCAGCGCCAGCCCGCGCGCCTGTGACCACGTGCCTTCAAGCGGCACAGCAAGATCGGTTACACCGCCGCCAGGCAGATCGCCGCTGGCCGTGACGAGGCCGTCAAAAGCAAAGGCTCCGTCCGGCGCCAAACGCAGCGCAAGGCGCGGAACGGCGAGCCGGTTTGTGCCCGCCGCATAATCCGCCATCGCCGCCCGGATCATCCAGCCGCCATCGCCTGTCAGCTGCTCAATCCTGCCATTGATGCCGGGTAGCCCTTCACCCCCGACCAGAACATTGCCGCCAAGACTTGCCAGTTCCCCTGCACGTACCCTTGCGTTGAGGCGAGAGAACGCCAGAACCCGCGTGCCGCTGCGGGCAGACATGCTTGCCTCGGGAACCACCAGCGACATGTCCGTGCCTTTGTGGCGGACAATGCCGTCGGCGCGCAGGCTGGCGCCATCCAGCGCCCGTATCGCTGCGCTGCGCGCTTTGGCAACCAAGGGGGCAAGCAATGTACCTGCAAGCCCGCGCTCGGCTGAAACGAGGCTGTCAGCCAGATCACCTGCGGAATCGAAACCCTGGCCGCGGAGCGTGCCGTCCCACTGGCCGCTGCTACCATCGTCCACCCCGCGCCAGCTTCCCTCCAGCGCCAACTCGGCCATGCGGCCTTGCGGACTGGCCAAGCCGGTCATCGCAAGATCATGCCCCAATGCGAGCCGTCCGGTCGACCAGTTGACCTGCGCGTTACCGGAAAGCGATTCGCCGGAAAAATCGCCGTAGGCCGCCCGTTCGCCCGTCAGGCGCAAATCGGCTTTGGCCGCGGAAAAGTCTCGGTTCACGCTTAGCTGCGTGCCGATGTCCGCTTGCGCCAACTGCGCCCTTCCACATTGCAGATTGCCGATCCGCAGCGGCCCATCAAGCCGGGGCGCGCCGTCACGCGTGACGAGCTTGCCGAACAGCGTCGCGGTCTGGGCGCGGCAGCCCTCCACCCCGATTCCCGGGGCGGCGGCAGCGATGGTTCCAACGAACCCATCGTCGATCCGTCCAGCGCCTTCGAGCTTCAGGCCCACGCGCCCGTAATCGCTTTCCAGCAATGCGCGGGCATCGGAAAGTGTGACATTGATGGCCGGAAGCGCAGGGGGCGCGTCCGAGCCGGTAAATATCAGCGGGTCGAGCGCGCCGAGGCTGAAGGTGCCGTCATCGAATCGCGCAAACAGCCGGGCGCCCTCCACACGCACCCGGCGCACCTCGGGTCCGGCCCAGCCGACCCCGATCTCAACCACCAGCCGCTTGACCGTGAGATCAGGCCGCGCGGGGTCGCCGATCACCAGATTTTCGATCACCTGGGCGCGCGGGCCGATGGCAACGATGTCGTAGGTTGCCGGGATATCACTGGCCTGAAGGTAATCGTCGATCACGTCGCCCGCGATTCGCTCCCGGCTGATCCAGGCAGCGCTTGCAACCAGCAGCGCCACCGCAGCCAACCCCAACGCGATGCGACTGCGCAAGCGCCGCAGCCGGAACCGCCGCGTGCGTCTGCCTTCCGGCTCGTCCATAGGCTGCGCGTCCGGCACCAACATTGTCTCCAAGCCTTGCGCGTATCATCGTCCAAAGGCAATGAGGCATACGGTTCAACGCCTTTCCGGGGGGTCGCATTGCCGGAAGCTGAAGACAGGTTCGATTTTCTCGACGGGGCCGTGCCCGATTTCGATGCGGGCAAGGCCGCAGGCGACGGGCACCGCGCGCGCCTGCGGCATCGGCTGCTAACCGGCGGAGCCGAAGCGTTGGCCGATTACGAGGTGCTCGAATATCTCTTGTTCGCGGCCATCCCGCGCGGCAATACCAAGCCGATCGCCAAGGCGCTGCTCGCGCAATATGGCACACTTGCAGGCGTGCTCAATGCCGATGCCAAGGCGCTGCAGCGGGTCAAAGGTGTGGGCGAAAACAGCGCCGCTGCCCTCAAGGCCGTTGCTCTTGCCGCACGGCGGATGGCGCGGGCCGAGATCATGGGCAAGCCGGTGCTCGGCAGTTGGCAGGCGCTGATCGATTATCTCACCACCGACATGGCGCATCTGACCGTGGAGCGTGTGCGGGTGCTGTATCTCGATACCAAGAATCGCTTGATCGAGGATCACCACGTGGGCGACGGATCAATTGACGAAGCCGCGATACATCCCCGTGAAGTGATCCGCCGGGCGATGGACGTGGGCGCGTCCGCCATGATCCTTGTCCACAATCATCCCAGCGGCTCGCCCGAACCCAGTCGCGCCGATATCCAGATCACCCAGCGCATCGCCGAAGCCGGTCGGCTTATGGGCGTCACCGTTCATGATCACGTTATTATCGGGCGCGAAGGGCATACCAGCCTGCGGGCCAAGGGACTCATCTAGCAGACTTGCCTTCCGCGCCCACGCCGCCTAGCCCGCGCGCCATATTTCGACCTCTCATCCGGAGCCGCCCGATGGTCCCCCGTTATTCCCGCCCCGCCATGTCCGCCCTGTGGGAACCGGAGGCGAAATATCGCATCTGGTTCGAGATCGAGGCGCATGCCACGCAGAAGCTCGCCGATCTGGGCGTCGTCCCGCAGTCCGCTGCCAAGGCGCTGTGGGATTGGTGGGCGACGGGCCCGGCAATCGACGTCGCCGCGATCGACGCGATCGAGGCCGTGACCAAGCATGACGTGATCGCTTTCCTCGACTGGGTGGCGCAGCAAGTCGGCGAAGAAGCGCGTTTCATGCATCAGGGCATGACATCGTCCGACGTGCTCGACACCACACTGTCAGTACAACTCGCCCGTGCGAGCGACCTGCTGCTTGCCGAGCTCGACGCCCTGCTCGCCGCGATCAAGACCCGCGCCGAGGAACACAAATACACCCCCACCATCGGGCGCAGCCACGGCATTCATGCCGAGCCGGTGACCTTTGGTCTGAAGCTGGCCCAGGCCTACGCCGAGTTCGACCGCTGCCGCACCCGGCTGATCGCGGCGCGGGCCGAGATCGCGACCTGCGCGATCAGCGGCGCGGTTGGCACCTTTGCCAATATCGATCCGGCGGTAGAGGAATATGTCGCGGACAAGCTGGGTCTTGCCATCGAACCCGTCTCCACGCAGGTCATCCCGCGCGATCGTCATGCAATGTATTTCGCCACGCTGGGTGTGATCGCCAGCAGCATCGAACGTCTGGCCGTCGAGATACGCCACTTGCAGCGCACCGAAGTTCTGGAAGCCGAAGAGTATTTCTCGCCCGGCCAGAAGGGTTCGTCCGCGATGCCGCACAAACGCAACCCGATCCTCACCGAAAACTTGACCGGTCTCGCGCGCCTGGTGCGTTCTGCCGTCACGCCTGCGCTGGAGAATGTCGCGCTGTGGCATGAACGCGATATCTCGCATTCGTCGGTGGAGCGTTTCATCGGCCCGGATGCGACCATCACGCTTGATTTTGCGCTGGCGCGGTTGACCGGCGTGGTCGACAAGCTGCTGGTTTACCCGGCGCGGATGGAAAAGAACCTGAACCGCATGGGCGGCCTGATCCATTCGCAGCGGGTGCTGCTGGCGCTCACACAGGCCGGCCTGACGCGCGACGATTCCTATCGCCTGGTACAGCGCAACGCGATGAAGGTGTGGGAGGCCGACGGCGCATTGAACCTGCTTGATCTGCTCAAGGCCGATGGGGACGTCACAGCGCGCCTCGCACCCGAACAACTCGATCAGCTGTTTGATCTTGGCTACCACTTCAAGCACGTCGACACGATCTTCGCGCGCGTTTTCAGGTGATAGCAGCGGTGCTGGACTCATCGTGGGAATGGCTTAGGTTTGCGAACGTCGCAGCCCATCGAAAAAGGCACATGTCGTGAAGATCCTTCGCACTATCTTGTGGGTTCTGGCAGCCTTCGGTTTCCTGATCTTTGCGATCTACAACTGGCAACCGGTAGAACTGACGCTGTGGCAGAACCTCGTTCTGGAAACAAAAGTGCCGGTGCTGACAATGCTTGCCTTCATCGCCGGCTTTGTGCCGATGTGGGCGGTGCACCGCAGCGTGGTGTGGAGCCAGAACCGCCGCATCCGCGCGTTGGAGACCTCGCTGAAGAACAACGCGCTGGCGCGCCAGCGTGACACGCAAGGGCCGGTGATTCCGGCGGTGGACAGCCCTGTGGAAAAGCATGGGACAAAACCGGTAGAAACGGCCGAGCCCTTCAGCCCTACCGATTACGGCACAGACGGAAGCGGAAAATGAGCAACCCCATCTATCTCGCACTCGACGTGCCCAGCCTCGAACCTGCCAAGGCGCTGGTCGAAAAGGTCCGTTCGCACATCGGCGGCGTGAAGCTGGGTCTGGAATTCTTCTGCGCCCACGGCGCGCACGGGGTGCACGAGATTGCGCATCTGGGTCTTCCGATCTTCCTTGACCTCAAGTTCCACGACATCCCCAATACCGTCGCCAAGGCGATGCAGGCGATCCATGTTTATGAACCCGCCATCGTCACCGTCCACGCCAGCGGCGGGCGCGCGATGATGGAGGATGCAAAAGCGGCCGCCGCCGAGGGATGCAAGGTGGTGGCGGTGACGATGCTGACCAGCCTCGACACCGCAGATCTCGCCGCCACCGGCGTCTATGGCAGCGCCGAAACGCAGGTGATGCGGCTGGCGGAACTCGCTCACGAGGCGGGGCTGGACGGCATCGTGTGTTCCGGCCAGGAAGTGGCCATGGTGCGCAAGGCATGGAAGGACGGCCATTTCGTCGTCCCCGGCCTGCGCCCCACCGGCGCCAAGAACGGCGGTGGCACCGGCGATCAGAAGCGCGTCGTCACCCCGCGACAGGCGCGCGATAACGGTGCCAGCGTGCTGGTCATCGGACGCCCGATAGCTCGTGCGGAAGACCCGGAGGCAGCGGCGCGCGCGATCGAGGCGACGCTTTGATCCGCATTCTTGCGGCGTCCCTTGCCGACGCCCCTGCCCTCAAGGCCCTGCTGGAAGCTGCCTATCGCGGCGATTCGGCGCGGGCTGGATGGAATCACGAAGCCGATATTCTGGATGATGAGCGCATCGCACCGGGCGAACTGGAGGCCATGCTAACCGATCCAGCGGTCACGATTCTGACAGCGCGAAAAAAGCCGGCTTTGATCGGCTGCGTCGCCGTTACGCGCAAAGATCAATTTTTGTCTTATCTCGGGATGCTGTGCGTTGCGCCAGAACTGCAATCGGGCGGGATCGGACGACGCTTGCTCGAAACAGCGGAAGACCACGCCCGGGGCCTCGGCAGTGCCATGATGGAAATGACCGTGATCGACAGCCGGGAAAGGCTCATCGCCTGGTACCAACGGCGGGGTTACACCCGCACCGGCGAGACACGGCCCTTTCCGGTGCTGCGCGATCCGCCGATCACCTTTGCGGTGCTGGAAAAACGGCTTGGCCCGGCCTAGGGCAACACGATGACTGCGACGCTCGTGAAAATCTGCGGCCTCTCGACGCCGGAAACTGTGGCTGCTGCTGCAAATGCGCGGGCGGATTATGTCGGCCTTGTCCATTTCGAAAAGAGCCCGCGGCACCTGTCACTGGCCGAAGCGGCGCGTCTGCGCGGATTGGTGCCGCCACAAGTCAAGGTGGTGCTGCTGGTGGTCAATCTCGCGCCTGCGGCTCTGGCCGAAGCGGTGCGCGAAGTCCGCCCGGACGTTGTGCAGTTTCACGGTGCCGAAACCCCCGAAACCCTCGCCCGCTTCCGCGCCGAAACCGGGATCGAGGCATGGCGCGCGCTGGGCGTCAGGGGTGCAGATTCGCTCGCCGCTGCCGCCCGCTTCCACGGCGCAGCGGACCGGTTGCTGTTCGATGCGCCTGCGAGCGGCCTTCCCGGCGGGAATGGCACGCGGTTCGATTGGGATTTGCTGCGCGCCTACAAGGCACCGACGCCGTGGGGGCTTGCCGGCGGGCTGACCCCTGCCAACGTGGGCGAGGCCATTCGCCTGACAGGCGCGCCGCTGGTCGATACCTCCTCCGGCGTCGAAAGCGCGCCCGGCATCAAGGACGTGGACAAAATCGCTGCCTTCTGCAAAGCGGCCCGCATATGAACACTCCGCTCAACTCATTCCGCAACCAACCCGACGATCGCGGCCATTTCGGCCAGTTCGGCGGGCGCTATGTCGCCGAAACCCTGATGCCGCTGGTGCTCGATCTGGAGCGCGAATATCGCGCCGCGCAGGCCGATCCGGCATTTCAGGCCGAGTTCGACGACCTGCTCGAACATTACGTCGGCCGCCCCAGTCCGCTCTACTTCGCGCCCCGCCTCACGGAGGAACTCGGCGGCGCGCAAGTGTGGTTCAAGCGCGACGAGCTCAATCACACCGGCGCGCACAAGATCAACAATTGCATCGGGCAGATCCTGCTGGCGATCCGCATGGGCAAGACCCGCATCATTGCGGAAACCGGCGCGGGCCAGCACGGGGTCGCCACCGCCACGGTGTGCGCGCGGTTCGGCCTGCCTTGCGTGATCTACATGGGCGCGACCGATGTGGCGCGCCAAGCCCCCAACGTGTTCCGCATGAAGCTGCTCGGTGCCGAGGTGATCCCCGTCACCAGCGGCGGCGCGACGCTGAAGGACGCGATGAACGAAGGCCTGCGCGACTGGGTCGCGAATGTCCACGACACCTTCTACATCATCGGCACGGCCGCTGGCCCACACCCGTACCCGGAGATGGTGCGCAACTTCCAGAGCGTGATCGGCAAGGAAGCGCGCGCGCAGATGCTGAGCCGTGTGGGCCGCCTGCCCGACCTGCTGATCGCCTGCATCGGCGGCGGTTCCAACGCGCTCGGGCTGTTCCACCCGTTCCTTGATGATGCGGACGTGAAGATGCTCGGCGTCGAAGCGGCAGGCCATGGCCTGGACGGTGACCAGCACGCCGCGAGCCTGCTTGGCGGCACCCCGGGTGTGCTCCACGGCAACCGCACCTATCTGCTTCAGGACGAGGATGGCCAGATAACCGAGGGCCACTCGATCAGCGCCGGGCTCGACTACCCCGGCATCGGCCCTGAACACGCATGGCTGAAGGAATCGGGCCGCGTCGATTACACCGCCGTCACTGATGACGAGGCGCTGGAAGGCTTCCAGCTGCTGTGCCGCACCGAGGGGATCATTCCGGCGCTGGAGCCTGCCCACGCGATTGCGGCGGTGGCGAAGGTCGCGCCGACCTTGCCCAAGGACAGCATCGTGCTGATGAATCTGTGCGGGCGCGGCGACAAGGACATCTTTACCGTGGCGGAGAAGCTGGGAGTTGAATTGTGAGAGATGTGCTCGATCGCTATGTCCTGACCCTGTTTATTGTTCTCAACGCCGTCGCAATAGCTGGAACGTCTTATCTTCATGGCCGATATGACGTCTCGCTGCCCAACCCGTTCTTGATTATCGTGACCAGCGGGATTGCCGCGCTGCTTATCCGTTCTTATGCCAAGTCGATGCGCCGATGACCCGCCTCTCCACCACCTTCGCCGTCCGTCACCCCGCGCTCGTCTGCTTCATCACCGCAGGCGACGGCGACACCGCCGCCAATCTCGATGCGCTGGTCGAAGCCGGGGCGGATGTGATCGAGCTCGGCATGCCCTTCACCGATCCGATGGCCGATGGCCCCGCGATCCAGAGCGCCAATCTGCGCAGCTTGGGCGCGGGCACGACCACCGCCGATGTGCTGCGCTACGCCACCGATTTTCGCGCTCGCCACCCCGATGTGCCGCTGGTGCTGATGGGCTATGCCAACCCGATGGTGCGGCGCGGGCCGGAATGGTTCGCGCAGGCCGCTGCCGAGGCTGGCGTTGACGGCGTGATCTGCGTCGACATTCCGCCCGAGGAAGACGACGCGCTCGGCCCGGCGCTGCGCGCGAAGGGCATCGCCCCGATCCGGCTTGCCACGCCGACAACAGATGTTGCGCGCCTGCCGCAGGTGCTCGAAGGCTCGGCCGGGTTCATCTACTACGTTTCGGTCGCCGGGATCACCGGCAAGCAGCAGGCCGTGCTGGCCAGCATCGAGGAAGCCGTTGCGCGGTTCAAGGCTTCGACTGATCTGCCCATCGCGGTCGGCTTCGGTGTGCGCACACCCGAACAGGCCGCCGCCATCGCGAGGGTCGCGGACGGCGTCGTGGTCGGCTCGGCCCTGGTGGAAATCTGCGGCGAATATGGCGCTCATGCTCCGGCCAAGCTACGGGAACTGACGCAGGCGTTGGCAAACGCCGTCCACACCGCCAGGCAGGAGATCGCGCAATGAGCTGGTTGACCCGTGTCCGCAATTCGCTGGGCTTCACCTCCGAGCAGAAGACCACCACGGAAAAGGATCTGTGGATCAAGTGTCCGTCGTGCCAGGAAATGCTGTTCGTGCAGGAATACGAGGCGAACCTTTCGGTCTGCCCGAAGTGCGAACATCATGGCCGCATCGGCGCCGATGCGCGCCTCGCGCTGTTGCTCGACCCCGGCTTCGAGCTGCTGCCGCTGCCCAAGGTTACCGAAGACCCACTGGGCTTCAAGGACACCAAGAAGTACACCGACCGCCTGAGGGCCGCCCGCGCCGCGAACCCGCATGAGGATGCTTTCGTGGTCGGATCGGGTACGATTGATACGCGGCCCGCTGTCGTCGGTGTGCAGGACTTCAGCTTCATGGGCGGCTCGATGGGCATGGCTGTGGGGCAGGCGTTTTGCGAGGGCGCGCAAAAGGCGCTGGATCGGCACTGCGCCTTTGTCGTGGTGACGGCGGCCGGCGGTGCGCGGATGCAAGAAGGGATCCTGTCTCTGATGCAGATGCCGCGCGCCACCGTGATGACCCGCCGCCTGAAGCAGGCCGGGCTGCCCTATATCGTGGTGCTGTCCGATCCCACCACCGGCGGCGTGACCGCGAGCTACGCGATGCTCGGCGATATCCACATCGCAGAGCCCGGCGCCCTGATCGGCTTTGCCGGTCAGCGCGTCATTCAGGACACGATCCGCGAACAATTGCCCGAAGGGTTCCAGCGCGCCGAGTATCTGCACAAGCACGGCATGGTCGACATGGTCGTTCCCCGCCGCGAATTGCGGGCGACGTTGGCGAGCGTGCTGGATTACCTTGCTCCGGTGAAGGCGGCGTAACGCCCCATGCGCGACTTCGGTCGGTCGGACGACCCGCGTGTGCAAGCGCAGCTTGATCGGCTCGCGGCGCTGAGCCTGCCGCAAGGGCGGCTGGGGCTGGAAACGATCCGCGCCCTGATGGACCGCCTCGGCAATCCGCACCGCCAGCTTCCGCCCGTGTTTCACGTGGCGGGCACCAACGGTAAGGGTTCGACCTGCGCCTTCCTGCGCGCAACGCTGGAGGCGCAAGGCTACCGCGTCCACGTCACCACCTCGCCGCACTTGGTCCACTACAACGAGCGTATCCGGCTGGCGGGCGCGCTGATCTCGGATGAGGCTCTGGCAGCCGTGCTGGCCGAGGTGCTTGACGCCAGCAAACAGGGGGGCGAAGACCTCGGCCCCAGCTTCTTCGAAGTCACCATCGCCGCCGCCTTCCTGGCCTTTGCCCGCACGCCCGCCGATGCCTGCGTGGTCGAAGTGGGCATGGGCGGACGGTTCGATGCAACCAATGTGCTGGAGCCCGAGGCGCTGGCCGCCTGCGGGATAGCGGCGCTTGGCCTCGATCACGAACGCTTCCTGCTCGCACCCGAAGACGGCGTTCCCGCCGAGCCGATGGCGCGGATCGCATTCGAAAAGGCGGGGATCGCAAAGGCTGGCGTGCCGCTGGTGACGCAGGCCTATCCTCCCGAAGCGAAACGTGAGGTGATTGCCGCTGCGCTCCGCACAGGCGCGCCATTGGCGATGCGCGGGCACGTGTGGGATGTGGAGCCTGGCACCATGCTGACATTTCGTGCCGGGGCAGGCACGCTGACCTTGCCCTCGCCCGCGCTGGCTGGCGCACATCAGGCCGACAATGCAGGGCTGGCGCTCGCGATGACCCAGCATCAGGACCGCGTCCCTGTCGGTCCGTTGGCGATGGCCAAGGGGCTGCTGAACGCCCGCTGGCCTGCCCGGATGCAGCGTTTGAGGCCCGGCCCGCTTTTCGGCGCACGCACGGTCTGGCTCGACGGCGGGCACAACCCGCAGGCCGGCGCGATGCTGGGCGCGCACTTCCAGGGCCAGCGGCTGCATCTGGTGATCGGCATGATCGAGGGCAAAGACCCTGCCGCGCTCACCGGCCCGCTTGCGCCGCTGCTGGAGAGCATCACGGCCGTGCCGGTGCCGGGGCATGATTGGCACCCCGTCACGGCGTTTGGCCCCGATGCCCGCCCCGCTTCCGATGTGCCAAGCGCGCTCGCAATGATCCCCGATGACGGGCTGCCCATCCTCATCGCAGGTTCGCTTTACCTTGCAGGCGAGGTGCTGCGGCTGAATGGCGAGTTGCCGGACTGATCGGCCCGTCCATGCGCCTCCCAGCCCGCCTGTTGGAGACACATGAGACACTGTCCAGAAACGTAAAAAACCGCTCCCGCCAGCCCTTCCATTTCATCGGCGATCGGGCGGGGATGCAGGCTGGTCATGGGTGCACGTGTGCCCGCGCCGGGGTGCGTAGGAAAGTGCCGACTTACCTCAGCCAGCAGGCCAGACGGTCAGACCAGTTCAGGCTCTGGCGGCGGCGCATTTTCGGCCCGGCCCGAGCGCACTTGTCGCACCCATTCAATCATGCACAGCAGCACGGCGAACAGCCCGATCAGCGTTGTCAGGATGAACACATCGTAATAGCCGCGCTCCTCGATCATCTGGCCGAGCGCCGGGCGGCCCAGCGTCCCCACCAGCATCGTCAGCGAGGACAGCAGGGCATATTGCACCGCGCTGTAGCCTTTGGCGACCACGCTGGAGAGGTAGGCGACGAAGGCCGCCCCCGCGATACCGACCGCGATGTTTTCCATCCCGATCGTCAGCATCAATCGCGCCATCCGGTCGTCCGCCCCGAACAGCCCGGCAAGCCAGGTAAAGCCGATCAGGTCACTAGCCGCCTGCATCCGCGCGCCGCCAATGGCGAGATCGGCGTAAAGCAGGTTGGTCAGCGCCGCGATCACCGCGCCCAAAGTCAGCGTGCTCATCCGGCCGATAACGGTCAGCAACGTGCCACCGAGCGCCAGTCCGAGAAGCAGCGCGCCGACACCGAAGAACTTGGACGCAATCGCTACCTCGTCCTTGGTATATTGCAACTCGCCCAAATAAAACGGGTAGGCAAAGCTGCCCCAGATCGCGTCGGTGATGCGGTAGGACAGCACCAGCGCGATGACCAGTATCGCAGCCCACTTGAGCCGTCCGATGATCTCGGCCAGCGGCAGGATCAGTGCGCGATAGCCGTGGTCAAGAGCAGTGTCATAGGTGGTAAGAGCGGGTGCATCGGCGGTCAGGACATGGCGGCCCTGCTTGCGCATGGATTCAAGCCAACCCGCGATCAGGCCAGGGATAACCACCGTCGCAATCACGATCAGCGGGCCCATCTGAGTGACGAACGCGGTCGAGTCCGGGCGCGTTTCGGGCGTTGCGGTAAGCGACCGCACCATGAACACCAGAACTGTTACCAACGCCCAGCCCCACAGCAGCGCTACCGCTCCCAGCGCCGTCGCACGGGTGCGCGGCTCAATCTGCCCCGCCTGCCGCAGCGTGCCAAGGTTGCTCCGCTCGGCATCCAGCGCCGCAATTGTCCGCTCGGCATCGGGCGCGAACAGGCCAAGAAAGCCCACGAACAGCAGAATACCGCCCATGCTGGCGAAGACGGTCGGCCAGCCGAGGCGTTCGGCCATGAATAGCGCCAATGCGCCTCCCACCAGCGCTGCTATGCGGTAACCCATCTGATGCACGGTCGACAGGATGTCGATGGTCGCAACCTCGTCAGCCACATCGATCCGCCAGGCATCGATCACCACATCTTGCGTGGCGCTAGCGAACGCTCCGATCCCAGCCAGCAATGAAAACAGTCCCAGCGACGACAAGGGATCGAGCAGCGACAGCGCCATCAGGATCCCCCCCAGCAGCAATTGCGCCGTAACGATCCACTGCTTGCGCTTGCCCAGTCGGCGCAACCCCGGAAGGTCCACCCGGTCAAGCGCAGGCGACCACAGGAACTTGAACGCATAGGCCAGCCCGATGAGCGAGAAGACGCCCATTGTCTCGACATCGACCTGCGCGTCAGTCAGCCACGCATAAAGCGTTCCCAGCAGGAGGGCGTATGGCAGGCCCGACGCAAAGCCGAACAACAGCACATAGCCGGTCTTGGGATGGCGCAGCGCCGCCAGCAAGGTCATCCAGCGCGACAGGCGCGAACGGTGTTCAGTTGCGGCTTCAGCCATTGATGATCCCATGCTTGCAGGACGGATTTGCTCCGGCCCGGTTTCGTGGCACACTACGCGCTCAGGTGAGGATGAGAAAAGAGCGATGAACGCTGCAACAACAGATATGCCCACATTGCGCCCCACGCCGGGCCAATTGGCGCTCGCCGAGGCAATCCGGGATGGCCGCGCCAAGGTTGCGGGCGCCATTCAGACAGTGCCGGCCAGCAATTATACCAGCCCCGAACACTTCGCCTGTGAGAAAATGGCGCTGTTCGACCGCCTCCCGCAGGTGCTCTGCCCCTCCGCGCTGCTACCCGATCCTGGCATGGCGGTGCCGCATGACGCCACGGGTCGCCCGCTTCTGATTACCCGCGACAAAGACGGCAAGGCGCACGTGTTCCTCAACGTCTGTCGCCATCGCGGCACCCGGCTGATGGAAGGCAGCGAAGTGCAATGCGCCAAGCGGCTGGTGTGTCCGTATCATGCGTGGACATACCGGCTTGATGGCGGATTGCTGGCCCTGCCCAGGCCCGAGACTTTCCCGGGGCTCGACAAGAGCGATTACGGGTTGGTCGAACTTCCAAGCCTTGAGGCCGGTGGACTGATCTGGTTTGCCCCGGCCGAGGACGCCGATTTCAGCCATGCCCGGGAGTTGGGACGCGATCTCGACAGCTTTGGCATTCGCGCTGCGCACCTTTTCCGGCGCAAGACACACACGGTGAAAGGCAACTGGAAGCTCATCATGGATGCCTTCCTGGAAAGCTATCACGTCACCCGGCTTCATGCTGGCACCATTGGCCCGTTCTTCAAGGACGGGATTACCGCAGGCGACCAGATCGGGCCCCACCAGCGCTCGGCGGTTGGCCGGCTGGAGGAGATGGAACACATCGATCTGACCGACATGGCAGCGCTGCGGCGGGTGGTGACATTTGCCTATCAGCTTCTGCCTGCCACCATCATTGTCCCCAGCCCCGATTATGTGAACGTGATGGTGCTGATGCCGCAGGCCGCCGATCTGACGCTTGTCGAGGACTTCATGCTGATCCCTGAAGCTCCCGCGTCCGAAAAGGCGTTGGCACATTGGGAGAAAAGCTGGAACCTGCTCGATGGCGGAGTCTTCGCGTCCGAGGATTTCCGCGCCGCTGAACTCGGCCAGCAGGGGTTGGCATCGGGCGCGGTCGAACACCTGACGCTCGGCACACTGGAAGGCGGGATTGCGCGGTTCGACCAGATCGTGCGCGAAGCCTTGCGAGCGGCGCGTTGAGAGCCTAGGCGCAGCCCCCATGCCCACCCTGCCCCCCCGCTCCGAAAACCGCCCCGAGGGTGCCAATGATTCCGGGCCTCGCCCGGACGGACACCGTATTGCCAAGCTGCTCGCCCGTGCAGGCATCGCCAGCCGGCGCGAGATCGAGCGGATGATTGCCGAGGGCCGCGTGGCGCTGGATGGCAACGTGCTGGATACGCCCGCGACGATCCTTGCCAGCCTCAAGGGCGTGACAGTGGATGGAAATCCGGTGGCCGCTGCCGAAGCGACCCGCCTGTTTGCCTTTCACAAGCCCTCCGGTCTGATCACGGCGGAACGTGACCCGGCCGGTCGCCCGACGATCTATACCGCGCTGCGCAATGCCCTGCCCGGTGACACGCCGCGCCTCATGCCCGTCGGCAGGCTCGATCTCAACACCGAAGGCTTGTTGCTGCTCACCAATGATGGCGGGCTGAAGCGCACGATGGAATTGCCCGCAACCAATGTGCCGCGCACCTACCGTGCCCGCGCCTTCGGCGCAGTGACGCAAAGCCAGCTGGAAGACCTGATGGACGGGGTCGAGATCGACGGGATGCGCTACGGTTCGATCAATGCGAACCTCGAACGGTCATCGGGCCGCAATCTGTGGATCGAATTGACCATCACAGAAGGCAAGAACCGCGAGGTGCGCAATGTGCTCGAACACCTCGGCCTGCAGGTCAATCGCTTGATCCGCACCGGGTATGGCCCGTTCAATATTGGCGACTTGCCCCGTGGACAGGCGGTCGAGCTGACCGGCAAGCCGGTGGCGCATTTCATTTCGGAAATGACCGGCGCGCCGATCCCGCGCGGGGGCGTGAAGAAAGCCGAAAAGGTGGTGATCGCAGCGGCCAAACCACCACCCCCTGCCCGCCCCGCGCCCCGCAAAGGCCCATCGGCGCGCCCCGCAAAGCCTGAGCCTGCCAAAGCCGCGACGCCAACGCGCAAGGATGCCGCAGCCGCAAGAAGCGCGCCGCGCCGAGGTCCGGCAGCACCTCCTGCCCCGCGCAAGGACCGGGAAACCCTGACGAATGCGCCACGCAAGGGCGCTGGCCGGCCCGGTAACCCGCGTTCCGGCCCCAATTCCAGCGCGCCTTCCAGTTCACGGGCACGCAAGCGTCCAGCCCCCACACGCGGCAACACCCCACCACGAGCGCCGCGCAAATGAGGATCATTGCAGGCGAATGGCGCGGGCGAAAGCTGGCGGCACCCAAGGGCGACGGCACACGGCCCACAGCCGACCGTGCACGCGAAACATTGTTCGCAATGCTGACCAGCCGATTGGGCGATTTCGATGGCTTGCAGGTGGCCGACCTGTTTGCAGGATCAGGCGCGCTTGGGCTTGAGGCTCTGTCACGCGGCGCAGGCCATTGTCTGTTTGTGGAGCAGGATCGCCCGGCGGTGGACGTGATCCGGGCCAATGTGACGGCGCTTGGCGCAGGGCTGCGGTCACGGGTCGAGGCAGCCTCCGTCATGCAATTGCGGGCCGCCATGCGTCCGCTCGATCTGATTCTCGCCGACCCGCCCTATCAATCGGGCGCGGGCGAAGTTGCGCTCGACAGGCTTTTGCGCTTGGGCTGGATCGGACCTGAGACATGGATCGCAGTCGAAACGAGCTTCAAGGAAGATTTCAGCGTCAAAGGCTTGACGCTCGAAGCAGAGCGCCGGGTCGGCAAGGGCAAGTTGAGTTTGTTGAAACTCGCTGCCTCAGAAACCGACCCGGCGATCGCTGACGTCGAAGGTTAGCTGTTCATTTCTGCAAGCTTCGCTTCGATCTGTGCCCAAGCGGATTCCTGCTGCGCTTCGGTAAGCTTGGGAAGAGCGGCCTTGTCGTCATCGGTCAAGCGCCAGAACATTTCCTGCCGGTCTTCGCTCAACGACCAATAGTAGGCCTGCGTTTCGGGCGTCCACGCCTGATAGGAGGTCTGCTGGTCTGCGGGCCATTGCGACATCATCGCCATTTGTTCTCCGGTCGGCTCGGGGGCAGCCATAGGCGCTGGCGCCTCGGAGGCAGGGGGCGTGGTTTCGGTCGGCATCGGCGGCGGCGTGGTGCCGGGCATTGACGGTACGGTGGTGTCGTTCATCGGCGGCATCGACGCATCGGCGGTCGGTGCCGGGGTGGTTTCGGGTGCAGCCTCGGGCGTGGTCTGATCCTGCGCGCCGGCAATCGCCGGGGCCGCTGCGAGAGCCAGAGCAACAGCCGAGAGGCCGAACGTGTTCATGAACTTACGCATGGGTGTCTCCATTTCTATTCTAGCCAGACATGACGAACGCGTCAGTATGTCAGGCGCTTGTTTCCCTGTTGGCGGGATAAAGCCACGCAGGGACGTGCAAGTTCCGGCCGCGGATCTGGCATCGGACCGGGTATCGCAGTGTCGGGGCAACCCGTCGTCAATTGTGGCTGAAAAGCGGCAAACCGACATAAAGCGTGCCGCAGTTTGTGGGCAAAGCACCGCATGGCCGCTTGCCCCTGCCGCCATTGTTCCCTACCTGTTCGCATGATATCATGAGCATCAACCTGCCCTCCCCCGCCCAGACACCGATCCCGGCCTATGCCGAACGCCTCAATCCGGCGCAGCGTGCTGCCGTGCTTGCAACGGAGGGGCCGGTGCTGATGCTGGCAGGTGCGGGGACAGGCAAGACCGCCGCCCTCACCTCGCGCCTGGCGCACCTGGTGGCGACGGGCCGCGCCTATCCTTCGCAGATTCTGTGCATCACCTTCACCAACAAGGCCGCGCGCGAGATGCGCGAACGCGTGGCGCACCACCTCGGCCCGCAGGCGGAGGGCCTGCCATGGCTCGGCACGTTCCACTCGATCTGCGCCAAGATGCTGCGCCGCCATGCCGAAATGGTCGGCCTGCAATCGAACTACACCATCATCGACACCGACGATCAATTGCGGCTGCTGAAGGCGCTGATCGTGGAGGCGGAGCTTGACGAAAAGCGCTGGCCCGCACGCCAGCTCGCGGGGCTGATCGATCGCTGGAAGAACCGCGGCCTTAACCCCGCCGATCTCGATGCGGTGGAGAACGAAGCCTACGCCAACGGCAAGGGCACCCAGCTTTATGCCCGCTATCAGGAACGTCTGAAAGCGCTGAACGCCTGCGATTTTGGCGATCTGATGCTGCATATGCTGAACATCCTGAAGCAGCACCGCGACATCTTGACCGATTACCAGCGCCGGTTCCGCTACATCATGGTGGACGAATATCAGGACACCAACGCCGTCCAATACCTGTGGCTGCGGCTACTGGCGCAGGAGCGCAAGAACATCTGCGTGGTGGGTGACGATGACCAATCGATCTATTCATGGCGCGGCGCAGAGGTCGCCAATATCCTGCGGTTCGAGAAGGACTTTCCGGGCGCGGAAGTGATCCGTCTGGAACAGAATTACCGCTCCACCCCGCATATCCTGGGCGCGGCATCCGGACTGATCCGCGCCAATAGCGAACGGCACGACAAGACGCTGTGGACCGAGGTCAACGGCGGCGACAAGGTCAAGGTGATCGGTGTGTGGGATGCACCCGAAGAAGCGCGCCGGGTGGGCGAAGCGATCGAGCGGCTGGAGCGCGAAGGCGCGGCGCTCAATCAGGTCGCGATTCTGGTGCGCGCCCAATATCAGACGCGCGAGTTTGAAGACCGCTTCATCCAGATCGGCATCAATTACCGGATCATCGGCGGTTTCCGTTTCTATGAACGCGCCGAAATCCGCGATGCGCTTGCCTACCTTCGCCTGATTGCGCAGCCGCAGGATGATCTGGCGTTTGAACGCATCCACAACCAGCCCAAGCGCGGGCTTGGGGCCAAGGCGCTCGAGCAGATGCACAGCCATGCGCGGCGCACAGGCCTGCCGCTGGCCGCTGCGGCGCTGCAACTGGCCGACAGCGATGAATTGCCCAAACGCAGCGCGACCACGATCGGAGGGTTGATGCGGCAGTTCCTGCACTGGCGGGATGTTTCGGAGACGATGACTCCGTCCGATCTGCTGCGACTGGTGCTGGAGGAATCGGGCTATAACGCGATGCTCTCCAACGACCGCTCGCCCGAAAGTGCGGGCCGCGCGGAGAACCTCACCGAACTTGCGCGCGCGATGGAGGATTACGACAGCCTCGGCCATTTCCTCGAACACGTCAGCCTCGTCATGGACAATGACCGGTCGGATGCCGAGGAGACGGTCACGATCATGACGATCCACGCCGCCAAGGGGCTGGAGTTCGACAATGTCTTCTGCGTCGGCTGGGAAGAAGGCGTCTTCCCCTCGCAACGCGCCATCGACGAAGGCGGCCTCGCGAGCCTCGAAGAGGAACGCCGCCTCGCCTATGTCGCGATCACCCGCGCGCGGCGGCATTGCACCATACTCCATGCAGCCAATCGGCGGATCTATGGTCAGTGGACCAGTTCCATCCCCTCGCGCTTCATCGAGGATCTGCCCGAAGACCACATCGAACAGGAAACGACCCTGACGGGCGGTGCCTCGCTGTGGCGCGCGAACTGGAGCGAGCAGGAAGACCCCTTCGCCCATGTCGCACGTGACCGGCCCGACCGGGCGCAGCAGCGCGGCCCCGGCTGGCAGCGGGCTTTGACGTCGGGATATGATACCAAGCCCGCAAGGGTGCGCGAAAACACGCGGTCAGCGGCCAGTTTCGCCGCCCCTGCCCGCAGCGATGTGGCCATTGGCGCGATGGTGACGCACCCGAAGTTCGGCACGGGCTGCGTGACCGATCAGGAAGGCAACAAGCTCACCATCATGTTCGAGGATGCAGGTGAGAAGCGCGTGCTGGATAGCTTTGTAACGGTCGTGGGCTAAGCGCCCTCAGCGAAACCCGACATCGAGGAAGCTGGGTCGTGGGCCGTTCCATTCGCCTGCGGGGACCTGTGTTTCGTCTTCGCTGTAACGGCGACGCGGTTTGGCACGCTCGGTCGCGGTGACGCGGTCGGTGCGATGCTCGGCCTTTTCATGGCGAGGGCGTTCGCTGCGCTCTTCGCGAGGCGCAGTTTCTTCGCGCGGCGCCTTTTCTTCACGGGCAACCTTGGCTTCCCGGGGCGCTTTTTCTGCGCGCGGTGCGCGATCTTCGCGGGCGCGGCGCGGTTTGCGTTCGGTACGTTCCTCGCTGTCATCCTGACTCGGCTCGTCACTCTTGGCCGCTTCGGCCTTGGCAATCGCCGCGCTCAGATCAACGCGCACATCTTCCTTGCCAAACACCTTGATGGCGCTGCCCGTCAGCTTTTCGACGTTGCCGATGGCCTCGGCGTCTTCTTCCGACACAAAGGTGAAGGCGCGGCCCTTGGCGCCTGCGCGGCCGGTGCGGCCGATGCGGTGGACGTAATCATCGGGGTGCCACGGCGTGTCGTAGTTGAACACGTGAGACACGCCCTTGATGTCCAGGCCGCGTGCGGCGACATCGGACGCCACGAGGATGTTGACCTCACCCGCCTTGAAGCGATCGAGTTCCTTGATCCGGCTCGACTGATCCATGTCACCGTGAATTTCGGACGAACGGAAGCCGAGGCGGGCAAGGCTTTGATTAAGGTCGCGCACAGTGGTCTTGCGGTTAGCAAAGATCATTGCGGTTTCAACGAGATCATTCTCGAGGAACCAGCGCAGCGTTTCCTTCTTCGACCGCGCCTTCACCGGCACCTTGAAGGCCGTGATATCGGCGTTGGTCGACGCCGCGCGGCTGACTTCGATCCGCTTGGGATTGGTCAGGAACTTCTTCGACAGCTTTTCAATCGGCGGCGGCATGGTCGCCGAAAACAGCATCGTCTGGCGGGTTTCAGGCAGCTTCGAGCAGATGAATTCGATATCGGGGATGAAGCCCATGTCGAGCATCCGGTCCGCCTCGTCGATCACCAGCAGTTCGCAGCCGTTGAGCATGATCTTCCCGCGCTCGAACAGATCCATCAGCCGGCCCGGTGTTGCGATCAGCACGTCGACGCCGTCGGACAACGCCTTCAACTGGTCGCCCATCTGCACGCCGCCGATCAGTAGCGCCATCTTGAGATCGTGGTTCTTGCCGTACTTTTCGAAGTTCTCGGCCACCTGGGCTGCAAGTTCACGGGTAGGTTCGAGAATTAGCGAACGCGGCATCAGCGCGCGGCGGCGGCCCGAAGCCATCACGTCGATCATCGGCAGCACAAAGCTGGCCGTCTTGCCGGTGCCGGTCTGGGCGATGCCGATCAGGTCGCGCATCATCAGCACGGTCGGGATAGCCTGCGCCTGAATCGCGGTGGGCGTGGTATAGCCCGCGTCTTCGACGGCTTTGAGCAATTCGGGCGAAAGGCCGAGATCGGCGAAAGTCATGCGGTGTGTTGTGTCCGAGAATTGCGGGCAGGTTTGCTGCCGGGATTGTTAGCCCTGCGCGCGAAGAATGCGGCATCAGGCCGCCCGCCTTTCGTGCAAATCATCGCAAAAGTCAAGGAAACCCGCCCGCTCGCGCCAACTGTCAGTCATCCACCTCCACCAGTTCGCGCATCATGCCGACCTCGCAGCGCGCACCAGTTCGTGACTGTAGCTTGTCACGTTCGGCGCAAAGGCGTCCATCCTTGTTTTTCTCGACGTAGAAGCCGGAGTAGAAATCGCGGGCGCGACACGATTTTTCAAGGTTGACGGAAATCATGCGCCGATCGCGAAGAAACAGCACAAGCCGGTTGCCACTGCCGGTTTGAACCCCGGCAATCCCATCGAGTGCCACGCAGTTTTCCTTGCCGCGTTCTTCGAATCGCTGAGGAACAACGGCCCGCGTCGGCAGATCGGCAAGCAAGTTCCTGCGTGTGATGGACGATTGCGGCGCGATCCGCACAACCACCCGCTGCTCGATGCGAACCTGCCGAACCACAGATGAACGGCGCAGCGCCGAAATCGGATTGATGGCGAACGGACCGACTGCCTCGTTCCCTGCCGCAGATGCCTCGCATTGCGGGGCTAAAGCAGCCGATCGAACATGCCCGGCTGCCGCTTCTGGCGCCTGTGCCGCCAAGGGCAGCAACAGCGACAGCGGCGCAGTAAGGGCAAACAGGCTGTGCATGGGCGGACGGGTCTCTCCTGAAAGCCACAAAGTTCGGCAGACGCGCGCCAGCCACATGTCGCGGCGAGAGCGTCATCCGCCTAGCATTACCGATTGAACCGTGCCTTAACTGTCCGTTGGCAGAGCATCAAAAGGGTGGCAAATTGATCGCAGACTGTGGCATGGAAGCAACAATGAACCACCCCGCCCCACCTCTTCGCAGCAGTGCTTCCACCGAGGCATTCCTCACCAACGCGTGTGCTTTGCTGGGAGACCGTGGGCTGACCACCGATCCGGAACGGATGGATACCTGGCTAACCGACTGGCGGGGCCGTTACACGGGACGCGCGCTGGCCTTGGCCTCGCCGGCCTCCACCGCAGAGGTCGCAGGCCTGGTCACATTGTGCGCGGCACACGGTATCCCGATTGTCCCGCAAGGCGGCAACAGCGGCATGGCAGGTGGCGCGACGCCTGATGCGAGCGGCACGGCGATCCTGCTGTCCCTGCGGCGCATGAATCACATTCGCAGCGTCGATCCCGCGAGTGGACAGGCCATCTGCGAGGCGGGCGTCATCCTGCAATCGCTGCACGAAGCGGCTGATCTGGCAGGAATGCGCTTTGCCCTGACACTCGGCGGCAAGGGATCGGCCACCATCGGCGGATTGATCGCAACCAATGCCGGCGGTACGCAAGTGCTGCGCCACGGCACCATGCGCGCGCAGGTGCTGGGTCTTGAGGCGGTGCTGGCTTCCGGCGAGGTGCTCGATCTGATGACGCCGCTCAAAAAGGACAATCGCGGGTTTGACCTCAAGCAGGTGTTGATCGGCTCCGAAGGCACGCTGGGGATTGTCACGGCGGCCTGCCTGCGACTGTTGCCCGCGCCGATCGGCCGCGTGACGGCGTGGGTGGGGCTGGACGGGATTTTGGCGGCGCGCGCGCTGCTGGGCCAAATGGAACGCGCAATGGGCGAGGCGTTAGAAGGATTCGAGGTTGTGCCGGCCCATTGTCTCGAATCCGTACTCGCGCATCAGCCTGCCGCCCGTGCGCCGCTGGCCAGACAATATGAATGGAACGCGCTGATCGAATGCGTTTCACCCAACAGCGACGATGCCGCCTTGCGTGACATGCTCGAAACCGGTCTCGCTGCGGCGCTCGAACAAGGCCTGATTGCCGACGCCGTGATTGCCGCCAATGACACGCAGGCCGAGGCGTTCTGGGCCTTGCGCGACGGCATTTCGGCAGCTGAACGGGCACGGGGCCCGGCGATGCAACACGACATCTCTGTGCCGGTCGGAAAGATGCCCGAGTTCATCCTCGCCGCTGCGCCTGCGCTTGAGGAAGCCTTCCCCGGCACCCGCGCGGTGGCCTTTGGGCATCTTGGCGACGGCAACGTTCATTTTCACGTGCTTGCGCCCGCAGGCGCGGTGCGCGGCGCGTGGGAAGAGGCGGAAGGCAAGGCGGTGAGCGCGCGGGTCTATGACCTTGTCACCCAATGGGGCGGTTCGATCAGTGCGGAACACGGTATCGGGCAAATGAAGGTGGATGAACTCGCCCGCCTGCACGACCCGGTGGCATTGGCATTGATGGGGCGGGTCAAAGCGGCGCTCGATCCGCAAAACCTGCTCAATCCGGGGAAACTCCTGCATAGCGAGCCGCGCCGCTAGGCCGCATGGCTTGCGTGCACGGTGCCAAGGCCTTAAGGCCCGCCCCTTCGGCGGGGGTAGCAAGTTTCCGCTGAGGGGATTTTCCACCACCGTTTTTCGGAGACGACGTCATGGCCAGCGCGCCGCAACCGCAACTTCCGTTGTTCTACAAGGACCTTCTGCCGCTCAACAGCCGCGACCACGCGGACTGGAAGGCAGGCACACTTGATAGCGCAGCCTATCTCGCCGCGACCCACGCGATCCCGTTGACCTCGGACGAATTCGTCGACGCGCAGCGCGATTTCCCGATCGTTTTCACCGCTGGCGAAAACCCGCTGCCGATCGCGCTGTTTGGCCTGAATGAAGGCGTCAACACCTACGTTGGCGATGACATGAAGATCAACGAGCTGGTGTATCTGCCCGCCTATGCGCGTCGTTACCCCTTCCTCCTTGCCAAGCTGCAGCAGGGCAGCGAAGACATGTCGCTGTGCTTCGATCCTTCTGCCGGTCTGGTCGGCAAGATGGACGACGGTCTCGCCCTGTTCGACGATGCGGGCCAGCCGACGGAGTATACCCAAGGCGTGCTGGAATTCTGCCGTCGCTTTGAAGAAGCCGGTCAGCGCACCAATCTGTTTATGCAAGAGCTCGCCAAGCTCGACATCCTGATGGATGGCGAAATCGCGATCACGCGCAACGACATGCCGGACAAGCCCTTCATCTATCGCGGCTTCCGCATGGTCGATGAAGCCAAGGTGCGCGAATTGGCGCCCGAAACGCTGGAAAAGCTGGCCAAGAACGGGATGCTGATGCTGATTTACGCGCATCTGTTTTCCTTGAACCTGATGCGCACCCTGTTTGAGCGCCAGCACGCCCAAGGCAAGGTGCCCACGGCAAACGAAGGCGCCGCAGCGCCTGTGCTGAACTGATTGGATCAGCCGAGGCCACGACGCTTCGGCTGAGATCGTATGATGCATGACGGGCAGGCAGGTCTTGGACCGCCTGCCCGTTTTGTGTCCCGCTAAACCGTTTCGGCTATTCCGCAGCCTGGCGCAGACCGTCGTGTCCACCCAGCAGCGCCGTTTCGGCACCAAGCTCGCGAACCAGACCCGCCAGCGTCGCCGCCACACCGGGAAGACCTGGGCCGGGCTCGGACATGTGCCGGTCAAGATAGGTCGCGCGGCACACTTCGATTTGCATCGCGTGTATCCCCGCCAGCGGCTTGCCATGACGGTCAAGCACATAGCCGCCCGCATAGGGCCGGTTATGCGCAGCCGGGATATCTCGGCGCTCAAGGTGGGTGAGCGCCCGGCTTGTCAGTCCATTGTGACAGGACGCGCCAAACCGATCGCCCAGAACGAACACCGGCGCACGCGCTTCCCCTTCGGGGGGCCGAAGCGGCGGCATCGAATGAAGATCGATCAGCAGCGCCGCGCCCCATTCGTTGCAGATCTGCGTCAAGGCCGCCGCCAGCGCGGCGTGATACGCGCGGTGAATACCGTCGATCCGCGCGGCCAATTCATCGGGCGCAAGCCGTCCGCGCCAGATTTCACCTGATCCCGGCAGTCGGCGCGGCACCAGGCCGAGGCCGCTGCGTGCGCGCGCATTGCTGCATGCGCCGGGGGCCGAGGATGGCAAGCCGAAGGGCCGGCCGCCCTGCACCATGTCCCAGTCCATATCGTCCTCGGCACGGTTGATATCCAGCAATGCCCGCGGGGCATGCGCGATGAGCAGAGCCGCACCGGTCTCCCGTGCAAGCGCGACGCCGAGCCGGTCGACATGGCGGTCTTCCAGGCGAAGCTGCGCCAGTGAAGGGTCACGCATTCGCGCAAGGGTGGAATCGGGGTAAGACCGCCCCGCATGCGGAACGGCGACCAGCACAGGCAGGCTCATGCGCGGCGGCGTAGTCAAGGTGAACGCAGGCGCTTCGCCCAAGCCCGGAATACGCCCTCCGCTGACACAGGCGCGAACGGCGACTGATCCAGCGCCAGAAGAACGGGAGATAACAGACATTCTGGCATCCTTGCTGAAGGGTTTGCGCAGACCTGTCAAAGCCTGATAATCGCACAATCGTTGCAATTCGCACCGGTCCGGAAGCAATTGGCCGCAGCCACAAAGATTTCTTAAACCCGCTCTGCTACTGCGCGCATCATGACAGTGACACGCACCCCCCGCATCCTGCTCGCCGAGGACGAGGACGCCATGCGCGCCTATCTCGAACGGGCGCTGACCAATGCCGGTTATTTCGTCAGCGCCGTGGATCGCGGCACCGATGCGGTGCCGCTGCTCGAAAACGGCGATTATGATTTGCTGTTGTCGGACATCGTCATGCCTGAAATGGACGGGATCGAACTTGCCCAGCGGTGCGCTGAGATCTCACCGCGCACCAAGGTGATGTTTATCACAGGCTTTGCGGCCGTATCCTTGCGCGCAAGCCGCGAACAGCCGGCGGCCAAGGTTCTGTCCAAACCGTTCCACCTGCGCGATCTTGTGCTGGAGGTGGAGCGAATCTTTGAAGAAGCGGACGCTGTTCGGCGTTAGATTTTTCGAATCGCTTGCGCCCTTACGGAGGTTGCGTTAAATGCCGCCTCCGCCCTCAAGGGGGTCGATCCGATGGTGCGGGCGTATAGCTCAGTGGTAGAGCACTATGTTGACATCGTAGGGGTCGCAAGTTCAATCCTTGCTACGCCCACCATCGCTTGATTGGCAGAACAGCCCGCCCCTCCGGCGGGCTTTTTTGTTTTGGGAACCACCCGCATCTGATCCTGCGTTTTGCGCTGCGCCTGCGGGTCCCTGCCCTTGCAAGGTCGCCCTCCTCTGCTAAAGCCCCCGCGGGATCTAAATCAGCTTCCTGTCGATCACATTCAGTCCCGCGCAGACGGGGCAAGAAGGATAGGGCAACAGCCATGAACAAAATCAAAGTCGCCAACCCCGTCGTCGAACTCGATGGGGACGAGATGACCCGCATCATCTGGCAGTGGATCCGCGAAAGGCTGATCCTGCCCTATCTCGACATCGATCTGAAATATTACGATCTGTCGATCGAGAACCGCGATGCGACCGACGATCAGGTAACGGTCGATTCCGCCAATGCGATCAAGCAGTACGGCGTGGGCGTGAAGTGCGCGACGATCACTCCTGATGAACAGCGCGTCGAAGAATTCGGCCTCAAGAAAATGTGGAAGTCGCCCAACGGCACGATCCGCAACATTTTGGGCGGCGTCGTGTTTCGCGAACCGATCGTGATCGACAACGTGCCGCGGCTGGTGCCCGGCTGGACCGATCCCATCGTGGTCGGCCGCCATGCCTTTGGCGATCAATACAAGGCGACCGACACGCTTATTCCCGGCCCCGGCAAGCTGCGCCTTGTGTTCGATGGCGACGATGGCACGAAAATCGACCTGAACGTTTTCGACTTCCCCAGCGCCGGCGTGGCGATGGCGATGTACAACCTCGACGATTCGATCCGCGATTTCGCCCGCGCCAGCTTTAACTACGGTTTGAACCTGGGCTGGCCGGTGTACCTTTCGACCAAGAACACCATCCTCAAGGCCTATGACGGGCGCTTCAAGGATCTGTTTCAGGAAGTGTTCGACACCGAAGGCTTTGCCGAACAGTTCAAGTCCGCTGGCATCGTGTACGAGCACCGCCTGATCGATGACATGGTGGCCTCGGCCCTTAAGTGGTCGGGCAAGTTCGTATGGGCGTGCAAGAACTACGATGGCGACGTGCAGTCCGACACCGTGGCGCAAGGCTTCGGTTCGCTCGGCCTGATGACCTCGGTGCTGCTCAGCCCCGATGGCAAGACCGTCGAAGCTGAAGCGGCGCATGGCACGGTCACACGCCATTATCGCCAACACCAACAGGGCAAGGCGACCAGCACCAACCCGATCGCCTCGATCTTCGCGTGGACGCGCGGGTTGATGTATCGTGGCAAGTTCGATGGCACCCCCGACGTGGTGAAATTCGCCGAAACGCTCGAACGGGTCTGCGTGCAGTCCGTAGAAAATGGTCACATGACCAAGGATCTGGCATTGCTGATCGGCCCCGGTCAGGCATGGCAGACGACGGAACAGTTTTTCGAAACGATCGCACAGAATCTTGAAAAGGAGATGGCGAACCAGGCCTGAGGCCTGGCGAGCCCGGATCATGGCAAGCAGATCGAAACCACGGCTCGAAATTCGCCAAGCCATGCTCAAGGACGTGCGCGCGATTGGAGAGCTCGTCCGCCGCGCCTATGATGATCTGCCTGCCTACACGCAGGGCGAAATACGCGGGCAGATCAACAATTACCCCGAAGGCTGCTTCGTCGCCAAACTGGACGGCGAAGTCGTGGGATATTGCGCGTCAATGCGGCTCGACGAACGTGTTGCCCTGTCCAATCACACCTGGGAAGAAATCACCGGCAACGGCTTTGGCAGTCGTCACGATCCGACGGGTGAGTGGCTTTACGGTTACGAGATGTGTGTCGATCCGCAGGTACGCGGCACCCGGCTGGGGCGCCGCCTCTACGAGGAACGCCGCGAGCTTGCCGAACATCTCGATTTGACAGGGATCGTCTTTGGCGGCCGGATGCCGGGCTACGCTCGGGCCAAACGCCGCAAGACAAACCGCGCCGATACGCCTGAGGATTATCTGTCGCAGGTGATCGACAGCAAGATCCACGATCCGGTGCTGCGCTTTCAGCTGGCCAACGGGTTCGAGCCTGCGGGCATCCTCCCGAAATATCTGCCAGAAGACAAGGCAAGCCGCGGCAACGCGGTGCGTATGGTCTGGCGCAACCCCTACGTCGATAGTGACTCCCCGCCCAAGCACCGCCTGCCGCGCGGGGTCGAAAGCGTCCGGATCGCCACCTGCCAACTGCAATCGCGCGCCGTTTCCGGCTTCGATGAGTTCATGAAGCAGGTCGAGTATTTCGTCGATGTGGCGGCCGATTACGAATCGGACTTCATCGTGTTCCCCGAAATGTTCACGCTGATGCTGCTCTCAGCCGAAGACCGCGAGCTGTCCCCATCGGAGGCAATCGAAGCACTCAGCGATTATACCCCGCGCATCCGGCAACGCTTGTCCGAATTGGCTTTGTCCTTCAACATCAACATCATCGGCGGATCGCACCCCACGCGTATGGCCGATGGCGACATCCACAATGTCGCCTATGTCTGCCTGCGCGACGGATCGATCCACGCGCAGGAGAAGATCCACCCCACCCCGAACGAAGCTTATTGGTGGAATGTAAAGGGCGGCGATTCGATCGACGCCATCCCCACCGATTGCGGCCCGATCGGCGTGCTGATCTGCTACGACAGCGAATTCCCTGAACTCGCGCGCCGCCTGGTGGACGAAGGCGCGCGGATCATCTTCGTGCCCTTCTGCACAGACAGCCGCCAAGGCTATATGCGGGTGCGTTACTGTTCGCAGGCCCGCGCGATCGAGAACCAGTGCTTTGTGGTGATGAGCGGCAATGTCGGCAATCTGCCCAATGTCGCCAACATGGACATTCAATACGCTCAGTCCTGTATCCTGACTCCGTGCGATTTCCCCTTTGCGCGTGATGGGATCGCGGCAGAAGCCTCGGAAAATGTCGAGACACTCACGATCAGCGATGTGAACCTTGCCGATCTGAGCTGGGCACGGGCCGAAGGGACCGTGCAGAACCTCGCTGACCGCCGCTTCGATCTGTACCGGATCGAGTGGGACAAGCGCGTTGGCAACATCAAGGATCCGCTGGGCGAACACCATGTGACGGGCCAGTCAAAGCCGATTGGGCCGCACGGCGCAGGCGGTGGGTGACAGCGCCCTTTTCACGCGCTAGTCGATTGACGTGGCTGGCGAACTGACCTTCTCTCCGTTTCTGTCCGACGCCTTGGTGATCCTAGGCGCGGCCGGAATCGTGATTCCCGTTTTCGCCCGCTTTCGCATCACGCCCATTATCGGTTTCATCCTGATCGGTGTGCTCGTCGGCCCCTTTGGTCTTGGTTCGCTGGTCGAGCGAATACCCTGGCTCTATTACGTCACGATCAGCGATCCTGAACGGCTGACGCCCTTTGCCGATTTTGGCATCGTTCTGCTGCTGTTTGCCATCGGGCTGGAGCTGTCGTTCAACCGGCTCTGGCAGATGCGCAGACTGGTGTTCGGGCTGGGCGCGCTGGAACTGCTGATCATCGGCAGCTCGCTTGCGGCTTTTCTCGGAATGGCGGGCAGCATGGAGTGGACCGGCGCTCTGGCGCTCGGTTTTGCACTGGCGTTTTCATCCACCGCTATCGTTTTGCCGATTTCGGGCACACGCACCCCTGTGGGCCGCGCGGCGCTTTCGATGCTGTTGTTCGAGGATATCATGATCGTCCCGATCATCTTCATCCTCGGCGCGCTGGCACCCAATGCGGCGGATGATGGCTGGTCCGGCATGGTCACGACGCTGTGGCAAGGCGGACTGGTGATTGCGGTGCTGTTGATCGCGGGCCGCTTCGCCTTGCCCCGCCTGTTCGCGCAAGCCGCTCGTACGAAAAGCCCCGAACTGTTCCTCGCCGCATCGCTGCTGGTGGTGATCGGTGCCAGCCTCGCCACCGCGCTGGTCGGCCTCTCGCCCATCGTCGGTGCGCTGATCGCCGGGCTGTTGATCGCCGAAACCGAATATCACACCGAAGTCGAGCTCATCATGGAGCCGTTCAAGGGTCTCGCGCTCGGCGTGTTCCTGATCACGGTGGGCATGAGCATCAATCTGATGGAGATCGGCGCCCAGATCGCTCCGATCACACTTGCAGTCGTGGGTGTGCTGGTATTCAAGGCGCTGATCACGGGCATCCTGCTGCGCTTGATGGGCGCCCGGCGCAGTACGGCGGCGGAAACCGGCATGCTGATGGCCTCGCCATCCGAAACCACACTGATCGTGCTGGCCGCTGCCACCAGCGCGCTCGTCATCGACGTGGAAACTGCGCGCTTCTGGCAAACCGTGACTGCGATCGGTCTGACCGTTACGCCTGTGTTGGCCAAGCTTGGCCGAATACTGGCACGCCGGGTTGATGGCGTCTCAGAGCAGAACGCGATCAACGAAAGCGACACGCCGCGCACCATTATCGTCGGAGGCGGCCGCGTGGGGCGCTTGATCGCCGACATGTTGAAGACCCATGGCCAAGCCTATGTGATGATCGATTCAAACCCCGATCTGATCGAGCAGGCCAAGGTCGACGGCTACCTGGCGATCTTTGGCGATGCTGCGCGCAAGGGCACACTGACACGGCTCGGCGCCGAAAATGCGTCGGCGGTGGTGCTGACGATGGACGAACCCGTCCTGGCGCAGCGCCTGGTGCTTAAACTGCGCGATTCGTTTCCCGATCTTTTGATCGTTGCCCGCGCACGCGATACCGATCACGCAGCGGCGATGTACCGGGCGGGGGCGAGCCATGCTGTGCCCGAAACGCTTGAAAGCTCGCTTCAGCTATCCGAAGCTGTGCTGGTGGATATTGGTGTCGCGATGGGCCCGGTGATCGCCTCGATCCACGCCAAGCGTGATGAGTTCCGCGATCAGTTGCAACGCGATGGCGGCCTCAGCACAAAACCCAAACTGCGTACCAGCACGACAGTCTGAACATCAGGCAGCTCATCGCCTGATCGCGTGGGGCAATACCGTCAGATCTCCACCCCCCCTTAGCGTCGCCGGAACCCCGCCACACGGGCCACTCGATGCAATCATCAACGCCGCATCGCAATGGCTGAAATGCGCTCGATCGCGTTCAGTTCGCGCGCAACGAAAGATGCGCGGCGCCGGATGAACGCGCCGACCAAGCCCTATCAGGCGGCGGTTTCGGCTGCCAACATCGCTTTCACGGTCGCAAGGGCGCTGGCGGCCTTGGTGCCGTCCGGGCCGCCACCTTGCGCCATATCCGGCCGTCCGCCGCCGCCCTTGCCACCCAGCGCCTCGACGCCTGCGCGCACCAGATCGACCGCGCTGAACCGCGCCGTCAGATCATCCGTCACAGCAGCGGCAATGCTCGCCTTGCCATCATTGACGGCGATGATCACGGCCACGCCCGAGCCCATTAGCTGTTTGGCCGCATCGAGCAAGGGCCGCAGTTCCTTGGGGTCGAGGCCGTCGATCACCTGTCCGCTGAAGGCCGTTCCCGCAACCGTCTCGTCAGCCGCGGCAGCGCCCGTCGCTTGGCCGCCGCCGCCCAAGGCCAACGCCTTCTTTGCCTCGGCCAGCTCCTTTTCAAGCCGCTTGCGCTCATCCAGGAGCGCAGCAAGGCGCGCAGGCACATCTTCGGGCATCGCCCTGATGACGCTTGCGGCCGCTTTCAACGCATCCTCTCGCGCCACAAGCCACTGGCGCGCGCCCTCGCCAGTCAGTGCCTCGATCCGTCGCACACCCGACGACACCGCGCTTTCCGAAACGATCCGGAACACGCCGATATCGCCCGTCGCCTTCACATGGGTTCCGCCGCACAGCTCAACCGAGTAATTGCGGCCTTCCTTGCCCGCGCGGCCCATGGCGAGCACGCGGACTTCGTCACCATATTTCTCGCCAAACAAGGCCAGCGCGCCGGCCGCAACCGCATCGTCGGGGCTCATGAGCCGGGTGCTGACGGTTTCATTGGCGCGGATTTCGGCATTCACTTCAGCCTCGACCGCAGCAATGTCGTCCGGCGTCAGCGCGACCGGGTGCGAAAAATCGAAACGCAGCCGCTCTTGCGCGACCATGCTGCCCTTCTGCGTGACATGGCCGCCCAGCCGATTGCGCAGCGCAGCATGGAGCAGGTGTGTGGCAGAGTGATTTGCACGGATCCGGTCGCGGCGCTCGGCATCGACTTTCATCTCGACCGTATCGCCAACAGCAACACTGCCCGCGGCGATGGATACGCTGTGTGCGTGGAGCCGTCCAAGCGGCTTTGCGGTATCGGTCACAGTCGCGCGCAAGCCGTCGGTGCTGGCCATCAGGCCCGCATCACCGGTCTGGCCACCGCTTTCACCGTAAAACGGCGTCTGGTTTGTGAGGATCACGACTTCGTCCCCCGCCGACGCATTTTGAACCTCGGAACCGCTCTTGACGATGGCGACGACCCTGCCTTCGCCGGTGGTGGCGGCATAGCCCGTGAACTCACTCGCGCCTTCACGCTCGGCAATGTCGAACCAGACTTCGCCCGAAGCGGCATCGCCCGAACCCTTCCAGGCAGCGCGCGCCGCTGCCTTCTGGCGCGCCATCGCAGTATCGAAACCGTCCCTGTCCACCCCGATGCCGCGGGCACGCAGCGCGTCCTCGGTCAGGTCGTAGGGAAAGCCGAAGGTGTCATAGAGACGGAAAGCAATTTCTCCGTCGAGTTCACTGCCTTCGGCCATCTCCACAGTGGCTTCGTCAAGCAGTTTCAGACCCTTGTCGAGCGTTCGGCGGAACTGGGTTTCCTCGCGTTCCAGAACTTCGGAGATCAGCGCCTGACCGCGCACAAGCTCGGGGTACGCCTGGCCCATTTCGGTAACAAGCGCCGGCACAAGACGATGCATCAGCGGTTCAGCGGCGCCCAGCAAGTGCGCGTGACGCATGGCACGGCGCATGATCCGGCGCAGCACATAGCCGCGTCCTTCATTTGACGGCAGGACACCGTCGGCCATCAGAAAACTGGTCGAGCGCAAGTGATCGGCGATCACGCGGTGGCTGGCCGATTGTTCGCCCTGAGCCGCGACGCCAGTGAGCGATTCGGACGCCGAAATCAGCGCCTTGAACGTGTCGGTGTCGTAATTGTCATGGACGCCCTGGAGCACCGCAGCCACGCGTTCGATTCCCATGCCGGTATCGATCGAAGGCTTGGGCAGATCGCGGCGCGTGCCGTCGGCCTGCTGGTCATATTGCATGAACACGAGGTTCCAGATCTCGACGAACCGGTCGCCATCCTCGTCGGGGCTCCCCGGAGGACCGCCGAAGATGTGATCGCCGTGGTCGTAGAAGATTTCCGAACACGGGCCACACGGGCCAGTGTCGCCCATCGACCAGAAGTTGTCGGCCGTCGCGATGCGGATGATGCGGTCGTCCGGCAGGCCGGCGATGCGCTTCCACAGCCCGTGGGCTTCATCGTCGGTGTGATAGACGGTTACGGTCAGCTTGTCCTTGGGCAGGCCCCATTCGCTAGTCAGCAGCGTCCACGAATGTTCTATCGCCTGCTCTTTGAAATAATCGCCGAACGAAAAATTCCCCAGCATTTCGAAAAAGGTATGGTGACGCGCGGTGTAGCCGACATTGTCGAGATCATTGTGCTTTCCACCAGCACGCACACATTTCTGCGACGATGCGGCACGCGGGGACGGCGGTGTTTCCAGGCCGGTGAACACGTTCTTGAACGGCACCATCCCGGCATTGACGAACATCAGCGTCGGATCGTTGTAAGGCACAAGCGGCGCCGAAGGCGTGGCCACGTGGCCAGCCTTGGCGAAATAGTCGAGGAAGGAGCGGCGGATATCGTTCGTCGAGGTCATGGCGTGCAGTTAGGCAAAGCAGGGGATTTAGGCAATGGAGCGCGCATACAAGCGCGCCATGAACGTTGCAGGCGTGTCACAGGAAGACGTATCGAATGGCAGCAACCCACGAGGGTCTGTGTGAGGTCTGGCACGATCGACACAGCAGCAAACGCGTTCAAGATCGGCCCTGCGTCACGGCTGCCCAACGCGAAACGCCGGCCTGCACCTTGGGGAAGAGCGCAGGCCGGCGTTCCGGGTGTTCGGGTCGATAACCAGGCCGGAGAGCGGGACACCCAACCAGACCTGTCCCCGCTTGAGGATCAGTCGCCCGAGTCCGCGTCCGGCCCTGACATCATTTCCTCGGCAACCTTGTCGGTGCGGCTGCGGATCGCAGCTTCCAACCGGTCACAAACCTCTTTGTTTTCCTTAAGAAAGTTCTTGGCATTTTCGCGGCCCTGACCGATCCGGATCGAGTCATAGGAGAACCAGCTGCCCGATTTCTCCACCACGCCGGCCTTCACACCCAGATCGATGATCTCACCAATCTTGGAGATGCCTTCGCCGTACATGATGTCGAATTCGACCTGCTTGAATGGCGGGGCTACCTTGTTCTTGACCACCTTCACGCGCGTCGCGTTGCCGGTGATCTCGTCACGATCCTTGATCTGTCCGGTGCGGCGGATGTCAAGGCGCACAGACGCATAGAACTTCAGCGCGTTGCCGCCTGTGGTGGTTTCGGGATTTCCGTACATCACGCCGATCTTCATGCGCAATTGGTTGATGAAGATCACCATGCAGCGCGAACGGCTGATCGAACCGGTCAGCTTGCGCAAGGACTGGCTCATCAAACGCGCCTGAAGGCCGACATGCGAATCGCCCATCTCGCCTTCGATTTCCGCCCGCGGGACCAGCGCCGCAACCGAATCAACCACCAGCACGTCGATCGCGTTGGAACGCACCAGCGTATCGACGATTTCGAGCGCCTGCTCACCGGTATCGGGCTGCGAGACGATCAACTCGTCAATGTCGACGCCCAGCGCCTTGGCATAGACCGGGTCCAGCGCGTGTTCCGCGTCCACAAAGGCGGCGGTCCCACCATTCTTTTGCGCTTCGGCAATGACATGGAGCGCCAGCGTGGTTTTGCCCGAGCTTTCCGGGCCGTAAATCTCGATCACCCGGCCACGCGGCAGGCCGCCAATTCCGAGCGCAATATCCAGTCCCAGCGATCCGGTCGAAATCGATTCGACCTGCATCGTTTCTTTCGAGCCCAGCTTCATCGCCGAACCCTTGCCAAACGCACGGTCGATCTGAGCGAGCGCGGCTTCAAGCGCCTTCTGACGGTCCACGGCTTTTTTGTCCTCTTCCACCAGCTTCAATTGCGTAGCCATCGCATGCGCTCCTTCACTTGCCTAGGGGCGATCGCGAAGTATCGACAATCAAACCCTTGGATCGGCTTGTATCGCATTTGTTCTCATGGAACAAGTGGGGAACGAAATATTTCCTACAGGGCGCGGGCGCCTCAATCAGATCGATCGCGCAGCTTCCAGTCAAACTGCCGGTCGCTGTTGGCTGGCACGGTCAGTTCCACTGTCTGATAGCCATTCTTGACCACCACGGTCTTGCCCCGAAACCGGATGTCCTGAGCCCCCGCCCAGCCCAGTTGCAGCCGCACAGTGATCGGATGCGGATTGGCGTTGGTGAGGGTTGCGCGCATGGGCACCCACTTGCGATCTTCTCGGATAACAGGCTGTTCTGAGACGCGCGCGCAACGGGCATAAACCTGCGCGCTTTCGCCCAGCGCGAGTTCGATATCCTGCCCGCGCGCATAATCGCGCAGGCTTGTCTGCGCAGCCAGTTGCGGTCCCCGCCCCGGCCGCTCAGATGTTGGCTGATACACCGTCATTGCCCCTTGCGGCAACGCGATGCCGAGGCCCTTGTCGTCGGTGTTCTTGGTGACCAGCAGCAGGCTGGCGGCTTGGGGTTCCTCACCCTTGGCGTCGATCCAGACATCACGATTGCACCCGGCCTGATAAAGATAGCGCGCCGTCACCGCATCCTTGTTGAGAAAGGCGACCTGCTTCATCCCCTTGGCGGACACATCGACGCGTCCCGGCACGCGGAACAGCTTGAGATCCCCAAGATCTTCCTCGTCTGCGGTCACTACCTGCGCGGGCGCTTCAAGCAGCTCGGCCTTCATCCGCGCGCCGGTCACCACAATCGTACGGGCATCCATCGCCATCATCTGCGGCGCCGCAGGCGGCGGCGGGGGTGGCGGTGGCGGCGGGAACGCGCCCCTTGAGGTGCTGCCGAGCGGATAACACGTCAGATACAGCCCCTTGGCCACCGGCGGATCGGCTAGGCGTTCATAATCGCTTTCGATATTCAGCTTGCCGGCGATAATCTGGAGCCGGGCATTATCGAAGCTTTGGCCGTTATCGTTGACGAGCGTAAGCCAGCTCAACAAGCCAAGTTCAAACGCGCCGCCCTGCTTCTGCCCGGATGGCGTGTCCTTGAGGGTTGCGACATAATTGGCCTGCCAATCGAAGCCCCAGGCGAGGTAGGTTAGCGTCACGTCATAGGTGCCGCCCTCATTCGAGCGGGTGTCGACCGAGAACACAGGGCGCGCCGACAGACCGGCGGGCACGGAATCGAAGCCGAGCGTTTCGGGGAGGCCGGAGCATTGCACAGCTTCAAACCCCTCGCCCGTTTGCAGCACCAGCCCGCCATCGGCGCGGGTGCGCACCACGGCCTGTTCGCTGATCTGCGTGCCGGTTGCAGGGTTCGTCCGCGTGATCGTCACCCGGTTGCCGAGCGTGCCGTCAACCAGCGCAGCGGGAGACAGCAGTTGCGCGTTGCGGTTCTTCTCGATCGTGCCGCCCGGCAATCCGGTGACGATGGCGGAAACACCGATCATGCCTTCCGCCACGCCTTCAAAGCGGATCGACGTTTCGCCTTTGGGGAGTGTCACACGGCGGGTCTCGCTGATCATGGCGAGGCCACGGGGATATTCACGCTGGAGCGGCGCGTCGAGCTCGCGATCGGGATCGCGGTAAATCGTCACGGCGATGTCGGACGGCGGCGCGGCATCGATCACCTCGCGCGCCCAAGACGCTGGGGCGAGCGGCGCAGCCAGCACCGCCGCGCCCAGCATCCAGACTGCGGGTCGCCGCATGCCGACGGCCTCAGTAACGGGTTTCGTAGGTCACGCGGATCACCCGCTCACCCTCGGCAGGGACCGGAACGACATATTTGCGCCGATCGGCGTTCAGCTGCTCGCCGGGAATGTCTTCGGCTGTGATGCGATAGTCGTCCGCCCACCAGCTGCGACTGAGACCGGTCTGCACCAGTTCGACATCAACCGGCGTATTCTTGGCGTTGGTCAGGGTGTATCGCATGGTGGTGCGATAAAAGGTCTCGGGCCGCTCTACGGTCACATCCTGCACCACCTGGCCATTTTCGACGACGCGGTAGCGCGCGCTCTTGGCCCACTCTGCGCCTGTGATGGTTTCGCGCTTTTCGATTTCGGATTGAACGGTGATGTCGAAAGCATCGCCTGTCACAAGCGACAATTGGCTGCCCATCGGGGTGTGGCCAACACCTTTTTCGCCGATGAATTGCGGGGTGCCTTCGCTGTCGCGCTGGTAAAAACGCACGGTGCCTGCCGGGAGCGCATCACCCAGACCCTGATCGCGTGAGGTTGAAAAAGCGATGCGGCTCTGTACATTGGCCGGCTGTTCATCGTTCTGCTGCCAGCCCACAGCCAAACCATAGATCTTGCGCGCCGGCACAGCCTGCACGTCCAGAAAGCTCACCTGCTTGGTCTGGGCATTGGCGATCGTGGTGCGCGCAGCAATGGGATAGAGGTAAAAATCGCCGAGCCGCTCACGCGAAGCCGCCTCGGTTCCGGCGCGGGTCAGGCCGCGATCTGCAACGGAGCGGCGGCCGTAATTCTGCGTGTTTGCCGTGCTGGGCTGCCCTGCGACCAGCACCGTATCGGCCTGGTGGAAGGTGGTGCCGGTGTTGTTGGTCAGCGTCACCCAGCCCTGCATGTCGATGGTGCCGCTGGCTTCGTTATACAGCGCGACATAATCCGCGCTCCATCCCAGCCCGTTGGTGAGATAGCGCAGCGCCACGGGCCGCGTGCCGGCACGGGCCGAATCGAGATTGACAGAAAGCGTAGGCCGGGCGCGCAGGTTTGGCGGCACGCGGTCAAAGATCACGCGCACCGGCAGGCCATCATCGCGCAGCACCTCGATCCGCTCACCAATTCTCAGCACCGTGCCACCCGCGACGGACAGGACCGTGGCACGCTCGCGGGTTTCGACTCCGGTGGCAGGATTGGTGCGCAACAGTGTGACGCTTTGTCCGACCGCCTTTTCCATCAGCTTTGATGGCGTGAGCAGATCGTAATCGAAGTTCTGTTCGATAATCGTGGTGTCAGCGGCCGCGAAGCTCAGCGTCTGGGGTTGAATCTGGGCTGAAACATCGGGAAATTCGACGCGTGCCCGGCCCTGGGCGATCGCAAGCTGACGCACGTCCTGCACCAGTGCGAGGTTGTTGTAGATCGTGACCGCGACATCGCCCTGAGCGGATTCGGAACGAGCACCATCCTGCGCCGTTTGCGCCGCAGCGGCCACCGCCATCAACGCCGCCACTGACACGCCGCACGCAGCGATGATTGACCGTTTCATCCTCTTGTCCCCTCACGTCTCCGATAGGCAGGATGAACGATCTTCGGGCTTTATCCAAGATGAATGAATACGCTGGCGGAGTAAAACATCGCGTGGCGCTGGGGTTTACGCGCTGGTTGCCTGCACGGCTCCTGCCTCGCGCAGCACCGCCCCGACCTTGTCGCCGATTGACGCCACGCTGAAGGGTTTGGCGATGAAATGCATGTCGGGGATGTCGATATCGCGGCGAAGCTGTTCTTCGGCATAGCCGGACATGAAAAGCACCGGCATGTCGGGCAGGCGGGCGCGGATCGCGCGAACCATTGCGGGGCCATCCATTCCGGGCATCACGACGTCGGACACCACAATATCGAAACGCGCCGTGCCTTCGGTAATCGCGGCCAGACCTTCCTCGCCATTGGCGCAGGCCGTCACCTCGTAGCCCGCCCGCGCCAGCGCGCGTTCTGCGACGGCGCGCACCATGTCCTCGTCCTCCACCAGCAACACCTTGCCGCCTGCCGACCAATCCAGGGAAACCAGTGGCGCAGGCGCGCGCTTCTTGGGCACTTCACCACGGTGGACGGGGAAATAGACCGTGAACCGCGCACCGGTGGGGTGGCCTGCCTTGTCGGCGATGTTGTCGGCGAAGATGAACCCGCCCGATTGCTTGACGATCCCGTAAGCCGTCGAAAGTCCAAGGCCGGTGCCCTTCCCCTGCTCCTTGGTGGTGAAGAACGGTTCGAACAGCTTGGGCAGCACATGGGGCGGAATGCCGCCGCCGGTGTCCTGCACGATCAGCACCGTGTAATCGGCCGCGGGCAGCACTTCGGAGCCCAGCTGGATCACCTGCTTGGCCTGAAGCGTGCGGGTGTAGAGCGATATCCGCCCCTGCCCGTTGCCGCGCGATTGGATCGCGTCGCGCGCGTTCACGGCAAGGTTCATGATCACCTGTTCCAGCTGCTGCGGATCGGCGCGCACCGGGCCAAGGTTGCGGTCATGCTGGACGTAATAGGTGATCTTTTCGCCCAGCAGCCGCTTGATCAGCGGGCTGACTTCGCTGACCACATCGGGCAGTTGGATGATTTCGGGCCGCAGCGTCTGCTGGCGCGAAAAGGCGAGCAATTGCCGCGTCAGCGCGGCGGCGCGGTTGGAATTGGCACGGATCTGCTGAATATCGTCATAGTCGCTGTCACCGGGGATATGGCGCAGCAGCATCAGGTCGCAGGTGCCGATGATGGCGGTCAGAACATTGTTGAAATCGTGTGCAACCCCGCCCGCAAGTTGGCCCACCGCCTGCATCTTGGTGGCTTGCGCCACCTGCCGACGCAGCTGGTTTTCCTGAGATGTATCGGCAAGGCTGAGCAACACCGCCGCCTCGCCAAGACCGCGCACCCCTGCCAGCCCGAGCGACACCGGCTCTTCCGGGCTGCCCACCAGTCGCACCGTCACATCGCCACTGGTCGACGGCCCGCGCCCATGGCGGCGCACCGCGTCTGACAAAGCCGCCTTGTCCTCACGCACCACAAGATCGGTCGGGAACTGCGGCAGGCCCCGCCCCTCACGCGCCACGGAGCGCAGGAAGGCCTCGTTGCCGAACAGGAACCGCCCGTCGCGATCGGTCATGGCGAGCCCCAGGGGCAGCTGCGCAAGCAACGCATCCAGCTGCGCAACGCCGGCATGGGACGTCCCGTCCCAGCCCGAACCGATGCCCACGCCGCTGTCGATCAGCAGCATCAGGGATGTCGCTTCGTCAGGCCCTGCGGCCGTGACACGCTCTTCGGGATCGACCAGCGGGATATCGACCAACGTTTGCGGCGTGCCGCCACGACCTTCGCGCGCAAAAAAAATCCGGTCGCGCTCGTCAGACCGCAGGAAGCCGACAAAGTCCTGTCCGATCAGCGTTGCGCGCTCATCGCCAGCAGCCCGGTCGGCGAAGCCCGCGCTGACGGCACGGATCACACCGTTGGACGTGGTAATCGCCGTCTCGATCCCCGCCCGGCTCAGCATCTTGCCAAACAGGCCTGCCAGATCGATCGGCCCCAGGCTGTCACCGCGTGTCCGGACAATCGGTCTGAGCCGCCAGATCAGGTGATCATCGCCCCGGCCGGCGCGCGTTACGCCGATTTGCCATTGCGTTTCGTCCGACGCCTCGATCATGTCGAGCGTCGCCGATCCATCGCGCCAGGCATTGCGCGCCAGCAGCGTGACCGCCTCCAGCGCATCGCGCTCCAGGGGAAGCGCTGGCGGCGCCGCATTGGCGCCGAAGCTTTCAAGAAAGAACAGGTTGGCGCAGACCATCCGATTGGCGCGGTCGGTGATGGCGATGGCCTCACCCGCGCGCTCGATCGCGGTGACCGTAACGCTCCAGTCCGGTGCGCTCACGCCATCACTGGCTGGCGCGCTGCGCATCCGGTCAATCAGAAACACCCCGCCCAGCAGAACGCCCGATGCAAGGATGAAGGCCAAGGCAACGATCGCGCTGCCACTGGCGAGAAACAGCACGAAAGCGCTGGCAATCAGCCCACCGCCGAGGATCAGCGCAAGCTTGGCTTCGGTCGCGTCTGTTGGCGCGCCGACGCTGTCGGGGGTTATCGGAGCGTTCGAATCAGTGCCGGTGCGGCGGGACAAGCGGTCTGGCTCCTGTGGAATAAGGGCATCGCGGCGGACCGCGACCAAAGACGCTCCCTACTGCGAGCCGAGCCGCTGGTCGAGCCGCCCTTCCATGGCTTTCAACCGTCTGGCGCGCTTGCGGGACACTACAGCGCGCCAGACCCATCCTGCCACCAGATAACCAATCGACGGAGCGACCACGGCAAGCACCAGAAACCCAAAAGCAGTGGCGCCGGCCATCTGGAAAAAATCGACGACCATATCCCACGCGCCCGCCTGAGCCTTGGCATTGGCGAGCGCGGGCCCCGCCACATCCAGCCTCAGCGTGAAATTGCCGACCTTGTTGGCTGCCACCAGCCAGAACGGCAATGTGAAGGGATTGGTCACAAACGTGACGAGCGCGGCCAGGGGAACATTGGCGCGTGATGGCAGCGCCAGGAAAGCTGCGAGGAAAATCTGGCCGACGGGAATGATGAATGCAGCAAACAGCCCCAGCGCCACGCCACGCGGCACTGACCGGCGGGTAAAGCGCCACAATTCGGGTGAGAGGAAACGGTGCGCGATCGGTGCGAGATACTTGTTCGCAGCCATCGCCTCGCGTGTCGGCGTGTTCTTGCGAATAAAATCCATCGCCCATGTCTTGGATCGTGCGCCGACCGTGGGCTTGTCAGGTGGCGGGACGATCATGCTTGCACGCCAAAGCGCGTGGAAGCGATGTGCGCACAAAAGACCAGATCAACCATCATGACAATCGGCATATGGGTAGCACGGCAAGACTGACCAGTAGGTGAATCAGCCCCTCCGAAAATTTTTGCGACGTGCAGCTTAGCCGCGATCGCGCATCAACCGCGCCTTGTCGCGTTTCCAGTCGCGGTCCTTGGTCGTGGCGCGCTTGTCGTGGTTCTGCTTGCCCTTCGCGAGCGCGAGCTCCACCTTCGCCCGGCCGGTGCTGTTGAAATAGACCATCAGCGGCACCAGCGTCATGCCCTTGCGTTCGACCGCACCGACGAACTTTTCAATCTCGCGTTCGTGCAGCAGCAGCTTGCGCGGGCGACGCGGTTCATGGTTCAACCGGTTGCCGTGGCTGTATTCGGGGATGTTGGCGTTGATCAGCCAGACCTGCCCGTCCTTCACCTCGGCATAGGATTCCGCAATGCTCGCTTCGCCAGCACGTAGGGCTTTCACCTCGGTGCCTTGCAGCGCCAGGCCGGCTTCGAACTTGTCCTCGATATAATAGTCGAACCGCGCGCGGCGGTTTTCGGCGACGATCTTGAGCTTGTCGAACGTAACGGGTTTGGGGCGTGCCATGGGACGCGCGATGTAGGGATGGGCGCCGTAAAAAGCGAGGGGGAAAGCATAGCGCGCCTTTGCGCTTTACCCGCGAGCGGGTTACGCCGTGGTGGGAGGCACCGGGGAAACACGCAGGGATCATGGACACAGCCGCATCATTCGACATTGCCGGAGTCAGCGTTGCGCCCGGCGCCGCGCAAGACGTCACCTTCCAGATTACCACGATGGCGACCGGCATGGCATCGTCGCTGGCGGTGCGCGTGCTGCACGGGGCCAAGCCCGGTCCCGCGGTGTTCGTGAGCGCCGCGATCCACGGGGACGAGATCATCGGCACGGCCGTGATTCAAAGGCTTGCACAGGTGTTGCGGCCTGAAAACCTGAGCGGCACGGTGCTGTTGGTGCCGGTCGCCAACATCTTCGGCTTTCTCAACCGCTCCCGCTATTTGCCCGACCGCCGCGATCTCAACCGCAGCTTTCCGGGCAGTTCAGGGGGATCGCTCGCCGGGCAGATCGCCAATATCTTCTACCGCGAGGTGGTGGGTCGCTGTCAGTTGGGGATCGATATCCATTCGGCGGCGATCCACAGGTATAATCTGCCACAAATCCGGATCGCTGCCGGCAACAAGCGCCTGACCGAACTGGCAATGGCCTTTGGCGCGCCCGTCATCATCGAAAGCCCGCTGCGTGAGGGATCCTTGCGTGATCTGGCGCATCAGACCGGCGTGGAAATGCTGTTGCTGGAAGCAGGTGAGGCACTGCGGTTTGACCGTCTTTCGATTGAGACCGGCGTGGCTGGCGTGGCCCGTGTTCTGGGCCATATCGGCATGATCGAGGCCGATGACGGGTTGGCCAATGTGGGCATCCCGGCACGGGCCAACCGCTCGGTCTGGGTCCGATCGCCGCGCGGGGGCGTGATGCAGGCGGTGCGCGAATCCGGCGCGCCGGTGCGCAAGGGCGATCTGCTCGCCTGCGTATCGGGGTTGTTTGGAGAGGACGCGCAGGAAATGGTCAGTCCGGTCGATGGTATCATCATCGGTCATGCGACCCTGCCAGTCGTGCATCAGGGCGACGCGCTGTTCCACATTGCCGAAATCGCCCACCCCGAAAGGGTCGGCGCGCAGATCGAAAGCATCAACGACGCTATTCTGGCGAGCGAACCGGAAGGCTTTGCCGAGCGCCTGCTCGACGAGGACGAGGTGGTCTAGGAAGGCAGCACGCCCGCCAGCACCAGTGCCTCGTCCACGGCACGGCGGGCTTCATCCGCGCATTCAACCAGCGGCAGCCGCACTTCGGGCTCGATCCAATCGTGCACTCGGCTCAGTGCATATTTCACGGGCGCGGGCGACGCATCGGAGAACATCGCATAATGCAGCGGGAACAGGCGGTCGTTCAGTTCGCGCGCCTTCTTCAATTCGTTCGCCGCAATCGCCGCGTGGAATTCGGCGCACAATTTGGGCGCGACGTTGGCGGTGACCGAAATGCACCCGCGCCCGCCTGCCGCCGCGTGGGGGAGCCACAATTCGTCATTGCCCGAAAGCTGGCAAAACTCGCGCCCGATGCCCATGCGGTGATCGGCAACGCGGCTCAGGTCGCCGCTGGCATCCTTGATCGCGATGATCCGCTCGGGGTATTGCCGGACAAGCTCCACCACCGTGTCATCAAGAATGTCGGTCACCGTGCGGGCGGGCACGTTGTACAGCACAATCGGGAGGTCGCAGTTTTCCGCCAGATAGCTGAAATGCGCGATCAACCCGCGCTGGCTGGGACGGTTGTAATAAGGCGCAACACATAATCCCGCCGCAGCGCCCGCCTTCTTGGCGAAATTCATGTGTAGCGCGGCATTGCGGGTGTCGTTCGATCCGCAGCCCGCGATCACCGGCACACGGCCAGCCGCCTGCTCAATGCAAACCTCGATCACGCGGTGATGCTCGGCATTGGACAACGTCGAGGCCTCCCCCGTTGTCCCGCAGGGCACCAGCGCGGCGCTGCCGTTTTCGATTTGCCAGTCGACCAGCCGCCGAAAGGCCGCCTCGTCAAACGTCCCGGCCCGGAAAGGAGTCACCAGAGCGGGTATCGAACCGCTGAACATTGCCTTTGTCCTGCCTTCATCATTAGATAATGTTGCATGAGCGAGATCCCTCGCCCTCTTCGTTCACCGCCTGATAAGGAGCCGATTGGCACTATGTCCAGCATGGTCCGCTATTCTTTGTTCTCGTCACGGATATGTGCTGCATTCGGGTTGATCGCCGCAGGGCTGTTTCCGTTGCCGGCTGCTGCGCAGGATTTTTCCGGCGGCGGCAATCTTGTCGCCCGCCAACCAGGCTCGATCGACGCTGCCATCGGCCGTTGGGAGGTGTTGCAAGCCAGCCGCACGCAAAGCTTTGCCGATTACGCCGGCTTTGTGATGGCCTACCCCAGTTTTCCGCGCGTTGAGATCCTGCGTCTGCGGGCCGAAGCCGCGCTGGAAAACGAATCGCCGCCGCAGGCCGATCTGCTGGGCTATTTCGATGCCAATCCCCCGCTCACCAACCCGGCGCGGGCGCGCTATGCGCTCGCACTTGCCGGGGCGCAACGTCCCGAAGCACTTACCGAGGCACGAAAGGCCTGGCGCGGCGGGCAGATGAGCGATCCGGTCGAGCTATATATCTCCGGCCTTTATGGCGCGCAGTTCACACCCGATGATCACGCCGTGCGCATGGACGCGCTGCTATGGCAGGGCAAGGCCGATGCCGCCTCGCGCCAGCTTATCAACCTGGCCGAGATCGACCGTCCGATGGCGATGGCCCGGCTGTCGCTGCTGCGCGGTGCGCGGCCCGAGTTTTCCGGCCTTGCCGTGCCTGCCACAGCGCAGGCCGATCCAGGTTATGTGTTCAATCTAGTGAAGCATCTGCGCGCCAGCGGCCAGACAAGCGAGGCTGTGCAGGCTTTCACCAATCGCCCCACCTTCATCCGCCCCGCGCTCGACGCGGAAACCTTCGTCGGAGAGTTGCTCGGCTTCGCCACCAGTGTCGGCGCGCGCGATGCGGCGCGGATTGCGGCCCGCACCGATGATCTGTTCGCGCCGGGAACCGACGTTTCGCTCACCAGCTTCACCTTGCGCGACCGTTATACCGACCTGATGTGGCTTGGCGGGACCAAGGCGCTGTGGGACATGGGCGACGGGATGGCTGCCGCGCCGCTGTTCCAGCGATACGGCGATGCTGCGCGCACACCGCTGACCAAGTCCAAAGGCTATTTCTGGGCCGGCCGCGCAGCGCGGCAGGCGGGCAACGCGGCCGAGGCCACACGCTATTTCGAAATGGCGGCGCGCTGGCCCGATTATTATTACGGTCAGTTGGCGTTATCAGCGATGGGCCGCTCCATGCCGGGCTTTGCTGGCCTGCCCCAGCCCGCAATGGAGCCGTCAGTGCGCGCCGAATTCGAGGCGCGCCCACTGGTCAAGGCCATCCGCGCCCTTGCCGTCAACCGCCGCGACTGGCGGACCGAACGCCGCTTCTTCGAAGCCTTGGGTGACGAGGCCGATACGCCCACCGAAATGCTGATGGCCGCCATGCTCGCCAATGAAGTCGGGCTTGACGAAATGGCCGTGGTGCTGGGCATGAAGGCGGGCGAGAATGGATTGTCAGGCCTTGAACGCGTGGGCTTCCCCGTGGTCCCGACCCCCTCGGTGGTGAATGATTGGGTCATGGTCCACGCGATCGGTCGCCAGGAAAGCGAATTTGACCGGACGCGCGTGTCCCACGCCGGAGCGCGCGGGATGATGCAGCTCATGCCGGGCACCGCGCGCGAGCAGGCAGGCAAATTGGGCGTACAGTATCTTTCCGCCGACCTGATCGGGTCGCCCACCTACAACATCCAACTGGGTGACGCTTATTTCGCGCGGATGATGAGCTATTACGGCGGGGCCTATCCGCTCGCGGTGGGCGCCTACAATGCCGGGCCGGGACGTGTGAACCAGTGGCTGCGTCTCAATGGCGATCCCCGCACGGGCGCGATCGACTGGGTCACCTGGGTCGAGAAGATCCCCGCCAATTTCGAGACGCGCTATTACATCATGCGCGTGATCGGCAATGCGGTGACCTATTCGCACATGTACCCCGATCAGGCGGGCCTGCCGCGCCCGGTCGACGTGTTCCTGCGCTAGGCTATCTGCGATGACACCGCAGGGGCCGCCGATCACGCCAGCGGGCATGGCGGGTTTGAAGGCGCGCTACGACCACCTGCTCGAGAACGAACGCCCGGCGATCGTCGAGATCGTCAGCTGGGCGGCGGGCAATGGTGATAGATCAGAGAACGGCGACTATATCTATGGCCGCAAGAAAATGCGCGAGATCGACCGCGAATTGGCGCATCTGATCAAGCGGATGAAGGCGCTCCGCGTGGTCGATCCGGCCGCCCAGATCGACCAGAGCCGCGTGTTCTTCGGGGCGACCGTCACCATCGCGGACGAGGATGACACCCGGCAGACGATCCAGCTGGTAGGCGATGACGAACAGGAAGCGAGCGAAGGCCGGATCGGCTGGCACTCGCCGCTGGCCCGCGCGCTTCGCGGGGCGCAGGTGGGCGATCTGCGCACGGTCAGTCTGCCTTCGGGAACGCGCGAATGGGAAGTGCTGGCGATTGCCTATGCTTAGACTCGGTGTGCTTGCCGTGCTGATGATCGCAGGGCCGCTGGCCGCGCGGGAAAGTCTGGGCGTCTATGATGGCTGGGCCGCCTTCAAGGACGCGCGCCCGCTTCGCTGCTATGCCATTGCCAAGGCGCAAGGCACGCCGCCTGCCCCGGCCTATGCCACGGTGTCGAACTGGCCGGACCGCAAGGTGCGCGGCGCCGTGCATTGGGTGTTGTCGCGCGATGTGGCCGAAACCCGGCCTGCGCGGCTGGTGGTGGGCAACCAGCGGTTCGATCTGGTGGCCAAAGGGCGCAATGCCTGGACCAAAGACGCACGCGACGATGCGGCGATCATCGCAGCCTTGCGCTCTGCTGCCCGGATGAGCGTTTCGGCCCGCAGCACCAAGGGCGGCGCTTTCACCGATCGCTATATCCTCAGCGGCGCGGCCACTGCCATCGATGCGGCAACCGTTGGGTGCGCGCAAAGCCGCTGACTGGTCAAACGGCGCATTCGCGACTATACGCGCAGCCTCCATGGCAGACACCGCACTCATGACGATCCCGGGCCTGGTTGACCCGGTCCCCGCTTCGCGCGACATCACGCCGCGTGGCGATGGCCGTATCGACCTCATCGGCCTCCCCCGCCCCCGCATCCGCGAGCTGTTTGCCGAGGCTGGCCTGGACGACAAGGCCGCCAAGCTCCGCGCCAAGCAGGTGTTTCACTGGCTCTACCATCGCGGCGTCACCGATTTCGATTCGATGACCGATATTGCCAAGGCGATGCGCCCGTGGCTGGCGGAACGTTTTGTAATCGGTCGGCCCGATGTGGTCGAAGCCCAGCATTCGGTCGACGGCACCCGCAAGTGGTTGCTGCGCACCGCCGATGGTCACGATTTCGAGATGGTGTTCATCCCCGATGAAACGCGCGGAACGCTGTGCGTTTCGTCGCAGGTGGGCTGCACGCTCACCTGCTCGTTCTGCCACACCGGCACAATGCGGCTGGTGCGCAACCTCACGCCGGGCGAGATCGTCGGGCAGGTGATGCTTGCGCGCGATGCGCTGGGCGAGTGGCCCAAAGGCACCATGATCAGCGACGCCGACCTTATCGACGAGGATGACGAGGCGGGTCACTACACCGCCGATGGCCGCCTGCTGACCAACATCGTGATGATGGGCATGGGCGAGCCGCTGTATAATTTCGACCATGTACGCGATGCGCTGAAACTGGTGATGGATGGCGACGGCCTCGCGCTATCGAAGCGCCGCATTACACTGTCCACCAGCGGCGTCATCCCGATGATGGAGCGCTGCGGCGAGGAGATCGGGGTGAACCTCGCCGTCTCGCTGCACGGCGTGCGCAAGGAAGTGCGCGACGAATTGGTGCCGCTTAACAAGAAATACGGGATCGAAGACCTGTTGCAGGCCTGCGCCGACTATCCCGGTGCCGGGAACGCGCGGCGGATCACATTCGAATACGTGATGATCAAGGACAAGAACGACAGCGACGATGACGCGCGTGAGCTTGTCCGGCTGCTGCGGCAGTTCAATCTGCCTGCCAAGGTCAACCTGATCCCGTTCAATCCGTGGCCCGGCGCGGGCTATGAATGTTCGGCGCCGGACCGCATCCGTTCCTTTTCCGCCATTGTGTTTCAAGGCGGCTTCTCCGCGCCGGTCCGCACGCCTCGCGGGCGCGATATTGATGCGGCGTGCGGGCAGTTGAAAACCGCCGCTGAAAAGAAGTCCCGCGCCCAACGCGACCGCGAGGCGGCAGAACTGGGCGCGTGAGCACCGATCCTGACACGATCGCGTTCTATCAGGCCCGTGCGCCGCATTGGGTATTTCATTCGGGCGAGCATTGCAGCCACCAGCTTGAAGGCTTTCTTGACCGCCTGCCTCCCGCAAGCCGGGTGTTGGAGCTGGGCTGCGGCGGCGGGCGTGATGCGGCGCGGATCAGGGAGCGCGGCTTTGCTGTCGATGCGACCGACGCGACACCCGCGCTCGTGAAGCGCGCCAATCAAGCCTTCGCGTTGGGTGCGCGGGTCATGGCTTTCCATGAACTTGAGGCTGACGCCGCCTATTCGGGGGTCTGGGCGCACGCGAGCCTGCTCCACTGTCCCCGCGCCGCTCTGCCCGATGTGCTCATGCGTATTCGTCGCGCGCTGATGCCTGGTGGCTGGCACTTCGCCAGTTTCAAACTGGGTGCCGCCGAGGGCCGCGATCTGCTGGGGCGCCTGCACAATTTTCCACCACCTGAATGGCTGATCGCGGCTTACGAAAGCACGGGCTTTGTGGTCGAAGCGCAACAAACCTACGCTGGCAAGGCAAGCGACGGCACCCAGCGCGACTGGATCGATCTCACGGTGAAAAAGCCATGAAGCACATTGTCGAAGCGATCTGCACCGGCACCGCCCGCCCCTTCAACGGCGCGGAACTGAGCGCCATTTCCAAGCGCCCGCGTGAAGGCGCGGTGCAAGTGCTGCCGGATGGCCTAGCGCCCGACGAGCAGGCCGACCGCAGCGTACACGGCGGCGCCGAAATGGCGCTGCACCTTTATCCGCTTGATCATCATGCCTGGTGGCGTGGCCAGATCGGTAATCATGCCGCATTGGACGAGCCCGGTGGATTCGGATCAAACCTTGCCGTGGCTGGCCTCACCGAAGACATGGTTCACATCGGCGACCGCTTCCGGCTTGGCACATCACTGATCGAGGTCAGCCAGCCGCGCCAGCCGTGCTGGAAGATCGACCATCGCTTCGGTCACAAGGGCATGGTTGCCCGGATCGTCAGCACAGGCCGTTGTGGGTGGTATTTCCGCGTGATCGAAAGCGGCGATGTCACAGCGGGCGATTCGCTGGAGCGCGTGGCGATCGGCGCTGCGGAATGGAGCGTCGCGCGCGTCTTTCAGGCCTTGGTGGCTGGCAAGGCCACGCTGGAAGAGCTCGCCGCCTTAGCGAACCTCGCCCCGCTCAGTCCGGAATTGCGCGCCAAGGCTGCAGTTAAGCGCAAGTGAGCCACAGTTCATCGTAACTATGGTTAAAATGAACAAATCTGCCGGTTTCCTGATCAAGTTATTCATCCTGCGTTCCAGTAATCTGAACGAAAAGGAGGTCGCTCCACCGAGGGGCCGCTACAAGGACAAACGACATGAGAAACCTCGCCCTCCTCGCCGCCGCTGGATCGATGGCTATCTTTGCTGCTCCCGTGCAGGCGGCGGAATTGCCCGCTGCTCCCGCGACGCTCTTCGCCGGCTTCAACGACGGCGCCGCACCTTTGAATTATGTTGCCGCCTATGACGATGACGATTGGCGGGACCGCCGCGATCGCCGTCGTTACCGCGACCGTGATCGCAAGCGCGGCCGGGACTACAACAATGGCCGCCGCCTTTCGCGCAATGATCGCGTGTGGCGCGGCGATGATGGCCGCTACCATTGCAAGCGCGACAACGGGACCACCGGCCTAGTGATCGGCGCAGTGGGCGGCGCGTTGCTCGGCCGCACGGTCGACACCCGCGGTGACCGCACGGTTGGCACCGTTCTGGGTGGTCTGGCCGGGGGCCTTCTGGGCCGCGAAGTTGACCGTGGGGATGCGCGCTGCCGCTAAGCGCCCCCTCTCTGTATGAAACCTGGAACGCCGCTGGCCACGTTGCCAGCGGCGTTCTTTTTTGTTTGCCCGAGGTCTAAGTGGTCGCCTTTGCCGCTCGTCGATTGAAGCGCAGGCTCTGCCCTGTTAGCTCTCGATCATGTCCTTAATCCCAGATGTTCGTGCATGACCCTTCCTGCAGTTCTCGTAACCGGCGGGGCCACCCGAATCGGCGCGGCAATCGTTCGTCGTTTTGCCAGCGCCGGGTGGCATGTCGTGATCCATTACCGCTCTTCCGGAACCGCCGCTCACGCTCTTGCTGAAACGCTGCCGTCAGCCGAGACGATCGCCTTCGACCTCAACGATGATGACGCAGCCGTGGCCGCGATCACCCGGCTCGCTGTGCGCCTTCCCGATTGGCGCTGTCTGGTGAACTCGGCCTCGGTGTTCGATTATGATGGTGTAACCGAACTCGACCCGGCGACGAACAGACAGGCGATGCAGATCAATGCCCTTGCTCCGGCCCGCCTTTCCCAGGGTTTCATCGCGCATGCGACAAGCCCCGCGGTGCGCTGCGTGATCCATGTCACCGACATGAAGATCGAAAACACAAATCCCGATTTCTTCAGCTACACCATGTCCAAGCACGCGCTGGCCTCCACCATCGGGATGCTGGCGAAAGGACACAGCCAGTCCGGCGTGCGGGTCTACGGCCTTGCGCCGGGCGCCGTGCTGGCGAGCCACGATCAGCGCGAAGAGGAGACGGAGATTTCGCACCGCCTCAACCTGCTGGGGCGCAAGACTGGCGCTGACGAGATTGCCGGTGCCGCGCTGTTCCTCGCCAGCGGAGTGCTCTCCAGTGGGCAAAGCCTGTTCATTGATAGCGGGCAGCATCTGCTGGACCAGCCGCGTGACGTGATCTGGCTCGCACGCGAACAGGCGCAACCATCAGTGCAGGGGGCAACCGCATGACAAGACACGCACTTTCAACCCGGCTTTGGCACTGGGTCAATGCCGTGGCGATCATCGTGCTGTTCATGTCGGGGCTCAACATCTCGAATGCCCACCGCTATCTTTATTGGGGCGATTACGGCTTTGATCCCAAGGATGCCTGGCTGAGCGTCATCCGGTTCCCCAGCTGGGCGACGATCCCGCAATATTACAGCCTCGCCCTTGCGCGCGAATGGCATATCACCGCCGCCTGGCCCTTTGGTGTGGGATTGCTCTTCATCTGGGTCGCGATGCTGGTCAACGGGCATTTCCGCCGTGATCTGACCACAACGCCGCGTGATTGGACGCCAAGCGCCGTGATCGCGTCGCTCAAGTCCCATTCGGGCAGCGGCGCGGGGAAGGGTTATAACCTTGTGCAGCGCATTCTCTACGGCATGGTGTTCGGCGTGCTGTTGCCGCTGATGGTGTTCACGGGCCTCGCGATCAGCCCGGGCATCCAGGCCGCGGCGCCGTGGCTGCTCGAAGTGCTGGGGGGGCGGCAAAGTGCCCGCTCGCTCCACTTCATCGCGTCGTGGGCGATCTTCGGTTTCTTCGTGATCCATATCGTGCTGGCGTTGATCGACTGGCGCCTGATCGCCGGGATGTTTACCGGCGGCAAGCGTGCCGATGCGGCGCCCGCCCCCTCCCCCGCCACTCTTCCGGCAGAAGAAGGAACGCCCGCTCATGGTTGATCTGCCGCGCCGTTCGTTGCTTGCCGGGATCGCGGCCATGGGGGTCACAGCGTGTTCCAAGATCAACGAGAGCGAGACTCCCAACAGCTTGTTCAAGGCCGCGCAGGACGGTCACCGTGCCGTTCACCGTGCGCTGGCGGGCAAGCAGGGCCTGGCGCCTGAATATACACGCGCCGAACGCTCGCCCACCTTCCGCGGCAATGGGTCGGTCACAGTGGAAGACCCGTTCTACCAGGACCAGCTTGCCAAGGGTTTTCCCGATTGGCAGCTCGAAGTGCGTGGGCTGGTGGAACGGCCTTTGCGCCTCACCTTGGCCGACCTGCGCGCCCTGCCGCAGCGCACCCAGATCACCCGTCATGATTGCGTGGAGGGCTGGAGCGCGATCGGCGAATGGCAGGGGCCGCAGCTTTCCGAGCTGCTCGATGCGGCACGGGTGCGGGACAGCGCGAACTTCCTCGTCTTTCGCTGCGCCGACGTGCTGTACGAGCGCGACTATTACGAAAGCATCGACATGGTCGACGCCTATCACCCACAGACCATCATCGCCCATAGCCTGAATGGCGAGCCCCTGCCCGAAAAGAACGGCGCGCCGCTCAGGATGCGGATTGAACGGCAATTGGGCTACAAGCACGCCAAATACGTCAAGGCGATCGAGGCGGTCGCCAGCTTCGACCAGATCGGCCAGGGCAAGGGCGGGTTCTGGGAGGACGTCGCCGGCTACCAGTGGTATGCGGGCATCTAGCTTTCGGGAAACAGCCGTTGCATCGTCTGCCAATCGACGACGATGATGTCCTCCAGCGCTGCGAGGTCGATATCGGCCAGCTTGTTGATGTAAAGGCAGCCCTTGCCAACGGTATGCTTGCCCAGCCGCGCCAACGCCCCTGTGCGATCTGCGGCCATGATATCATCGCAGTAACCGCCCATCAGATAGTGCGTGTGCCTGGCTTTCCTCGGACTGAAGCCGGCGCGCATCCAGTGAACATCGCGGCCACTGGCATAGGTTGTGCGATAATCGCCGTATCCGATCATGCTCGGCCCACACATGCGCGGCTGCGCGCCCGTGACCCGACGGAACATGGCATCCAGCACCAGCGCATCCGCGCGCTTGGCAGGCGGCTCGACACTGGCGATGAAATCCTCTGCACGCCTGTCAGTAATTGTCGTTTTCGCCTCTGTCATGATGCCGTCTTTCCTGGTGCCGACACGATATTGCGAACATGATTTTTTGCGGTAATTCTATCATACTGAACCACGAACGGAGCCTTATGAGCAAGCTTCTCTTTGACCGGTTAATGTCGCGCGCTGTCAAACAGGGACGTCTTGGCGTTGTCTTTGCGGATGGCAGGGTCAGCACTTTCGGCGCCTCGGCCCCCGACTTTCCCGAAATCGTGCTGCGCTTTACCGATGACCGTGTGCCACGCGATATCCTGCTCGACATTCGGCTGGGCGCGGCGGAAGCCTTCATCGACGGACGCCTGTTGATCGAGGATGGCGACGTCATGGGCCTTGTCAGCCTGCTGCGCGCCAATAATGCGTGGGACAGGGGCGGCGACATTCACCCCCCGGCCGCGCTGAAAAATCTGTTCAATCGCGCCATATTCGCCGCCGAACAGATTAACAACCGGGTGGGATCCAAGCGTAACGTCGCCCACCATTATGACATCGGCAATGATCTTTATGCGCTGATGCTGGATGCCGAACACTGGCAGTATTCCTGCGCCTATTGGCCTCAGGACGACATGACGCTGGGCGAGGCGCAACGCGCAAAGCTGGCGCATATTGCCAAGAAGCTGGTGCTGTCGCCCGGACAGGCAGTGCTGGATATTGGTTGCGGCTGGGGCGGGATGGCGATCCACCTGGCCCGCGAGCATCACGTGAACGTCACCGGCATTACCTTGTCTGAAGAACAGGCCACCCTTGCCCGTGAACGCGTGCGCGCGGCAGGCGTCGCGGACAAGGTCACGATACTGCTCGAAGATTACCGTGATACCGCCGCAAGCGGCCGGCGGTTTGACCGGATCGTCTCGGTCGGGATGTTCGAACATGTCGGGCGCGCGCAGTTCGACACCTTCTTTCAGGCTTGCGCCACCATGCTGGCGGACGACGGCGTGATGCTGCTTCACACCATTGGCCGCCTGGGGGGGCCGGGCACGACGGATGCCTTTACCCGCAAATATGTTTTCCCCGGCGGCTACATTCCCGCACTGTCCGAAACACTGGCGGCGTCGGAGAAGGTGCGCCTGATTGCCGCCGATATCGAGACGCTGCGACTGCACTACGCCAAGACCATCCATGCCTGGTACGACAACTGCCTGGCCCACCGCGAGGCAATCATCGCGTTGCATGATGAACGGTTCTTCCGGATGTGGACGTTCTATCTTGCCGGCGCCGCCACCGTCTTTGAAAACGGGGGCATGGGCAATTACCAGGTCCAGTACGTGCGCAACCGCCACGCTCTGCCGATCACGCGGGATTATCTGCTAACCGGAGCGGCCTAGCCGATGTCGTGCGCAGCGGGGCGATTGCGCGGTCGGTAAACCGGGCCAAAGCCCATTAGCGCCGCCCCCACCAATGGCAGGGCGACAATCCACCAGCGGATGCCTGATACGCTGTCGGGGCTGGCGATGGTCAGCCCCGCCGTCGCCCCCAGGCCTGCGCAGATCGCGACCACGCCCAGCACCGCGCGCAGACGCGGCACGGTGCGCCCGCCGCGGATCGGGCCGAAGCTGCGTTCATGCCGGGCGAACAGCGCGATCAGCGGCAACAGCGCAAGCACGTAGATTGCGATCCACAGCGGCCGTGTGGCCCACCATCCGGCTGTGCCGGGCACCGTATCGAGGCCCACCCCGCCAAAACCCAGCCATGCCACGGTCATCACCAGCACAAAGGCGGTGAGGTGCCACAGGAACACCGTCATGATCATCCCATTCATCAGCACGGTCGCCGTCCACACCCCGGCATGATCGAGCATCCGCCGCCCTGCCGGTTCCAGCGCCAGCACCAGACCCACCTGCGCCGCGCCCAAGGCGAACAGTGCCAATGTCGGCGGCAGCGAATTGGAAAAGCCGCCTGGTGCAGACACCATTGCCACCGGATAAAAGCCATTGACCGTGATCGCGACAAGGATTGCGAGCGACACGGCGAACCAGCCCCACGCAAACAGGGGGTGTGCAAAACGCCCGGCGCGCCAGGCAAAGCCCAACTGGTGGATGCCAAGAAACACCCAGAGGAAATTGCTGAAATTGACCCAAGGGATTCCCGCGCTGAACGTCAGCCAGTCGGTGAGCATCGCCAGTGGAATGAACACCGCGAAACTCAGCCAGCCCCAACGTTGCCAGGCGCGGTGGGCCAGCGGAGTGAACGCCGTGACCAGCAGATAGACCGCCAGGAACCACACCGGAATCAATGCCGCCTCGGTCGCCATGCGGATCTGTTCACGCGGCAGGCCGACCTGCGTCATCACCACAGCGAGCGCCGCCCACAGCAAGAGAACCGGAAAGGTAGGCGTAATCAGGCGCTGCACGCGGCTTGCCAGCCAATCGCGATAGACACCGTCCTGCGCTTCAGGGAACTTCGCTGTGGTCGCGGCCCAGCTGGACACCCGCAACAACCGTGGTTTTTGCGCTGTGATTGGCTTGGTTGCGGGGATTGCCGCGAGAGACGCTACTTGAAGGGTGGGATTGGCCGCTT
>JAACPW010000031.1 GCA_009995225.1 Sphingomonadales bacterium | reverse complement strand
AGAGAAAACAGACTGCGTGGGTGCATCGAAACTCTCCGTCCAGTGCGGCGAGTGAATCAGATCATGCCCTCAAATGCGAGGGCTTTTTGCGGGTGTCCATTTAGCTAAATAGAGTTACAGCAACTCAAAGGATAGCAGATGATTACCATTACATACCCCGTAGATTTAACCGATACCCCGCCTCTTATCAGCACCAGACAGGCTTGCCGCTTGCTGAGTATTTCAGTTTCGACTTTGCACCGATTGAGGCACCAGCCGAACTTTCCCAAGCCTTACATGATCGGCTTGCGCGCTCACGGCTGGGTAGAGGCTGAGTTAATCGAATGGTTTGCCTCACGCCGTCTTGGCAGGTGATTTGTGCATATCTCGCTATTCACATCGGCAAGGGCAACTGCGTCTACCCCCGTCTTGCTTGACGGCTGGTGCGACCTCGGGTTCTTCATGCAAGAGCAATCCCAGATATCGCGGCGTAGGGATACCAAACTAGATTGCCCTGCCATGATTAGCGGGCTGTGTGAGGGGCGGCGCGCTAATGCCAATGTAAGGCACCTGAGTTTCTTTGCTGGTGACTTTGATATCGCGCCTGATGATCCGCGCTACATGACATTTCAAGCGCGCTGTGATTGGTTAGATGAGGCAGGCTTTACCTATATCGCCTATACCACCACAGCAAATTGCGCATCGCATCACCGTTACCGCGTGCTCTTGCCACTACCCTGCGATGTGCCGCGCGATAGATGGCTACCTGTCTGGCGCGCTTGTTCACGGGTATTCAGCGATGCAATCGACATAGCGACAAAAGACCCAGCGCGGCTTTCATTCCTACCAGCCGATTGGACGGGCAATCCGTTCTGGGATGCGGGCAAAAACAAGACCATTACCTTAGTGGAGCCGTTCAACGCGTTCCGCACTTCAAGGGCTGGGGCATTGCGTCCTGTCATCAGTCAGAGCGGACTTGATGCCATCGACGCCAGCGACCCGTTTATTCAGTTCGGTGACTGCCCTTTAGAAACTGCGTTTTCCTTTAGAAATTCGCAGCCTGCCCGCCCCAAACCTGTCCCGACATATCTCAGCGATACCAGCCCGCTTACACCAGCCGAGTTATCAGAACTCAGCCGGGGTGCGCCCCCGGCCGCCCCTTGTTGGCGTATCATTGGACGGCTGGAATCCTCGCCTCTGGTAAGCCCGTGGATGCGTGAAGAACTGCCAAGGCAGGAAGGCAGCCGAGTGCATCGCTTTTGCCTCTATGCGGCTCTCAATGCCGTTAAGCACATGATCCCGATAACGCCCCACACTCTTGCCGATTTGGCAGCACAGTGGAGCACCAGCCACCTCTTTCGACCAGCACCAGCCGATACGCTGAGGCAGGCAGAAAATGCCCTAGTATGGGCAATTCGCAATCCCTCTGGGGATACCCCGCCCTTGGGTAATGGGCAATCAACACCAAAGGAAAAGACATGAATTATGAAACAAATATCTCAATCAGACCTAGACGCAATCACCCAGACATTCGAATCCACTAATCTTTGCGATAAAGCCTTTGATCTAAAGTCTCTGTTTTTGGGTCTAGACCCAGAATCCGACCTTCGACCACTTCGCAAATGGGCGAATAAGCGCGGGGTAGATATAAAGGACTTCGATTCAGCGGCTCACTATTGGCGAGTGGTCGCAACCCTTGGTGATTATCCGCAAAATTGCGGGCACCTCATGGATTTGTTTGCCAAGACCTATAGCCTCACGGTCGATTACTCAGGGGTGATGTTAGCCACAGGGCTTGGTGAGGAGGAGCCAAACGCAAGTAGCGTGGAGACTGAATTGCGCTCGCTGGTGCATCGGCTGGCGTTGCCGCCGAAGCGGTTCACAAAAGGTGATATTTCCGACGCATTCACCCGCTGGTGTAGCTCAAAACGCAATGCGCGGCTGGCAGGATTAACCGCCCTGATAACCCAGCCGCTGGCTGGAAAGGCGGACTGGCAGGCACTCGCATTAGCGATCAGTGACCCCACTCATTCGCCCGAATATGTCATCGCTGCCCTGCAAACCACGATGTGGTGCGTGAAGCGAAAACTGATCAATGATCCCGCTTACCAGCCTGAGAACCACCTGATGGTAGTTCTGACGGGAACTCAGGGCGGAGGCAAAACCCAAATCGCGAAAAGGTTTTTTAGCCCCATTGCCGAATTGGTTTATGAGGGTGATTTTCACCAAATAACCGATAAGTCGAATCTTGATATTTGGAACTACCCAGTTGTCTTCTGCGATGAAATGGAGAAAGCTGAGAAAGCCGATATCGAAGCGGTAAAAAACGCAATAACTAGTGAAAGACGAAGGGCGCGTTTACTTCATACAAATATCACAAGTTTTACCCGAAATAAGACAACATTGTTTGGCGGTGCCAACGGCACATTAGGCGAGAAGATTTTGGATACCACGGGAATGCGCAGATTCGCTGCGGTTCGGGTTAAGTCTAAGCCATCGCCTGAGAACATCGCGGCTGGTATCCCTGTGGTCGATTGGGGCACAGTCAATGCCGTAGACTACCTCGCACTTTGGCACTCGGTAGATCACCGCCAGCCCTCGCCACTCCTATCTTGCGATATCGCCCGCGCTGAGTGGCTGGCTATCAATGAGTCCGAACGGGCGCAAGATAGCGTAGAGATTTGGCTGAGGCAGTTTTCGGGCAACCGTTTTGATAAGGGAAAGACCCGCTTCACTGGCGGGGAACTCTATCCCCTGTATGCCGAGTTTTGCCGCGAAAACGGATATAAGGCTTGCGCGTCAAATAATTTGGGCAAGCGGATGAAAGGGTTTGCTGAGGGTAGAGCACCTTGGTTGCCGTTCCACCAGCCGACCACCGCGAAGGGTTTGACCCGCTGGGAACTAAAGGACTTGCCTGAGGCTGATAGTTTTCAGTTGCCGCTTACCTTGCGGGAGTTAATCTCATGAAGGGCGGCTGGCACCAAGGGCTAACCCAGAATAGACATGGCAAATGGGAGTGGCGCGTTTTGCGCGAACAGAGTCCGCGTTGGAGTGATCTATATCGCGAGTGTGAAAAGCCAGTTCGATTCTTTCTCTATAAGTCAGAACCCTATGGGCGGCTGCGCATTACATTCGATTCCGAAACAGATGCCATCATGGCTTTGATGAAATACGGAAAAGGGTAGGGGTAGATCATGAGGTAGGGGCTGGGGAAACTCAGCCCCTACCCATTTCTATTACCGAATTATCATAAAGAATGGCTGAAAACGTGGGTTTTCTATGTCTCTAAGTATATATTCTATAATAAAGGTAGGGGGGTAGGGGTAGGTAGGAGTTATTTGCAAAAGTTGTGAGCACATTGGCATTGTGCGCATATAATATAAAATCTGAAAAGAGCCCCTACTGCCCCTACTACCCCTACCCAATGGCTGAATCCTGCGAGTTTTAGGGTAGGAGTTAGTTAATCAAACCCCTACCTAGACAAAAGAGCCCCCCCTATTGTATCCTCAAGTGGGGCTGGATACTATCTGATATCAGTAAATCAAATCCGACACCGCTAAGGGATAATCACTCCACTTTGAATCTTGGGAACTTGTTATATTCGCGGATTAAGGGTGACAGGTCATAGTCGCCATATTTCTCGCTTTCAGTGCGTGGCACACTACCTTTGAGGATGTCTCTTGCCTCGGGGTCGATGTTAGCATTGCGCGACAGCGTGGTGAACAAGTGCCGCCAGCCGTGATTGGGTTGGATTCGCGGGTCATTGACCCCGATATCTCTTACCCATGAGGCAAGGCGCTCACCAACTTTCTTGTGATGTGGATTCGCGGCACTGCCTCCCCTCGCCAGCCGAGAATTATAGAATAAGGCACCGTCGCCGACCTCAGCCACCATAGCGAGGAAACCAAGTTCAATGAGGTGCCGGTGAACCGGCACCAGCCGTGCGTGTCCTGTTTTCGTCCCGCCTGCCTCAGGTGTGATATCCATCACCCAGTGCCCGTCCCGCTCAAACACATCGATTCCGCGCATCTGCGTAATCTCGCCAACTCGGGCACCCGTGTATGCGCAAACCCAAGGCACCCAGCGAAAGGCGCGCTGGTAGTGCTCGCTCAAATGGCTGTAGTCGCCTGTCAGAGCGGTCTTGAGTATCAAGCGCGCCTCATCAGGCAGGAATCCCTGAGAGCGGGTTTTCTTCTTTTGTGGCACCCGAACTTTGATGCCCACCACGGGATTTGACGTGACCCTCAGATTCCCGATGCCCCAAGTAAAAGTGGCTTTCACAGAACCAAGGTAGGCATTGCGCACGGTCGCTTGACTGCGATCTTTTTGCAACTCGTTTTTCCATGACAGAATGTCGGCTGGCGTCACACTAGCCGCATTGTCATGCCCGATATGCGCAATCAGGTGATCTATGCAGGGCTTCCACCGCTTTACCGTAGCAGGCGCTAATCCCGCCTCAGAGGCATAATCAGCAAACATCGCAGCAAGCGAGACTGGCTTAGCGGGCGCACTCAAGGCGGCTTGTTCCGCATCCACCATTGCCACATCGATGATGTTTTCCCATCTGCGCAGCTTGTCCGACATCATCGCCTTGAGGCTTTCGTCCTGCCTCTCAGCCGCGCGCTGCCGCTCGGCTGGTGATATCCGCGCCTCTGCAATCCGCGCCTGAAATTCTGCCACCACAGGCACTGCCAGCCGATTAGCCTCTGAGGGCGATATCCGCCCCAGCCGTTTTGTCAGGTTGTTTCGTCCCATCACGGCGCGGCATTCCAAGGGCACCACAAGGCGCACTTCCCAAGTGCCATCACTGGTTTTTCTGAGGTGATTCATGACCCGCATTTGTAGCGCCTTTTTGTAGCGGATCAATCTCAGCAAGCCCCTCAAAAGGGAGGGTTTTTTAAGATATCAATTGCTTACAAAAAGGTTGGCGGAGACGGAGGGATTCGAACCCTCGGTACCCGGATAGAGTACGGTTCCTTAGCAGGGAACTGGTTTCAGCCACTCACCCACGTCTCCGGAACACAGCATCGCTGCGAACGCGCGCCTATAGTCGGCCTCTTGATCAGCGGCAAGGTGACTTTCACAAAAAAGGCATCATCACTGGCCGGCGACGGGACATGGCGGACGGGCGGCTGGTTCGGCACGCGTTCAGCCTCGCAGGCCTAGCCCGTCACGACTCGTCGCAAATCCGATTCGCCCCGGCGACGAGCAGTTGCGCCGCTGTCAGGAACCGATTCTCCTGCCAGCGTGACAATCTAGGGCTGACACGCCGCTGCGAAAGGCTGCATGATGAGCATGAAGAACGCCCGTTTCCCTGATCTGGGCCGCCGTATCGCGGGGTTGGCGATGGGTGCGCTCGCGGCGCTTGCGCTAACCGCGCCCGCCGCCGCGCAGGATCTGGAGACCTTCGATCCGGACGCCGCCTATACGCAGCAAAACAGCGCCGGCGGCGTCGATGGCGATCTGGAGGCACCGCAGGCGCAGCCCGTCCCGGTGGAGCCGGCGCCGGCTGACAGCACGTTCAGCACCGAATTCGATACCTATCCGGCGCCTCAGACCGTTCCAAACGCTGAAGTTCCGGATCAAGGTGTGGCCCCGGTCACCACCGCCGCACAAAACAGTGGCCAGACCTATGGCGAGGACGATCTGATCGGCGCTGCCGAAGGTGTGTTTGGCAAGGGCGCGGAAGGCCTCGCCAAGCTGATTGAAGATCTGCTCAAGGAACAGGGCGAGCCCAATGGCTATATCGTCGGGCGCGAGGCGGGCGGGGCGTTTATCGTCGGCGCACGCTATGGCTCGGGTACCTTGCATCACAGGGTTGAAGGCGCACGTCAGGTCTACTGGACGGGGCCTTCGGTGGGGTTCGATATCGGCGCCAATGCCGCCAACACCTTCGTGCTGGTCTACAACCTTTTTGACACCGAAGAACTCTACAAACGTTTCCCTGCGGGCGAGGGGCAGGCCTATTTCGTCGGGGGCCTGACAGCCAGCTATCTGCGCCGCGGCGATGTGGTGCTGATCCCGATCCGGGTCGGTGCCGGCCTCAGGCTTGGCATCAATGCAGGCTACATGAAGTTCTCGAAGGAACAGAAGTGGTCGCCTTTCTAATCCGATAAAGCGCGATCCCGGTTGCGATGATGCGCATTGCGCGCCATGGCGCTGGGCATGATGCTTGACCGACTCAGCCCGCAGGCGCCCGACGCCCTTCTCGCTCTAATCCGCCTCCACGCCGCCGACGCGCGCGAGGACAAGATCGACCTTGGCGTCGGCGTCTATCGGACCGAGGAAGGTGGGACGCCTGTGTTCGCCGCGATCAAGGCGGCGGAACAGGTGCTTGTCGATAAGCAGGATTCCAAATCCTACCTCGGCCCGGAAGGCGACGTGGGCTTCGTCAATGCGCTGATGCCGTACATCTTCGGCCGCGATGCCACGATGGGTGGGCGCATCACAGGGATGCAGACGCCGGGCGGAACGGGCGCGGTGCGACTGGCGCTGGCGCTGGCAGCCAAGGCGGGGGTGCGCCGCGTTCACATGGGTGTGCCAAGCTGGCCCAACCATGCGCAGATCCTCGCTGATCTCGGCATGGAGCTTGCCCCCTTCGATCACGCCAACCCCGATGGCACGGCAAACCTCGATGCGGTGCTGGCTGCGATCAATAGCGCGAGCGATGCTGAGGCCGTGCTGCTTCATGCTTGCTGCCACAACCCGACGGGCATCGATTACACGGCTGATCATTGGGCGCAGATTGCAGCGGCCTTCGCAGCCAGTGGCACCTTCCCGATCATCGATGCCGCCTATCAGGGCCTTGGCCAGGGGCTTGAGGAAGACGCCGCCGGAATGCGCAGCGTTCTGACCGCCGTGCCCGAAGCCTTCATCGCCTATAGTTGCGACAAGAACTTCGGGCAGTATCGTGACCGGGTGGGCGCCTTTTATGTGTTGGCGAAGGAGCAAAGCACGCTCGACACTGCCTTTTCCAACGCCAATGCGCTGGCCCGTGCGGCCTGGTCGATGCCGCCCGATCACGGCGGCGCGGCGGTGCGGATCATCCTGCGCGATCCCGACATGACCAAGCAATGGCTGGCTGAACTTGACGAAATGCGCGCCCGGATGCGCAAGGTGCGTGATGCGCTTGCCAAGGCGGGCACGGCGGGGCGGATCGACCTGACGCCGCTGGGCACGCAAAACGGCCTGTTTGCGATGCTCCCCGTCACGAAGGAGGAGGTCGCTACGCTTCGCGAGGAACACGGCATCTATATGGCCGCATCGGGCCGGATCAATATCGCAGGGCTGACCACCGGCAACTTGCCCAAGTTCATCGCCGCGCTTTCCGCAGTTGCAAACTAGCGTCCGGCCATGCCCGCCCCACCAGACGCTGCTGGAGGGCGGGCCTGCGAGCTTCGATGACGATCGATCCTGGGAACGTGGCGCAGCGTCAGCACGCTACAGGATGAGGCGCGCGGGATTGACCTTCATCGTGACAACAAGTCCGGTTTCCACCCAGTCATATTCGATGGAACCCTGAAGACTGTCCATGATGCTTTGCTCGATCAGCTTCGTGCCATATCCCGGCTCGTGAATGGGCGCCTTGACCTTGGGTCCACCACTTTCTGTCCATACAATCGTGACGGCTTCGTCGCGCGCCGTGCTGGAGACATCCAGCGTGCCCTTATCCACAGAAAGCGCGCCGTATTTCAAGGAATTGGTCGCCAGCTCGTGCACGATCAGGGCAAAGATGGTGGTGGCTGCATCGCCGACACGCATGCGCGGCACCGAGACGCGAATGCGGCCGCTGAACGCACCCAGATCATCATAGGGCGCCAGCAAGACCGATAACAGATCGCCAAGGAGCGAGGACGGCGCCCGTGTCTGGCCAGGGACAGGTCGAACAAGATCATGCGCACGGCCGAGCGCGGTCAGTCTTCGTGTCAGTTGCGACGCCATCTGGCTTGTGGTTTTGGTGGAAAGTGCGGTGATGTGGGCCAGGCCTGATGCAATGGCCAGCATGTTCTTGACCCTGTGGCTCATCTCGCCAGCGAGCAATTCTCGGCCTTCTTCGGCCTGTTTGCGTCCCGTTACGTCGATAAAGATGCCGAACATGAGATCGCGAACGATCCCCTCGTCATCGCCCTGACCACGTCCGGAAATCCATCGCAGCTCGTCACCGACCATGATGCGAAAATCAATTTCATACGGCCCGATGATCGCCCGGGTCGCATTGAAGGCGGCGCGCACACGATCACGGTCGGCGGGATGGATGTGGGCCGAAAGATCTTCAAAACTGACTTCGGTGTTCCGCGGTATGCCCCACAGATCATAGGCATGATCATCCATGGCTAGAGCATCGGTTTCGACATTCCACGACCACAGCGTCACGCCAGCGGCTTGTATGGCCCGCACCAGATTATCGGGCTGCCAGAGCAGAGGTTTGAGTGTTTCGGCTTTGGTCGTCACAAGGTGCTGCTCAATGCGTCATCCACTTTTCTGTTTTCCTGCCATCCTGCGTTATCGACCTGGGTAACTATCAGCAAGGGACGGGGGCTGAATTGCCGTGCTGGGCAATCGGTGACACGGAGGCGGGCGATCGTAATGCAGGCAACCGCACGCCTTGCCCATGCCACCATAACAGACAGCTATCGCTTGCGTTCCGTTTGTCGTAGCATCAAATCCACAGTGATGACGGGAGTGCCAACAATCGACAAGCGCCTGATTTACCGCTCGCAGCCGTTCGGCTTCGATACGTCCATGCTGGCTGGCATCCTGTCGTCCGCAAGGCGCAACAACCCGCAGCTCGGGATCACCGGGGCGCTGGTTTGCCGCCATGATCTTTACCTGCAACTGATCGAAGGCCCAGCGGACTCAATCGACACGCTGTTTGCGCGCATTGTGGAGGATGACCGCCATTCCGATGTACGACTGCTTTTGACGGAAGCGATGGACGAACGGCTGTTTCCGAATTGGGCGATGCTGGATGATACGGCGCCATCGCAATTCTGGTCGGCGCAGGATGTCGCGGCCGGCGTGCTGGAGTCGTCAAGCCCCGAAGAATTGCGCGCGCCGTTCCTGCGGCTGAGCGCAGCACATCCGGGCGGCTGATTGCCGCCTCATTCTCACCGCCCCATTCTCACCGGCCCATTCTCACCGGCCCATTCTCACCGGGATGCGGCGAGGGTCTGCATCCGCCTGAGATAGCGCGCCAGCACATCGATTTCGAGGTTTACCTGGTCGCCTTCGGTCAGCAGACCCAGCGTTGTCACCGATGCGGTATGCGGGATGATGTTGAGCAGGAAATCGCACGTGCCGTCGGGACGATCGCGCACGTCGTTGACCGTCAGTGAGACACCATTGACGGTGATCGAGCCCTTCTCCGCGATGAAGGGTGCCATATCGGCGCGCGCGCGGATCGCGATCTGCCAGCTGCCGCCCGTCTGCGCCACCTTCACCACTTCACCCACGGAATCGACATGGCCAGTGACAATGTGTCCGCCAAGCTCGTCGCCAAGCCGCAAGCTGGGTTCGATATTGAGCTGCCCGCCCGCGTTCCACATGCCGGCGACGGTGCGGCTGACGCTTTCGCCTGAAAGGTCGACCGCGAACCAGGCATCGCCCGGTGTGCCGCCGCGTTCGACCACGGTCAGGCACACACCCGAACAGGCAATCGATGCGCCGATGTCGATCCGCGCAGGGTCAAGCGGGGCGGTGATCCGCAGGCGCAGGTCGCCACGCTGTTCGGCGGCGGCGATGGTGCCAATGGCGGTAACGATGCCGGTGAACATGGGTGGGTGTCCCTTTTTAGTTTCGCACGCGCAGATAGGCGCTGAATTGATCGCTGCCAAGCTGGCGGCGCTCGGTAATGTGCCAGCGCCCATGCGCATCGGCGAGGCTGGCAAGACCCAGCGCACCCAGGCTGCGGCGGCCGTCACCGATCAGGATCGGGGCCGTGTAGAGATGCAGCTCGTCGATCAGATCGGCCGCGACAAAGGCCGCCGCCGTCACCGCGCCGCCTTCGACATAAAGGTAAAGCACCCCGTCGAGGCTGTCGATGGCAGCGAGCGTTGGAATCGCGGTGACATCTGCGGCCGGCGCCTGCCCGCTTGTAAGAACCACGCGCTTCGGGGAACGCGCCTCCAGCCCCGGCAAACGCACATCGAGCCGTGGCGAGTCCGCCCGCCACGTTCCGCCGCCCACCAGGATCGCGTCATGACGCGCGCGTTGGGCATGGACATGCGCACGCGCGGTCTCGCCGGTGATCCACTGGCTGGCACCATCGCCGAGCGCGATGCAGCCATCCAACGAGGTCGCCAGCTTCAGCGTCACCCACGGACGGCTGTGGCGCTGGCGGGTCAGGAACCCGGCAAGGCTTGCAGCGGAGGCCGGATCATCCAGCAGGCAGGTGTCGATCCCGGCGGCTTGCAGACGCGCAAGACCCACGCCAGCGGTCCGGGGATCGGGGTCGTGCTGCCCGATAACGACGCGCGCCGGACGGGCGGCGACAATCAAATCGGCGCAAGCCGGGCCGCGCTGCGATGGGTGCGCACAAGGTTCAAGCGTGACGTAAAGCGTCGCCTGGGTCAGCGTCTCTCGGGAAAGACCGGCCAGCGCCACGGCCTCTGCATGGGGCCTGCCTCCAGCTTGTGTCCAGCCGCGCGCGATCACTCGGTCACGCGCGACCACCAATGCACCAACGCCGGGGTTGGGACGCGATCGCGGGCGCGCACGTGCGGCCAGCCGCGAAGCTGCGGCCATCCATTCGTGGTCGCCGTGGCGCGTGCTGGCGGTTATTGCGCGATGCTTTCGACGGTGTCCCGGGCGGCGCGGCCGGTTAGGGGCGCGCGCGCCTCTGCGGCAGCGGCTTCTTCGGCTGCACGCTCGGCCGCAGCCTTGCGTTCGATCTCCTCGACATCCATCCCTGCCGCTTCGCCTAGCGCCCTGTAAATATCGCGTTTGGCTTCGGCGATCCGCGCCTCCTCGGCGGCGCGCAAGTCCTTGATTTCCTGATTGGCGCGGTTTTCAGCCGCGATCTGGGCATCGGTGCGGGCTTCATCCAGCGTCGAGATGTATTCGATCGTGGGCCGTTCCGGCTGACCATAGGATGTGCTGTTCATTCCCCAGTACAGCATCCCCGCGACAGGCAGGATGGAAAGCCCCAGAATGGGCCATCGATAGGGCTGCGGGCGGCGAAGTTCGTTCCAGAGATCGGCGAAGCCGTTGACGGGGTTGAAGCGTGATTTGGAAGCCATAAGGGCATTATAGGACGCGCGGGCGCGATTCCCAAATGCTTCGCGTCAGCCAAAGCTCACATAAAGCCCGCGACCGTGATCTTTGAGCCAGCGATCCGCAGCGGCGATCTCGCCTTCGAAGATGCGGGCAAGAAGCGCGTGAAATGCGGGACTGTGATCGAAGTAAACGAGATGCGCGACTTCATGCGCGACCACGGAACGGCGCACGAAATCGGGCGCCTGGACCAGCCGCCAATTGATGCGGATGCGGCTTTTGTCCGAGCATGAGCCCCAGCGGCGTTGGGCGCGGGTCAGGCTGATCGGTACGGGGTCGAGCCCGGCAGCCGCGCAATAATCGTGCATGTCCGCTTCGGCGAGGCGCAGGGCCTCGGCTTCGAGCCAGCGGCGAATGCGTCCCTCCAGGCCCGTCTCCGGCCCGCCGATGCGCAAGGCATCGTTGTCCACACAAGGACGGCGGGCAGCGCCCGCGTCCCACGCAACTTTCAGCGTTGCGCCGCGATAGCGCACGTCGCCGTCCGGCGCTGGCACGGCGCGGGCGGGAAGCTTGGCCAATTGATCGGCAAGCCAGCTTTTGCGCGCATGGGCAAAGGCTATCGCCTCGCGCGCCTGCGCCCAGGCGGGCAAACTGATGCGCACTTCGCTGCCATCGGGCGCAAGCCGCAGTGTCAGCCGCCGGGCGTTGTGCAGTCGCCTCAGCACGATCGGCAGACGCTGTCCGCCCAGATCGATGTCGGTTTCAGGGGCCCGGCTGCTGGCCGTGCCGTGCAGCCAGTCGATCATGTGATGTTGTCCTCCGGCCAGTGGCGCGGGGCGGGCCATTGCACGATGTGATGTTCCATCGGCCCGGCATCGGTTTCGCTGATCACCCGGTCCACCACCGACACCCCGGCACGGCGCACGGCATCACGGTCACCCGACAGCAGGTAATGCCAGCCCGGAAGCGGCTGATCGTCGGCGCGCAGACGGTAGGCACAGGTTGCCGGCAGCCAGCTCACCTGTTCGACGATCCGGAGGGTCAATCGCAAACAATCGGGGACGAAGGCCTTGCGGTTGCGGTAGTCGCTGCACTTGGCGGTGCGCGTGTCGAGCAGCCGGCAGGCGATATTGGTGTCGAGGATCTCGCCGCTATCCTCATCTTCAATCTTGTGCAGGCAGCACCGGCCGCAGCCGTCGCATAACGCTTCCCATTCGGGCCGGGTCAGCGCGCGCAAAGGCAGCTCCCAGAAGCGGTCTCTCACTTCACCCATCGGTCCAGTTCCGCTGCGACGGCATCGGCACCCTGATCGACCGGCAGTGTCGCCAGCGGCTCGCCCTCGGGGCCGAACAGATAGACGATGTTCGAATGGTCGACCAGATACCCGCCGCCTTCCAACGGCTCGCCCTTGGCATAGAAAATCTTGAAGGTTTTGGCGGTCGCGGCGATCTGTTCGGGCGTTCCGGTCAGGCCGATGATGTCGGGTGAGAAGGCTGCGGCAAATTCGCCGACAACCTCTTGCGTGTCGCGTTCGGGATCGATCGTGATGAAGATCGGCTGGATCTGGGCGGCCTTGGCCGGGTCTTGTTCCTGCATCACCCTCAGCCCCTGCGCCACGCGCTGCATGTCGGTCGGGCAGACATCGGGACAAAAGGCATAGCCGAAATAGACGATCCGGTATTTCCCGGCAAAATCGTTCCAGCGCACGGTTTCGCCCTTGCTGTTGGTCAGCGCAAAATCGCCGCCGATTGCAGCTCCGGCCAGCGGCGGTTCTTCTGCCGGTGGGGCAGCGCCGCATCCGGCCAGTGCGAGCGCGCCTGCGATCATCAGGGCAAGGACGGGGGAAGGGTTGTTGTTGCGGTTCATGCTCTGCTAACTGACCAAGAATGATGGGACGTCAGGGGGCGACTTCGGTCTTGTCCGGTCTCCCGCCACACACCAGATGTGTGACAGGTAATGCGAAAGGATCAAACCGTGGCCGTCGATGTTGTGCGCAAGTTAGGGCCTCGTGAGAGGATTGCCAGTGCCATCCTGCCGCTTCTTGCACTGGGGCTCACCGCTCCGGCGGTCGCGCAGTTCCAGTCGGAAGGCTACAAGTTTCTCGAAGCGGTCAAGGATCGCGAGGGTAACGAGGCGACCGACATGCTCAGCAAGCCGGGGACGCAGATCGTCAACGCGCGCGACATCACCAGCGGCGATACCGGTCTGCACATCGTGGTGGCGCGCAGCGACGCGTTGTGGATCCGCTTTCTGCTGCAGCGCGGTGCCGATCCGAACATTCGCAACAAGAAAGGTATTACCCCGCTGCAATTGGCAACGGCGATGGGCTTTACCGAAGGCGTCGATGCGCTGATCAAGGGCGGGGCGAGTGTCAATGTCTCCGACCAGACCGGTGAAACACCGCTGATTGCCGCAGTCCATTCGCGCAACGTCGCGATGGTGAGGATGCTGCTCGAAAAGGGTGCGGACCCGGATCATAATGACAATTCGGGCCGCTCGGCGCGCGATTACATGGCCTTGATGAACGGCAATGCGCTGATGGAGCAGGAATTCGCCAACGCCGACACCAAACGCAAAGAGGCGGGAACCAAGCGCGACTACGGGCCTTCTTTCTGACATGACCCACTCTTCCGATTTTGCCGATCTGACGCTCGATGAACTGCGCGTCGCGCTCGCGCCCGATATTGCCGCATCTGCCATTTTTGATGGCTGGAATGAAACCGCGCTGGTGGCCGCTGCCGAAATGGTGGGATGCGATATCGACATCGCCCGGCTCGCTTTTGCGGGGGCCAAGCCGATGGACATGGTCGCAGCGTGGATCGCCAGTGTCGATCAGGCAATGGAAGCCGAATGGCCGGGGGAGCGCCTTGCCACCATGAAAATCCGTGACCGGATCCGCGCACTGGTCGGCTTTCGGCTCGAAGCGGTTGCCCATATCGACGAAGCGGTGCGCCGCGCGCTGGCCGTGATGGCGCAGCCGCAGAACGTTCGCCGATCGCTGAAACTGGGCTGGGGATCGGCTGACATCATGTGGCGTCTGGCAGGGGACAGTGCCACCGATTACAATCATTACACCAAGCGTGCGATCCTGGCAGGCATCTATTCCGCCACGCTGGCCGTGTTCGTGAATGACGAGAGCGAAGGTAAGGCCGACACCTATGCCTTCCTTGACCGGCGGATCGATGGCGTGATGAAGTTCGAGAAGGTCAAGGCGCAGATCGTCGGCAAGGATCGCGAAATGCCAAGCCTGACGCGGTTTCTGGGAAGACTGCGCTACCCGGCGCGTTGATTGAACGCGTTGAGTGGTGGATTAAGCGTAAGGCGCTGATGCGCCGGCGTCCAAGCTGGACTATTGCCCGACTCGGATTCGCAGGCCATCGTGTGCCGGCGGCATCAAGACATTGACGGGAAGGGTATTTGGATGGCGGGTTCGCTCAACAAGGTCATGCTGATCGGCAATCTGGGCGCGGACCCGGAAATCCGCAGTTTCCAGAACGGCGGCAAGGTTGCGAACCTGCGGATCGCCACGTCCGAACAGTGGAAGGACAAGAACACCGGTGAGCGCAAGGAAAAGACCGAATGGCACACGGTCGCGATCTTTTCCGAAGGGCTGGTCAGCGTGGTCGAACGCTACCTCAAGAAGGGCAGCAAGGTCTTCGTCGAGGGCAAGCTCCAGACCCGCAAGTGGCAGGATCAGAACGGACAGGACCGTTACAGCACTGAAATCGTGATTCAGGGCCTCGGCGGCACGCTCACTATGCTTGACGGCGCGGGTGGCGGCGGCGGCATGGGCGCGGGCGGCGGCAGCGGCGGTATGGGCAGCCGATCGGGTGGCTTTGGCGGCGGCGGCAATGCCGGTGGTGGCAACAATTGGGATCAGGGCAGCGGCGCGAGTGGCGGATCGGGCGGCAACTTCAGCGGCGGACCTTCGGGCGGCGCTGGCGGCGGCTATGACGATCTGGACGACGACATTCCGTTCTAGTTAGGGGTATGTGAGAATCTGTAACTACCTCAAGATAACCGCCTGAGGTTTATAGAAGTTCTCACAATATGACCGTAACTAAACCATCGGCATCAGTATTGCTGAGTAAGGGCTTCCCTCAGGTGTAACTGAGGGAAGCCCTTTTCATATTCTGTCTCCGGCTGGGACACTTTAAACAACTGCTTGAATTACAGCAATAAGTCTCCCATGTCGTTTAGGCCGTGTTGACAAAAGAGATTCCCATTTGCCCTGAGTTCTGATTCAAGACTGCTTTTTGAGGAGCAGTCATGGGTCGCGGAGACTTGTCGGATGC
>JAACPW010000030.1 GCA_009995225.1 Sphingomonadales bacterium | reverse complement strand
CCCCGGTGTCGAGCAGGTTTGCGCCCTGCTGATCGCTCCACATGCCTGCGTTGCGGCAACCGTGGACCATGCCCATCAGCACCGCGGTACCATCCGTCATCGCCGCATCGACGACCTGGCCCTCACCGCCGCGCGCCACGTTGAGCAGGGCCGCGACCATCCCGAAGGCGAGCATCATGCCCCCGCCCCCGAAATCGCCGACCAGATTGATCGGCGGCGTCGGCTTTTCACCCGCGCGCCCGAAATGCGCGAGTGCGCCCGCCAGCGCGATGTAGTTGATGTCGTGCCCCGCGTAGGGCGCGTAGGGGCCGGTCTGCCCCCAGCCGGTCATGCGGCCGTAAACCAGCTTCGGATTGTCGCCCAGCAGCACGTCCGGCCCCAGGCCCAGCCGCTCCATCACGCCGGGGCGAAACCCCTCGATCAGGCCATCGACGCTGGCGCACAGCTTGCGGGCGACCGCGATCCCGGCCTCGCTCTTGAGGTCGAGTGCGATGGACCTGCGCCCGCGGGCCAGCACATCCTTGCGCCCCAGCAGCCCCGGCGGTGCGCCCTTGCGGTCCACCCGGATCACCTGCGCGCCGTGATCGGCCAGCATCATGCCGCAAAACGGACCCGGCCCGATACCCGCGAACTCGACGATCCGCAGGCCCGAGAGCGGGCCGGCGCCTGCCTGCGACACTATTTGCCCTTCCAGTTGGGCGCGCGCTTTTCGGCAAAGGCGGCCGCGCCTTCGCGCGCGTCCTCGCTCATGAAGATCTGCGGCATCAGCTTCGCCTGTTCGTCCCACCGCGACGCCCGGTCCCACCCGCGCGAATCCTCGATGATCTGCTTGGAAACCTTCACCGCCAGCGGCCCGTTCGCGGTGATCGCGCGCGCCAGTTCCATCGCCGCGTCCATCGCCGAACCCTCGGCCACGCGGTTGATCAGGCCCAGCTCGTAGGCGCGGGCCGCATCGATCATCTCGCCCGTCAGCGCCAGTTCCATCGCGACCTTGTACGGGATTTGCTCGGGCAGCTTCAGCAGCCCGCCGCCTGCCGCAACCAGCCCGCGCTTGGCCTCGGGGATGCCGAATTTCGCGGCCTTGCCGGCCACCACCAGATCGCACGAGATCATCAGTTCGAGCCCACCGGCAAGCGCGTAGCCCTCTACCGCCGCGATGATCGGCTTGGCGGGGGATTTCTGGGTCAGCCCGCCAAATCCGCGCCCTTCCACGATCGGGCTTTCGCCGTGCAGGAAGCCTTTGAGGTCCATTCCCGAACAGAACGTACCGCCCGCACCGGTCAGGATCGCAACCCGCAGATCGTCCTCATCGTCGAGCCGGTCGAGCGCCGCCGCGATACCTTCGGCCGCGGCCTTGTTCATCGCGTTCCTGGCATCCGGGCGGTTGATCGTGATGACGAGCACGCCATCCTCGACTTCGGTCAGCACGTCCTGGCCCTGTGCTTCTTCGCTCACGTCTCTCTCCCACAAGTGGCTGTTTGCAACCGATGCTGGAGACTAGCGGAGGCGTGGTCAAGCCGCGATCGTGCCTTTGCAGGCATCCCCGCTTTGGGAGGTTCCGCTTCCCACGGCGCCATCGTGCTCGAGAGCATAAAGGCCCAAGGCAGCGCAGAAGTCGGGGTAGCCTGAAAGGTGGGCCGGAAACCGACCATCCCTTAAAGGAGTTGAAATTAAGCGATAAATCGAGAGTAATGGTGCCAGAAGAGGCATCGCACTCTTACCATTTTCCTTCGTAATTTCATACACTTAGGAAATTCGGGTTGCGCGAGAAGCCCGCAAAAGGCCCGCAAATTCCACTTAATGCATTGGTTTGATGCCTTTTTAGGGACTCGAGAATGCATCTTTGCCCCCGGGAAACCAGTCAAGACCGATGTCCGCTAGTTGCCCCAATCTCGGACATTTGGGTAGTCACGAGACTTTGCCGAAAGCTGCCGTTCGTTCAGACAAACGCTGAGGGCAGCTGTAGGACGCAATGTCGATTGTTTGGTTAGCTGCCCAGCGACAAGTCTTCGAAGAATGCCTGGAGCAGGTCAAGATGTTCTAGACCCGAAGACTTCGCGAACTGCCATGCTTCCCGAGTTGCCGTCCCGATCAGGTATCCGCCAGAAATCGGGAGCTGTCCTGTAACAATCGGATGATGTCCTGCGAACCCGAAGGTGTGAACGCGCGATTGGCGTCACATTGAACAGGAGCAGATCAGATGAAGAGAAGCACGATTTCCACCGCCGCGCTGGCGGGCCTCGCCATGATGGCGGCCAGCCACGCCGGTGCTGCCGACAACAATAAGCCGAAGGAACGGTGTTACGGTGTGGCGCTGGCGGGTCAGAACGACTGTGCCGCAGGCCCGGGCACGACATGTGCCGGCACGTCCACGGTCGATTACCAGGGCAACGCCTGGAAGCTCGTCGATGCCGGCACCTGCGTGGACATGGGCGGTTCGCTGACTCCGCGCGAAGGCAACGCCCGTCCGGTTCCGAGGCGTGGCTGATGCTTGCTAACATCACCAACGCGAAGACGCAGGGCTCGCATGCCCAGCGGTGGGCCATCGTCCTTTCGGGCGCAGCCGCGCTGGCAGCGTGCGGCAGCGGCGGCAGTAGTGGCGGTGAGGCCCAATCGTCCGCCGCCGAAAGCGCCGCTGCGACAACCGAGGTGGTGGTCCAGGACAAATGCTACGGCATCGCGCTGGCCGGGCAGAACGACTGCGCGGCCGGACCGGGCACGACGTGCGCCGGAACGTCCACCGTGGATTACCAGGGCAACGCCTGGAATTATGTCGAGGAAGGCACCTGCGAAGAGCAAGGTGGTTCCCTCGTGGCCGTCGACGACAATGATCCCCCGGTCGTCGCGGAGGGCTGACCTCCATGGCCAAACGGATGCTGGCTGACATGAACTACCTCGCCGACCTTCCCCCATCAGGCGTGGGGATCGGATTGAAGCCCCAACACTACGGTGTCGTTCTTCAATCGGTGTCAGCCAGCATTCCTGCTTCGGGCTCTTCGCCAGACTGGCTGGAGGTTCACCCGCAGAACTATTTCTGCGACGGAGGCGCGCCACATCGCTGGCTCTCGGCGATCAGCGAGCATGCCCCGATCAGCTTCCACTCCGTCGGATTGTCATTGGGCAGTGCAGAGGGCTTAAATCGTGGCGAGCTGGAGCGGCTTGCCGCGCTTTGTGATCGATACAACCCGGCCCTCGTTTCCGACCATCTGAGTTGGAGCGGCAGCGCGAACAACCGCTACCCCGATCTGCTGCCTTTGCCCTACACGGAAGAGGCGCTTGCGCACTTCGTGGACCAGGTCGGCAGGGTTCAGGATCGCCTTGGCCGCAGGATACTGATCGAGAACCCTTCCCGCTATCTGGCCTTCGCCCACGAAGAGATGGACGAGGTGGATTTCCTTCATCTGCTTTGCGAGCGCAGCGGCTGCCAGATCCTGCTAGACATCAACAACATCGAAGTCTCCGCAACCAACCTAGGTTTCAACGCAGAGGCCCTGATCGATGCTTTCGATCCCGCGCTGGTAGGAGAAATTCACCTTGCCGGCCACGCCCGCGAAGAGCGGGACGATGGTGCCTTGCTGATCGACGATCATGGCTCGCCGGTATCAGAGGTGACATGGAACCTGTTTGCCCGATTCATCGCGCGCGCAGGGCCTAAACCTGTCCTTATTGAATGGGACACCGATGTTCCCGATTACTCAGTGCTGATGGAGGAAGCGAACACCGCGCGAGCCCATCTGCAAGATGCGGGCAGGAATACGGCCCCGGAGATTGCTCGTGTCATCGCTTGAGCAGGCGCAGCGCGCCATGATGCTAGCCATCGACGAGGGACCTGTGCATTTGCCACCGGGCCTCTTTGCTGGACCAGCTTCCCGTATCATCGCGGGGATGAAAGTCCACGCGAACACGATATCCCATGCACGGCTGGTTGCGTTGGAAGAAAGTTTCCCGCGCGTGTTGGCTCTTCTCGGCCACGCGGAATTCAACCGCCATTCGCGAGGGTTTCTCTTGCGCGCCGAGGCTGTCCGGGTAGCACTTGCTGTGATTGGCAGAGAGTTTCCCCGGTATCTTTCGTGCATTCCGGAAGCAGCCTTCGCTTCGGCTCTCGCCCAATTCGACTGGCTCTGGCTGGAGGCCTTTCGCGCGCCAGAAGTCCGTTCTCTGGTTCTTGCCGATCTGGCTGGAATCCGGCCCCAGGAATTGCCTCAGATCGTGCTTCAACGACACCCGGCGACGCGGCTCGCGCCTCTTGATGACCATATTCGCGGCGCGGTGGGAAATGCATTGTCCGACATGAGCGATGCCGAATGGCTCCTGCTCGTTCGTCCCGAAGATCAGGTGCGTATTCTTCCGGTAACCGCTGCCATGCGCTCGATCCTGGTCAAAGCAGATTTTCCGGCCAGTATCGGTAACCTCCTTGCCGTCACCGACGAACCGGGAAGCATTCCAGATTGTTTGCCCGATGCCCCGATGCAGGCGCTGATTGCGCTGATCGAAGCCGGGGCATTGCGGGAGGTGAGGGAATGATGCGTATCCTTGGAATTTACGATACGGCGACGCGCTGGCTCGAAAGCCGCTGGCCGATGGATCTGACGCTGCTGTTCACCCGGATTGTCCTAGCAGGGATATTCTGGCGTTCGGGGCGAACCAAGGTAGAAGAGGGTAGCTGGCTTTCGATCAGCGACACGACGACTTTCCTGTTCGAGGAGGAATATTCCGGTGTTCCCTTGCCGCCGGATCTCGCGGCTGTAATGGCCACCTGGTCCGAACATCTGTTTCCAATCATGCTTGTGCTGGGTCTCTTCACGCGGCTCTCGGCGCTCGCCCTGCTGGGGATGACGATGGTCATCCAGCTGTTCGTCTATCCAGAAGCCTGGTGGCAAGTGCACGCGCTGTGGGTAGCGATGGCGCTTGTGCTGATCGTGCGTGGTGGGGGATCGCTGTCGCTGGACAAGCCATTGGCGAGCATGATGCGGCCATGAAATCGGACGAAGCCTCTCTGGCCAGATTGATGGCGATGGCGCAAACGGGCGACAGGCAGGCCTATGCCACGCTGCTGGCCGAATGCCGGGGCTGGCTCAGGTCCTACTACTCGCGACGTGTTCCGCCTAACATGCTGGAAGACCTGGTGCAGGAAACCCTTTTGGCCCTGCACCAGAAGCTGGCGACATGGGACAGTTCAAGGGCGTTTCTGCCCTGGCTGGCGGCCATTGCGCGCTATCGCTGGGTCGATCAACTGCGGCGGATCTATCGCCGCAAGGAAGACGAATTGCCTGAAGCGCTGACGAGCCCGGCCGAGGAAGAAGCGGTGGCAGCACGCATCAGTCTGGAGAGCTTGTTTGCGCAACTTCCCGAGAAGCAGGCCAATGCAATCAAACTGGTCAAGATCGAGGGGCTTTCCGTCGCGGAGGCTTCGGAACTCACCGGGCAAAGCGAATCCCTGATTAAAGTCAATATTCATCGCGGCATCCGCAAGATGTCCGCGATGATCGAGAAGGCATGATAATATGGCACGCAATACCGAAAGTCTGATCGCAGAACTGGTTGATGGACTGGAGCCCGTCAATCCTCTGCGCCTGCGCCAGGGGATAGCCGTGACGCTGGGGGCGCTGGCGCTGACGGTCGGGTCAGTCTTCCTCCTCGCGGGCATCCGTCCCGACGTCTCAAGCGCGTTGGCGCAACCTGTCTTTTTGCTCGCAACCGGCTTGTTCCTGGTGCTTGGGCTGGCAGCGTCGGTCACCGTCGTGATGATGGCCCGCCCTCAGGTAGGTAGCAATCATTCGGGCTGGGTATGGGCTGCGATTATGGTGGCGCTGCTTCCGGCTGCCGCAGCCGTAATGGTCCTGATCGGCGGCGATGCAGCGCTGGCAAGAAGCACACCTGCTCACGGGCTCAATTGCCTGCTGGCCGCCAGTGGCCTCGCCGCCCTGTCATTTGCCGGGCTGACCTGGTGGCTCCGACGCGGCGCGCCGACCTCACCGGAAAGCGCCGGGCTCGTGACCGGCATCGCGGCGGGCAGTTTCGGGATTTTCGCTTATTCCTTTCACTGCACCTACAGCGACATCGTCCATATTGGCCTTTGGCATAGCGCGGTGGTGGTAACCTGCGCGCTTGTCGGCCGGCTGACTGTCCCTCACCTGATCCGTTGGTGATCGATGCGATCTGCTAATGCGGAAGAAGCGAGAATGCGACCCCGATTTCTCACGCTCGTCGCCTCGCGAGCGGTGGTTGCAAATGCCTCGAAGATCTCGCTGGTCGTTGGCAGTTGCCTCAATCTGATCAATCAGGGTGAGGCAGTCTGGAATGGCTCCGAGATAGACTGGCCAAGAATCGTTCTCAACTTCGCCGTGCCCTATCTCGTCGCCAGTTACAGTGCAGCCAAGGCACTGCAGAGGAGTGGCGGCGGATAAACCGCGCTCGAGACGATTTTTCTCCACTCGTGTGTAACCTGGCTCCTGGGCTGGTCGAATCCGTCTCTTCAAAGGAGAATTGTCTATGTCCGTGAATCGGTTCCTTGCGCTGTCTACCGCTTTTGCCGCTGTTCTTGCTCTCGCAGCCTGCGAGAGCGAAGCCTCGTCTCCGCAAGCACAGTCCCAGCTATCCGACGCCGGCGAGACTGCGGAAATCCCGGTGGCTGAATGGATCGATTACGATCCCGCCACCTTTGCCCGCGCACAGCAGGACGGCGAAACCATCCTCGTCGACGTGAACGCCACCTGGTGTCCGACATGCAAGGCGCAGGCCCCGATCCTCGATGATATGCGCGACGATCCGGAGATGGGTGATGTTGTCTTCATGAAGCTCGATTTCGATACCCAGAAGGGTTTCCTCGAAGAGCATCGCATTCCGCGCCAATCAACGATCGTCGTCTTCCAGGGAGAGCAGGAGACCGCGCGCAGCATCGCCGAAACCGACCCTGAAAGGCTGCGCTCGGCGATCATCGCCGGTGTGTGATTTGCAGCTTATCTGAAGGAATTCTCATGGGCGGCGAATATGCACTGGCCTTCGTGGCCGGGCTGGTCACCATACTCAACCCTTGTGTCCTGCCGCTGATCCCGATCCTGGTGGCATCCTCGCTGGGTAAGCACCGGCACGGACCGCTGGCGCTGGCGACTGGCCTTGGCCTGTCTTTCACCATCTTCGGTTTCATCGTCATCGCTTTCGGCTTCCAGCTCGGCATCGATGAACGCGGTATCAGGATGTTTGCGGGCGCGGTGCTGCTCATCGCCGGTCTGGTGCTGCTGATACCCAGGGCGCAAGCCGCGCTGACGGCATTCGCGGCCCCTCTGACCAATCGGGCAAACCAGGCGCTGGGCAAGGTCAGCGGTGACGGGCTTGGTGGTCAGTTTCTCGTCGGATTGTTGCTCGGTCTGGTATGGACGCCTTGCGTAGGCCCTACGCTGGGGGCAGCGATTGCCGCTGCCAGCCAGGGCGAAGACCTGTTTCAGGCCTTCACGGTCTTTCTAACCTTTGCCATCGGCGTGGGTATATCCATCGTCCTGTTCGCCTATGCTTCGCGCAAGGCCGTAGGATGGAACGGCAAGCGCCTCCAGTCGGTGGCACGATATGCCAAACCGGTGTTCGGGATCGTTCTCGTGCTCGTCGGCCTGCTGGTGCTGACGGGTCTGGACAAGCAGCTCGAAGCCTTCATCCTCGACCTGTTGCCCGACTGGCTTGTTGCGTTCACGACACGCTTTTGATTGCGGTCCGCGTGGCGCGCATGTTCATGGGATCGAGAGAAGGAGAGTTTCATGCCCGTATTCCCATCCATCGAAGGCGAGCCGGCGCTCGACAAGGTTTTCAAACGCTTTCCGCATACGGTCATGCCGCTTCTGGAATATCATGACCGGCTTCTACGAGACCGGTCGCCGCTCACCGTCGCTGAGCGCGAACTGATCGCGGCCTACGTGTCAGGGATCAATGCCTGCACCTATTGCCACGGCGCGCACGTGGTGGCCGCCCGTGCCTTCGGTATCGATGCCGACGTTTTCGAAGGACTGATGGCCGATTTGGAATCGAGCGCGATCGACGAGAAACTCAAGCCGTTGCTTGCGTATGTGGGCAAACTGACCCGCACACCGGCCATGATGGCTCAGGCCGACGCAGACCGGGTCTATGCCGCCGGCTGGGACGAAAAGGCCCTGTTCGACGCGGTGAGCGTATGCGCGCTGTTCAATTTCATGAACCGCATCGTGGAAGGGTCGGGCATCAAGTCCAACCCGCTAGAGGCAGACCAGGCCGAGATAGACGCCCGCCTTGCGCGCATGGGTGGCACCACGGACGATCCGCACGAGGGTGAGCCTAGTTACACAAGGCTGGCCGATCTCTGGGGTATTCGGAAGGGTTGACGCTGCGTTTTGCGGCCCTTGGTTCAGGGACCAGATCGAGGGCAACGCCAGTGTAACTTTCTTCGCCCGGCGAACGAAGGAAGATACATGGTCAACCCAATCTCCCCGCATCGAGCATGACCGGCGAAGCGCACTTCGCCGATCTGAAATTGTCCGCGCTGTTCCTGAACGGCAGCCTGAAGCGGTCGGCTGAGCAATCGCACACACAGCTCCTGATGGACAATGCGATCGCGATCATGGAGCAGAACAGCGTTTCGACCGAGACGCTCCGGCTTGCCGATTTCGACATCGCCCCCGGCGTCCAGCCGGACATGACAGAGCATGGCTTCGAGCGGGACGACTGGCCCGAAATCCAGAAGAAGGTGCTTGCCGCAGACATTCTCGTCGTCGGCACACCGATATGGCTGGGCGAGAAATCGTCGATCTGCACTCGCGCGATAGAACGGCTCTACAGTTACTCGGGACAAACCAACGAGAAGGGTCAATACCTGTATTACGGGCGCGCAGGCGGCTGCGTGATCACCGGCAACGAGGACGGCATCAAGCATTGTGCGATGAACATCCTCTACTCGCTCCAACACCTTGGCTACACCATTCCTCCCCAGGCCGATGCCGGATGGATCGGAGAGGCGGGACCGGGGCCATCGTATGGCGACGAAGGCAAGGTCGGTCTCGATAACGAGTTCACCTGCCGCAACACGACCTTCATGGCGTGGAACCTCATGCACATGGCGGCCATGCTTAAACGCGATGGAGGATTTCCGACCCCAGGCAACCAGAGAACCGCCTGGGACGACGGTTGCCGCTTCGATCACCCCAATCCCGAGTATCGCTGACGCTGTCCGCCCGCGGGTTCGACAGAAATTTAGATGGAGCAAGTGCCGATGTCCCAGACCTACGAGATCGACCTCCCCCTGCGCAGCAAGAATGATACCGATGAGGCTGTCAGCCAGCCGCTTCGTGACGCCGAGAGCGCGATGGGCATGGTTCCCAACATGTATGCCGCAATGGCCAATCTGCCTGCGCTGCTGGCTACCTACAGCTTCGGCTACGACAGGTTCCGCAACGAGTCAGGCTTCACGCCAGTCGAGCAAGAGATCGTCTATCTGACAATTAGCCGTGCGAATTCCTGTCATTATTGCATGGCCGCCCACAGCATGCTGGCCGATACAGCGTCGGGTGTTCCGACAGAAGCGACCGAGGCCATCCGCGAAGACCGGCCGATATCCGATGAACGGCTCGAAGCCCTGCGGGAATTCACCCGGACCATGTTGGAAAGCCGCGGGAACCCGACAGCCGCCCAGTCGAAGAAATTCCTTTCCGCAGGATACAACGATGTGCAGATCCTCGCCATCGTGCTCGCCATCAGCACCAAGGCGATCTCGAACTACAGCAATCACCTGTTCCAAACCGAAGTGGACGACGCTTTCGCTTCTCACGCGTGGAGCGAACCCAAGGGATAGAGCGCAGTGCAGGTGGTAGTCAGGCTAAGACTGCGCTGATTTTCTCGTCAAGATCGATAGGGCAGGAGGCGAGCACTGCATGGCCCGCCTCCAGTGCTTGGCGTCCGTCGATTTCCGCAAGCCGGGCGATCTCGGCGTCACGCTTGCGAAGAAGGTCTGCAAGTTCTTCGCGATACAAAGCGACCATCGCGGTCAGCAGGCGATTGGTCAGGCCATCTTCCGGCGTGCAATCCACGTCGTATTGATCGAGCCGCGCGATAATCTCGTTGGCCGGATAGAGGAATTCGTCGGTGACCCACCTGTTGGTGACGAACCAGGACAGGGGAACCCCCTGCTGGTCGATCGAGAGTCCGGCGATATGGACCACGTGCGCTGGCGCGTCCTCGCCCTTTGCGGGGGTGGCAAGAGGCTCACCACCATCCGCCATCTGCGTGCGATGGAGGAACAGGTGAAAATGTCCGTGCTCTGCACCGTCGCGGTCGTTCGCAGCATGGACATGGTAATACCATCGGGACCTGGTCCGTGGATCGCGTGCATCCTGATCCGGGTAATGCTGCCAGAACTTCGGCTGCCCCTCAGGTAACACCCGCATCATTAATGGACGGTCCTGCGCAGCCATGCGCGAGATGACATCGATCACCACCTCTGCCGCTTCGGTCTCCGTCATAGAGCTTCCTCGCTGGTAGCGATGGAGGCGGACGATGTGACCGCCTCCATCCGACTCTTATGCTCAGGACTGTGCTGCGCAAGATGCAGCACTGCAATCCATCGCCGCACAAGCAGCCGCACTGCAGTCTGCCGCAGCCGCGCATGGAGCAGCACCGCAACCGGCAGCAGCGGCACAAGGCGCGGCGGCGCAGTCTTCCCCAGCGCAAGGTGCACTGGCACAGGGCGCGGCAGCGCAATCGTTGGTCATCTGGTCTGCCGCAGCGGAGCACGGCCCGGCATCAGCCTCTCCGGAACAGGCGGATGTCGCGACTGCAAGTCCGCCGGCGACGGCCAGCATCGATGCAAGTTTGGTCTTTTTCATATTGGAATTCCCCTTGTCGCGTGGCGTCTGCAATTCATCCACCAGGCCCGCCACACCCCCGGCTTTCGCGAGACGGGATCACCGCTCACCGTTACCCGAGTTCGTTCGAGCTAATTGCGGCAGGCGGTTACTCGACTTGCTAGGGCGGGTTCGTAGGCGGAAGCGATCAGGTTACACCATTGCGCTTACGCCGCTTATCCAAGAGCGAACCGACGGTGGTAGGGAAAGCTGTTCATGACTGAGATGCTAGGTTGGGGAGGTCCGCTTTTTACGGGGCACTGCGAAGCTGCCAAGCAGCTACCGGCCCAATTCCGGTCGTCGCGACAGTTATCTGGAAAGTTAATGCAGGCTGGGATGCAGGGCTCGCCCCCGCGTGTTTAAATCCTCGATCAGAATTCAATTAGTTGGTCGACGATCTCGATAGCTTTATCGGACTCGAAACTTAGAATCGCGCTTGCTCAAAATTATCCAATGGTGATCATAGAGAGGATCTCCGCCGCCTCCAAGAATGCCCTCCGGCAACGAGGATAAGAAGCCTCATGTTTAATCTGTGATCACCACGCATCGATGCCGACATAAGCCATTTACAAAAGTCTTCGTGGCGGAGGTGGCGAAAACTCGCGCCTCAGCTTGCCAGGCCCAAGACGAGCCCTCCGAGTGCTGCAATTCCCAGAACCCGCAGCACAGACCAGTTCGAACCAAACGTAAGTAGGCATGACAGCAGAGCCAAGGCCACCGCGCGCCAATCGATGCTGATCCAATCGGGCGAGTAGAGCCGTACCAGTCCCATTTGTATTTCATTGACCTCCCCGAACAACATATGGAGTCCATGACGTGACCCCCAGCTTTCCCCCAGCTGGGATTAGAGCCGGGCGGTTGTTTTGCGCATAAGCTCGGTTGAAGCAATGGGCTGCGTAGCGGAGCCCGTAGGGCGTAGCGAAGCAGGCCATTGCTTATCCAGTTCGGCGGCGAACGCCGCCGGTGTTGCGTAGCCAAGCGATGAGTGTGGTCGCTCCCGATTGTAGTCATCCACCCAGGAAAGCGGACAGTCAGCCGCCAAGAATGACTGCACTTCTGAGTAAAATTCGAGCGCGCAGCACGTTGTTCTGATAGTTTCTGGACAGCAGAATTGCCAAACATCCTAGCCGCATGGGACGTCGACGCGGGACTGGCTAGCTAGTGTCGCCCACGGCGAGTGGCGGTCCTATTCGAGTATCTAGCCTTTCCCCTCTGCCCCATCGGTTCAGACCGAGCATTTCTTGGCTTCGGCTTTTTCGCTTCGAGACGGCCTTGTGCGCGGTTTCCGGCTACCGTGACCGCGATGAACATCCCCGTTAACACAATGAAGACGGCGATTATCATGACCAGCATCGTTGGCTTCCCAGAGTTGAAGGTTCCGTTTCACTAGCAGTCTTACTGACCAATTGCCCGGTCTGAAGCTGCAGCCTTTCTACCAATTCTGCCATCGGCAGAGGATGGCTGTTTTCGAGTAGGTTTGCGGTATCGGACAGTTGCCTGAGATCGGATTGCTGGCGGCCGTCAGGAAAGGCCAGCACTACCAGATTCATGCCTGCTTCGACGGGGACGGTCACGATATGATCGAAACATGCACGCAAATTGCGCAATGCCGACTGGTCCTGGCCGCGCGGATCACACAGGTTTGCCACGAGAATGCCGCCGGGATTGAGGCGCACGCGGCACGCCGAGAAGAATTCTGCCGATCGCAGCTGGTGAACCTCTTCATCAATATTGAAATCGTCGATCAGAAGAATGTCCGTGGTTTTTTCATCCTGGGCAACAAAATCGTGACCATCAGCCAGGATTAGTTCGAGCCTGCTGCTATCTACGGGAATGCAGAACTGGTGCGCCATGGCTAGCACGTCTTCATCGATTTCGACCGCGCGAATACGGGTCGTTGGCAGGTAGGTGTGACAGTATTTCGCGAGTGAGCCACCGCCCAAACCGATGATTTCAATCGTGCTGGGGGAGGCATTGAAAAGCAGGAAGCCCATCATCGCCTGCGTATACTCCAGCAGTAAGCGGTTCGGGTCATTGATGCTCATGGCGCTCTGGACATAGCCCCAGTTGGCGAGAAGACTGCGGATGTCACCGAAGTCAAAGATGAACGCTCCGGCCTGCCTGGCACCGCGATAGCAAGGCTCCGCTACGCCGGGTTCAAACCGTTCATTCCAGCGCAGCTCGCGGTCGACTGCGTAAATGTGTTCGAGGAATTCTTCGACAGCATGCGTGTGCGACACATCGTCATCCTGTGCCGCCGACGAGTAAATTTCCCGGATCGGCGTAAGCGCTACGTGCTCGCTCATCTCCCGGACCTGGCTTCGAAGGTGCGGGCGCGCTCATACATTTCCCGCCACGCTGCTGCCGCCCGCAGCGAGCGTTCTTTCACGCGCGGCAGCGTAGCCTGCGTAGCCTCATCAAGGCAGGTTCGCATGCGCCCAAAGTAGAAATCGCTCTTCCGTGCAGGCAGCTTGGTATGCTGTTCATGATTCATGATCTCGTCGACTCGGTTCGGGGGGGTCATAGCTGGAAGAGATGAAGCGCCATCAATGACGGCTAGGCCGGAACAGTGTCCGGCATTCGGGGGTCTGCAAGATTACGAGGCGATCAGGGATCGCCCTCGTCTACGATCGAATCCGGCCGTTCCTGCTTGAAGCCGTGCATCCCGAACCACCATTGCAGCGCGATGATGGCACCTTTTGCGGGTTGGATAAGACCTACCGTCAGTATGAGGGTTAGGGGCAGGATAATTGAAACCAGGGCCAGCGTTGACAGGCCGTCAATACCGGTAAGACCGATGACGATCGGCGCCATCACATGCCCGGTCACGAAAATCGAAACATAGGCCGGAAAATCGTCGGCTTGTTGATGTGTCCAATCCTGATCGCACCGCGCACATCTTGCCACCGGCTTCAGGAACCGGGCGAAAAGCCGAGCTTCGCGGCAGCGAGGACAGCGGCCAAGCAACCCTCGCATGAGAGCAGCCCAACTCGTTGGCGGCAAATCAATCGCGCCGCAGGGCTTCTGGAGCAATCCGGCCTCAGATTCTTTGCGGCTGCTGTGGACCCGATCAGCCATCGTCTGAAGGAAATCAGGCATCGTTCGGCCTCGCCGGCGGGGCCCATTTCCAGGTTGTTGGGTGCGACGATCGAGTGCCGAAACGTAGCGAGAGCTTGGGTCTAGAGATCGGTCGCTCCTCAAAGTCCGAAACGGTAGACCGGCCAAGCGAGCCGGCTTCGAGCTGCAGCTCGCCTGAAGCCTCTGGTAAATTGGGTAACACTAAGCCTTTGGCACCTGTCTTCACCATGTAGAGCCTTGAGTAGTCATCGCATTTACCGAGCTCCGTCCGTTTCCCTGGTTAATTATCCCAAGAATCTCCGACATGAGGCGCGCAGCTTCGGTCGGCGCTAATTCAGCCTCGCACAGCGAACCATCTGCTTGGTGAAATGTCACAACAACCCGGAAATCTTGGGGCTCGCGTGGAATTACGCGCAAATGCGCATTCACGCCGGTTACCCTTGAGCGCCTTGCTGTCACACAGACAGTGGTCTTCGACCCCGGGATTATTGCATCTCTAAGCTGCATATTAGCTATATACAGTTTATATCTCGATTGTTAAGACTGATTTTTGATGTATTAAACATCATGGAGCTCGTATGATCACATCGCAGCAGATGAGAGCGGCGCGTGCCCTTCTCGGACTTGACCAGCGCCAGCTCGCACAGCTGGCCGGGCTGTCCTTGCCGACGATCCAGCGCATGGAATCGTCCGATGGCCAGGTTCGCGGCGTCGTCGACACACTGGTCAAGGTTATCACCGCTTTGGAAGGAGCCGGCATCGAGCTGATCGGTGAGAACGCACCTAGCACGGGCACAGGCAGAGGGGTTCGCCTATCCGAGACAACGTCCAGCAAGACGAGCGGCAAGGATCATTCGATCCTCTATGACAAAGCGCACAGCTGAGGATCGGCGCGGCGCGCTATGAATAGCTACACTCCCAAGCTCATTACCGTTTTTCGCGAAGGATACTCGCTCGGCACCCTGAGAGCCGACACCATCGCCGGAATGACTGTGGCCATCGTTGCGCTGCCACTCGCCATGGCGCTTGGCATCGCCAGCGGCGCTTCGCCCGATAAGGGCCTCGTTACAGCCGTGGTCGCTGGTTTCTTGATTTCCGCGATGGGGGGCTCAAGGGTCCAGGTGGGCGGGCCGACAGGCGCCTTCGTAGTCGTCATCTTCAATGTCATTGCTCAGCACGGTTATGACGGACTGCTGATTGCGACCTTCCTTGCCGGTTTCATTCTCATCGCGGCAGGCGTGCTCCGCTTCGGGCAGATGATCAAGTTCATTCCCCATCCGGTCGTTACCGGCTTCACCGCTGGCATTGCGGTCATCATAGCGTCCAGCCAGGTGAAGGATTTTCTAGGACTGTCGATCGCCGAAGTTCCGGCCGAATTCGTCCCCAAGTGGCAAGCCTATTGGAGTGCGATGGCAAGCACGAGCTGGGCCACGTTGGGCGTCGGGGCAGGCTCGCTGGCCATCATCATCCTGCTGCGCAAATTTGCGCCGAAGCTACCGGCATTCCTGATCGCGGTGCTTATCAGTTCGATCGCGGTGGTCGTGCTCAAGCTGCCGGTAGACACCATCGGCTCGCGCTTTCCCGATATTCCGGCGGGCCTGCCGATGCCATCGCTCCCGGAAATCTCTCTCGCCAAGATCAACGCGGTCCTGCCATCGGCATTCACCATCGCCTTTCTGGCCGGGATAGAGGCCTTGCTCTCTGCGGTCGTGGCCGATGGCATGATCGGCACGCGGCATCGCTCCAATCAGGAATTGATCGGCCAGGGTGTGGCAAATCTCGGCTCCGCCTTGTTCGGCGGCCTGCCTGCCACGGGCGCCATTGCCCGCACGGCAACCAATATCCGGTCGGGTGCGCAGACACCGGTCGCAGGCATCCTCCACGCGGTGTTCCTTTTGCTGTTCGTTCTTTTCGCAACCGATCTCATGGCCTTTGTGCCGATGGCGGCACTTGCCGCCGTCCTGTTCATGGTTGCCTGGGGAATGAGCGAATACGAGCGTTTCCTAGCGCTGCTGCGCATGCCCAACAGCGACCGCGCTGTATTGCTGCTGACGTTCGGGCTGACGGTGCTGGTGGACCTGACGGTGGCGATCGGTGTGGGTGTTACCCTTGCCTCCCTGCTGTTCATGGCACGTATGGCGGAGTCGGTTGAAATCGATGGGAGCAGGAGGCAGGACATCGACCGCGATTCCGAGGATCTCGA
>JAACPW010000025.1 GCA_009995225.1 Sphingomonadales bacterium | reverse complement strand
CTCTCGCTTGAACTCTTCGGAATGCTTCATCATCTAATCGGTCTCCTAATGCGAGCTTTAAACGCTCAGGTGACCGGCGCAAAACCGTTACAAGTCCAGACGCACACTGCGCGACTATTGAAGACACGCGCGTCCTGACCAAGATCGACATCACACCGGGCGTCACCGGCGTAGGCAATCTGGACGGTCACACGACTACTGCTCTGGTGGTCGATGTCGAAACGACTGGGCTAGATCTCGAGCAGGACGCCGTCATCGAGCTCGCCATGCGGCGCTTCCGCTATGACGATGACGGTGTGATCGTCGAGATCGGGCGCTGTTGGACGTGGCGGGAGGATCCCGGCTTCCCGCTCCCCGTCGAGATCGTCCGGTTGACCGGTCTCACCGACAGCGATCTCGAAGGGCAGCGTATCGATGACGATGTCGTAGGGAGAATCGTCGAACAAACAGACTTGGTGGTCGCCCACAATTGCGCCTTCGACCGGCCCATGATGGAAAGGCGCTTTCCACAGATACCTGGCCGTCCGTGGGCGTGCTCATGCGAGCAGATCGACTGGCGGGGAGCCGGGTTCGAAGGACGTTCGCTCGGCTATCTCGCCATGCAGGCCGGCTGGTATTTCGATGGCCACCGCGCGCAGAACGATGTGGACGCCGTAGTCCAGCTCCTGCGTCACAAGGGCACGCACGGAATGCCGCTGCTTTACGAGTTGAACGAGAACGCCCTTGCCGACAGCCATCTAATCGAAGCCATCGGCGCGGCGTTCTCCGTCAAGGATGATCTGCGCCTGCGCGGTTACCGCTGGAACGCGAACGAGAAGGTCTGGTGGCGCGAGGTGCCCGACCGCGAGCTTGTATCCGAGCAGGCATGGCTAGCCCACGAGATCTATGCCCACGGAAAGGGCGCGCGCAGCATGGGACCCAGAATGACGAGGCGCAACGCCTTCAGCCGGTATCGTCGATGACGAGTGGCATGATGCCGAAGAAGTTCCCTTACCCGGACAGTTCAAGGAAAGAGAAGATGGCAGAAAGATCGAAACGCGGTTCGAAGAGCAAACAGATCGTGGAAGCCCCATTGCCCGCTGGCCTCATGAACGCGGCGCCCGTGTCCTACCCGGTTGCCGATACCAGCATCACTGCGCTGCAGGTGTATCACAATCCCGAGCGTAGGCCTTCCGGCGACGGGCCCTGGAATGCGGAAGCCGACAAGATCGCCTGGGTCGATGAGGAATCAGGCCTGGGCTGTATCATGCTGCGCCAGAAGAACGGGACGATTAGCGGCTATGTGGGCGTGGGGCCGGATCATCCTCTGTTCGGTTTCAATTCCGATGCCGTCCCAGATGCCGTTTCGCGGAGTGTTCACGGCGGTATCACCTATGGCAAGCCTTGCGAGGTCAATCGGTTCGAAAGGCGAGCCCACGGGAAGCCGCGCCAGGAACGCTACACTGTCTGCCATACGACCTGGGTAAGACAGGTGCAGGACTACCGCACTGTGCAGATAACGGACGACGAGTTCCATGAGGACCTTTGGTGGCTGGGCTTCGACACCGATCATCCCGGCGACCTGGTGCCGAACGCGCGCCACGATCGGAATCAGAAGGGGGACGCCTACCGCGATCAAGCTTTCGTCTTCGAAAACTGCGTGGAGCTCGCGAAAAGACTGAAGCACCTCGGTGAGGAGATGCACAGTGATCGCGATAAGGTGGAGCCGCCCCGCCTGCCATCGCCAGGATCCGAAGAAGAAGCTTGATGGCGGGCACGTACCATTCCTTCGGCCATACCGAAGGCGAGCGCTACGGTGACGATCGGCATTCCGCCTTGCCGTGGGGATACTGGCTGACTTCGATGGGCGACGTGCCTGGTCGACCGCCGCTGGTGGATGACGAAGGGCGGGAGTGGGATTCGGTTCGCGAAGCGTTCTGGATCGGACGCCTCGGCCTACCGTCGGTCTACGACCATGCAGCAAACGAGATCATGGAGTTCATGGCGAGCTACCTCGCGATCCTGGACGGTCGCTTCGTGGCGCCGGAAGAGCGCGTGAGAGACATCTTCGCGGGAGATCGTCACCTCGATCGGTTCTTCCACGCCTACATGTTGGCCAGCGGTCTGGTGCAAGACTTCGATGGCAGGCCGACGCCTGAAGGCAGGGCGGTCTTGCTGATGCTGATCGCCACGCGGCAGCGTGAGGACGCTGGTGAGGAAGTCGGTCTCGAATGGATCGTCGCCAACAGGACTGTCGCCCGCTCGGCCGAGCGCATGGCAGCTGCGGCTCGTGTAGAGCGAGCCGAACACGTCGCGTCCCGTATGGCCTACCGGTTCGTCACCGATATGATCGGACGCGAGCCGGTGGTGAAGCTGATCGGACTGAGGATAACGCGAGAGATACCGGTCCGCTCGTCGTTGTGGTCGATGTCCTGGCCCGACGGTGATCGCATCGCGCGTGATCGCTTCTATCTGTGGCTTCTCGAACGGATCGACCGCTGGGACGACTGGAGCGACATGGTGACGCGGAACGGCGCCCGCACCCTGACCGAGCATTTCATGAAGCTCGCCTTCTGCGATCGCTTCGCCCACGCAGAGCCAGGAGCCGATGATGGGCGTTGACGATCAGCCTGATCGCCCGCTCAGGTCGCTTCGGCATGAATTCGCCCGGGCTCAGGGGAAGCTTGGTCACTCGGGTCATCCAGTGGATCTCGTCGCGGTGGTGCTGGTCGATGGAGAGTGCCGTGATGACGAACGCGGCCGTAGCATCACTTGCTATGGCGCACTCCATGTTAGGATGGTGGATGGCGACCCGGCCTTCTCCAGCCATCACGTCTCGACCGGTCGTCCCGCCGACCGCCTGAGAATACTGCGTCGGCTTGCTGACCTGTGCGACGGGCGGAATGTCGTGCTGGGTTCCCCGGACGCACATGAGACGTTCTGGGACCGTCGGCACGTGCTTCGTGCCGGCGTCGGATTCCTGGATGCGATGGTGGGGTTCAAGGGCAATAGGCCATCAGACCTGAGCCTCGTCGGTACCCCTGAAGCAGCTATGATCGAGCTGGCCTCGGGTTTCGGCCTGCCAAACTGCTATGAGACCGACATCATGCGTCAGGCGCGATGCGCGGATGTCCGTGCGCAGCTGGTGTGGTTGGCATACGTGGTGAGCAAGGCGGGGCGGAAGGAGGCGAGAGAACTCTTCGCTGCTTTCAGGGCGTGGAAGGCGCTGGAAAATGCGCGACCGCTCCCGTTCTAGCCGAAACCACCACAAGAGGACTCGCGACCAAGTGTCTCAATCGCGCTTCTGATCGTCTCTGTCCAGAGCATCTGGTCGATTGCCAGAGCACCAACCGTCCCTCGCAATTATCCCTATGAGTAGGTCGCGCGCCCTCAGCACGGCTGCGCAGATGATTATGGCGTCCAACTCCAGGGACCTGAACTTCAAGGCTTCCAGCGATGTGAGGAAACAGGGAGGTGGTGCCGCTTACAGGATTCGAACCTGTGACCCCATCATTACGAATGATGTGCTCTACCGACTGAGCTAAAGCGGCATTCCTGCTCGCAGCCCTAATCAGCAGGGCACGCTTGCGCAATGCAAAGGTGGAGGCCCGAGCCGGAATCGAACCGGCGTGCGAGGATTTGCAGTCCTCTACGTAACCACTCCGCCATCGGGCCGAGCCTTCCGATGCTTATGCCTCGAAAGGAAGCGGCGCACTAGCGATTCGGGGGCGGCTTGGCAATGGATGTTTGTGCCGCGCGCGTCGCGCGGCCCGCTTTACGCAACGTCAGTCTGGACCGCGCACGCATCTCGCGGCAAAGCTTTTCGGCATGACCATCGCCAGCCTGCTTGAACCCGTTACCGGCCAGCCCGGCCCCGCCCGCCTTGCCCACGCGGCAGACTGGATGCAGGGGCGCACGCTTTATGGCGGCGCCTCGGCTCTGGTGGCCTACACCATGGCAACGCGCGCCTTCACCGGCCTGCCCCCGTTGCGTGCCGGTCAGGTTGCGTTTGTCGCGCCGGTGGGTGAAGAGATCTCACTCACTGCCGAGATCATTCGCCAAGGACGCAATGTCACCCAGGTTCGCAGCGAGATCATCAGCGATGGGAAAATTGCGCTCAGCGCATTCTGGCTGTTTGCCGAAGGGCGCGAGACGAACGCAGCGCAAGCCGCGTCACGGCCTGAAGACTGGCCCGGCCCGCCCGAGGATCACGAGATCGTCACGCACCAGTTCGCCCCGCAGTTCATCCAGAGCAATTTCGAGCTTCGTCGCGGACAAGCCAAAGGCGCTGATGCAGGGGCGACGATCCGACGTTGGGCGCGGCTGACCGAGGCGCATGATCTGGATCCTGTGTCCAAACTGGTGCTAATGGGCGACGTGATGCCGCCAGGCGCGATGCGCGTGATGCAACGCAAGGGCCCGATCAGTTCGATCAACTGGTCCTTCAACGTCCTCGATCCCGAAAGCCGTTCGCGCGATGGCTGGTATCTTGCCGAGAATGCGAGCCAGCACGCCGCCAGCGGTTATTCCTCCGAGCGGCTCCGGCTGTGGGATGAGGATGGGCGCCAGGTGCTCGATGGCATTCAGTGCGTGGCAGTGTTCGGTTAGACAGACGCCAGGTTTCCCCGATTTGCGCAGGAACGGCGCGCTGTGCCCAGCATTGGCATTCGCTAAGCGGCATCGCGGGTGAGGCTAATCCCCGAATGGCGGCTGACCCGCGAGAGTGAGCCAGGTAGCGTGGCGCTCTGATCGCCACCGCTGCGATCGGCTTCTGTGCGAAACTGGCTGAACCGCTTGATCAGCGCCACCGTTTCGTCAGACAGCGACCGCGAGGCAGCCGAACATTCTTCGACCATCGCAGCATTGGCCTGTGTCATCTGGTCCATCGCCGCCACGGAGCGATCGACATCGCTAAGGCGATGCGACTGAACCTCGGCCGAGCGCGCAATGGCAGCGACCATATCGGCCATTGTGCCGATCGCGGTGACGATGTCCGTGAGGTTCGATCCGCTGCTGTCGGCCAATTGCACGCCTTCGGCCACCTCCTTGCCGCTTTTTGCGATAAGCGCGCGGATCTGTTCTGCCGCTTCGGCCGATCGCTGCGCCAGCCCTCGCACCTCAGTCGCAACAACCGCAAAGCCTTTACCCGCCTCCCCGGCACGCGCCGCCTCGACGCCGGCATTCAAGGCGAGAAGATTGGTCTGGAAGGCAATGGCATCGATCAGTTCGACGATCTTGGCGATGTCCTGAGCAGACTGCGCAATGGCGTTCATGGCGGCAACCGCGCGCTGAACAACCTCGCTCCCTTCACGGGCGCGCGCGGTCGCCGTGTCCATCGACTGGTTGACCTTGACCGCGTCACGGGCGACCTCGCCAATCGCATTGGTCACCTCAGCCATCGACCGTGCCGTCTGGGCCAGCCTATCCGCCTGTACTTCGTTACGGCTCGCCAGGTCATCGGTCGCGGTGCGGATTTCGGAAATGGATTGCTGGACATTGCGCGCGCCCGTGCACACCGTTGCCATGGCCCCCGATAGCGTTTCCAGCGCATTGTTGAAGTCATCGCGAACGCCCGCATAACCTTGCGGGAAGCACGTGACGAAGCGGAACTGAAGGTTCTTGTCCGCCAGCGCAGTGATACCTTCGCCAAGCGCGCTGACGACTTCGCGCTGATCGTGTTCGGCGGCGCGCTGAGCCAAGGCCGCATCGCGAAACACCTCCAGCGCGCGCGCCATTGCGCCGATCTCGTCGTCACGCTTGGCGCCTTCGACCGCAATGGCCAGATCGCCCGCGGCAATATGCTCCATCGCATCGGCAAACCGCGCCATCGGCTCTATCGCCCGGGCGCGGATCATGCGCACGCCCCACAGAACGGCGGCGATCAATGCGAGCGCAAACAGACTGGCGAACGCCAGCAAGATTGCCGTCAACCGGTGATTGGCGGCCACCATGCCTTCGCGATAGGTGTTCGACATCTCCACCAGCTTGAGAACGTGGCCGTGCTGCGCTTCATAGGCTCGCGCGAGATCGCCGGCATGAACCTTCCGCATCTGCGCGATATTGCCAGCCTTCACCGCTGGCAAAAAGCGCATGTCGAGAACCGCCCAGAACGCATTGGCCGATGCGATGGTGGCATCGACCTGCGCCTGCAACTCCTCTGGCACCGGGGTTTGCGCCCAGAACGCCTCACGCTGGCGAAATTCCTCGCGCGTTACGTCGAGACGGCCAAAGTGTTTCCGGGCCGTGGCGGGATTGTTGACCATCAGCGAAGCAAGCAGGAACGGCTCGACGCTGTAGGCGGGCGGCGGCAGGATATCGGCCAGCAGCACATCCTGCAGTGTGTTCTCTTCGGTCATCGGGCCGCCGAAGCGCACAAGGGCAACCGTCACACCGACGACAGCGACCGAGAGCGCGATCAGCGCCATGATGATGCGACCGCCAAGTTGAACTTGTCGCTTGATGAGCATCGCGAAGCCTCATGACCTATGGTGCCGAAGCAATGCCATGCGCTCTTGCAAGCAATTGCTCCCACAGGCCAAGCATTCACACCTAGCCGCTTTTTCTGCATGGCGGCGCCCGGCGCGAGCGGTCTCCGGCCGCGAATGGCGTTTCATTTTGACCCGTAGTGCCTGCTTGCCCGATTGTCGCGGCTGCCTTCTGCCGGAATCGCCTTGCGACAAATGCTGCACTGAAACGATGAAGGGCCAGTCGGCCTGGCTTACAGATCCTCGAAATTGGGCTGGCGCCGCTCCATTTCGGCCATCACAGCTTCCACCTGATTGCGGCTGCGCATGATGCCGTGCTGTTCGATGCTTTCTTCCAGTAGAATTGCATCGGTTTCACGCTCCCACATGCCAGCCTGAAGGCGCTTGGCAGCGCGGATTGCATGGGGGTTCTTGCTCGCGATCTGCCGGGCAATGGCAAAGGCGCGTTCACGGGGATTTTCGTCAACGTGGGTGACAAGGCCGAGCGTCTGGGCCTCGGCGCCGGTGAATTCGCGGTTGGTGTAAATCAATTCGCGCAGCACGTCATCGCGCACCAGCCCGCGCCACAGCGCGTAGCCACCCATGTCGGGCACAAGGCCCCATTTCAGTTCCATGATCGACATGCGGGTTTCCGGATGCGCGATGCGGATATCGGCGCCGCTCGCGATCGCCAGGCCGCCGCCGAAGCACACACCGTGGAGCGCGGCGATCACCGGCACCGGCAGTTTGCGCCACTGCATCGAAACCTGCTGAAACTTGTTGGCATTGCCATAGGTGCGCTCGGTCAGGCTCGGCTCGTCTTCGGCAGGCTTGCGCGCGAAGTTCGACAGATCAAGCCCGGCGCAAAACGCGCGGCCCTCGCCAGATAGCACCACGGCGCGCAGGCCCTTCATTCGCTGGAGTGCGCTGCCCGCTTCAATGATGCGCTGAAACATCTCCGGGTCGAGCGCATTCATCTTGTCCCCGCGTGCCAGGCGCACGTCTGCAACGCCATCGTCGCCCAGTTCGATGGCGATGCGGTTATTGGCGATTGTCGTGGAACTGGCGGACATGACAAGGTGATCCTTCAACGCGTGGCACGGGCGAGAAGATTGACCCATCCATACCTCCGTGTCCAGAGCGGCCTAGCCTGCCCGCAGGCCACCACGAAGGGACGAACCTTCGGCGGGCGAACGGTTGAGAGCATAGCGTCCATCAGGAATCGTGGTGACGATGCCGGTAAGACCAAATGGCGCAAGTTTGGCGCGCAAGCGGTCGATTTGCAAACGAAGGCTAGCGGTGTCCGGCTCAGCAAGGACAGCCCCTATCGCAGCGACAAGCTGCTCGGGTGTTACAGCCTCCCCCGGCTGCTCCGCCAACCGCCACAACAGTGCAAATTCCCGGCGATGCAACGCGAGCCAGCGATCTTCGACCCGGCCATCGCTGTGAAGCAGGTCAAGCGTCAGGTCACCCGCCTCGCGGAAGCGCGGGGACGTTACGCTGTTTCTGGCGAGCGGTTGAGGGGGCGACATCGCATTCATAACACCGCTCCTGCCCGCATCGAATAGGTCGCACCGGTGGTGAAAATCAGATGGTCGATCAGCGCGATGTCCAGTGCGCGTGCCACATCGGCAAGACGGCGCGTGGCCGCGATATCGCAGCCGCTCGGTCGGCAGTGGCCCGATGGATGGCTATGCGCCAGGATGATGCCAGCCGCATCGTGGCGGAGCGCCTCACCAAGCAGGGCGCGCATCCGTACGGTCAGGACGCTCATCGTTCCCACCCCGCAAGGCGCATCACCAAGCCAGCACCCCTCGCCGTCCACAAAGACCGCGTGGCCGCGCTCATGCGTTGCCGGGGGGACCAGCACCATGTCGCGCAGATAGGCGATCATGGCGCCCGCATGCTGTTGTGGCGACGGCGGTGCTGAGCGACCTACCGGCCGGACGAGAGTCAGGATGGGCATCGGGCCACGCTCGCGCCAGCAGGGAACGCGTTTTGAGACATCAATAATCTCCCGGAACGTTAGGTCCGCAACCAACGCAGGCCCGGCGGGAACAGACGCCAGTCGCGGTAAGCGCCGTAGCGGCGTTCCCGTTGACGATGACGCACGAAGCCTAAGGCCAGAACCAAAAGCTGGCCGTAGGAAGGGCCAATCACCAGAACCACAAAGGCCAGCGCCGATACGCTGTCGATCATCGCCTGCGCGGCGTGCGCTCCCAGCGCGACGAGTTGAAATCCAGCGATCCACAGCGGATAGTTGCGGTTGGCATTGAGGGCGATGGCCGTGAAGAGCAGTGCGGCAATCACATCGATCCCGAAAATCACGCCTGCATAAGGACCGATTTCGGCAGCCCCCAGGTTGAGCGCCCAGATCACATAAATTGGCATGACCATCGTGGCGAGGAACACTCCCATCAGCCAACGCTCCGGGCCGCCGCCCCAGCGCCAGATCGCTGCAGCAAGCAGAAAGCTGGTCAGGTGCTGGAAGGCGACCCGGTATGCATTGAAAAATTCGAGGACGTCGCCCAGTATCACGCAGGCACGCGCTCCCTTCCGGCCGGGATCGCCGCAAGTTCGGCGTCGGGGATTGTGGTCGGCATGCCGGTATCGCCCGCCGCGTGAATGCGAGCCACCTTGCTCAACTCATCATGCACCCTGAGCAGATTTGACGACATCGCCAGCGCCTGGCTTTCCGCCTCGGTCAGCCGAACCAGTGCGCGCTGTCCGGTGTGGATTTCAACCAGCGGGTTCTGCCGGGCGGCGAGCATGGCCTGTTTAAGCCGCGCCATGGCAATGATCGATTCATCGGCAAGAGCTTCGGCTTCACGGATCAATTTCTTGAGATTGTGGGCATCGGCAAAGATACGATCTTCCATCATTTGTCTCCAGCGAAGCCAGTGCTCACCCGGCTTCGACCCCTGTTTGCACGGAGTAGGTTGCCTTGCCCTCGGTTGCTTTGCTCAGCGTCGTCGCGGCCACAGCCGCAAGTGTTACGGCGGCCAGAATCCCTGATGCGATTCCGACAATCGCACCCAAGCGAAGCAAGACGGCATGCTCCCCATCAAGCACTCCGGGGACAACCCTTGGTTCACCCTGCCTCAGCCACGGCGCCTGCTGAAACAGAGGCATCGAATCGCTGAGAACAAGCTGTCCCGGATCATCCTGCGGGTGCAATTCCGTCAGAACAGTCGCCTGGTTAATCTGCGAATTTCTGTATGCAGCTTCACTCAAGGGGTTATGCAAACCTATATCCGCAGAACTGCCCAGGTCGAGTTCGTCCAAAACATCAATAGCTTCGAGGCCTAATGTCGCGCGGTAGTTTTCGACAAGCTCGCCCAGACTTCCCGCTTCATAAAGGTTCTTGAGCGCGCGGATGTGTTGATTGATGCGGGTTTCGGACACACCGAGATCCTGCGCAATCACCTTGATGGGCACCCGGCGGTCGATACGCTCCATCACAGCACGCTGCCTGTCGGTTAGCTGCCGCGCGGCTCCGGACATCATGTCCCTCTCCTTTAGCTGTCCAACCTTGGTTACAATAAGACTAACCTAAGAAGGGCAGCAATGCTCCCATTTTGGATGAGAAACCGTTTACGCCCGTCGAATCGGGGTGCGCAAAGCGCGTTCACACGCCTGAACTGTTGACGCCCTTGGACTGGAGATAGCGTTTGATATTGCGGGCAGCCTGCCGAAGCCGCTGTTCGTTTTCGACCATCGCAATCCGCACGAAGCCCTCGCCGTTTTCGCCATAGCCGACACCAGGCGCCACTGCGACCTGCGCCTCGGTCAAGAGTTGCTTCGAAAACTCAAGGCTGCCCATGCTCGTCAATGCGGGCGGCAAAGGTGCCCAGGCAAACATCGAGGCGGGCGGCGCGGGTATCTCCCAGCCAGCCCGTGCGAAGGCTTCGACCATTACGTCGCGGCGCTTGTGATACAGCGCGCGGTTGGCTTCGACGATATCCTGCGGCCCATTCAGCGCCGCACAGGCCGCCGCCTGCACAGGGGTAAAGGCGCCGTAATCGAGATAGGATTTCACCCGTGTCAGCGCGGCGATCAGCTGCTTGTTGCCAACCGCAAATCCCATCCGCCAACCGGCCATCGAATAGGTTTTGGACATCGACGTGAACTCAACCGCGACATCCTTTGCGCCCGGCACCTGCATGATCGACGGCGTCGGCTTGCCGTCGAAATAGAGCTCGGAATAGGCAAGGTCGCTGACAACCCATACCTGGTTGTCCTTCGCCCAGGCCACCAAACGCTCGTAGAACGCCAGATCGACGATTTCCGAAGTGGGGTTGGAAGGATAGCTCACAACCAGCACCGATGGACGCGGGACGGTGTAATTCATCGCCCGTTCGAGCGATTCCCAGTAATGATCGTCCGGCGTCACCGGCACCGACCGGATCGTAGCGCCGGCAATGATGAAGCCGAAGGTGTGGATGGGGTAGCTGGGGTTGGGCGCCAGCACCACATCGCCCGGTGCGATGATTGCGGTGGCGAGGCTCGAAAGCCCCTCTTTCGAGCCCATCGTCACCACAACTTCGGTATCGGGATCAAGATCGACACCAAAGCGGCGCGCGTAATATCCCGCTTGCGCGCGGCGCAGGCCAGGAATGCCCTTGGACTGGGAATAGCCATGCGCATCGGGCTTGGCCGCCACTTCGCACAGCTTGTCGATGACGTGCTTGGGCGGCGGCTGGTCGGGGTTGCCCATGCCGAGATCGATGATGTCCTGCCCCGCCAATCTTGCGGCATGGCGCATCGCGTTGACTTCCGCGATTACATACGGAGGCATACGCTTCATGCGATAAAACTGGTCATTCATCGTCTGTCATCACCCTGTCTTCAGCACATCTGATTGGAACGCCGCGCCTTCCCCCCTAGGCTATACCCGCGGATCGTGGGAAGGCGTTTTCGGTAATTGCGGCTTGGCCGCATGGGCGACACTGGTATGACAGTGGCGTAACAACGGGAAAGTTTGACGCGATGGCACAGGAAACCGACCTGATGGCAACAGCAGGCGAGGGGCTGAAAGGCTTCTTCGACATGCAGGGCGAGGCCATGCGCGATTTGATGGCCGGTAAAGGTTTCGATTCGCTGCCGATCAAGGGCATGGACGCCGTCGAGCTTTCCGAATGGGCTGCCACTGCCGCTCAGCTCCAGCAATTGTGGTTTGATTTCGCCACCCATCAGGCGCAGGCCGCTGCCGAAAAGGCCGCCAAGGGCACCAACATGCTGGACCCGGCGCACTGGTTGGTGATTTCGCAATCCATGCTGGGACAGATGCCCAAGGGAATGTTCGACGTTTCGGCAAAGATGGCGCAGGACCAGATGCAATTGTGGTCCGGTATGATGCAAAGCTTCACCGCAGGCACGACCGGCGGCAAGCTGGCCGAAACGCCCGATGCCGCTGATCTTCCGAAGAGCGACCGGCGCTTTGCCGACCCGGCGTGGCGCGAACACCCCGCCTTTCTGCTGCTGCACCAGACCTATCTGATGCTGGTCGACTATTTCCGGTCGAGCGTTCGACAGATGGACGGGCTCGACCGGGCCAAGCGCCAGCAACTCGATTTCGCGATAAGCGCGCTGGCCGAGGCGATGAGCCCGGACAATTTCCTCGCGCTTAATCCGGTCGTCATGAAGCGCACGATCGAAAGCCGCGGGGCGAACCTGGTGCGCGGGATGCAGCACCTGATCAACGACATGAAGCGCGGGCAGCTCACCCACACCGATCCCGATGCCTTCAAGCTGGGCGAAAACCTCGCCGCGACGCCGGGCAAGGTGGTGCACGAAACGCCGTTGTATCAGCTGATCCAGTACAGCCCTTCGACGAACGAAGTGCTGGAAGTGCCGTTGATCATCTTCCCGCCGTGGATCAACCGCTTCTACATCCTCGATCTGACGCCGAAGAAGAGCTTCATCAAATGGGCGGTCGATCAGGGGCTAACGGTGTTCGTGGTCAGCTGGAAGTCGGCTGACGAGAGCATGGCCGATGTGGTGTGGGATGATTACATCCGCGCCCAGATGGACGCGATCGATCATGTGCGCACGCGGCTCGACGTGCCGGCGGTGCATACGATCGGGTACTGCGTGGCCGGCACCACACTGGCGGCGACGCTGGCGATCCTGAGCCGCCGGGGTGAGGCCGACAAGGTGAAAAGCGCCACCTTCTTCACCGCTCAGGTCGATTTCGAGAAGAGCGGTGATCTGAAGAACTTCATCGATGATGGGCAGATGGAGATGATCGGGCAATTGTCGCCCAACGGCTATCTCGACGGGCGCTATCTGGCGGCGGCATTCAATGCCCTGCGCGGGCGCGACCTGATCTGGAATTATGTCGTCAACAATTACATGATGGGTGAGGATTACCCCGCTTTCGATCTGCTTCACTGGAACGGCGATGTCACCAACCTGCCCTCCAAATGGCACAACGCCTACCTGCGCGATCTGTACCGAGACAACAAGCTGGTGGTGCCCGATGCGATGGAAGCGGATGGGACGCCGATCGACCTGACCAAGGTTGCCACGCCCAGTTTCGTGCAGGCAGGGCGCGAGGATCACATCGCGCCGGCCGAAAGCGTTTGGCGCATCACGCGGCATTTCACCGGGCCGATGGAGTTCCTGCTGGCAGGGTCCGGCCATATCGCAGGCGTGGTCAATCCCCCTGCTGCGGGCAAGTACCAGTACTGGGTCGGCGACAGCGCCGCACCCTCGCTCAAGGCCTTTGTCAAAAGTGCCACCGAGCATCCGGGGAGCTGGTGGCCGCACTGGCTGGAATGGCTGCACAAGCAGTCCGACGCGCGCGTATCTGCAACCGGCAAGCGTGCGCCCGGTGGCAAGGGCGACCGCGTGATCGAGGATGCACCGGGACGTTATGTGAAGACGCGCTGACAGGGGTCTTGTTCACAAAGTACATCCGGGCCGGACTATCAACGATCTGAATCCACGCATATTCCTACACTTTTGTGCAGTGCACAAAAATACTTGACTTCGCATCCGCCTTCACTATTTTGTGCAGTGCAACATGAAGCGAGGTCATCATGTCCGAAACTGAAACCAATGCCGCCCCAATCAAGCCGCCGGTCTCCAAGATCGATGCGGCTGCCGAACAGGTGATCGCGCAAGCGGCTGTCAAGGTGATTGAAGCGTCAAAGTCAGATTCCGCTCCGGCTCAGACAATGACCCCTGCTTCAGAGGGTGTGAAGGCCGCTTCGGCTCCGAAGACGATCGTCGCAGCCACAACGGCCCCTGCCGCCAAAAAGACGGCCGTTGCCAAGCCAACTGTTGCCAAGCCCGCCAAGAAGGCGGCTGCCGCAAAGACCGCTGCGAAAAAGCCCGTTTCGGCCCGAAAGGCTGCAAAGCCTGTCGCCGCACCCAAGACCAATCCCGTCACCAAGCTGAAGGATACCATCATGGCCACCGCCAACAAGACCGACATCACCGCCACCACCAAGAACGTTATCGCCGACGTCCAGACCCGCGCCAAGACCGCCGCCGCCAAGGGCACTGAACTTGCGTCGGAAGCGACCGAGTTCACCAAGGCGAACGTCGAAGCTGTCGTCGAAAGCGGCAAGATCTTCTTCACCGGTGCGCAGGAACTGCTCAAGGACAACGTCGAAACCGGCAAGACCGTGCTCGAAACCGTCACCGAAGACGCCAAGAAGGTCGCCGCCGTCAAGTCGCCGACCGAACTGATGCAGCTTCAGAACGAAATCGTCCGTCGCAACTTCGACGCGATGGTTTCCTACGGCTCGAAGCGCACCGAAGCCTGGGTGAAGCTTTACAACGAAGCCTTCGCTCCGATCTCGAACCGCGTCAGCGTTGCCGCTGAAAAGATCAAGACGGCTGCCTAAGCAAAACGTTTCTGGACCGGGCCTCTCTCCTCTCTCTCCCAACCCGGTTCACGAAAGAGCGCTGAAAAGCGCGGGCCGAGCAAGCACCGCTTGCTCGGCCCTTTTTTGTTCCGGCGCAGCGTTTGCGACGCGCTTCACACAGACTGATAAGAGAATCGCATCAACCGCTTGCGATTACCGGCGCGGTTCCCATAATGAAGGTTCATGCCAATGCCGCCGCGCCCCTCTTTGCCCGCCCTCGTCGCGCCGCCCGTCCGGCTGACCGTCAGCGTTCACGCTGAGGACGACAAGGACAGCAAGGATGGCGATGGTCAGGGCCAGGTCGGCATCGCAACCAAGACCCGCGCCAAGCCGAAGAAGCCCAGCCAGTACAAAGTGCTGATGCTGAACGACGATTACACCCCGATGGAATTCGTGGTGCTCGTTCTCAAGCGGTTCTTCAGCATGGATCTGGAACAGGCCACCCGTGTGATGCTTCACGTCCATCAGCGCGGTGTCGGCGTGTGCGGGATTTTCACCTACGAAGTGGCCGAGACGAAGGTCAATCAGGTGATGGATTTCGCCCGCCAGAACCAGCACCCGCTGCAATGCACGCTGGAAAAGGCGTGACGCCGAAAGGCATCCGATGATGCGTCAACCGCATCATCCCGAGCCTGACCCCATCGCCCCCGGTCAGGAAAGCGTGTGGGATTATCCCCGCCCCGCCATTGCCGAGCCGACGGCACGGCATATTCGCATCATGCACCGCGATATCGTGATCGCGGACACGCACAGCGCGTGGCGCACGCTCGAAACCAGCCATCCGCCCACATACTACATCCCGCAGTCCGATATCGCGATGGCGCACCTGGCGCCCAATCCCACGCGGTCGATCTGCGAATGGAAAGGCCAGGCGGTCTATTGGGACGTGGTGATCGGCAAGGAAACCTTCGCAGCGGCCGCGTGGAGCTATCCCAAACCCACGCCCGCCTTTGCCGGGATCAAGGATCACATCGCCTTTTACGCGACGCCCTTCGATCATGTTCTGATCGACGGCGAACAGATCACACCCCAGCCCGGTGGGTTCTATGGCGGCTGGATCACATCGCGCGAAGCCGGCCCGTTCAAGGGCGTTGCGGGCAGCCGCTTCTGGTAAATCGCCCGCTATTGCGCGCGCCCTGCCGAATTGGGGGCATGACGCAGCGGCGCAAGGGCGCTATGGGCCAAGTGCAATCGTCGGAAAGCCCCACTTGTTCAACCTGATCCCCAGCATAGACCGCTATATCCTGCGGCTGGTCATTGTGCCGATGCTGGGCGTCTTCGCGCTGGCGGCGTCGTTGCTGACACTCGACAAGATGCTGCGCCTGTTCGATTTTGTTGCGGTCGAAGGCGGGCCGGTGGGCGTGGTGTTCAAGATGCTGGGCGCGCTGATCCCGGAATATGCCAGCCTCGCAATCCCGCTGGGCTTGCTGCTGGGCGTGCTGCTGGCGTTCCGCAAGCTGGCGACATCGTCCGAACTCGACACGATGCGCGCCGTGGGCCTGTCCTATAATCGGCTGCTGCGGATGCCCTATATCATCACGCTGGTGATGGTCGCGCTAAACATTGCGCTGGTGTTCTACATCCAGCCGATCAGCCGCTATTATTACGAGCAGATGGAGTACGATCTGCGCTCGGGCGCGCTGGGCGCTTCGATCAAGGTGGGCGAATTCACCACCATCGCGGATCGGATGGCGCTGCGGATCGAGGAGAGTGAGGATGACGGGCGCCGCCTGATCGGGATCTTCGCCCGTGTCGCCAATGCCAAGGGGCAGGTGTTGTCGATCTCCGCGCGCGAGGGCGCGTTCCTGTCCACCAGCGACAATCCCGATACGATCATTCTGCGGCTGACCGAAGGCACGATCATTCAGGACACCGGAATGCAGGGGGAAACCCCGCGCGTGCTCAGCTTCAGCCGCCACGATCTGCCGATTGATCTGCCCGCGATCGAGGCGTTTCGCAGCCGCGGTGATGCGACGCGGGAATACATCCTGCCCGAACTCCTCCGGATGGGCTGGAGCAACGACACCGCGCCGGATCAACGCGACGCAAGCGTCGCCAGCTTCAATTTCCGGCTGGTAGAGGTTTTGATGATGTTCCTGGTGCCGTTGCTGGCGGTGGCGCTGGCGATCCCGCCCAAGCGATCCACCAGCGCGCTTGGCGTGTTCATTTCCATTGTGATGGTGGTCGCCTACCACAAGGTCAACCAATACGGCGAGGACGTCGCCTCACTCGGCCTGCTCGATCCGATTGTCGCCTTCTGGGTGCCCTTCGTGCTGTTTGCGAGCCTGATCTTGTGGATGTATTACCGGGTCGCCTTCGTCCCCGGGGGACAAGCGATCGGCGCGTTGGAGGCGGTCTTTGCCAAGCTGTCGAAGGGGGTTGGCAGGCTGTTCGGGCGGCGGCGTCCGCGTGCTGCCGGTCCGGTGGCCGAAGCGGCCCCGGCAGAGTAACGGCGCCATGCAATTTGACTTTTTCCCGTCGCGCACGCTGACCGCGTACCTTGCCAAGATGTTCGTGGTGCGCATTCTTGCGGTGCTCGTCATGCTGGTGCTGGTGTTGGTGGCGCTCGATCTGTTGTCGGCGAGCGGCGACATTCTGGCCGTGCCGGGCAATGGGCAGGCCGAAATTCTCCAATATGCCGGTCTGAGACTGCCGCAGCTCGCTTCACGATTCCTGCCCTATTCGGTGTTGCTGGCCACGCTGATTACGCTCGTGACGCTGAACCAGAACAGCGAAGTCGTGGCGATGAAGGCGGCAGGCCTCAGCGCGCATCAGGTGCTTGCTCCGCTGCTGCTGACGGCAGCGGTGATTGCGGTGGGCAGCTTTGCTTTTAATGAAACCGTCGTCACCCGCGCCAATGGGACGCTGAAGGCATGGGAAGCTGCGGAATTCGGCCCCATCCCCCCGGCGACAAGCGGGGGCGTACGATCAAGCCTCTACCTCACCGATGGCGATAACATCCTGACTGCCGCGACGCTGACCGGCACGGGTGAGGATATCGAGCTGTTCGGCGTGACATGGTACGGGCGTGCGTCCGGTGGAATTATCCGCGAACAGGTGCGCAGCCCGCAAGCCACCTTCGCCGCGCCCGGCTGGACATTGGAAAGCCCGGTGCGGTTCGATGTCGCCGGCGCCGCCACCGAACGCCCCGCCACGCTGGTGGTGGGCGAAGGCCTGACGCCCGAAGATATCATGCTGCAATCCTTCGATCCCGACGCGCAAAGTTTCTGGGAGCTGAGCGACAGCATTGATGCCTACGCCGCCGCGGGCCGCAACACCGATGAAATGCGCGCGAAGTGGTGGCATCGCCTGTCCGGCCCCTTGTCTGCGCTGCTGATGCCTTTGCTCGGCTCGATCGCCGCCTTCGGGCTGGCCCGGTCGGGGCAATTGTTCGTGCGCGCGATCATCGGCATGGCGCTGGGCTTTGCCTATTTCGTGGTCGACAATGCCGCGCTGGCGATGGGCAGCTTTGGCGGCTACCCGCCGCTGCTGGCCGCCTGGGCGCCGTTTGTGCTGTTTTTGCTGCTCGGCGAAACGGTCCTGATCCGGACCGAGGAATGAAAGGCCACTGGACGCTCCGTCTCGCGCGCGCTGCCGATGCCGAGGCGATGCCGGGGATCGAACGCGCCGCAGCCATTGCCTTTGCAGGTGAGCCGGGGATCGATCCTCCACACACCCGTTCGGAGGCCGACTATGCCCGTCTGATCCGCAAGGGGCACAGCCTTGTGGCCCATGTCGGCGAGACGATGGCGGGCTTCCTGGTGGCACAGCCCTTCAGCCGCGAACTCCACATCTGGACGATGGACGTTGCCCCGGCCTTCCAGCGGCGCGGGATCGGCGCCGGGCTGGTGCGCGCCGCCATGATCGATGCGCGCAACACCGGGTTCAAGGCATTGACCCTGACGACCTTCCGCGATCTGGCATGGAATGCGCCGTTCTATGCCCGGCTCGGCTTCGATGAGGTCACCGCGCTAGACGCCCACCCGCGCCTTGCCGGGGAACTGGCGAACGAGGTGGACGACGGGCTGCCGGCGGACCGCCGCTGCGCGATGATCGGCTTTCTGGATTGAGGCGCGCAGCGTCAGGCGCGTCGCCCCATCGTGCTGCGCGCGATCCGTCCCACCAGCACCAACAGCCCGGGATGGTTGGCGCCTTCATAGGTTGACTCGGTGCCCAGCTCCCCCGCCAGACGGCGATGGGCTTCGGGCAAGTCATGATAGGGCATCGACGGCATCAGGTGATGCAGTGCGTGATAACGCAAACCCACCGGCGCCCAGATTTCGGCCACCAGCCCAGGCGGTGGCACATTCACGCTGTCGAGGAACTGCGCGGTCACAGTCATCGCCTCGCCCTCGTTCTCCCACAGGTGGGCGACCAGCGTGCGCAGTTGGTTGAGCAGCGCGGTGAGCGACAGGATCGACAAGGCGATGGCGAGCGGCTTCCAGCCGATCACGAAGGTGCTGGCAATCAGCGCCACAGCCCACAGGCTCGCCCCCGCCTGCTGCCACCGCACACGGCCCACAAAGTCACCCTCGGGCGCCTTGCGGCGGAACACCGGGTTGATCGACAGGGCAGAGAACCGCTCCCATGTAAAAGTCCGCACCGCCGGTATCACCAGACCCAGCGGATAGAGCACCCCAAACCGCACCAGCAGCGCCACCGGTGCGAGCAGCGCGACAGCCACAAACAGCGGCAGGCTCCACGGCTTCATCAGCGCGAGTGGCAGGTATTCGGGGTCTTCCACGGTGCCGTACTGGGTACGCTTGTGGTGGATGGTGTGGACGCCTTCATACATGAAGCTGGGCGTCAGCAGCGGAATGCCGACCAGCAGGTTCCAGCCCGTCCGGAAGCCCGGCAGGGCGTCACGGTGAATGTGGGTCAGTTCGTGAATGAACATCAGCGCGCGGTACATCGCCAGCGCCGCAATCAGGCCAGCGGTGACCTGCACGGCAAGGTTGGCGGAAAGGATTGCGGTCGCAATGCCGGCATAGCCGACACCGGCCGAAACCAGCATATCGGTCCAGTAGATCGCAGGCTTCGCCTCACCCAGCCCTTTGGTTAGGTCGCGCGCGACCCGCAGCATCGCCTTGTCGTCCGCGGCCATGAACTGGGCGCGGGTCGCCCGGATAGGCGGTGCCGCTTGCGTGCGAGCAGGGTCGATGGTTTGATGCAATGTCATAATGGGCACTTCCTGACGCTCGCTCTACTGCAATTCAGAGACCGAGCCAAACGCGGGTTGTTGGTGACAGTGATCGATAGCCTTGCGTCAATGGCTCCGGCGCGACACAGACACCTTGATTGAAAGCAAATACGAGGATGGCCCCGTGACGGATGTGGCAAACCGCAAGGCAGAGATAGAGATCGCACCCGTCACCGACAAGCGCGGGCGGGCCGCATTCGTCGATCTGGGTCGGGCGTTTTCGGACCGGCTGGAAAATTTCGTCCCCCAGATCCGGTCCGAACAGATCGAACTGGTCGATCCGGCAAAGAATCCCTTTTTCGGCCACGCGCGGGTGCAACTGTTCATCGCCAAGCGCGGCGACACGCCCGTTGGGCGGATTTCAGCGCATATCGACGAACTCGCGCTCGCCATGCCGCCAGAGCAGGGCTTTGGCCCCGGCACCGGCTTTTTCGGCTTCGGCTTTGCCTGGGGGCTTAATAACGGCGTGCTTGAAGGGGACAAATATACCGCCGCCCGCGACAAGGCGTGGGATGCCATGCGCCGTGCCGTGACGCCCGACGGCAAGCTTGGCTGGGTGCAGCAGATCGGCAAGGATCCGCAGAAGACCGACAGCGAATCAAGCCAGCTCTACGGGGTTGGCGGGATGCTGCTGTTCTCCTCCGAAATGCTTGAGAACCCAGCCCGATAGGCCGGCCGAGGATGGACCAGATCGGCACCTGGCAACCGCTGTATCGCCGCTTGCTTCCGGCT
>JAACPW010000024.1 GCA_009995225.1 Sphingomonadales bacterium | reverse complement strand
GCCATACTCGGCCGCCACCAGCGCGGCGAGCGAGTCCGCTCCCTTGCGGAAATCCACGGGCCGGGTTGCCACCATCACCTTCGCGCCGGGCGCCGGGCCGATCATCGTGATGCTCGAAGAGCAGTGATTACCGCGACAATCGACGCCTTCTCCGCGTCGGACCAGTCGCGGCGCTTGCCAGCGCCAGTGAATACCTCGAACCGCCGAGCACCCTTGCTCACAGGATCATCACCAGAGATTATCATAGGAGCAGCGCCTCACCCAACATCAGGGCGCGCAAACTCGGCGCTTCAGATCACCCGCGCAAGGTGGGCTTGCGACACCGCTTACGGGAAAGCGAAGTTCCGCTTTGTCGCCTTCTAAGAATGTCGGCAGCTAAAGCTATGTGTTTAGCTCAAGGACGAATGGTTCACAGCCAAGCCTGCGTCATGTGACCCCCCACAGAATGAAGTGGCTCAACCTGATATGATTTGCAGTCAACTGGTAACCCGTCAGCGGTGCCGATCCTGCTGGGACAAAGATCGGAAACACCACCGTAATCTTGGGACGACATGAAGGATGCGTTGGCGCTCGCGAAGTGCGCCAATTTCTAATATCACATTGGTCGTCGGATGGTCGCAATCGGGGCGGAGATGCTTCAGCTCCGCTTACGGACAAACTCGGCGCGAAGCACCAAACCCTTGATCCCGTCATAGCGACAGTCGATCTCCTGAGGGTCGTCTGTCAGCCTGATCGACTTGATGAGAGTGCCGCGTTTGAGGGTCTGACCTGCGCCTTTCACCTCAAGGTCTTTGATCAACGTGACCTGATCGCCGTCAGCCAAGACATTGCCCACAGCATCGCGCACCACGATGCTGTCCTCTGCTGCTTGCCGTTCCGAAAGCGCCAGCGCTGACATCCATTCACCGGTTACCTCGTCATAAACATAGTCGTCGTCGCTCATCATTTTCTCCATGAAGCTCAACTGCCCGATCCAGCCTCAGGCAAATTTTGCTCGATCAGCCAGGTTCTTGCGATAAGAATCGCTGCGACCGCTGCAGCGGCAAGAAATGCGTGGGCACCAAGGCCGAACCAACTGGCAGCTCCCACGAAACCACCAGCAGCAAAGGCGAGCCAGAGCGAACCATGCAGGCCGAGCCTCCCCGTCCTGCCTCCATGAGAGCCTCCCGCGAGTGCTTCACCGAAGCGGATAAGCTGGGCTGAAGGCGACAGAGCCTCCTGGAAAATGACCGTATCGCGCTCGAAAACGCAATGGATCCCGCCCATGGCTCCTGCGAGGAGAATGGCAGGTATCCAAGCAAATCCAGCGGTAAAGGCAAGGTAAGCGGCCGCTAAAAGCAAAGTAGCCAATGCCAGCACAAGGCTGCGCTTGAACTGCGTTGCACGGTGCGTTGCCAGGGTCACGCCTATCACGCCAGCCAGAAAGCTCACGATCATGCCTCCAGCAAAGAGGGAAACAGATGTCAGATCCGGCCGATTTGCACCGAGGACTGTGGCATTGGCATTGGGCGAGGCGAGGAACACAGCGCCAAACGCCAGAAAGCCGATTGCATTGATCATGCCGGCAATTCCGCTCAGGGCTGCCGCCAGAGGCACCAGTGCGCGCTGTGCCCGGTCCATGGCCAAGGGCGTGGGCTTGCGAATGTTGGACAGCGTCATAGGGTATCCCGTTTCAGAAATCGCTGTTCAGGCGTTCGATGATCAGGGCAATGCCTTGCCCTCCACCGATGCACATTGTCACAAGACCATAGCGCCCGCCAATGCGCTCCAGCTCATAAAGCAGCTTGATCGTGATAATCGCACCTGTTGCCCCCACCGGGTGCCCAAGTCCGATCCCACTGCCGTTCGGGTTGACCTTGTCAGGCAGAAAGCCAAGCAGTTTTGCCACAGCGCAGGCTTGGGCTGCAAAGGCTTCGTTTGCTTCAATCACATCGATCTGATCGAGCGACAGCCCAGCCCGTTTGAGCGCGATGGGAACTGCTTCGACCGGGCCCAACCCCATAAGCTCGGGGGCAACGCCTGCATGACCCCAAGCAACCACGCGCGCTCTCGGCACTAGGCCTTTGGCCTGAGCCGCCGCTGCAGATGCAAGAACAAGGGCGGCCCCGGCATCGTTTAGCCCGCTGGCGTTGCCCGCCGTTACCGTGCCACCGTCTCTGCGAAACAGTGGCTTAAGAGCGGCGAGCGCCGAAAGGGACACATCAATCCGGACGTGCTCGTCGACCTTGAAGAGGAAATTGCCGCCGCGGGCCTTAATCTCAACCGGCACGATCTGATCGCGAAACCGGTCTTCTCTTTGCGCCATCGATGCCCGGCGATGGCTCTCGAGGGCCAAAGCGTCCTGCTCCTCGCGTGTAATGCCGTGCAGCCGTGCGACGTTTTCGGCGGTCACACCCATATGGCCTGCACCGAACGGATCAGTCAGAACTGCATTCATGGCATCAATCATTGCGGCGTCACCGATCTTCTGTCCCCAGCGCATGGACTTGGTAACATAAGGCGACTGGCTCATGCTCTCGACCCCGCCTGCGACCGCAATGTCGCATTCGCCAAGGGCAATCATCTGCGCTGCAGAAATAATGGCCTGAACGCTCGATCCACAAAGGCGATTGAGCGTCAGTGCCGGGGTTTTGTCCGGAATTCCGGCTGCGATCGCAGCAATGCGAGAGACGTAGGCATCGCGGGGCTCGCTTTGTATGACCTGACCAAGCACGACATGGCCGACGTCGACCGGGTCTGCCCCGGCTCGTCTTATCGCTTCGCCAATGACGATGCGCCCGAGTTCCCATGGTTCAACGTCCTTGAGGCTGCCGCCAAAGCCCCCAATGGCGGTCCGAGCGCCCGACAATATCACGACGTTGTGCAACTTGATTCCTTCCCAAAACATGCTCGTGTCCGATGGGGTCCCGGGCTCAACGACCGCGCTGACTTTCAGGTCGACGCAGAGACCGGTGGATCGAGAAGCCCACGCGCCAGCAATTGAGCGCTGGCAAAATCGGCAGCATAAAAAAGCTTATCTGACGCGGGCCCAAGATGAACCCGCTCAAGCATTGACTGCGGCTGCGCGCGGACGCCGGACAACACGATCTGCGCTCCGGCAATTCGGGTTTGCTCGATGAACTCCTCGAGCGCCTGAACCCCGCTGGCATCCAGCAGCGGCACGAGCCGCATACGCAGAATGATGACCTTCGGCGACTGACCAACTCGGCGAAGTGTGTCGAGCAATTCGCCGGCAACGCCGAAGAAGAAGGGGCCCGTTATGCGGAACACTTCGACCCCCTTGGGCAGGGCATCACGCTGATGCACGTCTTCAGAGTCTCGGTCCGTGTCCTGTTCACCACCGGAGTCGAACTCGACCGCTTCGGCCATGCGCGCCATGAAAAGCAGCGATGCCAGCGTCACCCCCACGCCGATTGCCACGGTCAGGTCGACCATCACTGTCAGGCCAAAGGTCAGCAGCAGCACCGCGCGGTCGCCATTGGGCATTCGCAACAAAGCAATAAATCGCTCATACTCGCTCATACCCCAGGCAACCATGAACAGGATCGCCGCTAGCGCGGCCATCGGCACGAAGGCCATGAGGTCGGTCGCAAAGAGAATGAAGAGCAGCAGGAACACCGCGTGAAGAATGCCGGCGACGGGGGTCTTGGCTCCGGACCGGATATTGGTCGCCGTGCGCGCAATCGCGCCCGTTGCCGGCAGGCCGCCGAACAGCGCGGATCCGAGGTTGGCGACCCCTTGGCCAATCAGTTCCTGATTGGACCGATGCCGGGTTCCGGTCATTCCGTCGGCAACGACCGCTGACAAAAGAGCCTCGATCCCGGCAAGAAAGGCGATAGTGAAGGCAGACGGCAACACTGCACTGATCTTGGCGAGAGAAATCTCGGGAAAAGTAGGCATAGGCAATCCCGCCGGAATGTCGGGGAAGCGCGAGCCGACGGTATCCACCGGCAACCCGAGCACAGCCACAGCAACCGCGCTGGCAACAACCGCGATTAGGAAGCCCGGCAGTTTGGGGGCGAATTTGCGCAACCCAACGATGATGCCAAGCGCGCCTGCGCCAACACCGAGCGTGGTCCAACTCGTGCTCGACATCGCGGCAAAATAGGCCTGCCATTTGGGCAGGAATTCGGCGGGGACTTGAGCCATGGACAGGCCGAGGAAGTCCTTCACTTGGCTCGATGCAATGATAACCGCGATGCCTGCGGTGAAGCCAGTTACGACGGGGTGCGGGATGAATTTGATCATCTGCCCGATGCGGAACACACCGGCCACGATAAGGATGATGCCTGCCAGAAAAGTCGCGATCAGAAGCCCGTCATAGCCGTGCTGGGCGATGACGTTGAAAATGACCACCACGAACGCGCCTGTCGGCCCGCCTACCTGGACCCGGGACCCGCCTAGCGCTGAAATCAGAAAGCCTGCGATAACCGCGGTTATCAGACCCTTGTCAGGGGAAGCCCCGCTGGCAATCCCGAGCGCCATGGCAAGCGGCAGCGCGACAATCGCTACCGTGAGCCCGGCAATGGCATCGGCTCTCAGCGTGCTAACCGAATAACCTTCGCGCAGAACCGTGATCAGCTTGGGTGTGAAGGCATCGGCGCTCACGGCCTCGCGTCCTCGGCAGCGGCCTTGTCATACAAAATGGACTGTCCGCGCGTTTTGGCCTTACCGGCGGTCGTTTCGCGCAGGCGCACGCCGCGCCCCGAACCGGTGCTGGGCGCGTTCTCGCCGAGCAGTTCGACGCCCGCACCTTCAAGCGCTGTGATGACCTTGACCAGCGTGTCGACCACACCGCGAACCTGGCCATCGGACGACTCCATGCGCTGGATCGTCGGCAGGGAAAGCCCGGCGAGCTCGGCTAGCTGACGCTGGTCGAGGCCGAGAAGGGCGCGCGCTGCCCGCATCTGCTGAGATGTGATCATGGTCGACTCCGTGATGTTTTATACATCAAATATCAGTCTTAACAATCTAAGCTGATGCTGTATACAGGCCTCATGCTCTTCAGTGAATTCTTTTTGGCCCCGAAACATCACGCCCGTGACGGGATTCTCCCATGCTGCTCGGTTGCAGATGTTCATGCTCGCTTGTCGCAAGACGCTGACGGCGGGAGTGGCTTTCGCGTCGACCTGAGATTTCGGAATGCCGATGGTACTTCTGGTGAGGCTCGACTGTCACCCCTTGAGGCGGCAGCGCTGATGTCGGAGATCGCTCGCGCCATTGATCGCGGGAACAGGCGTCAGGGCCAGATAGCTGCCTCTATACGCAGCATGCAGAATTACTGCGATGGCTGAGAAGCCGGACAATCAGGCTTCCTATCGCGACGATGCAAGCGGAAGCCGTGAAAGCTCCATGCCCATGCTTACGGATGCTTCAGGCAAGGAGCTTCCAAGCGGGCGAGACAGGCTTCGCCGACCGAGGCTTTCGCTTCGCTTCAAGTGAGCTGCGATTGCCCGCAGCACGATCAGGTTCCGCCGCCAAAGCGCATTCAGACACAAACCAAGGCCAAGCTTCAATGACGTTGATGTTCAAACGCATGGAAATGGTCGCCCGCTCGGGCGGCCGGCTCCATGAGAACCTTGATACCTCGCAACTCATCGAGATGGCTCTGATCCGCGGGGAGGGGAAGCTGTCGGAGGACGGTGCGCTCGTGGTCAAAACCGGCAGGCATACCGGGCGCTCGGCGCAAGACAGGTTCATTGTCCGTGACATCCTCACCAAGGATGACGTTTGGTGGGGCGAAACCAACAGGCCAATGAACGGGGAGTCCTTCGAACAGCTGCACAAGGACTTTCTTGATCACCTTGCCTCGCTCGATGATGTCTTCACTCAGGACCTGTTCGGCGGTTCGCATCGCAAACACCGGGTCGGCGTTCATGTCGTCACCGAGCTTGCCTGGCACGCGGCTTTCGCCCGCACCATGCTGGTGCGCCCAACCGATGACGACCTGCGGCAATTTAGCGCCGATTACACGCTGATCGACTTGCCAAGTTTTCGTGCTGATCCTGAACGTCATGGCTGTCGCTCGGAAACGGTCGTTGCGATCGACTTCATGCATCGCATCATTCTAATCGGCGGCACCGCCTATGCTGGCGAACTGAAAAAGGCCGTATTCACCGTTCTCAACTTTGTCCTGCCACAGCAGGATGTAATGCCGATGCATTGTTCGGCTAACATCGGCCCCGGCGGCGATACCGCGATCTTCTTCGGCCTGTCGGGCACGGGCAAGACGACTCTGTCAGCAGATGCTTGCCGCACCCTGATCGGGGATGATGAGCATGGTTGGTCCAACACGGCCGTCTTCAATTTCGAAGGTGGCTGCTACGCCAAGATGATCAGGCTATCTGAAGAAGCGGAGCCAGAAATCTTTGCGACCACAAAGCGGTTCGGGACTATCCTTGAAAACGTGGTGATGGATCCGGAAACGCGGGCGCTCGACCTCGACGATCCTATGCTCGCCGAAAACAGCCGCGGTGCCTATCCGCTCAATTTCATCCCCAATGCCTCGCATGAGAGCATGGGGCCGCCGCCTGCGAACGTGATCATGCTGACAGCGGACGCATTTGGCGTTCTGCCCCCGATCGCCAAGCTCACACCCGAACAGGCAATGTATTATTTCCTTTCAGGATACACGGCGAAGGTTGCCGGGACCGAGATTGGCGTCACCGAGCCGGAAGCGACATTCTCGACCTGCTTCGGCGCCCCGTTCATGCCGCGTCACCCGAGCATCTACGGAAACCTGCTGCGCAGGCGCATCGCGGCGGCAGGAGCCGATTGCTGGCTGGTCAATACCGGATGGACCGGCGGTCAATATGGCACCGGTTCGCGCATCCCGATCAAGGTCACGCGCGCCCTGCTCAATGCAGCCCTGTCGGGTAAGCTCAAGGACGCCGAATCTCGCGTCGATCCCACGTTCCGATTTCAAGTCCCCGTCGCAGTCGACGGCGTTGACCCGATCATTCTCGATCCGCGTGCGGCATGGGCCGATAGCGAAGGCTATGATCACGCAGCCCGGGGGCTGGCCGATCGCTTTCGGCGCAATTTCACGCAATTTGTAGCTCATGTCGACGAGACCGTTCGCCTGGCTGGACCGGTGGGAATTTTCGATGCCTGATCTTATGCAGACTATGGTCAGCCAATCGCTTGAAAAGCGTAAGGCCAAGCGCCTGCAATCATCGCTGGCAGCGGCTGATACGCCGGCGCTTCCGCGGTCGCTTTGGGCCGGCATGTTGCGGGGCTCGCTCGGTGCTTGCCCGCGATGCGGAACGGCGCGGCTGTTTTCGCGATTTCTCAAGCCATTTCGGCAATGCCCGCAGTGCGGGCAGGATTGGACTCATCAAAAAGCCGACGACCTTCCAGCCTTCGTTGCGATCTTCCTGACGGGGTTTCTCGTGCTGCCGCTGGTCATCGGCCTAGTGCTTCACGCCGACCTGTCATTGCTGGCGATCCTTGGGATCGTCGTATCGGCCATGCTGGTGCTGCTGGTCGGCACATTGCAGCCAGTCAAGGGCGCAATCATCGCGCTTCAGTGGTGGTTCGGCATGCATGGTTTCCAGAAAGAGCGCCACCTCGCGCCCCCGGACGAGGCAGCACCGTGACGATGGCAAGGCTGAGAATCTGGCATCATCCGACGCCCTTGCTGGTGCAGCGCCTGCTTCGCCAGTGGCAGCACCGTCGGCCGATTACGAACCGGCACCTGACGATCAAATGGCACAGGGAGCAGGAGTCCGAGGCACCGTGACCGGCACCTGCTGACGGTCGAGCGGGCATAATTGGTTGCTGTGGCGCTGACTGTCTTGCTCCAAGTTCACTTGCGCTGGCTCGCGCAAGGCACCCTGCATATTTGTCCGGACCTGGCCGGCATCAGACGCGGAATATACCCCACATGGCCGATGCAAACATTTTTCTATTGGAAGGCAATCATGCGACCCCACTGTTCGAGAACATGCATTTCGGCGCTGTTCCGGCTTCAGGTGACCGGGTCGAAATCGAAGGCAAGCCCTATTCGGTTGCCAGCGTGGTTCACACGCCCAGCCTGTGTTTTGCAGGGGCAAAGTTGAGGGTCACGCTGCGCGAGAAGTAGGCGTCTTGAGCGTAGCGCAAGCCACAAATCTGGCGGTCCATCGACCCTCGCCTCGCAGACGCTTCCCGATATCGAAGGGGCACAAACCCGTGATACAAAAACCAATCAAAAGGCCGCTGGCACGTAACAGTGAGCTATATCTGAGCCGCCTCAACGCTTCGCTCGCTGATGCGCAAGAGGCGGCATTGCCGCGCGTGCGGGAGCGCTCGCTTCGCGCTGCCGCAGCATGGAAGGAGATGTATGAGAAAGCCAGGCTGTTCGAGCAGCGGTCTTCGCGATGAACCATCAGTCCCCGCCGCGCCGGGCAGATTGGCCTCGATTGGCGAAAGCATGGCCCGATCCTTCGGGCGTAGATCTGGCACTCGATCGCTTCCTTGCCGAAGTGGAGAGGAATGCAAAGGGAGTTGGTCACGACGCCCCTACATTTTTCGGCAGGATCGCAGCAGGACTACAAGAGCCTAAGCTCATTCAACCGTTCATTTTCGAACACGCCGGAATCAGAGGACTGCTGGCGAGGTGGGGCTTTGTTCAGAGCGCCATGATCCTGCGCGATCCAGTCAGGCTCGTGCTTGATTACACGCAGGCGATGATGGGCTTTTTGCTATTCACGCCTGAACCGAATAGCTTGGAGATTATCGGCTTGGGCGGCGGTTCTCTGGTGAAATATTGTCATCGGTTTCTTCCTGATAGCACAATCAGGGCAGTCGAAATTGACCGGGATGTCGTCGCTCTGGCGCCGAACTTCTGCGTTCCTCCGGAAGACGACCGCTTTGAAATCATCTGGGACGATGGTGCTGCATTCATCAGGTCAGACGCCAGAAAAACGGACGTCCTTCTTATCGATGTTTCCAACGGCTTTGAAACACCGGCCCAGTTGGTATCTGATGATTTCTACAGAGCCTGCCGTTCGCGACTGCGGCCAGGCGGAATACTCGTCGTCAATCTGTGCAACCGGCCTGGCAAGAATCTGCCAATTCTCATGCGAATGTGTGATCTTTTCGACGAGGTCATCACGGTGCCAGCAGAGGATGGAATGAACTTGGTCGTCATCGCACGAAAGGATTTTCCGCTGCTGCGCAGCCGCAAGAAGCTACTGGAGCGAGGATACCGACTGCAGAAATGCCATCCGCTGCCATTCGCTTCCATCGCTGCTCGTGTGGGAACGTAGGCTGCCAAGATTCAATTGCTTCAACAATTGGTGTTGAGAATTCGGGTCCCTCGCAACAGTTCCTACTGCCATCGTGATCCGCAGTTTGAAGTCCTCTTCCTGCCAGATGCTGACCTGTGATTACATGATATCATTGTTTTCAGATGCAAAAACCTGCCTCGGGCTTGCGAAAGCGCGAACCTGAGCGGGTGGCACCAAACCTGAAACTAAAAGCCCAGTTATTCGCAGGTGACGAGATTGCGATCGGCCCGGGCAAGGCCGATTTCCTCGACTTCATCGCAACGGAGGGTTCCGTCAGCAGGTGCGGGTGCAGATGCCCTTTGAACAGGATAAGGATCCGCTTCTGGTGGTCTGGAGCGAAGCGTTTCTCAACCTCAACGATGCCGATTCGGAGCCGTGCGAGGGGATGGACCGCTGGCGCAACTTCGTGGGTGTGTCGGTGCCCGTTGCAAAGGGCGTCATGCTTGAGCCTGGATATCTCAATCAGGCGGTGTTTCGCCAAGGGGAGGATCGGTTAGATCACATCGCCAGCATGCCGATGTTCTATCGGGTCTAGCGGAGCTCCGAGCCACGCATGGTGGGCATGGCAGGGCGCGGCTTCCATTCAGGCGGCAATCGCCTTCAGGCAAGCCTCAAACACTTCCCTCCGCTTGGCCACAGGAAATGCCGCCAAAGCCTCTTTCGCGGTGAACCAGCGCGCGTCGGCTATTTCTTCAGCCTGGAGCGCGAGCGGAGCGTTGTGCCGCAGGCGGACAACGAACATCGCGGCTTCCTGACCATCATGGTCGAGCGCCTTTTTCGCCTTGTGCTCGGAGCTGTAGATGAAGCGGTTGCCAACCGGCAGGCGTTCTGATTCTTGTTCCAGGGACACGCCGAGTTCTTCCGCGATCTCTCTGCGCATCGCCTGGTGAACGGTTTCGCCATCCTCGACGCCGCCGCCCGCGAGGATCCATTCCCCCTCCCGGTATCCGTGCGGGCGAACCAGTAGAAACTCGCCTTGGTCATTGACGACAAGAGCGCGGGTTTTCTGGCGGAGCTTGAGCCCGCCCTCGTGGAGAAATGCAGACATCAGGCAAGGTTAGGGGGGCAAGAGTATGCCTCGTTTTCAATCGCGGTGATTGTCTCGCTGGTCGGCGGCAGGCCTGGGATGGTCTCGGCTGCGACCGCAGCCATCGCCGTGCTGATCCTGCCGCTAGTGCGTGATCATGGCGTCGAATATCTGTTTGCCGCCACCATCCTGATGGGGGTGATCCAGGTTTTGGCGGGGTTCCTGCGCCTCAACCTGCTGATGCAGTATGTCACGCGCTCGGTGATCACCGGGTTCGTGAACGCGCTGGCGATCCTGATTTTCATGGCCCAGCTACCCGAGCTGACCGGCGTGCCTATCCTGACCTATGCGCTGGTCGCGGGCGGGCTGGCGATCATTTACCTGTTTCCCTACCTCACCAAAGCCGTGCCTTCGCCGCTGGTCGCGATCGTCGTGCTGACCGCGCTGGTCTACTACACCGGCTTCGACGTGCGCAGCGTTGGCGACATGGGCGAACTGCCATCATCGCTGCCGATGTGGCTGATCCCGGACGTGCCATTCACGCTCGAAACCTTGCAGATCATCCTGCCTTTTTCGGTGACGATGGCGGCAGTCGGTCTGCTTGAGTCGATGATGACCGCGCAGATCGTGGACGACCTGACCGATACCCCGTCCGACAAGCAGCGCGAGATGAAGGGCCAGGGCATCGCCAACTTCTTCACCGGCTTTCTCGGTGGCATGGGCGGCTGCGCGATGATCGGGCAATCGGTCATCAACGTGAAATCGGGCGGCCTGACGCGCCTGTCGACTTTCGTGTCAGGCACCTTCTTGCTATTCCTGCTGCTGGTGCTGGGCGAGCTGGTCGCGATCATCCTGATGGCCGCACTGGTCGCGGTGATGATCATGGTGTCGATCGGCACCTTCTCGTGGAAGTCGATCAAGGATCTGCGCTTCAATCCATGGCAGTCTTCGGTGGTGATGGTCGCGACGGTGGTCATTACAGTTTGGACCCATGACCTGGCGCAAGGTGTGCTCGCGGGTGTGGTGCTTTCTGGCCTGTTTTTCGCCAGCAAGGTCAAGCGGCTGTTCACCGTCGAGAGCGAGCTTTCGGCCGATGGCGCGACCCGCACCTACCGGATCGGCGGGCAGGTGTTCTTCGCCTCCTCGGACAGCTTCGTTGAAGCCTTCGACTTCAAGGAGGTGCTTGACCGGGTTGTGATCGATGTCAGCAATGCGCAATTCTGGGATATCTCGGCGGTCGGCACGCTCGACAAGGCGATCCTCAAGTTCCGGCGCGAAGGCACGGCTGTCGAGGTGGTCGGCCTGAACGAATCCAGCGCCGCACTGATCGAGCGCTACGCTACACATGACAAGCCCGGCGCCGACGCGCAGCTGGGAGCGCACTAATGGGAGACAAAACCATGGAAACCGTTCTCGCGGCGATTGACGCCTCGGCCTATGCCACCAGCGTTTGCGCCTATGCCGGATGGGCAGCCAAGCGCCTGTCCCTTCCGGTCCTGCTGCTTCACGTTGTGCAGCAGCAGGACCCGGTAACGGCGCGGCGCGATCTGTCGGGCGCGATCGGGCTCGGCGTAAAAAGCGATCTCATGGAAGAGCTCGTCAGGTTGTCGGAAACCAGCAGCCGTGCGGAGATCGAGAAGGGCCGCGTCATTCTCAAGGCGGGCGAGCAGCTTCTGCGCGATGCCGGGGTGGCCGATGGCACCACGCTGCACCGTCACGGCGGTGTGGTTGAAACCATCGTCGAGCGCGAGGAAAATGCCCGCCTAGTGGTGATTGGCAAGCGCGGCACCGATCACGAATTCAGCCCTGGCGAGCTTGGTTCGATCATCGAGCGGGTAGTACGCGCCAGCGCCAAGCCCGTGCTGGTGGTGACCCGCGCTTTCGTCGAGCCGCAGCAGATCGTGTTCGCCTATGATGCCAGCCCGGCAGCCAAGCGCGCGCTCGAGCGGCTTGCCCATTCCCCGCTGTTTGCGGGCCTGCCGGTCACCATTGTCATGGCCGAAAGCGAAGGTGCAGCGAAGCGCAGTTTGCTCGACGACGCTGAGGCCGAATTCGCCTCCGATCATCAGGTGACGACACTGATGGATGCGGGCCGCGCCGAACAGGTGATCCCGCAGGTCGTGGCCAGCATCCCCAATGCCATGCTGCTGATGGGGGCCTATGGCCATTCGCCGCTGCGCCGGATGATTATCGGCTCCACCACCACCGCCATGATCCGCACCGTCAAGGCCCCGGTGCTGCTGGTGCGGTAAGCATGGCGCTCGATCTTGAGGCCATGCGCGCGAAGCTCCTCGCCCGGCGCGAGGAGCTGCTGGCGGAAGATCGCCTGTCTTCCGAAGGCCGCGCTCCGGTGACGCTGGATCAGGACAGCGTTGGCAGGCTATCCCGGATCGATGCCATGCAGCTTCAGGAAATGGCTCTGGCGCAGGCCCGCCGCCGCAAATCCGAACGCGGCGCGATTGATTCTGCGCTCCAGCGCATCGAGGATGGCGAATACGGCTATTGCCTCAAATGTGGCGAAGACATTGCTCCGGCTCGCCTGGAGAACAGTCCATCGGTCACAACTTGCATCACCTGCGCCAATGAAGGCTGATCCCCAAATGACCACAGGCACCGTCAAATATGTTGGCCCTGATGGCGGGTGGGGGTTCATCTCACGCGACGACAAGCAGCCCAAAATGTTTGTGCATATCTCCGAGGAGCAGGCTGCTGGGTTCGATGAAATCGTGAAGGGCCAGCGGTGGGCATTTACCCTGAAGACCACTGAAGATGGCCGCACATCCGCCACTGATCTGAAGTGGATCGGTTAGCCAGGAAACAGGGGTCAGCTCAGTCGAGCCAGTGTTTGCATCATCGCAAATCTTCTGATCGCCCGATCATTCGGTTACCAGCGGCCGCGCAAGTGTTGGTCGTCGACAAAGTTATTGGCGGTAACCATTTCGCACCAATGCACGAACCCGGGATTGTCAGGAGAAGCAGTCTATGTTGAAGACGTTTTCACTCGCCTTCTTGCGGGTGTCCACGGGCCTTTTGCTCGTTGTCTGGGGTGTTATCCGTCTCGGCGCACCTGATGCCGGCGCAGGTGTCAGCAACAAGTACTATGGCGGCCTTGGAGCCTCGACTGTCATTCAATATGCTTGGGGGGCTGCGCTCTTCGTGATTGGCGCACTGGTGATCCTTGGCCTTTTCCGCAAAATCGCTCTTCCCGCGCAGGCAGTGGTGCTCTGTGTCGGCGCTGTATCGATTACCAAATATCTGGTTGATCCACTCGGAATGTGGCTCCTTTCACGCGAGGAAAGCCAGCTGCTGTTCTTTCCTTCACTGGCCTTGGCCGCAGCTTCGTTGCTGCTCATTGCCATGCGAGACGAGGACCAGTGGGCGATCGATAGCCTGCGGCAATCAAACTGAATACGGTCTCAGGAAGGATCAACCACTTGCCTCTCAATCGTCTGGCCTTAGCGGGCCAACTTCTGGTCGCATCCACATTTGTTTTTGCAGCGCCGGCATTGGCCCAGCAGGCTGGTATCGAGATCGCAGTGGTCGACAGCAGCGGCGCGCCGGTTGTTGATGCCGAAGTGGTGATCGAAAACGCCAGCATCGGTCTGGCTCGCACGGTGCGCACCGATGCGCGCGGGACAGCTCGGGTCGATGGCCTGACCACGGCGGGCCAATATCTCGTCTCGGTTCCGGCAAGCGATCGATATGCCGGCTTGACCGCGCAACCCGTGGAACTGCGCGCCAATTTTGCTCGCAGTGTCATCCTGCAGCTGGCCGACGCCGACAATCCCGGCATCATTGTCACCGCCGCGCGCGCAATTACCGGGCTGAACACCGCCAATGCCGAGATATCAGCCTCGCTCGGACGTGAGCAGCTGGTCGCCCTGCCAATCGAAGGGCGTGATGTTATCGGCGCGCTGGTGCGGCTGCCCAATGTGGTACCATCGACCGGGTTCTTCCCCGAGGCACCTTCGATTTCGATCAATGGCTCGAACGGGCTTGACACCAACTATCTGATCGACGGTCTCGACAATAACGAGAATTTCCTCGGCGGGATCAAATTCCCTGTGCCGCTGGGCTTCACCCGCGAAGTCACCGTGCTGGCGAACAGTTACTCAGCTACCTATGGCCGCACGGCGAACGGGATCGTCAATTACACGACGCCCTCTGGCAGCAATGATCTAAACGGCGAGGTCTATGCGCTGGTGCGCCCCGGAAGGCCGCTCGACGCGCGATCACCCTTCGCCCGCCGAGACCTCAGCGGTAATCCGGTGGGTGAGAGCTTCGAGCGCTACCAAACCGGATTTGCCGTAGGCGGGCCGTTGCAGCGTGATCGGACCTTCTTCTACGTCAATTATGAATATACCCGTGATCGCAACACGCAGGTGGTCGATGCGCCTGCGCTGGGCATTGTCGACACCGTCACTGGCAACAATGAATTCCACCTCGGCTCGCTGCGGATCGATCACCGGCTGACCGATGACTGGACCTTGGGCCTGCGCGCCAATGTCGGCAGGGTTACGATTGACCGTCCCGGCGGCGCACTGGGAGGCGGTAATGCCACATTCCCTTCTGCTGGATCGCAGCAGGACCGCAATTCAACACTGGTCGCCGCCACCGCCAGCTATGCGGGCAACGAATGGAGCTATGACGGCGCAGTGCAGTTCAGTCGTTTCCGCTGGGATTACGGCGAGGCGATTGCGGCTCCGGGACCTCAGGTGACACTCCGCGATCCGTCCGGCCTTGTTGCCGCGGTGGTCGGTAATCCCGGCTTCGTATTCGACAGCCTCGAGGAGACCTGGCAGACTACGCACCGTTTGCAGCGCGAACTTGGACCGCACACTTTGCGCGTCGGAGTGGACGTCATCCGTTCGGACTTTGCACTGCTGGGCGGCGGAAATCCCAATGGCAATTTCACAGTCGATCTGACGGCCGAGCAGCTGGCGAGCCTGTCATCACGCGGCCTTGCATTGACAGCGCAGGATGTGCTGGCGCTTGACCCGGTGGTGGCGAACTATGCGGTCGAACTGCGCCCCCAAAGCTTCGGGACCAGCCAGACGCTGATCGCCTTCTATCTTGAAGACCAGTGGCAGCTTTCACCCAATTTCACCGCAACGCTGGGACTGCGATGGGATTACGACACCCTGACCGAACGCGGGCGTGGTGGCGGCGATACCGACAACATCGCTCCGCGCTTTGCCTTGAACTGGCAGCCCGATGCGCGGTCTTCGGTGCGGTTTGGTGCGGGCATCTTCACCGGCAAGCTCTCCTATGCGGTCATATCGGACGCCCTGCAGCGCAACACTACTGCGCCGGGCTTCGTGGACCAGCTGGGGCAGTTGCAAGCGGTAGGGTTGATCCCGGCGGGCGCCGATCTGGCGGATATCACCTTTGACGGCAATCTGACCGTCTCCCCGCCCTGCGCGACGGTATCCGCCTGCCCCGATCCAGACGAGGTGCAGGCTTTGCGCGATACGGCATCGCTGAACGAGGCGCGGATCCTCAGCCCCACCGGCTACGACAATCCGTGGAGCGTGCAGATCAGTGGCGGCTATCAGTATCAGGCGACGGGCACGCTGACCCTGTCGGTCGATGCGCTGTATAGCCGCTCTCACAATCTGGTGCGGCTGCGCGACCTTAATGCGCCCGCGCCGTTCTCTCCCAATCTCGCCAACCTGACAGACCCAAACATTGCCCTGCTGCAAAGCCAACCCGACAATGCGGCACGGATTGCCCTCGCACAAAACCTCGGCCTCGTGCGATCACAGGCCGATGCCGATGCTTCGCGCCCTGTGGCACTGGTGCCGGGTGGTGCTCGGCAGATCACCGTGTCGGAGACAGCAGGCGAGGCCGAGTATCTCGCGCTGATCCTGCAAGCGATCAAGACGCGCGGGAGCGATGATTATGCCTTACGGCTCAGCTATACCTTGTCACGCCTGCGCAACGATACCGACGACATCAATTTTCGTGCCGCCAATGCCAATGATTTCAGCACGGAATTCGGCCCCTCGGCCAATGATCGGCGGCATGTCATCTCAGCTGTCAGCTATCTCTATCCAGCAGACGGGTTGACCGTGACATTGGCCGGGCTGTTCCAGTCGGGCCAACCAGTCAATCTGGTGCCGGATGCACGCATCTTCGGCACACAGGATTTGAACGGCGACGGCGCGAGCTTCGGCGAGAATTTCGTCGGAAATTCTGATCGCTTTCCCGGGGCGAGCCGCAATTCCAGCCGTCTTCCTTGGTCCGCGGCCATAGACGCCGGTGTGCGCTATGCTCTGCCGGTCTTCGGTGGGCGGATTGAAGCCAGCGCCGATGTGTTCAACCTGCTCAACACCAACAACGAGAGTGGCTTTGCCAATGCGGCAACCACCTCCAACCAGGTGCAGTTCGGCGGCGGCGCGCCTCTAGTCCAGCGCAATGCTGGCCCGCCGCGGCAATTCCAGTTTGGTCTTTCCTACAAGTTTTGAAGTGGGGGTCGTGGCCAGCGGCTACATGATGGCGGGACAGGGTGGGCTTTGCCGACTCATTGATGAGCCGCTTACGCCGGGTTGTGTTTAAGACCGGAGCGAAAGCGCCCGCGAGCGGGCCATGTGCTGGACGGCGCGCTTGAACTCCCGACTGGACTGGTGCGGGGGGCGGCCTTGTTTGCGCATTGCTTCACCTGCACCAAGCAGAGCCGTGCGGCGGTCAGCGTAGCGCGCGCACTGGCGCGCGAAGGTATCGCCTGCCTGCGATTCGACTTTACTGGACTAGGCGGGAGTAAGGGCGATTTTGGAAGGGCTGGTTTTGCCACTGACATCGCCGATCTCGTGGCGGCAGCTGACGCATTGCACGCCCGATTTTCCGGGCCGCTGCTGCTGATCGGACACAGCCTTGGCGGCGCGGCGGTGCTGGCGGCAGCTTCCCTGATTGGCAAGGACAAGGTTGCAGCGATTGCGACCATTGGCGCGCCTTCAGACGTCCCGCACGTCCTGCACAACATCGAGGGCGATCTGGAGGCGATCCGACGCGATGGCGCCGGGCCGGTGATGATTGGCAGCCAGACGTTCACGCTCAGCCGTGACTTTCTCGATGCGGTCGCTGATGTCGATCTGCTGGCACAGGTCGGCAAGCTGCGCCTGCCCTACCTGTGTCTGCATTCTCCCACCGATACCATCGTCGGGGTCGAGCACGCGGCCGCACTGTTTCAGGCCGCCTTTCATCCCAAGAGCTTCATCAGCCTCGCAGGCGCGGATCATCTGCTGACGCAGACCGAGGATGCCGAATTTGCGGCGACCATGATTGCGGCGTGGGCGGCGCGCTACCTGCCGCTGCGCAGTGACTGGCCGATGCCGGACGAAGGCGTGGTGGTGCAGACCGGCCACGGCAAGTTCGGTACCGAGGTGCACACCGCCTCGCACCGCTTTGTTGCCGACGAACCGCGTTCTTATGGCGGCGACGACACCGGCCCCACACCCTATGATCTGCTGCTGGCAGCACTCGGCACCTGCACCGCGATGACAATGAAGATGTATGCCGACCAGAAAGGCTGGCCCTTCGGCGGCACGCGCATTCATCTGCGGCACGAGCGTGACCACGCCGAAGACTGCTCCCATGCGCTCGAAGATGGCAGCAAGGTGCAAGCGCTCAGCCGCGAAATCGCGCTGCTGGGCAATGAGCTTACGGAGGAGCAGCGCGCCAAGATCGTTGCCATCGCCGATAAATGCCCGGTGCACCGCACGCTAGAAGGACACCTGCATATTCATACGTTCGCGATTGAGTGATTGGAGCGATCGCGCCCGAGGGTCGGTCAGCCGAATTGTATTGACCGATCATTCCAGACAGTCCAGAAAAGAAGAATGCCTTGGGAAAAGAACTTCGATGTCGATGCCACCCTGACGAAGGCCATGCAGGCCTTTTGGGCGCATGGTTATGAAGCGACATCAATGCAGGATCTCGTCACGGCGACCGGGATCAATCGCGCCAGCATCTATGCGACTTATGGTGACAAGCGGGCGCTGTTTCTGAGCGCTCTCAAGAAATACGATGTCGATGTTCGCCGGCGCATGTTCGAACAGTTGGGGGCATCGGCTCCGCCTGCCGAAGCCATTGCGACGGTGTTCGATCGCTTCATCGATCAAACCGATGTGCCGCACGGCAATTGGGGCTGCTTCATCGTCAACACCGCGCTCGAATTGGCAGCGCATGACAGCGAAATCGCCGACCTGGTCAACGCGGCACAGGACGATATCGGGGCCTTCTTTCTCGCCATGATCCGCAAGGGTCAGCGCGATGGCATTTTTGCGGCGGACGGGGATGCAGAGCGGCTTGCCCATCAGGCGCTTGCGTCAATGCTGGGCATGTTGGTGATGATCCGCAGCCGCCCCGATCCTGCAGCGCTCAGACCGATCCGTGACGGCGTCTTGAAACATCCAGTCTCTTCCGGATCAAACGAAAGGAAAAACCAATGTCCGACATTTTCAAAACCAGCCTCGCCTTGCGCAGCAAGGACGATGCCGATCCCGCCATCAGCACGCCTTTGACCCAAGCCGAGGCGAAGATGGGGATGCTGCCCAATATGTATCGCGCGATGGTGAACCTGCCCGCGCTGCTTGATACCTATAATCACGGCTATGCCCTGTTCCGGGCAGACAGCGGGTTCACCCCGGTCGAACAGGAAGTGGTGCTACTGGCGATCAGCCGCTTCAATGGCTGTCACTATTGCGTTGCAGCGCACAGCTTCGTTGCCGACATGATGAGCAAGGTGCCGGCCGAGGTTACCGATGCCATTCGCGACGGCCGCCCGATTGCCGATGCCAAGCTTGAGGCGCTGCGTGAATTTGCCCACATCATGACCGAAAGCCGTGGCTGCCCGACACCTGAACAGGCGCAAGCCTTTCTGGATGCCGGATACACCGAGAAGCACATCCTCGGCATTATCCTCGCGATCAGCGCCAAGGTGATTTCGAATTATTCGAACCACATCTTCCACACCGAGCTCGACCCCGCTTTCGCGGCACGGGCGTGGACACCTGCGGTGTAACCAGAAGCAAGTTTGAAACGAACGTTCCAAGTATCCGGCGGCTCCCCCCCAACCCCCCTGTCGCCGGTCGGGGTCGTGTCTCTCGCAACATCGGGTGGTGCGGCCCCTTTTTTGAAGTCATTCTCTTGCCGTGCCTGGGCATTGGGCCGCGTTTTCGCGGAGCTGTCTGTAGGTTCGCCATTCGTGGTATCGTCAAAAGATGCAGAATCTGACCCTCGTAAGCGTCATCATTGCGGCAGCATGGCTTGTTTTTATGGCAGGGCTGATGTGGAGTGTCCCGGATCGCTGCTTGCGATGGTTGGGGTTGATGGCATCCACTTGGCGCATCAACATCATTGAGCTCGTTCTGCGCGCCTTTGCCGGTCTGGCTTTGGTCGGCCGGGCAGAAATGTCGAAGGCGCCGACAGCTTTTGAAAGCAGCGGTTGGTTCATCGTCGTAACGTCAATTTTGCTCCTGCTGACGCCGCGCCGACTGCACGCCGCTTATGCTGTGTGGTGGTCCGGCAAACTGCCGTCGTCTTTTGTCAGGCTCATGGCATTACCGACAGCCATCGGCGGTGCGCTTATCGCTTATGCGGCGATCTGACCGCTGATTGGTTGAAACTGCCAGGCGCGGAAAAACCGCCAACGCCTGGGCTTACGGTTACGAACTGCGGCGAACACCGAACCAAAGGAGCAGCCTGTGCTGACCAAGGAACAAAAGAAAATTTGCGATACCGCTCATGGTGATTTTGCGGATCTGAAGGCGGTGCTGTTCAACGCGACGCTCAAGCATCCATCGGAGCTTTCGCATACCGACACACTGCTTGATGTCGTCGCCGAAATTTTCAGGTCGCAGCAGGTCACGGTTAAACGTCACCGCCTGTCGGAATACCACCTTGCCCCCGGCGTTTACCCCGACATGACCGAACACGGGTGGGAGCGCGATGACTGGCCCAGCCTTTCGCCCGATGTGTTCGACGCCGACATCATCGTACTGGGCACCCCGATCTGGCTTGGCGAGAAGAGCTCGATTGCGCAGGTCTTCATCGAGAAACTCTACGCCCATTCGGGCCAGACAAACGGCAAGGGCCAGTATAGCTTTTACGGCAAGGTCGGCGGCTGCGTCGTCACTGGCAACGAAGATGGCATCAAGCATGTCGCCATGGGCGTGCTTTACGCGATGCAGCACGTCGGGCTGACAATCCCGCCTCAGGCAGATTGCGGGTGGATCGGCGAAGCAGGGCCGGGCGCCTCTTACGGGGACGAACAGGAAGACGGCACGCGTGCTGGTTTCGACAATGTCTTCACCCAGCGCAACACCACCTTCATGGCCTTCAACCTGCTTCATGCCGCGCGGATGCTGAAAGATAATGGCGGCTATCCGGCCATCGGGAATGTGCGAACCGAGTGGGATGCTGGCTGCAAGCCAGGCTGGCCCAACCCGGAGCATCGCTAGGCGAAGGGCCATCAACCTGAGGCTCTCCAGCGTGCCGCGCTTGGTCTGTAACCTTCCGGCGGTTCGGCCCGAACAGGTTTGTGTGAGCTGGTCAGGCACACGCTGCATATGAAAAGGAATATCGCATGAAAACCACTATTGGACTTGCCGCCGCCTCGCTCGCCGCGGCTTCGCTTCTCGCGACTTCGCCGGCAATCGCCCAGAGCTCGGGCGCCAAAGAAAAGTGCTATGGCATCGCGCTCAAGGGCAAGAATGATTGCGCCGCCGGTCCGGGCACCAGCTGCGCGGGCACTTCGACGGTCGATTATCAGGGAAATGCCTGGAAGTTCGTCAGCAAGGGCGAGTGCGAGAAGCTGGGCGGTTCGCTGACCGCCAAGAAAGGCAATGCCAAGCCGATCCCCAAGAAGTAATCCTGAACAGGGAGAGGCAACATGAATATGGCTTTCGATAAGCTGCCGGGCGCGATGGCGTTGATGGCATCGACCGCGCTTCTCGCCGCTTGCGGTTCGGGAACCCCATCCGCAGCCGATAACGCGGCGCAGGATGGCGCAGTCAAAACCGCCGCAGCCGAGAAAGAAAAGTGCTTCGGCATCGCTCTTGCCGGCAAGAATGACTGCGCCGCCGGGCCGGGCACCAGTTGCGCGGGCACCTCGACGGTCGATTACCAGGGTAACGCCTGGTCGTTCGTTGATGCCGGAACCTGCGAACAACAAGGTGGATCGCTCGCTGCCAAGGAAGGCAACGAACCTCCTGTTCCCCAGCAAGGCTGACCCTTTCTGACAACCTGGATGCTGGCCGACATGAACGCCCCGACAGTCCCCCTGCCCCCCCAAGTCGGGGTTGGCCTCAAGCCCGAGCACTATGTGCAGGCATTCGAGGCTGTGTCGGCCAGCGCCCCCTTTTTTGCGGGGTGGCCCGCATGGTTTGAAGTTCATCCGCAGAATTATTTCGGTGCAGGCGGCCCACCGCATCGCTGGCTTTCCGCCTTTGCCGAGAACACCCCATTGAGTTTCCACTCGGTTGGCCTGTCGATGGGCAGCGCAGACGGGGTGAACCTTGAGGAACTGGAGCAGCTTGCCGCGCTGTGCGATCGCTATGCGCCTGCTATGGTTTCCGATCATTTGAGCTGGAGCGGCAGCGCTTCGAACCGTTATCCTGATCTTCTGCCGGTGCCCTATACGGGCGAAGCTCTCCTCCATTTTTCAGAACAAGTGTCCCGCGTGCAAGACAGGCTGGGTCGCACCATTCTAGTCGAGAACCCGTCCCGTTATCTTGCCTTTTCTGGCGACACGATGAACGAGGCCGATTTCCTGCATGCGCTGTGTGCGCTTACTGGCTGCTCTATCCTGCTGGATATCAATAATATCGAGGTTTCCGCCACCAATCTCGGGTTGGATGCCGAAGCGATGGTGGATGCGATCGATGCCGGGCTCGTGGGCGAAGTGCATCTGGCCGGCCATGCCCGCGAAGATCATCCGCATGGGCCGTTGCTGATCGATGACCACGGATCGCCCGTGACGGACGCAACCTGGCGGCTGTTCGAACGCTTCGTGCGAAGTGCCGGCCCACGTCCCACGCTGATTGAGTGGGACAGCGATGTGCCCGCTTTCGATGTGCTGTTGGCCGAGGCCGCTCGCGCCGATGAGATCATGCAGGCCGCGGCCGCATTGCCGGAACACGCATATGCAATGGCTTGATGGCGGACAGAGCGCGATGATGCAGGCGCTGGATCACGGTCCGGCGCATTTGCCGCAAGGCCTGTTCACCGGTTCGCCTGAGCGGGTGCTGGCGGGCATGAAAGTGCATGCCAACACCATCTCGCACGCCAGGCTGGTGGCGCTGGAGGATACTTTTCAGCGCACACGCCAATTCATCGGACACGAAAGCTTCAACGCGCATTCCCGGTTGTTCATTCAGCAGCCAGGAGTGACTGGGGCGGCGCTGGCGGATATCGGCGCGAGATTTCCGGCATTTCTGCTCGAGGCTGGCGAAGGCGCGAACGTTGCCGATCTCGCGCGGTTTGAATGGTGCTGGTTGCAGTCCTATCATGCCGCCGATGCCGTGCCGCTGGAACTGGCCAGTCTGACTGCGCTGGCACCCGAAGCCTTGCTCGATCAGGCGCTTGTCCGCCATCCAGCGGCTTATGCCGAAAGTTTTGCTTCGCTGGTGCATGATCTTATCGGCGCGGAGGTTCCTAGCGTAGCCGAGAGCTACGCGGTTCTCATCGCCCGGCCGCACGCAGATGTGCTGATATCCCCGGCCAGCGCTCTGATGGCCGATGTGCTGGCCGCGGCCGAAAAACCCATCACCATCGGTAACCTTATCGCCCGACAGACCGAAACCCATGATGACGAGGCAGCGCAGGTGGATGCGATCATGCAAGCGCTGGCGGCCCTCATCAACGCCGGTGCGCTGATGGCAGCGTGATGGCCGAAACGCACACGGGCAAGGGGAACAACGTGAACGCCATTCTTTCCAGCTATGATCGCACCGTCAAATTGATCGGCGGCGCTGCCATTGAAAGCGTCATGCTGTTGTTCACCCGGATCGTATTCGCCGGAATCTTCTGGCGATCCGCCCGCACCAAGGTCGAGGAAGACAGCTGGTTTTCGATCAGCGACACCACCTATTACCTGTTCGCCGAGGAATATTCCGGTGTTCCCTTGCCCAGCGATTTTGCAGCGGTAATGGCGACGATCTCTGAACATGCTTTTCCGATCCTGCTGTTAGTTGGCCTGTTTACGCGGTTCTCGGCGCTGGCCCTGCTGGGGATGACGATGGTGATCCAGATTTTCGTCTATCCCGAAGCATGGTGGAGCGTGCACGCCCTATGGGCTGCGCTGGCGCTGATCCTGATCACACGCGGCGGCGGAAAATTGAGTTTCGATGCCGCGCTCCGCAAAGCGAGGGGCGCCGTATGAGAGCCGATGAAGCCACGCTCGCCCGGCTGATGATGATGTCGCAAAAGGGTGACAAGCAGGCCTACGCCACGCTGCTGAGCGAATGCCAGCGCTGGCTGAGCCGCTATTACAGCCGTCGGATTGCGCCAGCACAGCTAGACGATTTGGTGCAGGAGACCCTGATGGCGCTGCACAACAAGCTTGCCACCTGGGATTCCTCGCGTCCGTTTCTTCCGTGGATGGCGGCGATTGCCCGCTATCGCTGGGTTGATCACTTGCGGCGATTGTACCGCGCCGACGAATGCGAATTGGTGACGGATTTCGCCGGGCAGGATGACGAACCCGCGATTGCTGCACGGATCAGCATTGATCGCCTGTTGGGGATGTTGCCAGACCCGCAGGCGCGCGCCATCGAACTGGTCAAGATCGAGGGGCTGAGCATTGCCGAGGCTTCACAAGCCACCGGGCAGAGCGAATCCCTCGTCAAAGTCAATATTCATCGCGGCCTCAAGAAATTGGCCCATATGGTTGAGAAAGCCTGAGTCATGACCCAAAATTCCGATGCCCTGATCGCCAATCTGGTGGGCAATCTTCAGCCGGTAAAGCCGATCAGCTTTGCAAGGGGCCTTGGCTACGCCCTGTCTGCTGCAGCCATTTCGGCCCTCGCGGTTGTCGCAGCTTTCGGCATCCGCCCGGATGTGTTGGCAGGCCGGTTCGATCCCGTTTACCTGATCGCGACCGGGCTGTTTCTCGTCTTGGGGATCGCGGCTGCGGTAACAGTGATCGTGATGAGCCGCCCGCAAGTCGGCACGGACCACAGTGGTTGGGTCTGGGCGGCAGCGATGGTGGCGCTGTTGCCAGTCGCTGCGCTGATTGTCAGCTTCGGCGGTGGGAGCGACATTCTGTCGCGCGAGAGCATCGCCCACGGGCTCGAATGCCTGATGGTGGGGAGCGGAGCGTCCTTGCTGGTGTTCGCCATTCTTGTAGGATGGCTGCGCAAAGGCGCACCGACTGCGCCTGACCGAGCTGGCTTGCTGACCGGTATCGCAGCCGGAAGCCTCGGGATCTTCGCCTTCTCGCTCCATTGCGCTGATAATGACATTGTCCACATCGGAATGTGGCACAGCGGCGTGGTGCTGCTGATGGCAGGACTTGGCCGCGCACTGGTTCCGCCGTTGGTCCGCTGGTAGGCAGATGCTGGCGCCAGATACCCCGGTGCCAGATTGTGCCTTGCCCCGATGGAGCCGCCATGAAGCTGCTGCGACTTGCCCTGACACGGCCTGTCATCACCAATGCGCTCAAAATCGCGCTGGTGGTGGGAACCTGTCTCAACGCCATCAACCAGGGGCCCCAGCTGTGGCAGGGGGAAGGCATGGAATGGCACAAGGTCGCGCTCAATTTCGCCGTGCCTTATCTGGTCGCAAGCTACAGCGCGGCCAAGGCGCTGATGGTGCCGATGACTTCAGTAAATCTTACACAATGATCGAAGGCCCGCACCGCGCAATTGGTGACATCGAATGGGCTGTAACCATCCGGCGGCAAGCGGCGAACCCGCAACTGTGAGCCGGTTTTTCATCATGATTTTGTCATTTGCAGCGCTCCTCAGCGCCGAGGCTGGATCCGCTGCAACGCAGCCGATAGTTGCCGGCGAAACGTCTCACATGTGCGAGAGTTGCTGCCCGGACGCAGGCGCCGCCTGCAGCGCGGTTTTTGAGATGTGTGATCGCACTTGTGCAGCAGCCATTGTGCCAAGCCACGCCGCTGTCGTCACGATGCCGCGCGTTTTCACGCAGTTCGCCGCCGAGACCCGGCAACGGACAGGATTTGCCATAGTACTGGAACCGCCGCCGCCGCGCACCGAGGGCTGAGCCTTACAAACCTTTTCCAACGAACTGGAGAAATCCCATGAAATATATCACCAAATTGACGGCAGCCATCGCGCTGCTGACCCCTGCCACGGTTTTCGCTGCCAACCCGGCAGCGGCGGCTGAGGCGTGCTGCATGATCGCCTCATGCTGCGGGCTGATGTGCTGCTAACGGCCTAACCGGATCGGCGGGCCATTGTGTGCCCGCCGATCCACCTGACCGCCGAACCCAAGACAAGGAATCCGGACATGCTTCGCGCCCTTCGCACATTTTTGGCCTTTCTCGCCGTTGCTTTTGCTGCGCCGGCCATCGCTGCTCCTGCCTGGCAGGAGTACACCCCAGCGGCCTTTGCGCGCGCCCAGGAGGCCGGCAAGACGATCATCGTTGATGTCCATGCCGTGTGGTGCCCGACCTGCAAGGCGCAGGCGCCCACGCTTGATGCCCTGCGGCAGGACGCCCGGCTGAAGGACGCCGTGTTCTTCAAGGTCGATTTCGACAAGGAGAAGGCCTTCTTGCGCGAATATCGCATACCGCGCCAATCGACCGTGCTGGTATTCCGTGGCAAGCAGGAAACAGTGCGCTCGATCGCGGAAAGCCGCCCCAGGCAGCTGCGTGAGGTGGTGATGGCAGGGATTTGAGGCCCACAGCACCCCGCATGAAAGGTAGATAATGCTGGCTGAGCTTGCTCTTGCCTTCGTTGCTGGCCTTGTGACGATCCTCAACCCGTGTGTACTGCCGCTGATCCCGATCCTGGTTGGGTCGGCATTGGGCAAGCACCCGATGGGGCCGGTCGCGCTGGCGAGCGGGCTGGCGCTGTCATTCTCGACCTTTGGATTTGTGGTTGTGGCCTTCGGGTTCCAGCTGGGCATCCCCGAACAAGGCATCCGCATGTTTGCAGGCGCGCTTTTGGCTGCGGCAGGGTTCATCCTGTTGGTTCCGCCTCTGCAGACGCGTCTGACGATGCTGTTTGCACCGCTCACTAACCGCGCGCAGACGGCTTTGTCGCGCACCAGCGGCGAAGGGCTGGGCGGACAGTTTGCCGTAGGGGCCTTGCTGGGGCTGGTGTGGGCGCCTTGCGTGGGTCCGACACTTGGCGCGGCGATTGCCGCTGCCAGTCAGGGCGAGGACCTTGGGGGTGCGTTTCTGACATTTCTGGTCTTTGCCATTGGTGTGGCGCTGTCGGTGACAGGCTTTGCTTACGGCTCACGCCGCGCGATTGGCAAAGGGGCAGGCTCGCTGCAAAAGCTCGCCCGCTTTGCCAAGCCAGTGTTCGGCGCGATGCTGGTGCTGGTGGGAGCGCTGGTTCTGACCGGCGCGGACAAGCTGCTCGAAGCCGCATTGCTTGATGTCATGCCGCAGTGGCTCATCATGTTCACCACCGGATTTTGATTCAACCAGGCCGTTGGCTCCAGATCAGTGCACGGTGATCAAATCCGGCCTGAAGCGCTGGTTTGATAACCTCGAAATAGGGTGAGACGTCAAAGTCACGCGGAGTGAACAGGCTGTGATGGCGAATATGCAGGATGTCGCGCAGGCAATCTGTGCAATCGGGATCGCTGCGCAATTCCTGCGTGATTTCAGGCAGGATCGGATAGCTGATCGACTGGAACGCGCGGGCGATCAGGGTTGAACAGATCGCCTTGGTCGGTTCCCCGCTGCCAAGTGCAATCATCCGCCGCCGCCAGCTGACTGGAACGGGCGGGGTAGGGCATAGGTAGCGCGCAAGATCGATCACATTGGCAAGATCATATTCGTCACCAATGTGGCTTGTCGCGAACTCGATCAGCTGCCCTACCTCCTCGCTGGTGAGGCCGAGCGGGCGGCAAATCCTCGTGTGATTGTCGGCATAAAGGTCGAGGCCGACCTGCCGCACACCGTCCACCACATCGGCCTCGACAAATTGTGGCAATGTGCCGGTGGCGGCGTCTTCGCCAGCGATACACAGCGCCGCGTGCGACCAGGTCGACTGGGTGAGGTATTTGATCGCAGTACTGACCCGTTGCCGCCCATCCACCAGCAACACATCACCGGCTTGAATGGCTTTGCGCAGCGATGACAGATCGGTCGGCATGGCAGCATAAGGCGAGCGCGAAGGGGCGGTCAGGAAGCCAGCCAGCAGGCGGCCTCCTATTCTGAGTACGGCCCCCACGCTTCAAGCCGATGCGGCAAGAATATGCGATCGGGCCATATCGCGCAGCACACCTGCTTCAAGCTGGGCTTCTTCCAGCAGCGCCGCGACCAGATCGCCCATGGATACGAGGCCAGCCACAGTGCCTGCCCCGGTGCGGACAATCGCATGGCGCGATCGCATCCGCGTCATCGCCTGCATGACATGGGACGCGTCATCCTTGCACGAACAATTGAGTACGTGGCGGCGCACGAAGATGATGACTGGCAGCGTGAGGCCGTGAATACCGCGCAAGGCGATGCCTTCCATCAGCTCTGCCTGTGACACGATGCCGATGATTTCTGGCGTCCTGTTCGCCGTTACGCCAATCGAGCCGATTGCTTCTCGGTGCATGATGGCAACCGCCTCGATGAGGGGGACACTCTCCCGCACTGTTTCGAAATGGCGGCCTTTGCGATTGATAATGGAAGCGATCTTCATCGTCGGCACTCCTTCAAGAGACCCCGTCCTTTTGTTCGACGGGAGGTGCCGATCCGTTACAGATCATGCTGTCTGGGAAGGATTTTTCCGGAGCATCATAAGGCGATGCAGGTGCCGTCAGAGGCTATCATGGTCGGCCCGTCGAACTGCGCCCCGATTAACGCGAGACTTTCCTGAAGGCGCGAGAACGATCGCTCCATGTGGTGCGACAGCAGCAGCATGCGCGGCACGATACTGGCGGCCATTGTGCCGATTCCGCTGGGGGGACGATGCAGGCCAATGGGCTGACCTTCGCCTTGGGGGATCACATGATGGGCAACCAGAAGATCGGGTTCGATGTTGCGCGTTACCCGGTCGAAGCCGGTAGAAAAAGCGCTTTGATCGCTGGCAAACACAATGTCGCGGCCCTTCGCCTTGACGAGATAGGCGAGGCTGGGGACCTCGCCGTGATGCACGGGGATGGCGATTAGCGTTAGGTCAGAGGAAATATCGATACGGGTGGTCGGCGCTTGTTCGGTATCGCTCGCAGCGATTTCCCGCACATCCAGCAACCGGCGCCCGTCGCCACCATCTAGATAGCCGCTGAGGTAGCTCCACGCCCCATCCTCCCGGCCCACCAGAGCCGAGAGAAGGTCGCCGGCACCGGGAAATACGCTGCCAGCCACAGGGCCGATGAACAAGAGCGGGTCGGCCGATGCCTCGAAGCTGCCCGAATTGAGGATACCCGCCAGGCCTGCACTGTGATCGGCATGGAAGTGGCTGAGCGCAATCGCCTTGAGGTCAGCAACTTTCAGTCCGGCTTCGCCAAAGCGAATGAAACTGCCCGGGCCTGCGTCGATCAGCAACTGTGCCTTTCCATCGATCCAGACGGCGTAACTCGTGCCTGCGCGCGAGCCTTCGGCAATCGGACCGCCAGAGCCGAGCACCTGCACCCCGACCTCGGCCGCGCGGCACGTGTCAGCGCCGCGGGCGGAAGATGTGATATCCGGGATGGTGGCGGGCGCATGGCTGCATGCGGCAGTCACGGCGCATGCAAGGAGTACGGCACTGGTCGAAAGATAGAATTTCGGCATGGAAAGGCCTTTCAGTGTAATCATTCGGAGGTGCCGGGCGAAGGGTTACAATGGCGCATTTCTGAGCCCGTGTCCGGCCGCCAGTTTACAGGAACGATGAGCATGACAGTTTTTCCTTCGATCACCGCACCGCCAGCGCTCGACAAGGTGTTCAAACGATTCCCTAGAACAGTCTTGCCGCTGCTTGAATATCATGACCGCGTGCTGCGCGACTGGTCGCCGCTAACCGTGGCCCAGCGCGAACTGATTGCCGCCTACGTGTCCGGGGTCAATGCCTGCACCTATTGCCACGGTGCGCACGTGGTAGCCGCACGCGCATTTGGCATCGATCCCGCTCTGTTCGAAGGGCTTATGGCCGATGTTGCAACAAGCGCCGTTGACGAAGCCATGAAGCCGATCCTCGCCTATGTCGGCAAGCTCACCCGCACGCCGGCCATGATGACCGAAGCCGACGCGCTTGCCGTTCACGCGGCCGGGTGGGACGAACAGGCGCTGTTCGATGCGATCAGTGTCTGCGCGCTATTCAACCTCATGAACCGTATCGTTGAGGGGAGCGGGATCAAGGCCAATCCGCTTGAAGCCGACGAGGCTGAAATGGAAGCACGTATCGCCCGGATGGGCGGTGCGACTGGCGACCCTCACGTCGGCGAACCAAGCTACAGTCGTCTTGCTGTGCTGTGGGGCCTTGCGCCCGAGGCCTGAGCCCTATTCGATCCCGAGGCTTTCGATCTTGGCATCGAGATCGATCGGGACTGTTGCCAGCACGGCGTGGCCTGCCTGATAGACCCCTGGACCCTCGGCCAACACCAGCGGAGCCATGGCTGCATCGCGGGCCAGCAGCAGCTGTTTGAGTTCGTCCCGATAGAGGACCACCATCGCGGTCAGCAGCCGGCTCACAAGCGGATCTTCGCCAGTCTGATCGACATCATAGCGATCAAGATGTGCGATCATGACCTCGGCGGGGTAGAGAAATTCATCGGTCACCCAGCGATTGGTGGCAAACCACGCGACCGGAATGCCGGCATGGTCGATCGACAATCCTGCGATATGCGTGACATGAGCCGCAGCCGCCTCACCCTCAGCGGGGGCTGCGGTATATGCCGTTGGATCATTCAGCTGTGTGCGGTGCAGAAACAGGTGGAAATGGCCATGCTCACCCGGATCGCGGTCGCCCGGTGCGTGAACATGATAATACCAGCGCGAACGGGTGCGTTCATCGCGCGCGTCATTGTCGGGATAGTGTTCCCAGAATACAACCGTGTCATGCGGAACAACGCGCGTCATCATCGGCATACCCTCACCGGCCATTGCAGTAATGGTCTCGATGACGACCAGAGCTGCCGTTTTTTCATCCATGAGATTTCCTGGCCTTTGGTCAGGTGAGCCTGGCCGAACCCCACCGGGTTCTACCAGGCTCGCCCAGATCGCTCTAACGTTTTCAGCCCGGCTTGGCTGCGCAAGGCTTGGCACCGCAGCCAGCGGGCGCGCACGGCTTCGCCTTGCAGGCAGCTCCAGCGCACGGCTTGGCTTCGCAACCAGCGGCCTTGCAACCCGCCGCAGCACACGGCTTGGCCGCGCAGCCCGCAGCGGCGCAGCCACCAGCAGCACAACCGGCGGCACCGCAATCAGCGGCTGCGCCGCAACCCTTTGCTGCACAGCTATTGGCAGCGCTGTCGGCCACGGCCGAGCACGATGCGGCACTGCACGTGGCTTGCGCACAGGCGCTGGTTGCGAGCGTCATACCGCCCATAACTGCAAGAAGACTGGTCAGTTTTGCTTTCTTCATGGGTATTGCCCTGTCTGGATTTGGTGCGCCAATACATTCCCAAGATGTGCCGCACACCTTCGGCTCATCGCAGGTCTGAAGGGGCATCGCCCCAGGCAGAAACTCTCGGCAATTCCTAGGCATCTTGGTTCACTTTCTTAGTGAGAAATGCATAAGGGCCGACAAGTACCGTTCGCTTGCAATGTGACGGGGGTTACACCGGCCTGACATTATTTTCCGTGTACAAAGTTTGTCTGGTGGCCCGGATCTTGATCCAAGATCGGCTTGAACCGCTCCGGGATTGTCGGAGGCTCCAACTCTTGAGTAGATGGAGTCCTTATGAGCAAGACAACGAACAAGTTTTCTCCGGAGGTCCGCGCCCGTGCGGTGCGGATGATACTGGATCACGAAGGCGATTATCCGTCCCGCTGGTCGGCGGTGGTGTCGGTTGCCGACAAGATCGGCTGCGCACCGCAGACGCTTCACGATTGGGTGAAGAAGGCGGAGGTC
>JAACPW010000005.1 GCA_009995225.1 Sphingomonadales bacterium | reverse complement strand
GAGTAGGTCGCCGCCAGGCATTGAAGCCAGTGGACGCGGGGTATAACCCATTCACATAGTCAAAGGGCTGACCCCACAAGGGCAGCCCTTTTGGCGTCTTTGCGGCTTTGCGCCTCATTGATGCTCTCATGATAGGCGCAAGCCTGGAAGGGGCAGGCCCCGGTCCCGCAGGGACCGCAAGGCCGGAAGCAAGACGAAGTCGCAGCTGACCAAAGGTCACCTGCACGGCCGCCCGCAGCGCTTGCGCGAGGAACGCCAACAAAATCGGTATCGCGGGATGGAGCAGCCCGGTAGCTCGTCAGGCTCATAACCTGAAGGTCGTTGGTTCAAATCCAACTCCCGCAACCAACCAAAAACCCAACACATCAACAATTACATAAACGACCCTGCACAAATGCAGAGCCCGCCCGGCGCCTTGTCTGGTGAAAGGGCGAACGCGCCAGCGCCGCCCTATGGCCAGCTGATTTTGCTTGGCTTCTTGTGCACAAACGCCGAACAAGGCGTGATGTTTGTGCCGACCAGGTTCCTTGTTGTGGCCGTCACTATGCTCGCAAACCCGAGCGTTGCTTACGCTTGTGAGACCTTCGCGCCCTTTGCCATCGACGATATTGCTAAGAGCGACGTAATTTTTGCTGGTCGCCTTACCGAATACGCGCGCGTTGCTCGGAGGCCCCCTGTTGTGCAAGGCCCCTATGGGCTCCTGACCTTTGAGGTCGACGAGGTGGTGAAGGGTAGCGTGCCTGCTAAAGTCCAGCTTGCGTGGTACAACTCGACCTTCGGCCTCCTCGAAAGTATGGCTGCCGAAAGCGCGCGCCTGGTTGCCGCTGTGCAGGTCGACCCGGCCATGCCTGGCCCCGCGTTGCGCGTTCTGCAGAGCCCGTGCGCACCCCCGTTCCTGCTGGATGACACGCCCCAAAACCGCGCCCACATGCATCTGGCGCAGCGCGGCGCGCCGGTTCCGCCGCACGACTATTTTGTCAACCAGCGGATCGAAATGGAGCAGGCGCCGAGCCGCCCCCAGACGGTCCGCTTTGACCCTGCCGAGCCGGCGGCCGCAACGCGTGAGGGGGCAGCAGCGCTGGGTGGGTTGGCAGCTCTGCTGGCTGGAATTGGCCTGATCGGGTGGCGATTAGCGTGTCGCCGAAGCTGATCGTGCGTCCAACGCCGCCGCTTACCCCGCCCGCACCGTCCGCAAAAACCCGCGCACCTGATCGCCAAGATGCGAGGCCTGCGCTTCCAACTCGTTCGCGCTCAACAAGACCTGCGAGGCTGCGGCGCCGGTTGACAGCGACAGTTGGCGCACATCCTCGATATGGGCAGAAACCTTCTCGGTCCCGCGTGCGGCCAGATCGATGCTTTGCGCCAGATCGCGGCCAGCCACCGATTGCTGATCAACGGCGGTTGCGATGGAAACGGCGGTAGATTCCAGATCCTTCACCTGTCCTGCGATGGCACGCAGGGCTTTGACGCTGGCACCGGTGGTCGATTGCATCGCGCGGATCTGGTCTGCCACCTTCTCGGTCGCACGGGTTGTCTGCATGGCGAGTTCCTTGACCTCGCTGGCCACGACGGCGAAGCCGCGCCCTGCTTCGCCGCCGCGCGCGGCTTCGATCGAGGCGTTCAGGGCGAGCAGATTGGTGCGCTGGGCGATGGTCTGGATCAATTCGACGATCTGGCCGACTTCATCTGCCGATGCAGCCAAGGCCGAAATCGTCTCGTCCGCTTCGCCGGTGGCGACCGTGGCAAGCCTGGCCAGTTCGCTTGACGAGGCCGCCTGACGGCTGATCTCGCTGATCGAAAGCGCGAATTCGTCGCTGGCAGCGGCGGCTGCGGTGGCGCCGGCATTGGCGTCTTCCATCGAGGTCGCGACTTCGCCCGTGCGGCGGCTTGCTTCCTCGGCGCTGCTGGCCATACGCGATGCGGTGGTGTGGAGCTGGCTTGACGCTGCGGCCACGCCGTTCACCACATCGCCCACGGTGCGTTCGAACTGGCGCGCCACGTCATCGAGCAGCGCCGCCTTGCGCGCTTCGGCCTCCAGCCGTTCGCGCTCGCGGTCCTGCTGCAACTGCAATTCCTGTTCGGCCTTTTCAGAACGTTCGCGCGCCCAGGTTTCGAGCCGCTTGCTCGCGCGCTTGAACAGCTCGAGCGCACGAACCATCGCCCCGATCTCGTCCTTGCGCTCAACCCCGTCGATCATGAAGCCGCGATCGCCATCGGCCAGCCGGGTCATGCCGTCTGTAATTTCAACGATCTTGCGCGAGAAATCACGCGACAGATAGGCCAGGCCCAACAACAAGATGGCACCGCCCACCAAGGCCAGTCCTGCAAGGATCAGGATCATGTTGAAAAAATAGTCGATGCCGCGATCTTCCATGTCGTTGCTGCGGGCGGACAGATCAGAGGCAAGCTGCGCGCTTGCATTCATCAAGATGCTACCTTGCGTGGAGATCTCTTCGGCGGCGCGATTGGCGTTTCCGCCGGCACGCACGGTATCGACGGCATCGTCAAAGGTGTTTTCGAAACTGGAGAGTTCGTCGCGCAGGGCCACTACGCGCTGGCCAAGTTCAGGCGCGTCATTCGCCAGAATGGTCTCCAACGTCGTGATCTGACGGAGCACAGCGGTTTTGCCGTCGCGCTGCTGCGCGCGCAGGTCGGCGCTGGTATCATAAAGGACGCGGACCGATTGGTAACGCAGTTCGCCCGCGCTGCCCTGCAATTGCCCGGCCGAAACCAACGCTTCCTGCAAGCCCGCTGCAGCGTTGTAGCGGTTCCATAACTCGCCAAGGCCAAACCCCAGCACCAACACCATCAACACGCCAGCGGCCAGGAATGTACCGAAAATCGCGTTGATCTTGCCCGACAGCGAAAGATTGCGGAACCAGTCCAGGCGTTCCAGCAATGTTGTGCGCTGGGCGCCTGAGGGGGGCGCATCTTCGCGCCCCGCATCTTCGAGCGAGAAGTCCGATCGCAGATCGCGCACGAACTCGGGAACCGCCTGTTCCTCGCGCCGCTCCTGCAGGCTCATCATATTCATACCGCATTCCCCCGAGGCTGTGCCGCAAGCATTCGTAAAGGAAAATCCTTTCCAAATTCTTGAGTTACGCGCCGGGCGGTGGCGCGGGCGGTCAGAGGGGGGGGGGGGCTTCAGCCGGCGCGCACGCGGGCGAGGAAACCCTGGACCTGCGTGCGCAAGGTCGCCGCCTGCGATTCAAGGCTGGTGGCGCTGGAAAGCACCTGGCTTGCCGCCGCCCCGGTCGAAAGTGACAAGGCGCGCACGGTTTCGACATGGCCTGCAACTCTTTCGGTTCCGCGGGCTGCCAGGTCGATGCTGCGGGCCAGATCGTGGCCAGCGACCGATTGCTGATCCACGGCGGTAGCGATGGACACCGCGGTTGTTTCGAGGCTTTCGATCTGGGCCGCAATGTTGCGCAGCGCGCTGACGCTGGCGCCGGTGGTGGACTGCATGGCGCGGATCTGTTCGGCAACCTTTTCGGTCGCGCGGCTTGTCTGGTTGGCGAGTTCCTTGACCTCGCTGGCGACGACCGCAAAGCCGCGCCCCGCTTCGCCGCCGCGCGCGGCTTCGATCGAGGCGTTGAGGGCCAACAGATTGGTGCGCTGGGCGATGGTCTGGATCAGTTGGACGATTTCACCGACTTCGAGTGCGGATGCGGACAGCGCGCCAATGGTGCTGTCGGCCTGCCGCGCAGACACGCCGGCCTCGCGTGCGAGTTCGGCGGACGATGCGGCCTGACGGCTGATTTCACCAATCGACATGGCAAATTCGTCGCTTGCGGCAGCGGCCGCCGTGGCCCCGATATTGGCATCGTGCATGGCGGCCGATGCTTCGCCTGTGCGCGCGCTCGCGTCCTCGGCTGTCGACGCCATCAACGCGGCCGTGGATTGCAGCTGGCTGGACGCGGTAACCACGCCGGAGACGACGTCGCCGACAGTGCGTTCGAATTGGTCGGCAATGCTTTGCAACACCCGCTCCCGCTCGATCCGCGCCTCTTCGCGCACGACTTGCTGGCGCGCCTGTTCGTCCAGCTCGGCCTTGGCGTGTTCGGTGCGTTCGCGGCTCAGCCGTTCGAGCCTGATCCCGGCGCGGTGGAACACTTCGGTCGCGCGCGCCATCTCGCCGATCTCGTCCTGCCGGTCTTTGCCGCTGATGGCGACATCGCGGTCCCCGGCGGCGATCCGGCTCATTTGGCCCGCGATCGCCTTCAAGGTCGCCCCCACCGTGCGGTTGAAATAGCGTTGGGCGAACAAGGTGATAAGCGTGAGGATGGTGGCAAGCGCGATCCACATTCCCAACAGGCGCGAAATCAGCGACGCGCCGTTATCGGCCATGGTGTCGGCTTCCGCGCCAAGCGTGGCGGTCATTTCGCGCGCGGCATCGAGCACCGCGCCACTGGTGGCCGCAATTTCGGCGGCCTGATTGCGGCGGGCCGTATCATCGGCGGTGTCGGCATCGAAATCGTCAACCTGGCGACTGAGATCGGCGATCCCTTCGCGGATGAGAGCGAGGCGATCGCGCGCCTGGATCCCGGCGGCATTGGCGCGTTCGCCCAAGGCGGCCACGCTGGCGGCGGCTTGATCGAGCGTTTCGCCTGCGGCGCGGGCGCGGGCGGTGTCGCTGTCGGCAACCAGCAGTTCGGCATGGCGCTGGCTTTCGCTGAGCTGGACCAGCAACCGTTCTGCGGTCAGCGCGGCTTCATGAGTGGTGCGAATGCGTTCGCCGCGCTGACCAAGCTCGACATAGCCGCCGACCACGAACATTCCAGCGATCAGCGCAAAGCCAAGATTGAGGGTAAAAAACAAGGTGATCTTGCTGCCCACGCTCAGCGTGGCGAACCAATGCCGGGCGCGTGCCACGCGGGACGCACGATGCATCGGCTGGGGCCCTGCGCTTTCAGCATCGAAATCCAGTGCAATATCCTGAAGCGCACTCATGCTGTGTGTCTGCCTGTGTTTTGCCGGGTGATGATACGGGCGTCTGCGATGTCCTGTGCGGCAATCAGCCGGTCAATTTCAGCGGCCGGAAGCGCGCGGTAATACAGCCAACCCTGAATCTGGTCGCATCCGGCCAGACGCACCAATTCGGCCTGTTCTTCGGTTTCGACCCCTTCCGCCGTGACGCCCATGTTGAGCGCGCGGGCAAGCGCGATGGACGACAGCATCATCGCGCGGCTGCCTTCATCCACCCCGGCAAGCTCCACCAGGCTGCGATCAAGCTTCAGCTTTTCGAAGCGGAAGCGCCGCAAGAACCCGATCGAGGCATATCCGGTCCCGAAATCATCAAGCGCGATCCGGACGCCGAAGCTGCGGATCACATCCAGGGTGCGTTCGGCCACCACCGGATCGAGCACCAGGCACGTCTCTGTAACTTCCAGTTCGAGGCGGTGCGGGGGGAACCCGGTTTCCTCCAGCACTTCGCCCAGTTTGATCGGGAACTCGGCATTGCGCAGTTGCGCCGCCGAGATGTTGACGGAAAGCGTGATGTCCCCCCAGCGCAGCGCGTCGCACACCGCTTGCCGCAACACCCACAGGCCGAGCGGATTGATAAGGCCCGAATCCTCGGCCACGGGCACGAAGATATTGGGGCCAAGCGGCGGTCGATTGCCACGATCCCAGCGCAGCAGCGCCTCAACCGCCACGATCCGGGCGTCATCGGCGCTGACCAGCGGTTGGTAGGCGAGGTTGAATTCGCCACTGGCAATGCCGCGGCGGATCTCGTCCTCGATCTCGCGCAGGCGTTCACGGCGCCGGTCGAAGCTTTCATTGAACCAGGTGCAGCGCATTTTCCCGCCGCGCTTGGACATGTCCATGGCGACGTCGGCCCGGCGCAGCATTTCCGATGATGGCACGCGCATGTCGGGCAGGGAGCGGGTGAGGCCGATGCTGGCGCCAATCGCGATCTGGCGATCCCCCAGCGTCACAGGCGTCCCCAGCTTTTCGAGCAGCGTGCGGCACATGCCTTCAAGGATCGTGCCTGAAACCTTGCCCGGCATGACGGCGGCGAATTCATCACCACCCAGCCGATAACAGCTGGCCTCGGCGCCGCAGGCCTCACGGATGAGCTGCGCGCACAATTCGATCAGCTGATCGCCGACGGCGTGGCCGTAATGATCGTTGACCTGTTTGAAGCTGTCGAGATCGATCATCGCCAGCGCGACCTCGTCCTCGCCTTTGGACAGCTTGAGGATGTCCTTGTGCAGCGTGTGACGATTGGGAAGGCCGGTGAGCGGATCGGTGTTGGCGCGCACTTCCAGGCCCCGGATGGTGGCAATCCCGCTGCGGCCCAGAAAGAACAGGGTTGCCGTGTAGATCAGGATCGCGGAAATTATCAGCGGACCGCTGCGCCCGATTGTCAGATCGTCGCTGAGGTTTACGGCAATCACCAAGGCCGCCGTCATGACGCTGGCCACTCCGATGGGAATAAGCACCAGTCCGACCGAGGTCAGATGCAGAGGTGGCTTCGCCTTGGACACAATCAGGTTTCCCGATGAGCGCGCACTGACGCGCTGCTGAGTTATCGTGCTAAACAGAAGCGGCTAAGGAAGAGTAAAGCCGCGCCCGCGCCAGGCGCAGGTGTTCTGACGGCGTCAGGCGATTTTCCTGATCGCCGCCATCTGGCTTGCAGGCTCGAAGAAGCTGGCGCGTCTGGCAGCAGGGACAAAGCGGTCGGTCTGCCCGACGGTGGTTTCGCCTGCACCCAGCATCAGGAAACCATCGGGCATCACAGCGCTGGCAAGCCGGTTGAACGCTTCGATCCGGGTGGCGCGATCGAAGTAAAGCAGCACGTTGCGGCACAGCACCAGATCGAACGGAATGCGCGCAGGATAGGGGCTGAGCATATTGTGCTGGTTGAAGCGAACCGTGCCGCGCACGTCTTCTCGCACCTGCCAGCCGCGCGGCGTCTCGTCGAAATGGCGCAGCATCTGGGTCACGCCTAGCCCGCGCTGCACCTCAAACTGGCTATAGACCCCGCTGCGTGCCGCGTTGATTGCGCGGTGCGAGACATCGGTGCCGAGAATGTCGATGGTCCAGCCGTGCCAACGTTCGGCCTGTTCGGCAAACAGCATCGCCAGCGAATAGACCTCCTGCCCGGTGGAGCATCCCGCCGACCAGATCGACAAGCGCCGCACATCGCGCCGCCGATGGGCGATTTCCGGCAGGATTTCGCCCGGCAATTGATCGAAGGTCGGCTTGTCGCGGAAGAAATAGGTTTCGTTGTTGAGCAGCGCCTCGACCACATCCTGACTGAGATCGGTGCTTTCCGGCCCCCTGTGCGGCGCGGCGAGCAGGCAGACGAGCTGATCGATATTGCTGATCCCGTGCTCGCGGAAAATCCCGCCCAGCGCGGAATTGACGCGCCAGCGGCGGCTTTCGGTGAGGTGCTGGCCGGTGCGCGCTTCAAGCAGGTCGGCAATGATCTGGTGGGAGGCTTCGCTGATGTCCATCACCGCGTGACCGATGCGGTTGGCGAAGCGGCTTGCGCCATGACCGCATCGCCCAGCCGTTCGGGCGGGGCGATTATGCTGGCAAGCCCGGCGCGCGCAACGGCGCCCGGCATACCCCAGACCGCGCTCGAATCGGCATCCTGCGCGAAGATCGTGCCGCCGGCCTCGACAAGATCCCTGGCACCCAGGGCTCCATCGCGCCCCATGCCCGACAGGATCACGCCCAGCACGCGGCCTTCGCAAGCTGTGGCAAGGCTGGTCAACATGGGATCGACCGAAGGCATGCAGCCGCTCGCCGCCGGTTCCTCACTGACCTGGACGGTGAGGGTGGACGTGCCCCTGCGGCGGATCACGATATGGCCGTGTCCCGGCGCGATCAGAATGCGGCCCGGCGCGAGCGTCAATCCATCGGCGGCAATATGGGCGGGTCGCCCGCAGGCCGATTCGATCTGGCGTGCAAACACCGGCATGAAAGACGCGGGCAGGTGCTGGGTGATCAGGATCGGAAGATCGAAGCCCGGCCCCATGCGGCGCAGCATCATTCCCAGCGCGTGGATTCCGCCCGTCGAAGCGCCGATTGCGACCACTTCGGGCCGCAGTGCGAGGCGGGTACGGCCGGGGCGGGCAAAGCTGGGTTCCGCAAGGGGGGCGAGGGAAGGCTTGTCCGCTTCGGGCGGACGGGTGCCCAGCGCGCGGATCTTGCCAAGCAGTTGCGCACGGTAATCATCGGTAAAGCCGCCAGGCCGCGGTTTGAGCAGCGTATCGGCGGCGCCCATCTGCAACGCCGTCAGCGTGTGCTCGGCACCGTCGATCGTCAGCGAGGAGACGACCAGCACCTGCGGCCGTCCGGGCGTTGCAAGGATTGCGGGCAGGGCGCTCAGTCCGCCGATACCGGGCATTTCCAGATCGAGCAGGACGACATCGGCAGGCTCTGCGGCCAGTTGCGCGATAGCGCGTTCGGCGCTGCTGGCCGTGCCGGCGATAACCAGCGCCGGATCGCTTTCCACCATCCGCTTGAAGATCGTGCGAACGGTCAGCGAATCGTCGACGATCATCACCCGAATCGCAGGCGCGGCTCCGGCACGGGAAAGCGGGCGGCGATCACGCCCGTCCGCAGCGGCAGGCGGGGGCGTCCGGGGCAGGAACGAAGGCAGGCTCACGCAAACCCGACAAGCTGCAACTTGATCTGCAGTGTCTCGTGATCAAAGGGCTTCATGACATATTCGTCTGCGCCCGCGCTGATCGCCTCGCGGATATGGGCCACGTCGTTTTCGGTCGTGCAGAATACAACCTTGGGCCGGTCCCCGCCAGGGCGGGCGCGCAGGTGGACGAGGAACTCGATCCCGGTCATCACCGGCATGTTCCAGTCCAGCAACACCACATCAGGCATCGATGCCGCGCAGGCATCCAGCGCAAGCTTGCCATTTTCGGCCTCTTCCACAGCGAAGCCGAGCGTTTCGAGAATATGTCTCGAAACCTTGCGGATGACCCGGGAATCATCGACGATAAGGCATGTTTTCATGGGCGTTCCTGCGTTTGAGGCCCTGAAACTAGGCGCAGTTGGTAAGCATAGGATTAAATTGCGGCCTCGATTTCGTGCCGTGCGGTGTCCGGCCCGGCCAGAAGCGCCGCAAGGTCAACCATCAGCGCAGGACCGGCCAGGGTTTCGATCATCCCGGTGGCGACCCGCGACCATTCCGGGCCAAAGCCGCCGGGGATCTGGCCTGCCTCGCCCGCAGCCGTGGTGATGTCCTCGATCGAATCGACCATCAGCGCGTAGGAATAGCCGCTGTCCGTGACCACGGCGGCGCGGTGGTCGGTCGGCCAGTCCTGACCGACCGGCCCGGTACAGACGCCAACCGCGCGCCGGCAGTCTATGACGGTCAGCGCCTGACTGCGCAGGGCGGTGATCCCGGCGATCCATGCAGGGGCACGGGGGATCGGGGTGATGGTGCCGATTTCGATCACCGATTTCACGTCCAGCGCGGAAAACGCGCAGCGGCGTCCCGCAATCTGGGCGATGACGAGCAGGTCTCCGGTCATGCGGCCTCTCCCACGAAATCTGGCTGGGTGTGGGCAGCGTCCTTGGCTGCGGCCAGCGCAGCCAGCAGACTTTCGCGGTCATAGCGGTAGATCGTCCCGGAACCCGGCGGCGCGTCGGGCTGATCGCGCAAGCGAATAAGGCGTCCGGGCAGGGTGCGGCCCAGCGCCTCGGCCACTTCATACATATCCTCGAACACGATACCGATGGCATCGGGATCATGGGTGCCTTCGGGCAGGATGTCGTAACCCGCACGTGCGACCAGCGGGCCAAGGATGGTGCGCGCCCATTCGCCATCGGGCAGGATGCAGCGCGGACGGATGGCGGCCAGCGGCGGTTCGCCGTGCAGCGCGAACAGCGCGTGTGCATCCACCAGCGTGACGGGCTGGCCGCCGATCAGCGTAACCGCCTCGGCCAGCGGGTCATCCGGCACGGGATGCAGCGCCTCTGTCAGTTCGACCGCATCTTCCACCTCGCGCACGGCGTAAAGCAATTCGCAGGCTCCGTCGGTCAGGCGCAGCAGGCGCACACGGGGAAGCGTGAACGCGCCTTGCGGCAGGCCGACCAGCGGCAGGATCAGCCCGTCGATCACCACCCGCGGGCGGGCACCTGACGCGTCGATGGCGGACGCGGGCGCGGTTTCGATGCGCTGCACCAGTTCCAGCCGCACTGCCGACCGGCGCCCGGCAAAATCGGTAAACAGCATGGCGCGCGTGATGTCTGCGGCCACGACGGCACCTTCTTCGATCAGCCCGATCGTCCGGACACGGGTGTCGGACATGAGGTTGTGATGCGCGGCGATGTTGGCGACATCCAGCAGCAGCACCGGCTGGCCATCGTCCAGCAGCGTCGATCCGGCGTAAAGGCCCGACCGCATCACCGCAGGCGCAAGCGGCTTGACCACCAGATCGCCGTGATTGTGGATGCCCTCCACCGCCAGCGCGAACAGATCGCCACTGGCAAGCCGCAGCATCACCAACGTCAGTTCGTGTGCGGCAATCTCGCGGGTATCGAGGCCCAGCACCTCGCCCAGCATCAGGCACGGGACGCGGTTGCCCCGGAAGGTCACCAGCGCGGTTTCCCCCATGCGGGTGAAGTCGAGCGCGTGCGCCGTGCCTTGCGCGATTTCCTCGACATAGCTTTGCGGAATGGCGAAGCGATGCCCGCCAACCTCGACGGTCAGCCCGGCAATGATGCTGAGGGTCAGCGGGATTTGCAGGCTGAACAGCGTGCCCTGGCCCGGCGCGCTCGTCACCTTGATGCTGCCGCCGACCTTTTCGAGGTTCTGGCGCACCACATCCAGCCCCACGCCGCGGCCCGAGACATTGCTGACCACCTCGGCGGTGGAAAAGCCGGGCTCGAAGATCAGGTTGAGGATTTTGTCGCGGCCCATCGCGCTGCGTTCGGCCGCAGTGATGAGGCCGGTGGCGATGGCCTTGGCAGCAATGCGCTCCTCGTCCAGCCCGCGCCCGTCGTCGGAAATGACGATGCTGATGGTGTTGCCCGATTGGCGCGCGGCAATGGCGAGCAGCCCGATCTCGCGCTTGCCGCCTGCGAGGCGGGCCGACGGCGGTTCGATCCCGTGGTCGATGGCGTTGCGGATCAGGTGGGTGAGCGGATCGCGGATCGTCTCGATCATCTCGCGGTCAAGTTCGACATCGCCGCCGTCGAGATCGACCATCACCTGCTTGCCAAGTTCCGCCGAAAGATCGCGCACCAGCCGGGGGAGCGCGCCGAACAGGGTCTCGATCCGCTGCATCCGCATCCGGGTGATGGCATCGCGCACATCCGACAAGATGGTGGTCAGCCGCTCGAACGGGCCATCGATGGTCGGCTGATTGCCCGCCTGCCGCAGCCGATGGGCCAGATCGTTGCGGGCCAGCACCATATCGGAAACGCCGCTCATCACCCGGTCGAGCAGTTCGACCGGAAGTCGGATGGTGCGCTGGGCGGCGGTGGGATCGGCGCGGCGGGCGGCGGCGGCGCGATCGTTGCCCGGCTGCTCGCCGGTGCCGAACAGGGCGTCGGCTGGGGCGTGCAGGGTGAGGTTAGCCCCCTGCCTGCCCCCCTCCAGCCCCGCGTTGCCCGATGTTTCACGGGAAACATCCAGGTCGGCGATCAGCGCCTCGTCGCTGTCTTCGCCGCCAAACGACGCCAGATCCTCACCCGCTTCGATCGCGTCGATCATCAGGGCGATGCGGTCGATGATAGCAAGCACGGCGGTAACAAGCTGCTGGTCAGGCTCGCGCCGCCCGGCCCGGCAATCGGCCAGCGCGTCTTCGGCAGCATGGCTGAGGCCCGCAAGGCGCGGAAAATCGAAGAACCCGCAATTGCCCTTCACGGTGTGGACGAAGCGGAAGATGGTATCCAGCCGCGCGCGATCAGCCGGATCGGCTTCCCACGCGACGAGTTCGCCGCCGGAGGCTTCCAGCATTTCGCGGGTCTCGGCGATAAAATCCGCCAGCAGATCGTCCATAAGGTGCGCACCCTCTTGCCGCTGTTCGCACGGGGCTATGGCGCAAGGGTGGTTAACAAGCGCCTAGCGCGGCGCCATTGCTGCGCTGCGGGCCGGGGTGTGCTTGGCAAAGATATGCCGCACCAGCGCCACGGCCGACACCGCGCCAAACAGATTGGCGGCGAGTTCTGCGGTGTAAATCCCGGCAGAGCCCATGCCCGGCTGCATGATCAGCGCCACCGGCAGCATCACCAGAAACACCCGCGCCACCGATTGCGCCAGCGCAAAGCCCGCCTTGTCGACCGCGTTCATGATCCCGTTGCCGACAATCAGCAGGCCGAACCCGGCATAGCCCCAGGCGGCGATTGTCAGATAGAGCGCGAATTCGGCGACCACGGCAGGATCGTCGGTGAAGATCTGCGCAAAACTTTCCCCCGCCACCAACATCGCAACCGCCACCAGCAGGCCCCAGACGATGCAGAACCCTGCCGCATACAGCGTCGCCTCGCGCGCGCGGTCAAACCGGCCCGCGCCCCAGTTCTGCCCCACAATCGCCCCGATCGCGCCAGACAGGCCGAGCAGCGGGACGATGACGAAGCTCTGCAAACGACCCGCCGCGCCAAACCCCGCCACCGCCGCCTCGCCCTCCAGCGCGACCAGCGCGGTCAGGACAGCTAGGCCCAGCGGGTTGATCGCATTGGAAAAAGCGGCAGGCAGCCCGACGCGGATGATCGCCTTGGCCGGATCGATCAGGCTGCAATGTCTCAGCAGGCTGAGGTTCAGCGGCAACGCCGTGCCGCGCAGCAACCACAGCGCAACCGCCACGCCCACGCCCCAGCCGATCGCGGTGGCATAGGCGGCGCCGGCAATGCCGAAGCCTTCAAACCCCAAAGCGCCCGTAATCAGCAGCGGATCGAGCACCCAATTGGCCGCCGCATAGGCAATACTGACCGTGCTGGTGCGCTTGGCCTCCCCCTGACCGCGCAGCACGCCGTTGAAGCCCATGATCGCAAAGCTCAGCGGAAAGCCGATGGAAAAGGGCACCATGTACGTTCGGATCAGCGGCATGATGTCTGCCGGCGCATTCATGGCGGCAAAGATCGGGTCGATCAGCAGCCACAGCGCAAGGCCCATCAACAATCCGCAGGCGCAGGCGAACACGATGCCGAAATTGGCCCGCCGCGCGGCACGTTCAAAGTCGCCTTCGCCCAGCGCGCGGGCAACCACCGAATTGATGCCGACCATCACGCCGACACCCAGCGAGGTGCTTGCCACGGACACGGGGAAAATGAAGCTGATCGCGGCCAGTTGCTCACGCCCGAGCTGGCCGATGAAATAGGCATCGACAATGCCGATCGACATGATCGCCGCCACACCGATGACCGCTGGCAACGTCTGACTGACCAAATGTCCGGGGATCGAACCACTGACAAGGCGGGGCAGGCTTGGGTCCGATGCGCTCATTACTCCAGAGGCCTAGCCGCAGGCCACGTGGCTTGCAAAGCATTCCCTGCGCGTGCGATAGTCATGCCAGAGGACATACGGAGAGGAACCCGCGCAATGGCAACCCAGCTCAAATCCACGCCCCAAAGCCAGCACGGCGAGTGCAGCAAGGAAGAGTGGCAGGCGCGGCTCGATCTGGCGGCCTGTTACCGGATTTTCGACCACCTCGGCTGGTCGGAATCGATCTACAACCACATTTCGCTGAAGGTGCCGGGCGAGGCTGACACGTTCCTCATCAACCCCTTCGGGCTGCTCTACAGCGAAGTGACCGCCAGCAACCTCGTCAAGATCGATGTCGAGGGCAACAATGTCGGCGGCTCGCCCTATATGGTGAACAAGGCGGGCTTCACCCAGCACGGCTATTTCCACAAGCATCTGGGCGCCAGAGCCGATGCGATCTGCCACGTCCACACCACCGCGACCATGGCCGTGGCGAGCCACAGGGACGGGTTGCTGCCGACCAATTTCTACGCCTGCAATTTCCAGAACCAGATCGGCTATCACGATTTCGAAGGCATCACGGTGCGCGCTGAAGAGGGCGAGCGGCTGGTGCAGAACCTCGGCAATCACTCGATCCTGATGCTGCGCAACCACGGCCCGGTCGTGATGGACCGCACGATCCAGGGAATGTTCGTCAAGATGTGGGCCTTGCAGCGCGCCTGCGAGATCCAGGTGGCGACGCTGAGCATGGGCAATCCCGTGCTGGTCCCGCAGGAGGTGGTCGATGTGCACCAGCGCGATCTTTCCGTGATGAGCGGACAGGGCGGTGCGGGCATGTTCGATTTCGAAGCGTGGAAGCGCAAGATCGACCGGATCGACGATAGCTGGCGGCAATAGGCGCAGGCGCGATCGCAGCCTGTTTCCTACCGCGGACAAAGCTGCCAGGCCGCAATCATGATCTGTGACCGTCCGATCCTCCTTGCCCTTTGTGTCGCTTATGCGGGGGCGGGTTTTTGTTTCCTGGACAGTGTCTCATGTGTCTCCAACAGGCCCGGAACTGACATTTTGAGGGCGCGCCGATGAGCCGAATGACAGTCAACAATCGGCCGGTCGAGTTTGACCTCGATCCCCGGACGCCGCTGATTTACGCGTTGCGTGAAGCGATGAACCTCACCGGCACCAAGGCGTGTGGCGGCGGCACCGATTGCGGCGGTGCGTGCATGGTGCTGGTCGATGGGGTGGCGTTGCGGTCCTGCGCGATCACGCTGGCCGAGGCCGAAGGGCGGATCATCATTACCATCGAAGGGCTAAGCCGCGACCGCGCCCATCCGGTGCAGCAGGCCATGGTGGCGCAGCAGGCAATCCAGTGCGGATACTGCACGCCCGGCATCATCATTGCGGCGACGGCGCTGCTTCAGCGTAATCCTGCGCCAACGCGGGAGGATATCGACGCCGCGATCCCCAATATGTGCCGCTGCGGGGTCTATCCGCGCCTGATCAAGGCGGTGGAGCAGGCGGGCCGGGTGGCCCGCCGGCAGGAGCGTATCAGCGCCGCGCCCGCCCCCGGCATCACGCCGGAAGATGCGGCCCGTGCGGTTCCGGCGCTGCGGGTGCCAGCGCCGGAATAGGGGGTCACGAAGCGCGGGCGGAACGACCTCAGAACGCCAGTCGCACACCGGCGAGAAGCGTGCGGGGCAGGCCCGGACGCAGGCCCGCAGGCACGATCGAGACGTTGTAGGTCTTGTCGAACACGTTCTCGGCCGATGCGAAGACGCTCACCCCGTCGATGACATCGGCCTCGGCGGACAGATCGACCAGCCAGCGCCCTTCGATCTGGTTGAAAGGGTCCGCCGACTGCGCGGCGCCGCCGATCCCGAAGGCGTCCGACAGGTAGCTGGCGGTGGCATTGACGCGCCAGATGTCCTTGCCGACGCCTGCATTGAGCACCAGCGCATGGCGCGGCAGATCGGGCAGGCGGTCGCCCTGCACCACGTTGGCCGCCCATTCGCCAAAGCCGTCCAGCGCGTCGCGGAAGGTGCCGTCGGTAAAGGTGTAGACGACGCCGAGCGGAAGCGACCAGCCATCGCCCAGCGCCGCGCCCGCATCATGCTGCGCGCTCAGTTCGATCCCCTTGACGTGAACTCGCCCGCCCGAAAACTGCGTCCCGATCACACAGTCACCGCCGCTCGACTCGGTGCAAACGCCAACGAAGTTGCTGTAGTCGTTGAAGAATCCGATCAGCGTGACTGCGGTGGCTGCGTCATTGTAGCGCAGACCGGCTTCCCAATTGGTCGAACGCTCCGGTTCCGCCAGGGTGTTCGTGCCGCTGACGGGGGCGGGGTTGCTGTAACCGCGATGCACGCCGCCGACCAGGCTCAGCTCAGGGGTTGCGGCATAGGTGAACGAGATGCCGGGGATCCATACGTCGATGCCATTGTCGTTCACATCGCGCACCGCGCCGCGTGTGTCGCGGTCCACCGTCGCCGCATCGCGGGTGAAGCGGGTGCTGCGCAGGTCGATGGTCTCGTACCGCAGGCCGGGCACCACCGTCAGATCGCCGATGGTCACGGTATCGCGCAGGAAGAAGCTCCACGCCTGCGCGTCGCGCACCTCATTGGTCTGGCTGCCGGGCAGGCCGGGGGTCGCCAGCACCATCGTGCCATTGGCCATGGTGTAGCGGTCATCGCGCTGGAAGCGGTCTTCCTCGTCCTCGTGATAGCGGACCGAGAACTCGAGCGCATGGCCGATGCTGCCGGTGGCAAAGTCGCTGCTCAACACGCTCTGCACGCCCTTGGAGCCATAGGCCCGGTCATTGGAACGCACGCGCAGCGCGCCCGCGATGCTGTCTTCCCCGCGCAGGTAGGAATAGGCAGACGCGTTGGCGGCAAGCGTCGGGTCTTGCAGCACGCCGCGCAGGCTGCGCGCCTGACCTTGCGCGTTGAACACGTCTTGCAGCTTGTACCAGACCCGGGCCGTGTCGGTGATATAGCCGGTGGTCGAAAGCTGCACCGCGCCAAAATCGATCCGGTGCGACAGCTGCCAGAACTCCTGCTTCACATCGATCCGGTCGACCTGGCTGCCGGCGTAGCGGCGGTTCGGCGTGGCGGCAAAGTCGGCCAGCGACAGGCCGAGATAGGTCTCGTCCGAGGCTTGGGCATAGCGGCTGTAACGCAGTTCCAAGGCTTGCGGGATGGCGGCGTCATCCTTGGTGCGCCAGCCGAGTTTGGCGACATAATCCTGCGAATCGAAGCCGGTCGGCCCGCCATTGTCGAGGTCCTTGAACCCGTCGGCGCGCGCCTGGAAGGTTTCGAAAGATGCGCCGATCTCGCTGCCGCCCAGATCGGCCCACCCGCCGACGATGGCGTGGGCGCGCAAGGTGTTGCGGCTGCCGTAGATCAGCGAAGCCTTGCCCGACAGACTGCCAACCGCTTCCGGAATGGGGGTCGAGATGAAATGCACGGCGCCCGCAACGGTGTTGGGGCCATACTTGATCGCGCCGGCACCCTTGACCACTTCGACACCGCTCATGCGGGCGATGCTGGGGAAGTAGTAGGCGGCGGGTGCAGCATAGGGGGCGGGGGCCTGCAGCACGCCGTCTTCGTAAAGCGCAACCTTGCCACTGCGGTCATCGAACGAGCCGCGAATAGCGATGTTGGGGCGCAGGCCGAAACCGTCCTCTTCGCGCAGTTGCACGCCGGGAACCTGCCGCAGCACGCGATTGATATCGGTGTAGGCGTAGCGGTCCAGGTCTTCCTGATCGAGATAGGTCGCCGCCCCGCCGACGGCCGCAGCCTTTTCCTTGGACCCGGTCACGATGATCGCGTCGAGCGCGGGGTTTTCGCTGGGAGCTGCGCTGCTTGCAGTCGCCGCAACTGCGGCTGTGGAAGATGCGCGCTGACCTGATGCCTCGGCGGGTGCTGCTTCAGCCATCGCAGGGTATGCGATAGTGGCGCAGCCGAGAAACAGAGCGGAGCGCGCGGCGGATTTCAACATCGGTTACCTTTCTAAGCGAATGACGGCGCGCTATTGCAACTTACTCTCATCTTCAAGAGTTGTTTTTCCGACAGGCAGATATTTCCCTCGCGGTGGTATTTTTGCCCGAAGGCGCCTGAGTTGATTGACCTGATTGTCAGAGGTCTCACGGCAATGAAGGCAGCCACCCGGCACAAATGCGGCGGAGAAGGGGGCCTGCGTTTATGACGGCGGAACAATTCTCACCGCGATGGAAGCGGAACCGATCTCTATCGAAGGGGTGCGCACATGCGGGGTCCGCAGCATACGGTGCCGAAGTCTTCGTAGCCTGACGCGGCAGTTATGCTGAAGGTTCGTGCTCGCCCGTGAGCGCACTGTCGCTTTGCAGCGCGAACCAGCCATGCACCAGCACCGCGGCACACAGGGCGACAATCAGCCCGAAGCCCAGCCAGTCGGAATAACCATAAAGCCACACGCCAAGCGCAGGCGCATAGATGTAGCTCGCCCCCGCCAGTGACGCGACGATGCCCGATGCCTGCCCCTGTTCGGCGCGGCTGACCGCAAGCGATGTGCCCGCCGTCGTGCCGGGGCGGAAGAGTCCGAACCCCAGCGATGCAATGGCATAGCCCAGCGCAATCAGGTGCAGATCGCCGGCAATCGCCAGAACCAGCGTGCCGAATGCCGCTGTGGCGATGCCCCACAGGGTCGCGGCGCGGGGGCCGAGGTTGAAGCGTGGGATCAGGCCCCATTGTGCCAGCAAGGTGGCGATCGCTCCCGCCATGAGCACCAGCCCCACCGGCCCTGCACCTTCAGCCGGGGTGTCGCGCAGGCCGAGCCGGTCGAGCACAAGAAAGCCCGAAATGCCAAGCACCATAGCCTGCGCGTGGCCGCCGATCAGGCCGGCAAAGACCCACGGCCGAAGACGCGGATCGCGCCAAGTAAGGCGCGTTCCTGTACCTTGCGGCTCGCTTGCGGCGGCTTCGTCCGTATCGGGGGTCGGCTGCGGATCGACCGGCGCGCCCGTGCCGCTTGAATAGGCCACGCCGGCCCCGCGCGCGGCATATTGCGGCTCATCATTGGGCAGACGCCAGCGTAGCAGGACCAGCGCGACCACACCGATCGCGGCAAAGGCCAGGAACGGGCCGGTAAGGCCGAGGCCGAGAAACGGCACCACCATCAGCGGTGCGAGCGCCGGGCCGATTACAGTGCCAAGGCCAAAGCTTGACGCAATCAGGGACAGCGCCTGCGTACGCTCCGCTCGCGGTGTGCGCGAGGCGACATAGGCTTGCACTGCCGGGGGCGCAGCACTGCCGAACCCGCCGTAAAGACTGCGCGCAGCCGCAAAGGCGATCAGCGTCCAGAACGCAGATAACCAGCCCGAAAGCCCCGCCCACAACACCGCGCCACACAGCACGAAGGAGACGATGAAACCGCTCAGCCCCAGTGCCATCATCGCCTTGCGCCCGCGCTGATCGGACCGCCGCGCCCAGAAGGGGGCGCATACGACCCAGAGCAGTGCAGACCAGCTATAGGCAAGGCTGATCCACACATCCTCCACCTGCAGGGCTGTGCCGATCGAAGGCATGACCGATTGCATCGCAGTGTTGCCCGCTGCGGTCACCAGCATGACCAGAAACAGCAGCGCCATGCGCGGCGCGGGGATCGCACCGGTCTGGGCAGGGCTTTGCGCCGTGCGCGGCAGATCGGGGTCAGTGTCAGCCATGATCGGGCGCGTTTGCCCCCTTATTCGAAGAGTTCGGCGGTCCGTTCGGGCTGAGCACCGACCAACTGCCGGTAGATCGACACGGTCACCACCAGAAACACGACCGTCAGGAGAGCATTGACGAGCGCACTCATGATGCCGCCGCCGATCGTGGCAACGGTGCTGCCAAGCGCGGCAAGCACCAGCCCGATGATGCCAGAAACCAGCGCAGAGATGATGCCGATGACAAACACCAACAGCGCGATAAACACGAAGATGCGCACGGAATTGCCCTTCGTCAGCTGCCACGACCGGGAGAGCGCCTTGAACGGATTGCGCTGACCCTCGATGGCGATCACCGGCGCCACCAGGGAGAACTTTACGAAGATGTAGATAACGAAGATCAACGCGGCCACTGCCGCCAGCACTGCGACCGCCGCTCCGCCCAGCGCCGATATCACGCCCAGCGGGATGCCGATCGCCAGAGAGGCACCGATCACCGTGATAAGCTGCGCCGCGATGTAGCTTGGCATGCTTCTTATTCCGGTGTTCAGCGCCTCACCCACCGTGGGGTTGCCGCGATCTGTCAGCAGCGCGAACAGGCTGATCGAACCGATGAATTGCAGCGCCAGAACAGCGACCAGGATCGGCCAATTGGCAGCATAGGCCGCGCTCATCTGGTCCAGCATCGCCTGCATCACCAACTGCGGGTCGGCGTCAGCGGGTGCGCCGGGCTGCGCCGGATTGGCCAATTCTGGCACGAACAGCGCGCTTGCCATCGCGGGAAGAAAGAAAAACAGGCCGGCAATGGCGCTGATGGTATCGCGGTTCGCCCCGATCAGTCCGGTCGCCTGGACCCAGGCCTGCCCCATATCGAATTTGTGCTTTGCCATCTTAGCCGGTCCGATCCCTTGGGTAACCGAGGCGCATGTTTTACAATCGCCTCTTGATATCACCGCTCAATGCCTTCACCGCTGCGCCATGGCAAGCACTGCTCAGGCCTCCGGCCTTGGACACCCGATCGAATGGCGGCGGGAGCACGCGCCGGTGGGGTATGCCGCCGCGCTCGCCGCGATGGAAGCGCGCAATGCGGCGGTCCATGCGGGCGAAGCGTCGGAGCTGGTGTGGTTGCTCGAACACCCCCCGGTCTACACCGCAGGCACCAGCGCCGATCCGGCCGAGCTTGTCGACCCGCGGTTCGAAGTGGTCGAAGCGGGCCGTGGCGGGCGCTACACCTATCATGGGCCGGGCCAAAGGGTAGGCTATCTCGTTCTGGACCTGGCCAAGCGCGGCAAGGATGTTCGCTGCTTCGTTCATGCGATCGAGGGCTGGGTTATCGCCACGCTGGCCACCTTTGGCGTTGAAAGCTGGCGCGCGGACGGCCGCGTGGGCATCTGGACCAGGGACATCGACGGGCGCGAGGCCAAGATCGGTGCGATTGGCGTCCGGGTGCGCCGCTGGGTGACGATGCACGGCTTTTCGGTGAACCTCGATCCTGACCTGACGCACTTTGGCGGAATCGTGCCTTGCGGCATTGCCGAATACGGCGTGACCAGTCTGGCGCGGCTGGGTCTCAGTGTTTCATCCGCCGAATGGGACGAGGCGCTGATCGCTGCCAGCGATGATTTTCTTGACGCATTGGACGCCGCAGCGAAAAGAGCGTGCCGATGACCCGTGCTGTTATTCTAGCCCTGTGCCTGCTTGCGGCAGGATGCTCCGACGACCCGGCGTCCACCGCAGAACAGGGCGCCGCTGCCTCGGGCGAAGTGCTGGAAGGGTCCATCAGCGACGCAATGATCCCGCTCGATCAATTGGAATCGCAAGCCCCGCTCGCACCGCGCCAGGCCGCGCCGGTGGGCGACATTGACGCTGAACAGCCCAATGTGACGCCTGTGCCGGGGATCGACACCCCGGTGACAAGCGAAGGGGCCGAAACAGCGCCCGCTGCTCCGGCCCCCGAAACCGAGGAATAATCCCCTTTATTCAGCCGCTTCGGCTTGTTCCTGTTCCAGCGTCGGGTAATCGATGTAGCCTTCGGGAATCGGGAAGTACCAGCTGCGCGGCACGTCCTTGTTCGGGTTCCAGTGCGCGCCGGCGGCGATCCGCTTTTCCAGATCGGGGTTCGAGATGTACGGACGGCCAAAGCTGACCGCGTCGCACTTGCCCGATTCGACATCGGCGACCGCTTCTTCGGCGGTGTAATCCGAATTCAGGATCAGCGGGCCGGTGTAGATCTTGCGGATCAGCGGGCTTTGCTTTGGCACATCGGTGCTGCCGAAGGTGCCGTCCGGGCCGGGTTCGCGCAGTTCGACAAAGGCGAGGCCCAGCTCTTCGCAGACCTTGGCCGCCGCGCCGAAGGTGGCTGCGGGATCGCTGTCATCGGTGCCTTGCGAATCGCCGTTGGGTGACAGGCGGATGCCGACGCGGTCCGCGCCCCACACGTCGATCAGGGCTTCGAGCACTTCGCGCATGAAGCGGGTACGGTTTTCAGGGGTACCGCCATATTCGTCGGTGCGCAGGTTGGTCTTGTCGCGCAGGAACTGGTCGACAAGGTAGCCATTGGCGCCGTGCAGCTGCACCCCGTCAAAGCCCGCCTTCTTGGCGTTTTCGGCGGCGCGGCGATAATCGTGCACCGTGCGGCGGATGTCTTCCAGCGTCATTTCGCGCGCTTCGACATAGGGTTGCTTGCCTTGCGGCGTGTGCGCTTCGCCCGGCGCGGTGGTGGCGCTGGCGGAGACGGGCGGCTGGCCGTCGAGGAACACCGGGTGGACGATCCGGCCCATGTGCCACAGCTGCATCACGATCAGCCCGCCTTCTTCATGGACCGCCTTGGTGATGGGCTTCCAGGCTTCGGTCTGCTCGTCGCTCCAGATCCCCGGTGCGCTTGGCCAGCCTAGGCCTTCCTGGCTGATGCCGGTCGCTTCGGTCAGGATCATGCCGGCGCCGGCGCGCTGGCGGTAATAGGTTGTCATCAGATCGTTAGGGACGAACATCGGCTCGGCCGCGCGCCCGCGGGTGAGGGGGGCCATGTGGATGCGGTTCTTGGCCGTGAGTGCGCCCATCTTGAGCGGCTGGAACAGGGCATCATGCATATGTGGGTAATCCTTTTAAGCCAGTTTCGATTGGCTATCCACTTGGGGCGCGCGACGCTAGGGCGCAAGGATGGAAAATGCGGGCGGCGGCCAAGCAAATCTTGTGAGCGATCCGCCCGAGCCTTCAGCGCGTCCGGCAGCGTGGCTGCTGCTGGCCGCATTGCTGGGCGGCAATATCGCGCTGGCACTGGGGCCGTGGTTCGTGCGGATGGCCGACACCGGCCCGGTGGCTGCGGGTTTCTGGCGATTGTTTCTGGCGCTGCCGTTTGTGCTGCTGCTGGCGCGGGTGAACGGCCAGCGGCTGACAGGCATGGGTCCAAAGACGCTGGGGCTGGTGGCGCTGGGGGCAGTGACCTTCGCGCTCGATCTGGCCAGCTGGCACATCGGCATCGGGTTGACCCGGCTGGGCAATGCGACCCTGTTCGGCAATGCCGGGTCTATCGTCCTGTTGTTCTGGGGCTTCATCGCGGCTCGTATGCTGCCCAAGGGGCTGGAGTGGCTTGCAATCGTCTTTGCGCTGGCGGGCGCGGTGATCCTGATGGGGCGCAGTCTTGAAATCTCCAACGCGACGTTGATCGGCGATTTGTTCTGCCTCGCGGCAGGGCTGCTTTACGCGGTCTATCTGCTGACCTTGCAGGGCGCGCGCGGGGCGTTTGGCTCGTGGAGCCTGCTCGCTTGGGTGAGTGTGTTTGGTTGCCCGGTTCTGCTCGGCATCGCGCTGGCGCTCGGTGAACCGGTGTGGCCGACCAACTGGACGCCGGTGATCGGCCTGTTCATCGTCAGCCAGCTGATCGGGCAGGGGCTGATGGTCTATTCGCTCAAATATTTCCCGCCATTGGTGGTGGGACTGGCGCTGCTGACTCAGCCTGCGGTTGCCTCGCTTTACGGGTGGCTGGCGTTTGGCGAGGTGCTGAGCGCGATGGACATTATCGGGATGGTGCTGGTCGGTGCGGCACTGGCGGTCAGCCGGGCGCGGGCCTAGCCGGACATCGCCTGAACGCTGCGATAGCGCGCTTCGACCAGATCGAAATCGGGGCCGGTCAGTGCCTTTTGCGCCTGTTCGAACAGCAGGTCGGCTTCCTGCATGAGCTGGCTGCGGCGGGTTTCGTTGTCAATCACTCGTGCGGTGTTCGCGATCGTTTCCAGCGCAACGCTCGCAGCCAACGGGCTTGTCGCCACACCGCTTCGCATCGAGCCGAATCCGCGCCCGACATAATGGCTGAACGATGTGTGTAGCCGGATCACGCGGGAATCGGCATCATCGGGCTGCTTGTGGTTCAGGCTGCGTTGCCCCAGTTCAGCGGTCGCTGCGCCCAGCCAATGCAGGGCCGTGATGGCGGTGAACGGGTCATTGATGCCCGGCGACAGCGCCCGCAGTCCGATCTCGACCAGTTCATCGATCAGGAAGCGCAAATCCTGATCCGACGTTCGCATCCCGCCCAGCGCGAAGGCAGAGCGTGCCTCGTTCTGATCGAACGATCCGCCTTCAGGTCCATCGTCAGACCGCCAGTGTGCCAGCACCATTCCGGGGTGCAGGAAATCTCCGGTTCGGCAGGCGAGACTGATGCGACCACCGCTTTCGCGCGCCACATCTTCCAGCTGACCGAAGCTGATCGACTGGACATAGCCTGCAAAATGCGCCGTGATCGGTTGGCCCGAGAACGCACCTTCGCTGACGATTGCTCCGTTCTTGTCGGGGTAAATCTCGTCGATGTCATGGATCAGACGTCTGCCGATATTTTCCAGCACGGTGTTGATCCGGATCGAGGCGGGAATGTGATGCAGGAAATAGACCAGCGTGCCGACTGCAACAACGATGAGGATATACGAAACGAAGAGCGAGAAGTTGGGAACGAAGGACGACAGCTCGATGCTGTCTCCCCCGACACCGGTCGTCACGGCACCTTCGTGGCGAATGGTCCGCAGCACGTTCACGCAGAAGACAAAAGTGCTGATGAACACGGCTAGGCTGAGCTTGTTGCCGCGATCCTCCATGAAATTGTTGAGCAGGCGGGGGCCATAGGTGCCGCTGGCATAGGCGACAGCCGCAATCGTGATCGAAAACACCGTGGAAGCGACCCCGAGCATGGCGCCCGCAACCAGCCCGAGAATGTCGGAGGCACTGTCCGGCCCCGACAACTCGATGATACCGAGTTCGCCCAGCCAGGCGGTGTTGCTGTTGCGGTCGAGCGACAAGGTTGCGCTAGAGAGGATGAAGGCGCCGATCGCGAAGACAGCCGGGTAGAACCAATAGCTGCCCTTGATGGCCAGCCACAAAACCCTGATGCGCGCCGTCATTCCATTGCCCCGTTGAATATGTCGCGCTGCACCACGGTTCGCACGTTCTGGCGCTGCGTTACCACACAGCCAGACGATGGCTCAAGATTTCGGCAGCGGCGCCCTTAGTCGCCGCTGAAATGGACCTTGCCCAGATCGCCCATGCCGACGGTTCCGCTTGCCATCTCCAGCATTCGGTCAAGGCTGCGCTTGGCTTTCAGGCGGATGCCTTCCTCGATTTCGATCTGCGGCGTCAGGTCGCGCAGGGCGGTGTACATCTTCTCCATCGTGTTCAGCGCCATGTAGGGGCAGATGTTGCACGAACAGTTCCCGTCCGCACCCGGTGCGCCGATGAAGGTCTTGTTCGGCAGCGCCTTTTCCATCTGGTGAATGATGTGCGGCTCGGTCGCGACGATCAGGGTGTCACCTTCGAAATCCTTGGCAAAGGCAAGGATGCCGCTGGTCGAGCCGACGAAGTCGGCGTGGTCGATGATGGTCGGCGGGCATTCGGGGTGCGCGGCCACAGGCGCACCGGGGTGCTTTTCCTTGAGCTTCAGAAGCTCGGTTTCGGAAAAGGCTTCGTGGACGATGCAGACGCCCGGCCACAGCAGCATTTCGCGATTGAACTTGCGGCTCAGGTATCCGCCAAGGTGACGGTCTGGGCCGAAGATGATCTTCTGTTCGGGCGGGATCTGGGCAAGGATCGTCTCGGCGCTGGACGACGTCACGATCACGTCTGACAGGGCTTTCACCTCGGTCGAGCAATTGATGTAGGTCAGCGCGATATGATCGGGGTGCGCTTCGCGAAAGGCGCGGAACTTGTCCGGCGGGCAGCTGTCTTCCAGGCTGCACCCGGCATCCATGTCGGGCAGGATCACGGTCTTCTGGGGGCTGAGGATCTTGGCGGTGTCGGCCATGAACTTCACGCCGCAAAACAGGATCACGTCGGCATCGGTCGCCGCGGCCTTGCGCGACAATTCGAGGCTGTCGCCCACGAAGTCGGCAATGTCCTGAATGTCGGGCGTCTGGTAATAATGCGCGAGGATCACCGCGTTGTGCTCCTTGCGCAAGCGGTTGATCTCAGCCAGCAGATCGGCGCCGGTCGGGTTGCGGGTCAGCAGGCTCATTGGTCAATTCCCGTTGTCTTGGTTGGGGCCGATATAGGGCGCGCAACGCGTTTTTCGAGCGGATTCATTCCTCCGCAAAGCGAACCACGATCCGCGCCGCATCATAGCCGACGACCTGCAACGGCACGGCCAGGTTCTGGCGCACCGCTTCGCGTGCAGCGGTGCGGGCCAGGCTGAGAACTTCGGGGTTTTTTGCAAATGCGGCGGCCTTCTGCTCGGCCACCTGCGAGTTCTTTTCGGACAGCAGCTGCTGCGAACCGCCGGTGTTGAACAGCCCTTCGGTGAACAGCCTCGCCTTGGCCTCGTCAATATTGGGGCGCGAGGTCTGCAATTGCGGCAAGGTCACGGTCAATGTCTGGCTGGCCTCGTCCCAAGCGAAATCATCGCGCTGCATCGCTGACAGATCGAGCCGATAGTCGATGCTCGCCGGCACGATCATCGCCTGGCGCACGCGCCGCACAGGCACGGTGGCGATGGTCTGTTGGTATTCACTTTCGGCCACGACTTCGAACCGGCTGGCGAACACCACAAGGCTGTTCTGCTTTTCAAAGGCGAGCATGGCGCTGGCGACCGGGTCGCCTTCCTCCTGATAGTAGAACGCCCGCCATCCCAGCCACAAGGACAGCGCCGCAAGCAGCGCGATTACGACAATCAGCCACTTTTCGCTGCGCGCCGAAAGCGACCCGCCATCGGCGGTGACCGTGGGCACCACGGAAGGCTGCACCGGAGGCCGTCTCAAATCGTCTGCCATGTCTCGTCCCCCTGTGGCCCGGTCCGCTTTGCCAGCCCGCGCTTTTCCAGATCGATCAGATGCGCGGTGACGCTCATTTCCGCAGCGCCGATCAGGCGCGGGTCGAGGCCCTTGTACATGTCTGGGATGAACCCGCTGACGGGGCGCGGGCGTTCTGTCATCAGGCGCACAATCTGCCCCTCGCGCTGACGGCGGTGGCCGATCATGCCGCGCACCAACTGGCGCGGCTTTTCGATCGCGGCGCCGTGGGCCGAGTGATAGCGCACGTCCTCGCGCGCCATCAGCTTGTCGAGGCTCGCCATGTAATCGCCCATGTCGCCATCGGGCGGGATGACGACGCTGGTCGACCAACCCATCACGTGATCGCCCGTGAACAGCGCGCCGCTTTCTTCGAGCGCGAAGCACAGGTGGTTGGATGTGTGGCCAGGTGTCGCCACAGCCGTCAGCGTCCAGCCGGTGCCACGCATCGCTTCGCCATCGGCCAGCACCCGGTCCGGCGCATAGGTGGGATCGAAGGCCTCGTCCGAGCGCGGACCATCCACCGCCAGCACCAGCGGCGCACAGCCGACGATCGGCGCGCCGGTCTGTTCGGACAGAGGCGCGGCGGCGGGCGAGTGATCGCGGTGGGTGTGGGTGCACATGATCGCAACGATCTTCCGCCCCGCCACGGCGTCCATTATCGCGCTGATATGAGCCGGGTCTTTGGGGCCGGGATCGATCACCGCGCAGTCCGGCCCGTCCGCCATCCCGACGACATAGGTCTGCGTGCCGGTGAAGGTGTAGGGCGAGGGGTTGGGCGCCAGCACGCGGCGCACCAGCGGTTCGACGGCTTCGGCCAGGCCGGTGGGCCAGGGCTGGGGAGGGATCGTGACCATGCCCTTGCATATGGCGAGCGCCATGGCAGATGTCACCCCGCAGAGAGGGATACCGATGGCCGACTACATTCTGGTGCTCGATGAAGGCACCACGTCCACCCGCGCCATGCTGTTCGCCAGCGACGGCATTCTGGTGGCGAGCGCGCAGGCGCCGATCACGCAGCATTACCCCCAGTCCGGCTGGGTCGAGCATGATCCGCAAGAGATCTGGGACAAGACGCTCGCCTGCGCGCAAGAGGTGCTGCCTAAAGCGGGCGGCGCGGCGATGATTGCCGCGATCGGCATCACCAATCAGCGCGAAACCGTGGTGGCATGGGATCGTGCAACGGGCCAGCCGCTGACTAACGCGATCGTCTGGCAGGATCGTCGCACCGAACCATTCTGTGCAGAATTGCGGGAAGCGGGCCATGAGGCGGGGGTGCAGGAGCGCACTGGCCTGCTGCTCGACCCCTATTTCTCCGGCACCAAGATGCGCTGGATGCTCGACAATGTGCCGAAAGTGCGCGGGGCGGCGGACAAGGGCACGCTGGCTTTCGGTACGGTCGAAAGCTGGCTCGTTTACAAGCTGACCGGCGGTGCTGCGCACATTACCGACGCGAGTAATGCCAGCCGGACGTTGCTGATGGGGCTGGAGGATGCCCAGTTCGACGAAGGGCTGTGCGATCTCATCGGCGTGCCGATTTCCGCTCTGCCGGGTGTGGTGGACATGGCCGGGCCGCTGGCCATGACCGATCCGGCCCTGTTCGGCAAAGCGATCCCGATCACCGGGCTGGCGGGCGATCAGCAGGCGGCAACCATTGGTCAGGCGTGTCTCGCGCCGGGTCAAACCAAGGCGACTTATGGGACCGGCGCGTTCGTGCTGACCTGTCAGGGCCGCCGGATCCCGCGCTCGACCAACCGCCTGCTCGGCACGGTGCTGACCCAGATCGAAGGGCAGCGGATCTACGCCATCGAAGGTTCGGTCTTCGTGGCGGGGAGCCTTGTGCAATGGCTCAGGGATTCGCTCGGGATCGTGCAGGTGGCGGAGGAAACCGAGGCCCTGGCCCGTTCCATCCCCGACAGCGGCGGCGTGGTGATCGTGCCCGCGCTATCGGGCCTTGGCGCCCCCCATTGGCAGGCCGACGCGCGCGGCGTGATCGCGGGCCTCAGTTTTTCGAGCGGCAAGGCCGAACTGGCGCGCGCCGCGCTGGAGGCGATGGCGCATCAGACGCATGATCTGTGCGCCGCCTTCACCGCAGACGGCGCGCCGTGGCAGACGCTCAGGATCGATGGCGGCATGGCGTCAAACGACTGGATGGCGCAGGATCTGGCCGACATGCTCGGCGTGACTGTCGAACGACCCGGTTTTGTCGAGACGACCGCGCTTGGCGCGGCAATGCTCGCGGCGTGCGGGGTCGGCATGTACTCCGATCTTGACGCAGCAGCACAGGGGATGCGCGGAAGGCTGGTCAAATTCGAACCGCAAATGGATGCCGCCGTGCGCGATGCGCGGCTGGCGTCGTGGCGTAAGGCCTTGGCGGCCGCCTGAACTAGCCCAAGCGACCCAATTCCCGCCCGAGGCGATCCTGAAAAGCGCGTGCCGGCGAAGCCATTTCGAAGTGCTGGCGCCAGGCCTCGTCAAGACGGGCGATGCGTTGGTGCAGCTTTTCGGTGTCAGCGATCAACGCCTGGGTTTCGGGTTCAAGCAGTGCCAGCTGCTTTTCATCCGAACCACGATCGGGTGGCAGCGCGCCATGCAGGCGCACCTGATTTTCGCTGAGTTCCCCTTGAAACAACGCGCGCTGGTTCAACAGCCAGGCGAGCACATGCATCATTCGGGTGGTGGTCTTGAGCCCCTCAGTCGAGAGCGCCAGGCGCGCAAAGGCGTCTTCGCCTGCCAGCGGCTCGCGCGTCCCGGCCGCAAACACGGCGCGAACGTCATCCGCCAGCACCAGTGCCTCGGTGTACAAAGCCTCGACGATCGGGCGTGAAAGACTGGTGGTTCTAACCATAGTGCGCCGCAAGCTACGCCTCGGCCGCCTGCTGCGCCATATGCCTATGGTTACTTTCCAAGTAATTTTATGCTTTCGTCCCGGCCGGGCACACAAGCCACCTTGCGGCAACCCGGGCGTAAGGGCGATCGGTATCAGGCGATAATATCGGGCAGCAGGGTATCGTTGATGATCGCGATCTGGTCGCGCAGGCGAAGCTTGCGCTTCTTCAGGCGGGCGATCTGGAGCTGATCGGCAGATGCGCTGCCGCGTGCCGCTTCGGTCAGTGCGGCAATCGCGGCGTCCAGATCGCGATGCTCGGTCTTGAGCAACTCAAGATTTTTCCTGAGCTCAAGCTCGGTCATGTTCGCCCCTGCTTCCTTCTCGCAATACGGTTTCGACGCTGCAATCTGCGGCGTGCGCTACCCGTTCTTGGCGCGATTGTGTAGATGGCAGATTGCGATTCCACGGCGCTTTGTCGCAGATCCGATCCTGCGGTTCGTCGCACGTGGACGCAGATGCGACGATTTACGCTTCGTCAGGGCTTTGCAACCTACCGTGTGTGTGGTTTCAATGAAGCCAGCGGCCCGGCCGTTTTGAGTGCCGAGTCGCCTTTTCCGGGGGCATACCCCCGCAAACAGGAGAACGCATAATGGCATCGACCGCAGTGTCTTCCCACCTTAACGCCCTGCAGAACAAGCACGCCGGCCTTGAAGCGCGGCTGCGCGATGAAATGGCACGGCCAATCCCCGATACCGCGACGATCCAGGCGCTTAAGCGGCAGAAATTGCGATTGAAGGAAGAGATCGCTTTGGCCTGACCTGCGCGGTTTATCCAACCAGACGCTCTGAGCGGGCGGTGGGCTGCGGAGGCGGCTTTTGCATTTGTCGTGCGGAATGAATAGACCCTCTGGGATATGTCCGCCGCAGCCTCCGCCCGCCAGATTCTGACACGCCTGACCGAGGTGATGGCTTCGCGCATGCACGCGCAGGGCAAGCTCGATCAGGTGGTCGAGATTATCGGTCAATGTTTGTCGAGCGAGGTCTGCTCGATCTACCTTCTGCGCGAAGGGATGCTCGAACTTTTTGCCACCCGCGGGCTCAACCAGACCGCGGTGCATGTAACCCGCATGGCGATTGGAGAAGGTCTGACCGGCGCGATTGCGCAGAAGGTCGAAACGCTCAATCTGGCCGAGGCGAAGGCCCATCCCGACTTCCTGTATCGCCCCGAAACGGGTGAGGAAAAGTTTCATTCCTTTGCGGGTGTCCCGATCGTCTACCGTGCGCGCGCCGTGGGCGTTCTGTGCGTTCAGCATGTCGAACCGCGTCGCTACGAAGAGGTCGAGATCGAGGCGCTCCAGACCACCGCGATGGTCCTTTCGGAGCTGATCGCCAATGCCGAACTGGTCGATGAAGAAGAAGCGCGTGGGCTGACGCAGGAGCAGACCGGCCCGATGACTCTCACGGGCCTCACGCTCGTCAAGGGGCTGGGCGCCGGGGCTGCCGTCTACCACCAGCCGCGGGTCGAAATCACGCAGGTCATGGCCGATGATACCGAGGCCGAACGGCAGCGCGTCTACCGCGCTTTCGACAAGATGCGAGAGCAAATCGACACGCTCGCCAGTCAAGCCGAATTCGGGGTCGGCGGCGAACATGAAGAGGTGCTCGAAACCTACAAGATGTTTGCCTACGACGAAGGCTGGTCGCGGCGGATCAACGAAGCGATTGACAGCGGCCTAACCGCCGAAGCCGCGATCGAGCGGGTGCAGCAGCACACCCGGATGCGGATGCGCGAGATCGACGATGCGTTGCTGGCAGACCGGATGCACGATCTGGAGGATCTGGCGAACCGGCTTATCAGAATTGTGGCAGGCCAGGTCGGCACGGCGGCATCGCAGGGACTACGGCGGGACACGATTCTGATCGCGCGCAATCTCGGCCCGGCAGAACTGCTTGAATATGACAAGCGCCGGTTGAAGGGCGTGATCCTGGAAGAAGGGTCGCTGACCGCGCATGTCGTCATTGTCGCGCGCGCCATGAACGTGCCGGTGATCGGTCGGACCAAAAGCGTGCGCGCCACGATCCGCGAAGGCGACGAGATCCTGCTGGATGCGACGGCAGGCAACGCCATTATCCGCCCGCTGCCGCAGGTCGCGGACGCATTTCAGGCGCGTTTTGCCAAAAGCCGTGAAAAGCAGGCGGCCTATGCCTCCTTGCGCGATGTCGAGCCTTTCACACGCTGTGGCACCCGCATCCAGGTGATGATGAACGCAGGCCTGCGCGACGATATGAGCGCGCTTGCCATGACCGGCGCGGACGGTGTGGGGCTGTTCCGCACCGAGTTTCAGTTCCTTGTCTCTGCCACGCTGCCGCAGCGGGAACGCCAGACGCGGCTTTACCGTGATGTCCTGGATGCAGCGGGCGACAAGCCCGTGATCTTCCGCACCGTGGATATCGGCGGCGACAAATCCGTGCCCTATCTCGCATCCGAAATCGCCGCACAGGACGAAAACCCTGCAATGGGGTGGCGCGCGCTGCGGCTGGCGCTGGAGCGCGAGGGGCTGATGAAGGTGCAGGCCCGGTCTTTGATGGAAGCGGCGGGCGGGCGGTCGCTTTACGTGATGTTCCCGATGGTCAGCGAACCGTGGGAGTTCGATGCGGCCAAAGCCGTGTTCGACGAACAGCTCATTTACCTGCGGGCACAAAAGAAGCTTGTGCCGGAACGGATTCATTTCGGCGCAATGCTGGAAGTGCCCGCACTGGCCGAGGTTCTCGATCTGCTGTTGCCGCGGCTCAGCTTCCTGTCGATCGGCACCAATGATCTCACCCAGTTCCTGTTTGCCGCCGACCGCGCCAATCCCAAGCTGGCAGAGCGTTACGACTGGCTCAGCCCCTCGATCCTGCGCTTCTTGCGCCGGGTGGTGCAGAACAGCGTGGGAAGCGGCGTTGATATCGGCGTGTGCGGCGAAATGGGTGGTCGTCGGCTGGAGGCGCTCGCCTTGATGGGAATCGGCTATCGTCGCCTTTCGATCACGCCTGCCGCCGTCGGCCCGATCAAGGAATTGGTGCGCAAGGTTGACTTGGCAGAACTGACCGCAGCGATGACGGGCTGGCTGGCCGATCCGGGCCGCAATCTGCGTGCCGAGATCTCGGCATGGGCCGATGCCCGCGATATCGAGTATGATTGATGCTGGCCTTGCGAAGAAGCGTGCGCCGCATGCGCCAGCGTGTTGCCACGACGCTTGACACAAGGCCCGCCAACGGGTGAGTCCCGTTCAAGGACAATTCACGCAATCTCACATATCAAAAGCCTCGCACAGAAGGGGCGGACCCGGGTCATGAACAGCGAAGACATCAACGGCGCCGATAACGCGCAGCACACACCTGTTTCCGGCGCGGGCGCAACCTTGCGGGCAGCGCGAGAGGAACTGCGGTTCGATCTGGCGCATGTCGCGGCCGAAACGCGCATTCCGGTGCGTCATCTCGAAGCGATCGAACAGGGCGATTTCGAAAGCCTGCCCAGCCGCGCTTATGCGATCGGCTTTTCGCGGACCTTTGCCAAGGTCGTCGGCCTTGATCCGGCTGAAATCACTGATGCGGTGCGGGCTGAACTTGCTGATGGATCGATGCGCCGCTCGGCACCGTCTTCCGCGATGGAGCCGGGCGATCCGGCCCGTCTTCCCTCTGCCGGCCTGACCTGGGCGGCGGCCGCTGCGGTGCTCGTGCTGGGTGTGGGGAGCTACGCCTTTTTCAACGCCTATTTTGGCGCCGGAACTGAACCGGGTGCCCTGGACGTGCCCGCGCCTTCCGCCAGCAGCGCGCCGGTTGCAAGCGCGCCCCAAGCGGCGCCTTCCGCTGCGATCAGCGGCCCGGTGGTGCTGACCGCGCTCGAGGAAGGCATCTGGGTGCGGTTGTACGAAGAAGGCGGCGAACGTTTGTTTGAGCGGACAATGGCGCTTGGCGAAACCGTTACCGTCCCTGCAACCGCCACCGATCCGCGTATCAACACCGGGCGGCCAGACGCGCTTTCGATCACGGTCGGCGGACAGCCAGTCGCCAAGATTTCGGATCGCGCCCAAACGATCTCAGGTGTTCAGGTTTCCGCGTCTGCGTTGACAAATCGCACCGAAGCGGTGGCCGATCAGGCAGCCGCAGCGCCGCGCGAACCAGCGACAATCGTGGCCATTACGGCGCACGGTTAACCTTTTTCCCGTTGATTAGGCCCTTTGCCGCACTCGACTTGCGCGCCGGCACAAGGCAGGGATTCGGGATACGTTCATGTGTGCCGCACTACGATCTGCGGCCATAGTTTGGGAGCCACACGCGCCATGACCCCCCTCTTGCGAAATCCCGCCTCAAAAATCCTGCCGCTTCGCCTTGCAGGGGCCATGCTGATGGGCGCTGGCGCCGCCACGATGATCGCGGTGTCTGTCCCTGCCGCCGCGCAGGATACGTCGGCAGAAGCCCGCATCCGCAAGGTCGAGGCCGAAGTTCGCGCCTTGCAGCGCAAGGTGTTTCCGGGCGGTGATGGACGCTTTTTCGAACCGCAGATTGCGCCAGGCACGACAGCGCAGCCCGCGACCACAGTCCAGCCGAGCGCGCCTACGACGACCGCCGTGACCGACATCCTTGTCCGTCTCGATGCGCTCGAAACGCAGCTGCGTGCGCTGACCGCGCGCTCGGAAGAGCAGGCCAACGCGCTGTCCCAGATGGAAATGCGGCTTGCTACGCTGGAAACGGCCGCCAATGCGCCGCTGACCACGCCGTCGGCAAGCGGGTTCCCGGCGCAATCCGTTGCAACGCTGCCTGCGCCTGCCACCGCGGCGCCTGCGGTGCGACAGCCGGCTCAAAACCCACCCACACCCGCGCCCGCCGTCGCCGCACCCAGCGCAACGCGTCTTGCTGCGGTTCAGGCGATCGCCAAGCCGCAGACCACCGATGCGGGCGATGACGAATATTCTTACGGTTTCCGCCTGTGGAATGCAGGATTCTTCCCCGAAGCGCGTCAGCAACTGACCCGCTTTGTCGAACAATATCCCAGCCATGCGCGCATCAGCTTTGGCCGCAACCTGCTGGGCCGCGCCTTCCTTGATGACAACATGCCCGATGAAGCGGCACGGTGGTTCCTGAAAAACTACCAGGCCAACAAGGCAGGGGATCGCGCGCCCGACAGTCTGCTGTATTTGGGCGCATCGATGATCGCGCTGAACGACACGCGCAAGGCTTGCATTGCGCTCGCCGAATTTGCTGAAACCTATCCGCTGGTGGCCACCGGGCGGCTGGCCGACGAATACCGGGTCAACCTCGCCAAGGTGACGTGCAACTGACGCCGGACCCGGCTGCGCGTTTCGCTGCCGATCTTGCGGCGTTATGGCCCACAGATTCGCGCGACGGTCCGTTGGGTCTCGCAGTCTCTGGGGGCCCGGATAGTCTTGCGCTGATGTTGCTCGCCCACGATGCCATGCCGGGCGGCATTGCAGTGTGCAGCATTGATCACGGCCTGCGGGCTGAAGCCGCGGGCGAGGTTGCGCTGGTTGAAAGGATCGCAGGCGAACGCGGCATTCCTTTCAGGGCGATGACCGTCACACCTGGCCCCGGCAATGTGCAGGCACGGGCGCGAGAGGCGCGCTATGCGGCGCTGGCGCGCTGGGCGCAGGATGAGCGGCTGGGCGCCGTCGCGACGGCGCACCACGCCGATGATCAGGCCGAAACCCTGCTTATGCGCCTCAACCGGGCCAGCGGGCTGGCGGGACTTGCGGGGGTGCGAGCACACACTCGGATTGAAGGAAGCGAAATCACGCTGCTGCGCCCGCTGCTGGGCTGGCGCAAGGCAGAACTGACGGCAATCGTGACCGCTGCTGGAATCACGCCCGCCGACGATCCTTCCAACAGCAATCCCGCCTTTGACCGAGCGCGACTGCGCGGCGCTTTGTCCAAGGCCGACTGGCTTGACCCCATTGCGCTGGCAACCAGCGCCGCGCATCTGGCAGAAGCATGGCAGGCGCTCGACTGGTATGCTGAGCTGGACTGGCACGAGATGGTCATGCGGGATGAAGATGCACCGGGCTTCACTTATTGCGCTAACGTGCCGCGCATTATCGCCATCGAAACAATCCTCAGGATCATTCGCGAACTCGGTGGTCATGCCAGCCGCGCTGAGGCCGGGCGGGCGTGGGACCGGCTTTGGGCGGGCGAAAACGCCTCATTGGGCGGCGTGTTGGCACAACCGGGGGTCGAACGAGTCGAGAAGGTCGGCGTGATGATGCGGGTGTGGCGCTTCCGTCCGGAACCGGCACGGGGGTCGCTGAACTAACCCTTTATTACAAGACCTTGTCGCCAAGACCGACCATCTTGCCCCGCGTGATGATGACCTTGTCCCCGCGCTTGGCGGCGGCGAAAAGCTTGGCGGCGAAATCATCGGGCACCCCGATGCAGCCGTGGCTGGCATAGCCGTTCATCACGGGTGATCCGTGGATCGCAATCCCGTCCCACGTCAGCCGCAGCGTGTGGGGCATGGGGGCGTTGTTGTACTTCTCGGAGATATTGTCCTTCTCCTTGGTCAGGATCGGGAAGTTGCCGAGTGGGGTGGGGTGGGCCTGGGTGCCCAGCAGTGCCACGGCGGTTCCGATTTCGTGCCCATCGCGAAAGGCGCTGATGACGCGCGCTTCGAGATCCACCGTGATCACCAGCTTGCCCGCAGCAGGTGCAGTGCTTTCATCCCAGAACCAGTCGCCATAACGGATCGCGCCTTCGACAGGCAGGATCGACTTGATCACGAAGGGATCATTGCTGGCCACGGCCCGAGCGGGGGCAGGCACCGGCAAGGCCGCAGCTTGCGTCACCGGGATCGGCTGGACCACAGGGTTGGCGATCATGCGCACCGCCGGGCCGCGCGGAGCCTCGGGTTCGAAATCGCTGTCCAGCACCGGGGCGGGGACAAGGCTGGGCGCGTCGTCGGCAGTGAGCGGCGGGAGGCCCGCGTAGGTGACCGCAGCATCTTCGCTGTAGCTGACTTCGTTATCGGGATCGATCCGTTCAAAGGCGCCGGACGCCTTGGCGGCAACCGCCTCTGCGGCATTCGCAGCGTCGGCGGCATTGGACTGCGCCGCAACCCCGTAAGGCAGGGCGGCGAGAACGAGGCTGATGGTCAGAGCGCGGATCATGACGCGTGTTATGCCGTGTTAGCGAAAAACTTGCCAGTGGTTAACCATCCTGCGTCCCTTGCGGGGACGGCAGGCGGGCAGGGATTAACGCGCGATCACCCCGAACAGGTCATGCGCGTCGGCATCTTCGATGGTGGCTTCGACAATGTCGCCGGGCGCAAGCGTATCGGGCACGTTGCGCAAGTAGACCGCGCCGTCGATCTCGGGCGCGTCGGCCTGGCTGCGGCCCGTTGCGCCGACATCGCCGTCTTCATCCGCTTCGCCGACCTCGTCGATGATGACCGGAACCGTCCGGCCCACCTTGGCGGCGAGCTTGGCGGCGCTGATCCGCTCGGTCACTTCCATGATCCGCGCGTAGCGTTCTTCCTTCAGGCCTTCCGGCACCTGATCGGGTAAGACATTGGCCGCCGCGCCCTCGACAGGCTCGAACCGGAACGCGCCGACGCGGTCGAGCTGGGCTTCCTCCAGCCAGTCGAGCAGGTAGCGGAAATCCTCTTCGGTTTCACCGGGGAAGCCGACCACGAAGGAGCTGCGGATTGCGATATCAGGGCAGATCGTTCGCCACGACTTGAGCCGCTCGAGCACCTTGGCCTCGTTTGCGGGCCGCCGCATCAGCTTCAGCACCTTCGGGGACGCGTGCTGGAACGGGATGTCGAGATAGGGCGTCAGCAGCCCTTCGGCCATCAGGGGGATGACCTGATCGACATGGGGGTAGGGGTAGACATAATGCAACCGCACCCACGGCGTCTGGCCGTCAGAGGTGCGCAAGGCCCCCAGCTCGCGCGCCAGATCGGTCATGTGTGCGCGTACATCGCGGTCTTTCCACTGGCGGGCTTCGTGGCGGATATCCACCCCGTAGGCGCTGGTGTCCTGCGAGATGATGAGGAGTTCCTTGGTCCCCGCGGCGACCAGCTTCTCCGCCTCGCGCAGGCACGCATCGATCCGGCGGCTCGCCAGCTTGCCGCGCAAATCCGGGATGATGCAGAAGGCGCAGGAGTGATTGCAGCCCTCGGAAATCTTGAGATAGCTGTAATGGCGCGGGGTCAGCTTGATGTCCGGCTGCGGGATCAGGTCGACGAACGGGCCTTGGCTTGGCGGGGCATGGGTGTGCACCGCTTCGACCACCTGTTCGTATTGATGCGCGCCGGTCACCGCCAGCACTTGCGGATGCGCAGCGCGGATCGCGTCGGCTTCCTCGCCGAGGCACCCGGTCACGATGACGCGGCCGTTCTCGGCGATGGCCTCACCAATCGCGGCGAGGCTTTCTTCCTTGGCGCTGTCGAGGAAACCGCAAGTGTTCACCAGCACAATGTCCGCGCCGGTATAGTCCGCAGCAAAGGCATAGCCATCGGCGCGCAAGCGGGTAAGGATCCGTTCGGAATCGACCAGTGCCTTGGGGCAGCCGAGGCTGACCATGCCGATCTTCTTCTGATCGGCCAGGACAGTGGGAGCGATGGTGGACGTCGTGTTCATATGGGCCGCGCCCCTACACGAAGGCGCGACGATGCGCTAGCAGGACGCAAGCGGCGAGGAGAATGTGTCGATGAATGATTTTGCCCTGTGGCCGGTGCTTGCGGGCAGTCTGGCGTTCTTCGCCGTGGGCGCGCTGTGGTATGGCGTGATCTTCGCCCTGCCGTGGCAGCGGGCGGCCGGGCTTTCCAACACCCAGCTCAAAAGCGGGAGCATGCCGCTGATCTTCGGTCTTACCTTCGCCTTTGAAATGCTCATCGCAATGGTGCTGTGGCACCTTGTGGCCCGCACCGATCCGCCGCAGTTCGTGGTGATGATGATGGCGGTGGGCTTTGCGGTTGGCGTTATGATCCCGGCAATCGGGATCAATTATCTGCAACTGCGCAAACCGTTTTCGCTGTTTCTGATCGATGCCGGGCATTTCCTTGTCGGAATGGCAGCGATGGGCGGCGTCTTTGTGTGGTTCAGAGGCTGACTCCGCGTTCACTTCCAGCTGTCGGGATGATTTCGACCAGCACGTCGCCGGGCTGCAGCGTCTGGCATTCCTCCTCCCAGAACCCGATGGCCCGGCCATTGCGATAGACCCGCAGGCCTTGCCCTCCGGTGCTGAGTTCACTGATCGACTTGCCGCATTCCGCTTCGGTGACGACCCGTTCGACCAGTTGCACCCGGCCGCCGACGCTGGCGAGGTCGGCGAGGTAATCGGCGATGTGGGCGCCCTTGACGCTGCCGGCCAGCAACAGGCCGGTGAAGCGGACCGGATTGATGACATTGTTCGCACCGGCCTGCCGGGCGAGGAGTTCATTGTCATCGGCGCGCACCACCACGCTGATCGGCACATCGGGCGCAAGGTGGCGCACGGTCAGCACGATCAGGATCGACGTATCGTCGCGCCCCGCGGAGACGAGCACGCTTTGGGCCCGGTCAATCCGCACCGATTTCAACGTTTCATCGCGGGTGGCATCGGCGGCCATGACATTGACGCCGAGTTTTTCGGCATCGGCCAATCGCTCCTCGGACGGGTCAATCACGACGATGCAGTGCGGATCGACCCCCCGTTCGATCAATTCGCCCACGCTTTGCGAGCCCGAGACGCCGTAGCCTAGCACGACGACATGATCGTCCAGCTGTTCCTGAATGCGAGCCATGCGCCATTTCTCCCAGCTGCGCTTGATGACGAAATCGTAGGCCGCGCCCACGAAGATGAACAGCACCGCGATCCGCACCGGAGTCACGATCAAGGATTCTACCAGCCGCGCGCGGTCCGTTACCGGGGCGATATCGCCAAAGCCGGTGGTGGTGACGCTGATCATGGTGAAATAGACCACATCGAGGAAGCTGATGTCGCCGTCGACATTGTCGACCAGCCCATCGCGGTCCCACCAGTGGATCATGATTACGAGGCCGAGGAGCGACAGCGCCACCCCCAGCCTGATACCCAGATCGCCCCAGACCGGGATCTTGACCTGACGGCGCAGCGGCTGGAACTGGTCAGCCAGCAGCTTCTTGCGCCTGGTCGGGTTGCCGCCCCCCACCCGCTTTGTCGCTGAAGCCATCAGTCGCCGAACCGCTCGGCAAGGATGCCGATGGTGGAATAGTGGGTGAGATCGAGCTGGAGCGGTGTCACCGCGACATAGCCATCCTCGATCGCCTCCAGATCGGTGCCGTGGTCGAGGGTGTGCTCGATCTGGTCGAGCCCGAACCAGAAGTAACGATAACCCCGCGGGTCGCGCCCTTCGATCAGCGTGCCGCGCGCGTAATCGTGGAAGCCCTGCCGCACAACGCGGATGCCTTTGACGGCATCGGGGGCAAGCGCGGGGAAGTTGACGTTGATCAGCGTGCGGTCTGCCATCGGCGCGTCGATCAGCTTGGCCAGCACCTTCGGCCCCCACTCCAGCGCCGCGCCGAAAGGCACCTCGTCACCCATGCCTTCGCGGGCATAGACCTGGCTGAACGCGATCGAGCGAATACCCGCCAACGCGCCCTCGATCGCGGCCGAGACTGTGCCCGAATAGGTGATGTCGTCGGCAAGATTCGCGCCGCGATTTACGCCGGACAGGATGAGGTCGGGCGCATCAGGCATCACAGTGCGCAGCGCCATCATCACCGAGTCGGTGGGCGTGCCGGTGACGGCAAAGCGGCGCTCGCCATAGGTGTTCAGCCGCACGGGCCGGGTCAGCGTGAGCGAATGGCCCGCGCCCGATTGTTCTTCGGAGGGCGCGCAGATCCAGATATCGTCGGAGAACTGGCGGGCGATTTCCTCCAGAACCTTGAGGCCGGGGGCGTGGATGCCGTCGTCATTGGTGAGCAGGATTCTCATTGCGCCACTGTTCCTAACCGTTCGTGCTGACTTAACAAACCGTTCGTCCTGAGCTTGTCGAAGGACTGTACTTCTTTCTTGGCCACCACTGCCTACCCCAAGTAAAGCAGCCCTTCGACAAGCTCAGGGCGAACGGGGTTTAGAGGGGCATGAGAACTTCCAGCCCGCCCATGTAGGGGCGCAAGGACTCAGGCACTGCCACCGACCCATCGGCGTTCTGGTAATTTTCGATCACGGCGACCAGCGTGCGCCCCACCGCAAGGCCGGAGCCGTTGAGGGTGTGGACGAATTCAGTGCGCTTCTCGCCCGCGACGCGGTAGCGGGTGTTCATGCGGCGGGCCTGAAAATCGCCGGTGTTCGAGCACGAGCTGATCTCACGGTAAGCGCCTTGCCCCGGCAGCCAGACCTCCAGATCGAAGGTCTTGCGCGCGCCAAAGCCCATGTCGCCGGTGCACAGCAGCAGCTTGCGATAGGGCAGCCGCAAGCGTTCCAGAATGGTTTCGGCCGCGCGGACCATGCGTTCGTGCTCGGCTTCGCTGTCTTCGGGGCGCACGATGCTGACCAGCTCGCACTTTTCAAATTGGTGCTGGCGGATGAACCCTCGCGTATCGCGCCCCGCCGCGCCCGCTTCGGAGCGGAAGCACAGCGTCAGCGCAGTGAGGCGCATGGGGAGGGCGGCCTCGTCGATCAGCTCGCCCATGACGCTGGCGGTGAGGCTGACTTCGCTCGTGGGGATGAGCCAGCGATCATCTGTGGTGCGAAACGAATCCTCGGCAAACTTGGGCAGCTTGTCCGTGCCATACATGGCCTCGTCCCTGACCAACACCGGCGGGTTGCATTCGACGTAGGCGTGTTCGCCGGTCTGCACATCGAGCATGAACTGCCCGAGCGCGCGGTGCAGCCTTGCCATCGCGCCGCGCAGAAAGGTGAAGCGCGCGCCTGAGAGCCGCGTTCCGGTCTCGAAATCCATGCCCAAAGCCGGCGCAATGTCGGCGTGTTCGCGGGGGGTGAAGTCAAAGGCGCGCAGGCTGCCCCAGCGGGCGACCTCGACATTCTCCTCCTCGCCCGCGCCCTCGGGGACATCGGCGGCGGGCAGGTTGGGGATGATCTCCAGCTTCTCTTTCAGCTTTGTCGCTAATTCATCGGCGCGCGCTTCCAGTGCGGGCATCTCGTCTTTCAACGCCGCGACTTCGGCCTTCAGCGCCTCGGCGGCGTCACGCTCGCCCTTGGCCATCGCGGCGCCGATCAGCTTCGACGCTTCGTTGCGGCGCGATTGCGCGACCTGCACCTTGGTCGTCACCGCGCGGCGCTCTTCATCGAGCGCGATCAGGTCGGCGGCCTGCGGTTCCAGCCCGCGCCGCGCCAGCGCCGCATCGAAAGCTTCGGGATTGTCTCGGATAAAACGAATGTCGTGCATGGGCCGCGCTATGCCCGCTTGGTCTTTCCAAGGAAAGGGAGAAAGGGGCGGCCGCGAGACGGGAGAGGCCGCCGCCCCTTCGGAGAGTCAGGTGCTAAAAGTTGACCTGCGCGGTCACGAACACGCGGCGCGGATCGCCATAGAACCCGGTCAGCGTGCCTTCACGGCCCAGCGTGGGGACGAACGGCGTGCCCGGCGGGAAACCGCCTGCCACGAAGTTATAGCCCGCGACGATATATTCCTTGTCGAACAGGTTCTTGCCGTGGACCCCGATCGAGAACAGTCCGCTATCGACGGTGTAGACGATGCTGGCATCCACCAGCACGAAGCCATCCTGATCAAGGAACGGGTTGGGCACTTCAAACTGGCTGGCATCCGACCGCAGCGAGGCAAGGCCGATGAAATCCATCATGCCTCCGCCCACCGGAAGACCCATGTTAAAGCCCATGTGCGCGGTGATGTCGGGCGTGTTCTGGAACACCCGCTCGTCCGCCACGTCGCGGCCGAAATTGTCGATGAAGGTGTTGAACTTGGCATCCAGCACGCCGAGCGACCAGTTGACGCTGAACCGGCTGCCTGCGCCCGCGAAATCTTGGCCGACCAGCGCGTTGCCTTCAAACTCGATGCCGTTGACATCGGCGGAGGCTGCGTTGGAGGTGATGCCGATAAAGGCGTCGTTGGTGCCGTCGCCATTGCTGTCGAACCCGACCGATCCGGGGATCTGCACATTGTCGTATTGGCCAAGGAAGCCGGCAAGGCTGATGTTCAGACGGTTGTCGAGCAGCGACGCCTTCCAGCCGATTTCATAGCTATCGACCGTTTCCGGCTCAAAGCTCATGAAGTCGAACACCTCATCCGCCGTGCACGCGCCGCCGGTCGGGTTGCGGCAGGCCGTGGTCAGCCCGCGCGGATCGAAGCCGCCGCCCTTGAAGCCCTGCGAATAGGTGAAATAGAGGTTGTGATCGCGGTTCGGCTGCCAGCTGATCGAAGCGCGCGGATTGAAATCCTTGAAGGTGGCGCTGCCGTTAAAGTTGCTGGTCACGGCCAGCGGCACGCCTGAACCGCCGAAAATGTCCGAATAACCGCCAAGGAAGGTGGTGCGCAGCACCTGGCTGGTGCGCTTGTCATTGGTATAACGCCCACCCACCGATACGCTGATGGTGTCGGAAAGATCGTAAGTGAAATCGCCGAACACCGACCAGGTCTTGGTGTTCACATCGCCCAAGGTCTGCGCGTTGAGGCCCGCGACCGTGGTGAACAGCGCCACGTCGAAAGCGGTGAAGGCGTTGGCATCGAGGTAATAGAACCCGAACACGCCGGACAGCCTGTCACCTTCATACAGAAGCTGCAGTTCCTGGCTGAGCTGATCGTTTTCATAGATCGCCGGCACATCGAGATCGACCACTTCGAGGCTGTCAAAATCGATCGGCGAGGTTGAGGCATCCTCGCGGTAGCCGGTGATCGACTTGAAGGTCAGTGTGTCGCTGAGCTCGATGGCGACATTGAGCGCGCCGCCATAGGCTTCAACTTCCTGATCCACGATGTTCAGGCCTGCGCGGGTGTCGAACACATCGTCCAGCACCGGCTGATTGCTGACGAGGCTGGTGATGAAGCGGTGGCCCTGACGCGCTTCGGAATCGTCCTTCACGTAATCGCCGGACAGACGCACGAACACCGGCCCATTGTCGAATTCGATGGTGCCGCGCGCGGCCCACACGTCCTTGTTATAGTTTTCTGTGCCCAGCGTCAGGTTCTCGCCAAATCCGCCGCGCGAAAGCCGTGCGCCGCTGGCACCGATCTTGAGGCTGTCAGTGATCGGGGTCGAGGCGGTGACGATCAGGTCGGCCTGATCGTAGGAACCATAGGTGCCGCGCACCTTGACGCGGGTTTCGTCGGGCAATTTGGCCGTCACATACTTGATCGCGCCGCCGATGGTGTTTCGGCCATAAAGCGTGCCCTGCGGCCCGCGCAGCACTTCGATGCGTTCGACATCATAGACATCGAGCACGGCGGCCTGCGGGCGGTTGAGATAGACGTCATCGACGTAAAGACCGACGCCCGCTTCGAACCCGGCGACCGGATCCTGCTGGCCGACGCCGCGAATGAAGGCCGACAGGGTCGTATTGGTGCCCCGGCTGACTTCGAGCGTGATGTTGGGAATCTGCTGCGCGATTTGTGTCAGATCCTGCACGCCTTGCTTGACCAGATCCTCACCCGAAAGGGCCGTGACGGAAAGCGGCACGTCGATCAGACGCTCTTCGCGGCGGCGAGCAGTGACGAAGATCACGTTTTCGTCAGCTTCGGCGGCGGCCGCAGACTCGTCGGTTGCCGGTTGGGCGCTGTCCTGCGCGGCGAGCGGCATGGCGAAGGTGGCAAGTCCGGCGCATCCGGCCAGCAACAAGGCACGCGTGCATAGCGAAGTGTTCATGGGGTTTTCCTCTCCTGTTTTTATATGAGAGGACTGATATTGAAAGTTGAACCACCTTTCAAGTTTAGACTTGTATGGCCATCATGTGCCGCCTACCGAAAGCGCGGAGGGAGTCACTGATGGGCAACACTCAAGGCAGTGCGGCAAAGCGCGCCGAAGCGGCGTGCGGCGATGCGAAGGTGCCGCGCACCGAGCGGGGGCGGCGGACCTTGCGCAAACTGCTCGACGCAGCGGCAGAGGAGTTCGGCGAAAAGGGCTTTCACGAAGCTTCGGTCAGCTCGATCACGCGGCGTGCGGGCGTGGCGCTGGGCAGTTTCTACACCTATTTCGACAGCAAGGACGCGCTGTTCCGCGCTTTGGTTGCCGACATGAGCGAGAAGGTGCGCACCAGCGCGCGTTCGGCGCTGAGCGACGGGATGAGCGCGCTCGAAATCGAACGGGCGGCGCTGACAGCGTTCCTGCGCTTCGCAGCCGAGCACAAGGAAGTTTACCGCATCATCGACGAAGCCGAATTCGTCGACCCGGCCAGCTACCGGGCGCATTATGAAACCATCGCTCAGCGTATTGCCGAACGTCTGCGCGCTGGGGCCGCACAAGGCGAGTTTCGCGGCGGGTTGGGCGAACTGGAGGCTTGGGCCGTGATGGGGATGAATGTGTTTGTCGGTCTGCGCTATGTGGTGTGGGGCGGGGCGGAAATGGCTCCCGAAGACCTTGCGGCCGGGATCAATTGCTTGCTCGCGGAGGGCGTGATGAAACGCTGAGATTGAGAGGCAGGCTGTTGATGTCCACAGGGCGTTGTTGCGAACGAGTCTTATTCGCAAGTCATATTGACTCGCATTCGCAATAAGAACATCAGGCTGGTGTTCCCTCGATCACCAGCAGGAAGTGTCTCGCTTGTCTTTCATCAACAAACTCACCCTTTCCACCGCTCCACTCGCTTTGCTTGCTTATCCGGCTGCAGCCGAAAGCCTGCCCGCCGAGGCGGTGTCCGAGGCCGAAGTTCAACAGCAAACCGGCCGCATAACCGTTACCGCTACCCGCACCCCAGTGTTGCAGGAGGAGGCCCCGGCGAGCGTCACGGTCATCACGGATCAGGACATCGCCGATCAGCTGGCCACCGATATCAAGGATCTCACCCGGTTCGAGCCGGGCGTATCGGTCCGCCGTGCACCGGCCCGCTTCGGCGCGGCGATCGGCGCGACAGGACGCGCGCGCAACGAGGGGTTCACCGTGCGCGGGATCGGCGGGAACCGGGTGCTGGTGCAGGTCGACGGTATCCGGTCACCGCAGGGCTTCAGTTTCGGCCCACAAGACGCAGGACGAGGGGGTTTCGCCGATGTGAGGCTGGTAAAGCGGGTCGAAATCCTGCGCGGCCCCGCCTCCGCGCTTTATGGTTCGGACGGGTTGGCTGGCGCCATCAGCTTCGTGACTGCCGATCCGGTCGATCTGATCGCCGACGCCACCCTGGGCGGCTTTGTCACGTCGCAATATTCCGGCGACGACAATGAATTCGTCCAGACCGCCACCCTCACCGGGCAAACCGGCAAGCTGTCTGCGATGCTGGCCTACACCCATCGCGACTTCAACGAACTGGATAATCAGGGGACGGTCGAAGGCACCGGTTCCGCCCGCACCGCGCCCAACCCGCAGGACGGGCGAAGCAACGCCGTGCTCGGCAAGCTGGTCTGGAACGATGGATCGCACCGCATCCGCCTCACCGGCGAATATCTTGGCAGCGCGGTAGAGACGGAGGTGCTTACCGGTCTTGGCCCTGCCTTCACCTTCGGTCCGAACCCGGTTTGGACCGTCGACGGCCTAAACGCCCGAGACACCACGGAACGCATGCGTGCCTCGGCCGACTGGACCTATGACGGTGCGGCCCAGGACGTGATCGAATATGCCTTCCTGTCAGCTTTTTGGCAGGACACCGAAGATCGCCAATTCGCCCTGGAGGAGCGCACGACGCTCACCGCTACCCCGGCGCCCGACCGCGAGCGGCTCAACACCTTTGAAAACCAAGTGTACGGCTTGGCGGGGGAAGCGCGTTCGGGCTTCGACCTTGCGGCGATGCGCCACCGGGTTGCCATCGGCGGTGATGTGAGCTGGACCCGCCAGCAAGGCTTGCGCGGCGGCACGGTGCCGGGTCGCAGCGAAAGCTTTCCCACCCGCGCCTTTCCGGCAACCGACTTCACCTTGGGCGGATTGTTCGTCGCAGACGAGATTGCCCTGCTTGACGGCGCGTTGACGCTGTTCCCGGCGCTTCGCTTCGACTTCTACGACCTTGACCCGACTGACGATCCGCTGTTGCCGGCCTTCACCGCTTCGGGCCAAAGTGACAGTCGCCTTTCGCCCAAATTGGGTGTGACTGTGAAGCTCACACCGGATGTGATCCTGTTTGGCAATTACGCGCAAGGCTTCCTTGCGCCCACGCCGAGCCAGGTGAACAACGTTTTCGAATTCATCGCCGGCGGCTACACTTCGGTTCCCAACCCCGATTTGAAGGCCGAAACCAGCGAGAGCTGGGAGGTCGGCGCGCGGTATGTGACCGGTATCTTCTCGTTTCAGGTGACAGGCTTCAAGGGCGATTACGACAGCTTCATCAGTCAGCAGGTGGTGGGCGGCAGCTTCACCCCGCAAAACCCGGCGATTTTCCAATTTGTCAATTTCGACGCGGTGAAAATCGAAGGGCTGGAGGCCCGCGGTGAAGTGCAGTTGGACAGTGGCTGGAATGCCCGGATCGCGATGGCTTACGCCGATGGAAATGTCATCGCGCCGGACGGCAGCCGGGCACCGCTCGATACGATTGATCCGTTCAACATGGTCGCAGGGGTTGGTTATCGCGCGCCTTCCGGCCGGTTTGGTGGCGAGATGATCGTGACCCACAATGCCCGCAAGGGCGCCGACGCGTTGGAGCGTGCGGCCGACGGCAGTGATCTGCTGGTGCGGCCTGCGTCCTCCACCATCCTCGCTCTGACAGCCTTCTACGCCGTGACCGACCGTCTGAAGCTGCACGCAGGCGTCTTCAACCTCACCGACGAGGCCTACACCTTGTGGTCCGATGTGCGCGGCCTTTCCGTCAATGACGCCGGAATTGCCGATGCCTTCACGCGGCCGGGTCGCAACCTCAGCCTTTCGGCCAGCTACAGTTTCTGAATCCCAAGGAGGACACCCATGAACAGATTGACCCGCACCGTGCTTGCATCCGGCCTTGCCGCGCTGACCCTGGCCGTTGCGCCTTCCCCAGCGTTGGCCGATGGCCCGATCGTGCAAACGCAGGAGGCTGCCAAGGCGGCATTCGCCGAGGATCGCGAGACCATCCTTGCGATGGCAGGCGATTTCAAAGTCACCTTCGATATGCAGGAAGCGACGCCCTGGATGGCGGGCTACATCCCGCTTGAACGCAAGATTTCAGGCGGATACGAAAGTGTCCGTGTAATTGAGGATACCGGCACCCGCATCGTGCTCCAGCATCTGCTGGTGACCGGCGACGCGGCCAACCCCTATGTCGTCAAGCATTGGCGGCAGGGCTGGGAATTTCAGCCTGAAGGAATCCTGGCCTACAAAGGCGGCGAACTTTGGGAGATGACGCCCGTCCCGGAAAAGATGCGTGCGGGACGCTGGTCGCAGACGGTCTATCAGGTCGATGACAGCCCGCGTTATGCCGGGTGGGGTGAATGGGAAACGACGCAAGGCATTCGCCGCTGGCGATCGAACTGGACCGCGCGCCCGCTGGCCCGGCGCGATGCGGTGCGCAATCCGGTTTACGATCACTACATGGGCATCAACCGCCATCAGTTGACGCCAACGGGCTGGATCCATTGGCAGGACAATACCAAGATGATCGCGCCCAAGGCGGGGGATGGTGATGCACAGCCTGTCGTCCAGGAATATGTGCTGAACACCTATGAGCGTTTCAACGGCTACAACGTCGCTGCAGCCGAGGACTATTGGGACAAGACCAAGGGCTACTGGAACGCCGTGCGGGCCAAGTGGGACGAGGTTGCCAAAGCCAACGGGGGTATCCGCATCGCGCAGGAGCCGAGCGCGGGCACGACCATTGCAAGCGAGCTCATGCTCCTTGCCGATGCGATCAAGGACGGCAAGGAGACGCCCGAAAACGCCCGCGACAAGGCACTGGCGCTGATTGCAGACAACACGTCGGGCAAGGGCGGCTAGGCAGCGATCCTTTTTCGGCTGGCGGGGCAATGCACGGTCGTTCCCCGCCGGCTGCCTTGTGGGGCGGATGGCTGGACGCTAGAGCGGCGATCATGATCCTTGTCATAAATGCCCTTGATGATGCCGCGCACCTCGCTGCCATCAGCGAACGGATCGCCATGCTCGATTGGCGTGACGGGCGCGAGACAGCGGGGAAAGTCGCGCGCGAGGTCAAGCGTAACGAACAGGCCGCAATGGACAGCGCCGCGGGCCGGGCGTTGCAGGACGAACTGTTCCGGGTGGTCGCGGATCATCCGGTGGTGACAGCCGCCGCGCAGCCGCGCCGCTTTTCGCCCGTCATCATCAGCCGGACAGGCGCGGGCGGCAAGTATGGCGCGCATGTCGACAATGCGCTGATGGGCCGGGGCAACCGGCGCCTGCGAACCGATCTGTCTTTCACCCTCTTCCTGACCCCGCCCAGCGAATATGAAGGCGGCGAGTTGGTGATCCATGCCGCGGGCATGACGCAGGAGTTGAAGGGCGAGGCGGGCTATCTGGTGCTCTACCCATCGGGCAGCATCCACGAGGTGAAGCCGGTCACACGCGGCACGCGGATCGTGTGCATCGGCTGGATCGAGAGCACGGTCGCCGATCAGGGGCAGCGCGAGATGCTGTTCGATCTCGAAAACCTGCGCACCGCCTTGCGCCAGACATTGCCCCATCAATCGGCCGAATTGCTAACCTTGGACAAGACCATTGCCAACCTATTGCGGATGTGGGCGCGGTCCTGAAACCTTGGGGGCGGCGAGCTTCTTGGCCTTGATGGTGAAGATGAGAATCAGGCTCACGCCAATCACGCTTGGCCCGGCCCAGATGGCCGGGTTGAAGACCTGTTCGGGGACCATCCGGATCAACCCGACCGACAGGAACGCGGTATAGGCCGAGATGCCCATGCCGATCAGCGCGCGGAAGTGCTCCCCGATATAGGTGGCGCGCAGCGGATCGACCTTGCGCCAGATGTAGCGTTGCTGGATCAGCATCGCCGCAATGCCGATGAACGCGACCAGCATCATCAGCGGATGCCCCACCATAAAGCCATAAATGCCGCACCACGCCCCCGAAACGACGGCTGCGGCGATCACAGCCTGATAGCGCAGGCTGCGCAGTTTGCGCCGGTCGCGCGAATGGCGCACCACGGCCAGCCCGTAATCGACAAACCCGATGGTGAGGATGCCGAGATACAGCATCATCCACCCGAACAACCCGTCGAACAGCGCGCGGTCGATCACTTCAGGGTGCCGCTGCTCCGGTCCGTAGAGCGATAGCAGCGCCATGGCGATGGCCAGCGTGCCTGCACCCAGAAAGCCGTAGCACGCTGCCCGACCCCACCTGCGGTGATTGGCAGCGCCCTTGCGGGTCACGATCGGCCCCCAGAACGCCGTCAGTCCCACTGCGCCGGTGACGACATGGAGGACAACAAGGATTTCGAACAGCGCCATCGCCGTCAGGATGACACAATCGCGCCCTCTGGCCTAGTGTCTGTCACCGCAACCGCGACGGCGCGATCAGCACTGCGTTGGCGATCATCAGGTCCAGCCCTTCGAGATAGGCGCGGGCCGAGGGGTCATGCGCGAAGCCGATCACAAGCCCGCGTCCGTGTGGCTGCGCCATGAGGTAGGGCTTGTAAGCCAGTTGCCGCCGGTTCTCGTCCCAGACATAGCCGCTGGCGATGAGGTTGCCCGGCGCGGCGAAGCGCAGCACGTTGATCCCCTTCGCCCGGTCAAGCGGGGTGAAGATCTGCGTCCCCGTGGCCAGCACCACCGCGCCGTTATCGTAGCCTGCGGAAAGGAAGTGGTCGGGCTCACCCACCACATTCAGCAGCGCGCCCGGCAGGGTATCGGGCAGAGCGGCTTGGTCCTTGATCGCGTCGCGGTATTCAGCATCGGTGGTGATGGCCAGCCCTTCGGCCAAGTCGTCTGTCTCCTCGCCGGTTTCGATAGGCTCACGGCCCAACGCGGCTTCGCGCTTCACCGCCAGCAAGGGCGAGTCCCCGCTGCTGAAGGTTTCGAGGCTTTCTCCGATCGCTACCAGCACGCCGCCACGCTGGACGAAGCTGCGCATGGCCCGTAGGCCGGTGTCACCCAGCACACCGGCCGGATTGCCCTCAGGCACGAGCACAACGTCGTAATCAGTCAGATCAGCGCGGCCCAGACGGCTGGTGCGGATCGGCGTCACTGGCAATCCGAGCCGTTGTTCGAGCACATAGCGCATGGCCCCGGCGCTCAATTGCGAAACGCCGTCGTCCCACGCCACGGCGACCCGCGGCAAGGTCAGCCGCACGAAATGCTCGCTGCCAAGGTTTGGCCCCTTATCTACCCAGCCGCTTTCCAGCGCCACCGTATGCGCGCCCACATCGCGGGCCAGCGCGACGAGCCGAGCCATTTTCTCCGGGGTGTTCGAACCCGCCGGGAACACGACCGTGCCACGGGGGAAATCGCGTCCGCCGGTCGTGAAGGCCCGGTCTGTCGCCCGCCCGTCGATGCCATCACGCAGCGCCAGCGCGACAAGCCGCGCTTGCCCGCTATCGTTCCACGGCACGGCTATGGCAAAGTCACCGGCGCCCTCTGTCCTGGCAGCAATCGGCGCATCGGCGTTAATTTCATCCCCAGCGACAACCGCGTTGCACAGCGCCACGTCGACCCCCGCCATCGGGCCGACCGACCAGGCGGTGACATCGTAAAGCTCGTGCGGCAGATCGACCGACCGGCGGCGCTCCTGCTCGGCGAGAAAATCGGGCGGCAGCGGCGTATCGCGGTCTAGCAGGCTGCGCACCAGCCGCGCAGCGGGCTGCGCTTGCGGCACGGCGAGATAGCCCGCGGGGTAAGACTTGCCGCAGATGGTCGCGCTGCTGTCACGCCGCAGCACCGTGATGCCCTGCTGGGCAAGCCGCCGCCCCAACCGTTCGGCATTCCAGCGGCGTTCGGCCAGATCGATCACATAGGTGCCGCGCCCGGCGCTGCCGCTGGCATTGCCGCTGCGATAGGCAGCAAAGTCGGACAGGAACTTCTGCGGGTTATCGGCGACCGCCGACGCCGTGGCGAGGCTGGTGGTGAAGTGATTTTCGATCCCGTCGGCATAGGTCAATTCGGTCCCGTCGCGCCGCGCGAACACGAGCCCGCGCGCTGATCCCTGTTCATACGTGCTGCCGATCGCGCCCTGGTGCGCGTTCCAGGTATCGCCGTAACCGGGATAGAACAGGTCATAGACCTCGCGGGTGAAATAAGGCTCGCCCCGCGCATCAAAAGCGGCGGCGTTGTAACGCCCGATCAATTCATAAGCCCGGATCTGCGCAGCCGAGAGGTTGGGGTTGAAGGGCTGGGCTGCGGGCGAGAAAAAGTAGCTCTCGTCGCCGCCCATTTCATGCAGGTCGACGACCACGACCGGGTTCCATTGACCGATCGCAGCGACCTTGCCGCGGGTCTCGGGCTGGGACAGCGTGAACCAGTCACGATTCAAATCGAACATGTAGTGGTTGACCCGGCCCGAAGGCCACGGTTCATCATGCTCGGCCGCCTGCCGGTCGGCGGCGGGGGCGATGCCGGTCGAGGCGAGAAAATTGTTCACGAACCGCGCGCGTCCATCGGGGTTCTGCATCGGGTCGATGACCACGATGGTATTGGCCATGATCTTGTCCGCACGCGGATCACCGTCGGCTGCAAGCAGGTGATACGCGGTCATCAGCGCCGCATCGGTCGAGGAAATCTCGTTACCGTGGACGCCATATGCCAGCCAGGTCACCGGAAGGGCCGAGCCATTCCCTGCGCGCCCGGCGGCGATCGTGGCCATGTCGGCGCGGATCGCTTCGAGCCGGTTCATGTTGGCGGGCGCCGACAGGACGAGGTAATAGAGCGGGCGCCCCTCCCAGCTCTCCGCATATTGCACCAGCCGCGCCCGATCCGGCGCAGCCTCTGCCAGCGCTTTGAGGTACGCGTAGGTCTGGTCGGGCGATGTAATGCGTGTGCCCGGCGCATGGCCAACAGTCTGGGTCAGCGTCGGGATCACGGCATCGAACGCGGCTTCGATAAAGGACTGCGCAGCGGCGGGTTGGCCCGCACCGATCAGAGCCGCCATCAGAATAAGGCACTGGCCCCGAATTTTTTTGCGCATCACAAACCTCGCTTGATCGCCCGAAAGCGCGGATCATAAGCCTTGCCGCGAAGATCGCAGCCCGGTCAAGACAGGAGGGGTAAATGACGCAAAAGCCGCAATCAGCGCGTCCGGTGTTCAGACCATTTCCACGAACCGCAAAGGGGGGGAAATGGTGGGCGCGACAGGGATTGAACCTGTGACCCCACCCGTGTGAAGGGTGTGCTCTACCGCTGAGCTACGCGCCCGTCTCGGGAACCTTATGGTCCGGACAGGGGGGCGCCTTTAATTGGGCCTTGCGCGCTTGGCAAGCGCTGGCGGCGTATCGGCGTGCGATTTCGTCCCCGCTCAGTTCCCGCCAAACCACGTGAGCAGCGCCAGCACGCCCGTTCGATGCCTGTTCGCGGTGGCAGGCGGGGCTGAGCTTGCGGGGCATTCGGCGCAGAAGGCCTGCACGCCGCGGGTTCCCAGCAAGCGTTCGGCATCGCGGGCCACCCGCGCGCCCAGGTGCTCGCTGCGGGCTGCGGTCATGGCAAACAGATCGCCGTTGTGCACGGCCGGCGCGCGTTCCGTCTGGCTGGTGACGATCTGGCGGATGAGCGAATCGTAATTTTGATCTTGCTCGCCAAGAAAGACCGCGTGCCAATCGCCATCCTTGGCCCCGGCCTTGCCAGCCGCCCAGGCCAGCGCGGCATCGAGCCCGCCGAACTCATCTACAAGACCGATCTGGCGTGCTGTCCCGCCATCCCAGACACGGCCCTGCGCAATGCCGTCAACCTGTCCTACCGACATCCCGCGCCCCTTGGCGACGAGGGTGAGGAAGTCTGTGTAGGTGCCGCTGATCGTTGTCTGCAGCAGCGAATCGATGGCCGGAGTAAAGCCGCCGATCAGGTCGGGCTGACCGGACAGCGGGGTCGTACTGAAGCCATCGGCGTTCACGCCCAGCTCTGCTGCAGCCTGCTCGAATGTCGGGATCACGGCGAACACGCCGATTGAGCCTGTTATCGTATCGGGCTCGGCGAAGATGCGGTCGCTCGACATCGCGACCCAATAGCCGCCGCTCGCCGCGACATTGGCGAAGGACACGGCCACCGGAATCTTGCGATCGCGATGACGCTGGATGGCGCGGCGGATTTCTTCGGACGCGGTGGCAGACCCGCCGGGCGAATCGACCCGCACGACAAGGGCAGCAAGATCATCATCGAGCGCCTCGTCGAGCAGATCGGTGATACGCCGCCCTCCGGCGGTTCCGGGACCGGCCTCGCCATCCACGATCTCGCCCGCGATGGTGACCACGCCGATCGCCTTGCCGGGGCGATCATTGCCAAGGCCGGCCAGAAAGGCATCGAATTCGCTGGAGGCATAGCTGCCGGGCAGTTCGCTCCACGGGTCCTTTCCGGCAAGCTCGGCCACTCTCATGCCGAACTGCGTGCGGTCGCCAAGCTTGTCGACCAGACCGGCCGATACAGCCGCTTGCGCCATGTCTCCGCCTGAGCTTTCGATCCAGGCGACCGGATCGCGCGTTACGCGTGCCAGCGCGAGCTTGGGCCGGGCTTTGGCAACATTGGCCTGCCACTCTTCCCACAACGCCCCGTACAGCCCCCCGATATTCTCGCGCGCTTCGTCCGACATCGAGGTGCGCGAGAACGGCTCTACCGCCGATTTGAAGGTGCCTACGCGGTACACGCGGGCATTGACGTTCAGCTTCTCGAGCAGCCCTGCGTAATAAAGCTGATTGCCGCCCGGTCCGGAAATGACGGCCAGACCCTGCGGATCAAGCCACACTTCGCTGGCGTGGGCAGCCAGCAGCATGTGATCGTCAGCATAGCCCATGGCATAGGTCAGCACCGGCTTTTTCGCTGTGCGCAGGCGGTCCATCGCCTCGCCAATGTCCTTGAGGTGCACCTGACCGCCGCCCAGGAAGGTCGTCATGTCGATCACAACAGCCTTGATCCGGTCATCGGCGGCCGCAGCATCCAGTGCGCGCACGACGTCGCGTGCGCGGTATTCGCCGACCGGGGCCGAGCCTGACAGCAACGTGGCGATCGGATTGATCACCGACTTTTCCTCGACCACCGTGCCGTCGAGTTCGATCAGCAAGGCCCCTTCGCGCACTTGGCCGGGATTGGGCCGGGCCGAAAGCAGCGCAAACAGGCCGACGAAAAACAGCAGCATGAACAAAAGCACGAGCCCGTCCTTGATCCCCACCAGGACCTTCCAGACCTTGCCGACAAAACTCATGCATTCGTCCCTTTTTATCGCTCCCATCGGTCTAGGGGCTTTGGCTGGCAACTGCCATCGGAATCCTTACGCGATGGGTTGAGCGACGGATGAGGCTCGACTAGGGGCTTTGGATTGATGGATGCGCGCCAAACTTCACCGGCTTCGGGCCGATTTCCGGCCGGGCGGCTGGCATTTCCGCACCGCGACCTGACCGGCATCGGGCATTTGCAGCGGCACGAAATTCTCTATCTGCTGCACGAGGCCGACCAGTGGGTTGCGCTCAACCGTCAGCGCACCAAGCACAGCGATCTGCTGGCGGGTCTGACGATCATCAACGCCTTCTTTGAAAACTCCACCCGCACGCTGCTGAGCTTCGAGATCGCGGGCAAGCGGCTGGGGGCGGATGTCGTCAACATGCATGCCGCCACATCGAGCGTGAAGAAGGGCGAAACCCTGATCGACACGGCGATCACCCTGAACGCGATGCGCGCCGATGCGATCGTGATCCGGCATGGATCATCCGGCGCAACCGGGCTGATTGCCGACAAGGTCGATTGTCCGGTGCTGAACGCAGGCGATGGCAGCCATGAACACCCGACCCAAGGCCTGCTCGATGCCTTGACCCTGCGCCATGCGCTGGCCGAGCGGGGGGAGGGCGCAGAGGATTTCACCGGGCTCAACGTCGTGATCTGCGGCGATATCCTGCACAGCCGGGTGGCGCGATCGAATATCCTGTGCCTGACCGCAATGGGCGCCAATGTCCGTGTCTGCGCGCCGCCTGCGCTGATGCCGGTCGGGATCGAAGCGATGGGGGTGGAGGTATTTCACCACTTCGACGCTGCCCTGGCAGGCGCTGAGGTAGTGATGATGCTGCGGCTCCAGTCCGAGCGGATGAGCGGGCAGTTCGTCCCTTCGGCGCGCGAATATCGCCGCCTCTACGGGCTGACAGCCAAGCGGCTGGCGCTGGCGGCGCCGAACGCCTTGGTGATGCACCCCGGCCCGATGAACCGCGGGGTCGAAATCGACAGCGAGATCGCCGATCTGGCGGGACGTTCGCTGATCACCCGCCAGGTTGAAATGGGCGTCGCGATCCGCATGGCGTGCCTTGAGATCCTGACCCGCGAAGCGCGCGGTGTGGAGGGGTGGGGGGCATGAAACAGGCAACGCCTATTACCATCATCAACGCGCAATTGGTTGCCCCCGACGGCGTGACGACCGGCGCGCTGCGCTGCGCCGATGGGCTTATCCTTGCGGTTGGCCCCGATGTGGCGGCCAAGGACGGTGACGAGATTGTCGATGCACGCGGCAAGCTGCTGGCGCCCGGTATCGTCGATCTCGGTGTCTTTGCGGTCGACAAGCCGGCGTTCCACTTTGGCGGGATCACCCGCGCGGCCTTGATGCCCGATCAATCCCCGCCGCTCGATCTGCCGAGCCGGGTCAATTTCATCGCCAAGAGCGGCAAGCCCGATCTGTGGGTTCACCCGCTCGCTGCGGCGACACGGGGACTCGAAGGGCGTGAGCTGGCCGAGATCGCGCTGATGCAGGATGCCGGCGCGCGGGGGATCGCCACCGGCCGGCGCTGGATTGCGGATAGCGGCGTGATGCTGCGGCTGTTGCAATATGCCGCCATGCTCGATCTGGTGGTCGTTACCCATGCCGAAGATGGCGGGCTGGCGGGCGAGGCCGCGGCGACCGCTGGCGAAATCGCGACCCGGCTGGGTCTGCCCGCTGCCCCCGCCGAGGCGGAGGCGCTGGCCATTGCGCGGGACATTGCGTTGGCCGAGCTGGCAGGCGCACGGCTGCATATCCGGCAGGTCACGACTGCGCGCGGCTTCGATCTGGTGCGGGATGCCAAGGCGCGTGGGCTTGCCGTCACATGCGGGATCACGCCCGCGCATTTCATGCTGTCCGATCTGGCGACAGCCGATTTCCGCACCTTTACCCGCATTGCGCCGCCTTTGCGCAGCGAGGCTGACCGTCAGGCGGCGTTGGTGGCGATTGGTGACGGCACTGTCGACGTGATCGCCAGCGGCCACGATCCGCGCGGAGCCGAAGACAAGCGCCTGCCCTTTGCCGATGCCGCCCCCGGCATGGCAGGGGCCGAAACGCTGCTGGCGATGGTGCTGGGGCTGGTGCGCGATGGGGTGATCGATACCGCCCGCGCCTTCGACTGCCTCGCGCGCAATCCCGCCCGGCTGCTTGGCGTTCCGGCGGGCGCGCTGGCGACCGGGATGGAGGCGGATCTGGCCCTGATCGACCCGGACGCGCCGTGGATCATCGACCGCCGCAAGATGGAGGCAACCGCTGATAACACCCCGTTTGACCGGCAGGGCGCGCAAGGCCGCGTGCTGGGGCTGTGGAAGGGCGGAGTGCGGCTCGGGGCTTAAAGCCTTGGCCGGGCAGTTTGTTCACGAAGTGCAGACGCGTGCCCGTGTTTTCATGCGGAAACGCAGCCGAACCATTTCCTACATCAGCAATAAAATAACTCCCGAACAGCGCGGTGGCTGTCCGGGAGCGGTCGCTCATTGAAGGTTATCGGCTCGCTTCAGCGGCTGCGCGATGCCACCTGGATGTCACGCTTGACGGCGCCGGTGGGCGGGGTGGTTGCCGCATAGGCAAAGCAGCCACGTCCGGCCGACTTCACCGTGCCGCACATCGACCTTGCGCTCTTGGGGCCAAAGCCCGCTGCGGCAACGCGCCAGAAGGTGCGGCCATTGACCACGGCTTCGCTGATGACGGGCGCGTGACCCTTGAGCTGCGGGAATTTGGCGCTGAGCACCTTCCAGCCGCGCTGGGCTTCGATCTTGCTGTCGTAGGAGCCAAGCTGGACGAGGTGCGAACCTGCGGCCTTGTCACCCATTGCCGGTGCCGATGCCGATGCGGGCGCTGCTGCTGGCGCCATGCGACGCTGCGGGGAAGCGGCGGCAACACGCGTGGCGGCAGGCGCAGCGCGGGCGGGCAATTCCTGAACAACCGGGTTCGAGACATAGCGTACGCCGCTACTTGGCAAGGCGGCTGTGCGGACCGGCTGTTCGGCTGCGGCAAAAGCCTGGGCGACCGTGGCGGGCTGCGCCGCTGCGGCGGCAGAGGCCGGGGCAGGCGTCAGGGCCGGGGCGACCGGTTCGGCCATGGCAAGGGCTGCTTGCGACGGCATCGGCATCTCTGCGGCGGCCATCTGCGTGTCCTGATCCGGATTATTCACCAGCGCCAGTTGCACCGGCTGGCCGCTATCGGCACGCGGGCTGACATCGAGCAGACTGGCGATGCGCTGCTGATATTGTTCGGCCGCGGCCATCGCAGCCCATTGCGACATGCGCGCATCGAGCTGATCGGCAGGCACATCTTCGGCCGCCATCACCCGCGCCGCGCGCCAATTGCCCGCCAGCGCATAGGTATAGGCAAGGTTCTGGCGCAGCTTGGGCGTGGTCGTCTCGGCTGACCGCACAGCGTTCACCAGCACATGCATCCCACGTTCCGGCTGTCCTGCCAGCGCCAGCGCCAGGCCCAGATCGGTCGGGTCGATGGCTTGCGCGTAGTCGTCCAGCGTGGCGGCAGCGACGCGAGGTTCCCCCAGCGCGATTTTGGCGAGCGCATAGCTCAGCACCGTGCGCGGGTTTTCATCCCCCAGATCGAGCGCATCGCCAAAGCTGGTGGCGGCCGAGTTGAATCGTCCCGCTTCCAGATAGGCCGCGCCCAGAAGCGCGCGGTAGCTAGGGTTGCGCGGATCGGCGAGGACGGCGGCCTCGGCGTGGTCGATGGCCTTGGCCACCTGGCCCTTTTGCAGCGCGGTCTGTGCCTTGCTGAAATATTCGTCGGCGCGCGGCGCCGCGTTGGCGGCCATCCCGGCCAAGGTCAGGCCCGCGATGGCGGTGGTGATGGCGAGCGCGAGGCGCGGCGCTGATCGGCTGCCGGTCTTGATGCTGCGGTCCATAATCAATTCCCCTGGTGGTGGTCTTCAGCGTGTGTGGGTCAAAGCGCCGGTCAGTGGCGTTTCATGTGATTGGCGATAACGTCGAGATCGTCATATTCGGCAAGCAGCCGGTCGAGCGCCTCGGTGACGAGCGCCTGGGCGCTGACACCCTGCATGGTCGCGGCAAGGCGCAGTTTGAGATGGCGGTCGGCGTCGAGCCGGAGTGTGAAGGCGGCGCGTCGTCCGGTTTGCGCTGAAGCCGCGCGGGATATGCGAACCGGGGTTGGCAACGCGATCGGGGCCTGCACCTTTACAACAGGTTCGGGCACCGGGGCTGCAACGAGCGGCGCATAGTGCACGCCGGCGTTTTCGCCTTCGTCGCCATAATCTTCGTCTTCGCCGTACCCTTCTTCGTCGAAAGCCTCGCCGTAAACCGGCTCGTCTTCCTCGTCATATTCGGGTTCGTGATCTTCAGGGCCGGTCATCACCGCATCGGCCAGCACGCGTTCTTCCAGGCGGCGTTGCTGACGGCGCACGATCGGGCCGCCTTCCGAAAGGCCGCCGGCGACGAAATCATCGGCCGACACGTCGGCGTTGATCGGGACGATGTCAGCGCCCGAAAGGCGGCTTTCGCCCGCGTCCGAATCGCCCATGTCGTTCCAGCCGAGGTCTTCAAGCTGTTCATCCGCCAGTTTGGCGATGGTCGATTCGTCGGCCACCAGGGGTGCGACCTGCGGACGCATCGCGGGCTTGGCGCCGCCCTTGCGGGCTAGCAGCGACGGGCCGAGCGAAGCAAAACCGGGTTCGGACATGGTTGAATGGCCCCCGCGCTTACTGCGCCACCCGGCGACCGAAGCCCCCGGCCGGACGCGGCACGCCGCCCATCTGCTGCGCTGCGCCATTGGGGGCAGGGGCAAACACGGTGCGGCGGAAATTCTTTTCGAGCCGGTCAGCGATGTAGCGCCATAGGGCGGCGATCTCGGCTGCCGAACGGCTTTCGGCATCGACCTCCATCACGGTGCGGCCATCGATCATCGACGCGGCAAAATCGGTGCGGTGGTGCAACGTGATCGGTGCGACAGTGCCATGCTGCGACAGTGCAACTGCGGCTTCGGAGGTGATCTTGGCCTTCGGCGTCGCTCCATTGACGACGAACACCAGCGGCTTGCCCGCGCGTTCGCACAGATCGACGGTAGCACCCACGGCGCGCAGATCGTGCGGGGAAGGCCGGGTTGGCACCACGATCAGCTCGGCGACCGAAATCACCGACTGGATCGCCATGGTGATGGCAGGAGGCGTATCGATTACGGCGAGCTTGAAGCCCTGCTGGCGCAGCACGGCCAGATCGTTGGAAAGACGCGCGACGGTGGTTTGCGCGAAGGCGGGATACTCCGCCTCGCGTTCGTTCCACCAGTCAGCCAGCGAGCCTTGCGGATCGATGTCGATAAGCACGACCGGGCCAGCGCCTGCGCGCTGCGCCTGAACGGCGAGATGTCCGGACAAGGTGGTTTTGCCCGATCCACCTTTTTGCGATGCCAAAGCGAGTACACGCAACGCTTGGGTCCCCCTGAATTGTTCCGCGTCCGTGCCGCCCTATTGCGACGCCTGACAACGGCTGGATGGACACGGGATCGCAGGATACCCCTAATTTAGGGTTAAAGCCTTTGATCTTAAGGCAGGGGTGTGCGGGGCCATCGGCACCGGCTTGGGCCCCAAGTTAGTCTGCGGCAGGGGCCAGCAACGATTTGCTAACCAACTTTCAGCTAAAAACGGGTACGACGATTTCCTCCGACACCCGGCGAGGCAGGACAGCAATGGCAAGGATCATGACAGCACACGTGGCAGCAGCCGTCTCTCGCATGGCGGCAAGCGGCTTGGGCGCGGCGGCGCTGGCGCTGGGTTCCGCGCCTGCGCTGGCTGACGTCAAGGCCGGGGTTGATGCCTGGAGCGCCGGCGATTTTGCCCGTGCGGTTGCCGAATGGGAAGGCCCGGCGGCAGCGGGTGATCCCGATGCGCTGTTCAATCTTGCGCAGGCCTACCGCCTTGGTCGCGGGGTGGATGTCGACAATGCCCGCGCCCGCGCGTTTTATGAACAGGCCGCCAGCCTGGGCCACGTGAAGGCTGCCGATAATTACGGGCTGATGCTGTTTCAGGAAGGCGAGCAGGAAAAGGCGATGCCGATGATTCGCGCCGCCTCCGATCGCGGCGATCCGCGCGCGCAATATGTGCTGGGCCTGTCGCACTTCAACGCCGATTATGCGCCGCGTGACTGGGTGCGCGCCTATGCGCTGATGACGCTGGCGAACGGCGCGGGCCTGCCGCAGGCCAGCGATGCGCTGGCGCAGATGGACCGTTTCGTGCCGCAGGGGCAGCGCAGTCAGGCCCAGTCGCTCGCCCGCGAGCTGGAAAGCGGGGCGCGCTCGCAACGCTCGGCAGAGCTGGCAGCGGCCGAACTGGCGACGCCGCCGATGGCAGCCGTGCCCGCACCGGTTCCGGTGGTTGCCGCAGTGACCACCCCGGCCGCTCCGGCCGCTCCGGCCGCTCCGGCCGTTGCGGCTGTGACCGCGCCGCCCCAACCCGCAACCCCCAAACCCGCAACATCCGTGCCGCCAACGCGCAAGCAGGGCACCTGGCGGGTGCAGCTTGGCGCCTTCGGCGTGGCGGGCAATGCCGACAGGTTGTGGAACCAGATCGGCAGCAACGCGGCTCTCGCAGGAACGCGCAAGACGCTAGTGCCAAGCGGGAAGCTTACCCGTTTGCTGGCCACCGGATTTGCCAGCGAAGCCGAAGCGCAGCGCGCCTGCGCTGCATTGAAGCGCGAGGGCAAAGCCTGCGTGGTGGCAGGGCAGGGCTGATCCGAAGCAAGGCCGCGCCAAGGGACACTTTCCAAGCGCTGGCAAATTGCTATTCTCCAGCCGGTCACAGGCCGGGGATCAGCCATGAACGAAACGCTTTCGCCGCCTGTCGCGGCGAACACGCCTGACGGGGCCATGGCGCCGGTCGCACCGATTGCGGCGAGCGAACGGATCGACACGCTCGATTTCATTCGCGGGCTGGCCGTGATGGGCATTCTGGCGGCCAACATCGTCGTCTTCGGCCAGCCGTTCGAAGCCTATATGTACCCGGCGGCCTTCCTGACCGATCCGGCCGATCCGGGCGGGTGGATGTGGATTGCGCAGTTCGTCCTCATCGACGGCAAGATGCGCGGGCTGTTCACGCTCTTGTTCGGCGCGGGGATGGTGCTGTTCATGGACAAGGCCTGGGCGCGCGGGGGCACCCGCGCGCTTCAGGCATGGCGGTTGGCGGTTCTGGCCGTGTTCGGGATGGTCCACTTCTTCTTCATCTGGCCCGGCGATATCCTGTTCTACTACGCGCTGTTCGGCTTCATCGCGCTCGCCTGCGTCAGGTGGAGCGTAAAGACGCAGCTTTTCGTCGGGCTGGGCGGCTACATGGTCGGGGTGCTGCTGATGGGCGCGGCGCTGTCGATGCCCTGGCTGATGACGGAAACGGCATTCGGCGAATCCTCGCCCGAAATGGTGGAGGCACGCGCCGGATTGCTGGCCGCTGTCGACACGGCGCTGGCACGGGGCGACGTGCCCAACGCCGCGATTGCTTCGGGCGATTACGGGGCGCTGGTGCGCTATCGCATCACCGAGCAATGGTCCGAACCGTTGAGCAATGCGATGCTGTTCGGGTTTGAATCGCTGCCGCTGATGCTGATCGGGATGGCGCTCTACCGGCTCGGATTCTTCAGCGGGGCCATTGAACGATCCCGATTGCTGCGCTGGGGCTGGGGTGGGCTGATCGCGGGCGGGCTGGCGCACTTGGCGATTGGTCTCGCCGTCAAGGCAGGCGGCTTCAGCTATTACGGCACGCTCGCCGGATTTGTCGGATGGAGCACGCTGCCACGGCTATGGATGGTGCTGGGTCTGGCGGCGGTGCTGGTGGCCTATGCACCCGGCGCGACCGGCTGGCTGGGGGACCGGGTGCGCGCTGCCGGGCGGGCGGCGTTCACCAATTACCTCGGCACATCGGTGCTGATGATGCTGGTGTTCCACGGCTGGGCGCTGGGTCTGTTTGGACAGCTCAACCGCCCGCAACTCTATATCGTCGTCGTGCTGACATGGGCGGTGATGCTGGCGTGGTCGAAGCCGTGGCTCGACCGCTACCGCTACGGTCCGCTTGAATGGCTGTGGCGGTGCCTGACCTATCGGACGTTGTTTGCGCTGAGGAAGTAAGCAGCACGGACGATTCGGCCTGCCGAAGGACAGGTCGCAAGCGCGACTGCGCGCCGCGGCTTATGCCGTGTAAGCCAAGGCGGACGGAGGTCCGCCGCCCGGCATTTGAGGGCCAAACAAAAAACCTCTTGTTATTAAGAATGGTTCGCATACATTGCTTCCTGCAAACGCTTCGCAGGAAAGATTCGCTCGCCCATGTATATCTGCATCTGCAATGCCATCCGTGAGACTGACTTGCGCAAAGCCGCGCTCAGTTGCGAAGGCGACGCCGAAGCGACCTATGCCTGCCTGGGGAAGCGCCCCAATTGCGGCCAGTGCCTTGATGAGGCTCAAGAAATCATCGACGCTGAACGCATGGCAGTAGCCTGCAACAGATTCGCAGTAGAACTCGCCTGACCCGCGATTGCGAACGCCTCGCAAGCGACTGATTCGCAAAGATAATTTTCGGCCGCCCCTTGCGGACAGACCCCCTCAGCGTGTATCTGTACAGCAACGCCGCAACCCGGCTTTGATATTACGCAAAGGATATTCCGCATGAAGGGCGACCCCAAGGTCATCGACTATCTCAATCAGGCGCTCACCAACGAGCTGACCGCGATCAACCAGTACTGGCTGCATTACCGCGTGCTCGACAACTGGGGCATGAAGAAGCTGGCAGCCTACGAGCGCCACGAATCGATCGAGGAAATGGAGCACGCCGACAAGCTGGCCGAACGCATCCTGTTCCTCGAGGCGCTGCCCAATTTTCAGGCAATCCACAAGCTGAAGGTCGGTGAAACGGTCGAGGAAGTGCTGCGCGCCGATCTCGCGCTGGAGCACGAAGCGATCCCGCTACTCAGGGACGCTGCTGAATATTCGCGCAGCGTCAAGGATCACACCTCGGCCGGGCTGTTCGAATGGATCCTCAAGAACGAGGAAGAGCATGTCGACTTCCTCGAAACCCAGTTCGAGATGATCGAGCGCATGGGCCTGCACAACTACTGCCAGCTGCAAAGCCAGCCCGCCGGCGAGAAGTAAGGCTAAGGCCAAGACTAAGGCCGAGACTAAGGGCCGCCCGCAAGGGCTGCACAGAAAAAGGGCAGGGCCGGATCCGGTGCCTGCCCTTTTTGCGTGGGGCAGCCTATTGCTTGGGCGCCTGCGCGCCGATGGCGGCCAGCCGCGTTTCCAGCAGGAAGAACCCGAGGCCCGTCACCAGCAGCGCCATCGTCAGCACCCACATGAAGGCGATCAGCGTGCCGATCTGCGCGGTGATATAGGCCGAGATGAACAGCATCCCGATCACCGCGCTGATCATCACCGCCGACGCGGTCGAGAACATGATCGCACCCTGCATCAGCCGTCGCCGCCGCATCAGCCAGCCCAGCTCGCGCGTCTGGCGCGGGGTGCGATGCTCCTCCAGCTTTTCCTCGATATTCTCCACCCGCCGGGCGATCCAGATCATGCGGCTCATGATGACGTTCATGATCGCCCCGATCCCGGACAGCAGGAAGGCCGGCGCCAGGCTCAGTTGCACCACCTGCTGCACCCGCGGGGTGGAGGCGGTGCGCTCGAAAATCTCGAGCGCGAAGGGCAGGCGTGCGTCGGCGGCGGCGGCGAGCAGATCGAGAACCATCCGCCGCTAGTCCTTGGCGAAGGGGTTCTTGCTGGTTTTCAGCGTCACGCGCACCGGCACCGCATCGAAGCCCAGTTTGGCGCGGATGCCGTTCACCAGATAGCGTTCGTAACTGGTAGGCAACTGATCCAGACGCGATCCGAAGATGACGAAGCGCGGCGGGCGGGTGCCGGCCTGCGTGATGTAACGCAGCTTGATCCGCTTGCCGCCCGGCGCCGGTGGGGGGTTGGCCTCCAGCGCATCGTCGAACCAGCGGTTGAGCGCGGCGGTCGAGACGCGCTTCGACCACGCATCGCGGATATCGAACGCACCGCACAGCATCTGGTCCAGCCCCTTGCCGGTCTTCGCACTGACGGCGAACAGCGGCAGCCCGCGCACCTGCGCAAGGCCATCGTCCAGCGCGCCGCGGATACCGTTGAACAGGCTGCTGGCGCCTTCGGCCACGTCCCACTTGTTGATCGCGATCATCAGCGCGCGGCCTTCCTCGAGCACGTGGGCAGCGATCTTGAGATCCTGATGTTCAAGCCCCTGCGTGGCATCGAGCAGCAACACCACGACCTCGGCAAAATCCACCGCGCGGCGCGCGTCCGCGACCGACAGCTTCTCCAGCTTTTCGGTGACATTCTTGCGCTTGCGCATCCCGGCGGTGTCGATCAGTCGGATTTCGCGGGTTTCACCTGTTCGGGGGTCGGTCCAGTTCCAGTCGATCGCAATCGAATCGCGGGTGATCCCGGCTTCGGGGCCGGTCAGCAGCCGGTCTTCACCCAGCAACCGGTTTATCAGCGTCGATTTGCCCGCGTTCGGACGCCCGACGATGGCCAGCTTCAGCGGGCCGGTGGGGCGATCATCTTCGTCCATCGCCGCGATTTCGGCGCGGTTAATGTCGTTGAATTCCTCCCATTCGTCGGAAGCGGCGCCGATGATCGGCCACAAGCCGCCGAACAGATCGGCAATGCCTTCGCCATGCTCGGCCGACATCGCGAGCGGTTCGCCAAGACCCAGCGCATAGGCTTCCATCGCGCCGCTTTCGCCAGCCTTGCCTTCGGCCTTGTTGGCCACGACGACGACGGGCACTTCCTGTTCGCGCAGGTAACGGGCGATTTCCTCGTCCAGCGGGGTCAGGCCGGCGCGGGCATCGACCACGAAGACCGCAGCGTCCGCGCCGGCAAGGCTGGCTTCGGTCTGCTTGCGCATTCGGCCCGGCAGGCTGAGTTCGTTTTCATCCTCCCACCCGGCGGTGTCGACGATAGTGAACTGCAGGCCGGCGATCTCGGCATCGCCCATCCGGCGGTCGCGGGTGACGCCGGGCTGATCGTCCACCAGGGCGAGTTTCTTGCCCACCAGCCGGTTGAACAGCGTGGACTTGCCCACATTGGGGCGGCCGATGATGACGACTTCAGGCTTCTTGGGGAGGGGCATACAGGCGCCAGTTGCGCGCAAATACCGGTTTTGGCAAGTTCGGCGCGCGCAACCCCGCGATCCCGACCCTGACGATCAGCCTTTTTTGGCGACCGGCGGGTTTTCGCCCAGGTCTTCGTACCAGGCTTCGACCGGACCCGTCAGCTTGATGGTCAGCGCCTGACCCTTGCGGTCCATCGCCTTGCCGGCCTGCACGCGGACCCAACCTTCGGAAATCGAATATTCCTCAATATCGGCGCGAACGCGGTCCTTGAACCGGATGCCAACTCCGCGCTGGAGCTTTTCCCCATCGAAGAATTCGCTGCGCGGGTTTACCGACAGATGATCGGGCGGCACGTCCGCTGCGCCCGGCGTTTCAGGCGTGGCTGCGGGGACGGTTTCAGGTGTTTCTTCGGTCATGCCCGCGCCCTTAATCACCAATCCACAAGCGTTCAAGCACGTTGGCAAGCGTCTTGCGCTTGCCCTTTTCGTTCGTTCGGGCATGCGGGCGTGGCGAAATTGGTAGACGCGCCAGATTTAGGTTCTGGTATCGCAAGATGTGGGGGTTCGAGTCCCTTCGCCCGCACCAACTTCGCCCCGATGCGGTCCGGCTTACCGGATTTTTTGGCAAGAAGGCTTCAACCAGTCACCATGCACACCAAGCAGACCGTCAACGAAGGGCTCAAGCGCGCCTATCTCATCACGATTCCCGCCGCCGATCTCACCGCGAAGATCGACGCCGAGATCAAGAAGGTGGCGCCCCAGGTGCGCATGCCCGGCTTCCGTCCGGGCAAGGTGCCCGCCAACCTCGTCAAGAAGATGCATGGCGAGGCCCTGCACAGCCAGGTCGTGAACGACACGATCCGCGATTCGGTCGACACGTTGCTGCGCGAAGAAGCCTTGCGCCCCGCGATGCAGCCCGAAATCGGGCTCAATGATGGGTACGAACAGGGCAAGGACGCCGAGATCACCGTCAGCCTCGAAGTGCTGCCGACGATCGAGGCCCCCAGCACCGACGGGCTGAAGCTCGAAAAGCTGGTCGTTCCTGTCACGGACGCGCAGATAGACGAAGCGTTGGGCAACATTGCCAGCCAGAACAAGAGCTACAAGGACGCCGCCAAGACCAAGAAGGCGGCCGATGGCGATCAGCTCATCATCGACTTTGTCGGCAAGCTCGACGGTGTCGAGTTTGAAGGCGGCAAGGCCGAAGACGCGGCGCTGGTGATCGGTTCGGGCACCTTCATCCCCGGCTTTGAAGATCAGTTGGTTGGCGTGAAGACGGGTCAGGAAAAGACCATCACCGTCACCTTCCCCGAAGAATATCAGGCCGCGCATCTCGCGGGCAAGGAAGCCACCTTCGACATCACCGTGAAGGCGGTGAAGACCGAAACCGAAACCACGCTTGACGAGGAATTCGCCAAGAGCCTCGGCCTCGACAGCATGGACAAGCTGCGCGAGATCATGAAGGCGCAGCTGGAACAGCAGACCGCTGGCCTCACCCGCACCCAGATGAAGCGCGCACTGCTCGATCAGCTGGCCGCAGGGCACAGCTTTGAAGTCCCCGGCACCATGGTCGAGGCGGAGTTCGCGCAGATATGGCAGCAGCTTCAGCAAGAAGCCGCCAATGAGGAAGATCCGGCTTCGGCCCTGAAGCAGATTGAAGACGAGAAGGACGAATACAAGTCCATCGCCGAACGCCGCGTGCGTCTGGGCCTGCTGCTTTCGGAAATCGGCCAGGCCAACGGCGTGGAAGTATCCCAGCAGGAAATGAGCATGCTGATCCAGCAGGCCGCCCAGCAGTACCGCTCCGAAGATCGCCAGCGTTTCCTCGAATACGTCCAGTCCGAGCCGATGGCCGCCGCCCAGCTGCGCGCGCCGTTGTATGAAGACAAGGTTGTCGACTTCCTGTTCGACAAGGCCGAGGTGACGGAACGCGAAGTGACGATCGAGGAGCTTCAGGCGGCGATCGAAGCCGAAGATACCGCTGAGGCCGCGCCTGCGCCCAAGAAGGCTCCGGCCAAGAAGAAGGCACCGGCCAAGAAGGCAGACGCCGAAGCGGAAACCACGCCGGCGGCCGACGAAAAGCCTGCCAAGAAGCCGGCTGGCAAGAAGGCGCCTGCCAAGAAGGCTGACGACGGCGAGGCCGAAGCCAAAGCCGAAACCAAGCCCGCCGCCAAGAAGGCGCCGGCGAAGAAGGCTGACGATGCAGGCGACGAAAAGCCCGCTGCCAAGAAGGCTCCGGCCAAGAAGGCTGCTGCCAAGAAGTGATCCGGCGCGGGCGGGGGATTATTCCCCCGCCGGTCGCCATGGACGGAATGTGGGCGCGGGCAGCTTGGCTGTCCGCGCTTTTTCGTAGGCCGCGCCAGCCTTCAGCACGGCATGATCCTGCCACTGGCCGCCCATGATGCTGAGGCCGACCGGCAGTCCCTCAATCGCGCCCATCGGCACGGTCAGGTGCGGATAGCCCGCGATGGCCGCCAGATAGCCCGCCCCGATCCCGCCGCCGAAATTGTCACCATTGACGAGATCGGTGGTCCAGGCCGGACCGGCCGTGGGCGCAACGAGGAAGGTGACATCGTCATCGCCCAGCAACTTGTCGATCCCTTCCGCGCGGGTCAGGCGGCGCAAGGTGGCGAGGTTTTTCGCGTAAGCATCGGCATCGGTGGTTTCGAGCGCCTGCTCAAACAGCTCCTGTCCGAACCAGCGCATTTCGTCATCGGCATTGGCACGGTTGAAGGCGACCACGTCGGCCAGGCTGCGCGGACCCTCGGCGGCGGGACGTGCGCCGAGATATTTGTCCATTTCGACCCGCAGTTCATAGAGCAGCACGGGGAGCGAGGCGCCCCACAGATCGCCCGGCGCAGCATATTCAATGTCGACCAGCACCGCGCCCGCACGGGTCAGGTCGGCCAACGCGGCGTCGAACAGCGCGGTCACGTCGGCGCGCGATCCCACCGCATTGCGCAGCACCCCGATCCGCACGCCGCGCAGCGAGGCGGCCTCCAGCCCTTGCGTATAATCTGCCACCCGTGCGGCTTCGTTCGTGACCGGATCGGCGGCATCCGGGCCTGCGATGGCCGTAAGCAGCAAGGCGGCATCCAGCACGGTGCGGGTCATCGGCCCGGCGGTGTCCTGTGTGCTGGAAATCGGCACCACATGGGTGCGGCTGACGATCCCGACGCTGGGCTTGAACCCGACAAGGCCGTTGATGCTGGCCGGGCAGGTGATCGAACCGTTGGTTTCCGTCCCGATCGCACCCCAGGCAAAGCCGGCGGCAATCGCTGCGCCGCTGCCGCTGGAGGAACCGCAGGTGTTGCGGTCGGTCGCATAGGGGTTGCGCGTCAGTCCGCCAACGGCGCTCCATCCGCTGGTCGAGTTGTTCGAGCGGATATTGGCCCATTCGGACAGGTTGGTCTTGCCCAGCACCACGCCGCCGTTGGCGCGCAGCAACGCAATCAAGGGCGCGTCGCGGCCCGTGGCATTGGCCTTCAGCGCAAGGCTGCCCGCCGTGGTCGGCCACTGTGCGGTTTCGATGTTGTCCTTCACCAGCACGGTGCGGCCGCGCAAGGGGCCGGTCGCCAGTTGCTGACGGGCCTTCACGGAAGCCGCCGGGTCATATTCAATCACGGCATTGATGCGCGGCCCGTTATCGTCGAGCGCCTGGATGCGCAGAATGTATTCGTCCGTCATCAGCAGCTCGTTCATGGCTGCGCGATCCTGCGCATTTTCGGCGGGCGGGGCCGCTGCGTTCTGACCAAGAGCAGCGGGGGCCGCGGATACGAGCAACAGGGCGAGGGCCGGACGGGCGAGGGGGCTGAGGTTCATCGGTTAAGGGTTTGCCACGGTTGCGCGGAACGGCAAGAGGCAAAACACGCAGCTTATAACCGGTTCTGTCCCCGGTTGTGTGGTCCCAATTCACACGGACACGGTAAACACCCTTGAAATTGCCCCCCTGCCTCCGACATAGCCTTATCGACACCTACGAAGGAAACGCAGCTCCCATGATCGATCTGTTCGGCAATTCCGGCGACACCTATGGCACCCAGGGCCAGTTCACCCGCGATCCGTATACCGGCGCGCTGGTGCCTGTGGTGGTCGAACAAACCAGCCGGGGGGAACGCAGCTTCGACATTTTCAGCCGCCTGCTGCGCGAACGCATCGTGTTCGTGACCGGGCAAATCGAAGATGGCATGGCCAGCCTCGTCACGGCGCAGCTGCTGTTTCTGGAAAGCGAAAACCCGTCCAAGCCGATCAGCATGTACATCAACTCGCCCGGCGGCGTGGTGACGGCGGGTCTGCAGATTTACGACACCATGCAGTATATCAAGCCGCGCGTGTCGACCGTGTGCATGGGGCAGGCCGCATCGATGGGCAGCTTCCTGCTGGCCGCCGGCGAGCCGGGGATGCGCATTGCGCTGCCGAATGCGCGAATCATGGTGCACCAGCCTTCGGGCGGGGCACGCGGGATGGCATCGGACATCGAAATCCAGGCGCGCGAAATCCTGCGCATCCGCAGCCGCATGAACGACCTTTATGTGAAGTTCACCGGCCGCAGCCTTGAGGAAATCGAAAAGGCGATGGATCGTGACACCTTCCTTGAGGCCGAAGAAGCGAAAGCCTTCGGTATCGTGGACAAGGTGTTCGAGACGCGCCCCGAAAACGACGAAACCGGTGATGAAAGCGGTTCGGGCGGGGCGCCTGAGTAACGCCTGCCTCAGCCCCATCCGTTCTGCACCGGGACGGGACAGCCAGCCCACGCTTACGGCTTTTACCGCGTGATTGCGGGCGTTGACGCTATGGTAACGGCACGAAATAGCGCGCCATGTGTTGATTCATACGGTGCGGGCGATACACTTGACGAATCCGTGCACGGCGCATTGCCGCCTGCACCGATGGATTCGAGGACACAGGAATGACCAAATTGAGCGGATCCGACAGCAAGAGCACCCTCTACTGCAGCTTCTGCGGCAAGTCGCAGCACGAGGTGCGCAAGCTTATCGCCGGCCCCACCGTGTTCATCTGCGATGAATGCGTCGAGCTGTGCAACGACATCATCCGTGAGGAAACCAAGGCAGGGATCGCCGGCAAGAAGGACGGCGAGATCCCCACGCCGATGGATATCTTCACCACGCTGAACGATTATGTGATCGGGCAGGACCGCGCCAAGCGCGTGCTTTCGGTCGCGGTGCACAATCATTACAAGCGGTTGAAGTACTCCGGCAAATCGAGCGATGTCGAACTCGCCAAGTCGAACATCCTGCTGGTCGGCCCCACGGGTTCGGGCAAGACGCTGCTGGCGCAAACGCTGGCGCGCACCTTCGATGTGCCTTTCACGATGGCTGATGCCACCACGCTGACCGAGGCGGGCTACGTGGGTGAGGATGTCGAGAACATCATCCTCAAGCTGCTGCAGGCCTCCGACTACAACGTCGAAAAGGCGCAGCACGGGATCGTTTATATCGACGAGATCGACAAGATCACGCGCAAGGCGGAAAATCCTTCGATCACGCGCGACGTTTCGGGCGAAGGCGTGCAGCAGGCGCTGCTCAAGCTGATGGAAGGCACCACCGCCAGCGTTCCCCCGCAGGGCGGGCGCAAGCATCCGCAGCAGGAGTTCCTGCAGGTCGACACGACGAATATCCTGTTCATCTGCGGCGGCGCCTTTGCAGGTCTCGACAAGATCATTGCCGACCGCTTGCAAAAGCGCAGCATCGGCTTTGGCGCACACGTTGCCGATCCCGACAAGCGCCGCGTGGGCGAACTGCTGGAAAAGAGTGAACCTGAGGATCTTCTCAAGTTCGGTCTGATCCCCGAATTCGTCGGCCGTCTGCCGGTGATCGCCACGCTGCACGATCTCGATGTGCCGGCGCTGGTGACGATCCTCAACGAGCCCAAGAACGCGCTGGTGAAGCAATATCGCAAGCTGTTCGAGCTGGAAGATGTGGAGCTCACCTTCACCCCCGACGCGCTTCAGGCGATTGCCGAGCGGGCGATCAAGCGCAAGACCGGCGCCCGCGGGCTTCGCTCGATTGTCGAAGGCCTGTTGCTCGACACGATGTTCGATCTGCCCGATCTGGAAGGCGTGACCGAGATCGTGATCGACAAGGACGTGGTCGAAGGCAAGAAGGAACCGATCCGCGTGATTGGCCTCGAAAAGAAGAAGGAAGAGGCGGCCTGATCGCTAGCCTCACAGGCGTCTGAATTCCGCCATTCCCAAAACAAAAAAAGGCCCCTCTCCGCGTGAGAGGGGCCTTTTTTGTGCCACGTTGAAAAGCAAAACCCCGTCCGGCCTAGGGGAAGGCCGGACGGGGCCGGGAGAAGCGCCGCCCCTCCTTCTTAGGAGGGGGAGATGGGGGGAGGGGCGGCGCTAGCCGATTGTTGCTATCAGGCGGGCATGAACACACCGTCAGTCACGTGCACCACGCCGTTCGAGGTCATGACGTCGGCCTTGGTGACCATGGTCTTGCCGCCCTTGGCATCGGTGATCACGACATTGCCGCCTTCAAGCGTGGCGGTGAGGGTGCCACCGCCCACGGTCGGGATCGTGGCCGAACCGCCGCCTGCGTTGATCTGCGCGACCAGATCCGCTGCCGTTACCTTGCCCGCTACCGCATGGTAGGTGAGGATGGAGGTCAGGGTGGCCTTGTTTTCAGGCTTCACCAGCGTCTCGACGGTGCCGGCCGGAAGCTTGCCGAAGGCGGCATCGGTCGGTGCAAAGACCGTGAAGGGGCCGGGGCCACTGAGCGTTTCAACCAGTCCGGCAGCCTTGACGGCGGCGACCAGCGTTTCGTGCATACCGGTGCTCATCGCGGTTTCGACGATGTTGGCTTCGGCCTTCTTTTCCATGTGATGATCGGCGAGCGCAGGTGCGGCAACCAGGCCGGTAGAGGCCATCAGACCAGCGGAAATAAGGGCGGAAAATGTGTTCTTCGAGGTCATCAGAAATGCTCCTTTAGGGCAAATAGAATAGGTGGTATTCTCCCGTCGCCGGGAAAGAATACGCGCCTGCGCCCGCAACAGTTGCGGGCCAGCAGGGCTTTTCTGGATGAACCGCCGCTCATACGCGGCAGGGCGAAGCCGCCTCAGACGGGGCTGAAGACGCCCTTGGCGACGACCGGGCCGGCATCGGCACCTTCGGGCTTGCCGCCAATCGGCTCCCGCGTGAGGACGAGGCTCGCCCTGTCGCCCAGCTTGGCCGTGACGGCCTCTGGCAACACCATGCTGCGCACCTCGCCCGGCGCGACCACGCCCAGCGATTGCAGCGCGGTGCCATCGGCGGGGACCAGCCACAATTCGTGGTCATGCACACCGTCAGGCGTGAGGCCGATCGCCGCGACCAGCATTTGTTCGCTTTCGGGGATATAGGTCACATCAAGCCGCAGGCCTGTTTCCCCGATCGGCACCGTCGCCACCATCGGCGCGGCAGAGGCGATCTGCGGAGGCGCGTCCACAGGTGAGCGTCCGGGCGCGAACACAAACAGCGCCAGCGCCACAGCCGCCGCAGCCGAGGTCAGCCCGGCCACCCACTGCCAGCGACGAACCTGCGTTTGGAGCGCAACCACATTCGAAATCGGCGCGTCATCGAAAGTCGGGGAGGCGGCGGCCTGCTGCACAGCGATCCGCGCGGCGATCCCGTCCCAGACCTGCGGGCCCGGCTCGGCACCGGGGATGGCATCGGTCAGCGGGACGAACCAATCGTCCCACCACTGCTTGCGTCCCGCAAAGGCGGGATCGGTTGCGGCCTTCCCGCGCGCGGCGAGCAGTTCCCCGCCTTCGAGCAGGCCCAATGCCCATTCGGCGGCGATCATCGGATCGTCCCGGATCACGCTGTCATCGGGGCCGGTGTCTTCGAGGCCGGTGTCTTCGGGCGCACTCATGCCGTTTCGCTCGCTTCAAGACAGGCGCGCAGGCGCTGCAGCCCGCGGCGGATCCAGCTTTTCATGGTGCCCAGCGGCACGTCCGCGGCCTCGGCCAGCTGGGCATAGGTGTAGCCTTCGAAGAATGCGGCCCGGATATGACCCTGTGTGCGCGCATCGAGCGCGCCCAGGCATTTGTGGATCTGGGCGGCCTGCTGCGCATCGACCAGCAGCATATCGGCAAGCGGAGTCTCATCGGGAAGCGGCGCGGCTTCCTCGATCGGCACGGCGCCGCCGCGCACCTTACCGGTGCGCAGCCGGTCAATCGCCCGATTGCGGGCAAACGCCGCCAGCCACGCGATCGGGCTCGCACGGGTCGGGTCATAGCGGTCGGCCCGCTGCCACAAATTGATGTAGACGTCTTGCAAGGCGTCCTCGGCTTCCTTCTGGTCCCCCAAGATACGCAGGCAAATCCCGTACAGTTTCACCCGCGTCGCGCGATAGATTTCTTCCAGCGCCGCCTGATCGCCAGCCGCCAGCCGCGCCATGGCATCGCGCAGCGCCTCGCGTGCTTCGTCATTGGATGAACGGGGCCGCGCGGCCATCAGCAACAGCCTCCACACGGGTTCTCACCGCTTTCGACCTGGATCGTCGCATGGCCGACCCCGAAGCGACGCTCCAGCGACGTTGCAATGTCGCGCAAGACGCTGTCGGAGGCCGGACGGCCGGGCATCACAAGGTGTGCGGTCAGCGCGACTTCGGTGGTCGACATCGGCCAGACGTGCAGATCATGCACCGCGCTGACCCCGTCGAAGCTGGCAAGGTGCTGTTTGACCTCCACAAGATCGATCCGCGCGGGCGCGGCCAGAAGCCCCATCGTCAGGCTATCACGCGCAAGGCCCCATGTGCCCCACGCGATCACCGCGACGATCACGAGGCTGACGAGCGGATCGATCCACCACAACCCGGTGAAAATGATCGCCAGTCCAGCGATGACCACGCCCAGCGACACCAGCGCGTCAGCCGCCATGTGGAGATAGGCCCCCCGGATATTGATGTCGTCTTGCCCCTTGAGAAACAGCATGGCTGTCAACGCATTGATCGCAATCCCGATCCCGGCAACCACCACCATCGCCGTGCCCTGCGGTTCCTGCGGCGTGGCCAAGCGGTTCACGGTCTCGAACAAAATCGCACCGATCGCCACCGCCAGCAGCAGCGCATTGGCAAGCGCGGCAAGAATGGTCGAGCTTTTAAAGCCGTAGGTGAAGCGGCCCGAAGGCGGGCGGCGCGCAGCGATGCTGGCCACCCATGCCAGCACCAGCGCCAGCACATCGGACAGATTGTGCCCGGCATCCGCCACCAGCGCCATGGAACCGTAAATCAGACCTGCCACGCCTTCGACCACGACGAACACGGTGTTAAGGCCAATCCCGATCAGGAAGGCGTTGCCGAAATCCGTTGGCGCGTGGTGGTGCCCGTGGGCATCATGCAGCCCATGGCAATCGGACTCGCCGCTGCTTTTGGGCGGGTGATGATGGGCGTGGGCGGGCATCGCGGTCAGTTGTAGACGCAAGCATCCAGCCCGTCACGCCTGACGATGCCGATGCGGCGTTCAATGCTGTTACCGTGGCGCGCGAGCCACCCGCCGGGGTTCTTGACCGAGCGTTTCTTGGGGCTGGGCAGGGCAGCGGCCATCCGGCTCGCCTCATCCGCGGACAGGCGGGTGGCGGAATGGCCGAAATACCGCTGCGCCCCGGCCTCGGCCCCATAGGTGCCAATCCCGGTTTCGGCGACGTTGAGATAGACCTCCATGATCCGCCGCTTGCCCCAGACTGTTTCGATCCAGAAGGTGAACCACGCCTCCAGACCTTTCCGGAAGAACCCGCCGCCCTGCCATAGAAACACGTTCTTGGCGGTTTGCTGGCTGATGGTGGAACCACCGCGGATGCGGCCTCCCGTCTCCCTGGCCTCCATATTCTCCCGGAGCGCCTGCTCGATCGCTTCCGCATCAAAACCGTAATGCTCGCAGAACCGCGAATCTTCCGCCGCAATCACGGCGCTGACCAGATTGCGGTCGATATTGTCGAGGCTCTCCCAATCCTTGGTAATGCCGTTTTCGTCCATCAGCATGGTCGCGGTGACGGGGATGGGCACGAACTTGTAAAGGATCACCAGCGCCAGCGTGAGAGCGATGAAGGCGCCGAGGGCCTTGGCGATGAGGCGCAGGATCGTGAACACCAGGCGGCTCTAGCGCAGGGTCGGGGGTGTGGGAAGTATCGGCGCTTGCAGGCAGGGCCGCCGCGTGGCTAGTTTGGGCAAAACCCAGGGGAGACTTTCATGCGCCTATTCCACACTGCTGCCAGCGCGCTCGCGCTTGTGATCGCCGCGCAGCCTGCGCTGGCCGAAGCGCCTGCAACCAAGGCCGCGATCGAGGCGGAGTATGACAATTACCTCGCCCCGCTGTTCCTCGATTTCCACGCCAACCCGGAGCTGTCCTTTCTGGAAAACCGCACTGCGGCAAAGATGGCGACCGAACTGACGGCCGCCGGACTTGAGGTCACCACCGGCGTCGGCAAGACCGGCGTGGTCGGCATCCTCAAGAACGGCGATGGTCCGCTGATCCTGCTGCGCGCCGATATGGACGGGCTGCCGGTGGAGGAGAAATCGGGCCTCGATTACGCCTCGAAAGCGATGCAGGTAGGCGAGGACGGCAAGGAATATCCGGTGATGCACGCCTGCGGGCATGATGTGCACATCACGTCGATGGTCGGCACCGCGCGGCGGCTGGCGGCGATGAAGGATCAGTGGCGCGGCACGCTGATGTTCGTGGTGCAGCCCGCCGAAGAAGGCGTGCGCGGCGCGAAGGCGATGATGGAGGACGGGCTGTATGACCGCTTCGGCAAGCCCGATTATGCGCTGGCGTTCCATGTCGCGGCGGAGCTGGAAACGGGCAAGGTCTCGGCATCGGAGGGCATCCAGTATTCGTCCTCGGATTCGCTCGACATCATCGTGCCGGGTATCGGCACCCACGGCGCGGCGCCGCATCTGGGGCGCGATCCGGTCTATATCGCTTCGCAGGTGGTGACCGCGCTGCAATCCATCGACAGCCGCGAGATTGCGCCGACCAGGCCGGTGGTGGTGACGGTCGGCTCGTTCCATGCGGGATCGAAGCACAACATCATCTCGGACGAGGCAAAGCTGCAAGTCACCGTGCGCGCCAATGACGAAGAGACGCGCGAACAGGCCATCGCCACGGTGGAACGGATCGCGGTCAATATCGGCAAGGCGCACGGGTTGCCCGACAATCTGCCGGTAACGGTGACGCGCCTGTCCGGCACGCCGACCACCATCAACGACACCGAACTCGCCCGCCGCCTCAACGCAGTGATGAGCCGCGAATTGGGCGCACCCGCGTTCCAGCCGTTTGAACAGCGCAACATGGGGGCGGAGGATTTCACCTATTTCGTCGGCCCCGACACAGGCGTGCCGGGCTATTACTTCGCGGTTGGCGGCACGACGCCGGAACGGATCGCGGCGGCCAAGGCAGGCGGCCCGCCGATTGCGGGACACCACTCCCCGCTGTTCCAAGTGGCGCCGCGCGAAAGCGTGGTGCTCGGCACGCGGGCGATGGTGGCCGCAGTGCTGGATCTGGCGCCTGCCGAATGATGATACGACAAGGGGCGCCGCAATCGCTTGCGGCGCCCCTTGATCAAAAACGGCAACGTGGGGGCAAGCGCCTTACGCAATCCCCGGCAGCAACCGCTCACCCGCGATCCGCTGCATGGCCTTTTGCAGTTTCTCGAACGCGCGCACCTCGATCTGGCGGATGCGTTCGCGGCTGACGTCGTAGGCTTGCGACAATTCTTCGAGCGTCTGCGGCTTTTCGGTCAAGCGGCGCTCGGTCAGGATATGACGTTCCCGTTCATTGAGGCTTTCCATCGCTTCGCCCAGCATCGCCATGCGCATCTGCGATTCTTCGGCATCGGCCACGGTTTCGTCCTGCAAGGGGCGATCATCGGTCAGCCAGTCCTGCCATTCACCGCCGCCTTCTTCGTCCCCGCGCAGGCCAACGTTGAGCGACGCATCGCCCCCCATCATCATGCGGCGGTTCATGTTGATGACTTCCTGTTCCGGCACGCCCAGATCGGTCGCGATCTTGGTCACGTCTTCGGGCGACAGGTCGGAATCCTCGTAAGCTTCCAGTTGCTTCTTCATCCGGCGCAGGTTGAAGAACAGCTTCTTCTGCGCCGCGGTGGTGCCCATCTTCACGAGGCTCCACGAGCGCAGGATGAACTCCTGCATCGACGCCTTGATCCACCACATCGCGTAGGTCGCGAGGCGGAAGCCGCGATCGGGCTCGAACTTCTTGACGCCCTGCATCAGGCCCACGTTGCCTTCCGAAATCAGATCGGACACGGGCAGGCCGTAGCCGCGGTACCCCATCGCGATCTTCGCGACGAGCCGCAGGTGGCTTGAGACAAGCTGGGCGGCCGCTTCGGGGTCTTCGTGTTCCTGATACCGCTTGGCAAGCATATATTCCTGCTCGGCGGTCAAAATCGGGAACTTGCGGATTTCGGACAGATAGCGGTTGAGGCTCTGCTCACCGCTTAACGCCGGGACCGACGAACTTCTGGACTTGGTCACGTTTTACCTAACCTTTCTGGTGTCAACCGCTCGCACAGGACCCCTGATGGGCATCCCGTGATCTGGGCCACGGGTTCACTATATACGCGAAATCCTCTCGGACGTATGCGCGTTTCATCGATCACTACGTCGCAATTGGTCGATTAGTTCCTGCATGTCCGCTGGCAGATCGCTGCGAAACTGGACCATTTCGCCCGTTATCGGGTGCACAAAGCCAAGCTCGGCGGCGTGCAGCGCCTGACGGGCAAAGCCGATTCGGTCGAGCAGGTCACGCAGGGCTTTCGGGGTTCGGCCATAGGCAGGGTCTCCCAATAGCGCATGACCAATTGACGCGCAGTGAACACGCACCTGGTGGGTGCGCCCGGTTTCCAACCGGCATTCGATCATCGCGGCCTCATCCAGCCGCTCGATGATTGTGTAATGGGTGATCGCGGTTTTCCCGCGTGAGGAATTATTGGGCAGCACCGTCATTTTCTTTCGGTCCGCGTCTGACCGCCCGACGCGGGCATTGATGGTGCCTTCCGCAGGCGAGGGATGCCCTGCGCACACCGCGATATAGCGGCGGTGGACGGTGTGCGCGGCGAACTGCACCGCCAGCCCTTCATGCGCGGCGTCGGATTTGGCGACCACCAGCAGGCCCGACGTGTCCTTGTCGATCCGGTGGACAATGCCGGGCCGCGCGACCCCGTTGATGCCGGACAGATTGCCCCGGCAGTGGTGCAGCAGCGCATTGACCAACGTGCCGGTGATATTGCCCACCGCCGGATGCACGACCATGCCCGCGGCCTTGTCCACCACGATCAGGTGCGCGTCTTCGTAGGCAATCGTGAGCGCGATGTCTTCGGGCCGTGCCTGCGCCGGCATGGCGGCGGCGATGATGATGCGGAACGGCGTGCCTTGCGCCACCTTCATCGAAGCCGATGTGGCGGTCTTGCCCGCGACATCCACCCGGCCTTCGTCGATCAGGCCCTGTACCCGTGCGCGGCTGAGGCTCGTCGCTTCGGCCAGCGCCTTGTCGAGGCGGGCGGGGGCAAGGATGGTGCCGGTGATGATTTCTGGTTCGGACATGGTATGGCCATGCGCGATGCCGGTTGACGTGACAAGCCAGGCCCTGAGCCAGATGCGCGCCGCCGCAGCCGCCGCACACCCGCGCGAGGCTTGCGGAATCTTGCTGGGCGAGGGCGATCGCATCACGCACGCCCGCGCGACCCGCAACATCCACACCGCCCCGCAAACCCATTTCGAAATCGACCCGCAGGCGCTGATCGACGCGCACCGGGCGGCGCGTTCCGGCGGGCCGCAGATCATCGGCTATTTCCACTCGCATCCCGCCGGGCTGGCCGCACCGTCTGCCACCGACCGCGCCTGTGCCGCGGGCGACGGGCGTATCTGGGCGATCATCGCAGGCGATGACGTGCGCTTGTGGCGCGATAGCCCCGATGGCTTTGCCGCCCTTTCCTACACCCCGTCCGATCCGTAGAAATACCGGATGCCAACCGCTTTTGCCGCCTTTTTGCATCCATTTGGCCGGACAAGCGTGCGTGCCGGTTGGCAAGGCGGGTTTTTTACTCTTAGACAGTGTCTCATGTGTCTCCAACACGCCGGAAACTGAACAAATCCATGATCTCCCAGACCGATCTTGCCGCGATGCTGTGCTCGCGCCTGTGCCACGATATGCTGTCCCCCGTCGGCGCGCTCGCCAACGGGCTGGAACTGCTCGCGGATGAACAGGATCCGCAGATGCGCGCGCGCTGCATGGAATTGCTCGAACAATCCGCCAAGATCAGCACCGACAAGCTCAAGTTCTTCCGTCTCGCCTTCGGCGCGGCGGGCGGCTTTGGCGAAGCGATCCCGATGGATGAGGCCAAGGCCGTGATCGGCGCGCTGGCTTCCGATGCCAAGCGGGTGGAGGTCCACTGGGCCATCGCCGAACCCAGCCTGCCCAAGCCGGCGGTCAAGGTGCTGCTGAACCTTGCGCAAATCACGCTGGATGCGCTGGTGCGCGGCGGGACGCTGGATATCGGCGCAGAACGGCGTGACGGCGCGGTCGAGATCGTGGCGCGTGCACGCGGCGACCGGATCGCGTTCGACGAAACCATCGGCCGTGCGTTGCAGGGCGATCTTGCCGAGAGCGACATCACCAGCCGCACCGCTGCTGCGCACATGATCGCGGTGCTGGCCGAGGAGATGGGCGGAGGCCTGCAGTACAAGCTGGGCGACGGAGCGCTGGTGCTGGGCGCGGTGTTGCCCGAGCCTGACGGCATGATCGGTTAGGCGACGGCGATGTCGGGGGGCATGGCCAGCAACGGAACAGGCGACGAACTGGTCCATCGTGAGGTGCTCTCGCCCAATCACGGTGAGCGATCTTCCGCGATTTCGATGGTGGTGATCCACTATACCGAGATGAAGCCGGTCGAAGCCGCGATTGCGCGCATGTGCGATCCGGCCGCATCGGTCAGCGCGCATTACTGCATCACCGAAGACGGCGAGGTCATCCGGCTGGTGCCCGAAAACCGCCGCGCCTGGCACGCAGGATCATCGTTCTGGCGCGGCATCCCGGATGTGAACTCCGCCAGCATCGGGATCGAACTGGATCACCCCGGCCATGCGCCCGAGAATGGCGGCTATCGCGGTTTTGCCGAAGCGCAGATCGATGCGCTGGTGCCGCTGCTGGGCCGGATCGTGAAGCAATATGACATTCCGCGCGCCAATGTGGTCGGCCATTCCGATGTTGCGCCGATGCGCAAGGTGGATCCGGGTGAGCTGTTTCCATGGGACCGGCTGGCGCAATACAAGCTGTGCCTGCCGCGCCCGCAAAGTCTTGCGGCGGGCAATCCGTTTCACAATGACGGGTCGTTCTTCATGGCGCTGGAACGCTTCGGCTATGACATCACCGATCAGGCCAAGGCGGTTGCAGCGTTTGAGCGGCGCTGGCGGCCCGAGCATATCACCGGGGTGCCCGATGGCGAGATCGCCGCGATCCTGTGGCAATTGCTGCTGGACCGCGATCAGGGTCGCACCCGCTAGCTTTTGCGATGGCGCGCGCCTATAGGCCGGCAGGTCAGGGGGCTTGAGGCAGCCGCGTGCTTAGGCGCGAGGAAAGTCCGGGCTCCACGAAACAAGGGTGGCGGGTAACGCCCGCCGGTCGCCTCGCAAGGGCGGCAAGGGAAAGTGCCACAGAGAGCAAACCGCCGATGGCCCCGGTTCGTCCGGGGGACAGGCAAGGGTGAAAGGGTGCGGTAAGAGCGCACCGGGGGGCTGGCAACAGTCACCGCATGGCAAACCCCACCCGGAGCAAGGCCGAATAGGGGCCGCGCGCCCGTCAGCAATGGCAGGGTAGGGGTGTTTCGCCCCGAGCGGCCCGGGTTGGCTGCTAGAGCGCCGGAGCAATCCGGCGACCAGATGAATGGCTGCCACCCGGGGCCTGTCCGCAAGGATACAGCCCCGGGAAACAGAACCCGGCTTATGATGGCTCCCTGACGTTCTATTCGCCGTCTCGGCACAGAAGGAAATGCTCCCAATGCAGGTGATCGGATCGACCATCACGCCGCGCGCTTACATGGGCCGCTCGCTGGTTCAGCGCGTCGCTATCATCCTTGCGGTCGTGGTGCAGATCGGCGCGGGGTTCCTGCCACGGTTCGGAATCGGCGAGTTTATCGGTGACCGATCGGACGCTGTCCGAACGCTCATCACGCCTGCGGGCTGGGCCTTTGCCATATGGGGGCCGTTGTTCCTGCTCTCGATAGCTTTCGCTTTCTGGCAGGCCCTTCCGGCGCAGCGCACCAACGCCTTTCTGGCCCGCATCGGGTGGCCGGCCGCCATTGCGCTGGCGGCGCAGGGCGTGTGGTCGACCTATACCCAATTGGCCAATCTCACCGTGATTTCGGTGGCGATCATTCTGGTGTCGCTGGCCGGACTGTTGATCGTGTTGCGGGCGCTGGTGACGGCGCCTTCGCTCTCCATTGGTGAGCGCCTGTTTGCCGCGCCCGCGTTCAGCGCGCTAGCCGCCTGGCTGACGGCAGCGAGCATCGTGAACATCTCCGCGAGCCTCAAATATCACGGGCTTGCCGGCGCGGAGCCTGCCCCCGTCGTGACGGCGGTGATGATCGTGATCGGCTCAGGCATCGCGGCGATTGCCGCCGCCCGCGTGCGCGGCGCGCCGCTTTACGGCCTGGTGTTCACCTGGGCGCTGGTGGCGATCAACGCCGCCGGCGGTCAGCGTTTCCCCATCGTCGGCTGGGCCGCGCTGGGCGGTATGGTGCTGGTGCTGGCGGTGACGGTGTGGCGGCTGTCGCGGCGCGACAACCGGCGCCACTGGTTTGGCGGTCAGACCCGCCCGACACTCACATAGGTGAAGCCGGCGGCGGCCATGTCTTCGGGATTGTAGATGTTGCGCAAGTCCACCAGCACCGGCGCATTGGCGAGTTCCTTCACCCGCTTGAAATCGAGCGCACGAAACGCGTCCCACTCGGTCACGATCACGACCACATCGGCGCCTTCGATCGCCTCGTAGGCGTTGTCGCACATCGCCACGCCGGGTAGCAGCGGGCGCGCCTGCTCCATGCCTTCGGGATCGTAGGCGGCGACCGATACGCCGGCATCCATGAGCGTCTGCGCAACCGCGATTGCCGGGCTGTCGCGCATGTCGTCGGTGTTGGGCTTGAACGTCAGGCCGAGCAGCGCCGCCTTCTTGCCGCGCGCGTCCTCGACCCCGCCCAGCGCATCGACGACTTTGCGGCCCATCGCGCGCTTGCGGCTGTCATTGACCTTGACCACGGCTTCCACGATCCGGGTCGGGCTGTCGTAATCCTCGGCGGTCTTGAGCAGCGCGAGCGTGTCCTTGGGGAAGCATGACCCGCCATAGCCCGGCCCCGCGTGCAGGAACTTGGACCCGATACGGTTGTCCATCCCGATCCCGCGGGACACGTCCTGCACATCCGCGCCGACCTTCTCGCACAGGTCGGCCATCTCGTTGATGAAGGTGATCTTGGTCGCCAGGAACGCATTGGCGGCGTATTTGATCAGTTCGCTGGTGCGACGTGAGACGAACAGGATCGGCGATTCGTTGAGGAACAGCGGGCGATACACTTCGCGCATGACCTCTCGGCCAAAATCATCCTCGGCGCCGATAACGATGCGGTCGGGGCGCTTGAAATCGCCGATGGCCGCGCCTTCGCGCAGGAATTCGGGATTGGAGACGACGGCGAATTTGTGGCCCGTTCCCGTCTCGCGGATGATCCGTTCCACCTCGTCGCCGGTGCCCACGGGCACGGTTGATTTGGTGACGATCACCGCGTCACCGGACAGCTTTTCGCCGACTTCGCGGGCGACTTCGTAGACGAAGGTGAGATCGGCATGGCCATCTCCCCGGCGGCTGGGCGTGCCAACCGCGATGAAGATCGCCGCCGCGCCCGCGATCCCTTCACCCAGATCCGTGGTGAAGCTGAGGCGTCCGGACTTGACGTTGCTGTCGACCAGCGCATCGAGGCCGGGTTCGTAAATCGGCATGACCCCGGCGTGCAGCCGGTCGATCTTGCTTTGATCCTTGTCGATGCAGACCACGTCATGCCCGAAATCGGCGAAGCACGCGCCCGATACGAGCCCGACATAGCCCGAACCCACCATCGCAATCTTCATGAACCCAAGCCCTTACGCGAAAATGGAAATCCGCCCACACCGCGATCCCGCGCGGTTAGCGAGACCGATCGCCGTGGACAACTTCGACCGGGCCGCCATTGACTGACCGGGTCTGAAGGGTCCGCCGTTGGTCGCCCTCAAGCACCAGCGCTGTAAGCACACCCGAGCGAAAAGCGCCAGTATCAATCCCGATGCGGTTGCCGCAATCCATCACCTGTTCAAAGATGGTGTGGCCATGCACGACCACCTTTTCGAGCGGGCCTTCGTGGTTGAGAAAACGCTCGCGGATCCAGAGCAGATCGCTGCGCTTTTGTTCGGACAGCGGGCGGGACGGATCGATTCCGGCGTGAACGAACACATAGTCGCCCGCGCCGATCATGGTTTCAAACCCGGCAATGTAATCGCGCGTCGCCTGAGGAACGATCTGAGGCAGGCATGCGAAGATGTCTTCAAGATCGAGCGTGGCAAGCTGCTTCTTGGACAGGCCATAGCTCAGCACGGTCTGGGTGCCGCCATGCTTCAGGAAGTGCCGAAGGGCTTCGGGTTTGGTGAACGCAGCCAGGAACATTTCTTCGTGATTGCCCGCCAGCACGCGGACATTGCCAGTTTGCTGCCAGACGCGGGTGCGCTCAACCACACCGGCGCTGTCCGGGCCGCGATCCACCAGGTCGCCAAGCACGATGACGCGGTGATCACGATCGGGCGCGGCGGCGATTTCCGCCTCGATCGCGGCGATCATCGCTTCGTACAGATCCAGCCGTCCGTGAATATCCCCAATTGCATAATAGCACGTGCCCTCTGGCACCGCCGGCAGCTTGGGCGGAGGTGGGGCAGCAAAAAAATCGCGCAATCTCTGAAGCATAGCAGAAGAAATGTTCCGGTTGAGCGACCCTGAGGATAGGGGTTATGACAGCCACGCGTCCGTGTCACCATCACATTAGGAGCGGGCGCATACGCCTCCCAACGTGGCCGTGCAATAAACCCTCCATGCTGAACGGCAGATGGTGCGAAATTATCGCCCAATGGTGGGCAAGCGGGGTCAGTCGAGCGTGAAGCTGACCGTCGTGACCACCCGGACCTTCTTATAAGGGCTGTCTGCCATGCCCCAGCCGCCCGCCTCCCCGTCGCGCGCCTCGATTTCGAAATAGCCCTGCGTCGCGTCCTTGATCTTGCCGACGCCGGAGTTGGAATCCTCGGCAAATTGCTGGGCTGAGGCGCGGGCGTCCTTGGTAGCATCGGCTACCATCTCGGGCTTGATGTCGTTGAGCCTGGTGAAGGTGTAGGCCATGCCCGATCCTTCCTCCAGAAACACCCCGCGCCCGACCAGATCGAATTGCCGCGCCACCGCCTTTTGCGCGCGTGCGATGTCTTCTGTCCGCAGGGCAAGGCGCTGGCGCACCGTAAAGGTGGTGATGCCATCATTGGTGAAGCTGGTGACATTCGCACCGGTCGGCTGGAGCGCATCGGCAGGGAAGCCCAATTCGTTGAAGAAGGCCTCGATAGCCAGCGTATCGCGCCGGACTTTGTCCTGCGCCTCGGCAAGATTGGCCGAGCTGGCGGAGTAGGAAATCGTCCAGGTGGCAAGATCCGCGGTGACATTGCGTTCGGCCAGCCCGCGCACGGTGACAGCACGCTCGGCATCCTTGGCGCGCAACAAGCCATCGCCCAGCAGATACCCGCCCGTGATCATGCCGACGGCAAGGATCGTTGCCGTGCCGAACCAGCGCAGGGTGGCGGGCTGAGCAAGAATGCCCGTGTTTGCAGTCGCCGGTTGCACATCATCGCCGCTCATCGCATGGTTCCCTCAATAGACTTGGCGCGACGAGTTGTGCATCATCGTCGATGAACTGCGTTTGAATGGGATTTGCCATGGTGAAATATCTCCACACGATGATCCGCGTAACCGACCCGGAGGCGACGGTCGCCTTTTTCGCGCTAATTGGGCTTGAAGAGGTGCGCCGGTTCGAGGTCGCAGCCGGACGCTTTACGCTGATCTTCCTTGCGGCACCGGGGCAGGCAGGGCTGGCCGAGGTCGAACTGACCTATAACTGGCCGGCCGAAGATGGCACCCCGGCCGAAACCTATGAAGGCGGGCGCAATTTCGGGCACCTCGCTTACCGGGTGGAAAATATCTACGAGACGTGCCAGCGCCTGAAGGACGCCGGCCATATCATCCACCGTCCTCCGCGCGATGGGCACATGGCGTTCGTAAAATCGCCCGATGGTATTTCTGTCGAACTGTTGCAGGATGGCCATCTGGAACCGGCCGAGCCGTGGGTGAGCATGGAAAATGTCGGAAGCTGGTAAGCATTCGGCCCTAACCTGCGGGATATGATAAACCTGATGTCAACCAACAAAATAATCAGGCCGGTTGCAAGGCAGGCCTGCTCAAGGTAACTTACTGTCTTCCTTGGGGGAGGGGGTCGCCTTGTCCATAGCTGAACTTGGTCTGTGGCAGTGGTTGACGCTGCTGCAACATGAATTGCTGCTTTTCGCGGGCGTGTTTTTTCTGATCGGTACGCTCGATGATCTTGCGGTCGACGCGGTGTGGGTGTGGCTGCGGCTGACCGGCCGGGGCGTGACCGAGCAGCACAACCGCGCCGCATTGCAAAATCGCCCGCTGTGCGGACCGGTTGCCGTGCTCATCCCGGCCTGGCAGGAAGCCGCTGTGATCGGTCAGACGGTCCGTCATATGCTCGATACGTGGCCGCAACCTGGCTTGCGCGTGTATGTGGGGTGCTATCGCAATGATCCCGCCACACTGGGCGCAGCGATTGCCGCTGCTCGGGATGACCGGCGGCTGCGGCTGGTCATTCTCGACCGCGCTGGCCCCACCACAAAGGCCGATTGCCTCAACCGGCTGTATGCCGCGCTGGTGCTCGACGAAGAACGCAGCGGGCAGCGTTACACCGCGGCGGTGTTCCACGACGCCGAGGATATGGTCGATCCGGGCGCGCTCGGACTGTTGGACGCGGCTATCGCGGATGGTGCCGATTTTGTGCAACTGCCGGTTGAGCCGCTGGTGCCGCATCATCGCGGCTGGATGGCGCGGCATATTGCCAGCCATTATTGTGAAGAATTTGCCGAAGCGCACGGAAAGGCGCTGGTGGTGCGTGATGCCTTGAAGGTCGGCGTGCCAGGGGCGGGCGTGGGCTGTGCGGTGTCGCGCCGCGCGCTTGACCGGCTGGTGGCGCGCCAAGGCGCCGAAACTGGTGCCGGAACTGGAGGGGGCCTGCCCTTCGCCAGCGATTCGCTGACCGAGGATTACGAGTTAGGCCTCGCCATTGCCGCAACCGGCGGGCGCTGCCGCTTTATCCGCAGCCGGGGGGATGATGGGCGCCTGATCGCCACGCGCGCCTTTTTCCCGCATCGCTTCGATACGGTCATCCGCCAGAAAAGCCGCTGGGTGCTCGGGATTGCCTTGCAAGGATGGGACCGGGTTGGCTGGGCCGGTGGGGCGGGCGAGGTGTGGATGCGCGCGCGTGACCGGCGCGGCCCGCTGACGGCGCTGGTGCTGCTGGCGGGCTATGCGCTGGTGGTGTTGACAGGGGTGCTGGGCGTGTTGGTGGCGACCGGGCTGGCCGAGCCTTCACCGCTCAGCCCGCTCCTGAAAGCGGTGCTGATCGCCAATACAGGCGCGTTCGTGTGGCGCATCGTGATGCGCTTTGCCTTCACGATGCGCGAATACGGGGTGCGCGAGGGGCTGTGGGCGGTGGCCCGCTTGCCGCTGGCCAATGTCATCGCGATTATCGCCGGGCGGCGTGCGGTCTTCGCCTATGCCCGGACGTTGCGCGGCTGTGTGGCGGTGTGGGACAAGACCGAGCATGATGCGCACCCCGCGCAGCCCGGCCTGATCCGCGCAGGCCTGACATGACGATGTCGCCCGCCAGCACCCGCACACGGGGCGGTCCGCTGGTGATGCTTGTGCTGACGCTTGCAGGATGGAGCGCGGCGCGCGTGATGTGGTGGGAAAACCCATTCATCCCGCAGGCCGAAGCGCACGATTGGGCTGCGACGATTGCCAAACCACAGCAAACAGCGGCTCGGCTCCGCACGACAGCGCCTGCCGCACCGCCAGCTCCGGGCGCAGGGGCGCTGCCGATCGCCTTTGCGGCGCTCGGCTGGCGTCCAGACGATGCACCTCGGCGCCATCGCGATCCGCGCCGAGGGGGCACACAGGATGTGCCGCAAGCCGTCGCTGCGCCGGTTGCGGATACGCGCGCGCGTTTGGCGGACGAAGCGCGGGCAGACCCGAAGGCCGATCTGATCGGCGCGGCCGCGCAGGCGCCATTCCTGCCGACGCCCGTTGCAGCCCGGTCATCGGGAAAGGCCGGTCGCTGGTCGGTGGATGCCTGGGCGTTCTGGCGGCAGGGTTCGTCCGCCGCGCCGGTCTCGCAGGGGCGGGTGCCGATCTATGGGGCCAGTCAGGCGGGCGCGGTGCTGCAATATCGCCTCGATCCAGCCTCGCCGCGTGATCCCCGCCTATACACCCGCGCCTATCGCGCGCTGGTGGGCGGTGGGGAGAGCGAACTGGCGCTGGGCGGATCGTTGCGCCCGCTCCCCCGTCTCCCGCTGCGTGTGGCCGGTGAGGTGCGCTATACCGATGGCGCTGCAAGCGACACGATCCGGCCGGCAGCTTACGTAGTGAGCGCGCTTGCGCCGGTGCAAATGCCCTATGGCGCCCGGCTTGAAGCCTATGGACAGGCAGGCTGGGTCGGCGGGCCCGACCCCACCGCCTTTGCCGACGGGCAGGCGAGCCTGACACGCGAATGGCGCCAGATCGCCGGGATGACCGATGATGCCCTGCGCCTCAGCCTTGGCGCGGCGGCGTGGGGCGGGGCCCAAAAGGATGCGCAGCGGATCGACATTGGCCCCACCGTGCGGTTTGACATGAGGTTGGGCCCGGTGCCTGCGCGGCTCTCGATCGATTGGCGGGCGCGGGTGGGCGGGGATGCCAGCCCGACCTCGGGCGTCGCGGCGACGATCTCGACCGGCTTCTGATCGGTGCGTGCGGCGCAGGCCGCGGTGCCGCATGAGAAAATAACCCGCTTTGCGTGGCTTTCATCGCTCTGCGCGCTGGTCTAGTCCTCCGCGCATGGACGTGTATCTGCCTATCGCGAATCTCTCGGTCAACGGGCTCGTCATTGTGTTGCTGGGCGCGGTCACAGGCGTTCTTTCCGGCCTGTTCGGCGTGGGCGGCGGGTTTCTGACGACGCCGCTGCTGATCTTCTACGGTATCCCGCCCACGGTTGCGGCGGCTTCGGCGGCGACGCAGGTGACCGGCGCCAGCGTTTCCGGCGTACTAGCCCATTCGCGCCGCAAGGGCGTGGATTACCGCATGGGCGCGGTGATGGTGGGCGGCGGAATTATCGGCGCCTTGATCGGGGCCTTGTTGTTCCGGGTGCTGCAATCGCTCGGACAGATCGATGTCGTGATTTCGGTCCTGTATGTGCTGATGCTCGGCTCGATCGGGCTGCTGATGCTGCGCGAGGCAGTAAGTTCGCTGCGCCCCGGACTGCTGGGCAAGGCAGGCGTCCGGGCGAAAAAGCGCCGCCACCACCCCCTCGTGGCCAGTTTGCCCTATCGCTGGCGGTTCTATGCCTCGGGCCTGTACATTTCACCACTGGCCCCGGCGATCCTGGGGATGCTGGTGGGCATCCTGACCATGCTGATGGGCGTGGGCGGCGGGTTCCTGCTGGTGCCGGCCATGCTGTATATTCTGGGGATGAGCGGCAATGTCGTGGTGGGCACGTCGCTGTTCCAGATCCTGTTCGTGACCATGGTGACGACCATGACCCACGCCTTGACCACCAAGGCGGTCGATCTGGTGCTGGCGGCGCTTTTGCTGCTGGGATCGGTGCTGGGCGCGCAGTTCGGCACGCAGATCGCGTTGAAGGCCAAGCCCGAATACCTGCGTCTGGCACTGGCCACGCTGGTGCTGCTGATTGCGCTGCGGATGCTTTACGGGCTCGGCGTGCAGCCGGACGAGATCTACACCGTGGTTCCCCTATGAGCGTGCGTTCATGACCTTCGCGGCGCGCGTGTTCGTGGTGATGGTTGCGTGGACTGCGCTGTCGGCGCAGCGCGAGCCGGTGCTGGTGCCCGCAGTGAGCCAGTCTCGGATCGAAGTGCGGCAGGGCTTTACCGGGGCGCGGCTGCTGCTTTACGGTGCCGTGATCGATCCTGCAGGGGCAGGGCGCGCCGGGGATTACGACATCGTCGTGGTGCTGAAAGGCCCGACAGAACCTGTCCGCATCCGCGAGAAAGAGCGTCTCGCGGGGATGTGGATGAACGCCGGATCAAGCGATTTCCGCTCGGCCCCGGCGTTTTTTGCGGTCGCATCCTCGCGGCCGGTGAGCGAGATCGTCGATGAACGCACGGCGGCGATTTACGAGCTTGGCACGGATTTCATCCAGCTTTCGCCTTCAGGCCAGATCGAGCCGGAAGAACAGACACGGTTCGCGCAGGGGCTGGTCGATTTGCGGCGGCGGCAGGGGCTGTTTCAGGAAAACCCCCGCGGGGTCAGCATCTCCGAAAAGGTGCTGTATCAGGTGCGGATCGATCTGCCCTCCAATGTCACGACCGGCGCCTACACCGCTGAAACCTTTGCTATCGCGCAAGGCCGGGTGCTGACCAGCGCAACCGCGAAGATCGAAGTGGTCAAGGCCGGCCTCGAAGGACGCGTCGTCGCTGCGGCGCAGCGTTGGTCGTTCCTTTATGGTCTGGGCGCGATTGCGCTGTCGCTGGGGATGGGCTGGCTCGCTGGGCGCCTGTTCGCCCGTGGCTGAACCTGCGGCTTGCCTTGGCCTGCGCGGTGTGTTGACCCGATCTTAACCCCGCCCGCCGTATCCCGATTGCGGCCGCTATCGGCACCGCAGGGGAAAAGGCGCAGATGAGCGATTACGGAAGGCAGGATTTCGAACGGTTCACCGGCCCCAATCCGGCGGGCGCGGAAGAAGTGGCGTCGGCCCATGCCAGCGGTTTGGACAATGCGCGCCTGCCCATCGGCGTCGTGCTGGAGATTTCAGGCTCCGGTTCGCAGATTGCGCTGGATCTGCAGCGCATCAACGATTGCATGAAGGACGATGATCCCTCGGTCGCGCTGGCCGGACAGGTCGGCAGCCAGGTCAAGATCCGCGTTGGCGATGCCTGGCTGCTCGCCAACGTGCGCGATCAGCGCAAGGACCGCCGCACCGATAACGGTATCATCGCGAATATCGACTTTCTGGGCGAAGGCGGCGAGGAAAAGCTTACGGGCCGCATCCACGGCTTCAAGCGCGGCGTGACCCGCTATCCCGTTCCCGGCGCGATGCTTTATCCCGCCACCACACGCGATCTGGAACAGATTTACGCGAGCGATGGGCGCGCCAGCATCACCATCGGCAAGGTGTTTCCCACCAAGGATATCCGCGCCGGGCTGTATATCGACGCCATGCTGGGCAAGCACTTTGCGCTGCTGGGATCGACCGGGACGGGTAAATCGACCAGCGCCGCGCTGATCCTGCACCGCATCTGCGAAGCCGCGCCCAAGGGTCACATCGTGATGATCGACCCGCACGGCGAATATTCCGCCGCGTTCCGCACCACGGGACAGATCCTCGACGTGTCGAACCTGCAAATGCCCTATTGGCTGATGAATTTCGAGGAACATTGCGAAGTCCTGCTGTCGAGCAGCGGCAACGAACGTCAGGTCGATGCCGACATTCTGGCAAAGTGCCTGCTGGCCGCGCGGTCACGAAACCGGCTGGCCCAGACAATGGGCAAGATCACGGTGGATTCGCCGATCCCCTATCTTCTGTCCGATTTCAGCAACATTCTGCAGGACGAAATGGGCCGCCTCGACAAGGCGACATCGACCGCGCCGTTCATGCGCATCAAGGGCAAGCTGGACGAATTGAAGGCCGATCCGCGTTATCAGTTCATGTTCTCCGGCATGCTGGTGGGCGACACGATGGTGGAGTTCATCAGCAAGATCTTCCGGATGCCCGGCGGCGGCAAGCCGATCTCGATCATCGACGTGTCGGGCGTGCCGTCTGACATCACCTCCACCGTGGTGGCGGTGCTCAGCCGGCTGGTGTTCGATTTCGCCATCTGGGGCCGCGAGGAAAAGACCCGCCCTGTGCTGCTGGTGTGCGAGGAAGCGCACCGCTACGTCCCCAACGAGAAGAACGCCGATGGATCGTCGGTCGGCAAGATCCTCAGCCGCATTGCCAAGGAAGGGCGCAAATACGGCATTTCGCTGGGTCTCATCACCCAGCGGCCGTCCGACCTCGCCGAAGGCGTGCTGTCGCAGTGCGGCACCATCATCTCGATGCGCCTCAACAACGACCGCGATCAGGCCTTCGTGCGCGCGGCCATGCCTGAAGGCGCGCGCGGTTTCCTCGATTCGATCCCGGCGCTGCGCAACCGCGAATGCATCATTTGCGGCGAGGGCGTTGCGATCCCGATCCGCGTGTCGTTCGACAATCTCGAAGAACACAAGCGTCCGGCCTCGGAAGACCCGAGCTTTGCAGAATTGTGGAAAACTGACGGGGGCGAGGAAGAACTGGTCGAGCGCGTGGTGATGCGCTGGCGATCGCAAGGCTAACCATCCCGCCCCGGCCCCTCGCGCAGGCGGGAGGGGGTATCAGCGCCAAACTTTCCCCCTCCCGCTTGCTGGAGGGGTCGCGGGCGGGACTTACGTGCCTCTGGTATCGCCGTAGAGGTGGATATGCAGACGGTCGCTCATGCGAAAACCGTGTTCGAGGCATAGCGGCGCCAACCAGTCCTGCCGCGCGCGCTGGACTGCGGTGCTGGTGCCTTCGGCCATCAGGAAGATCTGCCCCGGCCTGAAGCGGTAGCGGCGCTGGAGTTCCAGCACCTCGGCCACGTCATCCGGGCTGGCGATCACGAACTTCAGGAAGGCGCGCGGTTCCGCCGCCCAGGCATCCATCCGTTCGGGTATCAACGCCAGATCGGCCGGGTTTCCGCTGTGCGAAAGTTTGGGACTGACATTGTATTGATCGACCCGGATATCCAGCCTCACCGGCGGTGCGACGGTGCCGTTGGTTTCGATTTCGACGGTGATATCGGGAAGAAAGCCAAGCATTGCGGCCAGCGCACCCGCCTGAAGCAGCGGCTCGCCCCCGGTGATGACGAGCCGGTTCTGCCCCAGCGCCGCGATCCGTTCCGCCGTTTCGGCAGGGGAAAGCGTCACCTGATTGGCCTTGCGATCATAAGCTGCGGTGTCGCGGTGGGGGCGGTTGTCGCCTTCAAACCGCCAGGTATACGCCGTGTCGCACCACACGCAGGCAAGGTTACAGCGGCTGAGCCGCACAAAGGCGACGGGCACGCCCATACTCGGCCCTTCGCCTTGCAGGCTGGCGAAAATCTCCGGCCCGCCGGTGTCATCGGTGGCGAGGGTTAGTTGCACATCACCCCAGCCGCGCCAGCGCCGCTGTCAGCCGCGTCACTTCGCCCTGATGGTGCCCGAGATCGGCGCGCGCTTTTTCGACCGCTTCGGGCTTGGCCTTTTCCGCGAAGGCAGGGTTGCCGAGGCGACCCTCCAGCGATTTCACTTCCTTGGTGCTTGCCACCAACGCCTTTTCCAGCCGCGCTTTTTCGGCCGCGATGTCGATGATCCCTTCAAGCGGGATGATAAACACGTCGCTGCCCGCCGTCACCTGCATCGCCGGGCCTGCGGGGGCTTCCCCGATGGTCACCGGCGTCAGCCGTGCGAGGCGTTCGATCGCGGCGCTGCTGCGATCAATGGTGCGCGTTGCCACATCGGACGGCGCGGCCAGATACGCCGCCAGCTTGGCGCCCGGCGGAATGCCGAGTTCGTTCTTGGCGCTGCGGGTGCTGGTGGTCAGATCAATCACCCAGTCGATTGCGTCGGTTGCGTCTGCGCTGACTTCCGCTTGCGGTGCAGGCCATTGCGCAACGATCAGCTCGTAGGGCCGCGTCCCCAGTTTGTGCCACAGCTCTTCGGTGATGAAGGGCATGAAGGGGTGCAGCATGACGAGGATCTGGTCGAGCGCCCAGCCGGCGACCGCGCGGGTTTCGACCGCAGGCGGGCTGTCGGCGTCTCCGGCGAAGACCGGCTTGATCAGTTCCAGATACCAGTCGCAGAACTTGCTCCAGGTGAACTGATAGATCGCGTTGGCTGCCGCATCGAAGCGCAGGTCAGCCATGGCGCGCTCGATCTCGGTGACGCAGGCCGCGACTTCGCCGATGATCCATTGGTTAGCAGCGAGGCGCGCAGTCGGGGCTTTTACGGTCGCCGACGCGCCGATACCGTTCGATTGGCAGAACCGCGCCGCGTTCCACAGCTTGGTGCCGAAGTTACGGTAACCCTCGACGCGGCGTTCATCCATCTTGATGTCGCGGCCCTGGCTTTCCATCGCCGCCATGAAGAACCGCAGCGCATCCGCGCCGTATTGGTCGATCAGGCCGAGCGGATCGACGACATTGCCCTTGGACTTGGACATCTTGGCGCCGTCCGCCGCGCGCACGAGGCCGTGGAGATAGAGCGTGTCCCAGGGCCTCTGGCCCATGAGGTGATAGCCCATCATCATCATGCGGGCATCCCAGAAGAACAGGATGTCGAAGCCGGAGATGAGCAGCGAATTGGGGAAATGTTTCTCAACCAGCGGCGCGGCGTCTTCGGGCCAGCCGAGCGTGGCGAAGGGCCACAAGGCGGAGGAGAACCATGTGTCGAGGACGTCCTCGTCTTGCGCCAGGGCCACGCCTTCACCGGCAAGGGCCTGCGCCTCTTCAGCCGTGGTGGCGACGAAACAGCGGCCATCATCGGCAAACCACGCCGGAATCCGGTGCCCCCACCACAGTTGGCGCGACACGCACCATGGCTGGATGTTCTCCATCCAGTTGAAGAAGGTCTTTTCCCAGGTCTTGGGCACGATGCCGATTTCGCCCGACTTCACCGCCTCGATCGGCTTTTTCGCCAGTTCGCCTGCGTTCACATACCACTGGTCGGTCAGCCACGGTTCGATCACCACGCCGCCGCGGTCACCGAAGGGAGTCTGGATCACGCGCGGTTCGGCATCGTGTTCGGTCTGCTCTCCATCCTTTTCGGTGACGTGGGGCACCAGAAAGCCTTCGGCCTTCATCCGGTCAACCACCGCCTTGCGCGCATCGAACCGGTCGAGGCCCACGAACTGCGCAGGGATCAGCCCATCGGCCACCTGCACCACCGCTGCTTCGGCATCGAGCATGTTGAACATGTCGCCCGCCGCAATCCCGGCGCGTCGCCCGACCTCAAAGTCGTTGAAATCATGCCCCGGCGTGACCTTGACGCAGCCTGATCCCAGCGCAGGATCCGCGTGTTCATCGGCGATAATCGGGATGCGGCGCCCGGTGATCGGCAGGATGATGTGCTTGCCGACCACACTGGCATAGCGTTCGTCCGCCGGGTTCACAGCCACGGCCATGTCCGCCAGCAGCGTTTCCGGGCGGGTGGTGGCAACAACCAGATGGTCCGCCCCATCATCGGTCAACACGCCATCTGCCAACGGATACCGCAGGCGCCAGAAGCTGCCCTTGATCTCGCGCGTCTCCACCTCAAGATCGCTGATCGCGGTCTTCAGCTTCGGGTCCCAGTTGACCAGCCGCTTGTCGCGGTAGATCAGCCCGTCGTTATACAGGTCAACGAAGGTCTTGATCACCGCCTTGGTGAAGTGCGGGTCCATGGTGAACTGCTCACGGCTCCAGTCCATAGAGCAGCCCAGCCGCCGCAGCTGGTTAGTAATGGTGCCGCCGGATTCGGCCTTCCATTCCCACACCTTCGCCACGAAATCCTCGCGCGAATAATTGGTGCGCTTGTCCTGCCGCGCTTCCATCTGGCGTTCGACCACCATCTGCGTGGCGATGCCCGCGTGATCGGTGCCCACGACCCACAAGGCGTCCTTGCCGCGCAGCCGTTCATAGCGGACCACTACGTCCTGCAAGGTGTTGTCGAGCGCATGGCCGATATGCAGGCTGCCGGTCACGTTGGGCGGCGGGTTGACGATGGTGAAGGCCTCGGCACCGGGTCGCTCGGGCCGGAAGCAGCTGTTCGCCTCCCAATGCTGATACCAGCGCGCCTCGATTGCGGCGGGGTCGAAAGTGGTGGGAAGGGTGGGGTTCATGGTGTCCGGCATAATGTGCAGCGCCATGCCAGCACCTATGTTGCGATGCAATGATGGACCGGCGAAAGGAAGGCGCACCCTTCGTTGCGAGAGCCTTGCTTGAGGCTGAAAATCCCCCCATAGCCTGCGCAGATGCAGACTGCGACGCAATATACCCTTGAGAATCTGGGCGAGGATGCAGGGACTGCGCGGCTGGCGTTGTCCGGGCACCTGACGCTGGCGCATATCGGTCCGCTGGAACACGATCTGCGGCAAATTGCAGGCCCGATCGGCACGATTGATCTGAAAGACGTCGAGGAAATCGACACCGTCGGCGCCTATGTGGTGTGCCGCATCGCACGCGAACATGACAGTGACATCACCGGCGCCAGCCCGGCGGCCGAGCGATTGCTTGCCGCGGTGCGCGGGCTTGATGAAGGTGGCGACATCCGCGCGCCCCGTTCGCCGGTCTGGGAACGCGTGCCTGCGGCGCTGGGCGAGAAGATTTATGGCGCGCGCCGCGGCGTTTCCGGCGTGGTCGGGTTTTTCGGCCAGATCCTGATTGGCGGGGCGAGCGTGCTGCGCCATCCCCGCCGCTTTCCCGTGAAGGCGCTGGTGCACCAGATGGAACTGGTCGGCGTATCGGCCCTGCCGATCATCGGCTTGATGAGCTTTCTCATCGGCATCGTGATCGCCCAGCAGGGCTCGGTCCAGCTCCAGCAATTCGGTGCCGAATCCCTGACGGTGAACCTCGTCGGGCGCATCACCTTGCGCGAGTTGGGCGTGCTGATGACCGCGATCATGGTCGCAGGCCGATCCGGCAGCGCCTTTGCCGCGCAGATCGGCACGATGAAGCTGACCGAGGAAATCGATGCCATGCGCACCATCGGCATTTCTCCGATCGAGGTGCTGGTCATCCCGCGCATTCTGGCGGCCACGTTCATGATGCTGCTGCTGGGTTTCTATGCCTCGGTCATGGCGATCATTGGCGGCGCGGTGGTAGGCGATGCCACGCTGGGCATTCCGTTTATCACCTTTCTTCTGCGCATTCAGGAGGTTGTGCCAACGCATGACCTGTGGGTGGGTCTAATCAAGGCGCCGGTCTTTGGCCTGATCGTGGCGCTGGCGGGCTGCTATCACGGCATGCAGGTAGAGGGGAACTCCGAGGAAATCGGGCGCCGCACCACCATGGCGGTGGTTTCGGCGATCTTTGCCGTGATCGTGATCGACGCGTTCTTCGCGGTGTTCTTCACCGAAATCGGGTGGGGGTAGGCGGCCTGATGCGAATGAATGAACATCCCGACCACGCCGGTCCGGCGATCGTGGTCGAAGGGCTGGTCAACAGCTTTGGCGATTTTGCCGTGCACGACGGGTTGGATCTGACCGTCAAGCGTGGTGAGATTCTGGGCGTTGTGGGCGGCTCCGGCACAGGTAAGTCGGTGCTGATGCGCTCGATCATCGGCCTTCAAAGGCCGCAGGAGGGCCGGATCGAGGTGCTGGGCGCCGATCTCAGCGATCAGGATCCCAATGGCGAAACCGGCATCCGCAGCCGCTGGGGCGTGCTGTTTCAGGGCGGCGCGTTGTTTTCGACACTGACGGTGGGCGAAAATGTCGAGGTGCCGATCAAGCAGTTCTACCCGGACCTTGATCCTGCGCTGCGGGCCGAAATTGCGCGGTACAAGGTGATCCTGTCCGGACTGCCCCAAAGTGCGGTCGCGAAATACCCGTCCGAGCTTTCGGGCGGCATGAAAAAACGCGCCGGCCTCGCCCGCGCATTGGCGCTCGATCCTGAACTGCTGTTCCTTGACGAGCCGACCGCAGGCCTCGATCCGATCGGCGCGGCCAAGTTTGACCGGCTGACCCGCGAATTGAAGGAAACCCTGGGGCTGACGGTGTTTCTCATAACCCATGATCTCGATACGCTTTACGAAATCTGCGACCGGGTGGCGGTGATTGCGGAGAAAAAGATCATTGCGGTGGGCACGATTCCCGAACTGATCGCCACCGGCCATCCGTGGATCGAGGAATATTTCGGTGGTCCGCGCGGCCGCAGCGCGCACGACGCGCATCTGCGGGGCGAGGCATGATCCGGGTCAAGAGCAAGAGAATGTTGGACATCTGCGCCCGGCGGGCGGCATAGGAAACGCACATGGAAACCAGAGCCAATCATCTGTGGGTCGGTGCGGTGACGCTGGTATTGCTGGCGGCGCTGGCCGCATTCATTGTCTGGATCGCCCGACTGGGCGAAGGCAAGCAGGATGAATTCGACATCTTCTACGGCCAGTCGGTCACCGGCCTCGCCAAAGGCAGTCAGGTCAGCTTTGCCGGTGTTCCGGTGGGGCAGGTCACAGAAATTGCACTGGCCAAGGACAATCCTGAATTCGTGCGCGTGCGGATCAAGGTGGGCGAAGATGTGCCGATCCTGGTGGGCACCCAGGCGACCATCCAGGCGAGCTTTACCGGCGTTTCGACCATTTTGCTGGATGGCGCGCGCAAGGACAATCCGGCGATTACATGCGAAACCACGGCCTGCCCCGAAGGCCGCCCTGTCATCCCTCCGGGGCGCGGCGGCTTTGGCGAAATCGTGGCGAATGCGCCGCTGTTGCTCGAACGGTTGGCGACGCTGACGGAGCAGCTGAACACCATTCTGGGCCCCGATAACCAGCAGGAACTGGCCGGGATCCTGCGCAATACCAACCGCCTGACCAGTGGGATGGCCGACGCTGCGCCCGAACTGTCCGCCAATCTCAAGGAATTCCGCGTCACCATGCAGGAATTCAACGAGACGCTGGATGCCGCCGAAAAGCTGGTGCTGACTACCGATTCGCTGCTCAATGACGAAGGCAAGCCTTTGACGCGTGAACTGCGCGCGACGCTGAAATCGGCGAATACCGCGCTCGCTTCGCTATCTGCAACGCTGGAGGATACCCGGCCTGCCGTGCGCCAGTTGCGCACCAGCACGCTTCCCAATGCCGAAGTGACCTTGCAGGATCTGCGTGCAACCAGCCGTGCGCTGCGCGCGATCACCGAAAAGCTCGAAAGCGAAGGCGCTGGCGCCTTGGTGGGCGGACAGTCGCTGCCTGACTACAAGCCGAAATGAGGATGACCGTTTCCATGACCTTCCTGACCCGGCCGATTCTGTCTGCCCCGTTGCTGCTGGCCCCGTTGTTGCTGGCCCTGTCCGGCTGCATCAGCCTGGGCGGCGAGCCGCCTGAGAGCCTGCTGACGCTCAGCCCCGCCATTGCCGCGCCGGCCGGACCCGGTGTCGCCCCTGGCGAAGCGCGGCCGGTGATTGCGGTGCTCTATTTCGACACCCCGGCCAAGCTTGATGTGCTGCGCGTGCCGGTGGCGGTAAGCGATACCGAGCTGGCCTATTTGCAAGAGGCGTTCTGGGTGGAAAAGCCCGCGCGTCTGTTCCGGCGGCTGGTGGGCGAAACGATCCGTTCACGCGGCGCGGCGCTGGTGGTCGATGGCGACGATACGGCAACGCTGGCGACGGTGACATTGCGCGGCACGTTGATCGAAATGGGATATGATGCGCAAAGCGCAGCCGCCGTGGTTCGGTTTGACGCCGTGCGGATCGGTGAAAACGGCACGGTCACCACCCGCCGGTTCGAGGCTCGCGAAACCGGTGTGGCGGCAGAGACGCGGGCCGTTGGTACGGCCCTGAATGCGGCGGCGAACACGGTCGCGGCGGATGTCGCGGATTGGGTCGCGGCGGGTTAATTCGCTCCGGCCAGCCGGGCAAAAGCGCAGGCGCGCAGGAAATCGGCCTCGCGCCGGGCGCGGCGTTCCTCGGCTTCCCAGTCCCGGCCCCACAGGTCGGCCTGCCATTCCTCCTCCAGACACACCGCCTGCCACAGCGCGCGCGGCTCGTCCTCGCCCCGCGCTTCGAGTGCGGCCAGCGCGGTAACGAGCGATGCGGCCAGCGTCGTCATCGTCTCGACAGCGGCCAGCGTGAAAGCGTCGAATGCCAGCAATCGTGTTTCCAGCACAGCCAGCGCCGCAGCTGGCTGCGGGCGGTGGACCACCCCGCTGACGCGCACGAACGTAATGTCGTGCGAAGCCTCGAAACCCGCCAGTAGCGGCTCCCAAACCTCCTGTTGACGCGCATAGAGCGCAGCGTCGGGATCGGCGCGGTAACACAGCGTATCGGTTTCGGCATAGGCGACAAGACCACGCGCCTTTGCCGCAGGATCGGGGGCGATCACATCGATGGCGTAGTCGGTCATGTCACGCAGGGGCAGACTGGCCGGGTCGATTTTCTCGCCCTGCCGCCGCCATTCGGCCGCCAGCACCTCGCCCAGCGCCACGGTCGGGGAGATCTGAGGCTCGCCGCCCACGGTCTTCACCCCGCGCCCGTCCAGCAGAACCTGCCATCCGCCCGGTTGCGCGCCGAGCGTGACATCATTGTAGAACCGGCGAATCATCTGTGCGTCCTGTCTCCGGCGTTCCAGCGCCGCGCGACAAAGCGCGGCAGGAAGAAGACTTCAAAGAAACCAAGCACTGCGATGACCACCCCTACCGCGTAGGGCAGGTCGATCACGCCGCGCACGATGGCAAAGCCCAGCATCACCATCGCGACCCCGCCGAAGCGCACCACATTGATGATGATGAAGCCGTTGCGCGCCCGGGTATCGGCCCGCGCCTTGGCAATCTCGCGGTCGGACTGGCTCATGGCAAAGCCTCCTCCAGCGCGGATCGCAGCGCAGCGGCGGTTTCCACCACGCGGGATGCGCCGCTGGCGAGCAGTTCATTGGTGCCATGATAGCCCCAGCCGACCCCGATCGCCGCCACGCCGATGCTGCGCGCCATCAGCATATCGAAGCTGGTATCGCCGATCATCACCGCCTGTCCCGGCAGCGCGCCGGCCTCAAACAGGGCGGCCTCCAGCATCGCGGGGTGCGGCTTTGATGGGTGGCGGTCTGCCGTCTGGAGCGAGACGAACAAATCGGCGATGCCATGGGTGGCAAGGCACGCGGCCAGCCCACGGTCGGACTTGCCGGTCGCCACCGCAAGACTCCAGCCTGCGGCATGCAGATCGCGCAGCATGGCGGCGATGCCATCATACAAGGGTTCGTCCAGCAGCCCTTCCTCGCGCCGCCCCCGAAAGCTGGAGCGGTAGAATTCGGTCACGGCGCGGTTCTGATCGTCGCTGAGGTCAGGGGCGAGGCTGCGCACGGCGGCAGGCAGGCTGAGGCCAACGATCCGGCGCACGGCCTGATTGTCCGGCGCTTCCAGACCTGCGCGGGTGAAGGCGCGTTCCATCGCCCAGCAAACATCCGCCTGCCCGTCGACCAGCGTGCCGTCGCAATCGAACACCGCGAGCCTCATGCCGCAGCGCCCCGCATCCAGTCGGCAAGCGCGCTGGCCCCGGCGTCAGCGAGACCTTCGGCGATCCGCGCGCGCATTTGGGGCGATTTGTTCTGCGACAGTTTCATCGTCGGTCGCCGAGCGGTGATGGAGAGCTCGAAGCCGATAATGCCGCGAAACAGCCCGTCCCACACCTTGGGCGAGGATTCCTCGGCCCGCCACGGCTTGCCTTCAAGGCGTTCCTCGTGACGGGTGATGGCGGCGTGCAGGAAGGTTTCGAGACCCGCATCATCCATCCGCCGCACCGATCCTTCGAGCTCCAGCGCGACATAGTTCCAGGTCGGCACGGTGTCGCGATCGTCATACCAGCGCGGGCTGACATAGGCGCCCGGCCCGTTGACGACGATCAGCGCGGGGCCGCTGTCGAGGCGCCGGGCGAGCGCATTGCTGCGCGCCAGATGGAATTGCACCGTATCATTGCCGCGCATCAGCAGCGGCGTGTGCGCGACACGCGGGCCATCGGGCGTGGCGGCGAACACCATGCCGAACCCGATCCGGTCCACCAGATCGGCGTCGGCGGCGGCATCGTCACAGCGAAATAGCGGATTGGGATGCATCAGTGCGCAGGCTTTCGTCCCGGTCCCTTGGGCGCGGGCCTCGCCCTGCCGGCACCGGCTTTCGCAGCCGGCTTGGCGGCGGGTTTGCCAGCGGGCTTGGCAGGCTTACCCTTGGCGCCGGACTTCGCCTTGGGCTTGTCCGCATCGCCGCGTGAACGCCGCGGGCTGCGGGCCTCCTTTCGGGCCTGCTTGAAATGCCGGCGGGCGGCCTGCTTCTTTTCCTCGCCCGTGCGTTCGGGGGCTTCGTCGCCCATCGGGGATGCATCCGACAGACCCTGATCGAAGCCCAGCACCTCCATGCTCATGGCAAAGTGCGGCGGCAGTTCGGCGGTCACATCGAGCTTGCCGCCCGTGCCTTCCACTGTCTTGGGTTCGGAGATGATCAGGCGGCGCGCGTGCAGGTGCATCTTGCGGCTGACCGCGCCGGTGAGGAAGCTATCCGGCCCGCCATACTTGCCATCGCCCACGATCGGGTGGCCGATCGCCGCCATGTGGACGCGCAACTGGTGGGTGCGCCCGGTCAGCGGTTCGAGTTCGACCCAGGCGGCGCGCTCTCCGGCGTGGTCGACCACGCGGTAGCGGGTCTTGGCCGCCGCGCCGTTTTCCTCGTCGATATGCATCTTCTCGCCGCCCGTGCCCGGCTGTTTGGCGAGGGCTGCATCGATCACGCCTTCGGATAACGCCGGATTGCCGACCACCAGCGCCCAATAGACTTTCCGCGCCGAACGGCTGGCGAATCGCTTGGAGAAGCTCGCCGCAGCGCCCGGCGTGCGCGCGATCAGCAGCACGCCCGAGGTGTCCTTGTCGAGCCGGTGAACTAGCCGCGGGCGCGGGGTCTTTTCGGTCTCGACAAAGGCATCGAGCAGGCCGTCGACGTGCTTGGTGGTCTTGCTTCCGCCCTGCGTGGCAAGGCCGGGAGGCTTGTTGAGCACGATCGCGGAGCGGGTCTCGTGGATCACCATGGCCTTGGCCTCGGCGATCTGCTCCGGGCTGAGGGTGCGGGTGCGCGGCACGGCTTTCTTCGCGGTCGGGGCGTCCTCACCGCCGGGGGGCACGCGCAGCACCTGACCCTGTTCCAGCCGGTCTTCCGGCTTGGTACGCTTGCCATCGACGCGGATCTGCCCGGTGCGCGCCCAGCGGGACACCGTGGCAAAGCCGATCAGCGGCAGGTTGCGTTTGAACCAGCGGTCGAGCCGGATGCCATCGTCATCCTCGCTCACGGTGAACTGGCGGACGTTGTCGGCGGGAAGCTCGGTCGGAATATCGGTCATGATGCACTCTGTGCGGCGACGAGGCCGAGGATGATTGCCGCCATGCCGGCGGCCAGCGATGCGGCAGCATAGCCGATCGCCAGCATGGCCTGCCCGCGGTGGAGCATGGTGACGAGTTCGGCACTGAAGGCGCTGAAAGTGGTGAACCCGCCCAGCAGACCGACCCCGATCAGCAGGCGGATGCTTTCGGCGCTCTGGTCTGCCGTTGTGCCGCGCGCGAGCCAGCCGATCAGCGCCCCCATCATCAGGCTGCCAAGGATATTGACGCCCAGCGTTCCCCACGGAAAGGCGTTGTCAGGCCCGGCCCAATGGGTCACCAGACGACCAGCATGATAGCGCAGCACAGACCCCGCCGCCCCGCCAATGGCGACGTTGAGGGTTGCCAAGAGAGGGGATATTTCAGCGGCCATAGCCCGGCCATAGCGAGGGCGGGGCGCTCTGCCTAGCGCGGCTGCGCTGTCAATGTGCGAAGGATTGTACGGTCACGGCTTGCCATTTTGCGCCTGTTGGCCTAATGCGGCGCGGTTTGAAGGGCGGATCCCCATGGGAATCGCCCACGTTCCATTTGAAATTCATCGCGTATCCCCGCGTGATTCGGGCGGGCTCTGGCGTTTTTGATACATGAGGTAGTCTTCGTTTATGCAAATCATGGTTCGCGATAACAATGTCGATCAGGCCCTGCGCGCGCTCAAGAAGAAGCTGCAGCGCGAAGGCGTTTATCGCGAGATGAAGCTGCGTCGCCATTTCGAAAAGCCCAGCGAAAAGCGCGCTCGTGAAAAGGCTGCTGCTGTGCGCCGCGCCCGCAAGATGGAGCGCAAGCGTCTGGAGCGTGACGGGAGCAAGTAATCCCGTCGACAAGCGGCTTTGCGCTTGCGCAAGCCGCTTGAATCCCCCTTTCCGATCAGTCATCAGGGCGCGGCTTATTCCCGCGCCCTTTTGCCGTCATTTTCCGGCACTAGAGCGCCGCCCATCAGGACCGTATTCATGACCGAGATTACCCGCGTTCCGATCAAGCCCGTTGCCAAGGGGTCGCTGACCAAACTGTGGATCGGCGTGATCCTGGCCGTTCTGGTGGGTGCAGGGCTGGCCTGGGCCGCCCTTCCGCGCGGCCTGAATGTCGAGACGCAAGTGGCGGGCAGTGGCCCGAACCCGCAGATCGGGGAAGTGGTGTGGGTCAAATACAAGGGCAAGCTTGCTGCTGATGGCACGGTGTTCGACGAATCGCAGGACATTCCTTTGCCAGTGCAGGGTCTCTTCCCCGAAGGGACCCCGTTCCCGCTTGAGGAAGGCGCGACCGTACCCGGCTTCTTCCAGGGCCTCCAGCAGGTCCAGAAGGGCGGCAAGTACACGTTCTTCATCCCTGCTGATCTCGCCTATGGCGCGGCCCCGCCTCCGGGAAGCCCGCTGCCGGCCAATGCCGATCTGGAGTTCGAAATCGAAGTGACGGACATCATGAGCCGCGCAACGTTCGATCGCAATTTGCAGATTCTGCAGCAGACCATGCAGTCGCAGATGGGCGGCGCGCCTGGTGGTGCGCCGGGCGCGGCACCCAGTGCGGGCCCCGGTGCAGCACCCCTACCGCAGCCCGGCCAGTAAGGGGCGGTCGGACCATGTCAGTGGACAAGGCAACCGTTGCCAAGATTGCCAGCCTTGCGCGTATCCAGATGGATGACGCCGCGCTTGAACAGATGGTGCCGGAACTGAACGGCATCCTCCAATGGGTTGAGCAGCTCAGCGAAGTGGACGTGACCGGGATCGCGCCGATGGCGGCGGTGATCCCCAACACGCTGCGCCTGCGCGATGACGTGATTGACGCCGATCCGCTGACAGGCGGGGGCCGCCAGGGCGATGTCCTCGCCAATGCGCCTGCCGCCGAGCACGGCTTCTTCGGTGTTCCGAAAGTGATCGAATAGCATGACTGACCTGACCAATCTTGGCGTGAAAGACATCCGTGACGGCGTGGCGAAGGGTGATTTCACCGCGCGCGAAGTCGCTTCGGCCTTCAACGCTGCAGTTGCCGATGCGGCTGCGCTCAACGCTTTCATCGTCACTACGCCCGACTACGCGCTCGCCGCCGCCGACGCGGTGGACTCGAAGCGCGCTGCTGGCGAACCGTTGGGCGCGATGGCAGGTGTGCCGATCGGGATGAAGGATCTGTTCGCCACCGATGGCGTGCAGACCACCGCGGCCAGTCACATCCTTGAAGGCTTCACGCCCCGCTACGAATCGACCGTGTCGCAGAAACTGTGGGACGCGGGCGCAGGCATGCTGGGCAAGCTGAACCTCGATCAGTTCGCGATGGGATCGTCGAACGAGACGAGCTATTTCGGCAATGTCGCTTCCCCGTGGAAGAAGGCGGGCAGCAATGCCGCCATGTCGCCGGGCGGGTCTTCGGGCGGTTCGTCTTCGGCAGTGGCCGCGCGCATCGCGCCCGCCGCGACCGGCACCGACACTGGCGGTTCGATCCGCCAGCCCGCCGCCTTCACCGGCATCTGCGGCATCAAGCCGACCTATGGGCGCTGCTCGCGCTGGGGCGTGGTCGCGTTCGCATCGAGCCTCGATCAGGCCGGGCCGATGGCGCGCTCGGTCGAAGATTGCGCGATTATGCTGGGCGCGATGGCCGGGTTCGATCCCAAGGATTCGACCAGCCTCGATATGCCCGTGCCCGATTGGGAAGCGGCGCTGAACAGCGATCTGCGCGGCAAAAAGGTCGGCATCCCGCGCGAATACCGGATGGAGGGCACCGATCAGGCGATCCTCGATTCGTGGGAGCAGGGCAAGGTATGGCTCAAGGACGCTGGCGCCGAGATCGTCGATGTTTCCCTGCCGCACACCAAATATGCGCTGCCCGCCTATTACATCGTCGCCCCCGCCGAAGCATCGAGCAACCTCGCCCGCTATGACGGGGTCCGGTACGGGTTGCGCGACCTGCCCGATGGCAGCGGGCTGCAAGATATGTACGCCGCCACCCGCGCCGCGGGCTTCGGCGACGAGGTCAAGCGCCGCATCCTGATCGGCACCTATGTGTTATCCGCCGGTTTCTACGACGCCTATTACACGCAGGCGCAGAAAGTCCGCGCACTGGTCGCCCGCGATTTCGAGCGCGCGTTTGAACAGTGCGACGTGATCCTCGCGCCGACCACGCCGACCGCCAGCTTCCCGCTGGGTTCGATGAACGAAGACCCGCTGACGATGTATCTCAACGACGTCTTCGCCGTCCCCGCCAGCCTGGCGGGCCTGCCCGCGATGAGCGTGCCTGCCACGATCAATGCCGATGGCCTCCCGCTGGGCCTGCAACTGGTCGGCCGTCCTTTCGACGAGCAGAGCGTGCTGAACGCGGGCCTCGCGATCCAGCAGCGCGCAGACTTCACGGCGAAACCGGACAAGTGGTGGTGAACGCCGACCTGCCGCTATGGCTTGCCGGGATCGGCATCGCCCTCGCGGTGCCGGTGACTTTCATGGTCGCCAACTGGGTCAGGAAGAACGTCGATCACGGCGAAATGCGCTTCGACACGCGTGACGCCAGCGAGAGTGACGAGGAAACGAAATGAGCAACTACTGCATTCAGGGTGCCACGGGTGAATGGGAGGTCGTGATCGGCCTTGAAGTCCACGCGCAGATCAGCACCCGGTCCAAGCTGTTTTCCGGCGCGTCGACCGAATTTGGCGCGGAGCCGAACTCGCAGGTCAGCCTTGTCGATGCCGCGATGCCGGGGATGCTGCCCGTGCCCAACCGCGAATGCATCCGCCAAGCGGTGCGCACCGGCATGGCAATCGAAGCGCAGATCAATGCGTGGAGCCGGTTCGACCGCAAGAATTATTTCTACGCCGACCTGCCGCAGGGCTACCAGATCAGCCAGCTTTACCACCCCATCGTGGGCGAGGGGCAGTTGCTGATCGAAGCGGACGAGAAGGCCGGAATTGCCGCAGACAAGATCATCGGGATCGAGCGCATCCACGTCGAACAGGACGCGGGCAAGCTGATGCATGATCAGCACCCGACCATGTCTTATGTCGACCTCAACCGTTCGGGCGTGGCGCTGATGGAAATCGTCAGCCGCCCCGACATGGCCTCGCCCGCCGAGGCAGGGGCCTATGTGCGCAAGCTGCGCGCGATCCTGCGCTATGTCGGCAGTTGCGATGGCAATATGGAAGAAGGCTCGATGCGCGCCGACGTGAATGTCTCTGTGCGCCGTCCGGGCGAGGAGCTGGGCACGCGGACCGAGACCAAGAACGTCAATTCGGTGCGCTTCGTCATGCAGGCGATCGAGCATGAGGCGATGCGGCAGGTCGATGTGCTGGAGAGCGGCGGGAAAATCGTGCAGGAAACCCGCCTGTTCGATCCGGGCACCGGCACCACGCGCACGATGCGGTCGAAGGAAGATGCGCATGATTACCGCTACTTCCCCGATCCCGACCTCTTGCCGCTGATGCTGGAAGAGGATTTCCTCGCCGAATGCCGTGCGTCGCTCCCGGAATTGCCGGACGCCAAGCGCACACGTTACACCGACGTGCTGGGCCTCACACCTTACAATGCCCGCGAGCTGACCGCCGAGGTTGAGACCTTTGCGCGCTTTGAAACCCTGCTGGCCGAAACCGCGAAGGTCATTAGCAAGGATCAAGCCAAAGTCGCCACGCAGGTCGCCAACTGGTCGCTCTCGGTCGCGCCGGGCGTGATAAAGGCGCTGGGCGATGAAGCGGACCCCGCTAATGCCACGGCCGCCGCACAGGCGAGCATCCTCGCGATGCAGGACAAGGGCGAGATCAGCGGCGGGCAGGCCAAGGAGATCTTCGAGATCGTGCTCAAGACCGGCCGCGATCCTGCTGAAATCGCAGACGCCGAAGGTCTGAAGCAGGTCAGCGACACGGGCGCCATCGAAGCCGCCGTCGACGCGATCATCGCCGCCAACGCCGACAAGGTCGAACAGTACCGCGGCGGAAAGGAAGCGTTGTTCGGCTTCTTCGTCGGCCAGACGATGAAGGCGATGGGCGGCAAGGCCAATCCGGGCGTGGTCAACCAGCTGTTGAAGGCCAAGCTGGGCTAATGACCTTCGCGTGCTTTTGCGGCGGTGTCAGGCTTTTGACGACCAAAAAGCCTGATTTTATTCACGCCTGCAATTGCGATTTGTGCCGCAAATCGGGCGCCCATTGGGGGTATTTCGCGCCGTCCGAGGTTACTGTCACCGGTCAAACCGCCACTTATCGGCGCCACGATAAGCCGGAGCCGGGCGTCGATGTTCATTTCTGTACCGGCTGCGGATCTACCACCCATTTCCGCCTGACCGCTGCCGCCGTTCGCAAGCATGGGGATGTCGTGATGGGGGGCAATGCGTGTCTGATCGATGAAACCGCGCTTGAAGGGATCGAACTGCGTTATCCCAACGGGAAAGCATGGTCCGGTGAGGGCGAATTTGGCTATGTTCGCGCAAGCCGCATCCTTGGCACCGCCGCCTGAACAGGACCGATGGCATCGATCATCCTGATCCAGCCTGAAATCCCCGGCAATACCGGCGCCATCGGGCGCACCTGCGTGGCGCTGGGGCTGGAACTGATCCTGATCCATCCGCTCGGTTTCGACATATCGGACAAGCGCGTGAAGCGTTCGGGGCTGGATTACTGGCCGCATGTGAAGCTGACCGAATATGCCAGCTGGGATGCGTTCATCGGCGAGCGCGCCCCGCGCCCTGACCAATTGTTCCTGTTCGAGGAATTCGGCGCGCGCAGTTTTTACGAGCCGGACTATCCCGATGATGCGATGCTTGTCTTTGGGCAGGAGACCAAGGGCATCCCGCGCAGCGTGATCGACCGTCACCCTGACCGCATCGTCCACCTGCCGATGCGGTCAGACGTGATCCGCTCGCTCAATCTGGCCAACACCGTAACCGCTGCCGCCTATCAGGCGCTGCGAGGGAAATTCTGACGCAAGATCAAGCCACTTGTGCGGCGCCTGAGTTTATCGCAGTAAGCTTCTTGTGGCTGCCGGATACGTGCTGTCCACTTGGAGGGGCTAATGAAATTTTCGAGAGAATTGCGCTGCATCGCGGCTGCCGCGGCGTTGTGCGTGGCGGGCGCTGCTCAGGCTGAGACGCTCCGCAACGATGATGTCGTCATGTTACTGGAGGCAGGCCTGGGCGAGGAGGCGGTGATCGCCAAGATCGAGGCCAGCGATGGCGACTTTGTCATCGACACACAAACCCTGCTCGCCCTGCGGGCCAAGGGTGTGCCGAGCCCGGTGATCGCGGCTATGGTCAAAAGCGCAAGTGGCACGACCAAGTATGATGACACCTCGCCCGATCCCAAGGTGCCGCACACGCCGGGCTTTTACATTCTCGACGAAACATCTCCCCAACCGCGTGCGCGCAAGATCGATCCCATTGCATCGACCCAGACCAAGACCGGAGGAATTCTCGGCTATGCCTTCACCGGCGGGATTGCCTCGGCCAGTCTGAAAGCTGTGCTGCCGGGCCAGACGGCACAGGCGCAAACAACCAAGCGCAGGCCCACCTTCTTTGTCTTCTTCGATCCGCCGGGCGGCAACCAGTCGGCCATCTTCTCGACCGGATTTGGAAATGCGGTGATCACCCCCAACGAATTGTCGCTGGTCGGGTTGATGGAAAAGAAGGACCGGCGCGAAGCGCGGGTGGGCAGTCTCAACATTGCCGGCTCCAAGACCGGCGTGATGGACAAGGACCGGATCGCTTTCAGCTACGAGCAGATCGTCCCCTATGTTTACAAGATTACGCCCGATACTGACCTTGCACCGGGTGAATATGGTTTCCTCTTCGCACTTGTAGGCGGGGCAGGGCCGGGCCTGTCAGGCGGGGTTGCAGGCGCACGGGTGTTCGACTTCACTGTGCGCTGATCCTGCTATTCCAGCCCCAGCGCACCCAGGTTCATCGTCGCCGCGTTGAAGCTCGCTTCTGCCAGCCGTCCGGCAAGCTCGGCGCGGATGGCGCTGATCTGGGCGTTGGCGGCGGTTTCTTCGCGCACGTTGACAAGGAAGAAATCACCCGCGCCCAGCCGGAAACGGGTGCGTTCGGCCTGCACCATCCGGTTCGCCTGCGTAACTTCGGCATCGGCCAGTTCGGCAAGCTTCACTGCTGCGGTAAGATCGGCGAGGATGTTGCTGACCTCGGTCGAAATCTGATCGGTGATGCGGCGTTGCCGTAGCTCCGTTTCGCGCAATTCGGCCTCGGCTCGCTGCACAGCGCCGCGTGCGGTGCGCCGCTGCAAGGGCACGGAGAATGTCAGACCGACAACGGTGTCGGTCGAATCGAAGCCTTCGCCGCCGGGGCCGATCTGTCCGAAATCGCGTGATAACTCGACGCTGGCGTTGAGCGAAGGTTCCAGATCATTGCGGCGCAGCGCGACCTTGTTGGTGGCCCGTTCCAGTGCCAGCCTGAAGTCTTGCAACTCGGGCCGGGACTGGATCACCGCATTCAGCGGTGTGGCCACAAGCTGCTGGATCGGGACAATCGGCCCCAGCCGCGCCAGGTCGGGCAGCATTTCGCGTGTCGGTATCACCATCTGCCCGTCGGTCCCGCGCAGATAAAAACCCAGCGAGTTGGCCGCCGTCCGGAAATTGCGCCGGGCTTCCTCCAGCAAGGAACGGCGGCGCAGCAGGTTTTGTTCGTTCTCGGTCAGGGCGATCCGCGCGCGGGCGCCTTCGTTGACTTCGCGGGTGAGGCCGATCTGGCGCGCTTCGGCAATTTCCAGCAGTTCCTCGAACACCCGGATTTCCGCGCCCGCGCCGACCCAGCGCCAATAGGCGCGCAGGGCTTCGTGCTGCACGTTCAACTGCACCAGCAGCACATCAAGCCGCGCCTGGTTGGCGGCAAGGCGCGTGTCTTCGATCGCGAAGCGGCGGGCGTCGATGTCGCGATTGCGCAATAACGAGAACATGGCGCCGACCTTCGCTTCGCCCAGCGCATTGGTGTAATCGTAGTTTTCGTAGGTCGGGAAGGTGCCATCGGACACGCGGTAGGAACCGAACACCTCCGCGCCGTAGGGCCGCAGCGGCTGGCGCGCTTCGACCTTGCCGAAGCCGCCCGAATAAAAGCCGGTGAGGCGGTCGTAATATTCGCCTTTGAGCATCAGATCGAAGGCGCCGTCGGCTGCCAGCTGATCCGACCGCGCGGCGGCTTCCCGCTCGAACGATTCGAGGATCGCGGGGAAGGTCAGGGCGGAGGATCGCAGCACCTCGGACGGCAGCAACGGTCCGGTGGTGAGTGCAATGTCGAGCGGTTCGCCCACTGGCGCCACATCTTGTGCGCTGGCCGCCGTAGGGACGAGCGCCAGCAGCGCGGCAGCGGCCAAGGCGCCGGGGCCAAGCAGGGTGCCCATCCGATCAAGATCCGGCCATCGCATCATGGGGCGTTCGCTGACCCGGTCGTTTGATCGGCGGGCAGTTCCGGCGGGAAGTTGTTGAGCTGACGCCAGATTTCGTAGCCTACCGGAACGGTTTCCAGCAGCACCCATGCCTGCACCGCCGCTCCGAACCGCACGTAGCGTTCTTCGGGCCAGCGGTTGAGTTCGGTCTTGTCCTCGGCGATCAGCACGCGGAACCGGCCGTTGACCTGCGCTGACTGGTCGACGGTGATCACCCGGCCGCCAAAGGTGCCGACGGCGACCGAAGGCCAACCGGAAAACTGCACAGCGGGCCAGCCTTCAAACTGAATGCGGGTCCTGTCACCGGGGCGCACGAGTGCGACATCGCGCCCGTCGATGAAAATTTCAATTACGCGCTCGGCCCCCTCGGGCACAAAGGTCGCGAGCACATCGCCGGCGTTGATGAAGGTCGCGGCGTCGCCAGCGTTGAGGCTCTGGATAAAGCCGTCGCGCGGGGCGCGCACGATCTGTTCGGATTGGCGCGCAATGTTGGTGTCGGCGCGGTTGAGATCGGCCTGCGCGGCGGCCACGCGGCCCTGCATGTCGGCGACCTTGATCTGCGCCAGTTCGTAATCGCGCCGTGCCGCGAGCCCGGCTTCGAACAGTTCGCGGCTGCGGCGTTCGTCAATCTGGGCGGTGGCCAGCGCCGATTCGGCGGCCTGCAATTGCAGCACCATCTGCCCGCGTTCGGCCTGCAGACGCTCGATCAGGCGCGGGTCGATATCGGCAATGCGGACGATCGGATCGTTCTTTTTCACCGTGCTGCCGTCGCGCACATACCATTCCTCGATCCGGCCCGGGACCAGCGCGTTGATGTCCTGCTTGCGTTCATTGGGACTAAGCGTGGTCACTACCCCACGGCCTGAGGTGGTCTGCACCCAGGGCACGTAAATCAGGAAAGCGAGCGTGACGATGATCGCCGTCAGCAGCATGAAAAACACCGCGCGCATCACCTGCGGTGTCTTGATCGCCGCCAGCGTGGTGAAATGCGCCATGTCCTCCTTGAGCGTTGCCATGGTCAAGCGCCTCCCGTGGTCAGCGTTTCGCCGGTGAAGGGGCCGGGGCGATTCATCGCAGCGGAGAATTCCTCGAAGGTGGCGAAATAGCGTTGCTGATGCGCTTCGAGATAAAGGAAGCGATCAAACCCCAGATCGATGCGGCGGTTGGAGAAGTAGATCACCGTGGAATAGGCCTGCGCCCGCAATTCGGTGACCGCGCGTTCGATGGGTTCGGGGTCGAGCAGGTCGAACAACCGGCTCAGCACCAGAATGCGGGGGCGTTCCAGCAGCGCGTTGGCCAGTTTCAGTTGCTGCAATTCGACGGGGGAAAGCGGATATCCGGTCGATGCCAGCGGCGTATCGAGGCCCTTTTCCAGCGTCGACATCAATGGCGACAAGCCGACCGTTTCCAGCGCACCGATCATCCGCTGGGGCGCGGTGTCGGGGCAGGAGAGCGCGAGATATTCGCGGATCGTCATTTCGACAATACTGGGCCGGTCGAGAACGTGAATGTTCCGGCGCAGATGGTGCGGTTCGATCGCCTTCATGTCGACGCCGCCCAGCGTGGCAAAGCCCGACTGGGGCAGGGCGTGCATCTTGAGCAGATCGGTGAACAACCGCTGCACCCCATGCTGGCTGGCGGCGGCCATGATGATCGCGCCAGAGGAGACTTCCAGATCGAACTGCGCTTCTTCATGCCGCGCCTTGCCGCGCACGCCCTTGAACACGATGGAGTGGTCGGACCCCTCGATCGGGTCGGCATCCTTGGGCTGTTCCTGTTCCACATCATAGAACTGCGAGATTTCCTCGACCGCGGCGAACAGATCGTAAAAATACCCCAGATAGCTGCCGAGTTGCGCCACCCCAAGAAACGCCGCTGACAATACCAGTTCGGCGGCGACCAGCTGGCCAAGCGTGAGCTGGTTCTGGATGACCAGCCAGCCGCCAAGGCCCAGCAACACCGCGCTGGCGGCGGCATACATCACCAGAAAGGCGATCGTCTGCGAAAACAGATGGCGGAAATGGCGTTTGCGTTGGCGGATGTAGTTCCCGGTGAAATCATCGGTCTTGTCGAGCGCATAGTCGATCCGGCGCTGCGACTTGAAGAAGCCGTTCGATCCGCCGATCGTCTCCAGCCACGCCGCCGTGGCGTGCTTGGCATGGCTGACATCAACCCCGGTGCGCAGTGCGCGGCTGCCCCAGGTGAGCCATACGATCCAGATCGTCGCAATCATGATCAGCGTAAAGCCGAGGAAATAGGGATGGTAGAGCGACACCAGCACAAACCCGACCGCGATCTGGAGCAGCGTGGTGAATCCCCCGATGAACAGGATCGGGATGGCGGTCTGCACATACACCACATCGAAATAGCGATTGAACAACGAGCCGCGGCTCTCGTCATTGAAAAAGGGGTTCTGCGCATAGACCGAAATCAGCGAAATCTCGGCGACCATGCGGGCATAAAAACGCCGCGCGAAAATCTCCATCAGGTGAACGCGCAGCGCGTAAAGCAGGCTCGACATCAGCAGCAGGCCGAACAGCGTGAGCGACAGCATCACCAGCGGCGCAGTGAGCGCGGTGTTGGCGATGGTGTTGATCAGCATCTGCACCGAGATCGGCGTCGCCAGGCTTAGCAGGCTGATGCCGATGCCATACACGGCGGCCAGCCAATAGAAATTCGCCTCGGGCTTCAGAATATCGAAGAAAATCCTGAAGAACTTTACCAGCGAAATCTGTGAGCCGTAATTTTGGCCTTCACCTGCCATGGCAGCCTTTCCGTTGCGAACCTGTATTCAGGCAATCCCTTGCCCGGCCGGAAAACGCCAGCCCCATCGTGCGTGCGTCTATTGCAACATTTTCGCGCCGCAAGCGATTAATCATTCTGGCCGAGCGGGGTTCCGGTGCGAGATAATGCAGCAACGTCCTGTAGATAAGCACCATTGCCACGCTATTGCGTCGCAATGGTGTGTTGCCGCTCCGTTAGCGTTCAAAGCTTGCGGATAGCTGAACCATCCGCGATGAGATGTGCCCTATGGCAGGTCAGGATGCGACAACCGGGAATACCCTTCGCCTGCTGCTGGTAGGGGGCGGCCATGCCCATGTCGCGGTGTTGGCGGACTGGATCAAGGCCGGGCTTCCCACCGGGGTTGAAGCTGTGCTGCTGACGCCTGCGCCAACCTTGCGCTATTCCGGAATGGTGCCCGGCTGGATTGCGGGCCAGCATCGCGCGGATGACGGGCTGGTCGCTTTGGCTCCGTTGGCGGCGCGCGCGGGCGTGGCGCTTGTGCTGGATCGCTGCGCAGGTCTTGATCCTGAAGCGCGGGTGGTGCGCACGGCATCTGGCAGCACCATCCGCTACGATATCGTCTCCTTCGATACCGGTGGAGAGGGGCAGGGGGAGGCGCTGATCGGCGATGATCCGCGTTTGATAGACGTGCGGCCGATCGGGGTGTTTGTGGAGCGTCTGACGGCCTTGCCTGCGCTGCGGCGGATCGTGGTCGCAGGGGGCGGAGCAGGGGGCGTGGAACTGGCGTTTGCGCTGCGCAACCGTGCGGACGCGAAGGTTCGGCCCGAAGTGACGCTTGTGGCAGGGCGGGGGGTAGCGGGGCGCGGCTGCGTGCTCCCGGGCTTTGCCCCGGCCGTGCAGCGCCGCGTGGCCAGGGCCCTGGCGCGGCAGGGCATCGCGGTGATTGCCGACACTGCGCGCATCCAGGGCGGCGCGCTGATGGCGGGCGGGCGATCGCTCGAACCTGTCGATGGTATCATCGCCGCGACCGGCAGCGCCGCGCCCGGCTGGGTTGCGCAAAGCGGGGTAGCGACCGATCCAGCGGGCTTTCTTGCGGTGGACGCCCACCAGCGGTCGGTCTCGCACCCGTCGATCTTTGCCGCAGGCGATGTTGCTGCGCGCATGGACCGGGCGCTGGCCCATTCGGGTGTCCATGCGGTGTTCGCCGGCCCCGTGCTTGCCGCAAACCTGCGCGCTGCTGCCGAGCGCGCGCCTCCACGAGCCAAGTATCGCCCGCGCTGGAACAACCTCTACCTGATGAACACCGGCGACGGCAGCGCGATTGCCAGCTACGGGCCCTTGGCTGCCGAGGGGCGCTGGGTGCTTGCGCTCAAGCACGCCATCGACCGACGCTGGATTGCGAAATACGCCGCGCTTGCCGAAAAGAGGTAACCGCGCGTGGTCATTGGCCGAAAGGCGGGGCAAGGAGTAATTGTGAAGAAAATCGTCATCCTTGCCGCACTGGCCGCCGTGATCGCGGCCTATTTCGTATTCGACCTTGGCCAATATCTGACCCTGGATGGTATCAAGCAGGGCGTGGCGCAGTGGGAAGCTTTCTACGCGGAAAATCCCGTGGCTGTGCTGGCGGGCTTCTTTGCTGCCTATGTCGCGGTGACAGCGGCCTCGCTTCCTGGGGCGGCGTTAATGACGCTGGCGGCGGGCGCGCTGTTCGGGTTGGTGACGGGGACGATCCTTGTCTCCTTCGCTTCGACGCTCGGGGCGACGCTCGCCTTCCTGTCATCGCGCTATGTATTGCGCGACAGTATCGAATCGCGCTTTGGCGAGCGGTTGAAGGCAATCAATGCAGGTGTCGAGCGGGACGGGGCGTTCTATCTTTTCAGCCTCCGGATGATCCCGGCTTTCCCGTTCTTCGTCGTCAATTTGGTGATGGGCCTCACCCGTATTCGCACCTGGACCTATGCTTGGGTCAGCCAGATCGGGATGCTGCTGGGCACGGCGGTCTATGTGAACGCCGGCACGCAGCTTGCGCAGATCGAGAGCCTGTCGGGCATCGCCTCGCCGGGCGTGCTGGGCAGCTTCGTGCTGCTGGGCATCGCGCCGTGGTTGGCCAAGCTGGTGATCGGCGTGGTGCAGCGCCGCAAGGTTTATGCCGGGTTCAAGCGCCCGGCAAAGTTCGACCGCAATCTGATCGTGATTGGCGCAGGCTCGGCGGGGCTCGTGTCAGCCTATATCGCTGCGCAGGTGAAGGCCCGCGTCACATTGGTCGAAGCGAAGGACATGGGCGGCGATTGCCTCAACACCGGCTGCGTGCCCAGCAAGGCGCTGATCAAGAGCGCCAAGGTGGCAGCAATGATGCGCGGTGCAGACAAATATGGCATGCGACCCGTCGAACCGGATGTGGATTTTCGCGGTGTGATCGCGCGCGTGCTGGGCGCGGTGACGACCATCGAACCGCATGATTCGGTCGAACGCTACACCGATCTTGGCGTCGATGTGGTCAAGGGTTATGCGAAAATCATTGACCCGTGGACCGTCGAGATTGCGCGCCGCGATGGCGGCACGCAGCGCCTCATCACCCGCAGCATCGTGATTGCCAGCGGTGCGGAGCCTGTGGTGCCGCCGATCCCCGGCATCGACAATAGCGGCTATCTCACCAGCGAGACAATGTGGGACGCCTTTGCGCAGATGGATGAAGCGCCGCGCCGGGTGGCGGTGCTGGGCGGCGGGCCGATCGGATGCGAGTTGGCACAGGCGCTCGCGCGGCTGGGATCGCAGGTCACGCAGGTCGAGATGTCGGACGCGCTGCTCGGTCGCGAGGATGCGGATGTGTCGGACTTGGCGCAGGCGGTGCTGGAAGGTGACAGCGTGCGCGTGCTCACCGGCCACAAGGCGGTGCGGATCGAAGCCCAGACTCTGATCGCGGAAAACGGCGGACAGGAAGTGCGCGTGCCCTTCGATGTGCTGCTGGTCGCGGTCGGGCGCAAGGCGCGGCTGACCGGGTTCGGGCTGGAGGACATCGGCGTCGATACGGACAAGACCGTCACCACGGACGAATTCCTCGCCACCAAGTTCCCCAACATCTTTGCCGCAGGCGACGTGGCTGGCCCCTATCAGTTCACGCATGTCGCCAGCCATCAGGCGTGGTATGCCAGCGTCAATGCGCTGTTCGGGATGTTCCGCAAGTTCAAGGCCGATTACCGCGTGATCCCCGCCGTCACCTTCCTCGACCCCGAATTTGCCCGCGTCGGGCTGAATGAGCGTGAGGCGGCAGAGCAGGGGATCGCGGTGGAAGTCACCCGTTATGACCTCGACGATCTCGACCGCGCCATTGCCGAGAGCGAGACGCGCGGCTTCGTCAAGGTGCTGACCCCGCCGGGCAAGGACACAGTGCTCGGCGTCACCATCGTAGGCGCGCACGCGGGCGAATTGCTGGCCGAATATGTGCTGGCGATGAAGCACGGTATCGGGCTGAACAAGATCCTCGGCACGATCCATTCCTATCCGACCATGGCCGAAGCGAACAAATTCGCCGCCGGCAACTGGAAGAAGGCGCACAAGCCCGAAGGCTTGCTGAAGTGGGTCGAACGTTATCACGCATGGATGCGGGGCTAGGGCGGCCGTGGAGCTGTTCGATCAATTGCGCGGCGTGATCGGCATCACGGTGCTGATCGGGATCGCTTGGGCTTTCAGTGAAAACCGTGGCCGCCACCCCGGTTGGCGCTGGATCGCGGGTGCGCTGGCCTTGCAGGGCGTGCTGGCGGTGCTGATCGTGCGTGTGCCGTGGGTGTGGGCGGCGATCGGCCTCGTCAATGATGCGGTCAGCGCGGTAGAGACGGCGACGCTCAGGGGCTCGTCCTATATGTTCGGCTACCTCGGCGGGGCAGAACTGCCCTTCGCCTTGCGAGACGGTGCGCAGCCGCCGCTGGTGATCGCGTTCCAGATCCTGCCGCTGGTGATCGTCTTTTCGGCGTTGGCCGCCGTGCTGTGGCATTGGGGCGTGCTGCGCTGGATCGTCAATGGCCTCAGCTTCCTGCTGCGCCGCAGCCTTGGCGTATCCGGCGTCGTCGGCCTTTCCGGCGGGGCGAGCATCTTCCTCGGCGTGGTCGAAGCGCCGCTCGTCACCCGCGCCTATTTCGCGCGCATCAGCCGGACCGAGCTGTTCCAGATGATGACGCTGACCATGGCGACCATCAGCGGCGCGATCCTGGTCCTATATGCCACCACCTTGCGCGACACCGTGCCGGACGCGGTCGGCCACATGATCTCCGCCTCGCTGATCTCGCTCCCCGCCGCGCTCCTCATTGCGCGGCTGATGGTGCCGGGCGACGCCAAGGATGTCGCAACCGAGGTCGACAGCGAAGGTGCCGAAGCAGGCGGGGGCCTGCGTTACGAATCCAGCATCGATGCCATCATCAAGGGCACGATGGACGGGATGCAGCTGTTTCTTGCCGTGATCGCGGTGATCATCACCGTATTCGCGCTGGTCGCGCTGACCGACATGGCCCTGGCGTTATTGCCGCTGATCGACGGCGATCCGCTGACGCTGAAGCGGCTGCTGGGTTGGGTGCTGGCGCCCTTCATGTGGCTGCTCGGCGTCCCTTGGGGCGAGGCGCAGGCCGCGGGCGCGCTGATGGGCACCAAGGCGGTGCTCAACGAATATGTCGCCTTCCTCGAACTAGCCGCGCTGCCCGTAGGAACGCTGGGGCCACGCAGCTTGCTGATTGTCACCTATGCGCTGTGCGGCGTCGCCAATCTCGCCAGCGTCGGGCTGCTGGTATCCACCATCGGTACGCTTTGCCCCGAACGCCGCGCCGAGGCAGCCGCTCTGGGCATGAAAAGCTGGGTGTCCGGCAATCTTGCCAGCGCGATGACGGGGGCATGGATCGGGCTGGTGAGCTGGGGCGTCTGACGCGATGCTCGACGCGCGCCTCCGACCGCTGATCGATCCGCCTCTGAACCGGCTGGGCGCCGTGCTGGCGGGGCGGGGGGTCACGGCCAATGCGCTGACCTTCAGCGGGCTTGTGCTTGGCCTCGGCGGCGCGGCAGCGATTGCGCTGGGCCATGTTGGCTGGGGATTGGCGCTGATCATCGCCAATCGCCTTGCCGACGGGCTGGACGGCGCGGTGGCGCGCGCCCGCGGCCCATCGGACCTCGGCGGCTATTTCGATATCGTTGCCGATTTCGCCTTCTATGTCAGCGTGCCCCTCGGCTTCGGCATCCTCAGCCCCGCCAACACCCTGCCGGCGCTGGTGCTAGTGGCCAGCTTTGTGCTGACCGGCGTGAGCTTCCTCGCCTTCGCGGTGATTGCGGGCAAGCGCGGCGCGGAGACGCAGGCGCATGGGCGCAAGAGCTTCTTCTATTCCACCGGCCTTGCCGAAGGGACAGAGACCATCGCGGTGTTCATCGCCATGTGTCTGTGGCCCGCGTGGTTCAGCGTCATCGCCTATGCCTATGCGGGCCTCTGCTTGCTGACCGTGTTCCAGCGCAGCGCGATGGCGGTTGCTGCCTTTCGGGACTGAAGCCCCGGCGAAAGCCTACCGCTGGCCGATCTGCGATGCGACCAAGTCGCGCAGTTCTGCGATTCGTGCAGCATTGGCGCCCAGATCGCTGCGGCCCACACGGCTGACCGAACGGAAGTTGATCTCGTTTTCACCGATCACGGCTACGACATCATCCTCGAACCCGAACCAGAAGCTGGTCGCCACGCCCTCGACCGTTCCAGTGGCGGCGTCGGTGCGGATGTTTTTGAAGCCCATATTGCCCATCCCGGCGGCCACAGCAGCGACAGCATCTTCGCGGCTGGCCCCAGCCAGAGGCAGGGGGCGCAAGGTGGCGTACCGGTCAGTGATGATCTGGGCGTGCGATTTAATCGCCAGTTCGGGTGCGACGTCCTGATACAGCTCCAACTGGCCGATCGGCACCTGATAATCACTCAGCGGGTTGGCGTCAGCTTCCGCACGGGCTGTCATGGTTTCGGCTGAAAAAGCCGGCGGATTGGCGGTGTTGGTGGCGACATCGTGGATCGGGTTGTCTGCCGCCGTGCCGCGCGTGGCGGTGAACATGATGAAGACCGCGCCCGGTATCAGCAGGCCGATGATGGCTGTCGCCAGCACGGCATTGCGGCGGGGCTTGGCAATCAGACCCATGATGAGCGAAATCACCGCCGCCACTGCGACAATGCCGAGCAGGATCACGCCGCCCGCGAAGGTCATGACGAGCAACCCGAATTCCCAGCCCCAGATCCCGATCTTTGTGCCGAATGCGGCGATCAGGAAATACAGCGGAAGAATCGCCAGCAGGGCGAGGACGATCTTGGTGTGCCAGGGCAGGGTCTTGAACATGAAACGTTCCATAGCGCCCGGGGCGGCAATGGCAATCTTTCCTGAAGGGCCATGAAACCCATTGCGATCCGGTGCATTAACGCTCTACTGTGCATGAAGAGAGGGATGCCGCCCGGTGCGAAGTCCCGCTTTCCATGCCAGAAATTCTGGTTTATGTTCCGCTGGGATGCGGGAGGAACACGTTGTTCAGAGGACAAAAGACAATGAAGACCAATTTCCTGATGGGCGCCGCCGCGATGGCGGGCCTGATGACTCTTTCGGCCTGCGGCGGTGCCAATAATCAGGCAGACGCTCCGGCCGCGACGGCCACCGAAACGACGGCCGCCGTCGAAACGCCGGCTCCGGCTGCTGCCCCAGCTGCTGCCGATGGTGCCACGCTTGAATATGCCAGCTTCACCACTGATGTCGCCGCTGGCGAAAAGGTGTTCGCTTCTTGCCGCACATGCCATGTGTTCGATGAAGGCGTGAACCGCGTTGGCCCGTCGCTCCACAAGATCGTCGGCCGCGAATCGGGTTCGGTCCCGGGTTACAGCTATTCGGACGCCAATCTGGCCAGCGATGTGGTCTGGACTTCGGATGTTCTGTTTGAATACCTCGAAGATCCCAAGGGCTTCATGCCCGGCACCAAGATGGCCTATCCCGGCGTCAAGGATGCGCAGAAGCGCGCTGACCTGGTTGCCTATCTGGAAGCCCAGTCGAAGTAAGTATCCGCCTTCGGGTGGTAATGGAATTGGGGCGGCGCAGGTTACCTGCGCCGCCCTTTTTCGTGGGCGCTTTGCCCCGGTCCGCGCCGCGCTGTCAGGCCGCCAGCTCGCTGACTTCGTCAGCGGGGCAATGCTGCCTCAGATAATCCGCGTGAGTCGGCAGGCTGGCCACGCCTCGCGCGATCAGCGCGCGCAGGCTGGCGAGAAACTCGGTGAGTTGTGCCGGCGCAATCTGATCGGCCATGGGATCATAATCGCCCGGCACGATCCCTTGGCCCAGCATTACCTGCACCCAGCTCGCCTCGCGGAACAGATCATCGGCATCGCGCCCCACGCGGCCTGACGCCGCAAACAGCGCCAGCTTGTGCGTGAGGCTGTCGGGCACATCCATGTGCTTGCAGTAGCGCCAGAAGTCCGAATCCTCGCGGTCTGTCCGGTGATAGTGCAGAATCAGGAAATCACGGATCTGCGCGAACTCGGCGGTGCAGCGGCGATTATACTCGTCGCGCATCGGGGCAGGATTGCCCGCGCGCGGGAACAGCTGGATCAACCGGCTGACATGAGACTGGATCAGATGGATGCTGGTCGATTCGAGCGGCTCAAGAAACCCGCCCGAAAGGCCGATGGCGGCGCAGTTGTGCGCCCAGAAGGTTTCCCGGCGTCCGGTGGTGAACCGGATCGCCCGCGGATCGCCAAGCGCGCGGGTTTCCAGCCCTTTGATCAGCACATCGGCAGCGGCATCATCGGTGGTGAAGCCGCTGGAATAGACATGACCGTTGCCGGTGCGATGCTGAAGGGGGATGCGCCATTGCCAGCCGGCATCCTTGGCCGTGGCGCGGGTATAGGGGACCAGCGTGGGGAGCCGCTCGCTTGGCACAGCCAAGGCCCGGTCGCACGGCAGCCAGCGCGACCAGTCCTCGTAACCCACCCCCAGCGCGTCGCCCAGCAGCAGCGAGCGAAAGCCGGTGCAATCGATGAAGAAATCGCCTGCGACCCGCGTGCCGTTGTTCAGGGTTATGGCCGTGATGTCGCCGGTTTCGCCGTGCCGTTCGACCCGGTTGACGATTCCTTCGGTGCGCGTCGCGCCGCGCTTTTCGGCATAGGCCCGCAGGAAGGTGGCATAGCGGCTGGCGTCAAAGTGATAGGCATAGGCAAGACCCGTCATCGCGGTGTTGCCGAGCCGGTCCAGCTTGCCGAACCGCGCCTGATCGGCCGCCTGCTGATGCAGCGAATAATTCCACAGGCCCTTGGGATCGGGGGCCGCCTCACCCGACACGCTGCGCCGCCAATAGTGATGAAACGCCACGTTGCCGAGGTTCATCCCCGTATCGCCGAACGTGTGAAGGTAGCGTGTGCCCTTCTGGCCCCAATCGACGAATTCGATCCCGAGCTTGAAAGTGCCTGAGGTGGCACGCAGGAATTCGTGCTCGTCAATGCCGAGGATCGTGTTCAGGCGGATGATCTGCGGGATCGTCGCCTCGCCCACGCCGACCGTGCCGATCGCCTCGCTCTCGACCAGTTCGATCGTCAGGCGTTCGCCCAGCAGGCGGGCGAAGGCGGCGGCGGTGATCCACCCTGCGGTGCCGCCACCCACGATCACAAGTTTCCTGACCTCTGGCTGCATCATCTCATTCTCCTGTGCGCCTTAAGCCGCAACCGGGCGGATGAAGGCGTTGATCGTCAACCGTCCCTCGCGCGGGTCGGCACTTAATGGCGCGCTATTGTCGATCACCCCGCTATGCAGGATGTTGCCACGGTAGAACACCGCGCTGTTGAAGGCACCAGACACGGCATGGGTGCGTTCAAAATGCGGGGCGCCGTCCGTGGCGTAGGCCGCTGGCGGCAGACCTGTGCGCGCCACATCGGCTTGCAAGGCCGCGGCGTAACGCGGGTAATCATGCTGTGTAAGGGCTTCGAGCCCGGTCGAGCGGTGGCGGAAGAACGCCGTACCGCCGTGTCCGGTGCGATGGAGGTATAGCATCATCGCGATCTGATCGGGATCGGTTCCGTCGACATGCGGCAGCCGCTGGATCGGGGCGAGGGCCCCAGGCGGCGTCGTCACCAGCGAATACCATGCCGCCATTTCCCAGCCCTTGCGTGCCGGGCCAAAGCCCTGATCAAGCAAGGGGGACAGCCGGATCAGCCAGGCCTGGCAGATGGCGGAATCCAGCGGGGCACGCACACCGGGATATAGCGGCGTCAGCTTTGCAAATTTTTGCAAAACAGCATGCGATGTGACCAGGTCAGGGTCATCGAGGAAGCCGGTTGCGCTGATAAGCGCATGATTAGCCGTCGAAAACGTCTCATGCTGCACATTCGCAAGCGAGACTCCCCATCCGGGCGGCGGCGATTGCTGGGCGCTGAGAGGCAAGGGAGGCATGGGAGGCATGCTGGCGAGCCTATCAAACTGCGGCTGGCAGTCCATCAGGAATGAATATAATACGGAAAAACCGGCGAAATATTGCCATATGCTGCCCGACGCCCACCGTGGCGAGGCATTTGTGACGGCGCTTGCGAATGCTGCATTGCGGCATCGTGCAAAACTGTGTCAAACTGGCAACAATTTGCCAAAAGGACGCTCCGTTTCCCTATGTCAACCACTACCGATGTCGTTCTAAACTGCTGCAAAATAACGTGGATATGCGATTTTCTCGCCTTCGTCATCGATCTGCCATTTGCCGATTTACCTGCAGTTCATGTTCGGCTATGAAAAAACCTGCAAAAGCGCTCGCTGAATAGCGCTTGCGGGAGGGGACTTTTGATGAAAACGAATGGGATCAATGCAAACGCACGTCTGCTGTGCGGAGCCGCAACGTGTCTGGCACTGGCCGTTACCGGCGCGCCACTCATGGCGCAGGACGCCGATGAGGACGCTGCGGCCGTCACCGAAGGTCAGGCGGATGAAAACGCCATCGTGGTCACCGGCATCCGTGGGTCGATCCAGTCCTCGCTCGATGCCAAGCGCAATGCGACCTCGATCGTTGAAGTGATCTCGTCCGAAGACATCGGCCTGTTGCCCGATCAGTCGATTGCCGACTCGCTTGCCCGCCTTCCCGGTGTGACGGCCCAGCGTGTGCGCGGACGCTCGCAACAAATCTCGATTCGCGGGCTTGGCCCGGACTTCTCGCTCTCGCTGCTCAATGGCCGCGAAGTCGTTTCGGCGGGCAACAACCGCGGGATCGAATTTGATCAGTTCCCGTCCGAACTGATCGGCTCGGCCGTGGTTTACAAGACCGGCGATGCGCAACTGGCCGCCATCGGCATTGCCGGCGCGGTGGACCTGCGCACGGTCAAGCCGCTCGATTCGACCAAGCGCCAGATCACGCTGTCGGGCACCTACACCATCAACGACAACGGATCGCTGAACCCCGATTTTGCCGATGATGGCTACCGTTTCTTCGGCTCCTACATCGATCAGAACGCTGCCGGCACAGTTGGTTGGTCGCTGGGCGCCACGGTGCAATCGATCCCCACGCAGTATATCTCGCGTGAGCTCAAGACCAACCAGAACCAGGTTGCGACCACCGCAGGCGGCGTAATCTACCCGGCCGACAACCCGCGTCAGGGCGTGGTCAGCCGCACGTTTGAGCGCACCTCGATCGCGGGCAGCCTGCAGTTCGAGCCGACCGACAGCCTCTCGTTGACGATCGATTCCTTCTACACCGACACCAATGATTCCGGGATCTTCCGCGGCACCGAAACCCCGATCGCATCATGGAGCGGCGCGCAGGTCGGCGCGGTAAATGGCAGCGGGCCGTTTGCGGACAGCGCGACCTATTCGGCCGTGGTGCCGATCCTGCGGACCGATACCGAAGGCGCCGAATCCGAAATTTTCGCGATCGGTGGCAACCTCGAATGGATGGCGACCGACAATCTCGGCGTGGTTCTCGATTACGGCTATTCCAAGCTGAACCGCAACGACCGCGATTACGAATCCTATGCCGGCACCGGCGCGGCCCGTTCGGGCGCGCAGGATACGCTGACTTTCACCTTCCCGGATGATGGCCAGTACAGCATCGACGGTCTGATCGATTACACCGATCCCAGTGCGGTTCTGCTGACCGATCCGGGGGGCTGGGGTCAGGTCGGCTTCTTGCGCGAACCGGAAATCAACGACGAGCTGCACCAGCTTCGCGCCGAAGCCTTCTGGCAGTTTGATGGCGGCTTCATCGACCGGATCACAGCAGGCTGGCTGTACACCGACCGGACCAAGGATTTCGACAACAACGGCACCTTTCTGCGTCCCGGCTCAGGCTTCGTGAATTCCTCGCGGGCCATCCCGGCCGACACCATCATCGGGCGGACGAACTCAGGCTCGCTGGGTCAGGACATCATCGCCTATGATCCGTCCTCGCTGCTGACCGACGGCACCTATGTGCTCCAGCGCGCAACCGACGATGTCGAGTGGGTGGTGGATGAGAAGATCCACAACTTCTACATTCAGGCCAATATCGACGGCGATCTCGGCGCGGTGCCGGTGCGCGGGAATATCGGTCTGCGCTATTCGGACACCGAACAATCGTCGATCGGCACGATCAGCGGCGGGTTCATCAATGATGTGACCGAAACCTACGGCAACTGGCTGCCGAGCATGAACCTCAGCTTTGAAGTCATGCCTGACACCTTCGTCCGTGTCGCGGCGGCCAAGACGATCACCCGCGCGCGGCTGGATCAGCTGGCGGCGAACCAGAACCTGAGCCTGGGCCTTGCCTGCCCGGATGCCAATGGCGACAACCAGCCGGATTCGGTGACGGGCTTTAACCCGCCCTCGTTCACCTGCTTTGCGCTGGGTGGCGGAAATCCGGCGTTGCGGCCTTACGAATCAACCGCCTTTGACGTCTCGTTCGAGAAATACTTCTCGCCCGGTTCGGCGATCATCGTGGCCGGGTTCTACAAGGACCTGTCAAACTGGGTCACGAACATCTCGGGCGTGCGTGATCTCACCCGCGAGATCCAGACGGCCGAACGCGATGCGATCCTTGTGACCAATCCCGAGGTTGCCCAGGGCACGTTCAACCTGCCCAGCAACTTTGCCAGCGGTTCGATCACCGGCGTCGAAGGCACGGTGCGCCTGAGCTTCGGCGATCTCGTCGACGCGCTCGACGGGTTCGGCGGGTTTTACTCGATCACCTATTCGGATGCGGAAATCGAGCCGGTTGGCGGCAATTCCATTCCCATTCCGGGCTATTCCGACGTGACCTGGTCGGCGGACGTGTTCTATGAAAAGTACGGCTTCCGCGCCAAGCTCGCGGCGCGCTATCGCGGGGCGTTCCTGTCGGAAGTGCAGGACTTTGCCGGCACGCTGGGCGGCGCGGATTCGCAAGGGGAGACGATCCTCGATGCGCAGATCGGCTACACCTTTGATCGTCCGGGCAGCGCGCTGAACGGGCTTGGCATCCTGGCCGAGGTGTTCAATCTGACCAACGAACCTTTCGTGACGCAGAACGATCTGTTCAACGCGGGCGGTCAGACCATCGGCACATTCCCGAGCCGGTATGAATCCTATGGACGGACTTTCAATCTGACGATCCGCAAAAGCTTCTGACGCCAAAGCCCTAGGGTCGCATGAGGGTTATAAGAAGGGCTCGCCAGCAATGGCGGGCCCTTTTCTATTTGCAGGGCAACTTGGCGGGGGTCAGGATCAGCCGCGTGCGAAGCCCGCCGCGTCCAGACCAGGCTTAGACCCCGGCTAGAGCCGCCTTGCCCGATGTTTCACGGGAAACAATCAGGCTGCGCTTGGGGGTGCGGCGCAGTGGCGGGCGATGAAATCGCTGTGGCTTGGCATGGTGGCAACGGCATCGGCCATGGCGGCCCGGATCTGACCCAGACGCTCGGCCACCGGCACGCTGTCGCGCATCGCGGCCAGAGCGGGCGCGCGCGCAGGGATGATGCCTTGCCCCAGATAGACCGCGATCCAGCTGGGATTGGCGAACAGCTCGCGTTCGTCCGCCACCAGCATACCGTGGGCGCGGAAATGATCGATCTTGTATTGCAGGCTGTCCGGGATCGGCATCGCCGCGCAATAGCGCCACAGCTCGGAATCCTGCCGCTCGCTGGCCTTGTAATGCAGGATCAGGAAGTCGCGGATGCGTTCGTATTCGGTGGTGGTCTGCGCATTGTATTCCCGCGCCAGCAGCGGCGACATGGCGCTGTCGGGCAGCAGCGCGATCAGGCGCATGATGCCATACTGGATAAGGTGCAGACTGGTCGATTCCAGCGGCTCCATGAAGCCGGCTGAAAGGCCGATCGCCACGCAGTTCTTGGTCCAGAACTCCCGCCGTTTGCCCGTGACGAACCGCAAGGGGCGGGGATCGGCCAGCGCCTTGCCGTCGAGGTTGGCGAGCAGCGTGGCCGCCGCCTCATCCTCGGAAATGAAGTCGCTGCAATGGACATAGCCGTTGCCGGTGCGGTGCTGGAGCGGGATGCGCCATTGCCACCCGGCTTCGCGCGCGGTGGAGCGGGTGTAGGGGGTAAACGCACCGCGTTCGCACGGAACGGCCACGGCGCGGTCGCAGGGGAGCCAGTGCTGCCAATTGTCGTAGCCGGCCGCCAGCGCCTCTTCGATCAGCAGGCCCCGGAAGCCGCTGCAATCGATGAAAAATTCGCCCTCGACGGTGCGTCCATCATCGAGCGTGATGGCCTCGATGAAACCGTCAGCCCCCCGCAACGCCACGTCGACGACCTTGCCTTCGACGCGCGTCACCCCCCGGTGTTCCGCAAAGCGGCGAAGGTACGCGGCATAGAGCCCGGCATCGAAGTGATAGGCATAGTCGAAGGTCGACTGGATCAGGCGGCGGTCGGTGGCAGGATGGGCAAACTTGCCTGCCTTGGCCATCGCCCAGCACATCGAGAAATCGTCGATCGGGCCATCCACGCGCCCCGCCAGATATTCGCGCATCCAGTGGTGGTAGAAAGGGACTGTATCGAATTCGGCGCCGTACTGGCCGAAAGGATGGAAGTAGCTGTGCCCCTGCTTTCCCCAATCGACAAACTCGATCCCGAGCTTGAACGATCCTTGCGTCTCACGCACGAAGGTCGCCTCGTCGATGCCAAGGCGCTGGTTGAAATGGCGGATCGGGGGGATTGTCGCCTCGCCCACACCGACCGTGCCGATCGCCTCGCTCTCGATCAGGGTGATCGCGCAGGACCGGCCGACCGCATGGGACAGGGCCGCCGCCGTCATCCACCCTGCCGAGCCGCCGCCGACGATGACGATGCTATTCAAGGGGGCGGGGGCGGCGGTCATCCCCCGCAGCTTTCGCGGATCAACAGGCTGGTTTCCAGCCGCTGCGAAATCGCCGGGCCATCGCGCTTGTCGATCAGTTTGGACACCAGCATCCGGCCCGCCAGATTGGCGTCCTGATCGATGGTGGTGAGCTGCGGCGTGACGAGCCGCGCGGCGGGGATATTGTCATAACCCACCACCGAAACATCTTCCGGCACCCGCATTCCTGACCGGGTCAGCGCCCGGATCGCGCCGATGGCGACAAGGTCGCTCACGGCGAAGACGGCATCGAACCGCAGGCTTCGCGCAATCGCACTGCGCACCGCAGCTTCGGCGGAATGCACCTCGAAATGGGCGGGCACGATCAATTCGTCATCCAGCGCGATGCCCGCCTGACCGAGCGCCTGCTTGTAGCCGCGAAAACGCTGCTCGGCCTCGGGCGCTTCGGTATCGCCGAGGAACAGGATGCGGCGGCGACCAAGGCGCGCAAGATGCGCGGTCGCGCGCCGCCCGCCTGCGACATTGTCCGACCCGATCACGCAATATTGGGCATCGGGAAACTCCGCGCCCCACACCACGAAGCGATTGTCGCGCGCCGCGAGCGCGTTGAATTCGTGGTGGAGCGAGCTTTGTCCGATGAAGATCACGCCGGTCGCCCGGCTTGTGCTCATCGCGTAATCCAGATCGCCGCGCGCGCGCGGGCTGAGGTGGCTGATCAGAAGATCGGCGTTCCGTTCCCGCGCCGCTTCGGCGATCCCGGCCAGCAGTTCGAGGAAGAAGGGATCGGAAACCCGGCTGTCACGCGCCTGCGGGGCAGGGACCACCACCGCAATTGTCGCATCCGCGCCAATCGGCCCGCTCGGCATCGAGGCGCGGAACTCGTAGTCATGGGCGCGGGCGATCTGCCAGATCTGCTGCTTGGTCCGCCGCTTGACCGAGGGGCTGTCATTCAGCGCGCGGCTGACAGTCGAGATCGATACGCCGGCTTCGCGCGCAATGTCCTCAAGCGTGGCGCTGCGGCGCGAAGGGGCGGGGTTGTCGGCCATGTGCCTTCAGTGTGCCGCTAAGGCGGCCCAATAGCCAGTGCCGGGTGCCAAGGCTTCAGGCACGCTGCCGTCGCCCACGGTGCTTTCGGTGGCGAGCAGGGTCACGCTGCCGAGCGATGCCGGGGCCGACCAATGGCCGGGCGCCTCGCCCAGATTGAAAACGCACAGCACGCTGCCCGCCGCGTCATGGCGCAGGAAGGCGAGGATATCTGCGGGCGTGTCCAGAAGCTCGATATCGCCATGCGCCAGCGCCGGATGGTCCCGCCGCAACGCGAGCAGTTGGCGCGTGTAAGCCAATGTCGATCCGGCGTCTGCGGCCTGCGTATCGACGGCAAAGGCGGTGTGCACCGGATCCAGCTTGAGCCAGGTGCGGTTCGCGCTGGAAAAGCCCGCCTGCGGGGCGTTGGCCACCCACGGCATCGGGGTCCGCGCGCCGTCGCGCCCCAGGGTGTGCGGCCAGTTGGCGATGGCTTCGGGATCGAGCAGGTCTTCGAAGGCCACCTCGCCCTGCGGCAGGCCCAGTTCCTCGCCCTGATAGATGATCGGGTTGCCGCGCAGCGCCAGCAACAGCAGCAGATTGAGCCGCGCCATGCGCGCCATGTCGCCATCCAGCGTCCAGCGGGTGACCGCGCGGGGGGCATCGTGGTTCGAGAACGCCCAGCTTGGCCACCCTTCGCCTGCCTCGCCGCTCCATTGCGAAAGGCTGGCGCGCACCAGCGGCGCGGTAAGGCGCGGGGCGTAGAGGAAATCGAAATTATAGGCTGAATCCAGCCGCTTGCCGCCTTGCGTAAAGGCCTTCATTTCGGCCAGCGGCTCCGGCCCGCCGACTTCGGCGACGGTAAACCGGCCCGGATATTCGTCAATTGTCGCGCGGATGCGTTCAAGGAAAGCGACGATATCGGGGTGCGATTGGTTGTATTGCTTGACCTGCATGTCGAAGGGGCGGGTCACTTGATCCATCGGCACGCCCGAGGGTGGATTGTCGCGCAGATCAGGGTCATGCATCGAAAAGTTGAGCGCATCCAACCGGAAGCCATCGACGCCGCGGTCCAGCCAGAATCGCGCCGCGTCCAGAAGCGCATCTTGCACAGCGCGGTTGTGGACGTTGAGATCGGGCTGGCTGGTTAGGAAATTGTGCAGGTAATACTGCTTGCGCGGCCCGTCCCACTGCCATGCCGAGCCGCCGAACACCGATTGCCAGTTCGACGGAGGCGAGCCGTCGGGCTTCGGGTCGGCCCAGACATACCAGTCGGCCTTGGGATTGGTGCGGTCGACCCGGCCTTCCTGAAACCAGGCGTGTTCGTCCGAGGTGTGCGAATAGACCTGATCGATGATGACCTTCAGGCCGAGGCTGTGCGCCTTTGCGATGATCCGGTCGAAATCGGCGAAGGTGCCGAAGCTCGGGTCAATCCCGCAATAATCGGCCACGTCATAGCCGAAGTCCTTCATCGGCGAGGTGAAGAAGGGGGATATCCAGATGCCGTCCACGCCCAGATCGGCGATGTAATCGAGACCGTCGGCAATGCCGGCAAGGTCGCCGATGCCATCGCCGTTGGTATCGCGGAAGGAGCGTGGGTAGATCTGGTAGATGACCGCGCCGCGCCACCATGCCAGCGGGGCGGCGGTGGCGGCAACGGATGCGGTGGCCGGGCCAGCTACGGACTGACCTGTTACGGACGGGGCAGTTGCCATTAGTCGTCAGTCTCCAGAATGCAGGCGGCAAAGCCGAAGGCGGGCACCGTGACCCGCACCGAACCCGGCGCGGCCAGCGCAGCGGGGCACGGACCCAGCAGCGGCGCTACACCTTTCGCCCGGTAGCTTACCTCGATATCCTGCGAAAGCGCCGATGCGCTGGTATTGAACACCGCCAGCACACGCTGTGCGGTTTCGGGATCGTGCCGCTCGACCGCGAGCAGGCCGGGCGCGTCTTCTGCAAAGGCGCGCACCTGTGTGAGACCGCGTCTCAGAGCCGGGCTGGCGCTGCGGGCCGCCGAAAGATCGGCAATCAGGCGATAGAGCGGGTGCGTGGTGTCGAAATTGTCCTGCGCGGTGGTCGCGGTCGATCCGACAAGGGCGTTGTCGTTGTAAACAGCAACTTGGCTCGGGAACATGTCCTCGCGCGCCAGCTGGTCGTTGCCATCGGAGATGAAGCCCTGCTCGTCCCCGTAATAGACCGTCGGCACCCCGCGCAGCAGGAACATCATCGCATGGCCCAGCCTGACGCGGGCGAGCAGCGCCTCGGGCTCATCCGAACCGCTCATGTCGCGTACGAACATCGCAAACCGGCCGAAGTCGTGGTTGCCAAGGAAGGTCGGCAGGCCCAGCGCGGTCTTCGCGCCGCCGGGATAGATCGCGTCCTGCTGCAGGAACTCGGCCATCAGGCGCGGGGGCGATTTGCCGCTGGCGACCATCTGCGCCGCCACGGAAAAGCCCATGTCGAGCGCATAGGGCAACCCGCTTTCCGCCATCACCTGCGCGGCCAGCGTGGCGGTGGGTTCCTGATAGGCAATCTCTCCGAAAATGTGAAAGTGGTCGATCCCCTTCGCCTCGGCGCGCTCAAGCATCGCGGGGACGAAGGCCTGCCAGAACTGCGGGTTCACGTGCTTGGCGGTGTCGATGCGATAACCGTCGATGCCGTAATCGTCGATCCACTGGCCGAAGATGTCGATCATGCCGCTGACCACACGGGGGTTTTCGGTAGCCAGATCGTCCAGCCCCGAAAAATCGCCATAGACCGAGCTTTCGCCCACCCAATGCGAGTTGCCGCGGTTGTGGTACAGCGTCACATCGTTCAGCCATGCGGGCACCTTCACGTTGCGCTCGGCTTCGGGGACCACAGGGGTGTAGGCAAAGGTCGGATCGGTCAGCTTGACCCAGTTGGCAGGATCGGCGTTGTCGTCGCCGGCAAAGCCTTCGTTGATCGGCGCACCCTCCGGCCCGCCGCGCCGCGAAAAGGGATATTCGCCCTTGCTGCGATAGGCGTAGCTGGTGGCCTCACCCTCGGCATAGTCGATCACGTCGGCGGTGTGGTTGGTGATGATGTCCATATAGACCTTCATCCCGCGCGCATGTGCCGCATCGACGAAGGCCTTGAATTCGGCATTGGTGCCGAAATGCGGATCAATCTGCGTGAAATCGGTCACCCAGTACCCGTGATAGCCTGCGCTTTCCTCACCCGGCTTGCCCTGCACCGGCTTGTTCTTGAAGATCGGCGCAAACCAGATCGCGGTGACGCCCATGCCCTGAATGTAATCGAGCTTGGCGGTCAGACCCCTGAGATCGCCGCCGTGGTAAAAGCCCTTGCGGGTGGGATCGAAGCCATGCTGGAGCGCACCGCCTGAGATTCCGCCGCGGTCATTGGCCGCGTTGCCATTGGCGAAACGGTCGGGCAGGACGAAATAGATGATCTCATCTTCAAGCTGGCGCTCGGCGATCGGTGAGGGGGCGGCCGCGGGCGCAGCGATTTCGCGCGGCCTATCGGCGGCCACAGGCCCTCCGGCCAAAGCGGTGCCCGCGCATAGCGCGGCCGCCAGGCCCACGAAGATTCGTGTCATCATAAAACTCCCTCCGGCTGCGTTTCTGGCATTGTGGATTGGATTTTGCAAATCTTTGTGGGAGCCTGTGCAGGTGCGCGAAGAAGCTATTAAAAGTCTGATAATATTGTCAAAAACAGGTTTGCGTGACAGTGTAAGACAAAATCCTCTGAGAAAATGGGAAAGTTTCTTGCAAATTTTTGCAAGCTGTCCAGACTGGCGTTCCGGATGGCGCAAGGCATAATCGGGCAACAGATCCGCCAGCCTTTGCTGCTCCGAAGACCGTGTTGCGCCGGGGAGGCAGTGATGCGGGGGAGAGGGATGATAACACCATGACGCAAGCCGGCCAAAAGCCTGCGCTGAACGCTGGCCAGATCTGGAACATGAGCTTCGGGTTTCTGGGAATCCAGATCGGGTTCGAACTTCAGAACGGCAATGTCAGCCGCATTTTCCAGACACTCGGCGCAGACGTAGGCGAACTGGCGATCCTGTGGATTGCCGCGCCCATGACCGGGCTGATCGTGCAGCCGATCATCGGGCACCTGTCCGACAAGACGTGGAGCACGCGCTTTGGGCGGCGGCGGCCCTATTTCCTCGTCGGTGCATTGCTGGCCACTCTCGCGCTGTTCGTCATGCCCAATGCGCCCGCGCTGTGGGTTGCAGCGGGGATGCTGTGGATCATGGACGCGTCGCTCAACATCACGATGGAGCCGTTCCGCGCCTTCGTGGGCGACAATCTGCCCGATCGGCAGCGCACGATGGGCTATGCCATGCAGAGCTTCTTCATCGGCACCGGCGCGGTGCTGGCAGGGGCATTGCCGTGGGTGATGACCAACTTGATGGGCCTCAGCAATGTCGCGCCTGCGGGCGAGATCCCCGAAACGGTGCGCTGGGCTTTCTACATCGGCGGAGCGGCGCTGTTGGCGGCTGTGGCGTGGACTGTGTTCAGCACAAAGGAATATTCGCCGGATGATCTCGCCCGGTTCGAAGCCGCCAGCGGGCGCGCTCGCGCAGCGGGCCATGCCCCGGCCTTGCGCAGCGCCGCACAATTTACCAGCGGCGGAATGGTGTGGGTTGTCGCAGGCGCGGTGATCGCAGCATTGGTCGCCGGGGCGCGGGGCGAAGGGCGACCGGCCTTTCTTGGCGGCATTGAAGTCGCGCAGGAGCTTTACGTCCTTGCCGCATTGGTCGCCGGGTTCGGCGCAATCCAGCTGGTCGCGGCGTCCTTGCGCAAACAGGGCCGCGAGAGCAGCGGTTTCATGGAGGTGGTCAGCGATCTGTTCGCCATGCCCCGCACCATGCGCCAGCTCGCCGTGGTGCAGTTCTTCAGCTGGTTCGCGATGTTCGCACTGTGGATCTACGGCACGCCGGGCGTCACCGCATACCACTTTGGCGCGAGCGACGCGGCGAGCGCGGCCTATCAGGACGGCGCCGATTGGTGGAGCCTGATGGGATCGGTGCGCAACGGCCTTGCTGCGGCTGCGGCGCTGGCCTTTGTGGTGGTGGCTGCGAAAATTGATCGCACCCGGCTCCACGCCATCAACCTCGCATTGGGCGCGGCGGGCTTTGCCACGATGCTGCTGATCCGCGATCCGGCGCTGTTGTGGGTCAGCCAGATCGGCATCGGTATCGCCTGGGCCTCGATCGTGTCGCTGCCCTATGCGATCCTTGCCGGCTGCGTTCCCGCCGAAAAAATGGGCATTTACATGGGTGTGTTCAACATCTTTATCGTGGTGCCGCAATTGCTGGCGGCCACGCTGCTGGGCTTTCTGGTGACCAACCTGTTTGGCGGGGAGGCGATTTATGCGATGGTGATTGCCGCGATCAGCTTCGTGTTGGCGGCGGCGGCAACGCTGCTGGTGACAGATGGCGATGCGGCGGATGCGGGCGCGCTGCAGGCGGAGCGGGCGTGATGCGCCTTTCTGCCGCCCTGCTGGCCGCGGCCGTTGCCGCCACGCCTGCGTTCGCCCAGCCGGACTACACCCCGCGCGATGTGATCGAAGTGCAGAACGCCGCATGGACGGCGGACGCGGTGCTGTATCAGCTCAACACCCGCCAGTTCACGCCCGAGGGCACCTTTGCCGCCGCACAAAAGCAACTGCCGCGCCTCGCCGAAATGGGGGTCGATATCATCTGGCTGATGCCGATCCATCCCATCGGAGAGGTGAACCGCAAGGGCAGCCTGGGCAGCCCCTACGCCGTGCGCGATTACCGCGCCGTCAATCCCGAATTCGGCACCGAAGCGGACTTCCGCGCCTTCGTGGACCAAGCGCACCGGCTGGGGCTGAAGGTAATCCTCGATTGGGTCGCCAACCATTCGGCCTATGATAATCCGCTCACTGCAAGCCATCCCGAATGGTACACCCGCACGCCGGAAGGCGCGCTGATGAGCCCTGCGGGCACCGACTGGTCGGATGTGGCGGATTTCGATTACAGCCAACCGGGCCTTCGCCAATACATGACCGAAAGCCTCGTCTACTGGGTGCGCGAGTTCGGGGTCGACGGTTATCGCGCCGATGTTGCGGGCTATGTCCCGACCGATTTCTGGAACACCGCGCGGGCCGAACTTGACGCCGTTGCCCCTGTCTTCATGCTCGCCGAATGGGAGCAGCGCGATCTGCACACCCGCGCCTTCGATGCGACCTATGGCTGGGGCTGGAAGGAGGCGATGCAGCGCCTTGTGAAAGACGGCAGCGGGGCAGGGGCGATGCGCGGCTATTATGCCGGACAGTCCGAAACCTGGCCCCATGCCGCGATGCGCATGGTCTATACCGAGAACCACGATCAGAATTCGTGGGACGGTGTCGCCGCCGAAATCTACGGCCCGGCCTATGAAGCGGCAATGGCGCTGTCCTTCACGGGTCTGGGCCTGCCGCTGGTCTACAACGGGCAGGAAGCCGACAATGACCGGATGCTTAAGTTTTTCGAGCGTGATCCGATTGTCTGGCGCGAAGGCCAGCATGACGCCCTGCTACGCAAGCTGATCGCGCTCAAGACCGCAAGCCCCGCGCTCCACAATGGTCGCTTCGGCGCGCCGATGATCGAAGTGCCGAGCGATGCCACCGCCGATGTTTACGCCTTCACCCGCGGCGTTCAGGGCGAGCGGGTGTTCGCGGTGTTCAACCTCAGCCCCCGGCCGCAGCAGGTCACATTCCAGCAGGCGCGCCATCACGGCCGCTACACAGATGCGCTGACCGGCGCGGAAGCCAGCTTCAGCGCCGGCGAGACGATGGCGCTCGCACCTTGGGGTTTCCGCATTTTCCAAGAGACCAAGTAAGGCGCCGGACAGGGCGCGGGAGAGAACGCATGACGAAGATCTGGACACCGATGATCGCCGCAGCGGTGGTGGGGTGGGCAGCAGCGCCCGCTTACGCCGAGACGCTGGAAGTCATCTCTCCCGATGGCAAGATCATTGTCACGGTGACGGATGATGGCGGACAGGCAAGTTACGCCGTCAGCTTTGAGGGCGAGGAGGTCATCGCGCCCTCGAAACTCGGCCTGATCTTTGCCGAGCACCCCGGCTTTGAACGCGGGCTCGCGATTGCGGGCGCGACCCGTGCGAGCAACGACACCACGTGGGAACAGCCCTGGGGCGAACGTCGGCTGGTGCGCGATCAGCACAATGAAATCGCTGTTATCTTTCGCGCAACCCAAGGCCCCGCGCGGCAGATGACGGTGCGGTTCCGCGCCTTCGATACCGGCATCGGCTTTCGTTACGAGCTTCCCGACCAGGCGGCGCTGCAAGGCGATATCGCCATCGTCGATGAGCTGACCCAGTTCGGCGTCGGTGACAAAACCACCATGTGGTACACCCCGTCGGACGAATTCAACCGCTACGAATACGTCACCCGCACCGCGCCTGCGGGCGAGGTCGACGATGCCCACACGCCCGCCACCTTCCGCAAGGAGAGCGGCCTGCATTTTGCCATCCACGAAGCGGCGCTGGTGGATTATTCGTCCATGTCGCTGGGCGCGCTGCGGGCGGGCAATTTCGAGGCGAAGCTGCGCAACTGGTCGGGCGGGCCGAAGGTCAAGACCACAGCGCCCTTCAAAAGCCCGTGGCGCACCATTCAGGTCGCGCGGCAAGCGGTGGGCCTCATCAATTCCGACATCATCCTGAACCTCAACGAACCCAATACACTGGGCGATGTGTCGTGGGTGGAGCCGGGCAAATATGTCGGTATCTGGTGGGCGATGCACATCAATGAAAAGACGTGGGGCAGCGGCCCGATCCACGGTGCGACCACGGCGGAGACCAAGCGTTATATCGACTTTGCCGCCGAAAACGGCTTTTCGGGCGTGCTGGTGGAAGGCTGGAACATCGGCTGGGACGGGGACTGGTTCAACAATGGCGACCTATTCCGCTTCACCGAGCCCATGCCCGATTTCGATCTCGAGGGACTGGGCCGCTATGCGCAGTCGAAGGGCGTCCGCCTGATCGGGCACCACGAAACCTCGGCCAATATCGCCAATTACGAAAGCCAGATGGAAGCCGCCTTCGATCTGTATGAGAAGGTCGGCGTGCGGCAGGTCAAGACCGGCTATGTCGCGGACGCTGGCGATGCGGTGCGGCTGGATCAGGACGGGGTGCGCCGTTACGAATGGCACGACAGTCAGTTCATGGTCAGCCACCATCTGCGCGTGGTCGAGGCCGCGGCCAAGCGGAAGATTGCGATCAACGCGCACGAGCCGGTCAAGGACACAGGCCTGCGCCGCACCTATCCCAACTGGATGGCCCGCGAAGGCGCACGCGGGATGGAGTTCAACGCCTGGGGCACGCCGCCCAATCCGCCCAGCCACGAAGCGATGCTGGCCTTCACCCGGATGCTGGCGGGGCCGATGGACTTCACCCCCGGCATCTTCGATCTGAAGCCCAACGAACGCGCCCCGGTTCGCGCCGATGTGCCGCGCGGCAATCCGTCAAACCGCCCGCAGACCACGCTGGCCAAGCAGCTTGCGCTCTACGTGGTGCTCTATTCCCCGCTCCAGATGGCGGCCGATCTGCCCGAAAATTACGAAGCCCGTCCCGAAGCCTTCCAGTTCATCAAGGACGTGGAGGCCGATTGGGAACAGTCGATCGCGCTCGTCGGGGAAGTGGGCGAATATGTCGCCTTTGCGCGGCAGGGGCGCAAGTCCAAGGAATGGTTCCTGGGCGCAGTGACGGATGAAGAGCCGCGCGACCTGTTGCTGCCGCTGTCCTTCCTCGAAAAGGGCAAACAGTACCGCGCGCAGATCTACCGCGACGGAGCGGACGCGCATTGGGACACCAACCCCTATGCGATGGTGATCGAGGAGGACATCGTCACGGGCGGCAAGTCTTTCGCGGTGCGGCTCGCATCGTCGGGCGGGGTGGCGGTGCGGTTCATTCCGGTGGAGTGACCTCGGCGAGCTGCCGCCAAGCGGACGATGGCAGCCGATTCACCCCGAGCGTCAATCCAGAAGTGAGCGAGCATGCTTGGGATGATGCATCCTTCTCTTGCTCTCATGCAGAGCCGGCGTCACAACCGTCCCGATAACCAAAGGGAGAAAGAAATTGCTGTTTCACACGATGGTAGGGTCAAATGACATCGAGCGGTCACGGCGGTTCTACGATGCCGTTTTGGGTGTCCTGGGTGTCGATGAACCGATGCTCAATATCGCAGGAAGCGGGCACACGCGGCTTTTCTACCGCAACGAGGGCGGGACGAACTTCATCGTCACAGAGCCGATAAATAACGAGCCGGCAACGGTGTCCAATGGCGGCACCGTGGCATTTTCCTGCAACTCGCCCGAGCAAGTGCAGCAGTTTCATGATGTTGCGGTTGCCAATGGGGGAACCTCCATCGAAGATCTGCCGGGGCCACGGGATTCGGCGATGGGTGAAATCCACCTGGCCTATGTGCGCGACCCCGATGGTAACAAGCTGTGCGGAATTCACATTCCCGGATAGGATTTTCACATCCTTCCTGGCCGACATTGGTGGGCAGCGGTCTTTCCGCTCCCCGCCAACCTTCGGTTAAAACTGCGAACCTTGGCGCGGTGCTTGGCATCCGCGGAACTAAAGGAGGGCGGACGCCTTCCCCAAGGCATCCACCCTCCGCTCCCGTCCAAGGGAGAGCCGGCAAGATCTAAAGGATTTTCCTACTGGTGGGCGGAATGACACAAACCTACGCATGAACGCCGCAACCGCCTGTGTCCCTAACTGTCAGACGCATGAGACGGGGCCGAGGATTTTCCTTTCCTGGACAGTGTCTCATGTGTCTCCAACAGCCATAGCAACAGAGCCAGCCGGAAGCGGGAACCGGACCTCAGGCGGCCTGTTCCATCCGCGCCAGTTCGCAATGCGACCAGATCTCGCTCAAGGCTTTGATCAGGCGGTCGATATCGCCATCGGTGTGCACGGGCGAGGGCGTGACACGCAGCCGCTCGGACCCCACCGGCACGGTCGGGTAGTTGATCGGCTGCACATAGATGCCGTGATTGTCCATCAGCCAGTCGCTGATCATCTTGCACTTCTTGGCGTCCCCAACCATCACCGGGATGATGTGGCTCGGGTTGTCGAGGTGCGGGATGCCCATGATGTCGAGCGCCCGGCGCACCTGCTTGACGCGCTTCTGCTGAAGCTCACGCTCGGCGCTGCTGGTCTTGAGGTGACGGATGCTGGCCGCCGCGCCGGCCGCGATGGCAGGGGGCAGAGCGGTCGAGAAGATGAAGCCGCTGGCGAACGAGCGCACGAAATCGACCAGGTTGGCCGAGGCTGCGATGTATCCGCCCATCACGCCAAATGCCTTGCCCAGCGTGCCTTCGATCACGGTGATGCGGTCCATCAGCCCTTCGCGCTCGGCAATGCCGCCGCCGCGTGGGCCGTAGAGGCCAACCGCGTGGACTTCGTCGATGTAGCTCATCGCACCGTGCTTTTCGCATACGTCGAGGATGTCGGCGATCGGCGCGATATCGCCGTCCATCGAATAGACGCTTTCAAAGGCGACCAGCTTGGGCACGTCAGGGCCGTACATCGCCAGCAGTTCATCGAGGTGTTCGGCGTCATTGTGGCGCCACACCTTGTACGGCGCGCGGCTGTGGCGGATGCCTTCGATCATCGAAGCGTGGTTCAGCGCGTCGGAGAACACGACGCAGCCCGGAATGCGCGCCGCCAGCGTGCCGAGGCCCGCCCAGTTCGAAACATAGCCCGACGTGAACAGCAGCGCGCTCTCCTTGTTGTGGAGATCGGCCAGTTCCTGTTCCAGCAGCACGTGATGGTGATTGGTGCCCGAGATGTTGCGCGTGCCGCCCGCGCCCGCACCGCATTCGTCGAGACATTCATGCATGGCGTTAAGCACATCGGGGTGCTGACCCATGCCCAGATAATCGTTGGAACACCACACGGTGACCGCCTGGGTTTCGCCTTCGACAAAGCGCGTGGCGTGCGGGAAGCGGCCGCGGTGCCGCTTGATGTCGGTGAACACCCGGTAGCGGCCATCGGCGCGCACAGTATCCAGCTCGCCGGCGAAATAGGCTTCGAAGTCCATCGGGGTTCCCTCAGTGGTCATCATCTTGCTCTCAATCTTGATCGGTTTGCACCGCAGCCTTCCGCTGCGGGAAGGCCCAGCCCCAAAGCATTCCATCACGGAACGGCAGGGCCAGGAAGAGGTGTTCGAGCACGCCGAGCAGGCTCAACGTGGTCAGCAGGCTTGCGCCTACCATTTCGGCGCTGCCCACGGGCGCGGCGAGCGCGAGGCTCGCAAACCAGGCTGTCGCGCTTGCAATCCCTGCGACGGACAGCGCCAGCAGCACCGTCATGCGGCTGGGGCCGAAATAGGTCTTGAGATAGGCAAGCTGTTCCGGGAGCATTTCCGACGTCGAATTGGGGACACCCACAAACAGATTGATCTTGGAGATCAGGCGCATGGCAAACATCAGAACGAATACGGTTGCGCCAATCTGGTTGGGCACATTCCAAGAAAGCGAGATCAGCAGCAGTGCCGTCAATGCCAGCGCAACTTCGTGATGCATCACTGTCGCCGCAGCCTGACGAAAGCGGGCAACGCCAGTCAGTCCGGGATCGGCCATGCCCCGGCGCGGCCCAGCCGAAGCGCCCGTAAGGAAGCTCAGTTCATGCCAGCCCCACACCATCAGCGCGCCGATGAAGGACACGTAAACCGCCCAAACCTCCGTCGAAAGCGATGCAACCAGGATAATCACCAGTCCGGCGATCCCCGCGATGCTGCCGATCATCAGACTGGCCGTGAACGTGGCGCGTTCACGGTTATCCGCCCAGGCAATCAGCCCGGTCGCGATAAACCAGATCGCCACCGTCACGATGAACGGCACAATATGGCCGCTCCAGCTTACCACGCCGGCTGAAGCCGGATCGAAGCGGGCAGAGCGTGCGATTTGGGCCGTTGGAAATACATCCGGGCAAAGGCGAAGCCGGCGCCGGCCATGCCCGATGCGCGGCGCATCAGGCCACCGATGCCGCCGCGCGCCTTGCCGTCTTCAATACGCTCGGCTGCAAGGCGCAGGTTTTCCATCTGGGTGCGGAACATGGGGGTATCGATATCGAGTTCGACCGGGAAGACCTGCCGGGCGATCTGGTTGGTGATCTCGAAGACCTTGTAGTCATATTCGGTGGGATCAACGCCCAGTGCGGCATGGAACAGCGGGCGGTTGTGATCGCGCACATACATGGTGGCGTAAACCGACAGCAGGAAGAAGCGCACCCACAGCTTGTTGGCCCCCTGCAGCAGCTTGGGATCGGCGCGCAGCAGCATCGCGAAGGCCTCGCCGTGGCGGAACTCGTCATTGCACCATTCTTCGAACCAGTCGAAGATCGGGTGGAACTTGTATTGCGGGTTCTGCGCCAGATGACGAAAGATGGTGATGTAGCGCGCATAGCCGATCTTCTCGCTCAGGTAGACCGCGTAGAAGATGAACTTGGGCTTGAAATACGTGTATTTCTTCGTCTTCGTCAGATAGCCCAGATCAACGCCGATCCCGGCATCCTTGAGGCTTTCGTTGATGAAGCCAGCATGGCGGCTTTCATCGCGGGCGAGCAGCCGGAACAGCTGTTTGACATCGGGGTTCTTGGTGCGCTTGGCAATTTCGGCATAGAGCACGCAGCCCGAAAACTCCGATGTCATTGAGCTGACGAGGAAATCGGTGAATTCCTTGCGCAATGCAGGCTCCAAGCCCTCGATCACACCCTTGAAGCGGTCGGAGTGCTTGAAATGCATCTTGTTGGGATCGCCCACCATGTCAGCAATGAGCTGGTCCCATTCCTTGCGCACCAGACTGACATCGATCGCGTCGAGCGCATCGTAATCGGTGGTGTAGAAGCGCGGGGTCAGCATCGTGTCCTGCGTGGCGATGGCCATCGCTTCTTCGCTCGTCATCGGCTTGTAGGCGTTCATTTGATCCTCCCAGCATTGAAGCTGACTTCGTAGAGTTCGGCCAGGTCGAAATAGGCGGCAAACCGGGTCAATCGGCGAGCCAGCGGGCTTGCCCGGGTGACGGTTGCGCGGCGCTCGAACACCTGGCGTGAGCCAAACGGGATCTGGATCGGTGCACCGTGCACGCGAACCTTGTCCCCCGGCTGGATATCGACCTCATCTGCCAATTCGACATGGGCATGGAAATGCTCCGGGCTCTGCTCGACCGTGATCGTGCAGGGCGTGTCGAAAGAGCTTGCTGTGAGGAAAGAGAGTTTCATCAAGGCGCCTTGGTTGTCGCAGGAAGCAGGCCAGCATACACTGCGCGATTGTCCGGCCCAAAGGAACTGACCTCGACACTGCGGCCCGTCACCGGATCGGACAAGGTCAAATTGTCGTTTTCCCACCGGGTGAGCTTGAAGGGCACGGCCGGCCCTTCGTCACGGATGCGGCGCTGGTGGACCAGGCTGCGCACAGTGGCGCGGATGAAGCCGCCTTCGCCCGTTTCGAACCGTGCAAGCACCTCGGCAGTGGCGCCATCTTCGACCCGGACGGTGCCGTCCGCTTCGTCAAAGAAGCGCAATGTGCGTTCTGCGGCAGGCTCGATCCCGGCTGAGGCGCGGGCCTCGGCCGGAATGGACTGACGCTCGAAGACGCCCAGGCTGACCCCTGCGGTCAACACCAGCGTGATCGCCACGATACCGCCCATCAGCATCAAGGGCACCTTGCTGACGGTGATCTCGTCCTTTTCATATTCACGTACGATCATGCCGGCGCTCCTTCAAGAACCTGTCCGGGCCGATGCGGCGCCGTAGCGGGACGCCCCGTGACATGTGCCGCCTGACCTGCGTGTTGAACGATAGCGGGTGCGGCTTCCTTGATATCGGTCAAATTCCGGTCGATCGCACCGAATTGCGCGCGGGCCTCACCAATCATTTCTGCAAGGCGAGCAGCTTCAGGCACAGCGCGCAGCATGGGTTGCGGCATGGCATAGTGCCCGGGGCGAACATGCGGCCACAGCAGCAACGTGCTGAGCAGTCGCTCACCGTTCAATTCGAAAGCGATATCGCCATGATCATTGTCGCGTGGGCGAAAGCTGGCGGCCTTGATCTGCTTGAGCGGGACGTTGACGCGCGTCTCAATCGCCATGCCGATCCGCATGATCAGCCGTTCGTCGGTCAGGATATACAGCGTGCTTCGTGCGCTGGCCCAGGCAAGCACATAAAGCAGCCCGACCAGCACCACACCAAGCCCAGCTGCGACCAGCGCGGCCGTGGTGTTACCCAGAAGCAGGGCGACCACGCTGAGGCCAGCCATGTAGATCCCGGCCTTGCGCGTGTGGAACGCGGTGCGAGCCAGCAATCGCAGTTCCGGACGGCCCTTCCACAACACCTTTTCACGTGCTGCGGGTGTGCCCATCCGATCGCCAAATGCCTTGGGCCCGTCATTTTCGAGCGCGGCATGATCAATCCCTGCGGTCAGCGACATGTCTGTCGCTGCCGCGTCCTGGCTATAGTTCAGATCCATGCTTCAGACCTTTCCGGTGTCGCATACATGTAGCCGCCACCATAATAGGCCTGGATGCGGTCTTCTTCGTAGCGGGTGATGATACCAGCTGTCTCGAGCGCCGGTACGTTTTCGAACTGGGCAGCAGTGATGGCATCGATTTCGACGAACTTGGGCTTGTCTTCGATGATCGGCAGAATCGCTTCCAGCAGGCCGTTGCCGTGGACCGTGGCCACCATCATCGGCGCAAGCACTTTCTTGCCCGTGGTGGTTTCGATTTCGAGGTAGCGGATCAGGTGTTCGGCCTGGTCGACCCAGATATCGCTGACCTTCCCGACCATCTGCTTGTCGGCCGCCATGACCGACCAGCCGATTAGCTGCGGATCATTGGGCGAGACGATCAGGTCATGGCTGTCAGCAATCGGGATGATGCGCGGGCGGCCATCGAACGTGAGATCGGGATATTTGGCGCGATTGGCAAAGGCCGCGGGGCCCATGCCGTCAATCATCGGATCGCCAGTCGGGACCAGCGGCGCACCGGCAGAGCGGAAGCCGGGAACGCCAGGAACATTGATGTCATCGCGGGCGACGTCTTCGGGCACATAGGTGCCACGGCCGTTGGGCAGCTTGAAGACCTTCTTGTCGCCGTCGAACAAACTGGCAGGGTGGACCTTGCCCGTTTCCTCGTCTTCGAGCGGATAGCCTTCTCGGCGACTTTCACGGTTCAGGTAAATCACCAAGGCGATGAAAAATCCGAAGAACAGCAGGAAGGCGAGTTCGGCAACATCGAAGGTGCCGACGATATAAGCAGCGTTCATTTCATATTCCTCTCAAGGAGCACCCCGGCCGAGGCGGAGCCGGGCAAAGGAAGGTACAGGCGGGCACAATTCATCATGTCGGAAACTCTGTAAGGCCAAACGGCTTGCCGAGCAGGTCTTCGGCTTCGTCCCGGCGGCGTCTTTGATGGCCCACCAAGGGGCCAATTGCGGCAAGTCCGATCAGCAACAACGCAATCTCGAAGATGTAGACAGCGCCATATCCCGTGGCGCGCATGGCCATGCTGGCAGCGGGTTCGCCGCTTTGCAGCAGTGCGGCAATGCCGTCACGCATCAGGCCGCCAATGGCGATGCCGAGGCCCGCACAGGTTGCTTGCACCGCGCCCCATGCGCCCAGCGCAAGACCGGCTGTCTGATTGCGTGCAAGGCTCATCGCCTCCATCAAGGTGCCAACCGAGAACAGGCCGAGGCCCACTCCGATCGTCAACGCCCCGGCATAAAGCATCAGCGGCGAACCGAACGGGCCAGCGAACAGCACCAGCAGGAAGGCGTTGACACCCACCACCAGGCCTGCGCCTGCGAGCCTGAGCGGATCCCAGCCCCGCGCGAGGGCCCGGCCCGAAAGCATGAAGCCGCACAGCGAGCCCAGCGCCCACGCGCCGGTCAATCCGGTGGTCGCGCCAACAGACAGGCCGAGAATTTCGCCGCCATAAGGTTCAAGCAAGGCATCCTGCATCGCAAAGCCAGCGGCACCGATGCCGATCGCGATCAGCAGACGTGTGTTGCGGCCGTCGGTCACGAAGGCCTTCCAGATATCCCGAAAGTTCGCTGTTTCGCGATCAGGTGCGGTGACGAGGGTATTGCGTGCCTCCTGCTTCCACAGCGCCGTGACGTTGAGGATGATTGTCAACAGCGCGCAGCCCTGGATCACCTGAACCAGCTTGGTTGCCGAATAATCGGACAGCACGCCGCCGATCACGAAGGCGGAAAACATCATGCCGACCAGCAGCATCACATAAAGAAGTGCAACAGCGCGCGGGCGCTTGTCTTCTGGCGCAAGGTCGGTCGCCAGCGCAAGTCCGGCGGTCTGGGTGACATGGATGCCGACACCCGTCAGCAGAAACGCAAAGGTTGCGGCGACGAGGCCTAGCTCGAACCGATCAGGTATCGCCAGCAGCAACAAGGCGAACGGCATGATGGCCAACCCACCGAACTGCATCAGCGTCCCGAACCAGATATAGGGCACCCGGCGCCAGCCCAGCACCGAGCGGTGCGTATCGGACTTGTGCCCGATCAGCGCCCGGAACGGCGCGGCAAGCAGCGGCACCGCGATCAGGAGCGCAACCAGCCAGGTCGGCGTGCCGAGCTCGACGACCATTACCCGGTTCAACGTGCCGTTGAGCAGCACCATCGCCATGCCCACGCTGAATTGGAACAGCGCAAGGCGCAGCAGGCGCGAAAGCGGGAGATCCACGCTCGCCGCGTCCGCAAACGGAAGCAGCTGGAAAACCAGCGTGGTCCAGTGCGGTTTGGGCAGGCGAGGAGGCGTCGTCATCCGTGCCTCACCAGTTCGAGCGCCTGCGAGGTGTAGAACCCCGACTTGATGCGCTGTGTGCGGCCGATGCTCCAGCCCGAAAGGTGGCTTAGCCGTTCGCGCAAATCACTTTCGGCCGTGGGCACGATTGCGGGCGAACGGTCCGACTTGGGGAAGAATTTGCCCACTTCATGCATCGCGGTCAGCAACCTGGTGCGCGGGGCGAAGGTGAACAGGATGCTTTTGGTCGTGCGCTGTGCCAGCTGGCTGAGGGCGTCGACGAGGTCATCGGGCTGGTAGTGGATCAGCGAATCCATCGCCACCACATGCGCAAATGTCCCCAGCGAAGGATCGAGCATATCGCCGCTGCACCAGTGGATGCGGCCATGACCGATGAAGGAGGGGGTGCGTTCGCGCGCGACTTCGACGAGGCCAGCGGCAACGTCGATCCCGGTGACTTCTGCGCCCCGGCAGGCGGCCGCGACGGCTAACGAGCCGGTGCCGCAACCTGCATCCAGCAGCTTGGTGCGGCGCAGGTCTGTCGGCAACCAGCCCATCAGGTTGGCGCGCATGGCATCACGACCGGCGCGCACAGTTGCGCGGATGCCGCTGACCTTCGTATCGGAGGTGAGGTCGATCCACGCCTGGCGTGCGGTGCTGTCGAAATAGGTCGCCAGCGCCTCGCGGCGGTCATCATATTCGGAGAAATTGCGGCTCGCCATTATTCAAACCCCAGGAAGTCGAAGATGTCGCGGTCCTTCATCGGCTGCGCGAGGCTGGGATCGACGCCGGCCCATAGCATCGCGGCAAGGCGCAGATATTCGTCCTGCGCCGCGATCACTTCGGGATCGTCGCCCATTTCGAACAAGGTGCATTTTTTCAGGCGCGAGCGGCGGATCGCATCGACATCGCGGAAGTGCGCAAGGCGCGGCATGCCGACCTTGTCGCAGAAGCGGTCGATCTCGTCGGTGTCCTTGCTGCGGTTGGCGACCACGCCGGCGAGGCGCACGTCGTAATTCTTCGACTTCGCCGCAATTGCCGCGACGATGCGGTTCATTGCGAAGATGCTGTCGAAATCATTGGCGGCCACCACGATGGCACGCTCGGCATGTTGCAGCGGCGCGGCAAAGCCGCCGCACACCACATCGCCCAGCACGTCGAAGATCACCACATCGGTTTCTTCGAGCAGGTGGTGCTGCTTGAGCAGCTTGACCGTCTGCCCGACGACATAACCGCCGCAGCCTGTGCCCGCCGGGGGACCGCCAGCTTCGACGCACATCACGCCGTTGTAGCCTTCGAACATGTAATCTTCAGGCCGCAGTTCCTCGGCGTGGAATTCGACCGTTTCGAGCACGTCGATCACGGTCGGCATCAGCTTCTTGGTCAGCGTGAAGGTGCTGTCATGCTTGGGATCGCAACCGATCTGCAGCACCCGGTGGCCAAGCTTTGAAAAGGCGGCGGACAGGTTCGACGATGTGGTCGATTTGCCGATGCCGCCCTTGCCATAGACCGCGAAGACCTTCGCACCCTTGATCTTGTCGTTCGGGTCCAACTGGACCTGAACCGATCCGTCGCCGTCGGGCTGGCTGAAAGCGGATGAGGAGCTGTGCAGGTTCATGGTTGTTTATCCCTTTTAATCATTCGCCCGCGAACACGCCTTCAAGGCGGTCCTCGAGTTCATCGCTCGCTTCGCGCAAGGCGGCGAGGGTGGCTTCGTCCGGCGACCACAGGTTGCGGTCACAGGCTTCCAGCAGGCGGTTCGCCACACGCCCGGCGCTTTTCGGATTGAGGTCCGACAGGCGGCGGCGCATCACTTCGTCGAGCACGAATGTCTCGGAAATCTTCTGATAGACCCATGGGGCGACCTGCCCGGTGGTGGCCGACCAGCCCAGCGTGCTGGTGACATGGCCTTCGATCTGGCGAACGCCTTCGTAGCCGTGTTCCAGCAGTCCTTCGAACCATTTGGGGTTCAGCGTGCGGGTGCGGGTTTCCAGATCGATCTGTTCGCCCAGCGTGCGCACCTTGGTGCTGCCGCGGGTCGCGTCGAGGATATAAACCGGGGTTTCGACGCCTTTGGCCCGTGCGACCGAACGGGTCACGCCGCCAAGACCGTCGACATACTGGTCGACATCGTTGATGCCGAGTTCAACGCTTTCGAGGTTCTGATAGGTAAAATCGACGGTGGAAAGCGCGCTTTGCAGCAATTCGCGCTGCTGCACCGGCTTTCCGCTAACCCCGTAAGCAAAGCCCTTGTTGATCTCGAACGCGTTGGCGAGTTCATCGGGATCGGCCCACACGCCGCCTTCGATCATCTGGTTGACGTTGGCGCCGTAAGCACCCTCGGCATTGGAGAAGACCCGCAAGGCTGCCGTTTCCAGATCACAGCCGTGCTTTTCCATCAGCTCTAACGTGTGCTTGCGCACGAAATTGGCTTCAGGCGTTTCATCAGCCTGACTGGCGAGCAGAGCCGCTTCTGCCAGCATCCGGGTCTGCATCGGCAGCAGATCGCGGAAGATGCCCGAAAGCGTCATCACCACATCAATGCGCGGACGGCCGAGCTGCTCGAGCGCGATCAGTTCTGCCCCGCATAGGCGGCCATAGCTGTCGCGCCGGGGGCGGGCGCCCATCAGCGTCATGGCCTGGGCGATCTGCACGCCTTCGGACTTCATGTTGTCCGTGCCCCACAACACCATGGCGATGTTTTCGGGGAAGGGTTCGCCGCCGTTCACGTGGCGGGCGATCAGCTGCTGCGCCTGCTCACTGCCGATCCGGCAGGCGTAAAGCGACGGCATCAGAAACGGATCAAACCCGTGGATATTGCGGCCCGTGGGCAGAACATCCGAATTCACCACCACATCACCGCCGGGTGCCGGCTGAACATAGCCGCCGTCCAGTGCATGGATCAGTGACCACATTTCGTCCGAGGAATCGAGCTTGGCGCCCAAGGCTTCGCGGTCGCCCGGCACATCGCCAAAGCTGGCGGCGTCCATCATCGCATCGAGCATGTCTTCGCGTTCGATGCCTTCGGGGTTACGCCCCAGCACATGCAGGCCATGTGGAATAAGCGAGGCTTCGATCTCATAAAGCTGCGCAGGCAGATCGCCGATGTCGGCATATTTGATATCGAGCAGGCCGCACTGGTCGGCAATCAGCTCTGCCAGTTCGGCCCGTTCCATCGCATGATCGGCATCGTCAATCGTGGTGCGCCAGCGTTCGACACTTACTTTCAGCTCAACCAAGCCCTTGTAGAGCCCGGCCTGTGCCAGCGGCGGTGTGAGATAGCTGACCAGTGTCGCACCCGAACGGCGTTTTGCCAGCATGCCTTCTGACGGATTGTTGGCAGCATAGAGATAGAAATTGGGCACATCGCCGATCAACCGGTCGGGCCAGCACTTGCCGGACATTCCCGCCTGCTTGCCCGGCATGAACTCGAGCGCGCCGTGCGTGCCAAAATGCAGGATTGCGTGGGCGCCGAAATCTTCGCGGATCCAGCGGTAGAATGCGCTGAAGGCGTGGGTCGGGCTGAATGTGCCTTCAAACAATAGGCGCATCGGATCGCCTTCATAACCGAACGTGGGCTGCACGCCGACGAAGACATTGCCGAATTGCGCACCCTGGATCAGGATATTGCCGCCATCGGTCAGTTGCTTGCCGGGAGCCGGGCCCCAGGCGGCTTCGATTTCGGCCAGATGCGGTTCGCGCCGCACGTGATCGTCGGCCGGAATGCGGTGGGCGATATTGGCATCGGTGCCGTAACGTTCAGAATTTCCCTTAAGCAGCGCATCGCGCATCGCATCGAGGCTTTCGGGCACATCCACACTGTAACCGTCAGCGGCAAGCCGTTCGAGCGTTGCGTAGAGGGATTCATGCACCGCCATGAAAGCGGCGGTGCCGGTGGCGCCGGCATTGGGCGGGAAGTTGAAGACCACGATGGCGAGCTTGCGCTGTGCGCGTTCGCTGCGGCGCAGCTGGATCAGCTTGACCGTGCGCGCGGCCAGTGCCTCGGCCCGTTCCGGGCAGGCCTGCATCGGGCGGGCCTTGTGCGACGCGGGCCGGCCGCACTTGCGATCACAGCCATTGCAACCTTCGCCCGATGCTCCGGCACGGCCGCCAAACACGCTCGGCACGGTCGAACCGTCAAGTTCGGGCATGGCGACCATCATGGTGGATTCGAGCGGGAGCAGGCCTTGCGGACGCAGCGCCCATTCCTCGATCGTCTGGAATTCGATCGCATGAGCGGCAAGGTAGGGCAGATCGAGCTTACCCAGAATCTCGCGCGCCGCCTGCGCATCGCTGTAGGCCGGGCCACCGACCAGCGAGAAGCCGGTGAGATTGACGATGGCGTCCACCGTGGGCTTGCCATCGCGGTCGATAAAAAAGGCTTCGATGGCAGGGCGCGCATCCAGGCCGCTGGCGAATACCGGGACGACCTTCAGGCCAGCGGCTTCAAAAGCGGCAATCGCGCCATCATAATGCGCGCAGTCGCGACCCAGCAGGTAAGAACGTAGCAGGATCAGCCCAACGGTGCCCTGGCGGCCTTCTTCAAGCGGAAGCAGGCGCAGGCTTTCCGACATGCGCTGCGGGGTGCGCGGGTGGTAAACCCCGGTTTCGGGATATTCGAGCGGTGCATCGGCTTTGGTGATGCCGCGGCGATACATGCGTTCCCCAGCGGCATAACGGTCGATCAGCGAACGCACCATGGCGACCACGTTTTCGTCCGAACCGGCCAGCCAATATTGCATGGTAAGGAAATAGGCGCGCACATCCTGCGCGGTGCCGGGAATAAATTTCAGCAGCTTGGGCAGGCGGCGCAGCATCTTCATCTGCCCGGCGCCTGAATTGCTGGCAGGCTTGCCATCCTTGCCCGCGCTTCCGCGCAGCTTCTTGAGCAATGCGAGGGGCCCCTTGGCAGGAGCGTCCATGCGGTAATTGCCCATCCGGGTGAGCTTGACCACTTCGCCCGCCGACATCAGGCACACCATCGCATCGCAGGCTTCGCGCCGCGCTTCGAGCGAGGGCAGGATGGCGCGAATATGATCGTCAAGGAACAACATCGTCGCAATGACGAAGTCCGCTTCGGCAATTGCAGCTTTGGCTTTTTCCAGCTCGCCTGCATCAGTCCATTCGGATGCAGCAAACAGGCTGATGTCGATACCATCGGGCGCCAGTGCCTCATCGGCCCGGTCGACCGCACCCTTGAGATGGTTGTCGAGCGTGACGATCACCACACGAACGGGTGCGTGCGGATCCACCGAGGAGGCCGAGACGACATTACCGTGCATGATAAGCCTTGGCATCATAGAGGGTTTCAAGGTCGATCTGCGTGCGCCCTTCGGCTGCGGCAAAGCTTTCGGTATTTCGGCGTGCCTTGCCGCGCACAAAGAAGGGTATCTTCTTCAGTTCGCGTTCGGCCTCGGCGGTCCAGAGTGACGCGTCGTCATCACCCATTGCCATAGCCATGACAGGAATCTCTTCGACCGGCGCTTCGGACAGGTCATGCACCGCTGCTTTGCGGGGTGAGTGGGCCGCATGGTGCGATGCGCCTGCTTCGTCGGAGAACTCAAAATCGTCGCGGAACATGGTCAAAAGGTGTTCTTCCAGGCCCATCACAAGCGGGTGGACCCAGGTATCGAAGATCACGTTGGCGCCTTCGAACCCCATCTGGGGCGAGTGGCGCGCGGGGAAATCCTGCACATGCACCGGCGCACTGATGACCGCGCAGGGAATGCCGAGCCGTTTGGCAATATGGCGTTCCATCTGCGTGCCAAGCACCAGTTCCGGCGCGGCCGCTGCAATGGCGTCTTCGACTTCGAGATGATCGTCAGTGATCAAGGCCTCGATTCCGCAACGGGCGGCTTCAGCGCGGACGTCACGGGCGAATTCGCGGGCATAACAGCCCAATCCGCAGACCTCGAAGCCCAGTTCCTCGCGGGCGATCCGGGCAGCGGCGACGGCATGGGTTGCATCGCCGAAGATGAAGACGCGCTTGGAGGTCAGGTAGGTCGAATCGACTGACCGGCTCCACCAAGGCATCCGGGAAGAGGTGTCGCCGAGGGCAGGCGTGGGATCTGCACCTGCCAGCTCGGCGACGTCGGCGATAAAGGAGCGGGTAGCTCCCACGCCGATAGGGACGGTCCGCACTGCTGGCTGATCGAAAGTCTTTTCGAGCCAGCGGGCGGCCTCATCTGCGATTTCGGGGTAGAGGACGATGTTGAAGTCGGCGTTGCCGATCCGGGTAATGTCCTCCGGTGTGGCGCCCAGCGGAGCGACGAGATTTACCTCGACGCCCAGTTGAGCCAGAATCTTGTGAATCTCGACCAGATCATCGCGATGGCGGAAGCCAAGCGCGGTGGGGCCGAGGATGTTGACGCGCGCAGGGCGGCCCCCAGGCTCCTTGGCGCGCGGCGCGCGCGCCACGGTCTTGTCAGCAAGCGTGCGAACGATCTGGTAGAACGTTTCCGACGCGCCCCAGTTTTCTTTCCGCTGATAGCTCGGCAGTTCAAGCGGGATCACCGGGCAGGGCAGGTCCATCGCTTCGGACAGACCCGCTGGATCATCCTGAATCAGCTCAGCGGTGCAAGATGCGCCGACGATGATCGCCTGCGGCTTGAACCGGGCCACCGCTTCGCGCGCAGCATCCTGGAAAATCTGGGCGGTATCCTTGCCCAGATCGCGGGCTTCGAAGGTGGTGTAGGTGACGGGCGGGCGCTTGCCGCGCCGCTCGATCATCGTGAACAGCAGGTCCGCGTAGGTGTCACCCTGCGGCGCGTGCAGCACGTAATGAAGCTTCTCCATCGCCGTTGCGACCCGCATTGCGCCGACATGGGGCGGGCCTTCGTATGTCCATACAGCCAGTTGCATCGCTTAAATCTCCAGCATGTCACGGCGCCGCAGCGGCCGCGCAAAGAGTTCAGCGAGATCGGCGGCTTGGTCAAAACCGTGGATCGGCGAGAAGACAAGTTCAATCGCCCACTTGGTCGTCAGCCCTTCGCCTTCGAGTGGGTTGGCAAGACCAAGCCCACAAACAGTGATGTCGGGCCGGTCAGCGCGCACGCGATCAAGCTGGCGATCGAGGTGCTGGCCTTCGGAAAGGCGGACATTCGGGCCAAACCGATCCAGCTCGCGGGCAAGGTGCGCGCGGTGCAGATAGGGCGTGCCGACTTCGACAAGTTCCATGCCCAGTTCGTCCTGCAGGAAGCGCGCGAGCGGCACTTCGAGCTGTGAATCGGGCAGGAAAGTGATGCGCTTGCCTTCAAGTTGCGGACGAAGATTGGCGAGGGCGCGGGTCGCACGGGCGCGGCCCGGAGCGATAACTTGCTCGATCAGTGCGGGGTCAATACCGAACGCCTGCCCTGCGGCGCGAAGCCAATCGGTCGTGCCGTTGACACCGAAGGGGAACAGGGCATCAATCCGCTGTGCGCCGCGGCCTTCGAGCGCCATTGCGGTCTCGGCAAGAAAGGGTTGGGCAAGCAGATAACGCGTGCCCGGGCCAACACTCGGCAAATCGCGCGCATTGCGGGCGGGCAGGCAGCCGACTTTGGCGATGCCCATTTGCGCAAACAGCCGCAAGAATTGATCTTCAACGATATCGGGAAGACTGCCGACGATCAGCAGTTCCTTTGGCGCATCGGCGGGAAGGGTAGGCATCACTGGCACGAGCGCGGTGAGGCAGGCGTCTTCGCCTTGCGTGAAGGTCGTCTCGATCCCGCTGCCCGAATAGTTGAGAATGCGAACTCGCGGCAGGTGCACCGCGCCCAGACGCTCGGCAGCCTTGGCAAGATCGAGCTTGATGACTTCCGAAGGGCATGATCCGACAAGAAACAGCGTGCGGATGTCGGGGCGGCGTTCGAGCAGGCGATTGACCACCCGGTCAAGCTCCTCTTGCGCATCGAGCATTCCGGCCAGGTCACGCTCTTCCATGATGGCGGTGGCAAAGCGCGGCTCTGCGAAGATCATCACGCCTGCCGCCGACTGCAACAAGTGCGCGCATGTGCGCGAGCCGACCACAAGGAAAAAGGCGTCCTGCATCTTGCGGTGCAGCCAGATGATCCCGGTGAGACCGCAGAACACTTCGCGCTGACCGCGTTCACGCAGAACCGGACGGGCCGGGGTGGGGGTCAAGTTAGGGCTGCGGGCAACCTCAGCCGCGCAGCCATCAAGCGTGTCGAGCGCGCTCATGCTGTCACCGCCTTGGCCTGGACGTTGCCCTGAAGGCGCGCCATCCGCAGCTTCCAGATGAACTGGCCCGCGTTAATTACGTAGGCGGCATAACCTGCCAGCGCGACCATCATGCGCTGCTCCAGCGTACCGATATCGCCAAGCAGCAGCACCAGATACAAGCTGTGCAAGCCGAGTACGAGCATCGAGAACACGTCTTCCCAGAAGAAGGCCGGGGCAAACAACCATTTGCCGAACACGACTTTCTCCCAGATCGAGCCGGTCACCATGATAGTGTAAAGCACGAGGGTCTTGAGCACGACCGACACGTCGGCGGCGAATGCGCCTTCACCCGTGGTGAGGGTACGGATCACGAGGCCAAGGCTGACAAGGAACACTAGAAATTGAACGGGCGCCAAGACGCCCTGAACAATCGTCCAGACTGATTGGTCCCGCCGCTGCCGCTCTTCAGCGGTGTAAAGCGCGCTTGTGTTGCCTTGTGTCAGCGCCGCCCCTTTCACCGGTGTTCCGGGAGCGACCGGGGATGTCAGATCCGTCCGTGCCATGTGATGCGTCAACCTTTTCTCTCAGAATCAGAGATTACGCTTTCCAACTTGAGTGTCAACTAGATTGGACGTTTAGTTTTGTTGACGATTGGATAATCCTAGGTAAGATCGAGTTTGCAACGCCAAAAAAGGTGCGTGACAAAATCGTTGGCTTTTCGGGATCGGAGCCACGGCCGGTCGTATTGGATCGGTCTTTACCTCCTGCGGAAGGTTTCTCCGCACGACCTTGGAGGGTCTGACGAATGGCAGAGTCTAAGGCTTCAAGCGTGTTCGGTGCAGGATCGGCGGTTCTGCGGGGCGTCATTTCCGTGCCGCTTGAGGCTGTCAGGCGCCGCAGCGCAGCGCCCAGTCCGGAGTGTCCCGACTCGGTCAACGTCATCATCGAGAGCGAAATCATTCCGCGCTTGCTGATGGCTCACGCCAGCACCGAAGTGCAGGGCCGGTCACGCCGCGTCCGCACAATCTCGGCGGCTGATGCTTCGCGCTTTGCGGTGCTTCCGCTGCGGCTCGAAGCGGCCAGTCTGCTCGAAGAGGTGGATGCTTTCATCACCAAGGGCGCCAGTGTCGAAACCATCTGTCTCGATCTGCTGGCCCCCGCCGCGCGCAAGCTGGGCGAAATGTGGGAGAGCGACGAGTGTGATTTTCTCGATGTAACAATGGGTTTGTGGCGTCTGCAGGAAGTGATGCGTGAAGTTGCCGCACGTTCACCCGCAGTGCTGGGTGGGCTGAGCGTGCCCTATTCCGCCCTTTTTTCACCCATGCCGGGCGACCAGCACAATTTCGGGACACTGATGATCGAGGAAGTCTTTGCACGCGGCGGTTGGCGCAGCGAGGCGCTGGTCAAGCCCGAGCGCCGGGAATTGCTGGACCGGGTAGCGCGACAGCCCTTCGATCTCATCGGATTGACGCTGGCACGCACCTGTCCCAGCGCCTCCCTGGCCAACCTTATCAAGGCGTTGCGAAAAGTGTCAGCCAATCCTTACATCGTCGTGCTGGTTGGTGGACGCATGATCAACGAAAACCCTAAGTTATCCGCCGAAGTTGGGGCGGATGGAACGGGAGCGGACGCTTTGGCGGCGCTTGAATTGGCGAACACTTTGCTGAAGAGCACCGTGCCCCGCCAATTGACTGCGTCATAGATTCGACAGACGATGCTCACACGCAAACACAGCATTGAAGGCAAGCACCCGTTCGGGAACGCGGCCGCGCTGTTCGACACCCTTGATGCTGATGCGGCGATGAAGCTGGCGATGGTCGCAGGGGATGTGACACTTATCCTCAACGACACGGGGACCATCCTTGATGCGGCGTTCGATCCGCGTGAATTTCCCACCTTCACGGACATGATCGGGACCAACTGGATCGAGACGGTCACAGACGAAAGCCGCCCTAAAATCATGGAGATGCTCGCAGCCGCCCGGCGCGGTGAGGTGCAGCATTGGCGGCAGGTCAATCACCCGTCACGCGATGGCGATGTGCCGATCCGTTATTCTGTATTGAGCGTCAATGGCGGCGAACATCGTATCGCTTTTGGCCGTGACCTGCGTGAGGCGGGGAAGCTGCAGCAGCGCCTGCTGCAGGTGCAGCAGTCGCTTGAGCGTGACTATCTGCGGATGCGCCAGCTCGAAGCGCGTTATCGCATGTTGTTCGAACGGTCGACCGAACCTGTATTGATCATCGAGGCCGGGACCTTGCGGATCCGCGAAGCCAATCCTGCCGCGCATACCCTGGTGGGCACGCGGATTGGCGGGCTTTCCGGCAAGAAGCTGCTGACATTCATCGATAAAAACTCGCACGACGCGATCCAGTCGCTGGTGGGCGCGGCGCTGGTATCGGATACGGTCAGCCCGGGCCGGATCCGCATCGCCCGCGGTGCGCGCGAAGTCTTGGCCACAATCAACGGATTCACGCAGGACCGCGGGCAGTTTCTGCTGGTGCGGCTGGTTCCGGCAAGCGATCGCGCGGCGCCGGAATCCTCTCCGGTTCTGGCGCTGGTTGATCAGATGCCCGACGCTTTTGTCGTGACCGACAGCAACCTTGAAATCGTCACCGCCAATGCCGCATTTGTCGAGCTTTTGCAGGCTGCCAGCGTCGATCAGTTGCGCGGGCGGCATTTGTCCGAATCGATCGGTCGTCCCGGTATCGATCTTGATTTGATCGAAGGCCAGATCGATCAGCACGGGGCGGCGCGCAATGTGACGACGATCCTGCGAGTGGGGCATGATTTAGAAGGTGAAGCCGTTGAATTATCGGCGGTTCGCACCTCGGGCGAAGATGGCTATTATGCGTTCGTGATCCGCCCGATCGGCCGTCGCTTGCGCGATCTGCCACCCGGTTCGCAGGATCTCCCACGGTCGGTAGAGCAGTTGACCGAACTTGTCGGACGGATGAGCCTGAAAGATATGGTGCGCGAAAGCACCGATCTGATCGAGCGGCTGTGCATCGAAGCGGCGCTGTCCTACACCTCCGACAATCGCGCATCGGCCGCGGAAATCCTCGGCCTTTCGCGCCAGAGCCTCTATTCCAAGCTGCACCGCTACGGACTTGGCAATCTGGCGGGCGACAACGAATAAGCCGCGCCCGCTGTTGGATTTCGACACGGGCGGATCCCCTCCTCTGCAAAACCTGTATCGCATAGCGTCGGCGCGTGTCTGAAAGAGGCAAACGCGGGTCTGGGTGGGGTCAAGCCGGACCTAGAGGGGCCTGGGTTGAGGCGTCCCAAAATCGCTCGGCAATCCAACTTGACACATAAGCTGTCATGCCTCGAATGAGAGTTGGGTGCGCGTAAACGGCTTTCTGAACGCAGAAATCAGCCAGACCGCAGTTAAAAGTGTCAAAACAATTTGACGCTTTCATCTGTCAGGCATAGCCTTGCTATATGGATCGCTCTGTTTCTTCGACTCGTGTTGTGCCTGATCCGGCGCCGCCCCCGGGTGTGCGCCCCAGATCCGCACCGCGACCGCGCGACATTCTGGAGCTGCTCAAGCCGATCACCTGGTTCCCGCCGATGTGGGCCTTCATGTGCGGGGCGGTGTCTTCAGGCGCCGGGCTTGATGGGCGATTGTGGTTTGTCGCAGGCGGCGTGTTGCTTGCCGGACCTTTGGTGTGCGGCACGTCGCAGGCCGTCAACGACTGGTTTGATCGCCATGTCGATGCCATCAACGAACCGCAGCGGCCGATCCCATCGGGCCGCATTCCGGGCCGGTGGGGGCTGTATATTGCGATTATCGCGACGCTGATTTCAGCAGGTATCGGTTGGCTGCTTGGCCCGGTGGTGTTCGTTGCCGGACTTGTCGGTCTCGCGTTTGCCTGGGCCTATTCCGCCCCGCCTTTGCGCTTCAAAGCCAATGGCTGGCTCGGCCCACTGGTATGCGGACTGACCTATGAAGGGTTGAGCTGGTTTACCGGCGCTGCCGTGATGTTGGGGTCCATGCCTTCGGTCGAAGTCGTGATCGTGCTGGTGATGTACTCGCTGGGCGCGCACGGGATTATGGTGCTCAACGATTTCAAGGCCGTCGAAGGCGATCGCCAGACCGGCCTTACATCCCTGCCTGTCGTCATGGGTGTGAACGTTGCGGCAAGGCTCGCCTGCACCACGATGGCGGTGGCGCAGATTGTCGTGGTTGCCTTGCTGGCGATCTGGGGTTTTGCGCTGTCTGCCGTGATCGTGGCCGCCGTGCTGTTGGCGCAGATCGCAGCGATGCCCAGGCTTATCCGTGATCCGGCCAAAAACGCGCCGTGGTACAACGGCGTCGGCGTGACCTTGTATGTGCTGGGGATGCTGGCGGCGGCGCTGGGCCTTGGCGGCTATATCTGATGCATGGTTCACTTGCCTCGCCTCTGACACAGACCGCACATTCCGGATTTGGCTGGCTTGCCATCGTCCGGATCGGGTTGGTGCAGGCGAGTATCGGCGCGCTGGTGATGCTGGCGACGACGGTGCTGAACCGGGTGATGGTGGTGGAGCTGGAACTTCTCGCCGCGATCCCGGCGGGGTTGGTGGCGTGGCATTACGCCGTGCAGCTTGGCCGCCCGCTGTGGGGCCATGCCTCTGACAAGGGCAACAACCGCACCCGCTGGATTATCGGGGGCGTGGCGATGCTCGCTTCGGGCAGCTTACTCGCGACGCAGGCCACGGTGCTGATGGCTTCGTCATATGTACCCGGCTTCGCGCTGGCGGTACTTGCTTACACGTTAATCGGCGTGGGCGTGGGTGCAGGTGGCACGTCGGCGCTGGCGCTGCTCGCTTCGGGCGTCGCGCCCGAGCGGCGCGCGGCGGCGGCGGCGGTGACGTGGATCATGATGGTCGCGGGGATTGTTGGTTCGGCATTCGCAGTTAGCCCTCTGATCGAACCGTTCTCGTTCGAGCGGCTGCGACTGGTCGCGGGCGGACTTGCGCTGATAATGGTGACGCTGACTGTGATCGCCACCTTCCGGCTTGAGCGGCAGGCAGGCCATTTCGGCAATGCCGCCAAGAGCGATGGCGTCCCCGATTTCCGCGCGGCTATCTCCGAAATCTGGCACGAGCCTGCGGCGCGGCGCTTTACGGTGTTCATCTTCGTTTCGATGATCGCCTTTTCGATGCAGGATTTGATCCTTGAACCCTTCGCAGGCCTGATTTTCGGCATGACACCGGGCCAATCGACGCAGTTGGGTGGGCAGCATCAGGCCGGCATCCTGCTTGGTATGATCGTCACCGGCATCGGCGGCAGCGCCTTCAGCGGCAAGCGTCCTGATGGATTGCGCATCTGGGTGGTGTGTGGGTGCCTGCTTTCCGCTGCTGGCCTTGGCGCGCTGGCGCTGGCGGCGGTGGCAGGGCCGGGCTGGCTCCTGGGTGCGAATGTTTTTGTGCTGGGCCTTGGCAATGGCGTGTTCGCGGTCGCTGCGATCGGCGCGATGATGGGGCTGGCCGGCGCAGGCGCCAAGACGCGCGAAGGTGTGCGCATGGGCGTGTGGGGCGCATCGCAAGCCATCGCGTTCGGGCTGGGCGGGCTGACCGGCGCGGTCGGCGTCGATCTGGCGCGGCGTTCCCTGGCGAGCGACGGCGCAGCGTTTCAACTGGTATTCATGATCGAGGCAGCGGCATTTGTGCTGGCGGCCATACTTGCCGTGAAGGCGACCGGGGGTGCGGCCTTACGGGCCGGCATCGCACGGCAAGAAAGGGAGATTTTGGTATGAACGAGACCATTTATGACGCGGTCATCATCGGCGGCGGGCCTTCGGGCGCAACGGCGGCTACCGATCTTGCTCTTGCGGGCCATTCGGTGTTGCTGATGGAGCGCGGAGGGCGGATCAAGCCATGCGGCGGGGCGATCCCGCCACGGCTGCTCGCCGATTTCAATATCCCCCAATCCCTGCTGGTTGCCAAGGCGCGTTCGGCCCGGATGATCGCGCCTTCGGGCCGCGCGGTGGATATGCCGGTGGGCGAGATCGGCTATGTCGGCCTGGTCGACCGCGAGGAGTTCGACGAAGCCTTGCGTGAACGCGCGCGCGATTGCGGCGCTGAACGCGTGATGGCGACCTTCGAAAAGATCGAGCGGGACGATAACGCCCATCCCATCGTCACCTTCCGCCGCAGCCGCGGCGCGCCGATTGAACGCGTCCGTGCCCGTGTCGTCATCGGCGCGGACGGGGCGCGATCCGCGGTGGCCAAGCAATGCCTTGTCGGTGCGGAACGCATTCCGTGCGTTTTCGCCTATCACGAGATCATCAAGGCCCCGCCGCGCAACTCCGAACAATTCGATGCCTCGCGCTGCGATGTCTATTATCAGGGCCGGCTGTCGCCCGATTTCTACGCCTGGGTGTTCCCGCATGGCGACACCGCGAGCATCGGGGTGGGCAGCGCCAACAAGGGCTTCAGCCTGCGCGGCGCGATTGCGACGATGCGCGATGATCTGGGTCTCGACCGGTGCGAGACGCTGCGCCGTGAAGGCGCCCCGATCCCGCTCAAGCCGTTGAAGCGGTGGGACAATGGCGCGGACGTGATCGTGGCCGGCGATGCCGCTGGCGTAGTGGCGCCCGCGTCGGGCGAGGGGATCTATTACGCCATGGTGTGCGGCCGGGTGGTCGGCACGGCGGCATCGGCCTTCCTCAAGACCGGCGATGCCAAACAGCTGCGCGGCGCTCGCAAGGCGTTCATGAAGGAGCACGGCACGGTGTTCTGGGTGCTGGGGATGATGCAGTATTTCTGGTATTCGTCCGACAAGCGCCGCGAGCGTTTCGTCACCATGTGCGATGACAAGGATGTGCAGGAACTGACCTGGCAATCCTACATGCACAAGAAGCTGGTTCGCAAAAAGCCGATGGCGCACGTCAAGATCTTCCTGAAAGATACCGCGCACCTTCTAGGCTTGAGGGCCGCAACCCGCTAAACCCTGCGCCTATGAACAGAATGATGATGATACCGGTGACCGTGGCGACAGCCGCGGCACTGTGCGTGGCTGCGCTGGGGGCGACGGTGACCGATCTTGGCCCCTGGTATCAGGCGCTGGCGAAGCCGGACTGGAACCCGCCGGACATTGTGTTCCCGATGGGGTGGACCGTGATCTATGCGCTTATCACCGTCGCTGGCATCACGGCATGGCGCGCTGCACCCACGTCTGCGCAGGCGGAATGGGTGCTGGGCCTGTTTGCGCTCAACGGTTTTCTCAACATCAGCTGGAGCCTGATTTTCTTCCGGCTTCAACGGCCCGACTGGGCGTTTTATGAGCTTACGCTGCTGTGGCTCTCGATCCTGATGCTCATCATCTACTGTGGGCGCTTTTCCAAGACGGCGGCCCTGTTTCTCGCGCCCTATTTGGGCTGGGTGAGCTTTGCAGGCGCGCTCAACTGGGCGGTCGTTCAGCTGAACGCGCCCTTCGGCTGATCGGGGGCACGAGAGCAGAGGGCTATCATGACCGGCGCGGACGTCACCACACTCCTGTTCGATAGCGGCCATGCGGCCGACATCATCCTTGGCGTGCTTGCGATAGAAGCCGTGTGGCTGCGACGCGTTCGGGGCTGGAGCGGGCGGGCCATTGCCGGGCTGCTCGGTCCGGCGGCGCTGATCGTGCTGGGTTTGCGGGCGGCGCTGGTGGGGGCGCAATGGTGGTGGGTGGCCCTGCCGCTGGCGGCATCCTTGCCGTTGCATCTGATGGACCTGCGCACACGGTTTGCACAAGATCGGTGGGACCGCGGCTAACCGTGAAAACGGCAGCGGCCGTTCACCGCGACTTCGGATCCCCAACAAAGAAAAACCCGGCCGGACCCTGAAGTCCGCGCCGGGTTCTTTCTATTCGGGTGGGAGAAACCGGGCCTGTGGAGGCCCGGCCCGCTCTCAGCTTCCGGTGGAGGCTTGCGCCGCACCACTCGGATCGTAGTTGATCGTGTCCGGAGCGTAGTAATGTTCCTGTGCCCACAGATACCAGTTATCCACCACGGTACCGGTCAACAGGATCCCGATGCCGCCGGTCAGCGTCGTCAGAACCGCAAACCACCAGGCCCAGCGGTGAATGGATTCAAAGCTTGCATTGAAGCCCATCACCCAGCGCCAGTACAGCGCACCGCGTTCGGCAGCCGTGCCGCGATCGGTAATCTGTTCGATCTCGCGTTCGCCGCCGTAACGGCCCAGCGCCAGGATCGTCGCACCGTGCATCGCAAACAGGAGAGCCGATCCGTAAAGGAAGACAATCGAGAGCGCGTGGAACGGGTTGTAGAACAGGTTTCCGTAGACCAGCGAGAAGTTGTTGGTCCAGTTGAGGTGCTCGAAGACGCCGTAAGGTACGGCTTCCGACCAGCTGCCCATCAGAAGCGGGCGAATGAAGCCCAGCACCAGGAACAGCCAGATGGCAGAGGCGAAGGCCCAGGGAATGTGCATCCCCATGCCCAGCGCCTGTGCGCGGCGATAGGTCCGTGCCCACCATGCCAGAACCGAGATGGTCAGGCTGAGACCGGCCAGGATGAACCAGCCGCCCTCGTTCAAGGGAACGAACGGGCTAAAGCCGTATTCCGGGCCCGGAGGCGCAAGATAGAGCCAGAAGAACTCGCGCATGAAGACCTGCGGGCTCCATCCGGCTTGCGCCCAGAAGTTGAGCCCGATGATCATGATCGCCAGCGTGCCAAAGGCCAGGCTGATGACGCCGAGTGTGCCCAGATAGATCGGCCCGAACTGGGCCTGACCGATCTTGCCCATCCAGTAGGTGTGCCCGGTAAAGGGGATGCGAATGTCTTCCGAAGGCGGCAGGTCGATCCCCATTTCGGGGGGACCTTGCACCTGGACCTGCGTGAAAATGTTTTGATACGTCGCCATGATTCAGGCTCCTTACGACCAGATCGGAATCTTCTTCCAGAAATCCCAGAATTCGATCCAGCTGCCGACATACAAGGTGCCGGAAATGACGATGCAGATGGCGCTCCAGAACCCGGCGCTAAGCGCAAGGAAGAGTCCCACCCGGTGAATGCCGAGCGTGCCGACAGAGTAACCGATGAAGTCCCGGAAATAGGTATCTTCATATTCCGGCGATTTCACATCGGTGCCCCCGGTCGGATTGACCGCTGACAACACCAGGCCGCCGTGCAGGGCAAGCGCGAGACAGTTCGTGAAGAAGAACGTGATCGCGAGCATGTGCACAGGGTTGTAGTGGAAGTTGCCAAAAGCGTAGCCGACGTTCGAAACCCACTCGAGGTGTGTCCAGATCCCATAAGGGAAGCCGTTGCCCCACGCGCCCATCCACAGCGGACGGATAACGTTGAGCGATACATAGGCAAACACCGCGACCGCAAAAGCGATCGGAACGTGATAGCCCATGCCAAGTTTGCGGGCGACTTCCGCCTGCCGCATCACCCACGAACTGAACGCGATGACAGCGCAGGCCGTGATGATCTGCCAGTATCCGCCATCCGCCATCGGCGCGAGGCGTAGGCCATATTCGATCGCTGGTGGATTGATCGAAATCAGCCAGGGATTGAGTGTCGGACCCTGCGTTGCAGCGGCGAAGATCAGCATCGTGCCAAGCAAGGCGCTGATTGCCGTCGTCACTCCAAAGAAGCCGACATAAAACGGCCCGACCCAGAAGTCGAAAAGGTCGCCGCCGATTAATGTACCACCGCGTGTGCGGTATTTCCGCTCGAAACTAAGGAGCGCCATAAGTCCATCCTCCCCGCCAGTAAGGCGGGCGCTACAAGTTTGCCAAAAAGTGATGGGAGGCAGGCAGGCGAACCTGCCCCCTCACATTTAAAGCAGGTGTTATCCTGCCGCCGGAGCTTCCGACGACTCGATAGCAGCCTGAACCGGGGCGGCCACGCCAGGAGCGCGTTCGAGCCAGTTGTAACGATCCGTGCTGAGCAGGATGAAGTGGATCGAGAAAGCGAGCACTGCGAGGCCAACATGCAAGGCAACGAGGGCGCGACGGATGTCAAAGTAAAACCAGACTCTCCACATGGGAAATTCCTTTAATTGAGGGGTATGCGTGTCGTGACGAGCTGGCAGGGCCAGCCGTCAGACGATTATTGGCCGAAGCCTGCACCGATCCAGGGCTTGTAAGCCCACATCAGGGCGTGCGCGACCAGAGCGATCACGGTGTACAGGGCGAAGGTGCCCATGAAGCCCTTGTGGATTTCCTGTGCCTCTTCAGGCGTCAGGTGCGTTCCGATACGTTCGTTCATCGGGTTTTCTCCGTTCAGTTGGGTAGTATCGAGAGCATGATTGCTCCCGTCGTAGTCCCCGCGTGATCCCCCACGTGGATTGGAGAGCCCCATTTTCAGGGGCGTAGGGATGTGCCGTCGCGGAATGGATCCGCAGCAGCGACAAAGGGTTGGAAGAGGCGGGCATGTTGATCATGCGCTGGCATCTTCGAGCAGTGGTGCCGGAAGTTTGCCCTCCAGGCAGTCTGCGGTAACTGTGGTCAGCCCGCGCGCGCGCGCGGTGCGTTCGGCGGCGTCGCGCAAGGCCTTGGCAGCGGAAATCCGCACCAACACCGGTTGCACTTCAACCAGCTGGTCGAGCAGTACCTTGGCATCATCGGTCCAGCCAAGCTGCGCCAGATTGCGCGCCGGGGTGGGATCGACCTTGTCGAGCTCGGTCCCCAGCGGCAGGATGTGGAACAGCGCATCGAACAGCGCGTTGCACACTTCCTGCACCAGATAGGTCGCGCCCGAATAGCCCATGAAGGGGGTTCCGGTATGACGGCGGATCGCAGCGCCTGGGAAGCTGGCAGGGATGAACTGCGTGCTCGGGCCATAACCGCTTCCGGTTTTTTCCGCGAGGTACATGCGTTCATTGTAGCTGCCGAACATCACCAGCGGCGGGTTGGTGTGCAAGGATTCGCGCACCGCGTGATTATCGGTCTTCACCCCGGCGCAGCGCGACGCTGCGATGGTGCAGGGCAGGCCCATATCCTCTTCGAGGAACTGGCGAATGCCACGCGCGTAGGTTTCATTGGCGACGATGCCGAAGCTCGCCGTGCCGAAGAAATCCTGCGTGACCGAACGCCACAGGTCCCACAACGGTTTGATCGTGGTGTGCTTTTCACGCTCGATGAACGGTTCGGGATCGAGGCCCAGTTCCGCGGCCAGCGCGCGCAGGAACTTGGTGGTCTGGGTGAGGCCGATGGGCGCCTGGAAATAGGGCCGCTCCAGCGTTTCGCACAGGTTGCGCCCGAATTCGCGGTAGAGGCACACATTCGCGTCGCTGGTGGCGAGATCGCGGATGTCGGCAAGGTGGCTGCCGAGCGGGAACACCGCGCCAATTTCGGCGCCGATGCCTTCTATCAGGCGGCGGATCTCGGCCAGATCGGACGGCATGTTGAACATGCCATAGCTGGGCCCGATGATGTTGACGCGGGGCTTCTGCCCTTCCTTGCGCTCACGCGGGGCGGGCATCTTCTTGGGGCCGAATTCGGTCCACAGCCAGGTCAGCGCGCGGTCGGCCGATTGCCACTGATCTTCATCAATGGTGCGCGGCAGGAAGCGTTTGATGTTGGTGCCTTCGGGCGTCACGCCGCCACCGATCATCTCGGCGATGGATCCGGTGACGACCACGGCGGGAAGCTCGGTATCCAGTGCCTTCCATGCGCGCATCATCGCGCCTTCAGTGCCGGTCTTGCCCAGTTCCTCTTCGCCAAGGCCGGTAACGACGATGGGCAATTCATGCGGGGGCAGGGCGTCGGTGTAATGCAACACGCTGGTCACAGGCAGGTTTTCGCAGCCCACCGGGCCATCGATGATGACCTGCAGGCCCTTGACCGCGGTGAAGACGTAAGTGGCACCCCAATAGCCGCCGGCGCGATCGTGATCGAGGATGAGGGTCATGATCCCACCGCCTCGGACGCCTTGCGCGCCGCATCGTTCAACGCCGCATACTTCTTGCGGAACTTGGGCCGGTCGACGGGGAGGGTTTCCCACACGCCCGCAGCGTGGCTGGTGCCGACGCCTTCGAAGAAATCGCGCATCGCATCGAAGCGCGCCTTATTGGCCATGGCCGCATTGATAACGGTGGCGAGGCTGCCCGCGCCTGCCGGTCCCATCAGCGGCCGGGCCGAGATCAGATTGGTGAAGTAGAGCGACGGGATCGCGCGCGACTTGGCGTGCTGCACCACAGGCGTCGTGCCGATCGCGAGATCGGGGCGGTATTCGTCAACCGCGGCGATATCCTGTTCAAGGCTCGCGCGGAACTGGACGTGGACGCCGCGCGCCTCGAGCCATTCGCGGTCGGCATCCGACCACTTGGTGCGCGGGGTTGCGGTGCCGACATAGGGCACTTCCGCGCCGCTTTCGACCAACAGGCGGGCGACCAGCAATTCCGAACCTTCATAGCCCGAAACGGTGATCCGGCCCTTGATCGGCATCTGCGACAGCGCGCCCTTGCAAGCGGCGATCATGGTGTTCTTGACCGCGTCGACCTTATCCTGCGGCAGACCCAGCGTATCGCCGAGCGATTGCAGCCAGGCCGCCGTGCCATCCGCGCCGACCGGAGCAGACCCGATAATCGGGCGGCCTGCGGCTTCGAATTCGCGGATGCTGGCGGTGTAGAACGGGTGGATGGCAGCCACGACGGCGCAATCGAGCGCCGCGTAAAGCTCGCGCCATTCGCGGGTCGGGACAACCGGGCCAGCGGCGAGGCCGAGCGGCGCAAGCATCTGTCCGATCACCACCGGATCAGCCGGGAACATCTCACCCAGCAGTGTCACGGTCGGCAGCTCGGAACGTTCGCGCGGTGCGGCGACAGGGCCTGCGGCCACTTCTTCGCGGGCGTAATTGAGCATCGCGCCCGCCAGCACGTCCTTGGCTTCGGCGTGGGTCGGAATGCCGAAGCCCGGCACGTCGATCCCGATGATCCGCACGCCGTTGACCTGCTTGCCCAGCAGCCGCAGCGGAACGCCGCTGGCGGTAGGCACGCACAGGTTGGTGACGATGATGGCGTCGTAATTTTCGGGGTCAGCGAGGCCTTCGACCGCTTCCTTGATGTCTTCGAACAGCTTGCCCGTGACCAGTGTCTCGCTGGAGAAGGGCACATAGCCCACCGTGCGGCGCGCGCCGTAGAAGTGCGAGGTGAAGGTCAGGCCATAGACGCAGCAGGCCGAGCCTGACAGGACGGTTGCGGTGCGGCGCATCCGCAAGCCCACGCGAAGCGAGCCAAAGGCCGGGCACATCGATTGCGGCTGATCATGCGGGCCAGCGGACGCGTTCACCGGATAGTCAGCGGCATACTGATCGAGAATCTCGCTCTTGCCCGCCGTCCGGGCCGCTTCGCGCATCGTGTCCTTGGATGAACATGCGCCGCCGCTTTTCACGGATCCGGCATCGAGCTCGATCCGGTCAGGGGCGCGGGTGCCGGTGGTGGGGAAAGCATCGCTCATTGCATCAGGCCTCGTCGTAGATCACTTCGAGGCTCGGCTTGGTCTCGTAAACGCCGCCGCGCATATCGGCCTGGGTGGCGGGCATCAGTTCGACATTGGCGCCGGTGATGTCCGCGCTGAACAGGCCGAGCAATCCGTCCTGCGTCAGCGGGCTCGGACGCACCGGGGGCGCTTCGGCAACGTTGACGGCAAGGTCTTCAAACAGGCTCGCCCATTCGCCGCCGGGGATGCCGATGATCTGGTAGTTCGCGCTCTTGCGGCGGATGTCTTCATTCGCCGGGATCGCTGTGAGCACCGGAATACCGACCGCTTCGGCAAAGGCATGGGCTTCGCCGGTGCCATCATCCTTGTTGATGATCATGCCCGCCACGCCGACATTGCCGCCCATCTTGCGGAAATATTCGACCGCCTGGCAGACATTGTTGGCAACGTAGAGCGATTGCAGGTCGTTGCTGCCGACCACGATCACCTTCTGGCACATGTCGCGGGCGATCGGCAGGCCGAAGCCGCCGCACACCACGTCACCGAGGAAATCGAGCAGGACGTAATCGAAGCCCCAATCGTGGAAGCCCAGTTTTTCGAGCAGTTCGAAGCCGTGGATGATCCCGCGACCACCGCAGCCGCGCCCGACTTCGGGGCCGCCGAGTTCCATCGCGAAGACGCCATCACGCTGGAAGCACACATCCTCAATGCGGACTTCTTCGCCGGCAGCTTTTTTCTTGGACGAGGTTTCAATGATCGTCGGGCAGCTTTTGCCGCCGAACAACAGGCTTGTCGTGTCCGATTTGGGATCGCAACCAATCAACAACACGCGCTTGCCCTGCTGGGCCATCATGTAGCTGAGGTTGGAGAGCGCGAAGCTCTTGCCGCTGCCGCCCTTGCCGTAGATCGCGATGACCTGAGTCTCGCTCTTGATTTCGCCGGTGTGAACAGGATCAGGCTCAAAGCTTGCTTCGTCACGAAGGGCCGCCATCTGGGTTTCTAGGACAGACATTAGCATTCGCTCCAATCAAGTATCATCTTGAGGCAATCAGGATCGTTGAAAGCCTGAGGGTAGGCCTCCATCGCTTCACCGGCAGGACGCCGGTTCGTGATCAGGCCGGTCAGGCCCAATCGTCCGCATTCGATCAACGCACGGGTTTCGGCCAGATCGCCGGGCTGCCATTCGGCAGCGACACGGAAATGGGCTTCGCGCATGAAGGCTGCGGGGAAGGCAAAGTTGATACGTTCGGAATAGAAACCGGCCAGAACGATTTCGCCGCCCTTGGCCAGACGCATGATCAGATCATCGACCAGACCGGCATCGCCGCTGGCGTCGTAGATCGCGTGATAATCGCGGCGTTCATCCGATGACGGGTCGATCACCTGATAACCGACAGCGCCTTCGCGGCGCGCCGGGTTGGTTTCCCACACGGTCGGCGCAGCGCCGCCGAGCGCCACCGTCAGCCGGGCGAGCAACCGGCCCAGCACGCCGTGACCAATAATAAGATCAGGCAGCGCCTCGCGCCGGTCAAAGCCGCCCTTGATCGCATGGAGCGCCGTGGCGGCCAGCGCGCATAGCGTGCCGGTTTCGCCTAGATTTTCCGGAATGAGAATGGCGCGGGCCGAAGGGACAATCACCGTTTTGGCCGTGCCGCCGAACAGTCCACGGGCATCGGTATAGCAATTGGCACCGGGAACGAAGACCCAGTCACCGATGCGTCCGCGTGCCTCGATGCCGGCATCGACAACCCTGCCGACCGATTCGTAACCGGGCACCAAAGGATAACCGAGGCCGGGGAAGGGGGGCATGCGCCCGCTCCACAGCAGCTTTTCGGTGCCGGTGCTGATGCCGCTGAAGGCAACCTCCACCACAACATCCGAAGCGTCCACCGGCTTCATCTCAAGCGAACGCAGAGCAAGGCGCTCCGGTGCTTCGAGGATGACGGCCAGTGTTTGCATTATGTCGGTCTCTCCGAAGCTTGTTGCGTGATGCAGACCGAGTCGAAAACTCTGAATCTGCAACTTACCGACTGTTTGCTACGCCTTACGCTTTTGACTGTCAAACTTATTGGACAAGATTTGTTCAGGCGCGTGCAAGGATGACACTGGCGTTGACCGGCTGCGCAGTTGCGACAGTCCGAGCTGACGCAAAGCCTGCGGCACGCAGCATCGCGATGATCTCTTGCGGGCTGCGCGGACGGCCCGAACCCATGGCCCACAAGTAAAGGCCGAAAAAAGCCTCGCCCATCGGTTCCGCGCCGGGGATGCGCGCCATCGGCTCGGCAATCAGCAGGCGTGCGCCGGGGGCCAGGCTCTTGTGGATATTGGCAAGAAGGCTTTGTGCTGGCGCATCGTCGTGATCGTGGAGAATGCGGATCAGCGACACCATATCATAGCCTTCGGGTATGGAATCGTTGAAGAAGTTGCCCCCGTGGGCAGAAATACGGTGCCCGCCCAGCGCATCTGTCAGGGTCCTGTCGCCTGTCTCGGCCACTTCGGGCAGATCGAACAACCCCAGCTTCAGATGCGGCCACGCCGCGCCGATGTGGCGCAGGAACGCGCCATGCCCTCCGCCGACATCAAGCAGCCGTTCCACGTCGCGAAAGGGCACTGATGCCAGCACTTCGTCCGCAACAAAATGCTGGGAGGCCGCCATCAGTTCGGAATATTCGGCGGTGCCGGTTCCGCGCTCGCTCGCACCATGAAGCGCTCCGGCATAGGTCCAGAAGCGTGACAGGTCGGTCGGTTCACGCCGGTCGGCGCGCAACAGCGCCAAGGGGTCGGCCAGGTCGGCATAGAGCAAGCGGTGATGGCGGATCATCGCCTGAACGCCGGGATTGCTGGCAAAGACAGCGCCTTGTTCGCCCAGCATCCACTCGTCGCGTGCAGGCTCTTCTGCCAGCTTGAGCGGCCGCCCTGCGCGCAGCAGGGTCAGCGTGGCCTGTTCCGAAAGGCCAATGCGCCCCGCGATCGTCACCACGTTGTAAGGCCCCGATTTGAGCAGATCGAACAGGCCGCTTTCCACGTAGGCACGCAGCACCTGCGAATAGGCGAAGCCTGCCAGCAGGTCGAACGCCGCATCTGCGCGGCTGCGGGCGATCCATCGGATCACCGGCAGGCGCGCAGCCCAATGCTGGAAGCGGGGGGACGCGAACACGCGGTTGCGACGGGTGACATATCCGACCTTGAAGGTGTCCCAGGTGTTCACTGTCGGATTGTTTCATCGGCCATATGTCTAAATAATTGGACAGAGACGCGCGTAAGGTCAATGATAATCGGCACGTGGATGGGAGCTATGACAGGTGAAGACGCGAGTCGTCGTGATCGGAGCAGGTATAGGCGGGCTGACCAGCGCCGCGCTGCTTGCTGCGCGCGGCGCGGACGTCACTGTGCTTGAAAAAGAGTCCTGGGTCGGCGGTAAAGCGCGCCGGGTTATCGTGGACGGCGCGGAGATAGATGGCGGGCCGACCGTGTTCACCTACCGCCAGGTATTTGATGAAGTGTTCGCCGCTTGTGGCGCAAGGCTTGAAGATCATGTCAGCATCACGCGCGCCGACGTGATCGCCCGTCACGCATGGGACGCTTCCGGACATCTCGACCTTCATGCTGATCGCAAACGCAGCATCGCTGCCGTGGACGCTTTTGCCGGCGCCGAAACGGCTGAAGGTTATCGCAGCTTCACCGCCGAGGCCAAACGCATCTTCGACGTGCTCGAAGACCCCTTCCTGCGCGGCGACAAGGCTTCGACGCCCCTGCCGATGATATGGCGAATGGGGCCTTGGCGGATCGGTGATGCGATGGCGATGCGCCCGTTTGATGGCATGTGGAAGGCGCTGGGCGGCCATTTCACCGATCCGCGTCTCCAGCAATTGTTCGGACGCTATGCCACCTATTGCGGATCGTCTCCCTTTGCCGCGCCCGCCACGCTGATGCTGATCGCCCATGTCGAGGCGCAAGGCGTGTGGTTGATCGAGGGCGGCATTCATGCGCTGGCCAAGGCTATCGCGGGACTTGCGCAGCAACACGGCGCGCGGGTGCGGACAGAGGCGCCTGTGGCAGAGGTGCTCACCGCGAACGGGCGGGCCAGCGGCGTGCGTCTTGCCTCGGGCGGGGTGATCCCGGCCGATATCATCATTTGCAACGGTGATCCCGGCGCGCTCGCCGCGGGACACCTTGGCGATGCCGCGATCCGTGCGGTGCCCGCGATCCCGCCCGCCAAACGCTCGCTGTCCGCGCTGGTGTGGTACGCTCACGCCGTAACCGAAGGCTTCGACCTTACCCACCACAACGTGTTCTTCTCGCGCGATTACGCCCGCGAGTTCCGCGAGATCGGGGAGGGGCGCGCCCCGTCCGAACCCACCGTTTACGTCTGCGCCATGGACCGCGGCGCCAGCGACCGTGCGGCGCGCCCCAGCGGGCTGCGCGAACGCCTGCAAATCATCGTCAACGCCCCCGCCAATGGAGACGTTCACCACTACACGACCGAGGAGAGAGCCCGATGCACCCACGCCATGATCGCCACGCTCAAACGCTGCGGCCTGGAGCTGGAGGAAGCAATGCCGCATCAGCTCATGACGCCTCAGGATTGGGAGCGCCTGTTCCCGGCCACGGGCGGCGCCCTTTATGGCAGAGCGTCGCACGGCTGGGCGGCCTCCTTCCAGCGGCAGGGGCCCAAAACCCGTCTGCCAGGGCTGTACTGCACGGGAGGGGCGACCCATCCGGCGGCTGGGGTGCCCATGGCAGCCTTGTCCGGGCAGCTGGCAGCGCGGGTGATCGCGAAGGACCGCGCTTTGACGAAGCCATCCCGCCCGGTGGCTACAGCTGGTGGTATGTCGACGCGATCAGCGACGACGGGCAGCACGGGCTGACGATCATCGCGTTTCTGGGCAGCGTGTTCTCGCCCTATTACAAGCGTTCCGGCCGCGGCGATCCGCTGGCGCACTGTGCGCTCAACGTCGCGCTTTACGGCCCCAAGGCGCGCTGGGCGATGACCGAACGCGGCAGCGCCGCGGTGGAACGCGATGCCAGCAATCTGGCGATTGGGCCAAGTGCGGTGCGCTGGGACGGCGAAGCATTGGTGATTGACATCGTCGAAGGCGATTCGCGCCTGTTCGTGCCGTGGCAGCGCAAGGTCCAAGGCACGGTGCGCGTCTATCCCGAGGCGCTGAACCGCACCGCCTTTGCGCTCGACGCGCAGGAACATCACATCTGGCATTGCCTTGCGCCGCGCGCGCGGATCGAAGTGGAGATGCATGAACCGGGCATTTCGTGGCGGGGCAAAGCCTATCTCGATCACAACCGCGGTGCCGAGGCGCTGGAGACGGGCTTCAACACCTGGCACTGGTCGCGCGCGCATCTGAAGGACGGCGCACTGGTGTGTTACGAAGGCGAGCGCGGCGATGGCTCGCTGTTCGCCAGCGCCTTGCGTTTCGACCGCAGCGGCGTGCCCGAACCGGTCGATCTGCCACCGATTGCCGCCCTGCCGCCAAGCAAGTGGCGGGTCGACCGCCGCACCCGTTCCGATATTGGCGTGGCCGAAGTGCGCCGGACGTGGGAAGACACGCCCTTTTACGCCCGCTCCGAACTCGCCTCGCGCTTTGCAGGCGAGGACGTGGTGGCGGTGCAGGAGAGCCTGGATATGCGGCGCTTCTCCTCCCCGCTGGTGCAGTTCATGCTGCCGTACCGGATGCCCAGAAAGACCGGCTAGGCCGCAGGGGCCAGCGCGTGCCGGGCCGGAGGCCGGTCCGTTGGGGCGCGGGTGTTGGAGACACATGAGACACTGTCCAGAAACGAAAAACCTTGCCGCCTGTCTGACCGCGTCGGAGGAAAGGGGGGGGGTGTTGGCGAGACATGAGCGTAGTGCTGGAGATGTTTGCGGCAGTAGGAAAGCGTCAGGTTCGCGCTTTGCATGACGGCCTTGGCCTTCTCCCTGTGCGGGAGAGGGCGCAAGCCGGGATTGACGCCGCCATGCCGGTGTTGCGGGCGCGCATCGGCCACGCTTATCACTGGCGGTGGGTGGTTGGCTGCCTTAGCCCTCTCCCCTTGTGGGAGAGGGTTGGGAGAGGGGGAGCAGGAGCATCGCTCCCGCTCTCCGCCCCCCCCCCTCTCAACTGCGACTAGGCAGCAAGCTGCCAAGTCTCCGTATCTCTCCCGCAAGGGGAGAGACAATTATGACTACAACGGGCTCGGTAGCTGAATGCGGCTTCCGGCGGGAAACGGGCAAAAGCCGACGGGTGTGCCGCGTTACCTGCGTTTCCGGCCGGATGTCTTGAGATCGGGCTTCGTCGGTGGTTTCCAGTCTGGCGGGGGCACTGGCCGTTGCCGGCTTGTGCCAAGACCCATCGCGCCCGGTTGCTGGCGGACCAGACCCGACGTGTCGGCCTGTGCGGCGTCCGCCGCATCCGCGCCGCCTCGCATCAGATTGATGCGGTCGCGAATTTTCCGCGCCTCTTCGAAATCGAGCGCGCGCGCCGCCGCTTCCATTGCGATGTGGAGATCTGCGATCGTTTTGCTCATGATGGTTCAACGCGCGAAAGCGGCTCGTTGATCCATGCCGGACGGGGACGGCGCCGCAAGATGCATCACTGGCTGTCGCGCCCGCAACGGGGTGGGTTCGAGAATGGCAGTTTCCGGCGCGCAACGCGTTGAAGCTGCCGGGCAGGTTTCAGGACTGCGCTGCGGCGCTGCAAATGTCCGGAAGTGGGTGGAAACCCGAATGGCCGCTATTCCATTTTCCGGGTGCAAGGGTTGGGCCCTGTATGCCCAGCTCAGACGCGGGCCACCAGCGGTCAGCCCGCTGCGCGAACCGTGGACAGATTAAGCCCGATCGCACCGATCAGGATCAGCGCCATGAAACCGGTCTGCGCCAGCGTCAGGTTCTGGCGGAACACCACCCAGCCGATCACGGCAATGGCCACGATTCCCAGCCCCGACCAGACGGCATAGGCCACCCCCATCGGAATCCGGGTCATGGCAAAGGCTAGCAGCCAGAAGCACACCCCGTAACCCACCATGGCAGCCAAGCCATAGCTCCAGCGGGTCATCCCTTGCGAGGCGTTGAGAAGGCTGGTCGAGACCACTTCAAGCGCAATCGCACCGAGCAGCAACAGCCAAGGGTTCATTGTCATCAGCGTATCTCCGGATCGACGGGATCGTTGCCCGCCTTGGTCAATGCCTGCTTCAGAAAGGCGATTGTGCGCGGCCAGCCAGCGGCGCGGGCGGCAAGGTTGCCCTGTTGGGAGCCGCCGAACATCGTCAGCATCCAGGGCACGTCCCTATCGGCTGGCAGCGGCGGGCCCACGCCGAGATGGCCTGCATCCTTGTAGGCGAGCAAGACCGTTTCGGGTCCGCCACCGTTCTGGTCGCGGCGGGCCTTGGCAGCGCGCGCCATCGGGCACGAAGGCCACAGGCTATCCGCTTCGCCGCACAGCAGCAGCACCGGCCCGGCAATGCGTTCGACAGGGATTGCCGCCCGGGGATGCTTGGGCGCCGTGGCAAGCGCCGGGCCATAGACATTGCCATCCCAGCCCACGTCGGTGATTGGGAGAAACGGCACCGGCTTACTCCTTTCGCTCCAGCTTGAGCTTTTCACAGGCGCAAAGCTCCAGTCGAACCCCTGCCAGACAACGTGCGACGGCGCAGCCGCGACCACCGCGCCCACATCAGGTCGTCGGCTTGCCACCAGCAGTGCAGCCTCCGCGCCCTTAGACGTCCCCATGACCGCCAAAAGCTGCGGGTCCACCGCGCCTTGCGCTTTCAGCCAATCGAGCGCGCGGGTGAAACTTTCGAGCGGGACCAGTTCGAACCTTTCGGGCTGGCCAGGCAGACGGTAATAGGCGAGCGCGAGCACGGCAAAGCCCTCACGCGCCAGCAGCTGCGCTTGCCCGTCGACCGCGCTGCCAAGGCCGCCCTCCGAACCGCCCAGCAGCAGGATCGCCGGACGTCGCCCCGCACCTGCGCCAGCGTAGAAATTGCCGACAAGGCCGGGCTGCCTGATCGGCTTGCCGCCTGGCCCCGGTTCAACCAGTTCGATCGCAGGCACCCACGGCTTGGCGATCCACAGCCATGTGCCACCCGCAATCACCAGTGCCAGCACTACGCCCAGCGCGATGCCCAGGCGTTTGAACCATCTGCGCATGGTCTAGCCCTCCTGTGACGGCGATTGGTGCAACCATGTTGGCACCGGGCCGATATCCCGGCCCTCCGCCATCGCGATGCGGGACGCTGCATTGATGAAATCCCACACGCGCTTGCTGAAGCTGGTTTCGACCTTGTCCTGCCAATTCTCCATTTCGGAATACATCCGCACCGAGCCTTCCCACATCGCTGGGGTCGCGTTGCGGCTGAAGGGTTCGAGCAGAGCGAACCACTCCCTGACAAAGGCCAGCGCCGCAGCGCTTGCAGGATCAAGCGGCAGCGCCGCTTCGATCCGGGCACTGAGCGCGCGCCATTTTCCGAGATAGGCGTCCTGGCTGAACTCGGGCGCATCGGCCATCTGCTCGCGCCATTCGGCCTGCTGTTCGGGGGTGTAATATTGGTCGACGACCTCTTTCCATGCCTGTGCCTGGTCGGTCATAAGATTTTCTCCATCGCGGATAAGCGAGCAAAGCGTCGCGGCGTCGAGCGGCTCGCCTCGGCCGATGCGGGACAATGCGGAATCGATCAGCTTGATGGCATCGGCAATCTCACCGGCCTGATAGGCCAAGCGGCTGCGCTGTGCGCCAAGAAGGGCTCCAAGATCGATCGGCTTATGGTCAAACAGTCGTTTGATATCGCCGAGACTGAGCCCGGCTTTCTTCAGGGCGACGATGCGGTGGATGCGTTCCAGTTCATCGGGCCCGAACCAGCGGCGCCCAGACTGCGTGCGCAGCGGTGTGATCAGACCACGCGCCTCATAGAAGCGCAGCGCGCGCGATGTCAGCCCGGTGCGGCGGACGACTTCGTCGATGGGAAACGAATCACTCATGCCCCACATGTAGCGGTTGACGCTGGGTCAACTTCAAGGGGTTGTTGCAGAACCAGTCGCGATCGGTGGTCGCCGCCGCTATGGGTAGGAACGAGAATCTCGGCTTTCGGCGAGAAACCTGCTTAAGCTGTCCAGCAGGCTCCGGGGACGCCGGAGTTCGCCGGGAATGACCGTATGGGGTGGGAAGGCGAATAGCGGCTTCCCCCCCCCCCATCTTCGGGATCAGGGGTCGCCAATGATACAAGATGACTTGACGATTTCTCTGCGCTAGAGGCGCGTCCGCGATGTCCAGCCTTCGCGCCTTTAGCCATAGATATGCCCAGCTCACGCTGGTGCTCGTGGCGCTTGCCTTGGCGGTAAAGGCGCTGGTGCCAGCAGGCTACATGATCTCGTCCACTGGCGAGCGCTTTCTGACGGTGACGATCTGCGCCGATGCCAGCGGCACACCGAAGCAGATGCGGATTGCCATTCCGGACAAGGATAAGACGGGCAGCGACCATTCCGAGGCGGCAGACAAGTCTCAGCCTTGCGCCTTTTCGGGACTTGGCCATGCCGCGCTCGGCGGGGCCGATCCGCTTTTGCTGGCCGCTGCACTGGCGTTCATCCTGCTGGTCGGGCTTGCGCCGCTCCGGTCGCCGCCTGCCCGCGACATTCCTTTTCTGCGCCCGCCACTGCGAGGGCCGCCTTCCCTTTCCGTCTGATCGTCAGGCTTTGCGCACGGGTATCTGACCCCGGCGCTTAAAGCCAATTCGCTCACTGGCCCGCCAAGGCAGGGTCGATGGCGCTCCGCCGCATGACAGGCGCGCGCCGACGGAATTTGGGATACATCATGCAAATCAACACTGTGAAGCGCGCTCTCATGGGCGCAACCATGCTTGCCGCAACGACTGGCGCTTTCTCCGCCCCGCTTCAGGCGCAGGGTATCGGCCAGCGGCAGGACGAGATCATCGTCACCGCCAGCCTTCAGGGCACCTCCACGGCGCCTACGCCTGAAGCCGCCCGCAAGGAGCTGGAACGCGTCCCCGGAGCAACCGGCCTGGTGGAGGACGAAGGCTTTGCCGACATCTTCGCCCAATCGATCGGCGATGTGCTGGAACTGACCCCCGGCGTCTTTGCCGATACCAGCGCCCAGCGCGAAAGTCGCATCTCGATCCGAGGGTCGGGCCTCAATTCGAGCTTCGAGCGTCGCGGCCTCACCGTCCTGCGCGACGGGGTGCCGATCAGCCGCGCATCGGGCGCCACCGAGTTTCAGGAGATAGACCCGCTCACCATCCGCTACATGGAGGTGTTCAAGGGCGCCAACGGGCTGCGCTACGGGGCGGCATCGCTGGGCGGGGCGGTCAATATCTTCAGCCCGACCGGGCGCACTGCCCGCGCGCCGGTGATGCTGCGGGCCGAGGGTGGCAGCTTCTCCACCTTCCGCGGCAATGCTTCGCTGTCCGGCAAGAGCGGCGATGTCGACTATTGGGGCGGGATTACTGGCCTCACCAGCGACGGCTATCGCGAACACAGCGAAGTGCGCAGCCTTTATGGCCACGGCAACCTCGGCTGGCGGGTGTCGGACAATATCGAGACGCGGTTCTATGTCACCGCACTGTCGGACAATTTCGAGCTGGCAGGCAGCTTGCGCCTTGCTGACGCGCTCGCCAATCCGCGCGCGGCGGGGCGGCCTGTGACGGTCGGACCGTTCTTCCCCGGCGGGCCGGTGACCGTGCTCGACCCCGGCCCCGTCGCCGACGATTGGGATCGTAATCTTGACGTTTACCGCGTGTCGAATCTGACCGTGATCGACTTGGGTGGCACTGATATTGAGTTCGGTGCGTGGTATGCGCGCCGCAGCCTCGACCACGCGATCACCCGCTTTGCCGGGATCATCGTGCAGGGCGAGGATGAGGTCGGCGTCTCGACCCGCATGTCCGGCAGCCTCCCCTTCCTCGCCGATCAGAGCCGCTGGCAAGTAGGGGCGATCTATGCCTTCTCCAGCAATGACGCCAAGACCTTCGCGAATGAGTCGGGCGTGCGCGGGGCGCTCAGAACTCAGTCGGATCAGGATTCGGACACGCTGACGGTCTATGGCCAAGCCGATCTCGGGCTGACCGACACCGTCACGCTCATTGCAGGCGGACAATATGCCCGCGCCACCCGCGATGTGACCGCGATTCTCAATGCGGTGACCGGCCGGGGCGAGTATGACCAGTTCAACCCGCGCGTCGGCCTGCTGGTGGATGCCGCACCCGGCGTGCAATTCTTTGGCAATATCAGCCGCAGCTTCGAAGCCCCGAGCCTTGCCGATCTCACCAGCGGCGGGGCCTTCCCCTTCGCGCCGCTCGATCCTCAGCGCGCGACTGTGTTCGAAGTCGGCACGCGCGGGCAGGCGGGGATCGTATCGTGGGACATCGCGCTCTACCGGGCCGAGCTGGAAAATGAGTTCCTTGACCTTGCCGTGCCGGGCGCACGGGGGCTCGTAACGGTGACCACCAACGGGGACCGCACGATCCATCAGGGCCTCGAATTCGGGCTCGATGTGCGGCCCTTCAAGGCGGCGCTGGAGCAGAACGGACAGGCCCTGCGGCTGAGCGCGGCCTATACCTTCAACGACTTCACCTTCGATGATGACGCGGTCTATGGAGACAACCAGCTTGCCGGGGTGCCGCGCCATGTGCTGATTGCCGAGGCCCGGTTCGATCAGGTGGACAAGTTCTATCTCTCCACCACCCTGCGCTGGATTCCGGACGGTCCATGGGCGGATTATGCCAACACCGAAAGGGCTCCCGGCTACGAGACTGTCCAGATCACCGCCGGGGTCACGCCGACCGACGGGATCGAGCTGTTCGGTTCGGTCGAGAACCTTTTCGACACGGTGTTCATCTCCAACGTCACCACCAACGCCAACCAGCGCCTGACGAACGAGGCGATCTATACCCCCGGCCAAGGGCGCGCCGTCTTCGGCGGCCTGCGCGCGCGGTTCTGAGGGGGGCAGCGATGAGCATGAAGAACAAGACCGCGCGCTGGTCATACTCCAAGCATCAATGGCTGGGGTTGATCGGGGGGATCAGTCTCTTGGTGTGGGGCCTCTCTGGCCTCACCCATATCGCCATGGTGCTATTCGGCCCGCAACAGGCGGCGTTCATGCCGCCTGCTGCCACGGTCGCGCTCGAAAGGGCGCGGCCGATCGCGCAAACCCTTGCCGAAAAGGGCATCGCCGAGGCGGTGGCGGTCAAGACCGTCCCTGCCCCCGGCGGCGGGGTGCTGTGGCAGGTGACCCCGACCTTGGACGGGACGCGGCGCTATTTCCGCCCCGTCGATGGCAGCGAGGTCGTTGGCGGTGACCGGACGCAGGCCGAGTTTCTCGCCCGTCATTACCTCGCCACGGACCGCGCGATAACCTCGGCCAAGCTCCAAACCGCGTTTGATGCCGACTACCCGTGGGTCAACCGCCTGCTCCCGGTGTGGAAGCTGACGTTTGCAGGCGATGATGGCCTCGTCGCTTATGTCCATACCGAAACGTCCAGTCTCGCGGCGGTGAACAACACCACGAAGGAACGGCTGCAAACGGTGTTTCGGGCGCTGCACACCTGGGAATGGGTGCCGCAGGGGATGGATTGGCTGCGGGTGGTGGTGATTGGATTGATGGTCGGCAGCCTGCTGGCTTTGGCGGCGACCGGAACCATGATGCTGGTCACTGTGCGGCGCAAAAAACGCCTGCCGGGAGGCCGGGGCTGGCACCGTATTGCGGGGTATGTGTTGGCCCTGCCGCTGATCACGTTCTCGGCCTCGGGGATCTACCACCTAATCCAGTCGGCGCTGGTGCCGCCGGTAAGCCAGCTCAAGATGGGCAAGCCCGTCAATGTCGCGAGCGGCAAGTGGCCCGTCGAGGCCGACTGGGCGCTGATCGCCAAGAAGCGCGATATCGCCTCGGTCGCACTGGTCGAGGGGGCACAGGGGCAGCCACTCTACCGCATCGGCCTTGCTCCTCCCAAAGGCGCCATGGGCGGCGGGGAGCATGACCACGGCCCCGCCACGGCAGCGGCGGATCATGGTATGGCAGGGCACGACCACGCGGCGATGATCGCGGCTCAGAGTGCGGCCAAGGTGCCGACCACAGATACTGAGATTCGCGAGGCGCGTTTTGCCGGGATCAAGCCTGATGGTCCGGCGATCTATCTCGATGCCGCCAATGGCGAGGTGGCGAGTTCGGGTGAAGAGGACATTGCCCGTGCAATCGCCCAGCGCTTCACTGGCGCATCCGATAGCTCGGTAACCGGGGTCAAGTTGGTGACCCGCTTCAGTCACGAATACGATTTCCGCAACAAACGTCTGCCGGTTTGGAGGGTCGACTACGGTGCGCCAGTCAATGCCAGCCTGTTCGTCGATACCGGCACGGGCGTGCTGGTCGATCGTGTGGCCGACCACGAAAAGCCCGAAAGGCTGGTGTTCAGCTTCATTCACAAGTGGAACTTCCTGTTCCCGGTTGGAAGGATTGCGCAGAACGTGCTGGTCGGGGCCTTTGCCATTGCCCTGATCGGCTTCATGGCCGCGCTGGGGCTACGGATGGACCTGGTCCGCCGCCGTCGCGCAAGCCATCATCGGAGGTGGCGGGAGGAACAATCAGCCACTGCATTCACCCACGAATGAGACGCCGCACACGGTCTGCCGCCATTCGCAACGGTCTTATGCGAATGGCGGCATTGGGGTCGATAGCCGAACGGCAGCTTTTTCACACGTGCGATCCAAAGCGGACGTTTGTGCATTGGCCGCAACTCTAATCGGCAGTCGGCCCGTCCTTGCGGTCCGCTGCCTCTTTGGCAGCACGTTCAGCGCGCGTCTTCTCCAGCATCCGGTCCATTTTGAGCCATTGCCACACGCCAATGCCGACGGCGATGCCGTAGAAGAACACCAGTTCGATCCAGCCGAAATTGGCGCCAGTCATGCCGTATCTCCTAGTCTTGCGGCGCCAGGAACGCCGCGATCAGCGCGGCGACCTTGTCCGGTGCTTCTTCATGGGCGAGATGGCCGAGGCCCGGCAGCACGTCCAGTCGTGCGTCCGCCAGCCAGCTATGGGAGTCCTTCGCCCAGTCGAGCGGGATTGCGGGGTCCTTCGCACCGTGGATCAGCAGCACCGGGTTGCGCACCTCGCCCATCCGTAGTCGCAGGCCCGGCAAATCCCAGTTCGCCATCATCGCCAGCGCGCCGCCAGCGTGGGCGGGATGCTTCAGCAAGGTGCGATAGCAGGCGAGCCCTTCCGGCTCGATCCGCGAATGGGTGGAGCGCCACAGGAACCGCTCGGCCCCGCCGACCAGATCGATGCTGCCGGCAAAGATGCGCGGGACCAGCGGGTTGATGAACAGGGCTTTGGCCACCGCGGGGAAGATCTGCGCAAAGGGGCCGGGGAAGGGGCGCAGCGCGGCGTTCAGCCCGATGACCGGGCCGGCAAATCCGTGGTCAAGCGCCATCTGGAGCGCAATCGCCGCGCCCGCCGAATGGCCGATGATTGCGGTAGGCTGGACATCGAGTTCTTTGAGCAGGGCAGCGATCTCGCGCCCCATCGCGGGCAGGCTCATCGCGTAGGCATCGTGGCCGGTGGTGAAGGCGTGGCGCGGCAGATCAGGGGCGATCACGGTGTGGGTCTTGGCCAGCAGCGGCATCAGCCCGCGCCATGAGTGAACCGATGCGCCGGTACCGTGTAGCAGCAACAGCGGCGGGCCGGAGCCCATTGTCTGCACATGCCAGCGCGCACGGCCCACCGGCACGAAGGTGCTGGCCTCGCGGTGCGGCCAGATCAGGCCTTCGCGGTTCCAGTCGAGCGCGCTCATGCGGCGCGGCCCATCGGCTGGACCGCGTTGATCGCGGCCTGGATCATCCGTGCATCGGCGCGGGGCAGGGCGAGGAAACGGCCGCCAAGCGCCTGCGCCAGCGCGGCGCCTTCGGGGCCGGGGCGGGCCGAGATATCGACCACCAGCGCATCGATCCCGCGCGCGTGGATCGCCTTGGCGGCGGCTTCGGCATCGGTTTTGGCCTGCGCGCGTCCGGGTGCGCCGTCGGCGGCGATATTGGCGCGGCCATCGGTCAGGATCACCAGCGCCGCGCTGCGCCCGCGTGCGATGACGGCTTCGGCCACTTCGCGCGCCACGTTGAGCCCCAGCGCCAGCGGGGTGCCGCCGCCGCCGGGCAGTTCGGCCAGCGTGCGCCGCGCGCGGGTGAGCGAGCGGGTGGGGGGCAGGATCAGTTCGGCGGTGGTGCCGCGAAAGGCGACCAGCGCCACTTCCGAGCGGGTGACATAGGCCTGCCCCAGCATCAGTTCGACCGCGCCTTTCGCCTCGGCCAGCCGCGCTGCCGCAGCCGATCCGCTGGCATCGACAGCAAAGATCGTGACACGCGCGGCGCGTTCCTCGAAACGGCGGATGCGCAGGTCTTCCTTGCGCATCAGGATGGCGGAGTCATTGCCTGCACCCGCTTCTTTGCGTCGCACGGCCTGCCAGGGGACGGCGGCGCGCAGGCTGTCGATCAGCGCCAGTTTTGCCCCGCCGCGCGGCATTCCGGGGCGCGCGCCCAGCGGCTTGCCGCGTGTCGCCGCCTTGCGCTTCTGGCCGGTGCCGCTGCTGGCCGCGCGGCGCGGCGCCTTGCCTTGAGCGAGGCTCGCCAGCACGTCCGCCGGGATCGCCGCCTTGGCCGCTTCGACCAGCATTTCGGAGAGGTCAGGCTCCGGCTGCTCGCGGTCGGCATCGTCGGGGGTGTCGTTCTGGCCATCAGGCGGCGGGGGCGGGGCGTCTTCGGGCGGGGCTTCCTCTTCCTGCGGCGGCAGACAGGTTGCGCGCGGGGCGAGGATCAGGCGGACAGCGCCCGCGAGATCGGCCTGCTCCGCCGCCATGCGCCCATCCAGCGCCGCCAGCCCGCGCGCGGTCTCACCCGCGAAGATCAGCGCCCTGAGGCCCTCCACTCCCAGCGCATCGGCGGTGGCGGCAAGCGCGCGAAGGGCGTCGTCATCCAGTGCGGCGACATCGGCAATTTGCCCGTCTGATGCGCGCAATTCCACCCCCTGCCAGCGCCGCGAGGCCGAAAGGTCACACGCAAAAGCGAGCCGTTCGGTCAGGCTGGCGGGCGGGGCATCATCGGGGTCGGTCGCATCGTCGAGCAACACCAGCGCGCTCGTGCCTTCATCGAGCGACGAATCGAGCATTTGGGCCAGCCGCCCTGCAATGCTGGCATCCAGCCGTTCGGCCATCCCGGCGAGCAGGGCGCCGCCGCGCGCTTCCTCGATCAATCCGGTCTGGCGGATCGGGCGGCCTGCCGAAAGGCTGGCGGCAAGATCGATCCCGCCCAGCAGCCGCTCGTCATCGACATGGCCGGGCATCCGCCTGAGCGGCACGACGTTGCCCAGCGCCGCCACCAGCGACTCGCGCGCAGGGCTTGAACCCCGCAGCACCATGCCCTTGAAGGTCGCGGGTGCCAAAGCGAAAAGTCGCGCTGCCAGCACCGCATCGTTGAGCGGATCGGCGGGGGCGGGTGTCATCCGAACAGCTCGGCAATCGCCCGCGTGATCCGCACGGTCGAGCCGGTTTCATCGAGCACATCGCGCCGCAGCCGGTGGCGCAGGGCCAGCGGCGCAATCGCGATCAGATGCTTGCGGGTGACGCCTTTCGCGCCCTCCAGCGCCGCCAGCGCACGCGCGGCGCGCATCAGCGTGAGTTCGCCGCGCAGGCCGTCTGCCCCCACGGCAAGGCACAGCTCTGCGGCATCGCGCAAAATGTCATCGCCCGCCTCCAGTTTCGCCAGCCGCGCTTTGCCCTTGGCAACGCGTTTCAGGGTCTTGTCATCCTCACCCGCCCAGCGCGCGGCAAAGCTTTCGGGGTCACGTTCGTTCTCGGCAACCAGCCGCATGATCGCGATGCGCACCTCGATATCCTTGGGGCTGCGCACTTCCACCGACAGGCCGAACCGGTCGAGCAGCTGCGGGCGCAATTCGCCTTCTTCGGGGTTGCCGCTGCCGATCAGCACGAACTTGGCGGGGTGGCGCACGGAGAGGCCCTCGCGCTCGACCACGTTTTCGCCCGAGGCGGCCACATCCAGCAACAGATCGACGAGATGATCTTCGAGCAGATTGATTTCGTCAATATACAGGAACCCGCGATGCGCCTTGGCCAGCAAGCCGGGTTCAAACGCCTTTTCGCCCGACCGCAGCGCGCGTTCCAGATCGAGGCTGCCGATCACGCGGTCTTCCGTCGCGCCCAGCGGCATATCGACGAAGGGGACGGCGCGTTTCACCATCTTGCCGGTGCCGCAGACCCCCGGATAGCGCGCCTGATCGTCCTTGGAGCAACCGTAAACGCAGCTCTCTGCCGCCATGATCGGTGGCAGCAATCCGGCCAGCGCGCGCGCCGCCGTGGACTTGCCGGTGCCGCGATCGCCAAAGACCATCACCCCGCCGATACTGGGGTCGACGGCTGCGATCAGCAGCGCAAGTTTCATCTCGTCCTGACCGACGATTGCGGAAAATGGGAAGCGTGCCATGTGGAGCGTCTTGTGAACGGTTGAAGCGCATCGGACAAGCCCAACTGACAGGCTGGCGTGACACTTTTGGCCTACCTTTTCCCCAGACGGTTCAGCACCAGCACCGGCAGCAGGCCCGCCGCCAGCAGGATGAGAGCCGGGATCGAGGCTTCGACCAGCCGTTCATCGCTGGCGAGCCGGTAGGTGCGCGTGGCGAGCGTTTCGAGGTTGAAGGGACGCAGGATCAGTGTGGCGGGCAATTCGCGCAAGGTGTCGATGAAAACCAGCGCGGCGGCGCTGGCGAGGCTGGGCGCCAGCAGCGGGGCATAGATACGGGCCAGCACACGCGATGGCCCCGCGCCAAGGCTGCGCGCCGCTGCATCAAGGCCGGGCGGGATGCGGGCAAGACCGCCGCTGACGCTGTTATAGGCGACCGTCAGGAAGCGCACCGACAGCGCATAGACCAGCACCGCACTGGTGCCGGTCAGCAGCAGCCCGCCGCTCCAGCCCAGACTGTCGCGGGCGAACCGGGTGAGGCTCTGGTCGAAGGCGCCCAGGGGTGCCAGCAGGCCCACGGCGAGCAGCGCGCCCGGCAGCGCGTAACCCAGCGTCGCCAGCCGGATCGCGCCGGTGGTGACACGCGAGGCTGACCGGGCGCGGGCGAAGGCCAGCACCAGCGCGGTCACAAGGCACAGGCTGGCCGTCGACAGTCCCAGCCACAGGCTACCGCGCAGATAGGTGGGAAGGTCGCCCGCGGCGGCCTGCGCGGTCTGGCTCAGTGCCATCGCGGCAAGGTATCCGGCGGGCAACACGAAGCCGAGCAGCACGGGGACGATACAGGCCGCAAAGGCCAGCCCCTTGCCGATCGGCGTCAACGCCACCAGCGGCTCTGCGTCCACCCCGCGTGAAGCCAGGCCATCGCGGCTATCACTGCGTCCCGCCCGCGTGCGCGCCTCCCATGCCACCAGCGCGATCACGAAGATCAGCATGACGGCGGCCAGCTTCAGCGCGGCGGCCTTGTCCCCCATGGAAAGCCAGCTGCGGAAAATGCCGGTCGAAAAGGTGGGAATGGCGAAATATTCGGCCACGCCGAAATCCGCGAGCACCTCCATCAGCACCAGCGCAAGCCCCCCGGCGATGGCAGGGCGCGCAGCGGGAAGCGCCACGCGCCAGAATGCGCGCGCCGGGCTTGCGCCCAGGCTGCGGGCGGCGCGAAATTGCGTCAGGCTTTGTGTGGCAAAGGCGGTGCGCGCCAGCAGGTACACGTAAGGGTAGAGCACAAAGCCCAGCACGAAGGCCCCGCCGCCGAGCGAGCGGATGTCGGGGAAGGGGTAATCCCCCGCGCCCCAGCCTGTTGCGCCGCGCAGCCCAATTTGCACAGGGCCGGCAAAGTCGAGCATATCGGCATAGATATAGGCCGAAAGATAGGCGGGCAGGGCCAGGGGGAGCACCAGCGCCCAGCCCAGCACGCGGCGTCCCGGAAAGCGCGTGGCGGCTATCAGCCATGCGCAGCCCGTTCCCGTCACGCCCGCAATGCCGCCTGTCAGCAGCATCAGCAGCGCGGTGTTGGCGATGTAGGTGGGCAGCACGGTGCGCGCCAATTCGCCGATGGCCGCCCCCTCTCCGCCCAGAGAAGACCACAGGATCGCAGCGACAGGCAGGCTCGCCAAAGCGGCAAAGACCAGTGCGGCGATGGTCCATCCGCCGGGCCGCCGATGGCGCGCGTTTTGCTTCGCAATCGCACCTTCGCTTGCACGCGGGACGGCAAATTGCCAAAGGCGGCTCATCGGGAGACCCCGTTCCCCAAGCGCAGGATCAACGATTGAGCCTCGAATTTCGTCATATTGCCCATGCTTACGGTGCGGTGCGGGCGCTGGAGGATATCAGCTTTGCCGCGCCCGCGGGAGAGATCACCTGTCTGCTTGGCGCGTCGGGTTGTGGGAAGTCAACACTGCTTGGCCTCGCAGCGGGCCTGCTCAAAGTGCAGCAGGGCACCATTGCGCTGTGTGACGCGGTGCTGGCCGATGCGGGCTTCAGCCCGCCGCCCGAGGCGCGCCCCGTGGGGCTGGTGTTTCAGGACGGCGCGCTGTTCCCGCACATGACCTTGCGCGCCAATGTCGCCTTCGGCCTGCCCCGCGCGCGGCGGGGCGAGGCAGATGACTGGCTTGCCAAGGTGGGCCTTGCCGGGATGGGCGCGCGATATCCGCATGAACTTTCGGGCGGGCAGCAACAGCGCGCTGCGCTGGCCCGCGCCATGGCGCCGCGCCCGCAGGTGCTGCTGATGGACGAACCCTTCGCCAGCGTGGATATCGTGCTGCGGCGCAAGCTGCGGCGCGAATGCCGCATTCTGTTGCGAGAAGCGGGGGCGACCGTGGTGCTGGTGACGCATGATCCATCGGAGGCGCTGGATATCGCCGACCGGATCGCGGTGATGGAAGGCGGCCGGATCGTCCAGTTCGGCACCCCGCAGGAACTGCACCTTGCGCCCGCCACCGCTGCGGTCGGTGCGATTTTCAGCGGCGCGCAAGTTATCGCAGGCGCGCGCGGCGCCGAAGGCATCGACACGCCGTTTGGCCTGTGGCCGATGACGTGCCTGATCGGCGACTTGCCCGATGGCGGCGCGTTCGATCTGCTGGTGCAGGCCGACCGATTGATGCCGGTGGCCGATCTGCGCGGCTGCAGCGTGCGGGACGTTCATCCCCTCGGGGCCCGCAATCGCGTGCTGCTCGACGGGGCACAAGGGGTGACGGTGACGGCTGAAACCGCGCTCCCGATCGACCCGGGCAAAACCTACAGCGTGATGCCCGATGCGGGCAGCGTGCGGGCCTTTGCGCGCAGTTAGCGCTTGCGCCGCCAATGATTATATTGCAAGTCATTCGCAAATAGTCATTGAAAGCCGATTGACCCATGAAAACCTTCTTTGCTGCCGCCTTCGCCCTTGCGGGAATCGTGGTGCTATCCGGATGCGCCGAGGAAGCCGCGCCCGATGCCGCACCGATCACCGGCGAAATCAACATCTACACCTCGCGCCACTACGACACCGATCTGGCGCTCTATGAGGATTTCACCCGGCAGACCGGCATCAAGGTCAACCGGATCGAGGCCGATGCCGATGCGCTGATCGAACGGATCGAGGCCGAGGGCGAATTCAGCCCCGCCGACCTGTTCGTTACGGTCGATGCCGGGCGTCTGTGGCGGGCGGAGCAGGCGGGCATCCTCGCCCCTGTCGATTCGCAGGTGCTGGCAGAGCGTATCCCCGCCAGCCTGCGCGATCCGCAGAACCGCTGGTTCGGCCTGACGACCCGCGCGCGGATCATCGTCTACAACAAGGCGAAGGGTAAGCCGGAAGGGCTGAAGACTTACGCAGACCTTGCCGATCCCGCCTTCAAGCGTCGCATCTGCATGCGTTCGTCCTCCAGCGTCTACAACATCGCGCTGCTGTCCAGCATGATCGCGCATGAGGGTGAGGCCGCAGCGGCGGATTGGGCCAAGGGCGTCGTCGCCAATTTCGCGCGTGCGCCGCAGGGCAATGATATGTCGAACATCGAAGCGGTGGCGGCGGGCGAGTGCGATATATCGCTGGTGAACACCTATTACCTCGCCCGCTTCGACACGCCGGAAAAGCGCGCCGTGCTGGACGGTATCGGCGTCATCTTCCCCAATCAGGCGACCACCGGCACCCATGTCAATCTGAGCGGCGCAGGCGTGGTGGCGACCGCGCCCAACCGCGACAATGCGGTGAAGTTCCTCGAATACCTCGCCACGGACAGCGCGCAGCGGTATCTCGCCAATGGCAATAACGAATATCCCGCGGTCAGGGGCATTGCGCCGACATCGGCGGTGGAGGCGCTCGGCACGTTCAAGGCGGACGCGCTGCCGCCTGCACGGATCGGCGAGAACCAGGCGCGGGCGGTCGAACTGTTCAACGCGGCCCGCTGGAACTGAACGGCCACCATTCAAGGCCCGCTTTTACCCTTCAACACTAATCTAGCTTGAAGGGGGCGCAGGCTTAGTCCATTTGCGCCCCCATTCTGGCCGTCCGTGGGGGCGGCGCTGACCTGATAACCGAGGCCCGCCAGTGAACCAGCCCATTACCGACCGCGAACAGTTTACCGAAAGCGCGGCGCTTTCCGTCGAGACCGTCACCTATGTCCATCACTGGACCGATGGACTGTTCACGCTGAAAATGACCCGCCCTGCGTCCTTCCGCTTCCGTTCGGGCGAGTTCGTGATGATCGGCCTGCCGGGCGATAACGGCAAGCCGCTGCTGCGCGCCTACTCGGTCGCCTCGCCGTCCTATGAGGAGGAACTGGAGTTCCTCTCGATCAAGGTGCAGGATGGCCCGCTGACCTCGCGGCTCCAGCACGTATTGCCGGGTGATCCGATCTATCTTGGCAAGAAGCCGACCGGCACGCTGGTGACCGACGCGCTGTTGCCGGGCAAGCGGTTGTTCATGCTGTCGACCGGAACCGGCCTTGCGCCGTTCCTGAGCCTGGTGCGTGATCCCGATGTGTACCAGATGTTCGAGGAAGTGATCGTCGTCCACTCGGTGCGCAACGTAAACGAGCTGGCTTACCGCGAACTGCTGGAAAGCAAGCTTGAAGGCGACCCGCTGCTGGAAGACGAAGACCGCGCGAAGATCATCTACGTCCCCACCGTCACCCGCGAACCGTTCCGCACGCAGGGCCGCATTCAGGCGCTGATCGACGATGGCCGCCTGTTCGAACAGAGCAACGGCCCGCAACGGTTTGTGCCCGATGAAGACCGCGTGATGCTGTGTGGCAGCATGGCGATGATCAAGGATCACGCCGCCGATCTGGAACGCCGCGGGTTCGAGGAAGGCGCGAACAACAAGCCGGGGCAGTTCGTGATCGAGCGCGCGTTTGTGGGCTGAATAGGCAGGGTAAATTGTCCTCCATTCATAAGGCGTTCAGCACCTGAGGCGCAGCTTTTTGGTGAGCCAGAGGAGGACGCCATGCCGCACCGCTTGATTCCCGCCGCCGCCATGCTTGCAGCCGCGCTGGTGCCCGCCGCCGCACTTGGCCAGACAGACGTGCGCATCTCGCCGCTCCCCGATTACAACCTCGTCCAGCTCACGGTCTCGGCCAGTGCGGTTCCGGCCGACGAATTCCAGACCCGCACGATGGAAATCACGTCATGCAAGGACGCGGTGAACCTCGGCAAGGCGCTGGGCGCGAAGATCAACCGGAGCAATTTCACCAAAGCGGGGCAATTGCCGCCCCAGCTGCGCCCGCTGCTCAAGGATCTGCCGAATGGCATGGCAAGCCCGGTGCTGAGCGAGGGCGGGGACATGCTGCACGTGTTGGTGGTGTGCAGCCGGGCGTGACCTCGCCCCACTTTCCCGCTTGACCCTTGCCCGCGCGCGCTGTTCAATCGTGGCAAATCAAAACCGATTTGCCCGGAGAGAACCCCGCCATGCTCGCATCATCCTATCGCACCGCCTATAACGAAGATCATGAGGCCTTCCGCGACACCGTGCGCAAGGTCTTCGCCGAGCATCTGACCCCGCACATGGACGCGCATGAGGCGGACGGCATCGTCCCGCGCGAGGTGTGGAAATCGGTGGGTGACGCCGGGATGCTGTGCATGACGGTGAAGGAAGAGAACGGCGGCCTGGGCCTCGATTTCGGCTTCAACTGCGTGCTGACCGAGGAACTTTCGTATCTCGGTTCCTCCGCCGGCTTCACGCTTCAGAACGATATCACCGCCAGCTATTTCGAGCGGCTCGGTACCCCCGAACAACGCGAAAAGTATCTGCCCGGCATGATCAGCGGCGACATTATCACTGCCATTGCCATGACCGAGCCGGGTGCAGGCAGCGATCTCCAGGGCATCCGCACCACGGCGAAGAAGGATGGCAACCACCTCGTCATCAATGGCTCGAAGACGTATATCACCAACGGCCAGAACGCCGACTGCGTGATCGTGGTCGCCAAGACCGATCCGGAACTGGGCGCCAAGGGCATTTCTCTGGTATTGGTGGACGCCGACACCCCCGGCTTTGCGCGGGGGCGCAACCTCGACAAGATCGGACAGCATTCGGCCGACACCTCGGAACTGTTCTTCAACGATTGCCGCGTGCCGATGACCAATATCCTCGGCGCGGAAGGCATGGGCTTTGTGCATCTGATGGAGGAACTGCCGCAGGAGCGCCTCAGCATCGCGGTCGGCGCGCAGGCCGCAGCGCAGCGGGCGTTCGACGAGGCGGTGACCTTCACCAAGGATCGCAAGGCCTTCGGCAAGACGGTGTTCGAATTTCAGAACACCAAGTTCACGCTGGCTGACTTGAAGGCCAAGCTACAAGTCGGCTGGGCGCATCTCGACTGGGCGATCCGCAAGCACCTGGCAGGCGAACTCACTACGGCAGAGGCAAGCGCGGCGAAGCTGTGGCACACCGACCTGCAATGGGAGTGCTGTGACACCGCGCTGCAACTCCACGGCGGGGCGGGCTACATGAACGAATACGCCATCGCGAGGCTTTGGCGCGATGCGCGTGTGACGCGGATTTTCGGCGGCACGAACGAAATCATGAAGGAGGTGATTTCGCGGAGTATTTGATGTACCATATTCCAATGAGGACGCTTTTTCAACGACTTTGCGCGATCGTTCTGGTCTCACCAACCATGGTTGCGGCGCAGGCAACCGAAGATCCCTCCGCCAAGCCGACCATCACGATCCGGTTTTCGCACACGAATGGCAACGTAAAAACCAGCCCTTTCAACAATGATCAGGGCGTTCCGCTGTTCCGGGCGACGATTGCGGAAGAGCCAGTGTGTGCGCTGCTTGATACCGGCGCGGACTTGAGTGTCGTGGGGCTCCACGTTGCCAGGAAAACAGGGCTGGTGATTTCCGTGCCCAAAGGCGAACTTGCCGGCCTGCAAACCTCTGTAAAGAGCCATCTCGTCACTGCGGTGCCAATCGAGATACCCGGTCAACTTGCGTTCACCCGTGATATGGTTGGCGCAGAACTGCCGGAATATACCTGCCCGGATGGAACAAAGCTCGGATTTGTTCTTGGCATGGATTTCCTCGGCAAGATGGCCATCTATCTCGACAATGTGCGCCAGCGCATGATCCTGGCGCCTGGTGGCTTCCTTAGCCCGAAAGAGGGGGCGTTCGCCCGGATCGCGTGGAGCAACGGGCAGGTCGATGGCACGATCGCAGGTGTTGATGTCCGCTTCAAGGTGGACACCGGATCCTCCTCTGCGCTCTCTGTCCGGGCGGCACAATTTGCCGGGTTCTTCCCATCCGAGCCGCTCGTCGCGCTGCCTGAAAGCACGACTTTGGGCGGTCGCTTCGAGAACCAGGGCGTTCAGGATGTAGAGTTCTCGATCGGCCCCTTAAAGGTCAAGGCAAACGCCAAGCGCGTGTCCAACCTGACAGGTTCCGCCCCGGCGAGCATCGGGTATCAGATCATCGGGCAAACGTCGGTGATCCTTGATGCCACCGAGGGAGCTATCTTCCTTCGCAAACCCGGACAAGCGAGTGAATGACCCCCTCGACTTCACCGCCCGCCGCGTCCTCGTCATCGGCGGGTCGAGCGGGATCGGTAATGGTATCGCGCACGGGTTCCGCGGGCGGGGCGCAAGCGTTACCGTCTCCGGCACGCGGCCTGATTGCGGCGACTATCTTGAGGCCGAGGATGCCGACTTCACCGGCCTCGATTACCGCCAGCTTAACCTTACGGACCGCGACGCGGCTGACCGGTTGGCGGCGGATTTCGGCCCGCTTGACGTGCTCGTCCTTTCGCAAGGCACGGTGCGCTACGGGCGGCAGGAGTTCACGCGCGAAGGCTGGGATGCGGTGGTGGATATCAACCTCAATTCGGTGATGGACGCCGCCCGCGCCTTCCACCCCGCGCTCGCGGCGAGCAAGGGCGCGATCATCATCGTCTCCAGCGTGGCCGCCTTCAAATCGACCCTTGGCACGCCTGCCTATGCGGCCTCCAAGGCGGGCGCGGCGAGCCTTACCAAGACGCTGGGTGAGGCCTGGGCACGTGACGGCATCCGGGTCAACGGCATCGCGCCGGGGCTGGTGCCGACCAAGCTGACCAGCGTCACCACCGATCACCCCGAACGGCTGGAGGCGAGCATCAAGGCCATCCCCTTGCGCCGCACAGGCACGCCCGAGGACATGGCCGGCGCGGCGCTGTTCCTCGCCTCGCCATTGTCCGCCTACATGACGGGACAGACGTTGGTGGTGGATGGGGGGCTGACGCTGTCCTGAGGGGGGTTTCGTTGATGAAACACACCTTGGAATCGGGCTTTTTGCGACATCCGGTTCCAACATTCCTACAACCACCGGCAGCGCCTGTGTTGGATTGCGACACCCCGCTGTAATCCCGTCACAAACGCGTCACACGCTTGCGCCAATCCTGCCGCAAACGGGGCTGGCTCACCATGGATGTCGTCAATATCTTTCTCACAGGCGAACTGGGCGAGAGCCTGGATGATTTCGTCCATGATCAACGCCGCTTCACCTTTGATCGCCTTGGCCCGGAAGGCCCGCGGCGGCTGGTCGAAGGGCCGATGTGGGCGTTCGTCGACTGGGTAATGCCCGAACTTGCCGGGCTGGAACTGTGCCGCCGGTTGCGCGCCGATCCGCGCACGGCCGAGGCCCATGTGACGATGGTGCTGGACGAGGACGATGCCGAGGATCGCCGCCGTGCGCTGCGTGCCGGAGCGGACGATTACGTCGTTGGCCCGCTGACGCGCACCGCCGTGCTGGACCGGGTGCTGGCGCTGCAATCGCGCGGGGCCGAGCGCACCGCCACCCGGCGTTTCGAACTGGGCGAGCTGACAATCGACATGGCGGCCTTGCAGGCGCGCTGGGACGCAACGCCGATCGTGTTGCGCCCGAACGAGTTTCGGCTGCTGCGGTTTCTGGCCGAAAACCCCAACAGAGTGCTCACCCGCGAGGATCTGATCAACGGTCTGGGCAAGCGCGAACCGCCGATCGACGAGCGTACGGTCGACGTATGGATCGGCCGGCTGCGGCGCGCGATCAAATCGGCAGGCGGCGGCAACCCGTTGCGGACCGTGCGCTCGCTGGGATACGTCTTCGATCTGGGGTGAACGCGTTTTCGTTCGACCCCCGGTTGATAACGCCATACGATGACATCATGACGAGTGCTCCCGATAGAGATTCCACCGCACTACGCCTGTTATTAAGCACAGTCCTCGACGCAGCGGTCGCCATCGATGCAAATGGCAAGGTGGTAGGCTGGAATCCTGCTGCCGAACAAACATTTGGATGGTCAAGGGCCGAGGCCTTAGGGCAAAATCTCAATGATCTGATTGTTCCGTCCAGGCATCAGCAGGCCCACGCGCAGGGCATGCACCGCTACCAGCAAACGGGTGTGGCGCATGTTGTCAATCGCCGGATCGAGATCGAGGCGCGGGCCAAGTCCGGGCGTGAATTTCCAATCGAACTCTCGATCACCGAGGCGCATGACGGGAGTGGGGCTGCCTTTGTGGGATTTATGCGTGACATCAGTGGGCGCATTGCGATGGAACGCCGACTGCGGGAAACGCAGAAGCTGGAGGCGGTGGGACACCTCACGGGCGGCATTGCCCACGACTTCAACAATTTGCTTACGGTGATCCTGGGCAATGCGGAAGTCCTTGCCGAAAGCCTGACCGATCCAGAACTCAAGCCCTTGGCCGAAATGACGCTGTCAGCGGCAGAGCGGGGTGCCGAGTTGACCAATCGCCTGCTTGCCTTTGCCCGCCGTCAGCCCCTGAATCCGAAGCCGAGGAACGCCAACGAACTGGTTGCTGCGATGCAGGGATTGGTCCGCCGCACCTTGCCTGAGGGCATCGATCTGGAGTTCAATTCCGATCCCGATCTCGGACTTATCGAAATCGATGCTGCCGAACTGGATTCGGCGCTTCTGAACCTGGTTGTCAATGCCCGCGATGCGATGCGGGACGAGGGCAAATTGGTGATTGAGACCGCCAACGCCATACTGGATACCGACTATGCTCTTAGGTATCCGGAGGTCGTGCCCGGGGATTACGTCATGCTGAGTGTGACCGACACAGGCACTGGCATGGATTCTGTCATTGCCGAGCGCGCCTTCGAGCCGTTCTTCACCACCAAGCCCGTTGGCAAAGGTAGCGGACTTGGATTGAGCATGGTGTTTGGCTTCACCAAACAGTCGGGCGGGCATATCGAGATTTGTTCCGAGCTTGGTGTGGGCACCCAGATCAAGCTGTATTTCCCTCGCCTGCCTATCGACCAGACAGCGGAAAATGAACCGTCTTTGGAGCCGCAGCCCCCACGCGGTACTGAGAATATTCTCATAGTTGAGGATAATGACCTGGTGCTCAGGCACTTGAAAAGGCAATTGGTTTTGCTGGGCTATCGCGTCAAGACCGCGATGTCAGGGCCCGAAGCGATGGACATTATGCAGGCGGATGACGAAGTGGATCTCCTGCTCACAGATATCGTGATGCCAGGAGGCATGAACGGAACCGAGCTTGCCGATCGGGCCCGGGCGCTTCGACCTTCGCTGAAAGTGCTCTTCACCTCGGGTTACACCGATAACACCATCGACCGTCACGGGCGCCTCGACCCCGGTGTGGATCTGTTGCGAAAACCCTATACCCGGCTGGAGTTATCGCAAAAGGTGAGGGAAGTTCTTCAACGGGGATTTGAATGACTTTGGCACGCGGTTGAAAAATCTAGACCGCTAGCCTGACAAATGCCTCGACTTGGCAATGTCAGCTCTATTGCTCTTGTCGGTGATCTGACTTCCTCGTTTTTGACGTTGGAACGCGAAGCCGGTTTTCAGCCATCCCCCCACTTCCCGCTGTAAGTCAGCGCCCATCTGCGCCTCGAAGCCGGACATTAAGCTAACGGGTGCGATGCCTTGCTGATCGGTGTGCCATGCAAAAAGGCCGCCCCGGTGTGGGGGCGGCCTTGTGTGTTTGCGGTGCTGCGAAATACGGGGTCAGAATTGTGCCTTCAACCCGATTGCAAAGCTGGTGCCGACATCGAAGGTGTTGATTTCGGCCCGGTTGCCGTTCAGCTCCTGGAACTCGAAATTGTCCCGCCCGAAGATGTTGCGTGCCTCCAGGCTGAGCTCCAGCGGCAGGCTGCCCAGAATGATCTCGGACCGCGCCACCACATCGACGGTAAGGCCCGGGTCCTCCACCACATCGGGCAGCGCCCCGCCGCGCAGGGTCACACGTTCGCTGGCATAGTTGAGCAGCACGGTGAACTGCTGGACCTTGTCCATATCCTCGATGCCAAGCGACAGGTTGGCGACGTGATCCGACTGGCCGACCAGCGGCGAACCGTCGTCGAACAGCTGACTGGCCAACTGTTCCACCGCGCCCGGGATCGGAGCAAGGTCAGCAGCGCCCACCGCGATGTTCGACTGGGTGTAGGTGTAATTGCCGATCACGAGCAGCTGCTTGGTGGCGAAGAACCCGCCCCAATTGGCCAGATCGAAGCCATAGGACAGATCAAGTTCTGCGCCGTAAAGCTCAGCCGACGGCGCGTTCGCGTAGCTGGTTTCGATGATGCCCGGTGCGGTAATCAGGAAGTTTTCGATCGGATTGTCGATCTTCTTGAAGAACCCGGCGACGCTGACCCTGCTCGGCCCGCCAAGATAATACTCGGCGCGCGCTTCGGCGTTGATCAGCTCGCTGTCCTGCAGGAACGGGTTCCCGCGATAACGGCGGTTCGATTCCGGATCGAAATAGGTCTGCTCCACCAGCTCGCGGAACTGCGGGCGGGCGATGGTCTGCGATGCAGCAAAGCGCAGCTGCAGATCGTCGATCACCTCCCACGTCACCGTGGCAGAGGGGAGGAAGTAATCGTTGGCGATGCGCGTCGGGTTGGCAAGATTGCCGCCGCCGAAGGTCAGATCGGGCGCGGCCACCTGCAGCGCGTCTTCATAACGCACACCGGCTTCGATGCTGATGCGGTCGGTCGGGCGGAAGCGCGCCAAGCCGTAACCCGCGTGGATCGTAAGCGCGGCATCGAAGACCGGGAACGGCGTCGGGTCCGAAACGGTGACGTTGAAAAAGCCGGTGCCGTTGGCATCGGTCGCAAGGGTCGCTCCGTTGAAGATGTCGCCCGGGCGGCGCAAGCCCAACGCCCGCAGCGCGGTGTTGAATTCGGCCGTGGATCCCAGCAGGGGGCGGATGATGAACGACACCGAACGACGCGTGGTGTCGGTATAGGCATAGCCAGCCGTCAGCGACAGGTTGTCGAAGACCTCGTAGGTGAGGTCAGCGCCGCCGAACCACAGCTCTTCGCGCAGGTCTTCAAAGCCGACCTGAATCCGCTCGGTCCCGCCGATTTGCTGCCCGACATCGACCACGAACTTGTCCCCGAACGGATCGTTGGGAATGTTGGTGCGGATGTAGGGGACGATGGCGTTGTAAGGCGCTTCGCGATCGGTGCGGGCGTATCCCCCGCGCAAATCGACTTCAATTGTGTCGAAGTCCAATTCGGCGACGAGCTGCGAATCCATCAACTGACGTTCAAACCAGCCGGTTTGCTGAGTCTGGAAATCGTAACCGGTTTCGCGGTCGGTGAAGAAGTCCGTGCCTTGCGCCAGGCGAGCGGTTTTCAGGGTGTCGCGGATGTAGAGGTTGGTCCAGCGGATCGTGTGCTCGCCGATATCGAGACCCACACCGATCAGCGCGTTTACCAGCACCTTGTTGTCGGTGATGAAATTGGTCGAATCGAAGATGATGTCACCGGCTTCGGCATCGCCGAACTGCTGGCTGATGACCGAACGGTTGCGCCAGGTGTTGGTGATCCCGGCGGTTGCGATCAGGCCGAGGTAGTTGCCATCGCCGACTTCAAACGACGCGCCGCCGGTGATGTTGGCGCTGAAATTGATCGGAAGCTCGTCATTCTTCTGCAAGGTGACAAGGTTGAGCGGCAGGATCTGCCCGGCAAGCTGGCGTTGCACGTCTGCAGGCGCATCATTGACGCGAATTCCGTCGGTGATGAGGCCTTGCAGCGCGGTGGGGAAATCGCGGGTGCCGTTGTCAAAGCCAAACGTGTCCCAGCGGCTGCCGAAATAAGTCAGGCCGTTTTCAAAAGTCGTTTCCGTATCGCCGCTGCCCGAAACGCCGATGGTCAGAAAATCGTCCGTCGGGATCGCCTTGGTGGTGAGGTTGATGACCCCGCCGCCGAATTCACCCGGGAAATTGGCCGAATAGGTTTTCTGCACCAGCGAGGAAGAAATGACGCTGGTCGGGAAAATGTTGAGCGGGACCACGCGGCTCAGCGGCTCGGGGCTGGGGAGCGGGAGACCGTTCAGCAGCGCGAGCGAGTAGCGGTCGCCAAGTCCGCGCACGAACACGCGGCCATCGCCCACCAGCGAGAGGCCGCTGACGCGTGCGAGGGCACCGGCAATATCGCCTTCGCCGCTACGGGCAATGTCGGCTTCGCTCAGAACGCTCAAAACCTGGCCCGAGTTACGGGCCGGATCGCGGTTGCGACGACCGGTAACGATGATATCGCCGCCCGGCACCGATATGTCGGTACCCTGCAGGTCTTCGGCTGGGGGATCGCCCTCCACCTCATTGGTCAGCGCATCCTGCGCCAATTCCTCATCCTGCACGGTGTCCTGCGCGTGTAGGACGGATGGCAAAGTGAGCGACGTGGTCAGAAGCAGCAGCCCTGCCAAACGCGTGCCGGTCGACATAGGTGAGGACCCCCTCATGAATAGGCCTGTATGATATTATTCACGAACTGCCGCGCAGTCCGCCATTATGCGAAAGAGGGGGGCGGGGCAGCACCGTGATGCGGCCTCGCCCCCCTTGGTATCATTCGCGCCGCTTACGCCGGGTAGACGGGAAGCGAGGTGCACGCGCCCGTTGCGCTGTTGAAGTTCTGGATCGACGAGTTGCAGGTCCAGTTGCCAAAGGTGCTGGTCAGCGCGGCCGCGTTCTGGATTGCGCCGATGTAGGTGCGCGCCGGGAAGTAGCTTGAACGCGCGGTGGCGTTGAAGGCCGTGCGTCCGGTTTCTCCAGCGCCATTCACCACATTGTTGGTCAACGTGATCGTGAAGGCGAAGTTGTTGTTGGTGCCGCCGTTGATGCGCGCTGCCACGTCGGCATTGCTATTGCCAGCGCCGCCGCGGATCGGATCGGTCGCAGGGCAATCACCGACCACCGAGTCCACACCGATGATGGCTGCCAGCGTGGCAGGCTCGTCGATCTGGAAGCAGTGGTTTGCGCCGGCATTGATCACACCATTGGTGAGGCCGAGGGCCGCACCGCCGCGGGCCTGGATCACCTGCGGCGCACCATCACGCATCACGAAGGTGAAGTTGTTCACCTGGAAGCGGGTCTGCGGGATCGCATTGGAGGGCGTACGGTCAGCAACGTTGGGCGAGTCGAGTTCGATCGCACGGTCGCCCGTGGTCGAACGCTGCACCGCAATGACAGTGTCGAGGTTGACGATGGCGCCGGTGTCGACGTCGAGAGAATCGTCCGACGCGCCAATGATCGCAAAGTTACGGGCATTGAAGCCGCCGCCGAAGAATTCGACGCCATCGTCCGAGCTGTTGAACGAAACGAGGTTTTCGATGGTGGTGCCCGAACCCACGCCGCCGGTGGTCAGCGACTGAAGTTCGTTGTTCGGGGCCAGTTCAAAGCCCGAGAACCGGATCTGGTTGAACCGGAACGAGCCCGAGCTGTCTGCCGCATTGGCGCCGCCGAACGGGGTGGCGACTGCTGCGCCTTCAAGGCGACCTTCGCAGGTGGGATTGGCATTCGGAGCAGCGGTGGTGTTGAAAACGCCGGTCGAGCAATCCGACGTCGGCGCACGGCCGAGGAGCACAACGCCGCCCCACTGCTGCTGGCTGTTGTCGTCATTCAGGCCCTGGATGTTGTCGCGGCTGGTCCAGATGATCGGACGATCAGCGGTGCCGTTCGACTGGATCGAGTTCCCACGATTGACGACCAGGTAGGAATCTTGCTGGCCGTAAAGGATCACGCCCGGCTGAACTGTGAGCGTGACGGTGGAGCCGGTGCTCGCAAAGCCGCGATCGGCGCCCACTTCAACACGGCCGTCGATCTGGTAGACCAGGCCGCGGATAAAGGGCAGCGTATCGGAAGCCGTGAAGCGAGCCGGCAAGCGGCAAACGCGATAGCTACCGGTCGGGCCGGAAAGCGTGCCTGCGTCGGTCAGGCCGCCGGCAGTGATAATGGTCGGGCAACCGGCAGCAGCGGTGACCGTCCCCTGCGTGGCGGTCGGTGTCGGTGTGGGCGTCGGGGACGGCGGCGGGTTGTTGATGATGATGTCGCCGCTGGTGCCGGGCGAGACGATTTCATCAGCGCCGCAGCCAGCCAGAGCGACCAGGCTGCAACCCATGATCAGAGTGCGTTGGAATTTTTTCACAGCGAGCGGTCCCCTATTGAGCCGAGAATCGAGTTAGGCGCCTTGATGTGTTGCGCTGAGGGCTCGCTAGGGGGTGCGCATGACACAATTCTTGCAGCATGACAGCTTTGTGTCACTTTACGTATTATGACCGAAGAAAGACAAATGTGACCGTCTTTCGCCCTGATCCCGCAAGGTGGCTGCGGTAGCTGTAACATGAAAGATATTGCGAAACAGAGGCATAGAGCTAGAAATTACAAATAAAAGACAATGTTTCATATTTGTTGCATTCGGTCTTTGTGTGGGTCATCTTGGGCATCGTTCAAACAGGAGCTTCGCCCATGTCCGTTACCGCTTTTGCAATCGCACTGTTCGCTGCGACCCCGCTGGCTGGTGCCCCTGCGGCACATCTCAACGATCCCGAATTGGCCGTGAAGCCGCTCGCCGCAGGACGTGCAGAGCAGGCCTTGGCCAAGCTTCAGAAAGCCAGCGCAGCCGATCCGCAGGATCCCGCGGTCCTCATCAACCTGGGCATTGCCTACGCCCACGCAGGTGACGAGGACAGTGCGCGTAACGCGTTCGAAGCGGCCTTGGCGTCCAAGGATGTAGTCGAGCTCGACACCGCCGACGGAACCGCCACCGATTCACGCCGCCTGGCCCGAAAGGCGATCAAGATGCTCGAGCGCGGTGAGTTTCGCGCGCCGGTGATGCGCGGTGACCAGCTGACGCTGCGCGATTAAACGCCAACAAGGCGCGGCCCGCGGGTCGCACCCCAAGCCGCAAACGGGCGGGCTGCGCAGTGCAGCTCGCCCGTTTTGTTGTTGACCGGCAAAGTTGCGTGCGCCGCTTTCGCAAGACTGTCACCCGCGTGTCATTTAGGATAGACAAAGGGGAGACATTCTGGAGGGCCGAGACATGATTCTCGCCGCGGCTTGCCGCGTCACGATTGTTGCTGTTGCGTTTGGGCTTGCGGCTCAGGTCCGGGCAGACGTGCTTGAACTGAACGCGGATGGTGCGCGCTGGGTGGCAGGGCCGATGGCCGGTCAGCCCAATGCGGCGCCTGCTGCAAGCGATCCGGACGCCGCAGATCTTAATTTCGGCGCGGGGTCCGGGGTTCCCGAGGCCGCGATTGCTGATCCGGCCCGCCATGCCGCAGGGATCCCGCTGCGCTATCACGCCAAGCTGATCGAGCTTGCCGCCCGCTTTGATCTTTCGCCAAGCCTGCTTGAAGCCTTGGTGTGGCAGGAAAGCCGCTGGAACGAGAATGCTGTCTCGCCTGTCGGCGCACAGGGTCTGGCGCAACTGATGCCCGGCACGGCGCGCTATCTGGGTGTCGATTCGCGCGATCCGTTCCAGAACCTCGAAGGCGGGGCGCGCTATCTGCGCGAACAGCTCGACCGGTTCGATGGCGATCTCGAAAAGGCGCTTGCTGCCTATAACGCCGGCCCCGGACGGGTCGTGCGGGCCGGCGGCGTCCCGAATATCCGTGAAACGCGGCTTTATGTGGCCGCGATCATGGGCCGCCTTGCAAACCATTCCCGAGTCCCAGCGTATTAGTATCAGGATCATCGGCGCGGCTTTCGCCCGGAACCCAAGGAACACGAGTATCACGATGACGTCGCTTTTCCGTCTTTATGCCCGCCTTGCCGCTCTGCTGGCCTTCGCGTTCACCCCCGCAGCCGCTTTTGCGCAAAGTGCCGATCCGGCCGGCTCTCAGCCCATCAATTCTGCACTGCTGTGGTTGCAGGGCACGCTGCTGGGCACCGTGGCAACCACGGTGGCCGTGATGGCCGTGGCCGCCATCGGCTTCATGATGCTGACCGGGCGGATGAACTGGCGCTTCGGGGCCACCGTGATCGTCGGCGTGTTCATCCTGTTCGGCGCGACCACCATCGTGGCCGGCATTCAATCGGCAGCGGGGTAGGGCGTCGATGAGCGAGCTTATCCGGAACCCGGTGCACCGCGCGCTCACCCGCCCGCAGATGTTTGCAGGCGTGACGATGAACTTTTTCATCATCAACCTGATGGTGACGACGATCGGCTTCCTGATCCTAAAAAGCTGGTGGATCCTGCCGGTGCCGGTGGTGATGCATGTGATCGGCTATTTCGCTTCGCTGCGCGAACCGCGCGTCTTTGACCTGTGGATCACCAAGGTCAGCAAATGCCCGCGTGTGCCCAATTTCAAGCGCTGGGGATGCAATTCCTATGCCCCGTAAGCCTCTGCCCCTTAAGGACGCCCCAACATGGTGAAATGGATCGGGCCTGCTTCCTGGAGCGCCAAGGAAGCGCGCGTGGGCGACAGGTTGCCCTATGCGCGGCTGGTGGACGAGAACACCGTGCTGCTGCGCGATGGCAGCGTGATGAGCGCCATTCAGGTGCCCGGCCTTTTGTTCGAAACCGAAGACAGCGACGCGTTGAACGCCCATGCTGCCACCCGCGAGGTGATGCTGCGCTCCACGCTCGATGCGCGGTTCGTGATGTACCACCACGTCATCCGCCGCCGGGTGGAGGTGGAGCTGGACGCCGAGTTCCCCGATGCCCTGTCGCGGCATATCGATACGCGCTGGAAACAGCGGCTGGCGGGCGGATCGCTGTTCATCAACGACCAGTTCGTCACGCTGATCCGCCGCCCCGCGCGCGGCAAAACGGGCTTGCCCGAACGCGCTGCCAAGTTCTTTTCGCGCAGCCGGCAGGACGAGCCGGTGGCCGATCCCAAGGACATCCGCAGCCTCAAGGCGGCGATCACGGGCCTTGTCGCCAGCTTGCAGAATTACGGCGCGGCGGTGCTGGGGGATTATCAGTCGCCCGGCGCTGCCGGCACGGGCGGCACCAATTCGGAAATGCTCGAACTGCTGTCGGCTCTGTTCAACGGCGAGATGCGCCCCGTGCGCCGTCCGGCGCCCGAAACCGACATCGGCCACATGCTGCCCTATCGCCGCGTCAGCTTCGGCCTGGATGCGATGGAACTGCGGGGCAGCGCCGCGCCTGATTTTGCGGCGATCCTGGGATTGAAGGACTATCCCGAGGCGACTTCGCCCGGACTGCTCGACAACCTTCTGCGCCTGCCGTTCGAGATGGTCGTGACTGAAAGCTACGCCCCGAACGAGCGCACCACGGCCAAGGAGCGGATCGACCTCGCCCTGCGGCGCTCGCGCTCGGTGGACGAAGAGGCCGCGGCGGAACGCAACGAAATGCTCGCCGCGCGTGACGCGCTGGGCAATGGTGCGGTGGGCTTTGGCGATCATCACCTGACCGTGCTGGTGCGAGAGCGCGATCTGGCACGGCTTGATGATGCGATGGCGTCCTGCGCTGCCGCGTTGGCCGATACCGGCGCGATTGCGGTGCGCGAGGACACGAACCTCGAACCGGCGTTCTGGGCGCAGTTCCCCGGCAACGAGGAATATATCGTCCGCCGCGCACTGATTTCCTCGGCCAATATGGCGGGCTTCGGGTCGTTTCACGGCTTCGCGCTGGGGCAGGCCAGCGGCAATCACTGGGGCGATGCGGTGACGCTGCTGGAAACCACCAGCGCCACGCCGTTCTTCTTCAATTTCCACCACGGCGATCTGGGCAATTTCTCGGTCATCGGGCCGAGCGGATCGGGCAAGACCGTGGTGATGAACTTCCTCGCCGCCCAAGCGCAGAAGTTCAAACCGCGCACCATCCTGTTCGATAAGGATCGCGGCGCGGAGTTGTTCATTCGCGGCATCGGCGGGCGTTACAGCCGCATCGCGCCGGGTGATCCCACCGGGTTCAATCCGCTTTCGCTGCCCGATAGCCCAGCCAACCGCGCCTTCCTGCGCGATTGGCTGGCGGTGCTGCTGAACGCGCAAGGGCCCGAGGAGTTTTCGATCATCAGCGCTGCGGTCGACGCGACCTATGGCAATGATCCCTCGCTGCGGCGCTTGCGTCACTTCAAGGAACTGCTGGCTGGCGCGCGTCGTCCGCAACCGGGCGATCTGGCCGACCGGCTGACGGCATGGATCGGCAGCCCGAGCGGTGACGGCGGTGAGCACGCCTGGCTGTTCGACAATGACCGCGACCGGCTCGACCTTTCGGAGCGGGTGCTGGGCTTCGACATGACCGCGCTGCTTGAAAACCCGCGGCTGCGCACGCCGACGATGATGTATCTGTTCCACCGCATCGACGAGCGGCTGGACGGGCAGCCGACGATGATCCTGATCGATGAAGGCTGGAAGGCGCTCGATGACGAGGTGTTTGCCGCGCGCATCCGTGATTGGCTCAAGACGCTGCGCAAACGCAACGCGCTGGTCGGGTTTGCCACGCAGTCGGCGCGCGATGCGCTCGACAGCCGGATTTCGACCGCGCTGGTTGAACAGACCGCGACCATGGTGTTCATGCCCAACAGCCGGGCGCGGCCCGAGGATTACTGCGATGGTTTCGGCCTGACCGATCACGAATTTGCGTTGATCCGCTCGCTTCCCGCCCATTCGCGCTGCTTCCTGGTGCGTCAGCCCGATGCCAGCGTCGTGGTCCGCCTCGACCTGTCGGGTTCACCCGAAGTATTGACGATCCTTTCGGGCCGCGAAAGCGCGGTGCGCAGGCTCGATCTGCTGCGCGAAGCGGTGGGCGATGCGCCTGCGGCGTGGTTCCCGGCGCTGACCGGCAAGGCGTGGCCCGACGGGGATGTCGATCAGGATGGCCAGCCGATCTGGCAGGCTGCGGAATGACGACAGCGTGCGATCTGGCCGCCCAGTCGATGGGCACCGGGGTTTCGGCGGCGCTTTCTGCGGTCGATTGCATCGCGTCCACCGTCAGCGAACAGGCCTTCAACCGCCTGTTCGGCAGCGAGGGTCAATTGACCTTTGCGTTGACGCTGATGCTGGTGCTTTACGTCAGCTTCTTCGCCATATCGCTGATGCTGGGCCGATCGAACCTGGGGGTGCGTGCGCTGCTGCCCAAGGTGATCACGCTGGGACTGGTGATGGGTTTCGCCACCAGCTTCGTCGCGTTCTCGACCATCTTCTACAACATCTTCATCGGCGGGCCGGATCAGATCGCGGGCATCCTCACCGGAACGCAGGGCGAAAGCGCCACGGTGGTGTTTGCGCAAAAGCTCGACGTGGTGTTTCTCGCGATCCAGCGTGCAAGCGGGGATACGAAGGATATCAGCGCGTTTTCGCCATCCGGGATGATGTGGATGGGGGCGATGCTGCTGCTGCTCGGCACAGTGGGCTTGCTGGTCACAGCGCGGATCGCGCTGGCGCTGCTGCTCGCAGTGGGACCGATCTTCGTGGTGCTGGCGCTGTTCAACGGCACGCGCGGCCTGTTTACCGGCTGGCTCAAGGGGCTGACGATGATGGCGCTGGCCCCGCTGTTTGCCGTGCTGGGCGGGTCGATCATGCTGGAAATGGCCGTGCCCGTTCTTGCCGCCCTGGTGGCGGTGCCGGGACAGATCGACCAGCAAGCGGCGATGGCCTTCTTTGTCGTCGGCGCCGTGCACATGGCTTTGATGCTGCTGTCTCTCAAGGTTGCTTCCAGCATGGTCGCAGGCTGGCAGGTGTTCGGCCTGGTGCCGGACAAGGAAAGCAGCCGCAGCAATGATAGCCCGCGCACCGTGTCGGTGGCGCAAGCGGCTACCACAGCGCCGCGCAGCACCAACATTGCCCCGGCCGGCCCCGGTCTTGCCCAGCGCAGGGTCGACCTTGGTACGCTTGCGCCCGCTGTCGCCGCCAATGACACAGGGCCAGCGGGCACGGTTTCACGCGAGACCCGCGTCTATGCAACCGGCGGCGGGGGCGGGCAGATCACGCCGCTCAACCCCGCCACATCGCGCACCCGCGGCATCGGCAATCGGTTTCGCTCGGCTTCATCGGCCAAGCCCGCGCCTGCCCCGAAGTCGGCGCCCCCATCGGAGACCTATCAATGATTCGCGCCGTGCTCCTCGCGAGCCTCGCCCTGACTTTTGCGTCGCCTGCGATTGCGCAGGACAACCGCCTTCAAACGCTTGTCTTCGATGAGAATGCCGTGGTGCGGATCGATGGCAAGGTGAAGGTTCAGACCACCATCAAGTTCGCGCCCGACGAGATGATCGAGAACGTCGCGATCGGCGATTCCGCCGCGTGGCAGGTGCAGCCCAACAAGGCGCAGTCGATCCTGTTCGTCAAACCGCTGGAAGTGAACGCGCGCACCAACATGACGGTGGTGACGGACAAGCGCACCTACCTGTTCGATCTGGTCGCCAGTCCCCGCAATTCCGCGCTTTACGTAATGCAGTTCCGCTACCCCGAGCTGGAGAAAGCTGCCGAGGAAGCGCGCCTTGCCGCCATCGCCGAAGCCGAGGCCGAAGCCTTGCGCGCCGCTGACCCGGCGCAGGTTGCCGCCGCCGCCGCCGCCGCGGATCCCTATGCCGCCAGCGATCCGGCCGAACTCAATTTTGCATGGGCCAGTGCCGGCGCGCGCGATCTGTTACCGTCGCGCACCTATGACAATGGCGACGCGGTGTTTCTGACCTGGCCGCAAGGCGTTGCGATCCCGGCCATTCTGGTGACCAACCCGGAGGGTGATGAAGGCCCGGTCAATTACACCGTGCGCGGCGATACGCTGATCGTGGACGGCGTGCCGGCGCAGATCATCCTGCGGTCGGGCCGCGACACGGCGACGCTGACCAATACCGGCCCGATGGCGACGTCCGGCCGCCAAGCCGGCCTGGCCGCGCCGCGCAAGAAGGGATCGTGACCGTGCCGACTTTCATCGCATTCGCCAAGGAGAGCATCTGATGCGTCTGGCCAACCGTTTGTCGCCCGGAAAGGGTGAGAGCAGCAGCATCGAAAGCGGCGATCCGCGTGAGCGGGAGTCGGCTGAGATCATCGATCTTGCCAGCCGCGCAGGCTTTCCTGCCGTTGTCGACCGCAAGGCAAAAGGTGACGGCCTGCAACTTGCCGCAGGCGTCGCCATCATCGGTCTGATCGGGGCGTTGACGTTCTGGGCCATGAGCACGCCGGCCACGCCGGACCCACAGGGGATCGGCAATCCCGAGGTTGTGCCGCCGCAGGCTGCGGGGCCGGCCACGGTTCAACCGACCGTTGACCCCTCGCAAAAGCCGGACGCGGCTGCGGTCACGCCGCAGGCCGGCGCCGCTCCGACCCCGATCTATGCCAACACGCCCGGTATCAGCCCCGGAATGGCGGTGAACCCCTATGCCAGCCCGCAACTGGTGTTCGATGCAAGCCGCGCAGCCACGGCCTCGCGTCTGGCAGAAGCGCCAGTCGGCGAGGCAGCAGTCAACCCGTCGGGCGCTGTCGGTGGAACCGGCGGCGCTGCCGAATTTGCAGGCCGCATCGGCGGCGTCGGCGGCGGCCCCGCGCAGGCGCGAGCGATGACCAACCCTTCGACCACCGTGACCGAGGGCACGTTGATCCCCGCCATCCTCGAAACCGCGATCAACACCGATGTGCCAGGCTACGTCCGCGCGGTGGTGAGCCAGGATGTGCGCAGCTTTGATGGCAAGCGCGTTCTGGTCCCGCGGTCTTCGCGCCTGATCGGACAGTATCAGGCGGGCGTGGAGCAGGGCCAGCGCCGTGCTTATGTGGTCTGGACCCGGCTGATCCGGCCCGATGGCGTTTCGGTCAACCTCGCGTCGCCCGCGGTTGGATTTGATGGAACGACGGGGCTGGAAGGGGACGTCAACAGCCACTTCCTCAAGCGGTTCGGCTCGGGCCTGCTCCTTTCGATTGTCGGCGGGCTTGGCGCGGTGGCCACCGGCGGCGTGGGCGGTGTGCTGATCGCAGGCGGATCGCAGGGCGCGGCCAGTTCGGCGGTGCAGTCACAGGGCCAGATCAGCCCGACGATCCGGGTGCGCGCAGGCGAGCCGATCAAGGTTTACACGGCGCGCGATCTCGATTTCAGCACGACAGGCAACTGACACCATGAGCGCGGATATCCACCGGTTAGGCGCGGGGGGCAGCGAAATGGAAAGCGAGGCAGCGGTGCCGCTTTCAGCCGAACGCAGCGTTTATCTTGACGCCTATCTCGCCCCGTTTCGCCGCTGGCTTGACCGCGACACCGTCACCGAGATCATGGTTAATGGCCCTGGCGAGGTGTGGATCGAAGATGCCGCCAGTCCGGGGATGCAGCGCATCAGCACGCCCGAGATTGACGACCGGCTGGTGCAGCGCCTGGCCGAACAGGTCGCGCGGGTCAGCCATCAGGGGATCAATCGCGAACACCCCTTGCTGGGCGCGACCTTGCCCGATGGCGCCCGCGTGCAGTTCTGCGGTCCGCCTGCTGCGCGCCGCCATTGGGTCATGGCGATCCGCCGTCACCGCCGCCTCGATCTGCCGCTCGATGCCTATGACACAGGGCCACTGGTGGGGGTGGGGCATGTGCAGCTTCCCGATCCGCAGGCCGAGCCGATTGCCTTCCTGCGCGCCGCGATCCGCGCCCGGCGCACCATCCTGATTTCGGGCGGCACCAGCACCGGCAAGACCACCTTTCTCAATGCCATGCTGGGTGAAATCCCTCGCGGCGAGCGGGTGGTCATGGTGGAAGACACGCCCGAATTGAAGTTCCCCGGCGACAATGCGGTTGGGCTGGTGGCGGTCAAGGGTGAGCTGGGCGAGGCCAAGGTCACCGCCAACGAATTGCTGCAAGCCGCGCTCCGGTTGCGGCCCGACCGCATCGTACTGGGCGAGTTGCGCGGCGCGGAAAGCGTAAGCTTCCTGCGCGCCATCAACACCGGGCATCCGGGCAGCTTTTCGACGATCCACGCCAACAGCCTGCGCGGTGCGCTCGAACAACTCTCACTGATGGTCATGCAGACCGGGATCGGGCTCACCCGGTCCGATACCATTGCCTATGCCGCCAGCGTTATCGACGTGATCGTCCAGCTGGGCCGCGATGCCAATGGCAAGCGCGGCATCACCCAGATTGCCGAAAGCCGGGATTTGGTATGATCGCGGCCGCCTGAGCGGTGCTGGCGGAGCCACCGGTCAGATTGACATTGGTGTGACAAGCCCATCATCCTGATTTACACCGCAGGGCCGAGCGAACACATGCGCTGGACGCGCGCCACGGCCCACAGCGGCGCAAGGCAGAACAGGATAGCGATGAGCACGTCACCGATTGGTAGCGCGGACGAATCCGCAGGCGCAGACCCCATGCAGATGGCGGAACTGGCGCATGACGAATCGCCCTATTTCAATCGCGAGCTGTCGTGGCTGCAGTTCAACGAGCGCGTGCTGGCCGAGGCCTCCAATGATCACTATCCGCTGCTCGAACGGCTGCGGTTCCTGTCGATTTCGGGCAGCAATCTTGATGAATTCATGATGATCCGCGTTGCCGGTCTGGTGGGGCAGGTGCAGCGCGGGCTGGAGACGCCCTCGATCGATGGACGCAGCCCGATGCAGCAACTGGCCGCGATCCGCGAAAAGCTGGTCCATCTCAGCGCCATCCAGCAGACGATCTGGCGTTCGGTGCAGGAAGGGTTGGCACGCGCCGATATTCACATCGCCGATGAACAGCGCGTCAGCCCGGCAGCGCACAAGTGGCTCAAGACGTATTTTCTCAACGAAATCCTGCCGATCATCACCCCGCAGGCGCTCGATCCCGCGCACCCCTTTCCGTTCGTCCAGAACGAAGGCATGGGACTGCTGTTCACGCTGACCCGCGATGCCACGCGCGAACAATTGATCGAGATGGTGTTGATCCCCAGCGCATTGCCCCGCTTCGTGCGCGTGCCCGATGCGGTATCGGGCGATAGCAGTGTGCTCTACATCTCGATCGCGCGGCTGATCCAACGCTATGCGGCCGCGCTGTTCCCCGGCTTCACCATTGAGGGCGACGGCCTGTTCCGGGTGCTGCGCGACAGTGATATCGAGATCGAGGAGGAGGCCGAAGATCTGGTGCGCACCTTTCGCAGCGCAATCCAGCGCCGGCGCCGGGGGCAGGTGATCCAGCTGGAAATCGAGGAGGATTTCGATTCCGCTGCAGAAGCCCTGCTGCTTGACCAGCTTGGCATCAACGAAGCCGCGCTGATCAAGACCGATGGCATGATCGGGATCGACGGCCTGGCCGAAATCGTCCGCGAAGACCGGCCCGATCTCAAGTTCGACGCCTATTCTCCGCGACTGCCCGAACGTGTGCGTGAGCATGATGGCGATGTGTTCTCCGCCGTGCGCGAAAAAGACATCATCATTCACCACCCCTACGAAAGCTTCGAGGTGGTGGTCGATTTCATCCGGCAGGCCGCCGCCGACCCTGATGTGGTGGCGATCAAGCAGACCCTGTATCGCGCCGGTTCGCAAAGCGCGGTGGTGGGCGCATTGATCGAGGCCGCCGAAGCCGGCAAGTCGGTAACGGCCGTGGTTGAATTGAAGGCGCGGTTCGACGAAGAACAGAATCTGAAATGGGCCAGCAAGCTTGAACGTGCCGGCGTGCAGGTGATCTACGGCTTCACTGATTGGAAAACCCACGCCAAGACCGCCATGGTCGTCCGGCGCGAAGCGGACGGCTTTCGCACCTATTGCCACTTCGGAACCGGCAATTATCATCCGATCACCGCCAAGATCTACACCGATCTCAGCTTCTTTACCGCTGACCCCAAATTGGGGCGCGATGCGGCCAAGATGTTCAACTTCGTCACCGGGTATGTCGAACCCCACGCGCTTGAACGTATCCACATCGCCCCGATCGATCTGCGCGAGGAAATCTACCGGCGCATCGAAATCGAAATCGCCAATGCCAAGGCGGGCAAGCCTGCGGCGATCTGGTTCAAGTGCAATCAGCTGACCGATGAAGGCGTGATCGACCGGCTTTATGCCGCCAGCAATGCCGGTGTTCAGATCGAACTGGTGGTGCGCGGCATTTGCTGCCTGCGGCCCTGTGTTGCCGGTTTTTCCGAGAATATCCGGGTAAAGTCGATCATCGGGCGCTTTCTCGAACACAGCCGCATCTATGCCTTTGCCAATGGCCACGCGATGCCCAGCGCCCATGCCGCCGTGTTCATTTCCTCTGCCGACATGATGAGCCGCAATCTCGATCGCCGGGTTGAATCGCTCATCCCGATCCTCAACCGCACGGTGCACGATCAGGTGCTGCAGCAGGTGCTGCTTGCCAACATGCTCGATACCCAATTGAGCTGGTGGCTGCATTCCGATGGCAGCTATTCACGGGTCGAGACCGAACCGGGTTCAAAGCCCTTCAACTGTCACCGCTACTTCATGACCAACCCCTCGCTGTCCGGGCGCGGGGGCGCGCTGGAGGCAGGGGCGGTGCCCAAGCTGAGTTTACGACGGGGAGCAGCCGCATGATTTGGGGTCGTCGGCGGAAATCCCGCGACAAGGCGCTTGGCGGAGGCACGGCCGAGCGTGCGATCATCGACATCGGTTCGAACACGGTGCGGCTGGTGGTCTATGGCGGCACGATGCGCGCGCCCACGGTGCTGCATAACGAGAAGGTTACAGCCAAACTGGGGCGCGAGATTGCATCAACGGGCCGTTTGGCGGACGAGGCTATGGCGCTTGCCCTGCGGGGACTGAAGCGGTTTATACTTTTGCTCGCGGACCTCGGCATCAAGGATGTCGCAACCGTGGCGACCGCAGCGGTGCGCGATGCGGAAAATGGCCCCGAATTTGTCGAGGCCTTGCTTGCAGCGGGTCTTAATCCACGGGTGATCTCGGGCGAGGAGGAAGCGCTGCTCAGCGCGCACGGCGTGATCGGCGCCTTCCCCGATGCACGCGGTATCGTCGCGGATCTTGGCGGCGGCAGTCTTGAACTGGTGCGCGTCGCAAACGGCCAGACAGACAGCGCCAGCACGCTGCCACTGGGCACCTTGCGTCTGCCCGAACACCGCCCTTCGAACCGGAAGGGCGAGGCTGGCCGGGCCGAGATGCGCAAAAACCTCGACAAGGTCATCCAAGGGTGCGGGTGGGATCTTTCCGCGTCGCCCGCGTCGGTAAACGGAACGCTGTATCTTGTGGGCGGCACATGGCGCGCGATGGCGGTCTTTGCCATGGCGTCGCGCGGCTATCCCCTGAGCGACCCGCACGGCTTCGTGATCGAGGCCGGCGCAGCGATGGAACTGGCAGGGCTTCTGGCGGAAAGCGAAGCCGATGTGCTGAAAGATCGCGAGCGGATATCATCGATGCGGGCGGAAAAGCTGCCCGATGCCGCCGTGCTGCTTCAGGCGCTGCTGACGCGGCTGGCGCCCGAGCGGGTGGTGTTTTCCTCATGGGGCCTGCGCGAAGGGCTGCTCTACGATCGCCTGCCCGCACACACCAAAACCCAGGATCCGCTGTTGGCCGGTGTGGCCGTATTCACCAGCCAGCGGGGGTCTGCGCCGACTCTGGCGACGCGCATGGCGGCATGGACACTCGACGCAGCGCCCGCACGCGAACACGGCGACGAACGGCTGCGGCTGGCCGCAACCATGCTGGCGCTCGCCGCGATGCAGATCGAGCCCAATATTCGTCTGCCGCACGCAATCAACTGGGCGTTGCACAAACGCTGGGTGGGGATCGACGGGAAAGGCCGCGCAATGCTGGCTGCCGCGATCGCGGCCAACGGCAACCAATTGAACCAGCCGGCCGATTTGCGGGCGCTGGCCGGCGATGCGGCGCTGGAAGAGGCGGTGCGTTGGGGGCTGGCGCTGCGGCTGGCGCGCCGATTGGGCGGGCAGTCTGCCCGATCGCTCGAAGTCAGCCGATTGGTGGTGGATGAGGGCATGTTGGTGCTGCGGATTGCAGAAAGCCACGCGGACCTGATCGGGCTGCCAACCGAAAAGGACATGAAGCTGCTCGCCGGACGGCTCGGAATCGGCTGGCGGATCGACGCTGTCCCCGACAGTGCGCTTTAGGCGGGTTTGGACATCCCGCTTTTGGCGAAGGGCGAAAAATCGGTGTCGATATCGAACAGATCGACACCTTCCGCTGCCTTGAGCCGGTTCACCACCACATAGGTCACCGGGGTCAGCACGGCTTCCCACACGACTTTCAGCGCCCAGTTGGTGACCATCACGGTCACCACCGCTTCGGTCGTCCAGATACCGTAGAAGGCGACAGGATAGAAAATCAGACTGTCGACGCCTTGGCCCACGATGGTCGAGCCGATGGTGCGCGTCCACAAGGCGCGGCCCTTGGTGAGCACCTTCATTTTGGCCATGACGAAGGAATTGACGAACTCGCCTGCCCAGAATGCGGTGATCGAGGCGACCACGATGCGCCAGGTGCTGCCAAACACCGACTCGTAGGTCTGCTGACAGATCGCGCCGGGTGCGGAGGCCGGATCGCCTTTCATCGCCAGCGTGCCTGATCCTGCGCATTCCCACCCGGCGAAGGGGGGCAACGCGGTAACAATAAAGCTCATGAAGGCCAGGAACAGCATCGCCGCCGTGCCCACCCAGATGACGCGGCGCGCCTTGGAAAAGCCGTAAATCTCGGTGAGCACGTCGCCGATCACATAGCCCAGCGGGAAGAAGAGGATCCCTGCGCCATAGATGAAGGTGCCGTCCGCGGCGGGCCACCAGCCTTCGGGCCAGAACGGCACCGCGACGAAAGTCAGCTTGGCCGCGCCAATGATGTTCGACAACAGCAGGATCGCCACAAAGGCCGCCATCACCAGATCGTAATACCGGAACGCCACCGGCGCGTGGCTGGTGGCGGTGATTCCATCGGTGGGGTCGCGATCAAAGCTGGCGGCCGGATCGGCGGGGGAGGGGTTTTTCATCGCCAGCGGAATTAGCGCGATTTGCCTGCGTCGCAAAGCGCGCTATTGGGCAGTCAGGCGCGCGCCCGTAGCTCATCTGGATAGAGCGCGAGACTTCTAATCTTGAGGCAGCAGGTTCGAGTCCTGCCGGGCGCGCCAAACCTTTGCAGGATATTGCACAATTGCCTTGAGCGATCCTGACGGGTTACCCTGCTGCGACCATTCCCGGAGGTATCGTGATGCTGTTTGACCACGCGTTTGCGTTGATCGGTGCGCTGGCTTTGACCATCGCAGCGCAATCCGCTGGCCATCCCTCGGCGTCGCCCGGCACGCCGCCTGACACCGGAACACCGGCGCAGGAGGAGCCATCGCTGGATCGGGCGGCGCGGGCGCAATTCAATCTTCAGGCCCTGCGCGCAGGCACGCGGTCGATTGGGGATCTGACAGCGCAGGAACTGCAGGATATGATCGATCTTGAACGGACTTTGCGCAGCGAAGCCGATGATACGCGCCGTCCGTCCCAGCGTTGTGTCGATCGCGAAGTGCAGCGGCTCGGCGGCAGCCCGTCGCAGCTTGCCTGGCGGGTGATCGACCTCAAGTGCCGCGATGTGGGATAAACGCAGGCGTAAAGGTAGCGCGCGCGCTCACCCGCGCGCCACATTCTCCAGCGGCTCCGCTGTCACCGGATAGCCTGCATCGCTGAGGATGGTGAGCCATGATCGGCCGCCCTGCTCCACCACCTGAGGCATGATCGTGCGCACCGGGATCGCCTCTGCCTGCGCGCGCGCCTCTTCGTAACTGGCGAACAGGGCGAGGCGTTCGAGATTGCGGCGGGTGGGGAAGATCAGCTTGATCTCCCCGCGCTCCGCCGCTTCGAGCGCGCCGGTCGCCGTGGTCCAGAACAGGTGGGTGTTTTCCGCGTGGTCGATCGACACGTTGACATCGCCCGTGCCCAGATTGGCGAGGTAAAAGCGCGTGTCATAGATCCGCGCAATCGCCTCGTTCTTGGGGAACCACCGCGCAAAGGGCGTGATCTGCGCCAGATCGAGCCGCCAATCGAACGCCTCCAGCACCGGGGCGAGGGCAGCAGTGTGCGCCAGCATGGCGCGTGCGTCGGCAGCGCGGGCCGCGTCGATATTGCCCGCGAAGCCAAGCGCAAGGCCGGTTTCCTCCAGCGTTTCGCGCACGGCGGCGATCTGGTGCGCGGCTTCATCGGCGGCGAGGCCCGTTTCGGCCGCCACAGCCTCTCCCAGCACGTAGTCCGCCGGATCGACCCTGCCGCCCGGAAACACCGCCATCCCACCTGCAAAAACCATGTTGCGCGAACGCACGGTCATCAGCACCTCCGGCGCGCCGCCATCAGGGGCGTTGCGGAAGATGATGATGGTGGCGGCAGGAATGCCTACGGCGCCAGAATCGCGGGGTGTGTCACTGGTCATCGTGGCAAAGAATGGCCGCGTGGCAGGCGCTTGCCAAGAGCCAAGGCGACATCCTGCCGGATTGGGCTTTGGGTGTCGGGATGCTTTACAGTTCAGCGCCTCGGCGCATGGAAGCGTGACGCGCAAACCGCGGATTTCTGTCACTTACGGGGTTTGGCACGCAGTGTGCATAGATAGGAGCGGTCCCTAATGGTCTTCGATAAGTGGCGCGACCCAGCCTGGTCTCCGGGTTGCGCCTCAGCCGAAAACAAACAAGCGCCCCGCACTGGTCCTGCGGGGCGCTTTTCTATTGGGGTTCGGGTTTTCCCTGTATTTGATGGGCAGACGTAAGTGTCTGCCGGCCAGTTAGGCAGCCTTGGTGACGCCGCTCTGATCCATCAACTGCTGCAATTCGCCCGCTTCGAACATTTCCATCATGATATCGCTGCCGCCGACGAATTCGCCCTTTACGTACAGCTGCGGAATGGTCGGCCAGTCGGAAAAGGCCTTGATGCCCTGGCGCACTTCCATGTCCTGCAAAACGTCGACGCTTTCATAAGCAACGCCGCAGTGATCGAGGATCGCGATGGCGCGGCTGGAAAAGCCGCATTGCGGAAACAGCGGTGTGCCCTTCATGAACAGCACAACATCGTTGCTGGTGACGAGTTCGGAAATGCGGGTATTGGCATCGGACATGGTGTAATGCAGCCTTGATCTATGAATGTTGCGTTTTACGTGGGGACCACGGTGGTGACTTGCAAGGCGTGCAGTTCCCCGCCCATGCGACCACCGAAGGCGGCATAGACCAATTTGTGCTGCGCTACCCGGCTGAGCCCCGCAAATTGCGGCGCAGTGACGGTGGCGGCCCAGTGATCGTCATCACCTGCCAGATCCTTCAGTTCCACACTCGCCCCCGGCAGGGCGGCGAGGATCGCCTCTTCGATCGCGCTGGCGGACATCGGCATGGCTCAGACCCCGCCGAGCAGTTGGCGGCGGGCTTCGACGGTCATTTCTTCCAGCTTCACGCGGATGTCCGCCTCGGTGATGTCTTTCTGCGAGGCCGTGAGATCGCCGAGCAGCTTGCGCACCACGTCCTCATCACCCGATTCCTCGAAATCGGCCTGCACCACAGCCTTGCTGTAGGCGTCCTTTTCTTCCGGGGTAAGGTTCATCAGTCCGGCAGCCCATTCGCCCAGCAGGCGGTTGCGGCGTGCGGCGATGCGGAAGGCGGTTTCGCCGTCGAGCGCGAACTTGGCTTCCTCAGCGCGTTCGCGGTCCTTGAAGTCGGTCATGTTGTGCGGATCCCTTCCGATACGATACGCCTGCCGCGATAGAGCCGGGCGCGCGCGGCTTCAAGCAGGAAGCCGCGCGCCGCCTGCTCTAATCCATCGTCACCACAAGCTTGCCCACCGCCTCGCGCGCTTCGAGCTTGGCGATCGCATCGCCCGCGCGGGCGAGGGGGAAGGTTTCGCTCACCAGCGGGTCGATTGTGCCGGCCTTCATCAGGTCAAACAATTCGTTCACCTGGGCGTGGAAGGCTTCCGGCTCACGCGCGGTGAAGGCACCCCAGAACACGCCGCAGATATCGCAGCTTTTCAGCAGGGTCAGGTTGAGCGGCATCTTGGCGATCCCGGCAGGGAAGCCGACAACGAGGAAGCGGCCCTCCCAAGCGATAGCGCGCAAGGCCGGTTCGGAATATTGCCCGCCGACAATGTCATAGACAATGTTCGCGCCGTCCGGTCCGCACGCCTCCTTGAAGGCGCTGGAGAGCGCCTTGGACGCATCCTTGTCCATCGCATCGTGCGGGTAGATCACGACCTCGTCGGCCCCCGCCTTACGAGCCACATCGCCCTTGGCTTCGGACGAAACCGCCGCCACCACGCGGGCGCCATAAGCCTTCGCCAGTTCCACAGCCGCAAGCCCGACGCCGCCCGCTGCACCCAGGATCAGCACGGTATCGCCTGCCTTGATGTGGCCGCGATCCTTCAATCCGTGGATCGTGGTGCCGTAGGTCATCAGCAGGCTGGCCGCCTTTTCGAACGGCACGCCATCGGGCACTTTGAACATGCGCCCGGCTGCCACGACCACCTTTTCAGCCAAGCCACCATTGCCGATCCCGGCCAACACCCGGTCGCCGACCGCAAAGCCTTCGACGCCTTCGCCCAGCGCTTCGATCACGCCCGAAATTTCGCCGCCGGGCGAGAAGGGCCGCTGCGGCTTGAACTGATACATGTCGCGGATGATCAGCCCATCGGGATAGTTGATCGCGCAGGCCTTCACCGCAACCAGCACTTCGCCCTTGCCGGGGGTGGGGGCTTCGATCTCGTCGAGCGTCAGCGTTTCAGGCCCACCTGTGGCGTGGGTGCGAATGGCTTTCATAATGTCCTCTCCCTTTAGGTTCGTGTCAGGCGGCGGTGCCGCGCATCAGCCAGGGCTGGGCGGCGGTGCGGTCGGCTTCGAAGCCGCCGATGGCCTCGCCCCGCGCCATGGTCAGCCCCACTTCGTCCAGCCCGTTCAGCAGGCAATGCCGCCGGAACGGGTCAAGATCGAACGTGAAGCGATCCTGATAGGTTGTGGTAACGGTTTGGTCTTCCAGGTCGACCGTGATCGGCTCGCCCGCGCGGGCGACTTCCAGCAGGCGGTCGACCGCTTCCTGCGGCAATACGACCGGCAGGATCCCGTTCTTGACCGCGTTGCCCGAGAAGATGTCCGAAAAGCTGGGCGCAATCACCACCCGCAGCCCCAGGTCGCCCAGCGCCCATGCGGCGTGTTCGCGGCTCGATCCGCAGCCGAAATTGTCGCCAGCGATCAGGATATTCGCGCCGGTGTAGGCGGGGTCATCGAAGATATTGCCGGGCTCTGACCGAATCGTTTCGAACGCACCGCGTCCCAATCCTTCACGGCTGATGGTCTTGAGCCATTTTGCCGGAATGATGATATCGGTATCGACATTCTTGAGGCCGAGCGGGATGGCGCGGCCTTCGACGCGGGTGAGCGGTTGCATCGCGGGGCGTCCCTCAATCGGTCTGCGGCGGCTCGCCCGACGGGATCGGGCCGGGCTGGGTCGGCTCGTTCGGCTTCTTCTTGCGCTTGCCGGCATAGAGCAGCGCGGCAGCAATCGCCGCCGATCCGATGGCCCCGGCAGCGGCAAGCGCGGCATTGCGGGCGGTGTTCGATTTGAGCTTGTCGGTCATGGCTTTTCCTTGCGCCTCCCGTGACGGGGTTTCAAGAGGCTGGCGTCACACCAACTCGCGCACGTCGGCAAGGCGCCCCGTGACAGCGGCAGCCGCGGCCATGGCGGGCGAGACGAGATGCGTGCGCGCGCCCGGGCCTTGGCGGCCGACGAAATTGCGGTTGCTGGTCGATGCGCAGCGTTCGCCCGGCGGCACCTTGTCGGGGTTCATGCCGAGGCACGCCGAACACCCCGGCTCGCGCCATTCGAACCCGGCAGCGGTGAACACTTTGTCGAGGCCCTCTTCCTCGGCCTGTGCCTTCACAAGACCCGATCCGGGGACGACGATCGCCCAGCGAACCGTGTCGGCTTTACGGCGACCTTTCAGCACCGCAGCGGCGGCGCGCAGGTCTTCGATGCGGCTGTTGGTGCAACTGCCGATAAAGACGTTCTCGATCGCGATGGCGGTCATCGGTGTGCCGGGGATGAGGCCCATGTAATCCAGGCTCTTTTGCGCTGCGACCTGTTTGCTTTCGTCGGCGAAGTCTTGCGGGGAAGGCACTCGGCCACCGATGGGCACCACATCTTCGGGGCTGGTTCCCCAGGTAACGCTGGGTTCGATATTGGCGGCATCGATCACGACCGATTTGGCGAACGCCGCGCCGTCATCGGTATGGAGCGTGCGCCAGTAGGCGACCGCAGCGTCCCAATCCGCGCCGCTTGGTGCCATGGGGCGCCCCTTGAGATAGGCAAAAGTGGTGTCGTCGGGCGCGATGATGCCAGCGCGCGCACCCGCCTCTATGCTCATGTTGCAAACCGTCAGGCGTTCCTCGACGCTCATCGCTGCAAACACGGCGCCGCGATACTCGATCACATAGCCGCTGCCGCCCGCCGCACCGATCTCGCCAATGATATGCAGGATCAGATCCTTGGCGCTGACACCCGGCCCGAGATCGCCGTCAACGCGCACCTCCATCGGCCGGGATTGCTGCAACAGCAGCGTTTGTGTCGCCAGCACATGTTCGACCTCGCTTGTGCCGATACCAAAGGCGAGCGCGCCAAGGCCGCCGTGGCAGGCCGTGTGCGAATCGCCGCAGACGATGGTGGTTCCGGGCAGCGAGAAGCCCTGTTCGGGGCCAACGACATGGACGATCCCCTGCTCTTTGGCGGTGGCGGGGATATAGCGGATGCCGTAGGCGGGTGCGTTGGCTTCGAGCGCGGCCAATTGCGCGGCGCTCTCGGGATCGGCAATCGTCACCGGTGTGCCGCCTGCGTCCACCCGCGCGGTTGTCGGAAGGTTGTGATCGGGCACGGCCAGCGTCAATTCCGGCCTGCGCACGGGGCGCCCGGCCACCTTCAGCGCCTCGAACGCCTGCGGGCTGGTGACTTCGTGCACCAGATGGCGATCGATATAGATCAGCGCCGTCCCGTCATCGCGCGTCTCCACGACATGCGCGTCCCAGATCTTTTCGTAGAGCGTGCGCGGGCGGCTGGCCATGATCGACAGTCCATCGGTTTGAGGCAAAGGCGATGCCCTTGGGTGGGGCTCCCTAATCATCTTTGCAGGCCCGTTGCAAGATTGCGACGATTTACCCGCACACGGCGATAGGAATTGTCACAATCTTGCGGTAGTTGACACTCATGTCAGCAAACGAATCTTCTTCGGCGGTCTTTCTTCACCCGATTACGGTAGAGCCATCCGACATCGACTTCATGGGTCACGTCAATAATGCGCGCTATCTCAACTGGGTGCAGGACGCGGTGCTGGCGCACTGGCGCGGGATCGCTCCGGCTGAAGACGTGGCGAGCAAGGCCTGGGTCGCGCTGAAGCACGAGATCACCTATCGTAAGCCGGCGTTTCTGGATGATGACGTGATGGCGCAGACCGTGCTCGAACGTTTCAACGGCGCGCGCGCCTTTTATTCCACACTGATCAAGCGTGGTGAAGAGGTGCTCGCAGAAGTGCAATCGAGCTGGTGCTGCATCGATGCCGAAACCTTGCGCCCGGCACGGATCGGCGAACATCTGCGCGCGTTCTTCTTTCCGCAGGAAGAAGAAAGCAAGCACCCGGCAACCGCGGTCTTGTAAGGCTACACTGCAACCGCTGTTGCAAGTTTCGTCGCAAACCTGCCACAGGCTGACGTCACGTTTCAGGCAGACACGGCGGTACCCACCGCGCAGTCTTGCAAATCCGTGACGGATTTGCGACGTCGCGCGCATTCGGATTGTTCCTCATGCCTGAGGGCAAGGCATGGGATGCAAACCACTGATGTCCGGTTACGAGATTACACAGACGCGCAGATCGACCCGATTGAAACAGAAGTTGCGCAATTTTCTTGGTCCCTGGGGCGTCTTCTTTCAGGGGTTTATCGAACATCCTGTGATGGTCGGCTCGATCATACCGTCCTCCGGCTTCACGATCAGGAAAATGCTGGGCCCGGTCGATTGGGAACGTTGCAAGCTGTTCGTGGAATATGGCCCCGGCGTGGGCACGTTTTGCCGACCCGTGCTCGACCTGTTGCCGCGTGATGGCATGTTGATCGTGATCGATACCAACAAGCTCTACATCGACTATCTCAACCGAACCATTCCCGACAGCCGCTTCGTCGCGGTCCATGGTTCGGCCGAGGATGTCGAGGCGATCATCGGCGCACACGGTCACGAGCAGGCGGATTACATTCTTTCAGGCCTGCCCTTTTCAACCTTGCCCGAAGGCCTTGGCCCGCGCATTGCCGAGGCCACACACCGCGCCATCCGTCCGGGCGGCGCGTTTCTGACCTATCAGTTCAGCAAATCGGCGCAAAACCTGACCGCGCAGCATTTCGACCGGGTCGATAGCGGGTTCGAATGGCTCAATATTCTCCCTTGCCGCCTCGCCTGGGGATGGAAGGACAAGGCATAGCGCCCACGCCGGAACTGCACGGATCATCACGACCTGCTGCAACCCGGCTTTGCGCAAACGCAATTGCCACGGGCTGCGCGCGGTCTATACGCATCTTCATGCCCCGCCAGCGCGTATCCTTGTTTCTATGAACCCGCAATTTGCCTTGCCCCGGCGACACTTTCAGCGCGCCATCGGCCTTGCGCTGGGGGCGGCGATTGCCGGAAGCTGGCTCGGCATACATGCCTATGGGATGTTCGTGTTTGAACTGACGTGGTCAAATTGGCCGTTCGCACTGGCGCTTGCGCTGGTGCAGTGCTGGCTTTCCGTTGGCGTGTTCATCGTCTGCCATGATGCCATGCATGGCACGCTTGTCCCCGGCCAACCCAGGCTGAACGGGGCGATCGGCACGGTGCTGCTGGCGCTTTATGCTGGTTTTGCATGGAAACAGCTGCGCGATGCGCACTTCGCGCATCACAAGCTGGCCGGACATGCGGGTGATCCCGATTTTGACGAACATCATCCGGACAATTTCTGGCGCTGGTATGGCACGTTTTTCCGGCGCTATTTCGGCTGGCGTTCGATCCTGTTCGTCCACACTGTCGTCGGCATCTACTGGCTCGTGCTGGACATTCCGATGGTTCAGATCGTGATGCTTTACGGCCTGCCTGCGCTCGCGTCATCGCTCCAGCTGTTCTACTTTGGCACGTTCCGCCCGCATCGCCATGTGCGCGGTGAAGACGCGGCGGTCTTCGCCGATCGCCACAACACCCGGAGCGAGGCGTTCGGCCCCATCGCCAGCCTCGCCACCTGCTTTCATTTTGGCTATCATCTTGAACATCACCGCCGCCCTGACGTGCCGTGGTGGGCGCTGCCGCGGGCGCGCCAGGCCGGGGTGGGGCATATCGAACCGACCAAAAGGGTGCCCGCATGAGCTGGCTGGAAGTGTTTCTGACCGTGATGTCGTCCTTGATCGGGATGGAGATTTTCGCGTGGGTCGCGCACAAGTACATCATGCATGGCTGGGGCTGGGGCTGGCACCGCGACCATCACGAGCCGCATGACAAAGTGCTGGAGAAGAACGACCTGTTCGCGGTCGTCTTCGGCTCCATCAACGCCGCGATGTATATCTACGGGGCGCTTTATTGGGACTGGCTGTGGTGGTTTGCGGTCGGCATCACGCTGTATGGGGTGATCTACACACTGGTGCATGACGGGCTGGTGCATCAACGCTACTGGAAATGGGTGCCGCGCAAGGGCTACGCCAAGCGGCTGGTGCAGGCGCACAAGCTGCACCACGCGACCATCGGCAAGGAAGGCGGGGTCAGCTTCGGCTTCGTCTTCGCGCGCGATCCGGCCAAGCTGAAAGCGGACTTGAAGCGCCAGAAGGAAGCGGGCGTTGCGGTGGTGCGTGATAGCGTTGGCGCGGGCGGCGATGGGTACGAGACAGTTGGCCGCAACCTTTAAGGCCTGCTATCCTCTCCAGAATTTCCGGATCGTTCCCGCCGCAGCCACGATCCACGCGATAAGCATGGCAGCAATGAACACGACACCAGCGGCGCCTTCCCAGCCGATCAGGCTCAGCGGATAAACCGCCAACAGCGCCGCCCCCATGCAGGCTACGCAAGCAAGGACGAGCTTGCGCGTCACCCGTGTGCCGCTAGCCTCGCGGCGTGTTCCTTCACCAGCGCGATCATGTTGGGCACGCCTTGCGTCCGATTGCTCGAAAGCTGGCTCTTCAAATCGAACGGAGCAAGCGCGCCCATCACGTCCATCTGCGCGACCTCATTGGCAGGCCGGTCCTGCACCGCCGCGATGACGAGCGCGACAATGCCTTTGGTGATCGCAGCGTTGCTGTCGGCGAGGAAGTGCAGCTTTTGCTCTTCCTGCGAGCCGGGATAGACCCATACCGCCGCCGAACATCCACGCACCAGCGTGGCATCGGTTTTCAGCGCGTCGGGCATCGGCTCAAGCTCGCGGCCAAGCTCGATCAGCAGGCCGTAACGGTCATCGCCTTCGAGGAATTCATACTCTTCGAGAATGTCGGAAAGGGTGCGCATGGGGCATGCGTTACGCAGGCTTGCCCCGAAACGAAAGGGGGGAATTACCCGCTAAGCCCGCCGGGACGGGTAAAGGCGTGCCACGCGACATAGAACCACCCGAAGAAACCATGGACGATCGCCCAGACGATCGATTGGTGAAGGCTCCAGCTGATCGCCACCGCGATGGCACTGCCAAGGCCGATGCCCGCCTGTGTGGCCGTATTGCGCACGGCGGTCACAATTCCACCCCGCTGGCAATCGCTTCCAGTTTGCGGATGCGTTCCTTGAGGTCGGCAAGTTCGATCCGTGCGGTGCCGATGCTGGAGCCATCGGAGGCTGCCGGGTGGTGCACCGCGCGGTCAAGCTCCTGCCGCTTGAGGTCAAGCCAGCCCTGCCAGGCGCGCAGCAGCGCAGCGGCGATGACGATTACCGCGATCAGGCCGGTTGTGGCCATGATCACGAAGGGGTCGAGAAGGGGCGCAATCATTCGCTCTGTTCCTCCTTGCTGGTCACGGGCAGACCCCGCAGCGCTTCGATCTCGGCGGAGATCCGCGCCCGTTCGCGCGCATCGCCGCTGTTGGCGTCGGTGGCGATGCGTTCGAGCACCTTCACCCGTTCCTTCAAGTTGGCCAGTTCGGCGCGGGCGGCTTCCAGTTCGGCCGCCGAACGGCCGTCATCGCGCGGGGCGATCTTCTCGTTGCCGTCCTCGTCGGTGATGATCCCCGCGCGGGCCTTGGCATATTCCACCACGCCCCAGACGATGATCGCAACGATGACAACCATGGCCCAGCCGCTCATCATGCCTTGCCCTTGTCCTTGAGCCCTTCGAGCGCGCGATCCCGCAGCGCATCGATTTCCGCGCCCAGATGATAGCCACCATCGGTGACGATCCGCTCGACATTGATCAGCCGGTCCTTGATGCTGCCAAGCTCGGCGCGCAGTTCGGCGTTTTCCTGGGTCAGCAGGGTTACACGGTGCGCGGTTTCCTTGTCCGAACCGGGTTTGAGCGATTGGCCCCACATGCCTTCCAGCGGATAGCCGTTCTTGATCTTCATGCGGGTGGTCTGGAACGAGGTCAGGATGCCAGCGGCACCGAGGGTGAAGGCCCCGCCGATGATCCAGCCGAGGTAAGGGAGAAAATCACTCGGATCCATCACACGCGCTCCTTGTTCAGGCCGATCGGTACGCCCGCGCCACTTTCATCTACGCGGCGCTGATCCCGCAGCGCCTCGATCTGGGTGGCGATGTCGTAGCCGCGGTCGGTGACAATGCGTTCGAGCACCTGCACCCGGTCTTCAAGCCGCTGGATGTGGCTGGCATATTGCGCGGCCTTTTCGGCGGTTTCGGTGGCCACGGCTTTGGTCTGCAGCTTGGCGACCTTTTCCTTGTGGTTGGTCCAGACCCCGAAGAAGCCGAGCAGGATGCCCAGGATCGGGATCATCAGCGCCATGTAACCTTCCATAACTTCAATCCCCTGTTGCGTAGGTACAAGTTCAGCGCAGCCGTTCGATTTCCGCGTTCAGGCGCGGGTTGCTGCTGACGTAATGGGTTTCCACAGCGGCCAACCGGCGATCGATGTCACGGAAGCTTGAGCGGATCTCGCGGGCAGTGCGCTTCGGGCTCTGGCGGACCGATTGCCAGTACTTCTGCTCGCTCTCGTCGCGGTAGAGATGCGGCGGCTTCTTGTTGAGTATGAAGCCGGCAATGAAATAGGCGAGGATGACAGAGCCGCTGGTCATGAACATCGCGGCGACCGCAGCCAGCCTGACCCAGAAGACATTGACCCCGGTGTAGTCGGCGATCCCGGAGCACACGCCCATCAGTTTGGCATTGTGCTTGTCGCGGTAGAGCGTGGTGCGGGGGCTGTTCATGCGCGGGTTCCTTTCTTCTCGGCCATCAGCGCTTCCAGTTCACGCAGTTGGTCATTGTCGGATTGATGATCGGCGATCAGGCGGCGGGCGGGGGTGAAATCGGGATCGTCGCTGGCAACAAGTCGCTCCACCGTTTCCATCCGTTGATCCAGTCGTTTGGCGAGGTTGTAGAGTTCCTCCAGCAGCACTTCATCATCGACCGTGATGGTCGCGGCGGTCTTCCACTTGGTCATGTAATGCAGGATGACCCAGGGAAGGCCGATGAACAGCATGGCGACAACAAGAATGACTTCGAAATCCATGGATTATTCCCCCTTGTTGCGATCGGCACTGTCATCGGACTTGCCGAGCGCCTTCTTCATGGCTTCCAGTTCATCGTCGATCGCGTCCGATCCAGCGAGGGCAGCGATTTCATCCGCGAGGCTGGGCGGGCCTTCCTCTGCGATCCGCAGCGCATCGGCGCGGCCCTCGGCGTAATCGACCCGGCGTTCGAGCTGATCGAACCGGGCGAGCGCCTCGTCGGTACGCTCGGTGCTCATCAGCGTGCGCAGCTTGACGCGGTTTTCGGCGCTTTCGAGGCGCGCGGCGATCGCGGTCTGGCGGCTGCGGGCTTCGCGCAGGCGATGCTGCAGCTTGGCGATGTCTTCCTCATAAGCACGCAAGGCATCGTCGAGCACCGCGATCTCGCTTTTAAGCTGATCGGCCATGTCGCCAGCCTTTTTCCGTTCGACCAGCGCCGCGCGGGCAAGGTCTTCGCGACCCTTGCTCAGCGCAAGCTGCGCCTTTTCGCCCCAATCGGCCTGAAGCCGGTCCAGCTTCATGCAATGGCGGTGCATTTCCTTCTGATCGGCGATGGTGCGCGCGGCGCTGGCGCGCACTTCGACCAGGGTTTCCTCCATTTCGAGGATGATCATCCGGATCATCTTGGTGGGATCATCGGCCTTATCGAGCATATCGTTGAAATTGGCGGCAATGATGTCGCGGGTACGGCTGAAAATGCCCATGAAGGCTACTCCATCGAGAAACGAATTGACCCGGTCGAGAGGTGCTGTGCGATCCTCCCGAGGCGGGGTGTTGCGCCCGCGCGATTGCGATGCACCCGGGCTGCGGCGCAAGGCTTCGATTTCCTCGTCGAGCCGCGACAGACGCCCGGCGCTGAGCAGGCGGGAAGGGTGGGCCGGAGCATCGCTGTGGGCGCCGCGGGTGGGGCGTGCAGCGCGGTCAGCATCGGCAGGGGGGACATCCTGCGTGGGGCGCTCCGGCCCGAGGGGGTCAAACGGATCGCCCATGCTATGCGATCTCGATCATCGCGCCGGTTTCGGCAGCGGGATGGGCGATCGGGGCGGCGCTGGCCACGCCCGGCTGGATTTGCGAGGACAGCGCGATCATCATCGCCATCGCGGCGATACTGGCCATCGCGGCGTGGCCGAGCTTGGAGCTCCAGAAGCGGCCCGAAGAACTGGCGGATGCGGGTTTGCGGTCGATCATTGTGGCCTCCCAAGGGATTTACGTCTTGCAAGCTAGTTTGCAACCGCCGTGCCAAACCGGGTAAATGGCAGAATTGCGAGGTTTTTCGCGGAGAGGGACCGGACGATGTTGGTCTGTATTGCCAAGCATTGGTGTTTTTCACTATAGTTTGGATGTGAAGCACGAGAGCCAGTTCATCGGTCAATCAGGGGCCTTTCTCGATGCGGTCGAACGCGCCAGCCGTGCGGCTGCTATGAACCGCCCCGTGCTGGTGATCGGTGAACGGGGCACGGGTAAAGAATTGATCGCCGAGCGCCTTCACCGCCTGTCGAGCCGCTGGGACGAGCCGCTGGTGACGATGAACTGCGCCGCGCTTCCCGAGACCCTGATCGAGGCGGAGTTGTTCGGGCATGAGGCGGGGGCATTCACCGGCGCCACCAAAACTCGCGTCGGGCGGTTTGAGGAGGCTGACCGCGGCACGCTGTTTCTTGATGAGCTCGGCACCTTGTCGATGGGCGCGCAGGAACGGTTGCTGCGCGCCGTCGAATATGGCGAAATCACCCGCATTGGCGCGTCGCGTCCGATCCGGGTCGATGTGCGGATCGTGGCGGCCACGAACGACGATCTGCCGGCGCTTGCGGCCAGTGGTGAGTTTCGTGCCGATCTGCTTGATCGCCTGAGCTTCGAGGTCATCACGCTGCCGCCCTTGCGCGTGCGTGAGGGCGACATCGGCGTTCTGGCCGAATATTTCGGGCGGCGTATGGCGGCCGAACTCGATTGGGATCGGTGGCCGGGTTTTGCGCCGCATGTGATGGATGCGCTGGAGGATTATCCGTGGCCCGGCAATGTCCGCGAATTGCGCAATGTGGTCGAACGCGCAGTCTATCGTTGGGCGGGGCCTGACATGCCGATTGCGCACGTCCAGTTCGACCCGTTCGACAGCCCCTGGCGGCCGAGACAGCCAGAACATCGGCGCCGGCAATCCCAGTCAGGCACGCCGCCTTCAAACGGCGTGGCACCTCCTTCCGTTCCGGGAGCCGCTGCGACGGCGGCCTTCGACAATATTGAAGATCTGCGCGTGGCCGTTGACGCGCACGAGCGGGCGATCCTGGCCCATGCGCTTGGCAGGCATCGTTGGAACCAACGTCAGACCGCTCGCGCTTTGGGCCTCAGCTATGACCAGTTGCGCCATTGCATCCGCAAGCATTCCTTGATGGAAGAGCCGGATGACGCTGCGGCAGACGCCTAACAACATAGTTTAGGGACAATACCCGAGGGCTGGCGACACTGGATGTTTGCCATGACAAGGGAGGCTGAGGCGCCATGTCCAAACCGACCTCTCCTGATGCCAGCAGCACAGCCGCTACCGTTGGACGGCGGGCAGCCGCCCGCTTGCGATTGTCGATCCCTGCGCGCTTCATCAGTACCAAGGGAACGCATGAATGCGTCCTCATCGATTTGTCATCAACCGGTGCACAGATCGCAATGGCCGCCCCCTTGCCATGCGGCGAGGCGGGGTTTCTGAAGGTTGCGGGACTCGAGGTTTTTGGCGAGGCGGTGCGGTTTGTGCCCGGTCTGGGCGGAGGGGTGAACGGCCTGATGTTCGATGATCTGCTGCCGCATGACGCCGTGCTTTCGGTGCGGCGCCATGCCGAAACCTTCCAGCAACGCGAACATCAAGCCCTTCTCGATCAGGTGAGAAGCTGGGTGACCGGGGAAAAGTGACCGCTGATGCAAGGCGTTTGGTGAGGTTCGCCCTTGCCAAATCCGGTGCCACGGCATAAACGCAAGACCAATCCCGGCATTGTCGAGACAAAGTTTGGATGCTGGCGCCTCCGGGGGCCGGCCTCAAACTGCGTTTCCCAATTGCCGAATCGCACGCTTTTTTTTGGGAGCCTGAATGGCCGATATCACCCGCCTCACACAGCTTATCGAACCCGAAGCGACCGCGCTCGGTTTTGATCTGGTGCGTGTTGCGATGCTTCCGTCCGAGGCGGGTGACGGTGGCATGGCCTTGCAGGTGATGGCGGAAGACGCCGCTACCGGGCAGCTGGTGATCGACCAGTGCGCCGCTTTGTCACGCCGTGTTTCGGACGTAATCGATGCAGCGGAAGAAGCGGGCGAAATGCTGATCGAAGGGGCTTATCACCTTGAAGTGAGTTCGCCCGGCATCGACCGTCCGCTCACCCGCGAAAAGGATTTCGCGAATTGGGCCGGGCATGATGTGCGGATCGTCATGGACAAGGATTTTGAAGGGCAGCGCGTCAACAAAGGCGTGCTCGGCGGGCTCGAGGATGGTATGATCCTCGTCACCGAGATCAAGGCGGGCGCGGTGCGCCTTCCGCTTGCGCAGGTTCATACGGCCAAGCTCGTCCTGACAGACGCGCTGATTGCCGCCACCCGCCCGCTGGATACCAGCGGAGTCGATGAACTCATCGAAGAAGAAAAGGCAGACGACTGATGAGTGCCATTTCCGCCAATAAGGCAGAACTGCTTGCGATCGCCAACGCGGTCGCCTCGGAAAAGATGATCGATAAGTCGATCGTCATCGAGGCGATGGAGGAAGCGATCCAGAAATCCGCACGTAACCGTTACGGTGCGGAAAACGACATTCGTGCCAAGCTCGATCCGCTGACCGGCGATCTGACGCTGTGGCGCGTGGTCGAAGTGGTTGAAGAGGTTGAAGATTACTTCAAGCAGGTCGATCTGAAGCAGGCCGAAAAGCTGCAACCCGGCTCCAAGATGGGCGATTTCATCGTCGATCCGCTGCCGCCGGTTGATCTGGGCCGGATCGACGCGCAGTCGGCTAAGCAGGTGATCTTCCAGAAGGTCCGCGATGCCGAGCGTGAGCGTCAGTTCGAAGAGTTCAAGGATCGCCAGGGCGAAGTCATCACTGGCGTCATCAAGTCGGTCGAATTCGGCCACGTGATCGTCAACCTCGGCCGCGCCGAAGGCGTGATCCGCCGTGACCAGCAGATCCCGCGCGAAGCCGCCCGCACCGGCGAGCGCGTACGTGCGCTGATCACCAAGGTGGAACGCAACAACCGCGGCCCGCAGATCTTCCTCAGCCGCGCGCACCCGGACTTCATGAAAAAGCTGTTCGCGCAGGAAGTCCCCGAAATCTACGACAACATCATCGAGATCAAGGCCGCCGCCCGTGATCCGGGCAGCCGTGCCAAGATCGGCGTGATCAGCCGCGATTCGAGCATTGACCCGGTCGGCGCCTGCGTCGGCATGAAGGGCAGCCGCGTGCAGGCCGTCGTGCAGGAACTGCAGGGCGAAAAGATCGACATCATCCCCTGGTCGGAAGACACCGCGACCTTCGTGGTCAACGCGCTTCAGCCTGCCACTGTCAGCCGCGTCGTGCTCGACGAGGATGACGGCCGCATCGAAGTGGTGGTGCCTGACGATCAGCTTTCGCTGGCCATCGGGCGCCGCGGCCAGAACGTCCGCTTGGCGAGCCAGCTCACCGGCCACCAGATCGACATCATGACCGAAGAAGAAGCCTCCGAAAAGCGGTCGAAGGAGTTTGCCGAGCGTTCGAAGATGTTCGAAGAAGAGCTCGACGTCGACGAAACGCTGTCGCAGCTGCTCGTGGCCGAAGGCTTCGCGGAACTGGAAGAAGTCGCCTATGTCGACCTCGCCGAACTCGCCAGCATCGAAGGCTTCGACGATGATCTCGCCGGAGAACTCCAGAGCCGCGCGCTTGAAGCCCTCGAACGTCAGGAAGGCGCGCACCGCGAAGTGCGGCGCGGGCTGGGCGTTGAAGATGCGCTCGCCGAAATCCCGCACCTTAACGAAGCGATGCTGGTCACGCTCGGCAAGGCTGGGATCAAGACACTCGATGACCTCGCCGATCTCGCCACGGACGAATTGATCGCCAAGAAGCGCGAGGCCCCGCGTCGCCGTGGCAATGCCGATGGTCCGCCGCAGCGTCGCCCGCAGCGCGAAACCGACAAGGGCGGCGTTCTGGGCGAATACGGTCTTTCGGAAGAGCAGGGCAACGAGATCATCATGGCTGCCCGCGCGCATTGGTTCGAAGACGAGATCGTCTCCGAGCCCGACACTCAGGAGGCCGCCCATGCGGACTCCACCCAATGAGCGCCTGACGTCCGACATCGTTGAGCCGGCGCTTCCTGACACTGCGGGGAGCGAGCGGCGCTGTATCCTCACCGGGGCAATCTCGGAGCGGGACACCTTGTTGCGTCTGGCGATTTCGCCTGACGGGTTGGTGCTTCCGGATGCAGGCGCCAAGGCGCCGGGGCGCGGGGCCTGGATCGGCGTGGATCGCTCCGCGCTTGAAACCGCGCTTGGTGATGGCCATCTCCGAAAGGCGCTGATGCGCGCTTTCAAAGGCGCGCCTCTGACCCTCCCCGATGATCTGCCTGCGCGGATCGAAGCTGCGCTGGCTCGCCATCTGTGCGATAGGCTCGGACTGGAATTGCGGTCCGGCAACATCGTGATGGGTTCTGCCCGGATCGAGGAACAGGCGCGCAGCGGGCGGATTGCGGTGCTGCTCCACGCCTCCGACAGCAGCGCCGATGGACGGCGCAAACTGGATCAGGCGTGGCGTGTTGGCACGGATGCCGAAGGCTCCGGTCTTCGCGGGCAGGTCTTGCCACTGGACCGCACCGCGCTGTCTGTGGCATTGGGCCGCGATAACGTAGTCCACCTGGGCGTCGCCGGTCATCCGGGTGACATGCGCGCGGCAAACCGCGTGCTTCAGGCGGTTTCCCGACTGGTGCATTTCACCGGGGATGATGGGACGAGCGAGACGAACGAAACGGGCCGGGACACATCCGGCCGCGCTGATCGGCCTGATGGCGGGTCGGCGGACATTGATGAATACGTGAAGGACTGACGAGCGAATATGAGCGACGACAACGACACCCCACGCATCCGCAAACCCCTGGGCCTTAAGCGTTCGGTGGATGCGGGCGAGGTCAAGCAGACCTTCAGCCACGGCCGCACCAACAAGGTGGTGGTCGAGGTGAAGCGCCGCCGTGTGCTCGGCAAGCCTGGCAGCGAAGCGGCTGCACCGCCGCCGCCGCCGCCGCCGCCGCCCGCTCCGGTGGCTGAAGCGCCGCGTCCGGCAGCCCCGCAGGCCCGTCAGACCCGTCCTGCGCCCGCTGGCGAGACCCCGCAGGAACGCGTGAAGCGCCTTCAACTGGAAGCCGAGGAAGAACGGCTGCGGATGGGCGAGGAAGCGCGCAGGCGCGAGGACGAAGAGCGCCTTCGCGCAGATGAAGAAGAGCGCCGCCGCGCTGAGGAAAATCGCCGCGCGGAAGAAGAGGCCGAGCGTCAGAAGACCGAGGTGGCCTCTGCGCCCGAACCGGCGCCCGCTGCTTCTGAAGAAACACCCGCTCCTGCCGAAGCACCTGCGGCGATCAAAGCATCTGCCGCTGTGGTTGAAACGGCGGCGCCTGACGCGCCTGCCGCCGCGCAAGCCGATGTGGTTCCTGCCGCTCGCCGCTTTACACCGGTCGCACGCCCCGAGGTGAAGCGTCCGGCCGAGGTGAAGGCCAAGAAGAAAGACGACAAGCGCGCAGCCCCGAGCGATGAGGGCAAGGACACCCGCCGGTCGGGCAAGCTGACTGTCACCCGCGCGCTTAACGAAGACGAAGGCCGCCGTGCGCGCAGCCTCGCTGCGCTTAAGCGTGCGCGTGAGAAGGAACGCCGCGGACAAGGCGGCCCGTCCAAGCCGCGTGAAAAGCAGGTGCGCGATGTGGTCGTGCCCGAAGCTATCACCGTCAGCGAGCTTGCCAACCGCATGGCCGAAAAGGGCGCGGATCTGGTCAAGGCGCTCTTCAATCTGGGCATGATGGTCACCGTCAACCAGACGATCGATCAAGATACGGCTGAATTGCTGGTCGAGGAGTTCGGCCACAACATCACGCGTGTTTCGGCAAGCGATGTCGACATTGTCGCAAGCGAGGATCAAGATCCCGAAGAAACGCAGGTTACGCGTCCGCCCGTGGTGACGATCATGGGTCACGTCGATCACGGCAAGACCAGCCTGCTCGATGCGCTGCGCGGAACCGATGTGGTCAAGGGCGAAGCGGGGGGCATCACCCAGCATATCGGCGCTTATCAGATCACGACCAAGGACAAGGTCAAGATCACCTTCCTCGACACGCCAGGCCATGCCGCCTTCACTGAAATGCGGATGCGCGGCGCGAATGTCACGGACATCGTTATTCTGGTGGTGGCCGGGGACGATGGGCTGATGCCGCAGACAATCGAGGCGATCAAGCACACCAAGTCGGCCGGCGTGCCGATGATCGTGGCGATCACCAAGTCGGACAAGCCCGAGTTCAATCCGCAGAGAATCCGTGAACGTCTGCTCGAACACGAAGTCGTGGTCGAAGCGATGAGCGGCGATGTGCAGGATGTCGAATTGTCGGCCAAGACCGGCGCCGGGCTTGATCAGTTGATCGAGGCGATTGGGTTGCAGGCCGAACTGCTTGAACTCAAGGCACGGCCCGACCGTGATGCCGAGGCGACGGTGATCGAAGCGCAGCTCGACAAGGGCCGTGGTCCGGTTGCGACCGTGCTGGTGACGCGCGGAACCCTGAAGCGTGGCGACAATTTCGTGGTCGGCACGCAAAGCGGCAAGGTGCGCGCGATTGTCGATGACAAGGGACAGCAGCTGAAGGAAGCCGGTCCGTCCATGCCGGTGGAGGTGCTGGGTCTAACCGGTGTGCCTTCAGCGGGCGATAACTTCACCGTGGTCGAAAACGAACAGCGCGCCCGCGAAGTGGCTAAATATCGTCAGGAAATCGCCACGGAAAAGCGCACTGCGCTGGCCCCGACGAATTTTGATACGATGTTCAGCACGCTGTCGTCCAACGTCATCGAGTTTCCGGTGGTTGTGCGGGCAGACGTGCAGGGCAGCGTCGAAGCGATCGTCACGGCGCTCCACAACCTGTCGAACGACGACATCAAGGTGCGCGTTCTGAATGCAGGCGTGGGTGCAATCACCGAAAGCGACGTGACGCTGGCCGGCGCATCGAAGGCGCCGATCATCGGCTTCAACGTTCGCCCCAATGCCAAGGCGCGTGACCTGCTGAAGCGCGATAATGTGCGGATGATGTATTATGATGTCATCTACCATCTCACCGAGGCAATCGCCAAGGAGATGATCGGCGAGCTTGGCCCAGAGCGGATCGAGCATGTTGTCGGCCGGGCGCTGGTCAAGGACGTGTTCAAGTCGGGCAAGCGCGACAAGGCCGCCGGCCTGCTGGTGGAAGAGGGAGTCATCCGCAAGGGTCTGTTCGCCCGTCTCACCCGCGCCGATGTCATCGTGTCGGCCACCAAGATCGCGTCGCTGCGGCGCTTCAAGGACGATGTCGACGAAGTGCGCACGGGCCTCGAATGCGGTGTGGTGCTGGAAGACACCAACGACATCAAGCCGGGCGACCAGCTTGAAGTGTTCTCCGTCGAGGAGCGTGAGCGGACCCTGTGAGCGAAGTAGCCTACTACCCAGACGATGCCGGGCAGTCGCCGCACACGGCGCTGCTCGGCTCGGAATTCGTCGGCTGGGACGCAGAGACCCAGACCGCAACCATGCGCTTTACCGTGAAGCGTGAAATGACCACTTGGCGCGGCGGCGTGCAGGGTGGGCTGGTTGCGGGCTATCTGGACGACGTCATGGGCTATGCCTTTGTCGCGGCGACCGGGGGCGAAATGGCACCGCTCAATCTCGACATTTCGCTCAGCCTGATCCGGTTGATCCCGGACGGCGCCAGTATCATTGGCAAGGGCAGGGTGGTCAAGGCGGGGCGGCGTGTGGTGTTTCTCGAAGGCGAACTGCTCGCCGAAGACGGTACAATCTACGCCCGTTCGACCTCGACCGCCTTGCCGACCCCGCGCCCAACGGCGACCAGCACGGGACTGGAAAATTGACCAAGGTTCCCTTCACCGCCGACCAGCAATCGGTTCGCGTTCTCAAGGTGGGCGAGCGCGTCAGGCATATCCTGTCGGAGCTGCTGGCGCGTGGCGACGTGCATGACGATGTTGTGCGTGCGGCGCATATCGCGGTCACCGAAGTGCGCATGACGCCCGATCTGCGTCACGCCACTGCCTATGTGAAGCCGCTTTTGGGCGCCGGTGAGGACGAGATTGTGCATGCGCTGCGTCAGAACACGGCCTTTCTCCAGCGCGAGATCGCTCAGCGGCTGGGGCTCAAATTCGCGCCGAAGCTGAAGTTCCGCAAGGATGAAAGCTTTGCCGAAGCCGACCGGATCGAGACGCTGCTGCGCGATCCCAAGGTGCTGCGCGATCTTGACGATGAGAATGGCGAGCCGAACGCCTAGCGCAGCGCCATGCGCGATTTCGGCCCGCTGTCTTGCGGCGGGTCCGAGGATGGGTTTTGGCCGAGACACTTTTGGTCAATGCATGAGGCGCTACACTGTGCTTGCGCTATTGGCCCCGTTCGACAGGCACGGTGATCGCCAGAAGTGCCAGCAAGGTCACCCTGTGCGGCGAAGGGATAATTTGACGCAATGGCCAAGCTTTACTTCTATTATGCCAGCATGAACGCCGGCAAAAGCTCGCACCTGCTCCAGGCCGACTTCAATTATCGCGAACGCGGCATGGCGACGATGCTCTGGACTGCGGCGCTCGACAGCCGCTCCGGCGGGCAGGTCAAAAGCCGCATAGGGCTGGAACGCTCCGCGCATCGCTTCCACACCGGCACCGATTTGTGGGCTGACGTGAGTGCCGCGAATGCGGTGGTACCGCTCGACTGTGTGATGGTGGACGAAGCGCAGTTCCTGACGCCGGAGCAGGTCTGGCAGTTGGCGCGACTGGCGGACGAGAGCGGGGTTCCGGTGCTGTGTTATGGCCTGCGCACCGACTTTCAGGGGGCGCTGTTTCCCGGATCGGCGGTTCTGTTGGGGATTGCGGATGCGCTCGTCGAGTTGAAGGCCGTGTGCCACTGCGGCCGCAAGGCGACCATGAACCTGCGCGTCGATGGCGAGGGCAAGGCCGTGCGGCAGGGCCAGCAGACCGAAATCGGCGGCAATGATCGCTACATCGCGCTGTGTCGCAAGCATTTTGCCGAAGCGATGGGGGGATGCGCGTGAAACAGGGCGTGCCTCTGTCGGGCTGGCTGATCCTCGACAAGCCGAAGGGCCTGGGCAGCACGCAGGGCGTGAGCGCGGTCAAGCGCGTGTTGCGTACACATGGTTATGCCAAGACCAAGGTCGGCCACGGCGGGACCCTCGATCCGCTGGCGCAAGGCGTGCTGCCAATCGCGCTGGGCGAGGCGACGAAGCTCGCCGGGCGGATGCTCGATAGCGACAAGATCTATGAATTCACCGTGCAATTCGGCGCAGAGACCGACACGCTCGACACCGAGGGGCCGGTGATCGCGACCAGTGAGATGCGCCCCACGCTGGCGGACGTCGAGGCGGTGCTGGCGCGCTTCACCGGGCCAATCGAGCAGGTGCCGCCGGCGTATTCTGCGCTGAAGGTCGGCGGCCAGCGCGCCTATGATCTGGCACGGGCGGGGGCGGTGGTCGAACTGAAGGCCCGCGCCGTGGTCATCCATTCGCTCACTATCGGCGCAGTGGAGGAGACGGGCCCCCTGGACACGATCACGCTGGTCGCCCACGTCACCAAAGGCACCTATATCCGCAGCCTTGCACGCGACATCGCCTACGCGCTTGGCACCTGCGGCCACGTCACCTATTTGCGCCGTCTCAAGGCCGGGCCTTTCATGCAGGATCAGGCGATTTCACTGGACTTGCTGGAGCAATCAGCTAAGGGCCAAGGCCTTGAACACCTCCTCCTGCCGTTAGAGGCAGGGCTGGACGACATCCCGGCCCTCCACCTCGATCAGACAAGCGCGCAGGCGGTCCGACAGGGCCGGGTGCTGTCTGACATGCCCCAATCATCCGGGCTTTATCTGGCGAAGCTGGGCTGCGTCCCGGTCGCGCTGATGGAAATCACGGATGGCACGGCCACGGTCGTGCGGGGTTTCAACCTTCCCGATGTCGCTGAGTAGAAAGAGACGTATTATGTCGGTGACCGCCGAAGTTAAGCAGACAATCATTGCTGACAATGCCCGTGATCCCAACGACACCGGCAGCCCCGAAGTGCAGGTTGCGATCCTCACGCAGCGCATCCGCAACCTGACCGAACACTTCAAGGATCACCACAAGGACAACCATTCGCGTCGTGGCCTGTTGATGATGGTCAACAAGCGCCGCACGCTGCTCGCCTATTTGAAGAAGAAGGATGTGGAGCGGTATAACGCTCTGATCCAGAAGCTGGGTCTGCGCAAGTAAGAGTTTAGCGGGAAGGGCGGCTCAATGGGCCGCCCTTTTTGCATATGGGGCAGGCAGACATCCGGTCTGCCCACCTCGGGGCCAGAGCGCCCCACACCGGACCGGGACGGTTGTTTGCCCGGCACAAGAGGCCCCGCGCAGCAATATGGCTGAGTGGGTTCAGAAGGAAACTACATGTTCGACACGAAAACCGTATCGCTGGAATGGGGCGGCAAAACCCTCACTCTGGAAACCGGGCGCATTGCCCGTCAGGCCGATGGCGCCGTTCTGGCCACCTATGGCGAAACCGTGGTGCTGTGCGCCGTGACTGCCGCCAAGTCGGTCAAGGAAGGGCAGGATTTCTTCCCGCTCACCGTCCACTATCAGGAAAAGTTCTCGGCCGCCGGGCGTATCCCGGGCGGCTTCTTCAAGCGTGAACGCGGTGCCACCGAAAAGGAAACGCTGACCAGCCGCCTGATCGACCGTCCGATCCGTCCGCTGTTCCCCGAAGGTTTCTACAACGAAATCAACGTGATTTGCCAGGTTCTGTCGTTTGACGGCGAGAACGAGCCTGACATGGTCGCCATGATCGCGGCCTCGGCTGCGCTGACCATCAGCGGCCTGCCCTTCATGGGCCCGATCGGCGCGTGCCGCGTCGGTTATGTCGATGGGGAATACACTCTCAATCCCAAGCAGGATCGTGCGCTGGCCGATGGCCGCCTGGACCTGGTCGTCGCTGCCACGCAAGACGCGGTGATGATGGTTGAATCCGAAGCCAAGGAACTCACCGAGGACGAAATGCTCGGTGCAGTGATGTTTGCGCATAACGAAATCCGCAACGTCATCGGTGCCATCATCGATCTCGCCGAACAGGCCGCCAAGGATCCCTGGACTGTCGATCTCAGCGATAACACCGCTGACATGAAGGCCAAGCTTAAGGACATGATCGGCGGCGATATTGCGGCGGCTTACAAGGTCACCGACAAGTCGCAGCGTTCGAACCTGCTCAACGAAGCCCGGGCCAAGGCCAAGGCAGCGTTTGCGGACGAAGGCGGCCAGACCCAGATGGTCGCGGGCAAGCTGATGAAGAAGCTTGAAGCCGAAATCGTGCGCACCGCAATCCTCAAGGATGGTCAGCGCATCGATGGCCGCAAGCTCGATCAGGTTCGCCCGATCGAAGCCATCGTCGGCTTCCTGCCGCGCACGCATGGTTCGTCGTTGTTCACCCGCGGTGAAACGCAGGCGATCTGCACCACCACGCTCGGCACCAAGGATTCCGAGCAGATGATCGATGGTCTGGAAGGCCTGAGCTACACCAGCTTCATGCTACACTACAACTTCCCGCCCTATTCGGTCGGTGAAGTGGGCCGCTTCGGCGCGCCGGGTCGCCGCGAAATCGGTCACGGGAAACTGGCCTTCCGTGCGCTCAATCCGGTGCTGCCGAGCAAGGAAGACTTCCCCTACACCATCCGCGTTCTCAGCGACATCACCGAGTCCAACGGCTCGTCTTCGATGGCGACTGTGTGCGGTGGCTGTCTGTCGATGATGGACGCGGGCGTGCCGCTGACGGCGCCCGTCTCGGGCATCGCGATGGGCCTGATCCTCGAAGGCGATGACTTTGCCGTTCTGTCGGACATTCTGGGTGATGAAGATCACCTCGGCGACATGGACTTCAAGGTTGCCGGTACTGAAAACGGCATCACCACGATGCAGATGGACATCAAGATTGCCGGCATCACGCAGGAAATCATGGCCAAGGCACTGGAACAGGCCAAGGCCGGCCGGATGCACATTCTTGGCGAAATGGCCAAGGCGCTGACCGGTGCCCGCACCGAAGTCAGCAAGCATGCGCCGCGCATCGAAACGATCCAGATCGACAAGTCGAAGATCCGTGAAGTGATCGGCACCGGCGGCAAGGTGATCCGCGAGATCGTCGCCGAAACCGGCGCCAAGGTCGATATCGACGATGAAGGCGTGATCAAGATCTCGTCCAGCAACGTCGACGAGATCGAGGCTGCAAAGAAGTGGATCCTCGGCATTACGCAGGAAGCGGAAGTCGGCAAGATCTACGATGGCAAGGTCGTGAACATCGTCGATTTCGGCGCGTTCGTGAACTTCATGGGCGGCAAGGACGGTCTCGTCCACGTTTCGGAAATGCGCAACGAGCGGGTCGAAAAACCCACCGATGTCGTCTCCGAAGGCATGGAAGTGAAGGTCAAGGTGCTCGAGATTGACCAGCGCGGCAAGGTTCGCCTGTCGATGCGCGTTGTCGATCAGGAAACCGGAGCCGAACTGGAAGACAGCCGCCCGGCACGCGAACCGCGTGAACCGCGCGAAGGTGGCCGTGGTGGCGATCGCGGCGGTGATCGTCGTGGGCCCAAGGGCGGCGGCGGCCGTGGCGGTGATCGTGGTGGTCGCGGTGGCGGCGATCGCGGCGGCGCCCCTGCTGGCCTGCCCGACTTCCTCAAGGACTGATCCCCTCATCTGAGGCAAGCCATTGAGGCCGCCCGGAGCGATCCGGGCGGCCTCTTTGTTGACACAAGAGGCGCCAAACAATGCTCAAACGTGAATTGATCGACAGCACACAGATCGAGGACGGGGTTTGTCTTGAGCTTTACGAACACGCCGGTCACTTCATGATCGTGATGGGCCGTAACGAGCTGATGAGCACCCGGATGCGGTTTTCGGAAGAGCAATTGGCCGAGCTGACCATTGAGCGGCTGGGCAAATCCGATCCGCGCATCCTCATCGGTGGCTACGGCATGGGCTTCACCTACCGCGCCGCTGCCGCGCGGCTGGGCGGCAAGGCGCAGATCGTTGTGGCCGAGATTTCCGAGACAATTGTCGATTGGGCGCAGGGGCCGATGGCACACCTGACCGGGGAGGGCCTGTCTGACCCGCGCCTTGACCTCAAGATCTGCGATGTTGCCGCATTGATCGACGACGCCAACGATGGCACCTGCGCCAAGTTCGATGCAATCCTGCTGGATGTCGATAACGGCCCGGACGGAATTGTGCGCGATGCGAACAACCGGATCTATTCGCGCACCGGCCTCGCCAAGGCGCGTGACGCTCTGAAACCCGGCGGCATTCTGGCTGTGTGGTCGGCGGGGCCGGATCCGGCATTCCGCAAGCGGCTCCATGATACCGGCCTCAGCATCGTGGAATGGAATGTCCGTTCACGTCCGAACAACAAGGGCGCGCATCATATCATCTGGTTCGCTCAGAAAGCCTGACGTCTCCGCGACAATTCAGGCCGCGCAGGCGATGGCGGCACGAGGGGGCGCATAAGCGTGCATGGGTGGGTGAATTTCCATCCGGTTACGCCCGAGACGTTTGGCTTGGTACAGCGCCTTATCAGCCAGCATAAGCGCCTGCTGGGTAGGCCGCCCATTCGGCAATTCCACCGCGCCGATGCTGACGGTGACCTGATGCGAGATCTGCATCTCGTCAAGAGCACGGCGGGTCTGGCACGCAATCGCCTCCCTGAGAGAGTCGAATTCGCGTTGCCAATCGGGTGCGGTGAGGAAGACAGCGAATTCCTCGCCACCGATCCGCATCGCCTTCCCCGGAGCGCACGCAAGACGGCGCGCGATCGCTTTCAGCACAAGATCGCCGGTCGCGTGGCCGAATTGGTCATTGATCCGCTTGAAATGATCGCAATCGACAATTGCCAACGCCGTGTAGAATTGCTCGGGCGCCGCGTGCAGCCCAGCTTCGAAGACACGGCGATTGGCAATGCCGGTCAGCGGATCGATCTCGCTCGCATTGCGGGCGGCAACCGCTTCGGCCATGGCCGCGTCGCGTTCCCGTAAGGTGCGGTTGAAGCGCACTGCGAGCAGTCCCGAGATACAGACCAGTTCGAAGGCGAACCCGATCAGCATCCCTTCGGCGTAGTTTGGCATCGAACCCAGTTCGAACCCATCCATCGCCGCCGCAATCGCACCAACGCTCAGCAAGGGAGCCAAAGCAATCGCAATCCACAATGCTTCACGGCAGCCTCGCGCTAAGCCAACCACCAAAGTAATGACAATGATGACAATGACCGCCAGCATCGCAAGCGCGTAAATGAACGAGGTTTCCACACTGAACAGGAACCACAACGCGCTGGCCGACGCCATCAGGCCAATCGGGAACACACATCGGATCGCCGTAGCGAGAAGGCCCGGAAGGCGCGGCGCGAGCAAGTGGCTAAGGCCTAGGCCAATCGTGGCCACAACCAGGCCTTCGGCGGCGATACGACAGGCAATGTGCCAAGGCGCGATTGCGTCGGCTGCCGGGGAGACCGGCGGGAATGTTAGCGCAAGCACGCCCACCGCCAGCGCATGAAGCGCGAAATAGGCATAAAGCCGATCGCGTGTCGCCAGCGCGAAACCGGCGCCGCAAATACCGAAAAGGGCAGTTGAGGCATAGTAGCCGCCCGCAACCATATCCGACATTTCGACCATGCGTCCGCGAACTCCCCACCCATAGGAGACTCTAGACCAATATCATTGCGCAATTCTAAAGGGGGTGAAACGACGTTCTCAGAAGTCGTAGACCAACGTTACACGACTGAGCGTATCTGTCTGAACCGCGCCTGGCGGCGGGTTGCTGTCATATTCGATCGCGTAGGAAAACCGCGCAGTAAGGCTTCTGTTGATACGCGCGTCGAGGCCGGTGATCAGATCCAGCGTGGTGTTGCGCGAATCGATGATGGCAACCGCGGACCCGCCTGTCTCGGCCACGGCGTTGGTGTCCTGCGTAAGCTTGAGCCTCTCGGAAAGGGTCCAGTCGAAATCGAGCCCGATCAACCCGGCAATCCGGTTTTCGTTGCGACCGTCGACAAATTCAGTGACGCGATAAGCAGGGCCCGCTTTGACCGCCAACTGAATGTCGCCGCCCTTCAGCGCCTGATATCCCAAGCCGCCCGACACAGCGTAACGTGCCGAAATTCCCTGAAAGCGATCACGCTCGAACTGGGCCAGCGCATAAACATAGAAATTGTCCGAAACATCGAAGTTCGGTTCGTAGCGGGCGAGGTATTGTTCGCGCGTGGTGATGCCATTGGCACGCTGGTAATCGACCCGCCCGGTCAGCTTGTGGCGCCAGTCTATCCCTTTCCGGTCGAGCATCAACGAGGTTGTGACGCCGGTCGCAGAGGAATTACCGGTCGACTGAAACCCGCCAAGCTCACCTTTGCCCGACCAATTTTCGAACAATCCAGCGGAACGGATCTGCGCTTGCTTGGCAGCCTCCTCTGCCGCCCTGTGTGCGGCGCGCTCGGCATGGAAAGCCGAGACCATTGTGTCGATTTCTTCCTGATCGGCAGGATTGGTTGTCCGGGCGATTTCCGTAACGGCGCGAATTTTGGCTTCGTCGCCGGTGGCAATGGCGGCATCGATCATCGCGCGCACGGGTTCTGGCAGCTCTGCACGGCTGGCTTGCGGCATCGCAAGCGCAGCCATCGCAACCAAGGGCAGACCTGATCTGAACGTCACTTCATTGCTCCCAAGGGCCCGTTTTACCCGCGATGGGTAAAGCGGGACGAGGGGTAAACACCCGACGGGCTACCGGACCCGTGGGCCGCCAAAAGGCAGCGGCGGGGGCGGACGGCGGACACCGCGCGGAAGCTGCGCCTGATAGGCCCGTCCGCAATGTTCGACGCAATAGGGAAAGCCTGGGTTCACGGCGACGCCGCAAAAGTGGAAATCGGCTTCGCCCGGATGGCCCATCGGCCACCTGCAAACCTTTTCCGACAGATCGAGCAGCGTTGTCTTGCCCGCAATCTCGGGGCTGGGCTTGGCAGGAACCAGACGGCGGGGCGGGGCGGGTGGGATTGGCGCCTGCTGATCGCCTGGACCCTGACGCAGGAAGCCTCCGGGGCCTACCGAGACGATCTTGGGCAGATCCGAAGATGGTCCGGGGACCGGCTGCGAAGGGACAGCGTTGACGGCATCACCCGGCGCAGGCGCGGAAGGGGCTGCGGGCGTAGCGGGGCGCGGCGCAGGACGTTCGGCCGGCGCGTTCGGCAAACTGCGTGGGGCAGGCTCGGCACGCGGCTCGGCTGCGCGCGGGGCAGGGGCGACGGCAGGCTTCTTGACCGGCGCGGCTGCCTTTTTCTTGTCGTTGGCCTTCACCGGTGAGGGGCGTGCCTTCAATCCAAGGCGATGCGCCTTGCCGATGACGGCATTGCGGCTGACGCCGCCAAGCTCCGCCGCGATCTCGCTCGCGGTGGAGCCGCCTTCCCACATCCTTTTGAGGATTGCGATGCGCTCGTCCGTCCAGCCCATAAAATTTACCTGTTCCTGTGTTCGGCGCGTGCGACTTGGGCGCTGATGCTTGTCAGAGCGGTTCATGCAGCCTAGGCGCTTTTGCCATGGCCGAACGCGCACCTTCAGCAAACCCATTGCACGACGCCGCTCCCGTGACTGAAATGACGCCTGTTGACAAGACCGGCGGAAGCATCCGGTTTGCTCCGCGCGGCGTCCCGGTGATTACCGGGATCAATCGCGTGGGACTGTTAGGCCTCTATATGAAGGAGGTGCGGCGGTTTCTCAAGGTCCAGACGCAGACGATTTGGGCTCCGGCCTTCACGACGCTGCTGTTTCTGGTGATTTTCACTGTTGCGTTGGGCCGCGAAGGTCGTGAAGTGCTGGGTGTGCCTTTCGCCAGCTTCGTTGCGCCGGGCCTGATCGTGATGGCGATGATGCAGAACGCCTTTGCCAACTCCAGCTTCTCGTTGCTTTCGGGCAAGATGCAGGGAACGATCATCGATCTGTTGATGCCACCCTTATCCTCGGGCGAGCTGATGGCCGGGATCATTGCTGCGGCTATAACGCGGGCGATCCTGGTGGGCTTTGCGGTGGCGCTGGCGGTGGCGCTGTGGCCGGGTGTTTCGCTCGCGATGACGCATCCCTGGGCCGTTATCTGGTTTGGGCTGATGGGGGCGCTGCTGTTGTCGATCATCGGACTTGCCACCTCGATCTGGGCCGAAAAGTTCGATCACAATTCCGCCGTTACCAACTTCATCATCGCGCCGCTCTCGTTATTGTCGGGCACCTTTTATGTGATCGAGAACCTCGATCCAGCCTTTCAATGGGTGAGCCGCCTCAACCCGTTTTTCTATGTGATCTCGGGCTTTCGATATGGCTTTCTGGGGGCGAGCGATATGGGACCTGATGCCACGCTGGTCGCGGCGGCGGGGGGGCTGCTGGTCCTCAACGCAGTGTTGGCGGCAGGTGTCTACGCGCTGCTGCGTTCAGGCTGGAAGCTCAAGAGCTGAACGCTGATGCGGGTGGCGAAGCTGCGCCATCTGCTTGATCGCCGCCTGCGCGTTCAATACGTCTGGCACACGGCCTATTTCGAAATAATCGATTTGGGCGTCACCATCGCTGTCCTTGCCGATCCTGATTGCCAATTGCAGCCGCCCGGATCCATCGCGCTTTTCAAACCGTTGCACCAAGCCGATCCGGTCTGCGGGTGCCGCCTTCACCACCAATTCTCGGCCCATGCCCAGTTTAAGCGCGCGCTGCGAGGTGATCACGTAAAGCGTACGGCCATGCTCAAACCATGGCATGAACGGGCGCGCCAGCATCGCCAGCCCAATGCCGATGAAGGGTAATCCAAACAGCGGAAAGGCCCAGCCGATCCAGCCCGGCCCGTCGTCGCCCGATTGCGCCATCGCCCCGAAAGCCAACGTCGTCCACATGACGGAAAAAGCGGTCCAGGGAATGGCGAAAGATAGAGCGCAAAGGCCTGTGGTTCCCACCGGCCCATCTGCCACCCATGCCAAAGAATGACCTCATCCTCAGCAAGCTCCCGCTCAAGCGCGAGTCGCAAACGCGCCATCGCAGGCGTGTCGCCTTGAAGATCGGCCCCGTTTGCCATGGCAGCCGCCTACGGCAAAAAGATTGTCAATGTGTGAGTGAGGCTCTCATCCGGTAACGGCCGTCCTTGAAACTTTCGAACAGCTGTCGCACCGTGGGGTGGTCGATCGGTCCGCCATCGGCGTCACCAATCAAGTTACCCTGGCTTACGTAAGCGACATACGACGAATCGTCGCTTTCGGCGAGCAGGTGATAGAACGGCTGATCGCGATCCGGACGGATATCCTCCGGGATCGACTGATACCATTCTTCCGAATTGGCAAAGACCGGGTCAATATCAAAAATGACCCCGCGAAAGGCAAACAGGCGATGGCAAACCACGTCGCCGATGCCAAAGCGGGCGCGGATCTGGCGCGGTGCGATGATGGTGCGCCCGGCCTGGCTTGAGAAAAACTCTGCGCGTTCCATGGCAGGCAATATGGGCAATTGTGAGCACAAAACAAGCTGGCGTGCCAAGCCGAGCGCGAGATATGCCCTCAATTTGTGCACTGACAGGCCTTGGCAAGCCTTATACCTTGGGCTAACGGGCGCGCTTATTGTTGCTGGCCGCTCCGACCAAGCGGTGCTTGATAGCGCAACAAGCCTCGCGGAGAGGTGGCAGAGTGGTCGAATGCGCCGCACTCGAAATGCGGTTTACCGGCAACGGTAACGTGGGTTCGAATCCCACCCTCTCCGCCAGCTACCGCCCTTATGGCGCAAAAAAACCAATTGTTAGATCGTGCACCTCCACGCACCTTTATCAGTGTCATGAAGGCCAACGATGATTATGACATCCTCGTTGGCCTTTTATCTCATGCTGCCTCTGCCATCATATCGACTAGGTCGCTTTGGGCTGCCTCAATAGCATCGACCATCGGCTCAAGGATATGTTTAGCAATATGACGAACAACTGGAACCGCTACCCCATCCCCTGTCAGGTGATAGGCATCGTTGTAGCCGTCAGGCAGTTTATAGCTGTCTTTTAGCCCCATCAGCCGCGCTGTTTCTCTCGCTGTGATAAGGCGGGAACGAACTTTTTTCCCTTCCACTATCACAATCACCTGCCTGCTCGACCCACCCGCCGGAGTTCGTAAGCAGCCCGAGATACCGTCGAAACGGACTTCCGCACGCTGGACCTTGCCATCCTGTGCATCGCGCCGGGTGCGCTTGTATACGCACCCTACCGAAAGCTCTCCCGATTGCTGGGCCTTCTTTACCTTAGCGATATTGATCGGCGACATCATATCGAGAAGAACCTTCGTTTCAGCAGGCGTATGCCAAGCTGCCGAATCTTCAGGATTCTCGAGAAGATCAGCGAAAGTCGTTTTCCGGGCACGTGGCAGCGGTAGCTTCCACCATACCCAATTTTCGCTCACTTCTGGATCAAGCTTGGCTTTCGCGGCGATCAACTGTTTGGTGCGAAATCCCCCAACCGGTTCGCCTGCGATGAGGTTCGCTGGTATGTCGAAATCCTTCTTTACACCGATGATAAAGAGCCGCGCACGCGACTGCGGAACAAAGAGTGCTGCATCGACCACGATCGCACCGAACCGATAACCGCGCGAGGCAAAGGCCTCACAGATAGCGGCGAAGTCTGGACTTGTAACGGTTTTGCGCCGGTCACCGATCTCTTTATGCCACCTTGGCCTCGAATGCGAGCGGGCTGATGCCGCCCAGATATGAGTGGCGCC
>JAACPW010000023.1 GCA_009995225.1 Sphingomonadales bacterium | reverse complement strand
CTCTCGCTTGAACTCTTCGGAATGCTTCATCATCTAATCGGTCTCCTAATGCGAGCTTTAAACGCTCAGGTGACCGGCGCAAAACCGTTACAAGTCCATTCTGTCTGCAGCGGCCAATCCCATTCCGGCTCTTGCGTTGGGGCGCTCTCGTCTTGTCAACGGGGGCGCCCCTCTCCTTTCGGGCGCCTAGCGGGGCCTGGCGGCGCGGTACGCGTCGAGGTCTTCCACCCTGTAGAAGTACCTGCCGCCGTCTTTCTGGGAGCGTGGGCCCTTGCCCCTGCAGCGGTATGACCGCAGCGTGCCCTCGGTAGAGCCGAGGTAGGCTGCTGCCTCGGCGGGGGTCATGATGCCGCAGTCGAGCCGAGCCTGTCGGGCGGCCTCCTGCGCTTGCGTAAGTGTCATCTTTGCCTTCCTCCATTCGTGCCGCTGACGATCATGCGGCGGGTATGGAGGTCACCTGCGCCCTTCGGCGTGTAGAAGCGCAGCCGGCGGCGCAGCTGTTCGCGTCCGTCCTTGCTCATGCGGCTGCTAGGAATGCCAAAGGCCAACGAAACCATGGGCGCCGCTCCCCGATCTTGCGGCCTACCGGATCACGCCAGCGGACAATTTCGAAACGTTCGCAGCTGGCGGCGTGAATACGCAAGGCCGTGAAGGCGCCGCCCACGCGCACCGTGCTGTCAGTGTCCCGCACTTGGCGCTGCAATTCAGCGAGGCGCTTCCCGTCAGTGCGGGGGTCAAAGTCATCTGGCCATGGTGACGGCGTAAGGCTGGGCGTGAAAATGCTGCCAACGTGGCGGACCTGATAGGGCTGGTGTCCGATCGAAGCGCCCATGCGTTCATTGCTGCCGATCAAGGCAACTCGTCCGCAACCACGCTCATCATCCCAATAGGCAAGGGTGCGCCGGAAGCCGTCGGGGTGCCCGTCCATTTCGCAAGTGGCAAGCTCGGCCTCGATCGCGGCGACCAGTGCAGGCAAATTGTCGAGCGCATCCGCGCTGTCGCACTGACGTGACAGCCAGGGCTTTACCTCGTCCGCGATGGCGAGCGGTGTTGAGCCGTTCCAGCCGATCGCGGCCATCAAGCCCGGCGGCGGACTGGCAGCATGCGCTTCAGGGTATTATCCTTGAAGAAATAGTGGTGCACCAGCGCCGCTGCGGCGTGCAGGCCGATCAGGTAATAACCAATGGTGCCGAGGGTTTCGTGCACCTCCTGCACCTGCTCGGCCAGGGCCTTGCTTGGGTTCACCAATGGAAACAGCTCTAAACCGTAGAACGGGATAGTCTCGCCCTCTGCACTCAGAATGGTCCAGCCCAGCAGCGGCATACCCAGCATGAACGCGTACAGCCCCCAATGCACAGCCTTCGAGAGGTGCCTCTGCAAGGCTGGCGGCTGCGGCGTAATCGGCGGCTTGACGGTCAGAAACCGCGCGGCAATCCGGACAATAACAAGCAACAGGATCGTCAGCCCGAGCATGAAATGCCAGGTCTTCAACCCTTCACGCAAATCACTGCCGCGCTCGAAGTTTTCACGCAGGAGAATACACGCGTAGGCGCCCGTGATGAGCAAAAGCATCGCCCAATGCAGAACAATCGAGATAGGCGCGTAGCGCAGCGGCATGATTTTTCTCGACATTTTGAGACTCATTTCAGATACTTACCTCAATTTGCACAAGGCCTTACGGACGATCTCGATTCATCACGGTCACCCATGCCGCGACAAAATCACTGATGAATTTGTCGCCGCCATCATCAGAGGCATAGACCTCCGCAACAGCGCGCAATTCCGAGTTTGATCCGAACGCCAGATCAACCGGCGTCGCCGTCCATTGCAGCGCGTTGGTTGTCCGGTTGCGCCCTTCATAAAGGCCAGCGGTTTCGGCCGACTTTGACCAGACGGTCGACATGTCGAGCAGGTTCACGAAAAAGTCATTCGTCAGCACACCCGGACGCGATGTGAAGACGCCGTTGGCAGAACCCCCGGTATTGGCATTCAGCGCACGCATTCCGCCAACCAGAACGGTCATTTGCGGAACGGTAAGGTCCAGCAGATCGGCCCGCTCCACCAGCATTTCGGCGGGCGAAAGGCGGCTGTCGGCGGCGTAGTAGTTGCGGAACCCATCCGCCTTCGGCTCCAGCGACGCGAAAGAGGCTGCATCGGTCTGCAATTGTACCGCATCGACGCGTCCCGGGGTGAATGGTACGACCACACTCGATCCGGCTTGCTTGGCTGCCTGTTCGATGGCAGCACTGCCGCCCAGAACGATCAGATCGGCCAGAGAGACCTGCTTGCCGCCCTTGTGCGTCCGGTTGAAATCGGTCTGGATACCCTCGAGCGTTTTGAGGACACCGCGCAGTTCCGAAGGGTTGTTGGCCAGCCAGCTGATCTGCGGTTCGAGCCGCAGCCGCCCGCCATTGGCACCGCCGCGCCCGTCAGTCTCGCGGTAACTGGCCGCAGATGCCCATGCAGTGCGCACGAGCTGCGGCACAGTCAGCCCGGATGACATGATTGTGCCCTTGAGCATGCCGATTTCGCGCTGGTCGATCGCGGGGTAATCAGCCTTTGGCAATGGGTCCTGCCACAGGAATTCCTGCCTAGGCACGTCCTTGCCAAGATAGCGCGAACTTGGCCCCATGTCGCGGTGGGTCAGCTTGAACCACGCCCGCGCAAAGGCATCGGCGAACCGCTGCGGGTCCTTCTGGAAGCGCAGGGCAATCTCCCGGTAAACCGGGTCTTCCTTCAGCGAGATATCGGTCGTGAACATGATCGGCGCGTGGGTCACGCCTGCAACATGCGCATCCGGAACCAGACTGCCCGCGTTGGGATCGCTCGGGATCCATTGGATCGCGCCAGCCGGGCTTTTGGTCTTCACCCAGTCAAACCGGAACAGATTGTCGAGATATTGGCTGGTGAAGGCGATGGGGTTGGACGTCCAGGCGCCTTCCAGCCCGCTGCTGACGGTATCCTCGGCATTGCCCTTGCCGCAGGTGTTCTTCCAACCAAGGCCCTGCTGCTCGATCGGCGCAGCTGTCGGCTCGGGGCCGACGCAGTCCGTTGGCGGACGGGCGCCGTGGGCTTTGCCGAAGGTATGGCCGCCAGCGATCAGGGCGACCGTTTCCTCGTCATCCATCGCCATGCGCGCGAAGGTATCCCTTGTATCCTTGGCGGCGGCCAAGGGATCGGGGTTGCCATTCGGCCCTTCGGGATTGACGTAGATCAGGCCCATCTGCACCGCTGCAAGCGGGTGCTCCAATGTCTTGTCGCCGCCTTTGCGCAGGTCGGCGAGCATCTGGTTTTGCGATCCCCAATAGACCGTGTCCGGCTCCCAGTCGTCGGTTCGCCCGCCGGCAAAGCCGATGGTCTTGAAGCCCATCTGTTCCAAGGCGACCGTGCCGCTCAGCTCGATCAGATCGGCCCAAGAAAGCTTTCGCCCATATTTCTGCCTGATCGGCCACAACAGGCGGCGGGCCTTGTCGAGGCTGACATTGTCCGGCCAGCTGTTGAGCGGTTCGAACCGCTGCTGACCGACGCCCGCCCCGCCGCGACCATCGGCGACACGATAAGTTCCCGCGCTATGCCACGCCATGCGGATGAAGAACGGGCCGTAATTTCCGTAGTCCGCGGGCCACCAAGGCTGCGACGTCGTCAGAACCTTGGCGATATCAGCTTTCACTGCATCCAGATCGAGCGTGTTGAATTCTTTTCCGTAATCGTAATTCTCACCCAGCGGGTTGGATTGCGGCGCCTCCTGACGCAGGGGCGACAGGTCGAGCCGTTCTGGCCACCAGTCCTTGTTGGTCATGGGCTTTGCGGGCGCTTCTGCCTGCGCCTGGAGCGGCGCGGACGTCGCCAACGGGATCACAGCGACGGAGAGAATGGCGGCAAGCTTGATCGCATGACTATGCATTGACCTGAATTCCTTCTGATGAATTGAAACAAGAAATTCTTTGGTCATCATGGACACGTAGTTCACTCCCCACATCTACTGGCCAAAATATTTATGCAATCCATGATTTATATGGGCCGTCCTCAGTGTAAAATTCGCTTTTTACAACTATGAGATTTTGAGAATTTTTAAATGAATCAGATTTATCTCAAATAAAGCCGGTTAAATTTGTTGACTATTTTCACGCCACTTTTGAATGAAATCAATTATTCTTCGTTAGACAGCCATCGCACTCCGCCCCTCAGTCGCCGAGCCACAGATCATGCGCGTCGATCCGCAGTTTGGTGATTGCCCGCATCGCTTCGGCACGGGCTTCGGCTTCTCGGCGGAACGCGTCGTGGACCATGCGTTCGCCCAGCAGCAAATCGGCAAGGTCGATCTCGCCAAGCTGATGCCCGCGGCGAAGCTTCTCGAGTGCCGCCATCTGAGCTGCCACAGCCTCGCGGGCGCGCTGCCAGCTGTCTATGCGGAAGCGCGCCTCTGTCACGTCGGCATTGGCGGTTTCGGCGACATCGAAGCGGGCGAGCTGTTCATCGGCCCGCGCGGCAGCGGCGCCTGCGCTCGCTTCATCTGCCACTGCCCGGCGATGCCCTCCGCCGATCGGCATGCTGATGACCACGCCAGCACCGCGTTCAAGCCCGCCGAATTCGGAGAACAACCGCAGACCAACCGTAGGGTCAGCCATCCGGTCGGCCCGCGCGCGGTCGGCAACTGCGGACATGCGGGTGCTCTCGGCCTCGGCGGCAGCGATCATGTGGCTGTTGACGACCACTAGACCGCCAAGCTGCGACATGCGCGCGTCGGCCATGTCCGGGAACGGCACCTCGGGTGCCTGCTGCGGGAGTGCCAGGCCGGGGAATTGCGAAGCGAGGCGCGTCCGGGCGAGCGCAGCAAGGCCGGAGAATTGCTCCAGCGACCGGCGCGCTTCGGCCAGCGCCGCCTCGGCCTGATCAACGTCAAGCTGCGAGGCATCGCGCATGTCGCGCCGCCGTCTGACTGCCGCGAGCGCGGCTTCGTAGTTTGCGACTGCCGCCTGATCGACCTCGGCATGGGCGGATGCCGAGAGCCAGTCGAACCAGTGCGCGGCAAGCAGCAGCGCGGCCTCGTGGCGGGCGTCTTCGGCAACGTTCTCGGCCACGGCAGTCCCCTGCTTGCCGATTTCGTGGTCGAGCCTTGCCTTGCCGGGCAGACGGATCGGGCGGCTCAATTGCGCGTCATATTCATTGAAGGCCGCTCCACCGTTCACGTCGCGGCGGGTATAGCTACCCTGCACGGTGAATTCGTAGGAACCCTTGCGAATGCCTTCGGCGCGGGCGCGCGCAGCTTCTAGCCGGGCGTGGGCGGCGGCGACACTGGGATGCTCCATAAGGGCAGCAGCCACCGCTTCCTCTGGCGGCAACCCCGGTTCTGCGGCCAGCGGAGCGGCAAGCAAGCACGCGAGCGAGCTTGCACACAACAAACGGCGGATCATGCTGAGGCCTCCGGCATTTCGTCGGCATGGTCGGCTGGGCCTTCACCGAAGCGTTCGTAAAGAATTGGCAGCAGCACCAGTGTCAGCAGGGTTGCTGTCACCAGACCGCCGATCACGACGATGGCGAGCGGCTTCTGGATTTCCGATCCCGGCCCGGTGGCGAACAGCAGCGGGACGAGGCCGAAGGCGGCGATGCTGGCCGTCATCAGCACCGGGCGCAGGCGACGTTCAGCCCCGCGCCTGACCGCCTCGGCCAGCGGCATCCCGCTCTCGCGCAGCTGGCGGAAATAGGTCACCATGACGAGGCCGTTGAGCACCGCGATGCCCAGCAAGGCGATGAAACCGACGGAGGCCGGGACCGAGAGATACTCCCCCGACAATGCCAGCGCGATCATCCCGCCTACGGCTGCGAAGGGAATGTTGGTGAGAATCAGCAGCGAGGCGCGCACCGATCCGAGGCTGAGATAAAGCACCGCAAAGATCAGCAGGATCGCCACGGGCAGCACGATCAGCAGCCGCGCCGAGGCACGTTGCTGGTTTTCGAACTGCCCGCCCCATTCCAGCCGGTAGCCCTGTGGCAGCGGAACATTGGCGGCGATGTCAGCTTTGGCATCATCGACGTAGCTGACGATGTCACGCCCGGTGACAAAGGCCTGCACCATGGCAAAGCGTGAGCCGTTCTCATGCTCCAGCTTCACCGGCCCTTCAGACCGAACGACCGACGCGACATCGCTGGCGCGCACCAACTGTCCACTGGGCGAACGATAGACGAGATCGGCAAACTGCTGGACATCGAGGTTGCCGCCGCCACCTTCGCCCCGCAACACGATCGGCACCCGGCGCACGCCGTCTGCCACCATCCCGGCGCGCACGCCTTCCACCTGCGCCCGCATCATGTCCTGCAAGTCCGACACCGGCATCCCGACCCTGCCTGCGGCCACCCGGTCAATATCGACGAGCAGGTAATCGACCCGGTCATTGGCGACCGTCATCGCCTCGCTGGTGCCTTCGATCCCCTCAAGCCGGGTCTGGATCACGCCTGCGAGCCGCGAAAGTTCGGCAGCATCGGGGCCGAACAGCTTGATTGCAAGATCGCCGCGGGCACCGGTCAGCATTTCCGAAGTGCGCATTTCGATGGGCTGGGTGAAGGTCGGCTCGATTCCGGGGAACTGCTCCATGACCTTGCGCAGCTCATCGACCAGCCACTCCTTGTCGGACACGCGCCATTCCTCACGCGGCTTCAATTGCAGGAAGCTGTCGGTCTCGTTGGGGCTCATCGGATCAAGACCCAGCTCGTCCGAGCCGACGCGGGCGATCACCGCCTCGACTTCGGGAACCTGCTTCATGATGGCCCGCTGGACCTTGAGGTCACCTTCAACCGAGTGGTCGAGCGCAATCGAAGGCAGCTTGGTCAGCTGCACAATCACAGAGCCTTCATCCATGACCGGCAGAAACGTCTTGCCGGTCATGGTGTAAGCCGCGCCCGCCAGCACGAGACCGACCGCTGCGACCGTAAACACGCGGGCCTTGCGGGCGAAGGCGCCTTCCAGCAGCGCGTGGTAGCGCGGCGAAATCTGGCGCATCAGCCAGGGTTCGTGATGGTGCCCATCCGTGTCCACCTTCACCTTGAGCAGGTAGAAGGCCAGCACCGGCACCAGCGTCAGCGACAAAACCAGCGCCGAGGCGAGCGACAGAACGATGGTGAGTGCCACAGGGCCGAACAGCTTGCCCTCCAACCCTTCGAGCGTCAGTAGCGGCAGGAACACGATGGCGATGATCGCAAGGCCGGAAGTGACCGGCTTGGCGACTTCGGCGGAAGCCATGAACACATTGTGGAGCTTGCTCGAAGAGGCGTGCTTCGGGTCCGACAGGCGCTCGACGACGTTTTCAACCACCACGACCGCGCCATCGACCAGAATGCCGACCGCAATCGCCAGCCCACCAAGGCTCATCAGATTGGCGGTAAGACCAATCGCGCGCATGAAAATGAAGGTCAGCAACACCGCCATCGGCAACGCCAGCGCGACGATCACCGAAGCGCGCACATCGCCGAGGAACAACAGCAGCAGGATGACCACCAGCACGGTCGCTTCGAGCAGTGCCGACTCGACCGTGCCGACAGCGCGGGTGATGAGATCGGAGCGGTCATAGAACACATTCGCACTCATGCCGGGCGGAAGGCTGGAACGGATCTCTTCGAGCCGCGCCTTGACGCCTTCGACCACCTTGGATGCGTCAGAGCCACGCAGAGCGATCACGAGGCCCTGCACCGCCTCGCCCGTGCCGTTCTTGGTGACCGCGCCGTAACGGGTGAGGCTGCCCATGCGCACCATTGCGACATCGCCCACGCGCACCACGGCGCCGCCCGATGCGCGCACCACGACAGCGGCCAGATCATCAAGGCTGCGGATCGCGCCTGTCGCCCGCACAATCAGCGCTTCCTCTCCGCTTCTAAGGCGGCCTGCGCCATCATTGCGGTTGCTGGCTTCGATCGCGGCGGCAAGATCGGCCGTGCTGAGCCCGGCGGCGGCCAGTGCCGCACTGTCAGGCGCGACCTCGAAGGTCTCCGCATAACCGCCCAGCGAATTCACATCCGCCACCCCCGGCACGGTGCGCAAGGCCGGGCGGATCGTCCAATCGAGCACCCGGCGCTTTTCGCTAAGCGACTGCGGCCCTTCGAGCGTGAACATGAACATCTCCGAGAGCGGCGTGGAGATCGGCGCAAGCCCGCCTTCGACGCCCGGCGGAAGGTCCGCCATCACGGCATTCAACCGCTCGCCCACCTGCTGGCGCGCCCAGTAAATGTCGGTGCTGTCGGTGAAGTCGATAGTGATGTCAGCAATCGCATATTTGGCGACCGAGCGCAGCACCGTCTGGTCCGGGATGCCGAGCATCTCCATCTCGATCGGTGTGACAACGCGGCTCTCGACCTCTTCCGGGGTCATGCCGGGGGCCTTCAGGATGATCTTGATCTGCGTGGTGCTGATGTCGGGGAAGGCGTCGATCGGCAGATTGAGGAACGACCAAGCGCCCAGCCCCGCCAGCAAAGCGGCCAGTCCGATCACGGCAAGGCGCAGATTGAGCGCGCGTTCTACAAGTTTCGCCAGCATGACCCGCGCCTATTCCGCGTTCATTGCTTTGAGTTCGGCCACGCTGCTGGCAGCGACCGTCTCACCCGCCGCGAGGCCAGCGGATATTACCGCTTGCCCCCCGCCGCGCGCAGCGACGGTCACCGCTCGCTTCTCCCAGGCCTTGCCCTTCCGAACGAAGACATGATCCTTGTCGCCAATGCGGGTGACGGCACGATCCGGCACGGCTATTCCGCTCCCGTTCCCGAGGATCGTGACAGTGACATTGCGGCCCGCGATGACACCGGGTGCCGCGCCGATGGTGGCGCGAGCCATCACCGAGCGGGTCGACGGATCAAGCGAGGGGGCCACCGCGATGATCTTGCCGCCGACTGGCGCTGCTCCTTCGCCGCCTAGTGCGATCTCGACTGCCATGCCGGGCCGCACCGCCTGCGCAATCCTTTCGGGCAGTTGCAGTTCGATCTGATAGGCACCTGCCGCCTCGACCACGAACGGCGCGGTGACCGTATCGACCCCGCCGCCGGTCTCGACCGCGACCTTGGCCACCCGCCCGGCAATCGGCGCGCGCAGGGTCATGGTGCCGTCAGCACTGACCCCACCAAGCGACGCCATCTTTGCAAACTGCGTGACACTGGCGCGGGCCTGTTCCCATTCGGCCTTGGCCTCATCGGCACGGGCCTGCGCAATCACGCCTTCGTCGGCAAGCTGAGCAAGCCGTTTGGCGCGGGCCTCGGCAAGGGTCGCCGCAGAGCGAGCACGCGCAAGATCGCCCCCGATGGCAACCGGTTCAGTCGCCCGCATCAGCCCGAGCGCCTCGCCGCGGGCCACCTCCTGCCCTTCGATCACGTAGACCCGCACCACTGCGCCCGCAAAAGGCGCAGTGACCGCGACCCGGGCCTCGGGGGGGAGGCTGATGGTTCCGGGAACGCTGCCGAGGGGGACGTTGTCGACCTCCCTTGCAGACACGGACTCGATCGCCAGCCCTGCGGCTGCATCGGCTTTGGTGGCCTGATCACCGGCCTGCTCCGAAGGGGGGGAGGAGCAGGCGGGCATGGCAGCAAGTACGGCCAATGGGGCAAGGCGGGCGATGAGGTGCGGTGTCATGCCCGCCCATTTGCCCTGCCAAGCTGACAGGAACTTGCCAGTCTGGCAGCTTATTGTCAGTTTCATGGCCCATCACCGGCGGCGGAAAGGGACCGGCACGCCATGCGCCTCCTCATTGTCGAAGACGATCCTGAACTCGGTCGCCGTTTGAGCGAAAGGCTGCGCGCTGCCGATTTCGCGGTGGAGCTCGCCACCTCGCGCTCCGAGGCCGGGGATTGGCCCGATGTGGACCGTATGGCCGCCGTGATCCTCGATCTCGGTCTGCCCGATGGCAGTGGGCTCGATCTGCTGCGGCACTGGCGCGACCAGCGGCTCGAAACCCCGATCCTGATCCTCACCGCGCGCGGCAGCTGGCAGGACAAGGTTGAGGGTCTGAACGCTGGCGCTGATGATTTCGTGGTCAAGCCAGTGCGCTTCGAAGAGCTGCTGGCCCGCCTCAACGCCTTGTTTCGTCGCCAACAAGGCACCCGTGCCTCTATTATCGCGAATAGCGACCTGGCGCTGGATCCGATCGCCCGCACCGCAACACTGGCAGGTGCGCCTCTGGTGCTGAGCAAACAGGAATTCCGCTTGCTGCACCTGTTCCTTCGCCGCGCCGGGCAGGTGCTGTCGCAAACCGACATCCTTGATGATCTCTATGCGCTTGACGACGAGCGCGAGCCGAACACCGTCGAAGTCCTGATCGGCCGGTTGCGCCGCAAGATCGGGCGCGAGCGCATCACCACCCTGCGCGGGCTGGGCTACAGGTTCGCCAAGTGATGCGCTGGCCCGTTCCCGGCAGCCTCAGGCTGCGCTTTCTGCTGGCGGTGAGCCTGTGGGTCATGCTCGGTATCGCGGCGATCTGGTTTTCGGCCGTTGGCATCTTCAGCAAGCATGTCGAGCTATCCTATCATGAGGAGCTTGAAGTCCATGTGCGCGAGCTTGGCGGGCTGACCGAGATCGCCGCGGACGGCGCGATTGTGCTCACCCGCCCGCTGTCCGATCCGCGCTATGCCGAGCCGCTTTCGGGGTTTTACTGGCAGGTCACTGCCGATGGACGCGCGCCGCTGCGCTCGCGGTCCATGACCCGCGGCAGCCTTGACGAAAGCATCGCCCATTCGCCCGAGATCCTCCACCGGCTTGATAACGGGCCAACCGGGCCGGCCATAACCTATGGCTACACCCGCAAGTGGCCGGCGGGCGAGGACATCCACTTCGTGATCGCTACCGACCAAAGCGAGCTCGACCGCCTGATCGGCAGCTTCACCCGCGATCTGACCACATGGCTGGCGGCCCTTGCGGCCCTGCTGCTGGCGACGGGGTATGCGATCATCTCGTTCGGTCTCAAGCCGCTTGACCGGCTGTCGCAGGCCTTTGCCCGGCTTCGGCATGGCGAGGCTGAAGAGCTGGAAGGGCAATACCCCACGGAAATCGCCCCGCTGGCGGCTGACCTCAACGCCTATATCCACCAGAACGAGGCGATGCTGGCCCGCGCGCGGGTGCAGGCCGGCAATCTGGCCCACAGCCTGCGCACCCCACTCGCGATCATTACTGACGAGGCCGAGCGCCTGGAGGAACGGGGCGAATGTCGGCAGGCTGGCGCGGTGATGCTGGATCAGGCGCGCACGATGGAGCAGCAGATCGAATACCAGCTCGCGCGGGCCCGTTCGTCCGCTGGCCGGAAGCCCTCGGGCCAAGGCGTCGTGCTGCCCGCTCTTGCCCTCCCGATCCTGCGGGCGATGGAGCGGCTGCATCCTGGAAAGACATTCACGCTTCAGCTGGACACTGACAGGGACAAAGCGCTGCCGCTCGATCCGGTCGATTATGCCGAAGTGCTCTCGATCCTACTCGACAATGCGGGAAAATGGGCACGGCGAGACGTGGTCCTGACCGTGGCCAGCGAGTCCGATGGCGCGGTTACAGTCACGATCAGAGACGATGGACCGGGCATTCCAGAGGGGCTGATCGACCGGGCTTTCGAGGTCGGCGCGCGGTTCGATCCTGCTGTCACAGGGTCTGGGCTGGGCCTCGCCATTGCGCGGGATCTGTGCGACGCGATGGGCATCGAACTCGTCCTCGAAAATGGAACAAGTGGATTGGTGGCCACCTTGTTCAGCCCCGCAGGGAACTTCGAATAGGTTTGACGGCTGACCATCGTAGTGTCGGCCTCTGGAGAAGCCAGTCATCCGGGCTCCTCCACGGGAATGGCGGATTTGTCCCAAACCCGGCCATTCAGGCCGATGTGCAACCTTGTCCGATTTCAGGGAATCGGGCGGGAGAGCTTAAATTCACCGATTTTTGGACGAAATGCTTACGAGCCGCCGATGACTGCGTGTCGTTCGCCACTCATCTGAGAGAAATGGCGATCGGCTTCCCGCCAGTCCCGATACGGCAGTTGCAAATGAGACCCCTGTTTGCCAACGTTGGCCGGCATCCAGCAGCTGCTTGAAGGATTGCCCAACCTGTTCTGACCCAGGCGAAGGATAATCTAGCTTGTTGTGATTTTTGTCCAAGCATCTTGGACGCAGACCGTACCTAACTCATTGAAGTATGGTCGAGCCAGTCCAAGCTTCTGTTGCGTCCCACATTTTTGAAGGCACCCTGCCTTCATCGGTTCGCGCCGCACACCCGTGCGAGCCAAACGTCGACGGACGGAACACAAGGTCCCGTCCGTCTTGGTGATCCGTCGCTATTCAGATCGTTGATTGCGGCGTCGTGACCGGCGCAGAAGTCATCGGTTGGTTCGATGCTGCGCTGCCCGCTTGCGGTGTGACCTGCTTGTCGCGATAACGCTTCACCAGATAGCCACCGGCACCGACCGCGACCATGGCCGGAAGGCTCATGCGGGCGATAACCATAGGCACAAGCGAACCGAGCACGGCGCCCGTTCCGTTGTCGACCTTCGAGGATTTCTTGGCAAGCTGCGCGCCGATCACGGCGCCGAGGACGTTCTTGATCATTCCATGTCTCCTTTGCCGGGGTTCAACCGGGGGAGGCCCACAAATGTTCCTTGGGTTTGCGCAAGACCATCACGCCTGCGCAGTGCACGGCGTCACTCCATGCAGAAATGCAAGGTGGCGCGCGCCCCACACGCCAAGCCTTCCAGATCGAGCCGTCCGTTGAGGCCTGAGGCGAGCGCTTCCATCACCTGCGTGCCCAGCCCCGTGCCCTTGGCGGCGCCATCATCCAGACCGACGCCATCGTCCTCAACCTCCAACCGCGCCGCGCCGTCAGCGTCGCAAATCACCCGGACACGCACCTCGCCCTTCAGATCGCCCGGATAGGCATATTTGCTGGCATTGGTGATGAGTTCAGACAGGATGACCCCGAGCGATATCGCACGGTCGATACTCACGGCCATCTCAGGCGATTCGAAGGTAATGCGTGTCAGTGCCTTCTGGCTGGAGACACTGCGGTGCAAATCGCGCACCAGCTCTTCCAGATAGGTATCAAGCCGGACCGTGCGGATGTCTTGCGATGTATAAAGCCGTTTGTGCACCTGCGCGATCGCATAAACGCGGTTGGCAAAATCCTCCATCGCCGCCCGCGCCTCGCCCACCGGCAAAACCGCCACTTGCAGATGGGCCATCGAAACCACCAGTGTCAGGCTGTTGGCGACGCGGTGATTGACCTCCCGCAAGAGCACCTCGGCGCGTTGGCGCGCGATGACCACATCGGCCTGCGCGGCCTCTTCGGCGCGTTTCAGCAGGTTGGCTTCAAGTGATTGTCTGAGGATCGCAGCCAGCAGTTCGAAGAACCCCTCGCTCATGTCCTTGATGACGTAATCGGCCGCACCCGATGTCAGCGCGGTGACTGCGACCTGGCATTCGTCAGACGCCGTGACGTAAACCACGGGCGGCGGTTCTGGCAGGGTAACGATCCGGGCCAGGGTTTCCTCTCCTGACATGCCCGGCATGTAGTGATCGAGCGCGATGATATCGAAATTCGCATCATTGAGCTTTGCAAGCCCGCTCGCCCCTTCGTTGGCGAGGACTACGTCGAAGCCCAATCGCTGCATGTTGCGGCTCAGCAACCGGGCAAAGCCTTCGTCGTCGTCGATATAAAGCAACCTGAGCCGAGCCGGTTTGCAGGTCACGCAAATTCGTCCGTGCCCGGAACCTGCATCACCGCAAGAAACAGCCCCAGTTGCCGGATCGCAGTGGTGAACGCTTCGTAATCGACCGGCTTGGTGATGTAGACATTCGCCCCGAGATCATAGCAGCGCTGAATCTCGCGCTCGTCATCCGTGGTGGTCAGCACGATCACCGGGAAACGACGCAGATGCGGATCGGATTTCAGATGTTCGAGAATGGTGATCCCGCTCATGTCGGGCAGATTGAGATCGAGCAGAACGAGGAACGGCTTCTGATCGAGCGTCTGTCCGTGGGCCAGGTGCTTCAGCGCGGTCGTTCCATCGACTGCATGGATCACTTCGTTCATCACACCGGCGCGGCGGATGTTCTTTTCGATCAACCGCGCATGGCCCAGGTCGTCCTCAACCATGAGGATGGTAACCTGATGATGTTCCGTCGGGGGCATTGCGGTGATCTCCTATCGCGCCGCGGGGGACATAGATATGGGCAATGTCACCGTAAAGCAGCTTCCTTCGCCAAGCGCGCTGGTGAGTTCGATCTTCCCGCCCATCCGTCGCAAAAGGGCTTGCACGTGCGCAAGGCCGATACCTTCGCCGGGCTGGTCCTGCTGTCCGGCCCGGCGGAACAGTTCGAAGATGCGGCGCTGATCCACGGGGGCCACTCCGCGGCCATTGTCCTTGATCCGCACGATGGCCTTGCCACCCTTCCTCTCGCCGCTGACAGCAATGCGGCCCGGCACGCCCGGCTTCAAATACTTGATCGCGTTGTCGAGCAGGTTTCCGAACACCTGTTCTAGCGCCAGAGGATCGCTGTGCACCTCGGGCAGAGGGGCAATTGTGACCTCGGCATTCACCGCATCGAGTTGTCCCGACAGGGTGTCGTGCAGATTGGCAAGCAGTGCGCCAAGATCGACCTTCTCGACCACCATGGACCGGCGCCCTTCTCGCGAGATCTGGAGGATCGCCTTGATAAGGCGGTCCATCCGCCCGGTTGCTGCGCGGATGAAATTCATCGCTTCGGGCATATCCTCAACGACTGCGGTGCGAACCTCGGCTGGAACACTGGTGGGATCTGCCTGGGCAAGCGTGGCAATATATGACGCCGCGATTTCCTGTGCGTCTTTCAGCTCGGCGGTGAAGCCCATCACGTTGACGAGCGGGCTGCGCAGATCATGACTGACGATGTAAGCAAAGCGCTGGATTTCCTCATTGGCCTCGGCAAGATCGGCAGTCCGTTCGGAAACGCGCCGCTCCAGGCTTTGGGCCAGCGCAGAAACTTCGGCATTGGCACGTTCGAGATCGGCAGACCGGCGGGCCAGGAAAATCGTAGCGATGACGATGAGCATGGCGGCGCTGAAAAGCCCGGAAATCGCCAGCACCAGCGCGCGGTTCCCGGTGCGCGATGCGTCCGATTGTCGTTTTTTGAGCTGACCATCGGCGTAAGCTTTGATCGCGTCGATGACCTGCCGGACATCATCAGTCCGGGTTCGCGCAGCCACCGATATCGCACCTGCGCCGGATATGTCCCCAAGCGCAATGCGCCGTTCGATATCGACGAACGTCATCTTTCGCGCGCGCATCTCGGTTTCTAGCTGCTCTGCCAGCTCTGCTGCACCCGGATCAGCAGAAAGTTGCGCGACAAGCGCTGCCTGCCGGGTCGCCAGCGACCGGCTTTCATCGGAGAAGCGATCAAGAAATGCGGGATTGCGGCTGAGGATGTACCCGCGCTGCGCGTTGTTCATCTCCACAATCGACAACATCAATGCATCGGCCGTGCCAATGGTGATGAGGGAATCGCGAACCTGTTGGCTATCATCGTCCGACCGGATCACCGTCCGGGTGGTCAATATCCCGACGCCCAGCACGATCAGCAAACCGGCGATCAGCGGAAGCCACGGACGCGAAAAAGACAGCGCCTTGATAAGCTGCGCGGCCTTGTCGAACGTCAGCGGGCCACGCAGGGAAATCGCCGGGGTCATCGTCACGCAATTTTGTCAGATTGGCCAGAAGAAAGGTCGCCCATGCCGGTGCCTGTCATGCGCTCGGCACAGGCAATCGGGGCCCCGTACACAAGGCCAAGGCGGCCGATGCGCGCTGGCATCGGCCGCCCCTCCACCACAATCAGGCGCACTCCGACATGGCCGCCGTCTCGCGCGCGACCAGCAATGCCTGCCACACGGTTGCGACGACATCGTCGGGGTTGAAGGGCTTGCTGATGACATAGGCAGGCTCGTCGCGCTCGCCAGTCAGCAGCTTTTCTGGAAATGCGGTGATGAAGATCACCGGAATTGTCATCTCCTGAAGGATTTCGGCCACGGCATCGATCCCGCTGGAACCATCGGCCAGATTGACATCGGCGAGGATCAGCTCGGGCTGAAGATCGGCTGCGGTCGCAACAGCTTCGTCCTTTGTGCGAACAATGGCGCCCACATCATTGCCCATCGACATCAGTAGCGATTTGAGGTGCAGCGCAATGATCGCTTCGTCCTCGATGATCATGACCTTGGCCGAAAGCATCGAATGGATCGCTTCGCGCGCCTGCACGACAAAATCGTGCACGTCATTCTCTTCGATCTCGAGAATGTAAGCGGCTTCGTGTTCGCTGAATCCCTCAATCGTGGTCAACAGCAGTGCCTTGCGCAACCGACGGGGCAGCGAGCCGACAATCGCGCCGGGCGTGTCCATGGGACGCAAGGAGGAATCGGTCCAGATCTTGTGGAAGATCCGATAAAGTTCCTGGCGAACATCGGCCTCCGCATTGAACTCCTCCGGCGCGGCGATCATGGCCTGGAGCGTTTCGCGGACAGCCGCGTCGCCGACGGATTGCGATCCGGTCAGCGTGCGAGCATAACGGCGCAGGAAGGGAAGTTCATGCGCAACAGCGGCTTGGAATGTCATTGGGGTCTCCTAAGTCCGGAACTAATCGGGGTCGGCAATAAAAGTTCCACGACCTTGGAACATTTCTCGCAAGCTTGCGCTATAGCGGTGCCTCCCTTTCAGTCGTGCCCTACTCCTGGCATGTGGCGAGGTCTACCGCTTAACCTTCGGACTCGCGCAGAACAGGAAATGACATGACCGACCACAAGCACCAGAAGGATGGGGCAAAAAGCCCCCCAATGGCGTTTGATCCCGTCGATGCGGCCCTTCGTCAGATTTTTGACGATCTTGCGTCGGAAGACATTCCCGAAGATTTCGCGGATCTGGTCTCAAAACTGACCATGGATCCGCGTACGCCCAAAGCGGATAAAGAATAAATGGAAGCGCAATTGGCTCCTGACCTCACCGAGGATGAACTTGAGCAATTCAAAAAAGACATGGTGCGGCTGGTTCCGGCGCTACGCGCCTTTGCGCGCGGATTATGCCGCGACCGCACCTATGCCGATGATCTTGTGCAGGAAGCCATGATGCGAGCATGGGCTTCGCGCCGGACGTTTCAGCAAGGCAGCAATTTTCGCGCATGGATGTTCCGCATCCTGCGCAATCATTTCTACTCGAACGCGCGCAAGCGCGGGCAATTTGCGGTGTGGGATCCCGAAGCGGCTGAGCGCATCCTGATCCAGGAACCAACGCAGGAGGCCCGCATCCACGTCGAAGACGTCAACAGGGCTATGCTCAAGCTCCCTGCACAGCAGCGTGAAATGCTGCTGCTGATTGCCGGTGCCGGGATGAGCTATGAAGATGCGGCGCTGGTGGCGGGGTGCAATATCGGGACCGTAAAAAGTCGCCTCAACCGCGGCCGGGCCGCAATCAAGGCGTTGGTAGATGGCTCTGCCTCCGGGTCGGCTGCCTGACGCAAGCTCAAGGGCGCCCAAGCACAACAGCGCCGTTTCTCGGGCGCCCTCCCCTACCAAAGCATAGCTATAATGTTCGCCACGAAATCAGATCGTGGACGGACGTAGGCACCGTCGGTCGGGGTCGCGTGCTGAGAGCGTGGACGCCACATGCTTAGGCCGTGTTGACAAAAGAGATTCCCATTTGCCCTGAGTTCTGATTCAAGACTGCTTTTTGAGGAGCAGTCATGGGTCGCGGAGACTTGTCGGATGC
>JAACPW010000028.1 GCA_009995225.1 Sphingomonadales bacterium | reverse complement strand
CCCGCCGAAGCCGAACAACAATACTATGCCATGCTGGACGACACCGCCATGGCAGCATAACTTAAACCAGATGGCCTCCGGCAATCCCGGGGCGGTTCAATCAGACGGTGTCGACCTTTGGGGATCAAGCGAAGCTCGAAACGCTCCTCAGGATAGCGATCAATGGACGCGATGAGTTTGGGAACACACTTATTGCAGCCATGCTTGAAGAGTTGAGCAGCAGAATTGAGCAGGGCACCCCGGCGACACCCACACTGCTCTCGACCCTAATCTGGCTGGAGGCCGAGATGGGTGAGGCGCCGTGGAACGGTGATCTGATCACCCCTCGAATGCAGCATTACTTCTTGGTGACAGAGATATTGAAGCGCTGGAGTCCAGAAGAACGGATGGACCACCTAACGGCTCTGTATGCCTCCGAGCCGCCGCTTGCTTCAATCGCATCACTTCATATTGATCTGGCCCGTTCACTCGGCTTGCTAACCGGCGGAAGCGACTATCTCAGGCACTTTGTAACGCGCGAACAGCTTGACGATCTTGGAGCGATACTCGTTAGAAGGATTGAGCGAGCGAGGGAAGAAAACACCCTCAATGACCAACCTGCATACTACGATATTGCTAGGGTTTGGGCATTCCACGACGAAGTTGAAAAGCCAAAAGCGTGGATTTCTGACGCTGCGCGAACTGGGGCAGTCCAGCTCGCAAGGATAGCGCTTGGCCTTCTAGGTTACTCGCGGAACGCGAAGGGTCGACATTACGGAATGTCCGAGAGGCCAGACAGCACGCTTTATGATGTCGAGGTTCTTCTTGAAGCCTGCTTGGCTCACAAGGATTTGTCAGGCCTTACGGTAGATGAGGCCGCAAGGGTGAAGGCTCTTACGAAAGGTCTTCAAGCCTACCACGACCAGATCTCGTCTTCCTCCGAAGGGGAAAGCTCCTGCGACAGCACCAACAATGAGATTAAGGAATAAAGCTCGACTAGGATGCCACCATGCGCGGTGTAAAATAGCCTTTTTTAACGCCTGACGCAGATGACGAAGGGTCCGCGAAGTCAAAATTGCTGCTGGAAAACTTTATTGTTACAACTTCCTGCGCTGGAATTTACGATTGCAACTCGGAAATATCGTTTGTTCGCCTACACTGCTCCCTGCCACCTACAGCGCCTATTCCACGGTCACCGATTTGGCGAGATTGCGGGGTTGATCGACATCCGTGCCTTTGACCACCGCGACGTGGTAAGCCAGCAGTTGCACAGGGATGGCATAGACCATCGGTACGATCAGCGGATGCACCACCGGCATCTCGATCGTGGCGATACAGCCCTCGCCCGCTTCGGCGATGCCCTTGGCGTCGGAAATCAACACCACCTGGCCGCCGCGCGCGCGCACTTCTTCCATGTTGGAAACTGTTTTTTCAAACAGTGGCCCCGACGGCGCGATCACCACCACGGGCACCATATCGTCGATCAGCGCAATGGGGCCATGCTTCATCTCGCCGGCGGCATAGCCTTCGGCGTGGATATAACTGATTTCCTTGAGCTTCAGCGCGCCTTCCAGGGCCAAGGGGTAATCCTGCCCACGGCCCAGATACAGCACGTCACGCGCCGGGGCGACCAGGTGCGCCATTGCAGCGATATCGTCATCATGTGCGAGCGCGGCGTTGAGCGCAGCCGGGGTTTCAAGCAGATGCCGCACGATCTCGGCTTCCTCGTCGCGCGTCAGGCGGCCCTTCTTGACCGCCATGTGCGCCGCAAGGGCGGCAAGCACGGCAAGCTGACAAGTGAACGCCTTGGTCGATGCCACGCCGATTTCCGGCCCGGCATGGGTCGGCAACAGAAGGTCAGCCTCGCGCGCCATGGTGCTGGTCGGCACGTTGACCACCACGCCGATGGTCTGCCCGTTGGCCTTGCAATGCCTGAGCGCGGCCAGCGTATCGGCGGTTTCCCCGCTTTGCGAAATGAACAGCGCAAGGCCGCCCTCTTCCAGCACGGGATTGCGATACCGGAACTCGGAAGCGACATCGATATCCACCGGCACGCGGGCGAATTCCTCGAACCAGTATTTCGCCACCATCCCGGCATAAAAGCTGGTGCCACAGGCAACGATGGTCAGGCGGCGGATGCTGGACAGGTCGAAATCGATCTGCGGCAGTGCCACAGAATTGTCCGATCGGCGCAGGTAGGAGCTGAGCGTCTGCGCGACGACGGTGGGCTGCTCAAATATCTCCTTCTGCATGAAATGGCGGTAATTGCCCTTCTCCACCGCTGCGGCCGAAGCGCCCGAGGCGCGAATTTCGCGGGTGACGGGGGTGTTGTCGGCATCATAAACCTGCGCATGATCGCGGCGCACCACCACCCAATCGCCTTCTTCCAGATAGGCGATCCGTTGCGTCAGGGGCGCGAGCGCCAGCGCGTCGGAGCCCAGATACATTTCGGCCTCTTCGCCTTCCGGCCCGTAGCCAAGCACCAGCGGCGACCCCAGACGCGCACCAATCAGTAGATCAGGATGCTGGCGGAATGCGATAGCGAGCGCAAAAGCACCGCGCAGACGCGGCAGCACATTGCGCACCGCATCGACCGGGTCGGACCCCGCCTCAACCTCAGCGGAGATAAGGTGGGCAACCACTTCGCTGTCGGTCTCGCTCTCGAAGGTGCGGCCTTTGGCGACGAGTTCGGCGCGCAGTTCCTTGAAGTTTTCGATGATCCCGTTGTGGACGATGGCCACGTCCCCGGTGGCGTGCGGGTGCGCGTTGGCTGCGGTCGGCGCGCCGTGGGTGGCCCAGCGGGTGTGCGCAATTCCGACCTGTCCCGGCGCCGGGTCATGTATCAGCACGTTCGCCAGATTGGCCAGCCGGCCCTCAGCCCGTCGTCGCACCAAAGCCCCGTCGTGAAGCGTGCAGATCCCGGCACTGTCATAGCCGCGATATTCCATGCGCTTGAGACCATCGACCAAACGATCGGCGACACTGCTGTTGCCTACAATCCCGATGATGCCGCACATAGCCTGGGTGTCCCCTCGTTGACCGTCCTGCCGCTCGCTCTAGCCGACCGCGTCTTAACGGCAAGCCCCCGATGACACGCCGCATCCCGATTTGCCGTTGACCCGATCCGTCCCGGCCTTTTGCCCGAGGCGGGGCCGGCGCGCTTAAGAAAGAAACAACCTTTCCATTCTATTCACCATTTTTCGAGACGTACCCTTCGCATGATTGCGCCGAGGTGCGCACATGAACTGAAAGCCTTGGGGGCTGGGAATGAGTGCATTCGGCAAAAAGGGCAATGCAGGCGGGCTCGGGCCCGGCGGAAGGCCCGCGTTTGGTGTGGCGCGCCCGATGAAGGGCTCTGGCGGCGCCGCAGCGCGGGGTGGCGAGCAATTTCCGCCAATCCCCGTTGAAGGCGCCGCTGCGCCCGCGCCGTCATCGCCCAGCCGGCCAACTTCCACCGCTGAAGCGATGGACCGTCTCAACGAACGAATGACCTCGATCAACACGGGCGATTCCGAAGTTGGCGGGTTCGAAGCCAGTGTTCACAAGATCAAGGAGCAGGTGCTCCCTCGCCTGCTTGAGCGCGTCGATCCCGAGGCAGCTGCGACCTTGTCCAAGGAAGAGCTGTCCGAGGAATTCCGGCCGATCATTCTGGAAGTGCTCGCCGAACTGAAGGTTACGCTGAACCGCCGCGAACAATTCGCGCTGGAAAAGGTGCTGATCGACGAGCTGCTGGGCTTCGGCCCGCTCGAAGAATTGCTCAACGATCCCGACATCACCGATATCATGGTCAACGGCCCGGATCAGACCTACATCGAAAAGAAGGGCAAGCTGGTGCTCGCCCCGATTCGGTTCCGTGACGAACAGCACCTGTTCCAGATCGCCCAGCGGATCGTGAACATGGTCGGCCGCCGCGTTGACCAGACCACGCCGCTGGCTGACGCCCGCCTCAAGGACGGCAGCCGTGTGAACGTGATCGTCCCGCCACTGTCCCTGCGCGGCACCGCGATCTCGATTCGTAAGTTTTCCGAAAAGCCGATCACGCTCGACATGCTGCGCGATTTCGGTTCGATGTCGGACAAGATGTGCACCGCGCTGAAGATTGCAGGCGCGTGCCGGATGAACATCGTCATCTCGGGCGGTACGGGTTCGGGTAAAACCACCATGCTCAACGCCCTGTCGAAGATGATCGATCCGGGCGAGCGCGTGCTGACGATCGAAGACGCGGCGGAACTGCGCCTGCAGCAGCCGCACTGGCTGCCGCTGGAAACCCGCCCGCCGAACCTTGAAGGGCAAGGCGCAATCACCATCGGCGATCTTGTGAAGAACGCCCTGCGTATGCGTCCTGACCGCATCATCCTGGGCGAAATTCGCGGCGCGGAATGTTTCGACCTTCTGGCCGCGATGAACACCGGTCACGATGGTTCGATGTGTACGCTCCACGCCAACAGCCCGCGCGAATGCCTGGGCCGTATGGAAAACATGATCCTGATGGGCGACATCAAGATCCCCAAGGAAGCCATTTCGCGCCAGATTGCCGAATCAGTCGATCTGATCGTGCAGGTG
>JAACPW010000022.1 GCA_009995225.1 Sphingomonadales bacterium | reverse complement strand
GGCGCCACTCATATCTGGGCGGCATCAGCCCGCTCGCATTCGAGGCCAAGGTGGCATAAAGAGATCGGTGACCGGCGCAAAACCGTTACAAGTCCAGACAACTGCTGGCTCAGGCGCGAGATCTTCGTGCTCGGCCAGCGCCGGTTCGCGCCGGATACCGCCATCGCTGGCGCCCTCTTTTTCCGACTGATCTTCCCCCTCCACTGGCCTTCGACGGGGTTTCGGCGCGGCGATGGTGCCATGCCATGCGCCTTGCTCGCACTGGTCTGGCGAGGGTTCCGGCGTGTTTGGTTGCGCGATGCGTTTCGCCAAGCGCAGGTCTGCATAATAGCGCGCCTTCTTCGCGCGGATCGGATGCGAGCCGGCCAGCATCACGATTTCGTCGGTATCCGGCAACTGCATGATTTCGCCCTGGGTCAGCAGCGCCCGCGCGGTTTCCGAGCGCGACACCATCAGGTGCCCGAGCCATGGCGAGAGGCGGTGTCCGGCATAATTGCGCATCGCGCGTGTCTCGGTCGCAGTGCCGAGCGATTCCGAGACGCGCCTGGCGGTGCGCTCGTCATTGGTCGCAAAGCAAACCCTGACATGGCAGTTGTCGAGGATGGCGTTGTTTTGCCCATAAGCTTTCTCGATCTGGTTGAGCGACTGGGCGATCAGGAAGGATTTGATGCCGTAACCCGCCATAAAAGCGAGCGCGCTTTCGAAGAAGTCGAGCCGGCCGAGTGCCGGAAACTCGTCGAGCATGAGCAGCAGGCGCTGCCGCTGACTGCCTTCGGCCAAGTCTTCGGTCAGGCGGCGACCGACCTGGTTGAGGATCAGCCGGACCAGTGGCTTGGTCCGGCTGATATCTGACGGTGGAACAACGAGGTAGAGTGTCACGGGCCGGGCCGCGTCGACAAGGTCGGCGATTCGCCAATCGCACTGCCGCGTGACCTTGGCTATCACCGGATCGCGATATAGGCCGAGAAAGGACATCGCGGTGGAAAGAACGCCCGAGCGCTCATTCTCGGATTTGTTGAGCAGTTCGCGCGCGGCGCTGGCGACGACCGGGTGCACACCCTTCTCGCCAAGGTGCGGCGTCATCATCATAGCTGCCAAAGTCGCTTCGATCGAGCGCTGTGGATCGGACAGAAAGGCAGCGACGCCCGCAAGCGTCTTGTCCGGCTCGGCATAGAGCACATGCAGGATGGCACCAACCAGCAGTGCATGGCTGGTTTTCTCCCAGTGATTGCGGCGTTCGAGCGAGCCTTCGGGATCGACGAGCACATCGGCGATGTTCTGGACGTCGCGCACTTCGCTGACACCGCGCCGCACTTCCATCAGCGGATTATAGGCCGCCGAGGCGGCGTTGGTCGGATCGAACAGCAGGACTCGGCTGAAGCGTGCACGAAAGCTGGAGGTGAGCTCCCAGTTCTCGCCCTTGATGTCATGGACAATGGCCGAGTGCGGCCAGGTCAGGAGCGTCGGGATCACCAGCCCGACGCCCTTTCCGCTGCGGGTCGGTGCAAAGCACAATACATGCTCGGGCCCGTCATGGCGCAGGTATAGGCTCGCGTGGCGGCCGATCACCACGCCTTTTCCGCCAAGCAGGCCGGCTGCGGCAATTTCCGGGCGGGTCGCCCAGCGAGCCGAGCCATAGGTAGCGCTGCTGCGGAGTTCGCGCGCGCGCCACACCGACATGGCGATGGCGACGAGCACGGAAAGGAGCCCCCCTGAGGCAGCGATCACGCCGCCGGTCTCGAAGATGCGCGGCGCATAGGCTTCGAAGCTGAACCACCACCAGAAGATGGCATAGGTGGGGTAGATCGGGGTCTCCAGGAATAGAAACAAAGGTGCGCCGAGCTCGGGCTGATAGCCAAGCTCGCGCGCGATCCACTGCGTCCCCGTCTGGATACCCGCCAGGGTCATCGCGAATACAGCAATGATCTGCCCCCACAGGATCCTGGTCGCAGACATTGCGGCCTCCTTCCGGCGGAAGAAGAACGCCAGCGCGGTGCATATGCAAGCGCTGCCGACGCAAGGCGCAGTCCAGCGCAGCAATGAAAATGAATGGTCAGACCGCCTCGATGGTGAAGGCCGGTGTTCCCGACCAGGTCAGCCTGACCATCTCGGCCTGCACGACCGATTGCACCACGTTGGGCCACAGGGCCGCAATGCAGACCCCGCCGGCATGTCGCACCGAGGGATAGATGATTCCGTTATGGCCTTCGGCGCGCGCTTGCGCTGCCAGCGCATTGCCAGCCGGATATCCCCTCGCCTTTTCGGGACCGAGTGCCGGATGACCGGGCATGCCGCGCAGATCGATGAAGACGCCAGACATGCTCGCAATCATCTCGACATATTCGACGACCGCATCGAAATCGCCGGCATCGGCGAGGGCCTCGGTCAGGTGATAGCCGACCTCGGCGATGCAGGTATCCGCGTCGAGCGCGGCATACCACGCCCCGCGGTTGGCCGGGTTGAAGCGGCCGGGCTCGCGCGGCTTGGCATAGGCGAAGCTTGCATTGATGAATTTCGCGTGCGGGACGCCGTGCACCAGTTCATCGGCGCTCAGGCCGCCCAAGCCGCGTTCCTCGGCGATTTGCCGCGAGCTGGTCGCGGCTTCGATCTCGGCGAGATCATCGAGCTCTCCCTCAGAATCAGCGAGCGGTCTCATCGCCGCCTCACGCAGCCGCGCGTTGGTGACAAGGCGGACCGTGCGCCCGAAGGCTTCGCGGATTGTGGGAACACTGGTAAGCGGCAGTCTCCCGCCCGCCTCAGAGCCCACCACGAAGCGCGTCGATATACTGCCGGGTCTCGATCATGCGCGGAATGCCGCCCTCGATCATGGCCTGCACCGGCGAGCGCCGGTCAAACACGGGCGCCCTGTTCTCGAGCCTGGGCCAGCGGTCGGCAAGGTCGTTGGCGAACAGCAGGTGCAGGCCCTTGAACAGTCCGATCAGGGCGGAGGCGCGGGTCAGCTGGTCCTGGCTGAGCGTGCCCTCCCAGGTGCCAGCCTTCATCCGGTCCCAAGTGCTCGCCGATACGCCAAGCAGGGATGCGCCTTCAGCATTGCTGGCACCCCAGGCATCGATCAGCCGCAACACGGCCTTGACGGCGGCCCCCGTGAGACGCGCGCGATCGCTTTCGCCGGCAAAGGTCTGCGGTACGCGCGGCGCGTCGATTGCGTCCAGCACTGCATTGACCATATGGCATCTCCTGATGCGTATATACGCGTCATATGACGCGAATGTCAAGATCGTAAGCGTCCCGATCGTCAGAGTGCCGGTCCGCGCGAGCGGGCAAAGCTCCAGTCCACGCCGCCCCTCGCGTTGACCTTTCCACTCACCGCCATACCCAGATGGCGTTCGAGGTCCTGCCGCCATGGGACAAGCTGAAAGCCCAGGCCATTGTCGATCATGGCGAAGCGGCCGGACGCCAGCGTCACCCGCTCGCGGTAGATGCCCACGACGTGATCGCCGGCATTGACGGGCCGGGCAATACTTCCGTGGCGCGCGGCCAGCGCCCCGCCGGCTTCTGCCAGTTCGCGATCCCGCAGCGTGTCGAGCAGGCCCCGTGCAAAGACAATGCGCTGGCCCTGACGCTTCGCGAGGCCTTCCTCGATCAGGACCTCGGCTCGCTGATCCAGTGCGCCGCGAACCTGCGACCCGAACCCGCCCCCAAGAGTTTGAGGCTGGGGTGATACCAGCTGGCGGTCGAGCCATGTCGCGCCGCGCGCGTGGACCTGCGCTTCGATGGCAAGGTCGGACCGGACCAGCAGGCTGGTCTGCTGCCACCCCTTGCGATCGGTCCAGTTGCCGGCTTCGACTATGGCGCCGGTCGCTGCGTCACTGGTCCGCTCGATGTCCGCAAAGCGCAGATGATGCGTCCGCCCGTCGGTGCCTTCAATGATTGCATAGGCCTCGCCGGTCAGCTCATCATGCAACCCGCGTTCCACCAGCCTGCCAATGACCCGCGCGCCATCGGCATTGCCATGCAAAGCGAAGCGCGCGGGATCGACGAGGTGACCCTGCCTGCTCATGGCGCGGTGCATGGTCCTGATGATGTCGCCGCGGTCGCCCAGCGCGCGCAAGGTCGGCGCGATATCCGCTGCCAACGTCCAGCTGGCCGGTCCGCTGCGCTCCGCCAACCCCATGCGTTCGAGTACCTGCACACGGCCAAGCAGCAAGCTGCGATCCCTGCGCCCGCCGGATTGCTCCGGGCGCAGATCGACCACACCATGCTCATCGCGCTGGCGCTGCAACCGGCGGTCGAGCGAGGTCCAGCGCTCTGCACCAACCTCGCGGCGAAGCGCGTTCTCGATGTCGCGTTCGCTGCGCAGGCCAAGTTCGATTGTCACCCGCTCTTCGGCGCGGGCGCGCAGCCCCTCGCTGATATAGGCGCGGTCGATGACAAGGTCCTGGCCGTCGCTGGCGACACCCCGGACCAGCACATGGATATGCGGATTGTCGGTGTTCCAGTGATCGACCGCGACCCAATCAAGCCGTGTCTCAAGATCGCGCGCCATGTCGTCCATGAGCTCGCGGGTGAAGGCCCGCAGGTCTGCCATCTCGCTCGCATCCTCGGGCGAGACGATGAAGCGGAAGTGGTGCCGGTCCTCCTCGCAGCGTTCGGCAAAGGCATCGCCATCAGCCTGGTCGGAATGTAGGTCGAACATCTGACCGTGCGATCCGTCACGCGTGACGCCGTCACGTTCGAGATAGGCAATATGGCGCGCAAGCGGCGCAGACCGGAATGAGCTGCCCCGATGCCGGACGACGCGCGCCTTGATGACAACGCGCCGCTGGAAGGCGCTGCGCCGGCTCTGGAGCGCCGCCCGCTTGCCCCGGCCGAGACGACCCGTACCGCCGCCAGTCCTGCTGCCACCAAGCGGCGTGTAGCCTGCCCGGCGCGAGGCCTGGAGCACGCGGCCGACCAGCGTATTCGCCTTGCGGTAGACCCCCGCCCCGCTGTCACGCGACCGGCCCGGCCTGATGTCGAATTCGTCATCAGCCATGGCGCATGGCGCCCGGCGACCTCTCCCTTGGCCTTGTAAACATGGGGAAATTCGGCAGGAGCGACGGCATGGCATTTGCAGTAGCAGCGCTTATTACCCAATAAATCCAACCACCTGCACCCCGACAGACGGCGCGGCTTTTATCTCGCCATCCTTCAGCGCCTTCCTTTTCCAAAGCCGCCCACACGCACATTGCTTCGCCGCAGCACGCCGTGACGCGCTGCAGTTGCACGAGGGTTATCATCACGGCTGGTCGCCTGAAACGGGCGCAAAGAGGCCGCCGGACGTGTTCAAGCTGGCAGAAGGTTCGCGCGGTGCGCGATCAGCAACTGCATCAGCATTCGGGAATGGCGCGGGCCCCAAAGGGTCTGCGCGGTCGGCAAACAGCGCGGCCTCGGGCCATGAAACCCTGGCTGGCTGCATGGGGAGAAACCCCGAGAATGCACCCGTCATGCTGGCATCCTGCAGCATTGGTGCAAGGCGGGCGACATAGGCCCGGGTTTCGGCGGGCAGTGGGCGGCCCTTTTCGCGCCACTCGCGATAGCGACCGGGCCCCGCATTATATGCGGCAAGAAAGCCGGTCGGCCCGCAAAGGTCGTACATTTCGCGAAGATATGACGTACCGGCCAGGATGTTGTCGCGCGGATCGAAAGGGTCGGGTCCGAGATGGAGCCGGGTGCGCTGGCGCGCCCAGGTGCCCGGCATGAGCTGCATCAGACCCATCGCACCGGCCGGTGACACCGCGCCGATCCTGCCGGCGCTCTCCGCCTGGATGACCGCAAGGATCCAGCGTTCGGGAAGGCCGAACCGCTGCGAAGCTTCCGTAACGTAAGCGGCGATGGCGATGACCTGCTGCGGCGCCCGGCGGTCGGCGGGTCGCGCCACGGCAGGGTCTGCTCCCGACAGGGCCAAGGCATAGCAAAGACCGCCAAGCCAGCGGCGCGGGCGCATCGCTCAGCCCGCCGTTTCGCGCCGGGACGGGCGCGACCAGACCAGCACGTGCTCGTTGCCGTCGCCCTGGAAGAGATTGGCGCGCAGCGGTTGCACGAAGGCCGGATCGTCAAGCAGCAGCGTGACGAAAGCACCGGCCTTCTCGCCCACGTGCTTCCAGGCTGCACCCACTTCGCGCGTTTTATTGTCGTCGCCCGCCATCACCCGGTAGTCGGGTGCCTTGTCGCTGTCGGACGCAGGGATTGGTTCGAGGATCAGGGCAATATCGAGTGTGAGGCTATGCAGGCGCCCGGAGAACCCGCCGTCTGCTGCTACAAATGTGCCAATACGCATGCTCATCCATCCTTACTTGCTGGTGGGAAAAGGGGTGCTGCTCCAGATCGAAGACCACACATTGGCGCCATCGCCGCGCTCGCCGGTCCAGACCGGGTGCGCCCGGCCGATCACATTTTTGGCGAGCAGGGGACCGAAATAGCGGCTGTCGAAGCTGTCGGGCTGAGCAGGGTTGAGGACAAATATCTCGCCATCGCGCAGCACGATGCAGCCACTCCAGGAAGGCAAGGGTCGGCCTGCGCGATCATGCGTTCGAACGGGCGCGGCGAGCCTGCCATCGATGGTCAGATCGCTTGAAGTTCGGCAGATCGTCTGTCCCGGTGCAGCGCCCACGCGCTTCAGCAGGGGCACACCAATCGGGAGATAGCCGCGTTCGGCGAGGAGCTTGCGCAGCTTTGGCGGCGGTGCGATCGCCACGCGGTCGCCGACTGCCAGAGCGCGCTGGTCGCTCACCCAGTACAGCCCGGTCGGCACCGAAGGGGTGATGTTCCACACCAGTGGCCGGCGCTCTGGGAGCGCCAGCGATGCCATGGCGAGGCCCGCCGCTGCCGCGGCGGTGATGACCGCGCGGCGCTTCATGATTGCAGCGCCTTGCGCGCAAGCCAGGCCCGGTGCCGGGCAGCCGAGTAGCCGCGCGGCGTCTCGGCGGCGATCAGTCGGTTGTGAATGTGCCGCCAGTGATCGGGCGCGACATCGCAAGGGTCGATACCAAGCGCTTCGATCGCATCGATCAGACCGAAGACGCGCTGAACCTTGCGCCAGCCCGATACGGACAGCAGGACCTGCGCGCCAGGCGTGACATGGGGGAAGCGGGTGACAGGCTCCCCCTCGCTGACCGCAAGCAGGACATCGAAGCGCGAGACTATGGTGCCGTAATCGTTCGACGCCCAGCGCACGAAGCCGAAAGTCTGCCCGGCCGCATAGCATTCGACGCGGCGCTTGCGGTCAAGGATACGGCTCGCGGCCGGCTTGCCGAACCGCAGCCAGTGTTCCTGTATGCCCTCCCGCCAGAAGAGCTCGACCTCGGTGAAAGATCCGCGCGCCGTCCCGGCTGCTGCGACGCGCATGGCGGGGGGCTCAGCGCCAGGTTGTCCACAGGCAGCGGGCGTTAGCAAGAATCCGAAGGATTCTTTGTTAGCACAGTTAAGCGGCCCGGAAGCGCCGCGAATCCAGTGGTTTGAAGGCGATTCCGGTTCCCGATAGTCCGGGTTTGCGGTTCCCGATCGTCCGAGTCTCGCAGTTCCTGATCGTCCGAGTGCGATCATGACTTGTCCACTCCGCTGTAACCGAGCCGCCGCGCGGCGATGTCGAACGGGTCTTGGGGAATGCTGACAAAGTTGAGCCGCTCGCGGCCAAGGGCATGGTCAAGCGTCAGCTGGTAGCCCGGCAGGGGCTGGCGGCGGACGATCTCGCGCAGCTCGAAGGCGAAGCGCCTGGGGTGGGAGAGCGCGCCGGACTTCAGATGGAGGTGCGCAACATCGAAGCTCCAGCCGCCTTTCTGCCTGCCGCCATGCTTGCGCACGATGCGGTAGAGCCAGCGCTCGAGCCCGCCGGTGAGATCGAAATAGGCCCGGTCGATGGTCAGCACGAGCGCGGCATCAAGCACGCCCTCATAGAACCAGTCGGGAATGACCATCTCGATCCCGCGCGCACGGCCCGAGCCATCGAGGCATTCGCGCCATTCGTTGATCCAGGAGAAGCGGTGCCGGTGGCGCTGATGAGGCTGGCGGATCGAGGTCGCCACCGTGGTCGACTGCAGCCGGTCGAGTGCGGCCTTCAACCGCTCGTAGCTGGCCTTGCCGGTCCCGCGGCGGGTGAATGTGAGGATCTCGTGCGGTCTGGCAGCGAGCAATCGGGAGGTGGGACGACCGCAATCGCGTGCCTCGACGATCTGGCTGGCAGCCCAGATCAGCACATCCGCGTCCCAGATGGTGGCCATGCCATATTCGGCGGTTGCCTCGACCAGGATCGCAACCTCCCCGATCCGGACATCGATCGGGCGCACCCGCCTCGACTTGGCGAGGCTGAAGAAGGGCCAGGCCATCAGATCCTGCGCGTCGCGCGGGGCGATATCGCCGCCGATTCCCGAGAACGGCTTGAGCGACATGTCCCGATCGCACATGGCCAATCGCTTGTTCATGAGCCGCACTCAGCGCCGCACCGGCGGGATATAGCCATCGACGCGTTTGGCCGGATGGACCACGCCCTTTCCGGGATCGCTGGTCGAACGGCGCACCCCCTGCTCGGCCCAGCTGTCGAGATCCTCGAGCCGGTAGACGATGCGCCCACCGAGCTTGTGATAGGCCGGACCCGTGCCATAGCAGCGGTGCTTTTCGAGTGTGCGCGGCGAGAGGCCGAGATGCACGGCGGCATCGGGAGTGCGCAGGTAGCGCGGGCGGATCGGAGCGGGAACGGCGGTCATCAGCAATCTTTCGCAAAGTGAGAGTAAAGACAGCGCAGCGCCGCCTGTTGCGGAGAGAGATGGCGGATTGCCGAGGGTCGAGGGGAGCGACAGAATTGCCGCCGTGTTTCTGTCGCCCCTGTGCGGCAGCTGATGACCGGGCACAGCTGACCTTGAGACCCCGGGTCACAGGAATAGCCCCGCCCGGCATGGCCGGGCGGGGCGGGATTGAGGCTTATTCGCCGCCCGCCTTGCGGGCGCGGGTCCACACCAGGCTGAAGTTTTCGCCATCATCCTCGGCAAAGAGGTTGGCGTAGATCGGAGCGGAAAAGCTCGGATCGTCCAGCTTGACCGAGAGATAGTCGCGGCCTTCCTGGCTCTGCTTGCTCCAGGCGGCACCGATCTCGGCGCGGCCGACGAAGACCCGGTGGGAGGGCGCGTTCTCGCTTGCCTGCTCGGGTTCTGCAGTGATGCGCACATTCTTCTGCTGCACGCTCATGGTGACGATCTCGCCCTTGAAGCCGGTGGCGGTGCGGGTGAAGTTGCCGATATTGGCCATGGTGTCGTTCCTTGTTCTTTCGAGCCTGCGCCCATCGCAGCCTCGATGGCCATGCACAGGCGGCTGTGCGGGGACGGCGCATCCCGACAGGGACCGCAGCGAAGCGAAGGACGGCAGCGGGTGCGGCTATTTTGCTTCGCGATGCAAAGGGCGCAGCCGCGCCCGGCGGAAAATAGCCGCGAACGCGCCGTTGCGCCCCAGGCCCCGCAAGGGCGAAGCCCGTCCGCCGCCAGACAGGCCATTGACGAGGCAGCCGGTGGGGCAGGTTCGGGCGACAGGATGAACCGGTTGGGGGCAATGGCAGCTTCATCTGCAGCAGACGAGGAGGGCGCGATCGGAGCAGGCACTGTGTGGGCAGAAGTTCTTTCTGCGCGACCATGCGGGCCTCGGGCGGATCGGCGATGTGCGCGCCGTCCGGACTTTCGGCGCGGTGAACCAGAAGGACCGGTGCGCCTGTCTGGCGGAACGCGGGCGGCACGATTGTCCGCCGCGTGGCCGAAGCGAGGATCAGGCGCGCGTTTGCTGCGGGGAAGGTCTGCGGGATCTCAGGATGTGCGAAGGCCTAACCGGTCGTCATCGTCGACAAGTGTGAGGCGCGCCTCCCAGTCCCATAGAACGAGGTAGAGCGCGTCAGCAAGCGCGCCGCGGGCATAGCTCGGAACGATCAGGCCGGAATATCCATGCGCGATCGCGGTCTCCGCGAAGTCCTGCGTCGGAACAGGCTTTCCGGACAACATCATATCCCGCCAGGACGGGTCGGCCAGATCTGCCGGCCGCATGTGGAAGGGCTCTAATGCGGCGATATCCCGGCCATCCAGCAGCGGTTCGATATCGGCCTGATAGGCAATCAGCGTGGTGGGCTGCAGCGTGCCAACCTGATTGGCTTCGCGCAGCGCCGTCTCTGGCGCGAGCGACGTATAGAGCGCAGGCCGTCCGATCCGGTTGAAGCGGCCACCGAACCGGGCAGCACCCTCCCCTGACAATGGTGTGCGGGACCAGACCGGGTTGTGGGCGCGGTACAGCAGGCCGGTGAAATGCATCGGACTATGCGTGGATGCCTGCGTCGACCGCGTCGATATAGGTCAGCACGTCGTCGGCCCGGTTGTTCTGCACCAGCTGCATGGCGGTCTGGCCCGAGAAACCCGGCAAAGGCTCAGAGCGGTACCAGGCATAGGCCAACAGCGCCGAACCGTAACGCGGTTCGACCTTGTTGAGCACCTCGACCATCTGGCGGATGCGGCGCTGGGTGCGATCGGAGGCAATCCGGTCCTTGCGCTGGATCGCGTCCTTGCCAAGGCCGAGGGAGCGCGCCAGTTCGTCACTGGTGGTACGCAAGGCTGCAATGATCTTGCGCGGAGCAAATGCACCATTGTCAGCATAATCCTGGATCGCCACGGCAAGCCTCCATTTACTCTGACGCTATATAGCGACGAAATTCGTGGCAATCAAGCCGGGCCCCGTCGCGTCGCGCCGCTGCGCCTTCCCGCTGCACTGCCCGAAGGGTGGGGAACAACCCGGGGCTGGCATGATCCGCTCACCTGCGCCCTTGCACCACCGCATTGGTCGGAAGACAGGAAGAGAGCAAACCTTCGGCGCGGTCGACAAGCGCTCGGCGCGGCTCAGGTTGCCAGCCCGGCTTTTGCCGGAACATCTTCCGGCGCAGCCACGACCTTTCCTGCCGCAGCATCATCGTGCCCGGCCTCCTCGCAGGCCGACGCCGCATGGTCCTCCGGCTCCGCCTGCTCATCCTCGACCATCCACTTCGCCCGCCGCGACGCCGCCACCATCGGTACCCCGCCGCGCTCGGTATAGGCCGCAGGCGGGAAGGCCATCCAGCGTGGTAACCAGCGCTCGCATTTCGCCCGGTCATTCGCGCCGGCCAGGTGATCGGCGATCAGACCCTTGATGACCCTCCCTTTCTCGCCCGCATTGGCGCTGGCGACCGCCGCGCCGCCGGTTTCGGCGAGCAGGGCCAACATGACCTCCTTGTCGCGCAGCAGCCCGAAGAAGGCCGCGTCGGCTTGCCAGTGATCAGCCATATTGATGGCGCAGTGCTCGCCCAGATATTCGACCACCTCGCTGCCGATGGCCAGCGTCTCGGCCATCACCTGCGCCAGCACCTGCAAGACATCGGCGTCTGACAGCGCCAGCAGGCGGTGCAGCACCGGCACCAGATCGGAGCCGTAGCGGTCCTGTGTGAGACTGGCGCGCTCTTTGTCCAACTCGAGCAGCGCCAGCACCGCACGGCGCTGCTCTGCCAGGGCACGCGTTGCGGGCGCAGCCGCCATGCTGGCGGCAACTGCCTCGTTACGGCTCGTGGTATCGGCAGGGCGCACGCTCCACAGCGACGATCCGGCAATCGCATGGGCGACCATCACCCGCAGCGCGAGCGCGGGCGTGCCCGCCAGCTGCGCTCCCACCGCCGCATGGCGATGCAGGTCGACATAGCTTGCCAGCGTTGCGGTCATTTCGGGCCGTGCGGGTTTGGTGTCGGCTTCCTCGCCGCGCGCGCGGCGCTCTGCCGCTGCGGCCTCGGCCCGCGAGACATAGCCCTCGTGTAACACCGCCTCGCCGTCGCGGCGCAGCTGGATATAGATCCGCCCGCCCTTGCGCTTGCCCGCGCGCTCATATTCCCAGCTGGCGAAATGACCGGTCACCGGCACGATCACCACATCGGTCCAGCCATCGGCGAGATAGTCGGCCTTGCGCGCCTCGACCGCCGCCAGCTGCGCGGCCCAGAAGGCATCAGCATCGGCAAAGTATCCTTCCTCGCCGAACAGGTCGGTGACGACCTCACCTGTATAGCTGGCGAGATCGAACAGCGCGACCGACGTCGCAATTGGCGCGCCGCCGAACAGCCATGCCTTGAGCTGACTGCCGCGCGGCGCATAGGCCTCGCCATCCTCGAACAATGCCAGCCATGATTTCTGCTGCGCCTTGCTGGCGAGCGTCAGGTGGCGAATGGTCGCGGCATCGATCGCTTCGCTGCGATAGGCCTCGCGGATGCGGGGCAGGAGATTGCCGAGCGCGAGGATGCGCTTCACCTTCAGTTCGGTCAGCGCAAAGGTCGCGGCAATGTCCTCCACGCTGCGCCCTTCCTTCACGAGGCGCGTGAAACTTTCCCACTGGGTGACCTCGTCGGGCTCCTCGCGCAGCAGGTTCTCGATCATCGAGATTTCGAGCGCCTCGGCATCGTCGTCCGCGCCGACGACGATGCAGGGCAGGCAGCGCTCCTCGCTGCACGCGCGCGCGGCTTCAAGGCTGGCGAAATAGCGGCGTTTGCCGGCGAGAATCTCGAAGTGGTCGGGCGCGTCCCCCTCCCGGGAAGGGCAGGCAACCCGCCGCACGAACAGCGGCGCAAGCACGCCGCGCGCCTTGATTGATGGCAGGATATCGCTGACATCGGGCACCTTGCGCCCGCGCCGCATATTGATGGCCGCAACCGATAGCTGGCCAAGCGGGATATAATCGATCTGCATGAGAATTCTCCTTCAAACTTGTCTCGATAAGGTGGCCCCGCGCCCGCCGCCTCGGGGGGAACGGTGGGGAGCGGCAGGGCAGGGCCGTTGTCCCGCACGGGCGGGGGGAGCCGCGCGCGGGCATCATCCGCCGCTTGGGGCTACGGCGGTGAACGGCTCCGGCTCGCTGCCGCCTCGCGCGCCAGCACGGCGGCGGCATCGTCGAGGTGACCGGGATGCTCGGTAATCTGGCCATGGCGGCGCGCCGCTTCGGCATGGACCGACAGCGGATGCTTGGCGGCAAAGTGCAGGTCGCGCTCGATCCGCAAGCCAAGCGGCAGACGAACCGCAGCAATCTCGGCAAGACTTACTGACCCTAATTCGGGGCAGCCGAAGCCGAGATCGGCCAGCCCGAACAGGGTGTCGCCGTCGGCATCGCATTCGCTGATCAGCCAGGCCGCCGCGCCGAGCGGATTGAAGAATTTGACGACCGGAACATGATCGCGGGGGTTTGCGCCATTGGCCAGCAGACGGGCACGCAGGGCAGCTGTCAGCAGTTCCATATCACTGCGCCTCCTCAGAACATTTCGAGCTGGTTGCGGGCATTCCTATCGAACAGCCCGTGGTCGGCGGGGCGCTGGCGCTTTGTCGGCACCAGCGGCGCGGCGGCGAGCAGCGCAAGCCGGTCGCCGAGCGTGACCGGCACCACGCCGGGCACCAGCGTCTGCAGCCCGGCTTCGGTGGCTTCGACCGCGAAGCCTCGGGCCTCGGCGCCAACATCGGCATCGGCATCGGATAGGCCCTTGCTGGCGGGATCGGGCAACCTGCTCATGCCGCCTGCTCCTGTCCGATGGCCTGGAACTGCAGCAGGAGCTCGGCTGCCTTGCTGGCCTGACTGGCGGCGCGGAAGATCGCACGGCTGTCGGCGCGCAGCACGGCGAGCCAGCTGCCGAGATAATCGGCATGGCGCACGGTCGGCTGGATGCCGAGCGCAGCGCACAGAAAAGCCGAGGCCAGTTCGGCGACCAGTTCCTCGCGGGCATAGGCGGCCGAACCGAACCGCCCGGTCTGGTCGCGGCCCAGCCGCGCGCCATGGCCGGTCCAGTGCCCAAGTTCATGCAGCGCGGTGCGGTAGTAATCGATCTGATGATGAAAGGCGGGCTGCGGCGGGACCTGCACAAAATCGCCCGATGGCGAATAGAACGCGTCGGGTCCGCCGATCCGAAAATCCGCGCCCGTCGCCGCAATCAGCACCTCCGCGCTGGCGTGCAATTCGCGCTCGGGCAGTGGCACTGGCGCGCTCACCAGCCCTTCGGGCAGGCCTTCGCACTGCGAGACATTGAAGACGGTAAAGCGCTTGAGAAAGGCAATGCCGCGGGCCTCCTCGCCGCGCTCGCTGCCGTCACCCCCCTCGCGCTCGCCCTTCGGCACGCAGCGGTCGGCATAAAACACCGTCCGCCCGCGCGCGCCCTTGCGCACGCAGCCGCCTGCGGCAAGCGCCTGCCGGAAGGTCAGCCAGTCCTGCGAAGACCAGCCGCCCTCGATCACCGCGCCCCACAGAATCAGGACATTGATCCCCGAATAGGCTCGCCCGGTCACCGCGTTGCGCGGCAGACCCGGCGCGGCCATCGCTGTGCTCCACGGCCTGACCCACGGAAACACGCCCTCTTCCAGCTGCGCGATGATGCTCGCGGTCACCTCGTCATACAGCGACCCGCGCGCACCTCCCCCGCCAGCGGCGCCGCGCGCCGCCCTGCTTCGCCTGCCACCTGCACTGCCCTTGCCAATACCACGCGCCATCATCCGTCCTCCGCACTGCCCAAATCCGCACACCGGCCCCCGGAAGGGGCGGGGTGGGCGGTGACAGCGACCAGGAAGGTGCGGGCCGGACAGCCGCATCCGCATACAGCAGGTGGTTGAGACTCAGTCCGCGCGATAAGGACTGCAATGCAATGGAAGACCCGGTCCCGTCAGGGCCGGGTTGCGGCTGGCCGGACCGTACCCAGACGGGCGCGCCGCCCACCCCGCCCCTTTCGAAGGGCCGCCACCAGCCACGCCGGCGCGCGCATGCGTGCCGTCCGCAGCCCCCTGCCAGTGCCTCATGGTGCGCGAGCGACCAGCGAGCTGCACAAGCAAACAACGCGCACCCCGTCCGCAGGCAGGCTTTGCCTTATGGCCGGGATCGGACGCTCCGGCGGGACCCTGTCGCCGGGCAGGCCGATCCTTCTGCCATGCCGACCGGAGGCGGCGGGCGCGGGGGGCCCGAAACGACAAGCGCCGCGCCCTCAGGAGCAGGGCCGCAGGACCTGCGGGACAGAGCGCGTCATCAGCCCCGCTCCGCTTCCACCCGGGGCGATGCGGGGTGTCCCCGCTCGAAGGGGTAGCCGGAGACGGGAACTGGCTCCGGCTCAGGGGAAGGCGTTCCCCGCCCGTAAGGTGCGAACCTGAAAAGTGTCTGCCGCCCTCCCGAAAGATACGCACATGTCCGCGGCAGGACCGTCACAACTGCCTGTACGCAATGCTGCCCCGGCAATCCCGGAGGGGCCCCGCTTTCCGGGAAATCTACCGTGGGTTAAGCCATTGTTATTCTGCAGCGGTTAAGTGACCGCAGTCTGGAATGAACAGCCGTAACCGAAGATGAGAGCCATGCAGCACGCAAGTCGCCCCAAGATACTCGTCTGCTTCGGCACTCGCCCGGAAGCCATCAAGATGTTTCCGGTGGTTCACGCGCTGAAGGCGCACCCAGCGTTCGAAACGCGGGTGGTCGTGACTGCGCAGCATCGAGGAATGCTCGATCAAGTGCTGCAAATGAGCGAGATCGTTCCCGACATTGATCTTGACCTGATGCAGGATGGCCAAAGCCTCGACGCGCTTTCGTCGCGGATCATTACCAGCTTTGGCGCAGTGCTCGACGTTGAACGACCCGACCGCGTTCTGGTCCACGGGGATACGCTCACGGCCATGATGGTGTCGTTGGCATGCTATTTTCGAAAGATACCGGTGGGTCATGTCGAGGCTGGTTTGCGCAGTGGCAATATTTATGCGCCTTGGCCAGAGGAGCTAAATCGCAGAGTCACAGCGATCATTGCCGATCTGCATTTTGCCCCAACCCAGCGCGCGCGGCAGGCGCTTCTTGCCGAGACGATTGCGGATGAGAACATTTTTGTCACCGGCAACACAGTGGTCGACGCCTTGCTTGAAACCAAGAGGCGCATCATCGCCGATCCCGGTTTAGCTACTGCAATCGAACCATTGCTGAAGCGATTTGACGGAAAGCGGATTGTCGCGGTCACTGCTCATCGCAGAGAGAATTTTGGCGAAGGGCTTACGTCAATTGCGAAGGCGTTGGTCAAGCTGGCAGAGCGAGACGATGTTGCCATTATATTTCCGGTTCATCCAAACCCGGCCGTGAGCAAGGCGATGGTGCCTCTGCTTGAAGGCATCGCCAATATCGCTCTCATCGAGCCACTGGACTATCCCAATTTTGCCAGAATGCTGGACGCAAGCGATCTGATCCTGACCGATTCCGGGGGTATCCAGGAAGAAGCACCCAGTTTTCAAACGCCGGTGCTCATCATGAGAGAAACCACAGAGCGCTCCGAAGCGATTGAAGCTGGCACAGCGCGGCTGGTGGGCACGTCGGAAGCAGCGCTTGTGGCAGCCGCCAACCAGCTGCTCGACAGTACCAGCGAATATGAAGCGATGGCGAGCAATGCCAACCCCTTCGGTGACGGCAATGCCGCGCATCAGATCGTTCAAATTCTTTACGAACGCCACTTCCCTGGGTCGACCTGATCCCTACAAAGGTGCGTTCTAAAATACCGGGCGATTCGAACAGCATGATATCCGCGGCGTGACCCAGCACCCTCAGGGCCAGTTACAACTCGGTTGAACGTTGATTTTTAAAGTTTTAATATATGGCATTGTTAGACCTCGGCTATCCGGCCCATGAGTACAAGACGACTCGAAAAAGCTACCGCGGAACCAGCCTGCAACAATTTTATGAGGCATTCCCAACGGATGATGCGTGCCTCGACCATATGTTTCGCATACGATTCCTAAAGGATGGATGCCCGAAGTGCGGCGGATTTGGAGACTGGTACAGGCTCGAAGGCTTACGATCATTCCATCATCAGCTGTGTCATTCGAACAGATCGCCGACCGCAGATACGCTCCTGAATGGAACACGCATTCCACTTCAACTCTGGTTCTATGCAATGCTGCACTTTACCAATTCATCGCATGGCTTGAGCCGAACCTTTATCCATAGGCATTTGGGAATCGCACAATACAACGCATTCCGTATGTGTCGACAAATCCGCTATCAGATGGCCGCTCTCGACGACAGTGCGATACTGGGAGGCCATGATAGGCCTGTGTTTGTTCGCCTTGAAAAAGTCAGTCCGATTGTCCGGCAGACAAAGGGAAAGCATGCCTACGCGCGTGTCATGATCGCGAACGATGGTTCAGCGGTGAGAACCGTTGTCATCACCAAAAGCAATCCCAACTTTGTCCGCGACGCGCTGAGGAGCAAAGCACATCCGGACAGTCCGATAGTCACCGATTGCACGAGCACATTCGGGCTATTGAGTGACAGCACATCTAAGTGGAAGATAAGGTACCACCCTCGCATCTTGGAACTGTACCCTGAGTTGTGGCAACAGAACTACGGTTTCCTGAAATATTTCCTGCTGATGCTGAGGACACAACACAAAGGTGTATCGCACCATAGGCTATGGCTGTATCTGAAGGAGGCTGAGTTCCGGTATTCTCGCCGCCAACGGTCGCATGAAACCTTCTGGGACCTCGTTGCCCAGTTCCCGATCCTTACTCCGGAGCGAAAGCGTGGACTTGAACGTCGCAATATCTTCGGCTGAGTATTAAGTTTAGTCTGATGTTCACTTACAAGGGTACAAGCGTAAAGGAATTTTTCAGGCGCTTTCCCGATGAATACGCCTGCCTTCATCAGGTGTTTGAGTCCAAGTGGGGACGGTCGGGATTTTGCCCGGAATGCAAACAGGCCGGCGGAAATTGGTATCATTGTCGCGGTACCAAGCAATACCAGCACAGGTGCCGAGCGCGGCTGTCACCTCTGAAAGACACGGCCTTTTATCGGTCGAACATCTCTTTGATGGCTTGGTTCTATGGATTATTGCTTTTTACGAATTGCCCTACAGGCATGCGCGCCGCCTTCATGCGCAGGCATTTGGGTATTGGAAGCAATGGCGCGCATCGGCTTTGTCATCAGATAAGATTGCATCTCGCCAGTCAACAGCGGACAGAGTCGCTTGGCGGGCCTGGGAAACGGGTTCATGTTGACGAGGTTTTCTTAAGGGTTGTTGTCGATCCGGCGTTAGACAGGCGCCGTCTATCGACAGTTTTAGGTTTGGCATGCGATGGGAAAGTGATAACCGGTGTTGTTCCTGATCGCAAAGCGGCCACTATCAGGAGTGCGATCAACAGATTTGTCTTGCCCGGTTCAACAATTGTCACCGATGCAGCCAGACAATACGCATGGCTTGCCGTTGAAGGCTGGGATCATGTAGTAATCAATCACAAAATCGCATTCCATAATTTCGATGGGATTACGAACAATCCAATTGAGCGTTACTGGTCTGTTTTGCGCAGAATGCTGCGGCTTTACAGACAGGTAAGCGACACGAACCTTTGGACTTTTCTTGCAGAAGCCGAGTTTCGGTACAATCGCCGTCACTCTGAGGTCTCCGTGTTTGACGAAGTGATCGAGAACTTTCCAGAACTATCCCCGCGCACGATGCCGATCTTGCGGGCGCGTTTTGACTGGACTTAGCTTTCGCAGGGACGCTTTGCAGCCACTGGTTAGTGGCAAGTGAAAGCTGCTGTCACTGTGATGGCAACGCGTATCGAAGTGGCGGAGCTGGACACCCGCAAAAAGCCCTCGCATTTGAGGGCATGATCTGATTCACTCGCCGCACTGGACGGAGAGTTTCGATGCACCCACGCAGTCTGTTTTC
>JAACPW010000004.1 GCA_009995225.1 Sphingomonadales bacterium | reverse complement strand
CACGGGCGCGAACCTCCGGAGAAAACTTGTTCGTTGTCTTGCTCATAAGGACTCCATCTACTCAAGAGTTGGAGCCTCCGACAATCCCGGAGCGGTTCAGACCTCAAAGAGTTGGCGCGAGCAAGTGATCTCCTCCTCGATGATCCCAGGCAGGTGCATCCTGACGACCGGAGGGCGTATTACCGCGAGGAGCTTGATCGCGCGGGTATGTTGAACAAGGTTGGCGAAGCCAATCTTCTCAAGGTCGCTCAAGCGATGACACGTTATTGGGGAGACACGCTCAGGATCTGGCATGGCCTTGAGACCGATGGGCAGTGCAGTCAGCGCTGGATTGGGGGCTTGCTTTGGGGGGGAGGGTCCAGTCCGCCGCTTCACCATCTGCTGCTCGCTGTGATGCTGAAAGCTCATCGATGAATTGCCGGTTTTTGGCGGAATTTTCTATTTTCACGAAAATCGAGTTTTGTGTGCTGTGGAGCCGCGAAGTGGAGCTTCAGATGCTCTTGGAGGAAGTTTTATTGTAACTCATCGATTTCAAACCCTTGCGCTTTCCGAGGGGGCGAGCGGTCATCTCCGGAAATTTGTTTTGGAAGGGGACAAGGAGGGGCATTTGCCATAAATCGGCAGACGCGCATCGCCGTTCCTTTACCGCAACCTAACCATTAGCTTTTATGACAGCCCGCGTGGTCAAACATTCCGCTTCCTTGCCGTCGACTTTAACGGCCGAGCTGCCGTTGTCCGACATCCTCGGATTGTCGCGCAATCCCGCATTTGACCCCACCCGGTTGCGCGGTGACGAATATAGTGAATTGGCGCAGGCCAGCCGCAATCGGATGCTGGCCAATGCGATTGTCGCGGTCTTTGTCGCAGCTGTGTTTGCGCCGTTGATCGGCCTCGCATATATCGCGCCTTGGGCCGTCATGCTGGGGCTCATTCTCTACAAATCCCGGCAAACCGATTTGCTGCTGGTCGATCCCGGCTACCGCGCCGGTCCCGCCGCCATCGAGCGAACGCAGAACCTGAACGCCATTGCCGGTTCTGTCTGCTGGCTCACGGCACTGATGGTGTTTCCGTGGCTTGCCGATGGCGCGCAGGCGCTCACGATGCTGCTGGTCGTGCTGGTGTTGATGATCTCATCGACCTTCGTTTTCTCCACTTCACCGCTTAGTGTGCTGATCTATCTCGGTATTCTCGGACTGGGCGCGGCGGGTTCACTCGCGATCAACGGCGAATGGCCTGCGGCCTGCGGCGTGATCTTGTTCACCATCGCCAGTCTCGTCGCCACAATCCAGGTGCGATCGACCTTTGTGAAGGCGCGTCTGGCAGAGGCCGCCGTGATCGAGAAGGACGCTGTGGTTTCCTTGTTGCTGCGCGAGTTCGAGGAAAACGAGGCTGATTGGCTGTGGGAGGTAGACCCCGCCCGGCGGCTGCGTTCGGTCTCACCGCGCTTCGCCTTTGCGCTTGGCCGCGCGCAAGCCGATGTCGAGGGCAAGCCGTTGCTTGAGATGATCTCAGGCCGCAACTGGGCGACGGGGCAATTTCCCCCCAGCCTCCACGATCTGGCTGAGCGGCTGAAGAACCGCGAGAACTTTTCGACGATGCTGGTGCAGGTTCAGATCCTGGGTGAGGAGCGCTGGTGGGAAATCTCCGGCGCGCCGATGCGCGATGATCAGGGGCGGTTCACCGGCTTTCGCGGCGTGGGTTCTGACGTAACCGAACAGCGCAATTCGTCGGAGAAGATCGCCTATCTCGCGCGCTATGACACACTGACCCAACTGCCCAACCGCCTGCACCTGACCGAGGATCTGGGGGAGGCGCTGCGCTACGCCGTCCAATGGCGCACGCGCTGTGCGCTACTGATGGTCGATCTGGACCGGTTCAAGGCGGTCAATGATTCGCTTGGTCACATGACGGGTGACAAGCTTCTGGGGCAGGTATCGGCCCGGCTGCAATCGCTGATGGGCGAAAACCAAATGGTCGGACGGCTGGGCGGCGACGAATTCGCCATCGTCATCCGCGACGCCAGCACGCCGGGTTGCATCCGGAACCTGGCCCAGCACGTGATCGACCGCTTGTCCGAGCCTTATCAGGTTGATCACCACACGCTGTATGTGGGGGCCAGTGTTGGTTCTGCCGTAGGTCCGCGCGATGGCACCACCGTTGAAGAATTGATGCGCAACGCCGACCTGGCGCTGTATCAGGCCAAGGATGATGGCGGAGGCGAGCATCGCCGTTTCGAGCCTGAACTTCATGCCATCGCGGAAGAACGGCGCTCGCTGGAGGCATCCTTGCGCATGGCGTTGGGGCGCGATGAGCTGGTGTTGCATTATCAACCGGTGGTTGATGCCCGCAGTGAAAGCGTGGTCAGCTTTGAAGCACTGGTGCGATGGAACAGTGCGGAACATGGGTTTGTCTCACCGGGCAAATTCATTCCTCTGGCCGAAGACACCCGCTTGATCATTCCGATCGGACAATGGGTTATGCGCAAGGCGTGCGAAGAAGCGCGCCATTGGCCGGAACACGTGAAGGTCAATGTCAACGTGTCTCCCGAACAATTGCTTGAACCCGATTTCCACGCTGATGTGCTCCGAACGCTGGCGGCTACTGGGCTCAATCCCGAACGGCTTGAGATCGAAGTCACGGAAAGCATCTTCTTGCGGGATGCCAGCGTGGCGCGTAACGCGCTTGAACAGGTCATGGCGCTTGGCTGTTCGGTGGCGCTGGATGATTTTGGCACCGGCTATTCGTCGCTTGGTTACTTACGCAAGCTACGTTTTTCGACGATCAAGGTCGATCGGACCTTTGTGCAAGGCGCAGCCCAGAACAGCGCCGAAAGTCTTGCCATCATCAACGCCGTCGTGGCGATGGCCCAGAGCCTGAACATGACGACCACCGCAGAAGGGGTCGAGACTGCGGAGGAAGCGGAACTGATCCGCAATCTGGGCTGCGACAAGATCCAGGGGTTCTATTTTGGCCGGCCGATGCCTGCCGACGATGCCCGTGGCCTGTTCCGCATGATGCACCAGCGCCGCGCCTGAGCCGGCCGGTTACGCAGAGGCGAATGCGGCCAGAATGTTCGCGAACAAACGCCGCCCGTCAGCGCCGCCCATTGCGTTTACGGCCGCAGGCTCGATGGCGCGTTCAGGGTGCGGCATCATGCCCAGCACCCGGCCATTGGCGCTCAGCACCCCGGCAATGTCGCGCGCAGATCCATTGCAGCCCGTTGCATAGCGGAAAGCGACCTGCCCTTCGCTTTCGATCCGGTCGAGTGTCTCGGCGTCGGCATAGTAATTGCCGTCATGATGCGCCACCGGCACGCGGATCGCCTCGCCCGGAGCAAAGCCTGCGGTGAAGGGCGATGTGGTGTTTGCGACCGTGAGGTCGACAGTGCGGCAGATGAAACGCTGTCCGGCATTGCGCAGCAACGCGCCCGGCAGCATCCGCGCTTCGGTCAGCACCTGAAAACCATTGCACACGCCCAGCACCGGCACGCCGCGCTGTGCTGCGGCGATCACCGCGTGCATGATCGGACTGGTTGCGGCCATCGCGCCTGAACGCAGATAATCGCCATATGAAAAGCCGCCCGGCAGTGCGATCAGATCAAGCCTGTCCGGCAGATCGGCATCGCCATGCCATACGCGCAGCGCAGGCTGGCCCGATACCGCCTCCAGCGCCGTCGCCATGTCCCGGTCGCAATTGGACCCGGGGAAGGTGATGACCGCCGCCCGAAAGGTCATCAGCCCGCAGCCCCCGTTTCGATCGTGAAGCTTTCGATGACCGTGTTGGCGAGCAGCTTTTCACACATCGCCCTGATCGTATGGTGATCGGTGCCATCGGCCAGATCAAGCTCGATCAAACGCCCGATCCGCACATCTTCCACGCCCGCAAAGCCGAGGCCTTCGAGCGCATTGTGCACCGCACGGCCTTGCGGGTCGAGCACGCCAGGTTTCAATCGGACAAGAACACGCGCTTGCATGGTTGGCACTCCATTTCCGTCCGCACCCCAAGGATGCACGATTTGCGGTCGCTATAGCGTTCCGGTGGCCGTGTGCAATCGCGCTGTTCAGGCCAACTGCCCACCGTGGATTGCACGCGTCTTGTCACATAGCGGTAGTCAATTGCCCATGATTGTAACCTTGTTGCAACAACTGTCCCAAGAACGCCGCCCAATTGTCGTTTTGGCGCAACATTGGACAAAGCAATTATCGCGCGAATCAGACAAAAATGCCACCGGCGCGGCGAACACACGCTTGGTCCGTTCAAACCTAAAGGGGTTGCCCGATGTCTCTCCGCCTCCACGCATTCCGTACGCTTTACTCCTGTTCCACCGCGCTCGCGGCTGCTGTGGCCTTTGGCGTCGCCGCGCCCGCTGCCGCGCAGGACAGCGATACCGCCGAAGCGAGCGAAGGCCAGCTTGCCACCATCATCGTCACCGCCAACCGGCGCGAGGAAAACCTTCAGGATGTGCCGGTGTCTGCCGACATTCTTGATGCCGAACGCGTCGGCGCGATTTTCAGCGGATCGGCCGATATCACGGCGCTGGCGGGAACGGCGCCGGGCCTCAATGTCGAAAGCTCCAATGGCCGCGTGGCGCCGCGTTTTTACATTCGCGGGCTCGGCAATACCGATTTCGATCTAGCCGCATCGCAGCCTGTTTCGGTGCTGCTTGACGATGTCGTGCTGGAAAACGTGACGCTCAAGAGTTTCCCGATTTTTGATGTCGAGCGCGTTGAGGTGCTGCGCGGTCCGCAAGGGACACTGTTTGGCCGCAACACGCCCGCCGGGATCGTGAAGATCGAATCGGTCAAGCCAAGCCATGACACAAGCGTGGTTGCTGGCCTTTCCTTTGCCAGCCTCGACACGATGGCGCTCAATGGCGCGGTCGGCGGTTCGATCGTGCAGGATGTGTTGGCATTCCGCGCCTCAGCGCAGTTTCAGAGCCGCGGCGACTGGATCGACAACGGCTTTACCGGTCAGGACAATGCACTTGGCGGTTTCACCGATATTGCGATGCGCGGACAATTGCTTTTCACGCCGTCTGAGCGTGCGAGCGTTCTTGCGGCCGTCAACTTCCGCGATCTTGATGGCTCATCCACTTTTTTCCGCGCCAACGTGGTGGGGCCGGGCAACAACGAGCTCAACGACAACTACGATCGCAACACGGTGTTCTATGATGCCGGCGGCGGTAACGTGGCGGAGTACCAGCAGTTCGGTGCGACGCTGACGGCGGCCTATGAATTCGACGGCGCAACGCTGACGTCGATCACGAGCCACTGGACCAGCGAAGGATCGAGCCGCGGCGATGTCGACGGCGGCAATCTGGCGGGCCCGGGCTTCATTCCGTTCCCTTCGGACACGCAGGACTCGCTGGATCTCGAGCAGACCACACAGGAAGTGCGCCTCGCCTCGAATGGCGGCGGGCCGCTCACCTGGCAGGTTGGCGGTTTCTATTTCGAGAGCGATTTCGATGTGACCACGGTCGGCTTCACCTTCCCGCCGCCGGTGACCGTCAACCACACCAACGAGGCTTGGGCGCTGTTCGGTCAGGTTGGCTATCAACTGACAGACACGTTACGCGCCACCGGCGGTATCCGCTACACCGATGACCAGAAAGACTTTTTCGTCCGTTCGGGCGCCGCGCTGCAGCCTCGCAGCGTGCAGGATGACCAGTTCGACTGGGATGTCAGCCTGTTTGCCGATCTGACGCCTGACCTCAGCGTTTATGGCAAGATCGCCAACTCGTTCCGTGGGCCGACGATTCAGGGCCGCGACGTCGCTTTCTTCAACCCGCCTTCGGTGGCGCAGTCGGAAAACATCACCTCCTACGAAGTGGGCTACAAGACTGAGCTGGCTGATCGCCGGGTGCGTCTCAACGGTGCGTTCTATTACTACACGGTCGAAGATCCGCAGTTCACCGCAGTCGGCGGCGCGGGCAACCTGGTGCAGCTTATCAACGCCAACAAGGGTGAGGGGTACGGCGTCGAATTCGACGGCGCGTTCCAGATCACGCCCGCCTTTTTGGTGACGCTGGGCGTCGCTTACAACAACACCGAGATCAAGGATGCGAACCTTGCGGTGGGCGTATGCGCACAGTGCACCGTGACCGATCCGACCCGTCTGATCGGCGGCAGCCCACGCGCACTGATTGATGGCAACCCTTTCCCCAACGCCCCTGAATGGAGCGGCGATTTCACGGCCCGTTATGCCATTCCGGTGGGAAGCGCGGGTGAGTTCTTCATGTTCACGGACTGGGTCTTCCTCGGCGACACCAACTTCCTGCTGTATGAAAGCCGCGAATTCAACGCCAAGAGCCGGATCGAAGGGGGCCTGAAGGTCGGCTATTCGGGCGACGATGGCCAATGGGAACTGGCCGCCTTTGCGCGCAACATCACCAACGAAGACAATATCCAGGGCGTGATCGACTTCAACAACAACACCGCTTTCGTCAATGATCCGCGGGTCATCGGCGTGTCGTTCGGCGTCAAGTACTAAGGGAGGGCCTTCCTTGGGGAAGGCAAACCAAAGGAAAGGCCGGCAGGGGGCGACCTGCCGGCTTTTTCGTTTTCTGATTGAGGCCTGCTACTCGACCTTCGCTTCAGGCAGCACGGCAAAGGCCACCGCACCGTCCATGGTAAGGTATTTCAGCGCGGCCTGGTGGATGTCCTCCGGCGTGATGGCGCCCATTACGTCAGGCACGGCAATGAACCGGTCAAGCCGCTCTGGCTCGCTCTGCGCACGAGCGGTAAGCGCCGTCCAGCCGCCCAGATCTTTCAGCGCGTTGCTGTACTCCTCCAGATAAGGCTTGCGTGCCCGGTCCAGCACGTCGGCATCGAGCGGGCCTTTGCGCAGATCGGCGATCAGGCCCGCTACCGCCTCGCGGGTCGCCTCCGCCTGATCCGCCGCGACCGAAGCACCGATCGCAAAGGTGCCGTAGCCTTGATAGTAATGGCTGGTGTTGGAGCCAGCCGCGGGCGAATAGGCCTGCCCCAGCTCCTCGCGCAGCCGGTCGGTGAGTTCCAGCCGAACAATCCGCGCCAGCAGGCTGAGCCGCAGATCCTCGGCCAGATCGCTGTCATCTGTCGTAGGCCACACCCACTGCAGCAGCGCCTGATCGGGCTCGCCCTTGTGGGTGATCACGCGCTCCCCGCGAGTGGCGGTGAAGCTGCGGGTGCGGTTTTCGGCGCGCGGGTTGAAGGCCGGCTCGCGCGGTGGGAGCGCGCCGAGCGTGGCGGCGACCGCGGCAATCGCAGCGTCTTCATCCAGATCGCCAACCAGCGCGACTTCGATCGCGCCAGCCATCAGCCGGTCACCGATGGCATTGCGCAGCCCATCATAATCGAGCGCGGTGAACGCCTCCTTGGGCTGGAGGCTGAAGCGTGGGTCATTGTCCGACAGGATCGCCCCGCTTGCTGTAGACAGCGCGCGACCGGGGGTGGCATCGAGCGTGTTGAAGAGGTTGTCGATGCTCTTGCGATACCGCTCCACCCCCTCGGGCCGGTAGCCCGGATCGGTCAGCGTGGCGGCCAGCACCTGCATCTGCAACAGCAGGTCGCGCGGCGTGGTGGTTCCCCCGCTGCTGAAGGCGTCGGTAACGCTCACAATGCTAAAGGTGACGCTACGTCCCGCCAAAACGCGAATGATCTCGTCATAGCTGTGCTTGCCGAGCCCGCCGCCCGTCAGTGAGTTGGTCAAGAGTGTCCGCTGCGGCGCATCACGCGTGTTCATCAGATTGCCGCCATCCACCGCCATGGTGAAGGCGATGCGATCCTTGCGCACGTCGGTTTTCTTGAGCGTGAGGCGCACGCCGTTGGCAAAGCGGATCAGGCGCAGGCCCAGCCGTTCCTCGACCACATCTGACACGACGGTGCCCGCCGGGCCGAAATCGTCGTAGCCAAATGCGAGTGGGCCGTTATCGGCGGGCGCTGCGATCGCCAGCGCCATGCCCTCGGCAAAGGCGCTGCGCAGCGCGGCCTCACCGCCTTCAGGCGCGGTGCGGCCGGTGAAGCGGATCAGCGGCTCTTCCAGCGGCGCGGCGTCGGCGCGCACGGCCTGCCACAGCGCCTCGGGCGTCATGGCGGGGGCCAGCTGCTCGAACTCGGCCAGTTGCCATTCGGGGGTCACGGGCACGCGTTCATTGCCGGTAAGGGCAAGCGCCGCATTGGCGAAGACACCGTTGCTGCGGGTGTCCGCGGACTTGACCGCGTTCTCCAGCGAGGTGCGGATATTGGCGAGCTGTTCGTCCACCTCGGCCTGGGTAAAGCCATAGGTCAGCGCCTGATTGACCTCGCGGGTGGCGGCGAGCACGCCCTTGCGCCATTCGCCGTCGGCGCTGCCGACCTGAAGGCTGGTGATGCGTGCATCCTCGAAGATGTCGCCGGAGCCAAATTGCGCCCCCCGGAAGGGTGCATCGGCCCCGCGGGCAAGCCGCGCGAGCCGCCGGTTAATGATCCCGTAGCCGACGCCGCGCAACAAACCCGCTCTGCGATTGGCGATGGTATCGGGCTCGTCGCGCCACGGGGCGAGGCGGCTGATGGTCACGCTTTCAGCCAAGGCGGGATCGAGGTGAATGTCTGTCAGGCCCAGCCTTGTCACATCGATCGGCCCGGCAGCCGGTTCTGCCGGGGCAGGGGCGGGCGTCCAATCGGCAAAGCGGGCGCGGATTGCGGCTTCGACCACGTCGACCGGAAAGTCGCCGACCACCACAACCACGGTGTTCGACGGGCGATAGGTCCGTTCGTAAAGCGCCCGGATTTGCGCCGCAGTCGCGCCCTCAAGCACTTCGACCGTCCCGATCGGCAGGCGATTGGTGTACCGCGCGCCGGGCGCCAGGAAGGCGGCATTGTCTTCGTAATTGCGCTGCTGGAAGCCCGCCCGGTCGCGCCGCTCGGCCAGGATCACGCCGCGTTCGCGGTCGACCGCATCCTGCGCAATCGTCAACTCGCTCGCCGTTTCGCGCATCAGCATCAGTGCGGTGCCCAGCAGCGCCTCGTCATTGCGCGGCAGGTTCAGGAGGTAAGTGATCGCCTCGAAGCCGGTGGAGGCATTGGTGTCCGCGCCAAAGGCCAACCCCTCGCGTTCGAGGAGCTTGATCATCTCGCCTTCGGGGATGCCCTTCGATCCGTTGAAGGCCATGTGCTCGAGAAAGTGCGAAAGGCCGCGTTCGGTGTCGGTTTCTTCCAGAGCGCCTGAATCGATCCGCATCCGCACCATCGCCGTGCCCGCAGGCGTGGCGTTCTGGCGGATGATGTAGCGCATGCCGTTATCGAGCTGTCCGAAGGTGTAGCCCGTGTCGACCGGGACGTCGCTTTCCTCGAACGCCCACGTCGGCGCGGTCGGTTCAGGCGATGCCTGAGCGGCGGGCGCATCCTGCGCTGCGAGTGCGGTGGTAAGGGCGAGCGGGGACAAAGCCAGCAAAAGGCCGGCAGCAACAGAAAAATTCCGCATGAATATCAGGCATCTCTCGGATCGTTGGCGTACGGCCCGAGACTAGCGCATCAATCCGGCCTGTCAGCCTATTTTTTGACAGGCCTTATTTCTTGAGCGGTGGCGGCCCACGCAGGCGTGAGCGTGCATGGGACAGGTCGAACACCTCGCCCGGACCATTGTCCTCGGCGTTCAGCAGTCCGAGGCGGCGTGCGACTTCGCGATACGCCTCTTCCTCACCGCCCAGATCGCGGCGGAAGCGGTCCTTGTCGAGTTTTTCGCCGGTGGTCATATCCCAAAGACGGCACCCGTCCGGGCTGATTTCGTCGGCCAGAATCACGCGGCTGTAATCGCCATCGTAAAGCCGCCCGAATTCCAGCTTGAAGTCCACCAAACGAATGTCGATTGCAGCGAACATCCCACACAGGAAGTCATTGATGCGGATCGCCATGGATGAAATGTCGTGCATTTCCTCGTTGGTGGCCCAGTTGAAGCAGGCGATGTGTTCTTCCGACACGAGCGGATCGCCCAGTGCATCGTCCTTGTAATAATATTCGATTAACGTGTGCGGGAGCGGTTCGCCTTCCTCGATGCCGAGGCGTTTGCTGATGGAACCGGCGGCGACATTGCGCAGCACCACTTCCAGCGGAATGATCTCGACCTGCCGAATCAGCTGCTCGCGCATGTTCAGACGGCGAATGAAGTGGGTCGGGATGCCGATATGGGCGAGGCGGGTGAACACATGTTCGCTGATGCGATTGTTGATCACGCCCTTGCCGTTGATCGTGCCCTTTTTCTCGGCATTGAAGGCAGTCGCATCATCCTTGAAATACTGGATAAGCGTGCCGGGTTCCGGACCCTCATAGAGGATCTTGGCCTTGCCTTCGTAGATCTTGGTGCGGCGGGACATTTGAACGGCACTCCCAGCGCGCCTGTGACGCTTTCAGCGAATGGTGCCCGAGGGCGGATTTGAACCACCGACACGCGGATTTTCAATCCGCTGCTCTACCCCTGAGCTACTCGGGCATTCGCTGCGAGCGACGGGTTCAGGCCATGTGGCCACCCCGGCGAGCAAATGAGAGCGGCCCTATGGCGAAGGCGGCGGGGGTTGGCAAGGGGCTTTTGCGTCCGGTGCGCAAGATAATTGCGCTTTGTTCAATCCTGTTCGCGCCAATCTTCAGAGGCGAGCGTTTCCGGGTCCGCAGGCGGGCCGGGGACAGCGTAGGAATCCGAGAACCAGCGCGCCAGATCGCGGTCCTTGCAGCGCTGCGAGCAGAAAGGGTGGAATTGCGGTGTACGAGGCTTGCGACAGATGGGGCAGGGCTTGGTTGCGGCGAAGGTCATGATGAAAGAAGTTGGGCATTTGCGGCCTCAATCGCAAGGGCCGGATCGACCGCTATCTCCACCACCCGCCCGGTCCGGCGCGCCAATTCATCCAGCCATTCCGGCTTGAGCCTCGATTTGAGCGCAGGATGAACGGTGAGCAACACCGTTCGGCCCGTGGCTCCCTCGGCGGACACCTCCGCCCGCCTCAGTGCCATGCGTGCCGCAGCGTCCAGCCTGGAGGTCCCAAAGCGGTGGAGCAGCGACGGGCCTTCGAGCCGCGCGACCAGCTGGACAAAGCCGAAGCCGTTCATCGCGGTGCGTTCATGCGGCCAGCCTGTCAGCGCCGTATCAAGCGCCTCGTCCACCGTACGGCGATCGGCCTTGGTGGCCAGCGTGGGAAAATCAATTCCGATATTTCCGCCGATCTCGAACCAAGCGCACGCGCGGGCCACTGCGGGCACCGCCGCCAGGGCCACGTCGCGCGGGGCGCCGATACCGTCGATATCGATCACGGTCATGGCAGGGGTGACACTGGCCAGGACTTCGCCACCGGCAAAGTCGAGGCTGCCGGAAGAGGCCGCGTGCCACACATCTTCCCACAATCCCGCAGCGAATCGTCGGACCGTTCGGCCGCCGGGAAAGGGCGAGAGGGGTGATGGGGTATCGGCTGTCATGACACGCGCCTGAGCGCGTTTAAGCCGCCCTCGTTCGGCTAGCGGAGCCCGCGTGATGACGAAATCGATCACCTGCCCTTCACTGATGGCATGCGGCAGATGATCCACCAACGCCTCCGTTCCGCCATCGAGCAAAGCGACACCGCGCTGCGCGCCCTTGAGTTTGGAGGTCAGTCGCCCGGTAGCGCGCTGTCCCGCGCGCAGTTCGCCCGGCCAGAACACCTTGGCCGCCAGCAACCGCTCGCCTGCGACCAGCAGGGCACGGGTCTCGCCGATGCCCTCCTCGATCAGCCAGTCAGGCAATGGGGAACCCTGCCGCTTTGAGCAGCGCGCGTGTTTCATGGAGTGGCAGGCCCATCACGCCCGAATGGCTGCCTCTGATCCATTCGATCAACCCTTCCGCCGCGCCCTGAATGGCATAACCGCCCGCCTTGCCCTGCCATTCGCCGCCCGCAAGATAGGCCGCGATCTCCTCGACCGAGAGGCGCTTGAAGTGGACAATGGTTTCGGAAAGGCGTTCGCGCAGGGTGCCGTCCGGCGCGCGCAGCACGACGCTGGAGAGCACTTGATGCCGACGTCCGCTCATCAGGTCGAGGCTGGCGCGGGCCTCTGCTTCGGTTTCGGTCTTGGGAAGGATACGGCGTCCCACAGCCACCACCGTGTCGCCTGCGAGAACGAACCCTGGCGCAGCCACGGCAAGCGCCTTCTCCCGGCCCATGCGCAAGGCATAGGCACGCGGAAGTTCGCCCTTGTGCGGGGTTTCGTCGATATCGGCCGGGGTAATGGCATCCGCACCAAGGCCCAGTCGCGCGAGCAATTCGCGCCGCCGGGGCGAGGCAGATGCCAGTGTTAGATGAAGCGTGCCCATCGGGGCCGCCAGCAATTATTGCGGGCCGGGGCCGCCGCGACCCGGCATGAAGCGGTAGGTGATGCGCGCTTTGGTGAGGTCATAGGGCGTCAGCTCGCAAAGCACTTCGTCACCCACCAGCACGCGGATGCGATTCTTTCGCATCTTGCCTGCGGTGTGGCCGAGCACTTCATGGCCGTTTTCAAGCTCCACCCGGAACATCGCATTGGGCAGCAATTCAACTACGCGCCCGCGCATTTCGAGGAGTTCTTCCTTGGCCATGTAATTCCTTTGGATCTTTTGCGGCGCACAATACGCCCGTCGATGTGGGGAGGCGCTTTAGCGATGCGGGAACCAAAAGGGAAGGCTCGTGCGTTAGGCCCATAATATACGGGCACTTGCAGGCCCGGTTCAGGGAGCATCGTGCATCTCGGCGCCGTCAATCTGCGTAAACACCCGGCCGCAAAGGGAGCGGTTAGATGCCGCCCTTCTACAAGAATTGTTTTCAAAGGGACTCAATGAACCTCTCCCCGCTTTCCCGCGCCGGTTTGCGCGCTGGCACGTGTGCTCTTGCCCTTGTTCTCGCTTTGCCGTTGTCGGCAGAGGCGGGTGCAACCGCGCAGCCGCAGCCCGACCCGGCGGCAGCGCCTGAACAGGAAGAACCTGACAGCGCCAGCGACACCGGCGACACGGGCAACGAGATCGTCGTCCGGTCCGGCCGGCTGCGCGGGCAATTGTTCGTGGATCAGGCTCCGCTGCTCGAACTCGATGAAACCGCGATTGCTGCCGAGGGTGTCACGTCGATCACGGACCTCATTGCACAGATCAGCGCCCGCACCGGATCTGCACGCGGACGCGGCGGCGGCGGCCAGCCGGTGATTCTCGTCAATGGCATCCGCATTGGCTCCTTCCGCGAATTCGCCAACTACCCGCCCGAAGCGCTCGCGCGGGTCGAAGTGTTCCCGGAAGAAGTCGCCCAGCGGTTCGGCTTTCCGCCTGATCGCCGGGTCATCAACCTCATCCTCAAGGACAATTACTCCAACCGGCAGATCGATCTGGAGTTTGAGGCGCCCTCGCGCGGCGGCTACGTCAGCACCGAACAGCAGCTTGGCATTCTCAAGATTGCCGATGGCGGGCGCATCAATGCCAACATCGAGGTGCAGGATACGTCCATTCTGACCGAGGATGAACGCAATATCCGGCAGACCGAAGGGTCGGTTTCACTAGTGCCGGGCGATCCTGATCCGGCGCAGTTCCGCAGCCTGTTGGCCGATACCTTCGGACTGGAAGCCAACCTTTCGTGGGCCAAGGCCATCATAGACAGCGGCACGTCACTCAGTGCCAACCTCAATTACGATCGCAGCGAAAGCCGCAGCCTTGATGGGTTGAACAGCATTGTGCTGAGCGCCGTTGAAGCGGGCCCTGGAACCTTCCGCACCTTTGGCGGCGATACGCCGCTGGCGCGCCGATCCTCTACGGACACCGTCTCGACGGCGGGTTCGGTGACAAAGCGGGTCAACGCCTTCCGCCTCACCAGCACCTTCGACGGGTCGTTTGCCGAAAGCGAGACCGAGATTGACCGGCGCCTGACACCGGATCAGCTTGAGGTCTTCGAAAACGCGGCATTGGCCGGAGCGCTGGCTGTTGATGGGCCTCTGCCCGGTGACACGGCCAACGGTTTCGACGTGGCGCGCAGCCGTTCGATCACCGGAAGTTCGCTCACCACGCTGGAAGGCCCGGTCGGCTCGCTTCCTGCGGGAGAAGTCCTGGCGACCTTCGATGTCGGGCTGAACTGGCAACGAATCGAGAGCGCCGACACGCGCTCGTCGACCGACGTTGCGCTGACCCGTCGCCAGCTTTCGACAGGCGCCAATCTTGTGGTGCCATTGACCAGCACGCGCGAGGAATTCGCTGATGCGCTTGGCACATTCACGCTGAACCTTCAGGCGGGGATCGAAGATCTCAGCGACTTTGGTGTGTTGGGGGACTGGAACGCTGGCATCACATGGCAGCCGTTCGACGGGCTTGATCTGTCGGCGACCTATATCTTGCGCGAAGTCGCGCCGGGGCTGACCACGCTGGGCAACCCGCAGATCACCAATTTCAACGTGCCCGTGTTTGATTTTGTGCGCGGTGAAACGGTGCTCGCCGATGTGCGCACTGGCGGCAATCCCGATCTCCCGGCAGAAACCCAGCGCGACTGGAAGTTCTCGGCCAACTGGGAATTGCCGTTCTGGGAAAACTCGCGTTTCGGGGTGGACTACATCCGCAACCGTTCGGACAACGTGGTGAGCGGTTTCCCGCAAATCACGTCCGACATCGAAGCGGCGTTTCCGGGCCGGGTGACGCGCGACGCCGATGGTCGCCTGATCGCGATCGACCGGCGTCAGGTCAGTTTTGCCGAGACGCGGGCAGACCGGATCCAGTTCACCTTCTCGACCAACGGCAGCATCGGCGCCCCGGCTGAGGGCGAGGGTGGCGGGCGCGGCAGGCGATTTGGCGGCGGCGCTCCGGCAGCCACGCCACCGGCTGCACCTGAGCCTGCGCCCCCAACCACTGGCCCGACCACTGGTGCGGCCCCCGCTGCGCAAGCAGCGCAGGGTGGACGGCCAGCGGGCGGTATGGGCTTTGGAGCAGGTAGCGCAGCAACACCCGAGCAGCGCGAGCAGTTCATGGCCTTCCGCACGCGGTTGTGCGCCGATGATGGTCAGGTGTTTCTCGAAAAGCTGGTCGCCGCAATCGATAGCGGCGCAGATGTTTCGGCTGAGTTTCCCGGTATTGATCCGGCACGCCTCGCCCCGATGTTGGCACGATTGCGCGGCGCGGATGGAGCCATCGATCCGGCGCGCCTGGCACAGTTCCGCACCCGCATCTGCGCGATTGACCCGGCGACAATGGCAGCGGCAGGGGGTGGTAGCGGCACCGCTGCGACCCTTCCGCCGCCGTTTGCCGCGTTTCGTGAGCGGGCGTGTGGGCCCGACGGTGTGGCAGTGCTAGCGGGATTGGTCGCCAAAATCGACCGCGGTGAAGATGTCTCGGCCGAGCTGCCGGGCATGGATCCAGCCTTCATCAAGATGGCGCTCGACCGGTCGCGGTTGCCCGACGGCACAATTCCGCCCGAGGCGCTGGCGCAGTTCCAGCAACGCTTCTGCGCGGCCACTCCCGCCGCTGGCGGCGCAGGCGGCCCTCCGGCGGCAGGCGGCGGTGCGCCTGCGGGCGGGCCGGCCTTCAACCCGCTGGCCCAGCGCAGTTTCCCCGGCTGGCGATATTTCTTCAACCTGACGCACACGATCGAACTCGCCAATCAAATCCTGATCGCCCCTGGCCTCGCGCCGCTCGATCAGCTTGACGGGCAAGCCACCGGTGCCTTTGGCCAGCCGCGCCATTCAAGCAGGCTCGAAGCAGGCTTGTTCGGCAAGGGTGTCGGCTTCCGCCTTTCCGGCATCTACACGGGCGAAACCCGGCTCGACGGCGCGGTCGGCAGCAGCGACCTGTTCTTTGATGACATCGCCACCTTCAATCTGCGCATCTTTGCCAATATGGGCGAAGTGACGGGCAAGAACGAAGGCGTCCTCAAGGACTTCCGCGTCTCCCTCGTCGCCGACAACCTGTTTGACGCACAACGCAGCGTGCAGGATTCGGCGGGCGAGACGCCGGTCAATTACCAGCCCTTCGTGATTGATCCGCTGGGTCTGTACCTTGGGATCGACCTTAGAAAGTTGTTCTAATCAGACTTCTGGGCGAGCGCCTCGGCGCAGGCAAAGCCGCTCGCCCACGCCCATTGGAAGTTGTAGCCGCCAAGCCACCCGGTGACGTCCACGGCCTCACCAATGGCATAGAGCCCCGGCACCTTGGTGGCTTCCATTGTCCGGCTGGAAAGTTCCGCCGTGGCGATGCCCCCTGCGGTGACTTCGGCCTTGGCAAGCCCTTCGGTGCCGTTGGGGGCGAAGCGCCAGTCGGCCATACGTGCTTGGGCGCTGCGTAAATCCTTGTCTGACAGATTGCCCAATTCCCGCTCCAATCCCAGCCGATCTGCCAGCGCATCGGCGAGCCTTGCGGGCAGAGCTTCGCGCAACAAGGTGCGCAGATGCGAGCGCGGGCGGTCACGCTTGGCTGCGATCAGCCAATCGGTCGCAGCATCGGGCAGGAACGTGATGCCTACCTCCTCACCATGCCGCCAGTAGGACGAGGCCTGCAGGATCGCCGGGCCTGAAAGGCCCTTATGCGTGAACAGCGCCGCTTCAGTGAACTCGGCCTTCAGCTTGCCCGCCCCAGCGCGTGCGCGCACCGGGGCAGCGACGCCCGATAATTCCCGGAATAGTGCATCTTCGCCCCCCAATGTCAGCGGGACGAGGGCAGGGCGGGGCGCAACCACCTTCAGCCCGAATTGCCGTGCAAGACCATAGGCAAAGTCGCTCGCGCCCATCTTGGGGATCGAAGGCCCACCGGTGGCGATGACCAAGGCTGGCGCGCGCCATATGCGGCCATCGGCAGCGGTGACGGTAAAGATGCCGTCGGTATCCCGCGCCACGTGCGCCACATCGACCTCGCAGGTCAGTGACACTGTGTCAGACGGGCATTCGTCGAGCAGCATCGCCACAATCTGTTTGGCCGATCCGTCGCAAAACAACTGCCCCAGTGTTTTTTCGTGCCATGCGATGCCGTGGGCTTCGACCAGCGCGATGAAATCGGCGGGCGTGTAACGCGCCAGCGCACTTTTGGCGAAATGGGGGTTGGCCGAAAGGTAGTTGTCCGGCCCCGCGCCAAGGTTGGTGAAGTTGCAACGCCCCCCGCCCGAGATCAGGATTTTCTTCCCTGGCGCATCCGCCTTTTCCAACAGGGCCACACGGCGCCCGCGCTGCCCGGCTTGCCCGGCAGCGAAAAGCCCAGCCGCGCCTGCGCCCAGGATGATGACGTCATGTGTGTTCACCACCCCGCGATAGGGCCTGCGCAAGCTGTTGCCAATGATGTCCGGTTTGGTCGCCGTGTCGGCTCAATTGGCTCAGCCTGCCGCCTTTGCCAGCGCAGATGGAACATTCGCCCTCCATATCCTGTTGATTAACCGAAGCCCGCACGCTCGGCCTGAGTGTCCGGGATCATCATAAAAACAAGGAGGACGTGGCAACATGACCGACAAGACCCAGAAGGACATTGCCGACAAGGCGATGCAGATCAAGACCGACAACGCGCCCGCGCAAGATCACCTTGATAGACAGCAGGACACCGCAGGCGATGGCCCCATTGCCGAACGCAATCAGAACGAGCCTGTATCGGGGGCGTTCGACGCCGAAGGCCAGCGTCCCGCGCTGGAACGCAGCAGGAAGGTGCGCTGATCATGGATATCCGCTTCAACTCCGACAATGCCATCGATGGCAACGCCGATCTGGGCGACAAGGTGCGCGAGCGCATCACAGAGCGATTGGAAACGCGCTTCGGATCGCGTCTGACCACGATTGAGGTTCACGTCAGCGATGTTGATGGTGACAGCAACCGCAGCGATGGCGTGGAAGCGAAGATTGAGGCACGCCCGAAGAATGGCGCGCCGATCTTCGTATCAGAACGCGCTGAAGAGCCGTTCGACGCTGTCAATTCTGCCCTCGGCACAATGGTCAGCCGCTTGGATACGGTGTTCGGCAAAGCCGATCGCCACCGTGCCTGACTCCACCTTCATTTGATTTAGGAGCTTACTCCATGGATATTCCCGAAGGCGCACATGTTGCCGTGGTTGATGGCGAGCGGTTCATCTGGTTGCGCAACAAGGGTGACGTCGCGCACCCGCAGCTCGACCTGATCGGCACGCCCGATCTTGACCCCACCAATCGCAGCTCGGGCAAGATGCGCCACTCCATCACCAGCGGCCAGCACAGTGGCAACGATCTGGATGAAGCTGCACACGTCGCGGCGGCGGCTGATTGGATCAATCATCAGGTGCTGACCAACAAGGTCGACAACCTGATCATTGTGGCCGACAAACGCTCCTTGGGCGAAATCCGGCGGCATTATCATGGCGAGTTGGAAAAGTGCCTGCTCGGCGAAGTCGGCAAGGCTCTGACAAACCATTCGATCGACGACATCGAACAGGCCATCACCGCAGCCTGAACACTTCGTATCGCTAGACAAATGGGGCGCGGGCTAAACACCTGCGCCCCGTTTTCGTGGTGCTGACCGATCATGCCTGTCGATTGGCGGGCGTTCCGGCTTGGACAGATGGGGGACCAGTCCCTATCTGGCAGGAATGGCCAAGACCCCCGCAGGCACCCCCGGTTATCCGTCCCAAGGCCCTGGGGGCTCAGAGCGATTCAACGAGGAACGCGCCGCCTACACCGTTTCCAGCGCTCAGCCCGATTTGGAAGGCGGGATCGAGGCGATCCGCAATACGGTGAAGGTGCTTAAGCCTGTGCCGGGCGTGTACCGGATGCTCGACGCGCGCGGCGAGGTTCTCTATGTGGGCAAGGCGCGCAGCCTGAAGGCGCGGGTGGCAAACTACACCCAGATTGCGGGCCTATCGGGCCGTTTGCAGCGCATGGTCAGCCAGACCCGCAGCATGGAGATCATCACCACCAATTCCGAGGCTGAGGCACTGTTGCTCGAAGCGCAGTTGATCAAGCGGTTCCGGCCGCCGTTCAACGTGCTGCTGCGCGATGACAAAAGCTTTCCGTTCATCCTGCTGCGTGCCGACCATGCCTTCCCGCGCATTCAGAAACATCGCGGCGCGCGGCGGGCCAAGGGCAATTACTACGGCCCCTTCGCCAGCGCCGGCAGCGTGAACAGCACCCTGAACGCGCTGCAGAAACTGTTTCTTCTGCGGTCCTGCACCGACAGCTTTTTCAACAACCGCGACCGGCCATGCCTGCTGTATCAGATCAAGCGATGTTCAGCGCCGTGTGTGGGGCGGATCGACGCGCCGGGCTATGACGCGCTGGTGCGGCAGGCAAAGGATTTCCTGTCCGGCAAATCGGGCGCGGTCCAAGCTGATCTGGAACGCCAAATGGCCGAGGCTGCCGAGAACCTGCAATTCGAAACGGCAGCGATGCTGCGCGACCGGCTGCGCGCAGCGACCTTTATTCAAGGCTCGCAGGCGATCAATGCGCAAGGGCTTGGCGACGCGGATGTATTCGCGCTGGCGGCCAAGAGCGGGCAGATGAGCGTGCAGTCCTTCTTCATCCGCGGCGGGCAGAACTGGGGCCACCGCGCGCTGTTTCCGCGCCACACCAATGATGTGGAAGAAGCGCAGGTGCTGGCTGATGTGATGCTGCAATTCTACGAAGAAGTGCCGCCCCCGCCGACGATTCTGGTCGACCGCGATCTGCCCGAGTGCGAGCTGATTGAAGCGGCCTTGAGCGAGCTTGCGGGCCGCAAGGTGCGCATTTCCATCCCCGAGCGCGGCGACCGGCGCAAGCTGATGGTGCAGGCTCAGCGCAACGCGGTCGAGGCATTGGAACGGCGCCTGGCAGAAACCGGCACCAAGGCGCGACTGAACCGGGAACTGGCCGATTTTCTGGAACTCGACACCCCGCCGCAGCGGATCGAGGTCTATGACAACAGCCACATCCAAGGCACCAAGGCGGTGGGCGCGATGGTGGTGGCGGGGCCGGACGGGTTCGAAAAAGGCCAGTACCGCAAGTTCAACATCCGCGAGGCGCAAACCAATGATGATTTCGCGATGATGCGCGAAGTGATGGCGCGCCGGTTCCGCAACTTTGCGGAAGGGGAGGCCGGTGCGGAGGCCAAGCCAGGCGGACACGAAACCATCCTGCCGGACCTGCTTTTGATCGACGGTGGCAAGGGCCAGCTTTCCAGCGTCATGCGCGTATTGACGGACATCGGCATCGCTGACGAGGTCGCTGTTGTCGGTGTCGCCAAAGGCCCGCATCACGGCCGCGACGGGCGCGAGGTCTTCCACTTCCCTGACGGGCGCGAGAAGATGCTCCCCGTCAATTCGCCGCTGCTGTTCCATCTGCAGAACCTGCGGGATGAGGTTCACCGCTATGTCATCGGCGCGCACCGGGCCAAGCGGTCAAAGGCGATCACGGCCAGCCCGCTCGATGAAATCCCTGGTGTCGGCCCGTCCCGCAAACGCGCGCTGCTGCTGCACTTCGGCACCGCCAGCAAGGTGCGTGCCGCCGCGCTGGAAGACCTGCAACGCGCCCCCGGCGTGAGCGCCACGGTGGCGCGCAAGGTCTATGATTTCTACCACGCGGGCGGCTAGACGCGTCGCATGATCCTGCCCGAAGCCTCCGTCACCGTCGAACGCTTGGGCCGCGAGGGTGAGCCGCTGGTGATCATCGACAACTTCACCGGTCAGCCTGAACGACTGCGCGCCATGGGTAGGGCAGCGCAGTATCATCCCGCTGGGGTGGACTATCCGGGCCGGCGCGCACTGGCGGACCCAGCCTATCTCGACCTGCGGCGCGATCTGATGATGCAGATCATGGCACGGGTGTTCGGCTTGTCGCGGGGCGTGCAGTGTGAAATTGCGGCGTTTTCGCTGGTGACGCTGACGCCGGAAAAATTGTCGCCCCGCCAGCGCATCCCGCATCACGATCATTCGGATGCGGGGCGCGTGGCGATCATGCATTATCTGGATGGGCCGGAAAGCGGCGGAACGGCGTTCTATCGCCATCGCCGCACGGGTTTCGAGGCCATCACGCCCGCGCGCGAGGCGGCCTACGCTGCCGGATTGGACGAAGACTTGCAGGAATTCGGCCCGCCAGCGCCGGGCTACCCCTCGGAGGACAGCCAGGCGTTTGAACAAATCGGCGCCGTCGAAGCGCGGGCCGACCGCATGGCGCTTTATCGCGGGCGGCAACTGCATTCGGGCATCATTCCCGATCCTGCTGCGTTGTCCGACGATCCGGGCGCAGGGCGCCTGACCATCAACATGTTCGTGTTAGGGCACTGAAGGGCAGGCCCGCCAACGCCTGCCCCTCTTGCGAGCGTTACTGCCCGTCGAGCGCCTTGCTGACCAGCACGTTCACCGAAACGCGACGGTTTTGTGCGCGACCTGCGAAGGTGGTGTTATCGGCGGCGGGATCGGCGGTGGCCATGCCGGTGGGCGTCAGCATCCGGTAGGGCTTCCACTTGCAGACCTGCTGCAGGTGATTGACCACGGCTGCGGCGCGCTTTTCGGACAAGGTCTGATTGACCTCCTGCGAGCCGGTGGAGTCGGTGTAACCGAGAACCAGCATCAGCGAATTCTCGTTCGCATTGGCCGTCTGCGCCGCGGCGCACAGTTCGGATTTGGCGGCCGGTGTCAGCATCGACCGGCCTGTGTCGAAATAGACGTTGGTGGTGCTTTTGAGATTGTACTTGTCGATATCGCCCAGCCGTCCGCGCAGTGCTTCGGTGGCGGCACTGTTCTGCTGGATGGCAGCGCCCTGTTCGCCGAACTGCTGCTGGGTGCCGCCGCGGATCATTGCCGCAATCTGGCGATCGTCGCTGGTGAAGCGCACTTCGCTGGCGACGAGGCCTTCGCCATATTGCCCGGTCTTCACAATCACGGGTAAGCCATTGATAAGCGCGTTCTGATCGAAGGCCTTGTTGCCGATGCCGAGGAAACCGCCACGGGTGCGGATTTCGGTTTCGGGGTGCAGCGTGATCATGGTGGTGGTGCCGTCATCGGCGGTGATCTGGAGGCGCGAACCCCTGCGTGCCGAAATGATGCCGCTGACCTTGGGCCCTTCAGACATTTCCGCGAGTGGCGGGAGCGAGCCGTAAACGGTGGTCAGAACCTCGCCCTGATCCGTGGCGGGAGGCTGCGTCTGGGCCGACAGTCCGGTGGCAGATGCCGCGCCAAGAAGGGCGATCAACGCGAATTTGCGTGCGGTGCGGATGGTGGTGTTCACAGTGGTCTTGCTCCGGTGATGGGGCCGCGATCCCGTATGGTGGCCCGTTGATCGTGTTCGGTGTGCCGCGTGGTTGTTGACCGACACCTTGCGCGCAGATGAACGCCGAACATCCGGTTACCCTATCTGCGGGCAACCGGGGCGCGAGATACGACGAATTGAGGCAAAATCGTGGCCTGCGGTGCGGATCAGTCCGCCAGTTGCGCCGTGATCCAGCGTTCGATCTTGTTCTCCAGCACCGTCAGTGGCAGCCCGCCAGTATCGAGCACCTCGGCATGAAATGCCTTGATGTCGAACTTGCTGCCGAGCGCCTTTTCGGCCCGCTCACGCAACTCCTGGATCTTGAGCGCACCGATCTTGTAAGCCAGCGCCTGACTGGGGATGGCGATGTAGCGGTCCACCTCGGCCACCACTTCGGTGCGGGTCATGCCTGAATTGTTCATCATGAAATCGATCGCCTGATCGCGGGTCCAGCCTTTGGCATGGATGCCGGTATCCACCACCAGCCGCATCGCGCGCAGCTGTTCATCCTGCAAGGTGCCGTAACGGTTCCAGGGATCATCGTAGAAACCCATCTCGTAACCCAGTGTCTCTGCATAAAGCGCCCAGCCTTCGACGTAGGCGGTGGTGCCGCCATACCGCATGAATGCTGGCAGCGCCTCGTTCTCCTGTGCCAGGCTGATCTGGAAATGGTGCCCCGGCGCGCCTTCGTGGAGGTAAAGCGTCACGTTACCTGTCGTCAGGCGGCTCGGAAGGTCATAGGCGTTGAAATAGAACACCCCCGGCCGTGCTCCGTCGGCAGAGCCCGATTGGTAAGAACCGCCCGCCTCGAACTCCTCTGTCGAGGTGTCATAGGGACGGATTTCCAGCGGCGACTTGGGGATCAGCGAGAAGTAATCGCCGATCCTGGCATCGACCTGCTTGCCGATATCGTAATAGGATTGCGTCAGCGCCTCGCGGCTTTTGGGCTGGAACTTGGGATCGGTGCGGACATAATCGAAGAACTGATTGAGCGAGCCATCGAACCGCACTTCGGTTTTCAGCCTTTCGAGATCGGTTTTGATCCGCGTGACTTCCGACAGACCAAGCTGGTGGATCGTTTCGGGATCGAGCGGCAGCGTGGTCGAATCTTCCACCAGACGGGCGTAAAGCTCGCCGCCGCCCTTCATCTGGGAAAGACCGATGCTGTCGCGCGCGGCGGGCAAGTATTCGTCGCGCAGGAAATCGCGAAGCCTTGCGTTGGCTGCGTAGATTTCGGCAGTCTTGGCGGCATAAGCGGCACTCAGGCGGGCCTGGTCGGCCTGTGAGATGATTTCGGGAAAGGTTTTGACCGGGGCCATGTACATCGAATCCGCTATCGCGGTGTCCAGCTGTGTATTGAGCTGGGTGACCATGATCCCAACGGTCAGCCTGGTCTCGACCACGCCGCTGGCCATGCCATCACGGAACTTGCCGATCGCGCGGTCGACAAAGGCGATGTAATCATCGTGACGCGACAGGTTGTCCTCGTAATTGGCGAGGGTCTTGAACGGTGCAACGCCGGTGCCGCTCGCAAAGCTGGGGTAGAAGGTGTGCAGCCCGTAAAAGTGATTGAGCGGGCGCACCTCGGTCAGCGCGCGCATGTCATCTGTATAGCCCTCCAGCGCGTGTTCCTGGTTATATTTGAACACATCGTAGGCAAGCTGATCGGTTTCGGAGAGCTTGGCGCGGTCAATCGCGGCGAGCAGCGCCAAGTTGAGTTTGATGTCGGTGCGGCCGGCCAGAAAAGCGGAATCGGTCAGCAGGTCGCCCAGACGGTCGGCATTTTCCTCCTCACCGCGAAACAGCCGCGAAAGTGGATTAAGCGCCAGTTCGCGCGCGTCCGCATCATCGAACAGCGCAAACAGTTTGTCGTGTTCCGACAATGCGGTTGTGGCGGCCACGGGCTGCGTATCGATCTGCGCAGACGCAGGTGCGGCGGTCAACAGCAGCGCGGTCGATACGGCAAGGGCAAGGCGCAAGGTCATGTGAACGGTCCCCGAGGGTAGGATGGCAGCAGCGGGGCGCTAGGCTTCAGACACATCGGACGCAAGCGTGCTGGTGACGAGCGATAAAGCCACCTCGACGGGAGACGTCAGACCTGCGCAAAGCGGCGCGCGTGGAAGGCTGCATCTGCGCGCAGCTGATCGTGTTCGACCCAAACCGAATGGGTGCCCGAACACAGTTTGTGCGGCAGCGCGAGGCGGCAAATCGGACCTTTGGTGATATCTCTTGCATCCAGGATCGCACATTCGGAGGTGCCGGTATTCTCGTCGATCAGGAAGGTGATCAGGTAACCATCGTCCTCGGTGATTGCCCCTTTGCGGGGGATCATCGGGCTTTCGCTGGCATAGACGCCTTCAGGCAGGCGGTAGACCTGTTCCTCGCCCGTTTCGGTGTCATGCCGGACATAGCCGTTGAACAGGAACCAGCCGGGGCGGGTGGTGGTGGACCAGACATAGCGGCTCTTGTGCATGGCGTAGGCCGGGTTGATCATTCCAAACTCGACGATGCGGTCGGTCAGGCGTTCTTCGCGGGTTTCGCCCGTTTTCACGTTGAACCGCCAGCGGTGCAGGCGGGATTGGAACGAATGCTCGTCAACATAGGCCATCATGTGACTGTACCGGCCCATTTCCTCAATCGGATCGGGCATCGGCTTGTCCTGATGATACCCTTCAAGGATCACCTCGTCGCCGTCCTCATAGGCATTTGTCCAATGCAGCACGTATGTCGGCGCAGCTTCGAACCATAGGATGTCTTCAGGCTGGCCATAACGCGGGATCAGCGCGAAGCGGGTGGGTATGCCTTCGTGAATGCGCGCAGCGTGAATGTCACGGCGCAGCAGGTCTTCGTCCCAGAACAGCGGCATATCGTTGAGGATCGACCAGTTCGGCGTGATCGCCATGTCATGCGGCAGGCGCGGGCCGGGCAGGGGGATGGGCGTGTAATGAACCAGGCTCCCCGTGCGATCGACCACGCCATAATGCATGAATGGCGCGTGTTTGGAGTAGTTGAAGAACATCAGCTCGCCGGTCGCTTCGTCGACCTTGGGGTGCGCCGAGATGCCGTCCAAGGGCACCCACGGCGCCTTGCCCCGGCTGGCGAGCGTCATCGGATCGAGCATCCATGCCTCACCGCACTGATACAGCGTTGCATAGGCTGTCCCGGCGTGAACGGTAATATCGGTGGAGCCGGTATCCTTCAGTCCGCCATGCGCGCCAAAGCCGGGGCGCAGGCTCGTGCCCCACGGGTCCATCAGCCCGCCCCACAGGCTCTGCCCTGCGATCTGCTCCGCCTCGAAACAGTGGGTGCGCACGAAACGGTTGCGATAACTTGCCTTGCCGCCCGCAATGTTGACCTGATGGATCATGGCGTCGCCATCAAACGGGTGATGGCGGCCCAGTGGCTGATGCACCTGGTTTTCGGTGTTGCGCAGGTAAATGCCGTCGATGTCCGCGGGGATTTCGCCTGCAATCACCGGCAGTTCGGCAACATCCGTCTCTTCGTGGAGCGGCGTCCACGGCCCTGTCAGATACGGATGGTTCGACGGCTGGAGCGAGGCCTTGACCGGCGGGTGGCGCGTGATCTGCATAACAGTCTCTCCCTGCTGTCAGGATGCGCGATTGCGGGCAGGGTGGCAAGCTGCACTGCGCAGACTTGATCCCGATCAAGGCAGGCGAGGCCGTTTGCGCTGATGATCGGTGACATCAGTGGGAGACACGCCATGAAATCCATCTTGCTTCATATCGATCACGACACGGCCATGCGCGCCCGCCTACATGTGGCGCTCGACATCGCGAGAGCCACCAATGGCCACATCACCTGCCTTCAGGCGGTAAGCTATGATGTGTTTGCGCCGGGCGATGTCTACGGCTCGGCGATCGCAGTGGCGATGCCCGTCATCAAGGCAAACGCCGAACAGCTGCGGCGCCAGATCGAAACGGAGCTGGAGCATGAAGGCGCGGTTTGGGACTGGCGCTTTGTTTATGGCATTGCGGCGCACCGCCTGCTCGAAGCCTCGCCGCTGGCCGATGTCGTGATCCTCGGCCCGGCCGAAGCGCGGGCCGATGGCCATGGGGCATCTGCCGTGGTGGGGGATGTGGTAATGAAGGCGTCGGTGCCGGTGCTGGTGGTGCCGGAAAGCGCGACCAGCCTTGATCTCAGCGCGCCGATGCTGGTCGCCTGGAACGGTTCATCCGAAGCGGCCCACGCACTGCGCGCCGCGGTGCCGCTTCTGGCATGTTCCTGCACGGTCACGTTGGTGAACATTACCCAGGACAGGGAAAAGGGGCGCGCGGACCTGCCGTCAACCGACGGTGCAAAATATCTCAGCCGCCACGGGATCGACTGCGAGATCGTGGAAATCCCGCGCGGCGAGGCCCACATTGCCGACACTCTGTTTTCGGCTGCGCAGATGCGCGAATGCGGGCTGATGGTGATGGGCGCATATGGCCACTCACGGTTGGCGGAAATGCTTCTGGGCGGTGTGACGCGCCGGATGCTGAATGCGCCGCAAATGCCGATCTTGCTGGCGCATTAGCGTGTTTTGCCCCGCTTGCGGCGCTGCGCGCCGTCGCTCTAGCGGGCAACCCTTTTGCGCATCATGCCTTCCTGCGCGACGCTGGCCACCAGCTCGCCGGCAAGGTTGAAGATCCGACCGCGATTGAACCCGCGCCCGCCGCCCGACCACGGCGCATCTGTGGCGTAGAGCAGCCATTCATCCGCCCGCGCATCCCGGTGGAACCACAGCGCGTGATCAAGACTTGCGCCGACCAGTTCGTTTCGCATCCAGCTGAGGCCATGCGGCAACGCGCTGGTGCCGAGCAAGGTATAGTCGCTGGCATAGGTCATGATGGCACGGTGCAATTCGGGCGTGTCGTGCGCGCCTGTAATGGGGGCGGCAACCCGGAACCACGAATGCGCGCGGGGTTCGCGCGGCTCGCTGCTCATCCAATGCAGGCGATCAGTGGTGCGCATCTCAATCGGGCGAGAACGCAGCATCATGCGGCGCTGGGCATCGCTGAGGCGGTCGCCCCATTGTTCGGCAATCTCGCGGCGCTGCTCCATATCGGACCGCAGATCATCGGGGCGTGGCACGTCGGGCATCGGTGAATCGCTGTGCTCCAATCCGTCCTCAGGCAGTTGAAAGCTGGCGGTGAGGTTGAGAATCGGAACGGCGATGCCTTCATCGTTCTCCTGCGCTGCGACCACACGGCGGTTGGCAAAGCTGCGCCCGTCAAAATCCCGTTCGATACGGTATTCGATCGGTGCGCCCTCGCGCCCGCCGCGCAGGAAATAGGCGTGGAGCGAATGGGCGCGCTTCCCGTCGGTGACGGTGCCTTGCGCAGCCTGCAACGCCTGAGCGAGCACCTGGCCGCCGAAGACCCGACCGATTCCATCGACCTGCGGCGGACCTGCAAAAACGTCAGCGGCGCGTTTTTCCACGGTCAACAGCCCGATGAGGCCGGCGACCAGTTCTTCCTTCGTGGGTGTTTCGCTCATGCCGCAAGGCCATGCTTGGGCGTCACGCCCCCGTCAATCCCAGCTTGCGCATCACGCGAAAGGCATAGGCTTTGGCAAAGTTCTGGTGCGGCCAGCGCCCTGGCGCGGTGGGTGTGACACCGCGTTCCCGCAGGATCGCGTTGAAGATTCGCGCATCGCTTTCGCGGTAACTCCACTCGCTGCGCCACGTGATCGAAAGCGACACCGACGGGGTAGGGCCGTTCTTCACGAAATGCGGCGCCATGACCGGCACAAACAGCGCCTCTCCGGGCTGGAGCGAAAAGGCCTGCCCGTGGGCCAGAAAGCCATCATCCCACCGCAATTCGCGCGGGCCGCCTGAATGGTAGGTCTCGTGGCTTTCGTCCGGCACAAAGCGCGTGTCGCCAGCGGGAAACTGGGTCATCACCTTATTACCGCGGATCTGCAGCAGGATGTTGTGTTCGGGATCGAAGTGATAGGGCGTGACCGAATTGGGGCTTGAGACGAAAATGAACCCCTGCGGCGTCAGCATCGCACCAGTCGCGGCTTCGATTTCAGGGCGGATTTCGTCCAGAAGGCTCAGCAGCAGCGCCTCATAGGCGGGCACTTGTTCGATATTCTTGAGCACGGCCCAGCTTTCCGCCTCGGCCACCTTGCGGATCGTCTCGGCGATCGTCAGCCCGTTCGATTCGGGCTTGCCATCGATACCGATCGGCAGATCGCCGCGATTATACTCCACCGATGTGATCGGCAGACGCTCGGCCAACTGCGCCAGCGCCTCGATCTCCAGCAGCGCGTGGCTGGTCAGGTTGTGGGCCAGAATATGCGGCGTTTCGGGATAATTCGCGGCAAAGCGGCGGCGCGCCTGTTCTGTGAAAACGCAGGCGGAGCGCGCGTCGGCAAATTGGGCAGGGGCGTTCATCGGGCATTCCTCGGACGGGTCTCGTAGGCCATCAGCAGGCGGAACAGGCCGCGCCTGACGGGTCCGCCAATGGCGATATTGCGGCTGATTATTCGGCGTTTCTCGCGCCACAGGCGTTCGATCATCGGATGGCCTTCAACCGCGCAGCTATCGGCCCACTGAATGTCTGCCCGTTCCAGCAAGGCGAGGTTTTCCAGCTGCAGCAGCATTCCGGGCGAAAAGCGGGCGTAGGTTTCGTCAAAGGCGGTCTTGAAACTGTAGGCGCCGGGCGGGGTGACGAAGTTTACCAGCATGGCGATGGCGCGGCCATCAAGGCGGAGCGCGAGGCGTTGCAGCCGTCCGGCCGCCGCAGCGCCTGCCAGTGATTGTTCAAACAGGGCGTGTGTGCCGATTGCGCTGGCGAGGGCCGAGCCGCCTGCACCTTTCCAGCCGGCGGCTTCCAGTGCCAGGAATTCGGCGCACCAGTCCGCTAGCCCTGCGTCATCGTCATGCCGCTCAAACACGAGCATGCCCTCGTCCGCCAGGCGGTTGTGCTGACGGCGCAGCTCCTTGCGCTTCTTGGCGCTCATGGAGTCTGCGAAATAGGCATCGGCTGACGCGTCGCCCGTCAGCAGTGCGCGGTTGTGTTCGGCCGCAATGTAATGGGGGCGGGGCCGATCGGAGAGCACCCGTTCCAGCGCAGCGTTAACAGGGCCGTCGGTGGGTAGAATTGGCAGGTGCCAAAACAGCGCGCGGCGCGGCCGGCGATCGAAATGGGCCAGCATGTCGCGCCAGAATGCATCTTCATGCCCCGCGGCAATCAGGGGCGCGCCGCAAAAGGCATTGGCATGAAGCCAGCTGGTAGCGTGCGTGACGACGTGGCTGTAATAGCGGGCACTGCGCACCACAGGCAGCAGGCCTGTCAGCCGTCCTTCTTGGAACCATGCCTTTGTAATGACCCGGTCGTTCACACCGCATTGGCGCAGCGCGGGCATCAGGAACCATGGTTCGAAAAAGGGATTGGGCTCGGCAGCGTGGGCAACCAGCCGTTCCCATGCTGCAAGAAAGGCCGGTTCGGCAAGTTGCTCGACACCAAGTAGATGCAACTGACCCTGCGCAGGCGCGGCCGGAGCAACGGGCGCGCTGCTGATGCGAAAGCTGGCCGCACGTCCCATGTCCATCGTCGTTAACCCTGTCATGCCGCGCCGATCCATGCGCCTTGCAAAGTCATGACAGAAGGCGATTAAGAAAGCCTCAGCGCCGGTGAATGCTGTCCGATGCAGGGACAGGCGCGGCGCCAATAATAAAGCTTGCCGGAATCACGATCCCGTTGGTGACTGAGCCATCGGCACATCCCGAATCCGTCAGCCGTGCTGATAGCCGAGCGTGGCGGGGCTGGTGTGAGGCACGTCACCCAGCAGCAGCGGGGCGGCCTTACGGTGCAAGACCGTGCCGATCCGGTGTGCCTCGACCGGCAAGTGAACATTGGGCGGGGTGGTGAACAAAAGCTCGTAATCATCGCCCCAGCGCATACAGGCGTCCCTCCGTGCAGGGTCGGCTACCGGCACGGCTGCGGGGTCGATGGCGAAGGTCGCGCCGCTCGCTTCGGCCATGCGCCAGCTATCGAGCAGCAGCCCGTCCGAGACATCCATTATCGCACTGACATGCGGGGCGAGCGCCTGGCCATCGGCAAGGCGCGGCATGGGGCGATCAAAGGCGGCGAGATATTCAGTCACGCCTTCAAAGCCGAGCATCGCGCAGCCGACCGGGCCTGTGAGGTAGATGCCATCCCGGACCTGCGCGCCCGAGCGCGACGGCACCGGTGCATGGGTCGCCCTTCCGATAGCGGTGAGGCCAAAGGTGCGTGCGCCTTGTGCCGCAATCGTGTCGCCGCCTAGCAGCGGCACGCCGAAGAAGGTTAGCGCCTCGTGCAGCCCTTTCAGAAATCGTGCATCTTCGCGTCCGAGCATATGGCCCAGCAGCACGCCGACAGGCTCGGCACCCTTGGCCGCAAGATCGGACAGATTGGTGGCGACCAGCTTCCAAGCGACGTCCGCCAGATCGGCACTCTCGCGAAAATGCGTGCCTTCGGCCATCATGTCATGGGTGATGACCAGCGTTTCGGCGCCGATGGTCAGCACCGCGCAATCATCTGCCAGCTCGCGTGCGCCAGGGTGCAGCGGGAGCGCGCGCAAGGCGGTGATGAAATCGGTTTCGGTCATGGTGCAGGCTATGGTCTAGCCCGCGCGTGCACCCTTGGCCACGGCATCAAGGATCCCGTTGACGAACTTCGCCTGCCCATCGTCAAAGAATGCTTTGGCAACTTCGACATATTCGTTGATCGTGACCGCAGGCGGCACATCTGCGCGGGCGATCAGTTCATAGGTGCCGGCGCGCAGCACTTGCAGCATAGTCTTGTCCAACCGCGCAATGGTCCATCCGGAGGCAAGCTTGTCGCCAACAAGCGCATCAATCTCGTCACGCCGCGCATCGACGCCGCGCACGATGTCATCGAAAAATGGCACTTCGGCATCGGCATATTCGGCATCGTCGAAATCATCGTCATCGATGGTGCGGCCTAAGCGGTGCTGATGGAATTCGTCGAGCAGCCGTGCCAGCGCGGTGCCCTCCATGTGGTGCTGATATAGCGCCTGCACGGCGGCAAGACGCGCAGCCGAGCGGGCTTTTGAGCGGGAGGGCTGGTTCATTTGATCCTCAGTTCCACGGACTTGGCGTGGGCAGGCAGCCCCTCGGCATGGGCGAGGGTTGCGGCGGCAGGGCCGATCGCGGCGAAAGACGCCGCATCCAGCCCCAGAAAACTGGTGCGCTTCATGAAATCGAGCACCGAAAGCCCGCTCGAAAAGCGCGCACGACGTCCGGTGGGCAGCACATGGTTCGGCCCGGCCACATAGTCGCCCACGGCTTCGGGCGTCATCCGGCCAAGGAAGATGCTCCCGGCATGGCGGATCGCCTTCAAATAGGGTTCCGGGTCGTCGACTGCGATCTCGACGTGTTCGGCGGCCAAGCGATTGGCGAGAGCGGGAGCCTCGGCCAGCAAATCATTGACCACGATCATCACGCCATGCGCATCCCAACTGGTGCGCGCGGTCTTACCGGTTGAAAGCTGCCCGATCTGCAGGTCGATGCAATCTTCGACTTGCCGCGCAAAGCCTGCATCATCGGTGATCAGGATGGATTGTGAGGTCGGATCGTGTTCAGCCTGGCTGAGCAGATCGGCTGCGATCCAGTCCGGATCATTATTGCCATCCGCGATCACCAGGATTTCCGAAGGGCCGGCCACCATGTCGATGCCGACCACGCCGTAAAGCTGGCGCTTGGCTTCGGCTACCCAGGCATTGCCGGGGCCGGTGATGACATCGACCGGACGAATGCGGTTCGTCCCGTAGGCCAGTGCGCCCACGGCCTGCGCCCCGCCGACCCGCCAGATTTCGTCCACGCCCGCGATGTGCGCGGCGGCCAGCACCATCGGGTTCGACAGGCCTTTGGGCGTCGGCGTTACCACCACCAGCCGTTCGACTCCCGCAACCCTTGCAGGGATCGCGTTCATCAGCAGCGAGGACGGATAGGCGGCACGCCCACCGGGCACATACAGCCCTGCCGCATCAACCGGCCGCCAGATCGCGCCCAACCTTACGCCTGCTGCGTCCACATAATCGCGGTCCTGCGGGAGCTGTGCTTCGTGATAGGCACGGATGCGGGCAGCTGCGAGCTCCAGCGCATCGCGCAAATCGGTGGCGAGGTCGTTATAGGCCTGCTCGCACCGTTCGCGCGGGATAAACCAATCCGCGTCCTGCGCCAGTGTATAGCCATCGAACCGCTGGCTATATTCGGCCAATGCTGCATCGCCGCGCAGCTTTACCGCTCGGAGAATGTCAGCGACCTGACCTGCGACATCGCTGTCCGACTCCCGCCGGGCATCGACAATCCGATCAAACTTGCTCGCAAAATCGGGTTGCAGCGTGGAGAGGATATTGATCATCAGGCGGCCTTTTCGCTGCGCAGGTCGGCCTCGCGCCGAAAAGCATCGACCAGGGCTACCACGCGAGCGTCGGTTTTGAGCGCGGTGCGATTGACGATCAGCCGGGCCGAGATATCGAGGATCACGTCGGTTTCCACCAACCCGTTTTCCTTCAGCGTCCTGCCGGTCGACACGAGATCGACGATCTGGCGCGCAAGACCGAGTGAGGGGGCCAGCTCCATCGCACCGTTCAGCTTGACACATTCGGCCTGCACGCCGGTCGCTTCAAAATGGCGGCGGGTGAGGCTGGGATACTTGGTTGCGACCCTGAGGTGGCTGACGCTGCCGGGATTGTCCCCGTCGCCGTCAAGCCGTGCAACCGACAGGCGACACAACCCGATGCCCAGATCGACAGGCGCATAAAGATCGGCGTAATCGAACTCCTCGATCACGTCCGAACCGACGATCCCTACCTGCGCTGCACCGTGGGCAACGAAGGTCGCCACATCAAAGGCGCGCACCCGGATCAACCGCATATCAGCCCGGTTGGTGGCAAAGGCGAGCGCGCGACTCTTGGGATCGTGGAACTCGGCGTCGGGTTCAACCCCGGCACGCGCCATCACGGGCAGCGCCTCGTCGAGGATGCGCCCTTTGGGGACAGCGAAGGTCAGCTGGCCGGGATTGTCTTGAATATTGCGGGTGATCATGATTGGCCGCGCATTTAAGGATGCACACGCAAAAGGGCAATGGGAATGGCGGGATCATACCGCCATAAACGCCTCCATCGCCGCATTGACCGCTTCGGGCGCTTCCCACGGAACGAAATGACCGCAATCGGGCACGTGGACGATGGTCAAGGGATCGATGATGTCTTCGAGCCCATCGAGGTTCTCAGGCGGCAGGGCCAGATCGTCCAGCCCCCAGATCACCAGCGTCGGGATGGTCAGCTTGGGCAGTTGCGGCGGCTTATAGCCGCCGGGCACGTCGAAAGGCGCATCCATCAGGGGCACGTCGATCGGGCTGGCGCGATAATAGTTGAGCATCCCGAAGGCCGCATCGCGGTTCTGCCAGTCGAGCAGCAGCGCGTCGCGTTCTTCCGGCTCCATCTTGCTGGGGCGGTCCCATTTGACCTCTTTCAGCAGCAATCCGGTGAGCCCATGTTCCTTGATCAGCGCGTCATTGGCCGGATTGCGGAAGCCGCGGATATACTGGCTCGCCGCGCGTTGGCCGGGATGGGTATATAGCAGTTTCTGGAAAATCGACGGATGCGGGGCATTGGCAATGATCGCGCGTGTGACCCGCGCATGTTGCCCGCCCAGCGCCACGCCCCAGGCAATCGCTCCGCCCCAGTCGTGGCCGACGATGGTGAAGCTGCTGATCCCGAGCGTATCGGCCAGCAGAAACACATCGCCGATCAGCTTGTCGGGCGTGTAGGCTTCCACCGCCTGCGGCTTGGACGACCCGCGATACCCGCGCTGGTCGGGCGCGATGCAGCGGAAGCGGTCGGAAAAATGCGCGATCTGGTGCCGCCAGGTGCGGTGGCTTTCGGGAAAGCCGTGCAGGAAAATCAACACCGGCGCATCGACCGGGCCTTCATCGACGATGTTGAGGCTGATGCCGTTGGGCAGTTGCACCCGCTTGAGGTCGAGTGCCATCACTGCTGCTCCAGCTTTTCCATGTAGCCCTTGGCCACCATGCCCGCCATCTGATCCAACAGAGCGCCGGGCGTGCGGCGCGTTTCGCCCATGGCCAATTCGCCGCCCTCGGCCACGATGATTTCGCGCTCGCCCGCAGCGATACTGTCGAGCATCTGACGGGCGGCAACGTCAGCCGGGATGCCTTCGTCAATCGCCTTGTCGGAGCGCCCGCGCGCGGTGCCTTCGGCGGTCAGCGCGTTCTTCGAAACGTTGGTGGCAACCGATCCAGGGTAGATCGTGTGAACGCTAACGCCGTTCTGTGTCAGCTCGGCCCGCAGCGCATCGGCATATCCCGCCAACCCGAACTTGGCCGCGCAATAGGCGGTGCGCATCGGCACGCCGACCTTGCCGGCAATCGAGGAGATGAACCCGAGCGCGCCGGAACCGCGCTCCGCCATGTGCCCGATAAGACTTTGGCTGAAGGCGATTTGCGCGGTGAGATCGACATCGATGATGTCCCGATAGACCTGCATCGAGGTTTTGAGCGCACGGCTGCGTTGCGAGATGCCAGCATTGGCAAAGGCCATGTCCACGCCGCCTTTCCACGCGATAGCTTTCGCCGTCGCTTCGGCCAGCGCAGCGTCGTCGCGCACATCGAAGGGGATCAGCAGGGTTTCCCCGCACGTGGCGGCAACTTCGGCAAGCCGTGCCTCGTCCCGTCCTGACAACACCACATGGGCACCGCGCGTCGCCAGTTCCCGTGCCAGCGCCGCGCCGATGCCTGATGATGCCCCGGTGATCCATGCCACCTTGCCCCCAAAACTGCTGGCGTAATCCATCACTCTCTCCCGAATATGATTTCAGGGATAGCTGACGGTCTTGGGCTTGTCGGGCAAGGGGATAAATTCGTCCTCGTCACCCGGCACGATGGGAAAGCGGCCTGCGCGCCAGTCCTCCTTGGCCTGGTTGATGCGTTCGCGGTCCGAGCTGACGAAGTTCCAGAACACGTGCCGCTTGGTAGTGAACGCTTCACCCCCAAGCAGCATCACCCTCGCGCCGTTCTGGCTGACGAGGCGCATCGCCTGACCGGGCGCCAGCACCGCAAGCTGGTATTGCTCCAAGGCAATGCCATCGACTTGTGCGTCGCCGTTCACCAGCATCACCGCCCTCTCGTCCGCCTCGGCATCCAGCGGGATCGACCCGCCCGGCGCAAGCACGATTTCTGCGTAGATCGTGGCCGCATGGGTCGTGGTCGGCGCCTTGGCCCCCCACAATTCGCCCATGATCACCCAGGCCTTTGCACCCGTGTCGGAAACGACAGGAAGATTGGTCACCGCCTCGAACGCAGGATCAATTTCCTCAAGCCCATCGGGCAGCGCGAGCCACGTCTGCATTCCGAACAATCCTGGATTGGTCGCCAATTCACCCTTGGGGCTGCGCTCGGAATGCACAATTCCGCGCCCGGCGGTCATCAGATTGACCTGACCGGGACGGATCGTGGCGCAGGTGCCCAAGCTGTCGCGGTGATCAATCGCGCCGTCGAACAGCCATGTGACAGTCGCCAGATTGATGTGGGGGTGGGGGCGCACGGCCATGCCTTCGCCTGTCAGATCGGCGGGCCCGAACTGGTCGACGAAAATGAACGGTCCCACCATCGTGCGCGCTTTGGATGGCAGCACGCGGCGCACGGTAAACTCGCCCAGATCGTGGGTCACAGGGGTGATGGTCTGCGTGATCATGCGGCGTTGTCCTCATCGATCATGGCAAGGATGGTTTCAGGAAACACGGCCTCGTGCCAATCGGCAAGCTCGGCGCGGGTGAACCAGCGGTGCTGCGTCATCAGCCGTTGTTCGGCTGCGGTGTGTCGCGAGGTATCGATAACCGCTTCGGCCACGCGAACGCGGAAAAAGCGTTCGTCCGCCTGCACCGGCTCACCTTCTACCGTGACGAATTGGGGCGTCAGCCGGGCGATCTGGAGGCCAGGATCGGCGGTGATGCCGGTTTCCTCCAACAGTTCGCGCCGCGCCGCGTCCTCAAAACTTTCTCCCGGCTCGCATTCGCCGCCTGCCGTCACCCAGAAAGGATCACGGCCCGGCACGTCAAAGCGGAACATCAGCACACGATCCAGCGGGTCCAGCACAATCACACGCGCCGCGCGCCGCAGGCGCAGTGAGGGATTCTGGGGATTAGGGTTCACGGCGGTAGAGTTGAGGCTCATTCGCCCGGAACACCCGCCTTGATCGCCACCGCGTGCACCCGCCCACCGACAATATCGCCCAGCGCCGCAATCACCGCGCGCTGGCGGGCGAGGCGGTTCATTGCGGCAAAGGCCGGTGCGTCGATTTCGATGGTAAAATGGGATTCGCCCGATCCATCGTCGCCCATGTGGCCGGAATGTTGGCCGCTATCATTGATGATCGCCAGACGCGTCGGCGCAAAGGCCTGGGTCAGCAGGCTGTGCATTTCTTCGGCAACACGTCCAGTCATCACAGATTTCCTTTTTTTCAGGCTGGCAAAGGCAATTTATGGGTTGGAACTTGGGAGCCCCATTGCCATTTGCAAAGGCTATGCCTTCACCACGATTTCACGGCCGCGTCGAGAGCGCGGGGCGCCTGTGCGAAGCGCCGGGCTGCTGCGAGGCGGGCGAGTTCCGCGCGCCCGGAGGTCGCCCCAATGGCGCTGATGGGCCGGGCGACTGGCGCTGGTTCTGCCTTGAGCACGTGCGCGAGTTCAACGCAGGCTATGACTGGTTTCAGGGCATGAGCGCCGAGGAAATCCTTGCTGCGCAGTCTCCGGTCGCCGGGTGGCGCTCCGAAACCCGCGCTTTTCGCCCCGATGCGGGGGTCGATGGCATTCCGCGCTGGGCCGATTATGCCGATCCGCTCGATGCCATCGCCGCGCGTGCACGCGGCATCCGCAGCCGGGCCGAACGCGAAGCACGAATGTCGGCCACGGGCCGTTTCTCTAGAGAAGAGGCGCAGGCGCTGGAAACCTTGGGCCTTGGTTCTGACACTGACCGCACGCGGCTGAGGCGCCGGTATTCCGAACTGGTGCGCCGGTTCCACCCCGACCGCAACGGCGGCGATCGCCGGCACGAGAGCAAGCTGACGGCGGTGGTCGATGCGTATCAGCTGCTCAGGAACAGCGCGGCGCTGGCATGATGCCGCGCGACGCTGATAACCGCCGCGCCTGAGGCATTGGCCGTCTGGGTCGGCGCGTCTTTAAGTGCGCGTGGGCGGGGCGTTCTGGCGGAATGCCCAGCGCAGCGTGCGTCCCATGCCCCAAGTCGCCGCGCGGGCGGGAAGGGCGGTCAGCATTGGGCGTTGCAATCGCAGCATCGTGCGCGCCCAGTCGGGCAGCATGGCGACGGAGTCGGCGGTAATCATCGCCTGCACGGCCTGGGGCGAGCCTTGCGGCCGCTGGCTCAATACTAGCTGCGCGATTTCCCGTGCGGCTGCCGAGCCTTGCAGGTCATGGCGCAGCTCGCGAAAGATCGCCTCGGCCTCGGCGCGGGTTTCCGGCACCGGATCGGCGCCCAAAGCGCGGGCGATCACGGCAAACTGGCGATAATATTCATCCTGTTCGGCCAGGGGCATATCGGGCCGCACATGCCGGATGTAGCCCGCCAGAAAGCTTTGCGCCTCGGTCACGTGGACCCAGGCCAATGTCCGCGGATTGGTCGCTTCATAGCGGGTGCCGTCCGGCAAGGTGCCGCCCACCTTGGCGTGGATACGATTCACCCGATCAATCGCCTTCATTGCATCATCGCGGTGGCCAAAGGTCGTTACGGCAATGAACCTCGCGGTCCGTCGCAGTCGCCCATGCATGTCTTCGCGGAAATTGGAATGATCGAGCACGCCTTGCAGCGCATGGGGGTGAAGCATCTGGAGCAACAATGCACGTACCCCGCCGGTCATCATCCCGACGATATCGGCGTGGACTTGGCGGATCGGCGTATCGCGGGCAAACAGCGCATCGTCAGATGGGGGAACCGGCTGCTGGCCATTGGCCGCGTCGTTAAACACGCCGCGCACCTGGGACACCAGTTTGAGACGCAGAGTTTCGACGGGGTCGGCCATAATCCAAGATATAGGAATGATGCGGGCCAAGGGGAACGGGGGTGCAAAAATTGCGAGCGAATATTGCCAAACCACCGCTTGCAGATGCGGCTCTCGCGCTTTAACCGAAACGGCGATGACTTCTCCTGCAAACAAAAACGTCACCGGCGATCACGCCATGCCCAATCAGCCCGACACCACGGTCGATGTCCGCGAGGTCTTCGGCATCGATGTCGATTGGCAGGTGCCTGCCTTTTCGCACGGCAATGAACATGTGCCCGAAACGGACGGGTCTTACGTGTTCGATCCGGACACGACGCTGGCGATCCTAGCAGGCTTTTCGCACAACCGCCGGGTCATGGTGCAGGGTTATCATGGCACCGGCAAATCGACCCATATTGAACAGGTCGCCGCGCGCCTCAACTGGCCGAGCATCCGGGTCAACCTTGATGCGCATATCAGCCGTATCGATCTGATTGGCCGTGATGCGATCGTGCTGAAAGACGGACTGCAGGTCACGGAATTCAAGGAAGGCATCCTCCCGTGGGCGCTTCAGCATCCGGTGGCGCTGACCTTTGACGAATATGACGCCGGCCGTCCGGACGTGATGTTCGTGATCCAGCGTATTCTGGAGTTTGATGGCCGGCTGACCCTGCTCGATCAGAACCGGGTGATCACGCCTAACCCGTGGTTCAGGCTGTTTGCCACCACCAACACAGTTGGGCTTGGCGATACGTCGGGCCTGTATCACGGTACGCAGGCGATCAATCAGGCCCAGATGGACCGCTGGAACGTGGTGGTCGCGCTCAATTACCTTGCGCCTGAAGTCGAACAGAAGATCGTCAAGTCCAAGACGCCAGAGGCTGATGACAAGCTGATTGCCGATATGGTCAAGGTGGCCGAACTCACCCGTCAGGGCTTTATCAACGGCGACATTTCGACCGTGATGAGCCCGCGCACAGTCATCACCTGGGCGCAGAACGCGGCGATTTTCGGCTCAACCGGATTTTCGTTCCGCCTCAGCTTCCTGAACAAATGTGACGAAGCGGAGCGCACGTTGGTGGCCGAATATTACCAGCGCGTGTTTGGCGAAGACCTTCCCGAAGGCGCCGCCAAGAAGCGGTAATCCAGTTTACAGTCGGCGCGGTTCGGGACATTCTCACTCTGCAGAAGGGTGCGGAGCGATGGTCTTGGTGAAACGCTTCATGTCTGGCCTTGGCCCTTCCTTGGTCGTGCTGGGCCTTGCGGCGGCCTGCGCGCCTGGTGACAATACGGCATCCGATGTTCAAGCGTACGGAGGCAAGGGAACGGCGATGACCTTCGACCCAAACGTGTGGTCTGACGAAAACGCCTGGTACGAGGCGCCTTATCCACGCCGGCAGATGGTCGACGATGTGCGCGCCCGTCTGCTGGTGCCGTCCATGTCACGCGCCGACGTGATCGCCGTGCTCGGATCACCGACCGACACCCCATATTTCGCTGATCACGATCTGGTGTATTGGATCGGCCCGGAAGAAGGCTTTTCTGCGGTTGATTCACAGTGGTTGGTCTTTGATTTTAACGATCGCGGAAAGTTCGAAAGTTCGGAAATCATGACAGACTGAAGGGGGCACAGTCATGACCGATGGACTGGTTATCCAGGGAGTTGTGTCGGGCCTGACGCCTGCAGAAAAGCTCTATCTGATGACGCACCCGCATCATGTCAGCATTATTCGGGACGTCAGGGACAAGGCATCGGTCGAGGCGCGCCGGCTTTTTCCGCGGGAGGGTCAGCACAATGGGGCAGGCGATGCCTTCCGGCAGTGATTCGTATCGGCGCTGCTCGCCCGCGATCTGGGGGCGCAGAATGCACGGACCTTCACCAACGCCCACGAAGCCTATTCGGCGAACCCGCCGCGCGAAAGGGCGATGGATCTTCACAACAATGGCGTCGGCATCAGGATTGGCACGCATCGCGAAGGCACCAGCGACGCGGCCATATCGCGGCTCTGCATGGCCGCGTTCGATGCGGGCGAGCTGATGACCGTTCCGCCTGCAACCGGTCAGCCCTATTGACGCAGAGCGCAACCATGGTCTTGCTACCAACTGTCTTACGCTGGTAACACGGTTGCCACCATGACGCTGTTTGATCGATTCTGGAAAGGCTCACGCACCGGTCACGGTGCAGCAGACGACGCGCAGCCTGGCGGGTTCTACCCGCTGTACGAATCGACCCGTCCGCTCGACGAAGACGAAGACGACGGTACGCGCCCACGGGCTTCAAGAACGCCGGATTTTGACACGTGGGATGCGCAGCTCGGCCAGATCGACGATGCGCTTGCGGTCGAGGAGAAACGCCGCTTCAGGTGGTGGCAGCGCGATTACTGGCATTCGCGTTCGAAGCTGTGGTGGACGGGGCGCGGCATCATGGCGTCACTGGCGGTTCTGGCGCTGCTGATCGGCTGGCTGACCTTCACCGCGCCGCTATCGAAAAGTCTTGAACCGATCGCTCCGCCGCAGGTCACGCTGCTGGCCAGCGATGGCACGCCGATTGCCCGGCAGGGGGCGGTGGTCGACGCGCCGGTCAGGGTGGCGGATCTGCCGTCCCATGTGGTCGAGGCTTTCATCGCCATCGAGGATCGGCGATTCTATTCGCATTGGGGTGTCGATCCCCGCGGCATCGCGCGGGCGGCATGGACGGGTTATGGCGGCGGTTCGACCATCACCCAGCAGCTCGCCAAGTTCACCTTTCTGACGCCCGAACAATCCCTCACCCGGAAGGCACGGGAAGCTTTGATCGCAGTCTGGCTGGAGTCCTGGCTGACCAAGGACGAAATCCTCGAACGTTATCTTTCCAATGCCTATTTCGGCGACAACCAATATGGCCTGCGCGCCGCCAGTCTGCACTATTTCTATCGCCAACCGGAAAAACTGCGCCCCGAACAGGCGGCGATGCTGGCGGGCCTGCTGCAAGCGCCTTCGCGCTATGCGCCGACGAAGCATTACGACAGGGCGAGGAAGCGGATGGACCTGGTGCTGCAGTCGATGGTCGATGTCGGCTATCTCACCGCTGCCCAGGCCAACGCTTTGCCCGATCCCCGCATCGACGTGCGCACCCGCGGCGATAACCTGCCGACTGGCACCTATTTCGCGGACTGGGCCTTGCCTCTGGCACGTGAGGGCATGGAGGCGAGTTATTCGCAGACAGTGCTCACCACAACGCTCGATTCCCGCCTTCAGGCCTTGGCCGGACGGATTGTCGCACGCGCGCCCCTGGGCGGCGCGCAGGTCGCGCTGGTAGCGATGCGGCGCAATGGCGAAGTCGTCGCCATGGTCGGCGGGCGCGATTACAGTACATCCCCGTTCAACCGCGTGACACAAGCCCGCCGCCAACCGGGATCGACCTTCAAGACCTTCGTCTATCTCGCCGCCCTGGAAGCGGGGTGGGAGCCGGACGATACCATCCCCAACACACCGATCACCCAAGGCAGCTATCGCCCGAAAAACGCGCGTGAGCGCTATTCGGACGATATTACGCTGGAAGATGCCTTTGCGCAGTCCAGCAATGTCGCGGCCTTGCGTCTGTTTCAGGCGGTGGGTAGCGAAAAGGTGATCCGCACCGCGCGTGATCTCGGGATTACAGCGCCGATGACCGAAGGCGACCCTAGCCTTGCTCTCGGCACGTCTGTCATGACTCTGATGGAACTGACCGCAGCCTACGCCGGGATCGCGGCCAACGAATACCCGATCAAACCCCATGCCTTTGCGCGGGGCGAGCAGAGTTGGTGGGAATGGCTGACCACGCGGACGGATTCGATGTCATCCAGCACGCACGAAGACCTCGAAGCGATGCTGCGTGCCGCGATCAATCGCGGAACCGGGCGCAATGCCGTCCTGCCAATCGCCAATTTCGGGAAAACTGGCACGACGCAGGATTACCGGGACGCGCTGTTCGTCGGCTATGCGGGTGATCTGGTGGTTGGCGTTTGGGTTGGCAATGATGACAACACCCCGCTGAACGGCGTAACCGGAGGCAGCACGCCAGCGCGGATCTGGCGCGATTTCATGCGCGGCGCGCTTCGGATCGAGGCTGCACCTGCGCCAAAGGCTGACAGCTCGCCCGATCCCGAAGGTCCGGTGCAACCGCTTGATGTTCTGGAAGGCGAGGAAATCTCCCTAGGTCAGGACGGCGCCACGCTCTCGATCGAGAGTGATGGGGTGATCCTTCGTCAGGAAGGCCTGCCGGTCGAACTGCGATTGGACGAAGGGGGCATGGTCGTCCAGCAAGCGCCAGATTCCCCGCCCTAGACCATCAGAATATTCATCACGGCTGTCGCGATCGGGCGGCTGCGGTCATCCTGCCATGCTTCGACCGCGACGTTGGCGTTGCGCCGCCCCAACCGGGTAATGCGGCCCAGCGCAAAGGTAGGTTTCGATTTGCCCGCGGCGAGATATTGCACGGTGATGTTGATCGGCTTCAATTGCGGATCGCGCCCGGCGGCGAGCAATGCAGTTCGCAGTGCAGCGTAGCCTGCGTTTTCCAGCAAACCGGCTGTCGCACCGCCGTGAAAGTGCTGCGGGCGGCCCTCGACCGTGGGCCCGAAATCGACAGAAAGCACCGGCATCCCGTCTTCCTCGCCGGTCATCGTGATTCCCAGCGAGCGGGCATAGGCGGGCAATTCCAACCGGTCAGCCATTGGCGCCGCCTTTCAATGCCTTGTTGCCAGTGCGCGGATCGGCGCCAATGGTCATGAACACCCCCGCGACATGGGCCACCGGATCCTCGGGATCGCCATCATGTGCAATACCGCGCACGAATGCGGCAGAGCGTGTGCGGCGGTAGCATTCGACCCGCCCGCGCACGCTGGCGCGTTCGCGGGCGGCGCGTTGATAATCGACGCGCAAGTCGAGCGTCGCCACCGGCGTGAAACTGCCACTGGCCTGCCAGATCGCCATGCCACTTGCCATATCCATCAGGCTGATGATCGGTCCAGAGGCGAGCACCGGCCGGCTGGCTTCGCCCAGCAGATCTTCACGCCACGGCAGTTCAAGCTCGACCCAATTGTCGCCCTGATCGGCAAATTTGAGGCCCAGCCAACCGGTATGACCGTGGCTGAAGAACCATTTCGATGCTTCGCGCGCATTGAAGCGGGCAGGGGGCATGTTCATGCTGCGCGCCATAGGGGCGGGCGGCGCTGCCTTGCAACGGAGATTTACGTCAGACCTAAAGCACGCCGCCAGCCAGCCGGTCGATCGCGCCTTGCAGGATGATGGCGGCAGCGTGGGCATCAATGACAGCAGCGCGCCTCGCGCGGCTCATGTCCTGGCCGATCATAGCAGCTTCAGCCGCCTGCGTGGACCATCGTTCGTCCCATAACAGGAGGGGCAGCGCGAATGCCTCGGCGCAGTTGCGGGCATAGGCGCGGCTTGCTTGGGCGCGCGGCCCTTCCGAGCCATCCATGTTGCGGGGCAGGCCAAGGACGATGCCCTTGATGCTGCGGCTCTTTATCAGCGCTGCGAGAGTCTCGCGGTCGCGGCCCCACTTGCCGCGCTGGATCGTGATGCCGTTGGTGGCAAACCGCCAGCCGCCATCGCAGGTTGCTGTGCCCAATGTCTTGGTGCCAAGGTCGAGGCCCAGAAGAACGCCGCCTTCACCCAGAGCATCTGCAAAGCCGCGCGCATCTTCAAAAATTACCGCGCTGTCAGGTTTCAACGGGCGCTCCATGCCTCGGCCCGGCGGATCACGTCAGCCTTGGTGTTCGCCCAGAACAGCGGCAGATCATAGACATGGTAGTTGTTGCCCGGCAGCACGTACGAGCCCATTTCCGGTGGCGGACCGATCAGCAGGAGGCCGCGGCTATCGCAGCGGGCGGGCACAAGATCGGGCACGAGCTCGCCATTTTCCATGCTGTCTTCGGGCACCAGCGTTCCCAGATTGGCGCTGGCGGGCGCCGTGCCGCCAACAAGGCCGGTGAGTGGATTGGTGCACAGCATGGGGCTGGTACCGGGTGCCTCGCCGTCAAGCGCCGGCGCTGCGCCATAGGCTTCAAGCACTGAGGCCGGGTCCGCCGGTTCGGCAAAGCTCGACCAGCTGATCAGACAAGCGGTCTGGTCCGGTGCCAGACACGGCTGAAAGCCGATCACGGGCAGGTCATGCTCGACCGAGACCGGCCAGCCTATGACATAGGCGGCAATCAGCCGCGTTGCAGCAGGCGATCCTTTGACTTCCTCGGCCAACAGCCGCTTGAGATGGAGCGCACCTTGCGAATGGCCTGCCAGCACAATAGGCGTTTCGGGCGCGACGCTGGTGAGGAAAAAGCGGAACGCCTCGCGCACATCCGAATAGGCCGCATCGATTGCCTGCTTGCCTTCGGGCTGATCGGTCAGGAACGCGCCCATTGTCGCCTGACGGTAGCGCGGTGCCCAGATTTCGGTGGCCGCGTTGAAGGGGCTGGCCATGCCGCGCAGATAGATCCGGGCGATGCGTTCAGCATCGGGATCGCCGCCATTCTCCAGCGGCGCATTCCACTGTGAGCGATTGAGGTAGCTGGTGGGGTGGACGAAGAACACCGCGAAGCGTTGTGTCGGCTCCGCTGGCGTGGCTAAAGCCCCGCCATCATTCGCATAGGCGGGCTGCCAGCGCGCAGGATCGTTCACGCCGATACCGGGCCGCGAATACCAAAGCGCAGTGTCCTCATAGGCGTTGGCTTCAAGCGGCCTGACCGGCGCGAAGGCGGCCGAGGGCACCAGGGCGATTTCGGCCAACTCCTCCTGAAACAGCTCGTAGGCGATGCGCCCGCCAATCACCAGGACGATGCAGAAAGCGACAAAATAGAGAAACTTGCGAGCCATTCGTGTTTCGCTACCTTAACTTATCGGGCACTGGTGTTGGCGCTGGTATTAGAGGCTTCGGCCAGAGCGGGACGCAACGTGGTCCAGGCGCGATCACCGCGCAGACTGGTGAACCATGTCGCTGGATTCCAAGTGGTCGAACCATCAAGGCTGAATGTGATGAATTCTGCGCGCCCGCCGATATTGGCCATCGGCACCGGTCCGCCAAGCCCATCGGCAATGGGAAGGGCGCGGCTGTCGGCTGAAAGATCGCGGTTGTCGCCCATCACGAAGACGCTGTCGTCTGGCACCGTGACGGGGCCATAATTGTCGAGGTCCTGATCGCGGTAGTCGATGGTGAGATAGGTCGCGCCGTTCGGCAGGGTTTCGCGCCAGGTCGGCGGATCGAAATAAAGGGCGCCGTCAGAACCCATCTTGCGATAGGCTTCGAATGCCTGAAGACAGGGCTGCTCACCACCGTAGCTGCCGCACATCAATTCAGGTTCGAAGGGAAGCCTGACGGACGGCACAACTTCGCGCTTGATTGCTTCCCCGTTCAGAATGATCTGCCCACCGCGCACTTCGATCGTATCGCCCGGCAGCGCCACCACACGCTTGATATAGTCGACGTCCTGATCCGGATGAACGGGGATCACGACATCGCCATATTCGGGGGTCGATGGCAGCACGCGCCAGTTTGCCCGCGGCAGGATGTGGAAACTGGCCGAGGCCCAGGACCATCCATAGGGGTACTTGCTCACCACCAGCCGGTCGCCAACCCACAGGCTTGGCATCATCGAGGTCGATGGGATGTAGAAAGGCTTGGCGACAAGGCTGTGAAATGCCAGCACCGCGAGCAGCATCAGCCCGAGACCGCGGATTTCGGCAAGCCAGTTAACCTTCTCAGAGGCGCTGCTGTCAGTCACGTGCGGGCTTTCGATGCGGGCCACAGGGGCGCTGGTCACACAGGGAGGGCTTCGATGATCACGAAAGCCTGGGCCCATGGGTGATCGTCGGTGAGAGTGAGATGAATGCGCGCCTCATGGCCGTTCGGGATCATTTCTTCAAGCCGCAAAGCCGCGCCGCCGGTCAGCGCCAGAGTGGGCGCGCCCGAGGGGGCATTAACCACGCCGATGTCCTTCATGAACACGCCGCGACGGAACCCGGTGCCAACCGCCTTGCTGAAGGCTTCCTTGGCGGCAAAGCGTTTGGCGTAGGTTCCGGCAATGGTGAATGGCCGGCGCCGCGCCTTGGCGATTTCGGTGGCTGTGAACACGCGGTTCTCGAACCGCTCGCCATAACGGGCAAGGGAATTGGCGATCCGTTCGATATTGCAGAGATCGGAACCCATGCCGATAATCATTTGAACGCCTTCACACCAACAGCAACCAGCAAGGTCAAGGCCACGGCGTGCACCATCACTTGGCTCTTGAAAAGAGGATGCGCAAAATCGCCCTTGGCGATCCTCAGTGCGCCAACAAATCCCAATATTTGTAGAGTGATCCAGCCGACCGCAAAAACCACCATCACTTGCGCGTTCAGCGCGAAGCCGAGAAATACTATCGCCAGAAGGAAAAGCGCGGCCGCGGCGAATGCCCAGCGCATCTGCGCACCGGTAAGCGGGGGGAGGTCAGGCTCGGCCATGCCTAACGCACTTCATCCATCAGTTCCCGCATCCGGCGGATCGCGTTTTCAAGGCCGACGAACACTGCTTCACCGATCAGATAGTGGCCGATATTGAGTTCCGCGATCTGGGGAATGGCGGCGATGGGTTGCACGTTGTCGAAGGTGAGGCCGTGGCCGGCGTGCGGCTCGATCCCGTTCTTGGCGGCGAGCGCGGCCATATCGGTGATGCGACGCAGTTCGCGCTCCACACCTTCGCGGTTCCCATCAAGCATGGCATGGGCGTATTCGCCTGTGTGGAACTCCACAACGGGCGCCCCCAGTCGCAAGGCCGCGTCCAATTGTCGCTCGTCCGCCTCGATAAACAACGATAGTCGAATGCCCGCGCTGCGCAGTTCTTCTGCAATCGGGGCCAGCGTGTTGTGCATGCCCGCTGCATCCAGACCGCCTTCGGTGGTGCGCTCCTCGCGCTTTTCGGGGACGATGCAGGCGGCGTGCGGCATGTGTTTGAGCGCGACTGCCAGCATCTCGCTGGTCGCAGCCATTTCGAAGTTGAGCGGCAGGTTGGTCGCAGCCTGAATCCGCGCCAGATCCTCGTCACGGATATGGCGGCGATCTTCGCGCAGGTGCGCGGTGATCCCGTCCCCGCCGACTGCAGCAACGATTTCTGCCGCCCGCACCGGATCGGGATGATCCCCGCCGCGTGCGTTTCTGATGGTGGCGACGTGGTCAATATTCACGCCCAACCTCAGAGGCGTGGGACGCAAAAGGTCGGGTTGAGGACGTTGGGTCAAAGCGGGGTTCCTGTTGCACACAAGGCAGCGCGCATCACATCGTGGCTGATACCAGTCTGCTGCCATATTTCGCCGTAGGCTGCATCAGCCTCAGCTCGGTTCGATGTCATGACAATCACGATGTCGAGATCGGGAAGGATGATGTTGCGCAGCACTACACCTCCGATTGCGCCGCGCCGCTCGATGATTCGCACCGGGGTGTCGCCGCAATCCTTCAGGGGCGAGCTGAACGACCATTGGCCGAGCGCTGCCATGCCGTATTCAGGCTTGCCGTCCCACATCTGCGCGCGCTCAGCTTCGGGAATGAGGTTGCCGGTCATCAGCGCCCGGTCGAAGGCCAGCAGATCGCGGGTCGTGCCATACAAGGCGCCGGCACCACTGAAATTCTCCAGCCGGAAGGCGGTCGATTCAGGCTTCCCATCGGCATAGCCCGCCACCGTGGGTTCGGCGCGAGGGAAGAAACCGACGCTGGCGAGGCCGAGCGGCTGGGCGATGCGTTCGTCAATCACGGTGGCGTAAGGCTTAACGCTGGTCGCCTCGATCACGGCGGCCATCATGATGAAATCGCAGTCACCGTAGAAGAACTCCGACAGCGGTTCGCGTGTGGTTGGCCCCTCGCACCATGTCCGCCCGGTTGCGGGGTGGCCAAGGTTGACGCTGTAGAAGGTCGGCCAACCGTCTCGGTCGATGGGGCTTTCCTCGGTGCGCGGCAGGCCCGAAACGTGCTGCATCAGCATTCGCGATGTTATCCGGTTGGCGTAAGGCGCTTTGCTGTCGGGAAGATAGCGGGTAATCGGGGCATCGAGATCGAGGCGGCCTGCGGCCACCTCCTGCATCGCGATGGTGCCGACTGTGGTTTCGAATACGACTGTGTCGCCGCGCGCGATCAGAACCGTACCGGGCGCTGTGTCGGGGTTGAGCGCGTCTGTGACAGCCGCAGCGTCAACCGCGGGCGACCGAGCAGGTTGCGCGGTGGCCGGCAAGGCTCCGAGCACGAGCAGTGCCGCGCATCCAAGGAGCCTTTTCATCTGGTCATTCCTTTCTGCTGCCCGGTTTCGTCACAGCTACGCCGGCCAGCGCCTCAGGGATGTCGGCCTCATCGTAGGTTGGAAAATCGATGGAGACGAGCGGATAAAATGGCACGCCCAGATCGACCGAACCGCAAGATCTGTCGATGATGGCGCATTCCGCAACAACGTTCCCGCCTTCGCGCGCGACCGCCGCGATCGCTTCACGGCTGGACAGACCCGTAGTGACCACGTCTTCGACCATCAGCACCTGTGCGCCTGTTTCCAGCGCAAAGCCGCGGCGCAGATGGAACACGCCTTCGGGCCGTTCGAGGAACAGCGCGTCCTTGCCGAGTGCGCGTCCGACTTCGTGGCCGATGATGATCCCGCCCATTGCCGGCGAGACCACAACATCAATCCGATCAAGCACATCTGCCGGGATCCCGGCGACCACAGCTTCCGCCAGTCTGGCAGCGCGGGCAGGGCTCATGAGAACTCGCGCGCATTGAAGATAGTGCCCGCTATGCCGGCCGGATGACAGCTTGAAATGACCTTCCAGCAATGCACCAGAATTGCGGAATTCGGCCAGAACTTCGTCTTGTATCACGTGCGGAAACCCCTAGAAAACATGAAAGAAAGCGCCGACTTGCGCGCCAGGCATGGCGCCTTGCATAATTTTCTCCCTAGAAGCGCTTGAGGCCCCCGGCAAGCGGGGCTAAGGGCAATGGTGAAGCCGACCCTAGGGTTGGTCGAACGCGGCCTGGAGCGGGTCTGAATGGACCAAGCGGCGGGCTGTATGGGATCAGATTAGAACCACTTGGACACATGTGATGGGTCAGAACACCCGTATGAAAAAAGTTATTCTGTCGGCAGTCGCTGCCAGCCTTGCGGCCTTTGCTCCGCTTGGTCTGGCCGCACAGGATGCCGCCGCGCCCGCTGCGATCGCAACGCAAGCCGGTCAGGTTGAAGGCGCGCAGACTGCGCCCGGTGCCGAGGCGGGGGCGGGCAACCTCACGCCTGCTGAAGCGTCTGTGGCGCCTGCCGGTGAAGGGGCTTACGCCCCGATGGCTCCGACCAAGGGCAAGGGGATGCCGACCTCTTACGAGGACGGCGCGCTCCAGAGCATGACCTTTCAGGATCAATATTCCGAAAACGGCAAATATGCCCAGTGGATGCATGACGCGATCCTGATGCCGGTGATAACGGCGATCAGTTTGCTGGTGCTGGGCTTGCTGCTGTATGTTGTGTTCCGGTTCAACCGGCGTCGCAATCCGGTTGCGTCGCGCACCACCCACAACACCGCGATCGAAGTGATCTGGACGATCGTGCCGGTGATCATTCTCGTCATCATCGCCGTGCCCTCGATCACGCTGCTGGCGCGTCAATATGAAACGCCGCCGGCCGACGCCGTCACCATCAAAGCGACGGGCTATCAATGGTACTGGGGTTACAATTACCCCGATCATGGCGACTTTGAGGTGATCTCCAACATGCTTGATGAAGGCGAGGCCGTGCGCCGCGGTGAGCCGGGGCAGTTGGCGGTAGACAATCGCATGGTCGTGCCAGCGGGCGTCCCCTTGCGCATCCAGACGACCGCCAGCGACGTGATCCACGCATTTGCTGTGCCCTCGTTGTGGTTCAAGATGGATGCAGTTCCGGGCCGTCTCAACGAAAAGCTGCTGACCATTCCCGAGCCTGGTGTATACTACGGCCAATGTTCCGAACTGTGCGGTGCGCGCCATGCCTACATGCCAATCGCTGTTGAGGCGCTTCCGCCGGCTGAATTTGCCGCTTGGGTGAGAGAGCAGGGCGGCGCGATGCCGGGTGAGGATGCGGCGCCTGCTGATGCTGCAGCGGCTGCCCAGCCTGCCACCGACACTGCCGCGGCCGCTTCTGCGGCCGCAGGTTGAAATTGAACAAGACACAGAAGCAGAAGAGTAGCTGACCATGGCAACCACCGCAGAAGGCTTCGACGCCCACGGAATTGGGCACAAGGATCACGGGCATGATTCCCGCGATCACGCAGACCATAAGCCGGGCTTTTTTGCCCGCTGGTTCATGTCGACCAATCATAAGGACATCGGCACGATGTACTTGATCTTTGCGGTTATCGCAGGGATCGTGGGCGGTGCAATTTCCGGGATCATGCGGGTTGAGCTCGCCGAACCTGGTATTCAGTATCTCCAGTGGTGGGCCCAGTTCATGGGCGGCGCGAACGATATCAACACCGCGCTGCATATGTGGAACGTGTTCATCACCGCGCACGGTCTGATCATGGTGTTCTTCATGGTCATGCCCGCCATGATCGGCGGCTTTGGCAACTGGTTCGTGCCGCTGATGATCGGCGCGCCGGATATGGCCTTCCCGCGTATGAACAATGTCAGCTTCTGGCTCACGGTGGCGGGCTTCTTCTCGCTGCTGTTCTCACTGTTCGTTACCGGCGGCACGGGTCCCGGTGCGGGCACCGGCTGGACGGTCTATGCGCCGCTTTCGACCAGCGGTTCGGTTGGTCCGGCAGTCGACTTCGCAATCTTCTCGCTCCACCTTGCGGGCGCAGGTTCGATCCTGGGTGCGACCAACTTCATCACCACCATCTTCAACATGCGCGCGCCGGGGATGACCCTGCACAAGATGCCTCTGTTTGTGTGGTCGGTGCTGGTGACAGCCTTCCTGTTGCTGCTCGCGCTGCCGGTGCTGGCTGCTGCCATCACCATGCTGCTGACCGATCGTAACTTTGGCACGACCTTCTTCAACGCGGCAGGCGGCGGTGATCCGGTGCTCTATCAGCACCTGTTCTGGTTCTTCGGCCATCCGGAAGTGTACATCATGATCCTGCCCGGTTTCGGTATGATCTCCCAGATCATCGCGACTTTCTCGAAAAAGCCGGTGTTCGGTTATCTCGGCATGGCCTACGCCATGGTCGCGATTGGCGTGGTCGGATTCATCGTCTGGGCGCACCACATGTATACCGTGGGTCTCGACGTGAACACGAAGATGTACTTCACGGCCGCCACGATGGTGATCGCAGTGCCCACCGGCGTGAAGATTTTCAGCTGGATCGCGACGATGTGGGGCGGAAGTCTCAGCTTCAAATCGCCGATGGTCTGGTCGATGGGCTTCATCTTCCTGTTCACCGTGGGCGGCGTTACCGGTGTGGTTCTGGCAAACGGCGGGATCGACGACAACCTGCACGACACCTACTATGTGGTGGCTCACTTCCACTACGTGCTGTCGATGGGCGCCGTGTTCTCGATGTTTGCAGGCTTCTATTACTGGTTCCCGAAGATGAGCGGTCGGATGCATTCCGAACTGCTGAGCCACATCCACTTCTGGACGTTCTTCGTCGGCGTGAACGTGATCTTCTTCCCGCAGCACTTCCTCGGGATGCAGGGGATGCCACGTCGTTACCCCGACTATGCGGAAGCGTTCACCTTCTGGCACCAGGTCAGCACCTACGGGTATTACATCATGGCCGGTTCGATGATCTTCTTCTTCGTCAACATCGCCTATGCGCTGCTGGCCGGTAAGAAGGCGGCTGCCAATCCGTGGGGCGAAGGTGCGACGACGCTCGAATGGACCCTGCCGAGCCCGCCGCCGTACCACCAGTTCGAGACGCTGCCTGTCATCACTGACGCGCACGACTATCATGATCACCGTCCCGTGACGGCATGATCGCGGCTTGGGGGTGAGGCTGGTGACAGCCGCGCCGCTTCGACCGGACGAATGCACAAGCGGGGGCGCGGCTTTTTAAAGGCCGCGCTCCTTGCCGATGGAAACCAGGACAATCATGGCCTCAACCGCACCCCAGACCACAGCGATGCTGCCAACGGAATGGCGTGATTTCTTCACGTTGACCAAGCCGCGGGTGATGACACTGGTGATCTTCACCGCGATCTGCGGTGTGTTGGCTGCGCCCGGGTCGATCCATCCGGTGCTGGGCTTTACTGCAATTCTGGCGATTGCAATGGGGGCGGGCGGATCGGCTGCGCTCAATATGTGGTGGGAAGCCGATATCGACGCGGGCATGAAGCGCACGATGAACCGTCCCCTGCCCGGTGGCCGGATGCGGCCCGAAGATGCGCGCGATTTCGGAGTTTTCCTGTCAGCCGTGTCTGTTGGTCTGATGGGTGTCGCAATTGGTTGGCTGGCCGCCGCGTTGCTGTTTGGCGCGGTCATCTACTACGCCGTGATCTACACCATGTGGTTGAAGCCGCGTACGCCGCAGAACATCGTCATCGGCGGCGGCGCGGGCGCGTTCCCGCCGCTGATTGGATGGGTGGCCGTGACCGGTGAGATCACCGCCATGCCGATCCTGCTGTTTGCAATCATCTTCTTCTGGACCCCGCCGCATTTCTGGGCGCTCGCGCTGTTTGTGAAGTCGGATTATGCCAAGGTCGGTATTCCGATGCTTCCGGTGGTCGCGGGCGAGAAGGTGACCCGGCGTCAGATCATGATCTACACGCTGCTGCTGGCCCCCATTGCCATTGCGCCGTGGTATATCGGCGGGACCAGCTGGATCTACGGCTCAGTCGCGGTCGTGCTGTCGGCGTTGTTTGTCGTGCTGGCGCTGCCCGTCTTTACCCGCACACGTTCCGATGTGGATGCGATGCTGCCCGAAAAGGCGCTGTTTAGATATTCGATCGTGTACCTCTTCGTGCTGTTCGCTGCATTGGTGGCGGACCGTGTGGCTGCCTATCAAGGATGGATAGCATGACGCCCGATGAAGAACGCGAGTTCCTGCGGCGCCGCAAGGCGCGCAACTGGGTTGTGGCCATCACGCTGCTGTTTTTCGTGGTGCTGTTCTATGCCATCACCATCGTGCGGATCGGAGACCCCGGTTAATGGCAACGATGCCGCCTGTTTCGGCTGATGCCGCGCGTCGCAATCTGCGTGTCGGGCTGCTGGCATTCGCGGGTGCATTGGCCATGCTGGGGCTGGGCTATGCCTCTGTGCCGCTGTACCGATTGTTCTGTCAGGTTACAGGCTTTGGTGGCACCACGATGGTCGCCAGCGAAAGCGAAGCGGCACGCGCCGCGTCCTTGGCGACCGGCGAGACCATCTCGATCCGGTTCGATGGCTCGGTTCCGGCCAATATGCCGTGGACATTCCAGCCCAGCCAGTCGACCGATACCATCGCGATCGGTGAACGTGACATTGCCACCTATGTTGCCCGTAACAACAGCGATCAGCCCATCACCGGCATGGCGACCTTCAACGTCACGCCAGAACAGGCGGGCAAGTATTTCAACAAGATCCAGTGTTTCTGCTTCACGCAGCAGACGTTGCAGCCCGGTCAGGAAGTCACCATGCCGGTGCTCTATTATGTCGATCCGGCGATGCTGGATGACCCCAATATGGCGGGTGTCGAGCAGATCACGTTGAGCTACACTTTCCACCGCGCGGAAGACCCGGTAACCCCGGTCAGTCCGCGCATCAATTGAACCTTTGACGCACAACCCAGGGACGGGATCGACCAATGGCTGGCAAAGTAAACCACGATTATCATATCCTTGAACCCGATATCTGGCCGCTGGTCGGCTCGTTTTCGGCGCTCACCTTCACCAGCGGGATGGTGCTCAGCTTCCACCCCGATCTGTTCGGCAGCGCCGCCAGCATCGTGATGTGGGCGGGCCTTGCCGGCCTGATCGCCACCTTCTTCATGTGGTTCAAGAACATCGTGGTCGAAGCCGAGCGCGGCGATCATACCCCGGTGGTGCAGCTTCACATGCGTTACGGCATGATCCTTTTCATCGCATCCGAAGTGATGTTCTTCGTCGGCTGGTTCTGGAGCTTCTTCGATTTCGCGCTGTTTCCGACCCCGCTGACCTATGACGAAGCGACGGGTGCAACCACCAGCCTGTTCGGCGAAACGGGCGCCGTGGCCGCCTTCATTCCCGAAGGGCTCGAAGTGCTCGATCCCTTCGCATTGCCGCTGCTCAACACGCTGATCCTGCTGTGTTCGGGCACCACGGTGACGTGGGCGCACCACTCCCTGATCCACGGGGATCGTGTAGGCCTCAAGCAGGGCCTGTGGGCGACCATTGGGCTCGGCGTGCTGTTCAGCGCGATCCAGGCTTATGAATACAGTGCGGCGCCGTTCGGTTTTGGCGGCAACACCTATTCTTCGGCGTTTTACATGGCGACCGGTTTTCACGGGTTCCACGTGCTGATCGGGACGATCTTCCTGGCGGTCTGCCTCTACCGCGCATACCTCGGCCACTTTACCCCGCGCCAGCATTTCGGCTTCGAAGCAGCGGCGTGGTATTGGCACTTTGTTGACGTGGTATGGCTGTTCCTGTTCGTTACCATTTACGTTTGGGGCGGCTGGGGCGCTGAATATCATTGATGCTTCCGGGCGAAAGTCCAACGGAACACAAGGGGCAGCCGGGGTTGGTCTCGGCTGCCCTTTCCGGTTTGTGTCCCCGGTGCGGATCGAAGACGCTGTTTGTTGCACCGGCGGCGCTTGCAGATGAATGTTCGGCATGCGGGCTGGAGATTGTCAGCCTTGAACGCGGTGGCCGCTTTGTCGGGGTGGTGACAATGCTGTTGGCGCTGGCTCTGATTTTGGCTGCGCTGGGCGTGGATGAATGGCTGCGTCTGCCGCTGTGGATGTCCCTGTTGATCTGGGCGCCGCTCACGGTGGTCGCGGTGATCGGCGGGCTTCGCTTTTACAAGACCATGTGGGTCTATCACCAATACGAGGAAAGCCGCCCATGACCCGCCGTGTGCCGATCATCCCCACGATCATCGTGCTGGCAGCGGTGGCGACGATGATCGCGCTGGGCGTGTGGCAGTTGGGCCGCAAAGCCGAGAAAGAGGCGCTGATCGTCCGTTACGAGGCGGCGCTGGGGGACAGGGCATTGGTGCCCTGGCCAAAGCCGGCGGACTTCACCAGCGATCTGTTCCGGCGAACCACCGTTGATTGCCTTGCGGTGCGCGGGATTGATCCGATTGCCGGCAAATCTGCCACCGGACGGAACGGCTGGGTCCACATCGCGCGTTGCAGCCATGCCGGCGGCGGGTTGGCCGATGTGACAATCGGCTGGTCGCGTTCGCCCGATTCGCCGGAATGGAGCGGTGGGCCGGTGACCGGTCGTCTGGCGACCTACGGCGATGCCGTTCGCCTCGTAGCGGAAACACCGCAGGCCGGGCTTGATCCGTTGGCCGCCCCGGATCCCGGTGATCTGCCCAACAACCATCTGGCCTATGCGGGGCAGTGGTTCTTCTTCGCCCTGACCGCGCTGGTCATCTACGTGCTGGCATTACGGCGGCGTCGGGGTTAGGCGGCGTCCCCATGCAATACGTCTCGACACGAGGGCGCGCACCGGCGCTCGATTTCGAAGGGGTGACGCTGGCGGGCCTCGCCAGCGATGGCGGCCTGTATCTCCCTGCTGAATGGCCACGCTTCAGCGCAGCGGAAATCCGTGAGATGCGCGGCCTTGCCTATCCCGATCTCGCCGCGCGCATCATGGCGCCCTTCGTTACGCCCAGCCTGACCGAGGACGAGCTTCTGGCACTGTGCCACGCGGTCTATGGCGATTTCGGCCACGCCGCAGTTGCGCCATTGGTGCAGCTCGATCAGCAGCATTGGCTGCTTGAACTGTTCCATGGGCCCACGCTGGCGTTCAAGGATGTGGCGCTGCAATTGCTCGGCCGGTTGTTCGAGACCTTCCTTGAACGGCGCGGCGAACGCCTCACCATCGTCGGCGCGACCAGCGGGGATACGGGGTCTGCCGCGATCCAGGCCGTTGCGGGGCTGGAGCGGGTCGAAATCTTCATGCTTCATCCCAAGGGCCGGGTGAGCGACGTTCAGCGCCGGCAGATGACGACGGTGCGCGCCCCGAACGTCCACAACCTCGCCATTGATGGCAGCTTCGATGATGCGCAGGCGCATGTGAAGCGGATGTTCACCGATGGCGACGTCACCGCACGGCTCAATCTCGGCGCGGTCAATTCGATCAATTGGGCGCGGCTGATGGCGCAGGTGGTCTATTACTTCGCCTCCGCGCTGCAACTCGGCGCGCCCGACCGGACGGTGGCCTATTCTGTGCCGACCGGCAACTTCGGCGATGTGTTTGCAGGCTATGTCGCGCACCGGATGGGTCTGCCGATCGAGCGGTTGATCGTTGCCACCAACATCAACGATATCCTTCACCGCGCGCTCACCAGCGGCGACTACGCGGCGGACGGGGTCACGGCCACGATCACGCCGTCGATGGATATTCAGGTGTCGTCGAACTTCGAACGCCTGTTGTTCGATGCTGGCGATCGTGATGGCGCGGCGATGGCTGCGCAGATGCAGGGCTTCGAAACGACCAAAGCGATGCAACTCACCAATGCCCAGGCCACCAGCGCCGCCGCATTGTTCATCAGTGCGCGCGTCGATCAGGTCGAAACCGCGCGCGCGCTGCAATGGGCCTATCGCGCCGCCGGGCAGGTGATTGACCCGCACACTGGTGTGGGCCTTCACGGCGCGCAGGCGGTCGCGGCAAGCCTGCCTGCCGGCGTGCCGATCGTCACGCTCGCGACGGCGCACCCGGCCAAATTCCCCGACGCTGTCGAGCGGGCCATCGGGATGCGGCCATCGCTGCCCGCGCGGGTCGGCGATCTGTTCGGGCGCAAGGAAAGCTTTATTGCGCTGGCCGGCGATTACGCGACCGCCCGTGATCATGTGCTTGAAAATGCGGCGGGTGCCACTGCTGATGCGGACGCAGGATAATGGCCGATCTCGTCCAGCAGCCGCTGGTGATGGAATGTGCCGGGTGGGATTCCTATCGCCTGCTCGATAGCGGGCTGGGACGCAAGTGGGAGGCTTTTGGCAAGCGCAGCTTCATTCGCCCCGAACCCCAGGCGATGTGGCATCCCCGCCTGCCCGATTGGCCCGCTGCGGGTGAATTCGTTCCCGGTTCGGACGAGGATGGCGGCGGGCGCTGGCAGTTTCGTGAGCGGCTGCCGGATGATGGCTGGCCGTTGGCGTGGGACGAGGTCCGCTTCACCGTGCGACCCACCCCGTTCCGGCACCTGCAATTCTTCCCCGATATGGCGCCGGTGTGGGAGTGGATGCGCACGCAGCTGGACGGCATGACCGAAGCGGAGACACTCAACCTGTTCGGCTATACCGGTCTTGGCACGCTGGCGCTGTCGCGGTTCGGGCGGGTGACGCATGTCGATGCCTCGAAGAAATCCGTGGCGCAGGCGCGGGAGAATGCGTCGCTGTCCGGACTTGACGATCGCCCGATCCGCTGGCTCACCGACGATGCGGCGAAGTTCACCGCGCGCGAGGTGCGGCGGCAGAAACGCTACGATGGAATCATCCTGGATCCGCCGAAGTTCGGGCGCGGACCCGATGGCGAAGTGTGGCGGCTCGAAGAACATCTGGCCGGGCTCGTAACCGATTGCGCGCGGCTGCTCGACAATGACAGCCGCTTCCTGTTTCTTACCGTGTATGCCGTGCGGATGAGCAGCCTTGCAATTGCCGGTCTGCTGGAAGAGGCGCTGTCGCATCTGCCGGGCCGGATCGAACATGGCGATCTTGCCGTGCGTGAGGAGGGCACCAGAGAGAACGGGGGTGGCCGTCTGCTCCCCACCGCGATCTTTGCACGCTGGAGCCGTTAGCCACGGCGCGGGACGGGCCAGGGCGGGGCGAGCGGGGCGGGGCGAGGCGAGCGGCAGTGCTGGACTTGTGCCTCCCATCCTGCCAACGGCCTCGCAATGCACGACACCCTTACCCTTGAAGTGAACGATCTTGCGGTCGATGTCCTGACCGGCATCTATTCCGAAGAAACCGGCAAACCCCAACCCCTGCGGATTTCCATCGCAGCGCGCTACAACATCGCGGATCGTTACGATCCCGACACGCCGCTCGATGCGAGCAAGAACTACATGGACCTGAAGTTCGCCGCCAGTGGCGGCTTGCCGCAGGGCGTGCATTTCAAGCTGATTGAGGCGGTGGCCGATCACATTTGCGAAAGCCTGTTTGTGCAGGATACGCGGGTGGAGGCGGTGACGGTCAAGATCGTCAAGCTCGCCATTGCCGAAGCGAACGAACAGATCGGCATCACCCTCCACCGTGAACGGCCTGCGGCCCACGGGGGTTGAGGCGATGATGCGGCGGATCGATGTCGGGCTGCTGCCAGACAACGCGCTGGACGCCAGCACCGCTTTCATGGCCTTTCATCTTGAAGCCGCGCGCGCAACTCTGGCAGAGGCGGATTGCAGCGCGCTTGCCATCGTCCTTCCGCCCGCGGCCCATGATCACCGCGACTGGCGGATGGCCCTGGCCCGCGATCTGGCGCGGGAGGCCGCGCCCAAGCGGGTGAACGTGATTGCAGGCTTGCCGGGAGAGGCACGCGAGGCGACGTTACGCTTTGTGTCCGATGCGCCCGGGGTGACAGGGCAGTATCTCCTGTGCCATGAATGATGGCGTGTCGATCCAGCCACCCCGAACGCCCGATCTGATCGTGCCGCGCGAACTGGCGGAGCCATCCTTGCCGCTGGTCGACAGCTTCCTGCGCCGCATCACCTATTTGCGTCTGTCCGTCACCGATCGCTGCGACCTGCGCTGTTCGTACTGCATGCCCGAACGCATGACCTTCCTGCCCAAGAAGGATGTGCTGAGCCTCGAAGAACTTCATGATCTTGCCACCGCGTTCATTGCGCGGGGCGTCACCAAAATCCGGATCACCGGGGGCGAACCGCTGGTGCGGCGTGACATCATCGACCTTTTCACCGCGCTGGGGCGCAGGCTGGGGCCCAAAGAGCACGGGGGCTTGGCGGAACTGACGCTGACCACCAACGGCACACAACTGGCGGCCCATGCCGAGGCTTTGGCAAGGGCGGGCGTGCGACGGGTGAATGTCTCGCTCGACACGCTGGACCGGGCAAAGTTTGCGCAGCTGACCCGGCGCGACAGCTTGCCGCAGGTACTCGAAGGGATCGCGGCGGCGAAGGCGGCGGGTATCAAGGTCAAATTGAACGCCGTGGCGCTCAAGGGCGTCAACGAAGACGAGTTGCCCGACCTGATCGCCTGGGGCCATGCCCAGGGCCACGATGTGACGTTGATCGAGGTGATGCCGCTGGGCGATGTCGAAGCGGAGCGGCTTGACCAGTATCTCCCGCTTGATGACGTTCAGGCCGTGCTGGAGCAGCGTTGGACGCTGACACCGCTTGCGGTTTCGACGGGCGGCCCGGCGCGTTATCTTGAGGTCGCTGAAACCGGCGGCAGGCTGGGCCTCATCACGCCGCACACCAACAATTTCTGCGCGGGCTGCAATCGCTTGCGGGTGACGGCCACCGGTCAGCTTTATCCGTGCCTCGGCGGGGGCGAGCAGGTCGACCTGCGCGCCGCGCTGCGGTCCGCTGATCCCGAGGCAAATCTTGCCGCTGCGCTGGAAGCCGCGCTGCGCATCAAACCCGAAAAGCATCACTTCCGCATGGACGCGCGCGGGGCCAATCCCGCAACGGCGCGCCATATGTCGATGACGGGGGGGTGACATGATTACGGTCGTCCTGCTGGGTAAGCTTGCCGATCTGGGCGGGGCGCCGGCGTTGACGCTGGCGGCGCCGCTCGACTGGGCAGGGCTCAGAGCGGCACTGCCCGCATCGCTGGTCGAAGCCCTTGACGATCCGCGCAACCGTGTCGCGGTCAATGGCGCGCTGCTGGCTGACAGATCGGCGTTGCAGGCCGGTGATGGTGACGAGATTGCTCTGCTACCTCCCGTCTCGGGGGGATGATGCGCGACATTCGTCTGCTCAACCAGAAGTTCATCCCCGGCACCTTGATCGGCCCCTTCACGCAGGCCAATCCGGGGCTGGGGGGCGTGTGCACCTTCGTGGGCGAGGTGCGCTGTGACGATGATGTCGAGGCGCTGGAGCTTACCCATTACGAGCCCCTCACTTTGCCGGGGATGCACCTGCTGGCCGACCGGGCCTTTGCGCGGTTCGACCTGATGGGTCTGCTGATGGTGCACCGCGTCGGCCGGATGCGGCCGGGCGAGCCGATCGTCTGCGTCTCCGCTGCCGCGCGCCACCGCCGCGACGCCATCGACACGGTGGACTTCTGTATGGACCATCTCAAGAGCGCGGCCTGGTTCTGGAAGCGCGAGAAGCGAGCGGGCGCATGGCACTGGATCGAGCCGCGCGAACAGGACCATGCCGATCTCGCCCGCTGGCAGGCGCCTGTTGGAGACACATGAGACACTGTCCAGAAACGCAAAACCTCTCCCGCCGCTCGCTCCATCCTGACAGTGCCTGAAAGGCTATCACAGCGCACGGCCCAGCGCACCGCACAGCGCACGGGCATCGGGTTCATGACCCACCGCCTGCCACACCGGGCGCAGGTAGGAAACCGGCTCTCGGCCAGCCAATTTGATCACTGTCAAGGCAGCGGCGCGGCGCAAGCGGTAATTCCTTCCCGACAACGGAAAGGAACATCCCATGAGACACACCGCCTACGATCTTATCGCTCGCGGCGATGCGTTTGTCGTTGCGCAGCCCGATGCCCCTGCGACCCGCCATCAGGTCGACACCGATCGCAATTTCGGCCTGCCATCGGCGCTCTACGGGATCACCGTAAGTTGCTATCTTGGCTTTCTGGTGATCGTGGGCACCGCCTTCGCCAATCCCGGTCTTGCCATTCCCCTGGCGATCTTTGCGCTGTTCATCGTGGCCGGTTTCGGCGTCCCCGCCATCTGGACGCGGCTGGCAGGCAACACCACCGCGCCGCAGACGCTTGGCGCGTTCGGGCGCAGTGGCATCATGACAAGCACGGGGCGTCTCGCGCCGCGCGATGCCACCATTCAGGTGTTGATCCTGCCGGTGTTGCTGGTGGTGTGGGGACTCGCTGTGGCGCTGATCGCGGCGGTGGTGACCTGATTGCCGCCACGCGAAGCGCATGGTGGCCGCAGGTCTACCGCCCTGAAATTTCGTGCAGCAATTCCGGGTTGCGCACGATAATGCCGCGCTTGCCAGCGCGCAGGATCGCGCCCAAATCCTCCAACTCACCCAACTTGCGGCTGACGGTTTCGATGGTCAGGCCGAGCATGTTGCCGATTTCGCCGCGAGTCAGTGGCAGTTCGAACTGCTGGGCAAGATGGCATGAGCTCGGGCTCGCAGCGAAGGCAAAGTCGTGAAGCAGCGCCGCAAGACGGGCCTCGGCGCTGGCGTGGCCCGTCAATTCGAGAAGATTGCGCGTCGCCAGAAGGTCTGCCTGGCTGCGTCGCAACAAAGCGCGGGCCAGTGCCGGGTAATCCTCGATCGCGCGCTCGATATCGCGCTTGGCAAAGGTGCACAGGCTGCTCTCGGTCAACGCCACCACGTCATGATGGGCAAAGGGCGCGAACAATTCGCCGATGAAGCCCGCCGGGTGGACCAGCGACAGGATTTGCTCGTTGCCATCCACATCCACCGCCGAAACCTTGAGCGCGCCTGTCAGCAGTGTGGCGCAGGCGGCGTCTTCGTCGCCCGCAGCGAACAGCATCTCGCCGCGCTTCAGCACCCGCGTGCGGCCCGCCGCGGCCATCGCGTCGCGCTCCTCAAGGGTGAGAACCGCGCAGGCGGCGGTTTCGTTGACCGGGCAGGTGCGGCACGCGAGGTTCATGACCCCATCGCCTCCCATAATCGCGCTATGGCCGTATCCTGACGGGCCAGCAGGGCGGCAATTTCGGACTGCGTTTCTGCAAGGGCCGGATCGGGGCTGAGCGCGGTGGCCGCCTCGGCCGCGAGCGTATCGACCGTGGCCAGCGTTCCGGCGGTTGCACCGCGGCGCGCATCAAGATCGGCCAGGGCCACCATGGCGGCGGCCCGGCTGCGGGTTTCAAAAGACTGGCCGGAGGCGGCTTGTACCAGCCGGGCAGCGTCGGCCTCCTTGGCCATAAACGCCGTGTGTGCGTCCGTCGCAGCGTTGCGCAATTCGGCGAGCCGGGTGGGCGATGTCACCGGGCGAATCGGTTCGGAAAGGGTCGGCCCAGGCATGACAGGCCCGCTTTCAAACGGACGAACCGCTAAAGAGGGGTAGCGCCCGGCTTCACCGGCACATCCTGACAGCGCCACAATCAGCAGCACCATGCCCAGCGAGTTTTTTGTATTTCCATGCATAAGATTATTGCGCTTTTAGCACGATGCCCGACAATGGCAAAGACGCCGACTACCGTGCCGCGCGATGCTTTTTGCAGCGTTTTCCGATCAAGCGGGCGTTGACTTGGCACCGCCTTTCCCCTACCGGCCAACATCTTTCCGGGGCTGCATCGTCGCACGCCTCGCATTGCCGTTCGGTAAGCCTGGCGTTTCCTGGCTCAACCGGATCTGCACAGACACGAGAGTATAAAGCCATGTTCGCTGTAGTGCGCACTGGCGGCAAACAGTACCGCGTTGCCGCCGGAGATAAGATTGCCGTTGAAAAGCTTGCCGGTGAAGCCGGTGACACCATCACGCTGGGCGACATCCTGCTCGCCGGCGAAGGCGACGATCTCGCCGACGCGAGCAAGGTGACCGTTTCGGCGGAAATCATCGCTCAGGCCAAGAGCGAGAAGGTGATCGTTTTCAAGAAGCGTCGCCGTCACAACTATCGCCGCAAGAACGGCCATCGCCAGCAGATGACCCTGCTGCGCATCACGGCTGTTGGCGCTGAAGACAAAAAGCCTGCCAAGAAGGCGGCTGCCAAGAAGACCACGAACGATGCGCCGGCCGAAGCCGCCGCATCGGCTGAATAAGGAGCGATTGAACCATGGCACATAAAAAAGCAGGCGGTTCGTCGCGTAATGGTCGTGATTCGGCCGGTCGTCGCCTCGGCGTGAAGAAGTTCGGCGGTCAGGAAGTGATCGGCGGCAACATCATCATCCGTCAGCGCGGCACCCGCGTCTATCCGGGCGTCAACGTTGGCATGGGCCGTGATCACACCCTCTATTCGCTCAGCGAAGGCGTGGTGCGTTTCCACTCGGGCAAGCTCGGTCGCAAATACGTATCGGTCGACGCCGTGGCGCAAGCCGCCGAATAAGCGGACGACTCGCAAAAGGGGTCGTCCGGCAAGGACGGTCCCGGCAGGTGCAAGACCTGCCATCAGAGGGAGACAGGACCGTCCTCATTCGAGGGGGTCCGTCTCCCTTTTTCGTTTCTCCCTCACAGGTTGTTGAATCATATCGTTTCACGGCCATGAAATTGTCATGCGTTGACCCTAGGGGTGCGCCCGGCGAGGTAGGGAGAATTCTCGTGTTCCATCGCACACAAAGACTGTTTCTGCGGCCCGCTTTTCTTGACGATGCCGCGGCGATCCTCGCTGGCATCCAGGATGAAGGCGTGGTGCGCAATCTGGCCCGCGCGCCGTGGCCCTATGGCATCAACGATGCGCTGGCCTTCGCCGCGCTGCCGCAGGACCTGCGGCTGCCGCACTTTCTCGTCACCGTGCCGGGCGCAGGTGTGATCGGCGCGGCCGGCCTTGGCGAACATGATGGCGGGGCCGAGCTTGGCTACTGGATTGCGCGCCAACATTGGGGCCGCGGCTACGCGACCGAAGCGGCGGGCGCGGTGTTGCAGATTGCACAGGCAATCGGTCACAGGCGCGTGACGGCGGGCCATTTCGTCGACAATCCCGCATCGGGCAAGGTGCTTCGCAAGCTGGGCTTTCTGGCGACGGGGCGCTTGGGCCGGCGGTATAGTCTGGCCCGTGGGTGCAGCGTCGATTCGGTCGAATACGCGCTCGATCTGGAAGCCGAGATGGACCCCGCACCGGTAGCCCGCGCGGCCTGAGAGGATGCGGCGGGCAGGGTAGCTTGTTCGCAGCTGCAAAACCGACTACGCCCGCGCTTCTATGGCCAGTCGCAAACGGTTAACGCCCGAGGAATCCCGCAGCACCGCGCTTGCAGCCGCTCGCCAGCTGTTGATCGAGACCGGGCCGCAGGCGGTGACGCTGAAGGCGGTATCGGCCCGGATCGGGCGCACGCATGCCAATCTGCTGCATCATTTCGGCTCCGCATCGGGCTTGCAAAAGGCGCTGGCCGAACATCTGGCGCGTTCCGTGTGCGAGACGATCTTGCAGGCGGTTCACGCCACCCGCGCCGGGCTGGGTTCGGCGCGCGAAGTGGTCGATCTGGCCTTCGATGCCTTCGACCGTGAAGGTGCGGGTGCGCTGACCAGTTGGATGCTGCTGACCGGCAACGAGGATGCGCTCGACCCGATCATCTCGACCATTCATGATCTGCTCGACGAGCTGACCCCAACCGAGCCGCCCGAACACGTCGCCGAACGGCGCCTGCACCGCGAAACGCTGAGCCTGGTGCTGATGGCGCTGGGCGATGCGCTGATCGGCGGGGCGCTGGCCAAATCGCTTGAATTGCCACGCGACGCGGCGCGGGAACGGGCCACGGCGATGCTGGAAGCCAGCCTTGCCGAACACCAAGAGAGCTGATTACGCGTCCGGCATGACAACGCCGGACCGCTGCCACGCGGGCAGGGTGCCGGGATCGAGCTTTTCCACCCGCAGATGATCCACCGCGAGCCCGCTTTCGGAATAGGCTGCCACGCGCCGCGCTTCATCCGAGGCGGTCAGCGGCACCACCACCAGCCGCCGGTTGACCTTCTGACGCCAGTTCATCCGCGCGGTGTTCTCCTGCCCGACATAGCAGCCCTTGGTGAAGCTGACCCCGTTCAGCTCGACCGCGTTGGCCTCCAGCCACAGGATATCGCCCATGTCTGCGCGGCCTTCGGGCACGCCCAGCGACAGGCGGTGGGCCAGCCATGCGCCATCCGCGCTTTCGCCCTCAGCAGGCGCGAGCCAGCGGTAGCCCAGATCGGCCAGACGCGGATCGGGCACAGAGCCGGCCTGCTCCACGGGGCTCCAGTGGACGGCGAGCGAATCGTCCCGCCTGATCTCGATCTTGCGGCGCAGGCGATACATTGACAGGCGCTTGGCGAGGTCATCGGCCAGCGCCGCTTCGCAGTCGAGCAGCAGCCCCGCCGCATCCTGCCACACCAGAAAATCGAACAGATGCTTGCCCTGCGCCGAAAGGAGGCCCGCATAGCAGGGCAGCGGGCCCTTTACGTCATTGGTGACGAGCCCTTGCAGGAAAGCGGCGACATCCTCGCCTTCGTCCAGCGGGGACAGGCGGATGATGGCGCGGGCGGCAAGATGCGTTGCTGTCATGCGTGACAGATAGGCACGGCCGCCGCTAAGGGGAAGCCATGACCGACCGCCTCACGATCCGCCGCCCCGATGACTGGCACCTGCATTTCCGCGATGGCGCGGTGATGCGCGACGTGGTGCCCTATACCGCGCGCCAGTTTGCGCGTGCGATCGTGATGCCGAACCTGACGCCGCCGGTGACGACGACCGCGCTCGCCGCCGCCTACCGCGACAGGATTATGGCGGCGGTGCCCGAAGGCGTTCGTTTCACCCCCTTGATGACCTGCTACCTCACCGACAGCACCGATGCCGAAGATCTGGCGCGCGGTGCCGCTGAAGGCGTATTCACGGCGGCGAAGATCTACCCCGCCAACGCCACCACCAATTCGGCTGCGGGCGTGACGAGCATCGAGAACCTCTATCCGGTGCTGGCGCGGATGGAGGCCGAGGATATCGTGCTGTGCATCCACGGCGAAGTGACGGATCACGATATCGACGTGTTCGACCGTGAAAAAGCGTTCATCGACAGTCATTTGCGCAGCCTTGTTGCGGCATTTCCGAAACTGCGCGTGGTGTTCGAGCATATCACCACCAGCGACGCGGTGGATTTCGTGAACGCGGCGGGGCCGCACGTTGCCGCCACGATCACGCCCCAGCATCTCCACATCAACCGCAACGCCATGCTGGTGGGCGGAATCCAGCCGCACAATTACTGCCTTCCCGTCGCCAAGCGGGAAAGCCACAGACTCGCCCTGCGCGCCGCTGCGACCGGGGGCAGCCCCAAGTTCTTCCTTGGCACCGACAGCGCGCCGCATCTGCGCAGCGCCAAGGAAAGCGCCTGTGGCTGTGCCGGTATTTTCGGCGCGCCCTACGCGCTGGAAAGCTACCTCACGGTGTTTGACGAGGAAGGCGCGCTCGATGCGTTCGAAGGCTTCGCCTCGCTTCACGGGCCAGCATTCTACAAACTGCCGGTCAACGAAGACACCGTCACGCTCGAACGCGCACAGACCTCGGTTCCGAGGTGTCTGCACGTGACGGGCGAGGAGATCGTCCCCTGGCACGGCGGGCAGACGCTGGGCTGGCGGTTCCTAGGCTAGGGCCGCCGCGCGGCGCTTTGCCCAAAGGTCCGAAGCGAAGATCGCCACCGCGACCCAGATCAGCACGAAGCTGATCATCTTCACCGGCGCCAGCGGCTGTTCGAACACGAACAGGCCCAGGAAGAATACGATGGTCGGTGCAATATATTGCAGGAATCCCAGCGTCGAATAATCCATCCGCCGCGCCGCAATGGCGAACAACAGCAGCGGGATGGCAGTGACGACGCCGGACAGGACGATCAAGCCGCTGAGCCACGCATCCTGCCCGAAGGCCGATCCTTGCGGGCTGGCGGCATACCAGGCAGCGATGCCCGCTGCGGGCAGGAGCAGGATCGCGCTTTCGATCGTCAGACCGGGCAGCGATCCGACCGCAACCTGTTTGCGAACAAGGCCGTAAAGCGCAAAGCTGAAACCGAGTGTCAGGCTGATCCACAGGCTCGTGAGTGCACCCGCCGCTAGTAGCGCCACGGCCACGGCGGCAATCGCCACGGCGATCCACTGACGGCGCGACAGCTTTTCGCCCAACACCAGTGTCCCCAGCAACACGTTGAGCAGCGGGTTGAGGTAATAGCCGATCGAGGTGGCATAAACCTCCCCCGCCATGATCGCCCAGATATAGGTGAACCAGTTGATGCCGATCAGCACCGCGCTTGCGAACAAGGCGAGCAGGGTGCGCGGCGATTTGAGTGCGGCAAGCAGCTCCGGAAACTGGCGGCGAAACGCCACGATCAGCAGGCACAGCGGCAAGGTCCAGATGATTCGCCAGCCGACGAATTCAAACGCCGGCACGGTCTTCACCAGCAGCAGGTAAAGCGGCAAAAAACCCCAGATGATGTAGGCGCCCAAGGCAGGTGCGAGGCCCGAGACGGCCGGTGCGGTTGAGGGGGCGGGGCCGGGAACGGGGCTGGTCATGATCGAGCGGCGTTAGGGGCCATAGCGCCCCGGCGCAAGCGACCCGAACCGACCTTTGCGAATGAACGGTGGCTGTCTGCTTTGTCGCCAGTTCATTCAGCTTCAAGCCCGTATAAGTGAACAACAATGCAAAACCGACTTGCGGCCAGATGGCGTCGGGACGGGTTTCACGGACTTGCGGCCATTCCCACCAAATGGCCGCCAGCGCGGGGGCAATGCGCCGCCGCGGAAAACGCCTTCGGGATCTTTGGATCTCGGAGGCGTTTTCATGGGCGGGTATGGTGTCCGTTAACCATCCTGTGCCATGGCGGGGTCAATGCGCGGCACGTCTTTCCTCTTGATGAGCCTCATGGCGGTGGGCTGCTGGGACCCGGCATCCCACGGCGCAGGCGATACGGCGCTGATCGCGCAAGACCCGGTCATGGCCCGTGCGCTGCATGATCCGCTGATGAGCGACCCTGATCTGGCCAGTCGTAACGAAGCCAATGCCGCCATCGGCTTTCCCGATTCCTCGGCGCTTCCGGTCATCACCGGCAATCGCGAAAAGGCTGGCCTTGCGCGCCAGGACATGCGGCTGGAATTGCTCGAAAACGGTCCCATTCCCGAACTGCCGCCACCCCATGACGGCACGAGCGGCAGGGCGCTGACACCGCTGACAGGCCCTGCCGATCTGCTGGCTGCGGTCGGTGCGCCAGCCGACTGCGCCGCCGCACTGCGCCAGAACTTCGCGTTTGCCGCAAATCTTTCGCCTGTCGCGGCGCTTCCGCCGCGTGGCATGGTGATCCAGGCTGGCGGCGCCGATACCGCGCGCTGCGGCCTGCGCATCATCCGCTATCACACGGCCGCGCCCAGCGAAGACGTGCTGCAATACCATTATGCGCGCGCGCTGCGCGGCGGCCTAGATGCGCGGCGCTACAACGCGCCCGAACATAGTATGACGGCGACCGGCGCGCAGGGCGAAACGCTGGTTGTTCACCTTCGGGCCGCGCCGCACGGCCTGATCGGCGTCACGCTGGTTTACCGTGCGCCGGAAGCCGCACCCGTCAGGGCCGCATCCCGACCATGATCACCGCGCGCGGCTGATCAACCTCGGTGCTGGCGACCGGGTAGGCGCAATAATCGGCGGCGTAATAGGCGGCCGGACGGTGATTGCCCGAAAGCCCGATCCCGCCGAACGGCGCCTTGGACGATGCGCCATTGGTGGGCGAATTCCAATTGATGATCCCGGCGCGGATATTCGCCCAGAACAGCCCGTAATCATCGGGACTGCCCCCGATCAGCGAGGCCGAAAGGCCAAAGCGGGTGTTGTTCGCTTCCGATATCGCACTGTCGAGATCGGGCACGCGGATCACCTGGAGCAAGGGGCCGAACAGTTCGATGTCGGGGCGATCGGGGATCTCGGTGACATCGATGATGCCGGGGCTGAGGAACGGCAAATCGTGCACGGTGCGGCGCATGTGCAGCAAGGCGCGGCCGCCTGCCGTGATCAGCGCCAGAAAGCTTTCCGACAGGCGATCGGCGGTGTCATTGTCGATCACCGGCCCCATGAACGGCTGCGGCTCTCCCAGCGGATCGCCGACCATGATCTTGCGCGTCATCGGCACCAATTCAGCTATCAGATCGTCGTAGACGCTGTCCTTGACGATCAGGCGGCGTGCAGCGGTGCAACGCTGGCCGGCGCTGGTAAAGGCGCTCTGGATAATCAGCGTGGCAGCGTCGGCCAGCTTGGGCGTGTCGATCACCACGATGGGATTGTTGCCGCCCATTTCCAGCGCGACGATCTTGCCCGGATTGTTGGCAAGCTTGCGGTTGATCGCGATTCCGGCCTGCGCCGATCCGGTAAACAGCACGCCATCGATACCCGGATGGGCCACCAGGGCACGGCCTTGATCCGGCCCGCCGATCACCAGTTGGATCACATCTTCGGGCACGCCGGCGCGGTGGAACGCGGACACCAGTGCCGCGCCCACGGCGGGGGTCTTTTCCGACGGCTTGAACAGCACCGCGTTACCCGCGATCAGGGCGGGCACGATATGCCCATTGGGCAGGTGAGCGGGGAAATTGTAAGGGCCAAGCACCGCCATCACCCCATGCGGCTTATGCCGCACGGCGGCGCTGCCGTTGATGCCGGAATCAAACTTCTTCTTGCCGGTGCGTTCGGCATAGGCCTGCACCGCGATATCGACCTTGCCCACCACCGCATCGACTTCCTTGCGAGCCTCCCACAGGGGCTTGCCCGCTTCGCGCGCGATCAATTCGGCCAGTTCCTCGCCATCGCGGCGCACGATGTTGGAAAAGGTGCGCATGATCCCGATCCGGTCGGTCAGCGAGCGGGCAGCCCATGCAGCCCAGGCGCGGCGCGCGATGCTGACAGCCGCCTCGACATCGCTGATCGGCCCGCGCCAGATTTCCTCACCGCTCGCCGGAGCGGTGGAGATCAGCAGATTATCGGTCACGGTGCCGTCCATTATGTCGCTGTCTGCCTTCCGGTTTCGCCCCCAAACAATCGCCGCGCCCTATCGCGACTCGGCGGGAAAGGAAAGGGCGCGGGGTACTACGCATGGCCCGCAGGGGCGGGGGCGGCGCCGTGCGCGGCGCCCATCCGGCGCAGGGCGGCCACCTTGGACTGGAGCGGGGTCCAGTCGTCCTCTTCTGCAATCGCGGTCCAGATCGCTTCGACCTCCTCGATCAGCAGCGATTGGGGGTCGGGGTCGTCCCAGTACGGGTGGGTGTCCGCGACAGGCTGATAGGCCGACAAAGCTTCGCCCAGCGCGCCATCGGCCTGCCCGCGTCCGCCGCGATGGCCGAAGAAAAACGCATCGGGCTGCGCACGGCTTTCGCGCATCGCGGCCTCGCAGGCGGCGACAAGCTGCGTGTCAGCCTCGACACCCTGCGGCACAACCCCCAACCGCCAGCACCACCGCCGCGCGACATTCTCCATGTAGAGTGGCCCGAACCGATCGAGGGCCGCGACCAGCGGCGCGGTGTCGGCGTGGAGCCTGAGTGCGACCGCCAATTGCCCGCAATTCCAGTGCAGCGCCTCGGGCTGGCGGCCAAAGGCGTAAAGGCCCGCGTGATCGAAATAGGCGGCGGTGAAGGCCGGCTCCCATTCGGGCAGCCAGCGCCACGGGCCGTAATCGAAGCTTTCGCCGGTGACATTCATGTTATCGGTGTTGAGCACCCCGTGGACGAAGCCTGCGACCATGTAGCTCGCCGCCAGATCGGCCATCCGTTCGACGACATTGTGCAACAGCCGCACCGCAGGTTCCTCGCGCGCAGGCGCATCGGCGGGCGGGGGTGGGCCGGGGAAATGGGTGAGGCAGTATGCGATCAGGCGCTCCATTTCGTCGGCCTGCTCCAGCGCCAGTAATCGCTGGAAGGTGCCGATGCGGATGTGCGAATGGCTGAGGCGCACCATCACCGCAGACCGCGTGGGAGAGGGCTCGTCCCCGCGCCACAGGTTCTCGCCGGTTTCGATCACGCTGAAGGTTTTGGACGTGTTGGCGCCGAGAGCTTCGAGCATTTCCGTCGCCAGAATCTCGCGCACCGCGCCCTTCAGCGTCAGCCGCCCGTCGCCCGATCGGCTGTGCGGGGTGGTGCCCGAACCCTTGGTGCCAAGATCCATCAACCGGCCCTGCGCATCGCGCATCTGCGCGAACAGGAATCCGCGTCCGTCCCCAATCTCCGGGTTATACACGCGGAACTGGTGCCCGTGATACCGCAGCGCGAGGGGCTGGGGGAGGTTGTCGGGCAGGGGATGGAACCGCCCGAAATGCGCGGTCCATTCGGCATCGGTCAGCCCGGCCATCCCCACGCTTGCCGCCGCGCGATCATTGCGCCAGCGCAGGTCGGTCGCGGGAAAATCGGCCGGCGCGACCGGATCGCCCAGCCATTGCGCCAAAGTCAGGATCGCCGGATCGGGCCGGTAGGGCGCGCCTGCTTCCGGGTGATTTGCAGGCGGGTGTTGCACAGGCTCGTTCATGCCGCGATAGTGGGGACAAGCGCGGGCCAGCGCAAGCGGCACGCCAACTGGATCAAAGGGAACATCGCCGGTCATGGCCGCCACTTACGAAGATCGCTTCTGGACCAGCAGCGATGGGCTCAATCTGCATTACCGCGATTATCCCGGCCCTGAAGGCGCGGCGGAGTTGCCGGTGCTGTGCATGCATGGCCTGACCCGCAACGCCCGCGACTTTGCGGGGCTGGCAGAGGCGTTGGCAACCACGCGCCGGGTGATCGTGCCCGAAATGCGCGGACGCGGGGAGAGCGATTATGCCCCGGATTCCGACACCTATTCGCCCGTCACTTATGTCCAGGACGTGGAAAAGCTTCTGGCCGAACAGGGGATCGGCCGCTTCGTGGTGATCGGCACGTCGATGGGCGGGCTGATGACGATGCTGATGGCGCAGGCCACACCGGGCCGCATGGCGGCGGTGGTGATGAATGACATCGGGCCGGAGGTTGATGCGGCAGGGCTGGCGCGGATTTCGGGCTATGTCGGGCAGGGGCGCAGCTATCCCACGTGGGTTCACGCCGCGCGCGGTCTGGCCGAAGCGCATGGCGCGGCGTTCCCCGATTACGATCTCGATCAATGGCTCGATCTGGCCAAGCGGACCATGACCGTGACGCAGAACGGGCGCATCAGTTTCGATTACGATATGGCAATTGCCGAACCTTTCGCCAAACCCGGCAACGCGGCGCCCGCCAATCTCTGGCTTGCCTTTGAGGCCCTGCGCGGCGTGCCGATGCTGCTGGTGCGCGGCGCGTTGTCCGATCTGCTCAGCGCCGACACGGTCAAGCAGATGCGCGCGCGCAATCCGGCGATGACCACCATCACTGTGCCGCGCGTTGGCCATGCGCCCACGCTCGACGAGCCCGAAGTGCGCGACGCGATCCATGCGCTGCTGGCCGGGGCTGCGTGACGTCAGGGTCCAAGCGGTCGCCCCGGCTGCTGCACTGCCATTCGACCTTCAGTGCCGGCGGCAAGGAGGTGCGCTGTGCCCGGCTGATGAATGCATGGAGCGCGCGCCTGCACCACACCATCATATCGGCCGAGCCGGAGTCGCTGACCGCCGCCGCGCTGATCGACGCAGATGTTCCCGTCACCTTTCCGCACGATTTTCCCTCGCTGAAGGGCGCGCCCACGCCCGGACGGCTGGCACGCCTTGCACGGGCAATGAAGGGCTTTGACCTCATCTGCACGTACAACTGGGGCGCGATGGATGTGGTGATGGCGCACCGGATCTTCGGCCCCATCCTGCGGCTTCCACCGCTGATCCATCACGAAGACGGCTTCAACGAGGACGAGGCTGCGCGGCTCAAGCCGGCGCGCAATCTGTACCGCCGTGCGGCGCTGGGCACCGCAGCGCGGGTGATCGTGCCGTCGACGGGGCTGGAGCGTATTGCGCGCGAAGCGTGGCACCAGCCGCCTGCGAAAGTTGAACGTATCGCCAACGGCATTGACACCGCCGCCTTCGCCGCCCCGCCGCGGCGTGATGCGCTGCCCTTTGCCAAGGCCGAAGGGCAACGCTGGGTCGGCACGCTGGCCGGGCTGCGGGCTGTCAAGCAGCTTCCGACGTTGGTCGAGGCTTGCGCCGCGCTTTCGCCTGACTGGCATCTTGTGATCTGCGGGGAGGGGCCGGAACGCGGCGCTATCCTCGCGGCGGCCGAGCGGCACGGCATGACCGATCGCCTGCACCTGCCCGGCGCGGTCGATCCCGCCAGCGTTGTCGGCCTGTTCGACATTTTCGCGCTGTCTTCGGCGTCGGAGCAGTTCCCGCTTTCGGTGGTGGAGGCGATGGCTGCGGGCCTGCCGGTGGCTGCGCCCGATGTTGGCGATATGGCCATGATCCTGTCAGAACCCAACCGCGCCTTCATCACGCCCTCGCAGGACACTCCTGCGCTGGCTGCGGCGCTGGCGCAACTCGCCGGGGACGCCGCCTTGCGCGTCCGGTTGGGCGCGGCCAATCAGGCGCGTGCACGCGACGCCTTTGATATGGCCGCGATGCTGGCGCGCTACACCGCCGTCTATTCTGGCGCGATGCGGCGTGATTTCTAACGAGGGCGCCCTTCATCTCCGGTTCAATTCGCCGTGGCCATGCGAGGCCATCACTTGCCAAGCCCGCAATCGCCCTCCCATTGCGCGGCGGGCGACACCTGCTTAAAGAGCGCGCTTCCGGCCGCAACATGCGGCGCATGACAATATCAGGATCACGAGGCCCCATGGCGCGCACGCCTAAGACAACGCTGGCTCCAGCCAACGCCAAACCCTCCCACGAGGACGAGGTTCTCATCCGCGAGATCGATGAGGCCGTGCGCGAAGATGCGCTCTATTCCTTCATGCGCGATCATGGGGTCAAGGTGTTGGCCGTGATCCTGCTCGGGCTGGCTGGGCTGGCCGCCTATCTGGTGTGGGACCATTACGCGGAAGCCGCGCTGGAACAGCAGTCGGAAGCCTTGATTTCCGCGCTCGACTACGCCGATCAGCGTGACTTCCAGACCGCGGCTGAGAAAGTTGCTCCGTTGCTGACGGGCGACGCATCTTCGGGCGCGCGCGCAGCGGCGCGCTTCATTCAGGCGGGCGCGGCTCTGGAAGAAGGCAACACTGCCAAGGCGACCGGCCTTTACAAGGAAATCGCTGCTGACAGCGACACGCCCCCGGCACTGCGCGATCTGGCCCGCATCCGCGAGGTCAATATCAATTACGACAGCATGAAGCCCGCCGACGTGATCGCGCAACTCGGCCCACTGGCCACGCCCGACAGTGCCTGGTTCGGCTCAGCCGGCGAGCTGGTGGCGATGGCGCATCTCGAAGCGGGCAACCGCGCCGAAGCGGGGAAGCTGTTTGCCGATATTGCCAAGGATGAAGACCTGCCCGAAACCTTGCGCAGCCGTGCACGTCAGATGGCCGGCCTGATGGGAGTCGACGCAGTGGTCGATGTCGAAAAGCTTCTGAAGGACCAAGGGGTTATCGAGGCTGATGGCGCAAGCTCCGGCCCCGCTGCGGCTGAATAAGACGCAAAGTTTAGGACGGACGGGAATGACGAATATGAAAATTGCACGCGCGGCCTTGCTGGCCGGTCTCATCGCGGCGAGCCTGACCGGCTGCAAAGGCGGCCTGTTCGGCGGCGGAGATGATAAGACCACCCCCACCGTAGGCAATCGTACGCCGATCCTCTCGAAAATCGAAAAGGGTACGGACGTCGATCCGGCACTCGCAGCCATTTCAGTGGTGATGCCACCTGCACGCGCCAATGCCGAATGGGGCCAGGCGGGGGGATCGGCGAGCAAATCCTATGGCCACCTGGCGCTGTCCGAAAATCCGGCGAAAGTCTGGACCGCCAGCGTCGCCGGTTCGACCAACCGCATGCGGCTGGCCGCCGCGCCCGTCATCGGCGGTGGCAAGCTGTTCGCGCAGGGGACCGATGGCGCGATCGTCGCCCATGACAAGGCCACAGGGGCGCGGCTGTGGACGCGCGGCGAAGATGGCATGACCAAGGATCAGGCGCCTTCGGCCTTCGGCGGCGGCGTCAGCTACGAAGCGGGCAAGGTTTACGCCACCAACGGCGTGGGCGACGTGAAGGCGATGAACGCGGACACCGGCGAAGTGCTGTGGACTGTGAAGCCCGCAGGCCCCTTGCGCGGATCGCCGACGATCGCCTTTGGCCAGCTGTTCGTGATGACGCAGGACAACCAGATCATCTCCCTCAACATCAACGACGGTTCACTGGTGTGGGACGAATCGGGCTCCAATACGCAGGCAGGCGTGTTCGGCGTGGCCGCGCCGGCCGCCGGACAGGGCAGCATCGTCGCTGGTTATTCGAGCGGTGAATTGTCGGCCTATCGGTACGAAAATGGCCGCACATTGTGGTCCGATGCGCTGGCACGCACCAATATCTCGACCACGGTCGGCTCCATCACCGATATCGACGCCGACCCGATCATCGATTCGGGCCGGGTCTATGCCTTGGGTCAGGGCGGCCGCATGGCAGCCTATGAACTGGTGACGGGCCAGCGGATCTGGGAATTGAACCTTGCGGGCATCTCCACCCCCGCGATTGCGGGCGAGTGGATCTTCACGCTGACCGATGACGCGCGTCTGCTTGCTATTGCCCGGTCTTCGGGCCGGGTGCGGTGGATCACGCAGTTGCAGCGTTTCCGGGACGAGGAAGACAAGGAAGGCCCGATCTTCTGGACCGGCCCGGTGCTGGCAGGGGGCAATTTGTGGGTCGCCAGCTCGCGCGGTGAAGTGTGGAAGGTCAGCACCGGCGAAGGTTCCTCCGCGCTGTTCGCCGATCTTGGCCAGCCGGTCAGCCTGCCACCGGTGGTGGCGGACGGTATGCTCTATGTGTTGGACGACGCGGGCACCATCCACGCCTGGAAGTAGCTTCCAACCACCGGTTTGCGCACGAGGGCGCTTTGCCCGACTTTAGACCCCCTCTAGCCTGATCCAGACCCTGTCCAGACGGTCGGCGGTGGCACTTTGCCAAGCTGTTAACCCTTCTGCTGTAGGGCGGTGCGGTCATGATTGCGCCGCCTTCGCCCGTTCCAACTGCGCGCCCCGCGCCGCCGCTGCGCTGCCCGGAAAGCGACGTTTCGACCGGGGTCGGGCTGTTGGGCCTTGCCGGTCTGTTAGTATGGATTGCGGTCTGCCGGTTATACCCCGACATCGCCGAGATGCTGGGGTTGAGCGGGGGATTGTCAGGGGAGCGGGGTGTGCTCTCCGGGCCTTACGCCGCGCTCGCCGCGATGTTGTTTACCGCGCTGCCGATGGCGCTGTGGTCGGTGCTGATCGACAAGGTGCACCTGCGCCCTTCAACCGGCATCGACTGGAATCGCGCCCGGTCATTGTCCGACATGCTGCCGGTTTCCGTGGTGAAACTGTGCGGATTGTGGGCCACCTGGGCGCTGCTGGCGGCGTTCTACGCACTGGCGCGATGGTATTGGAACGGTAACTACCTGTTTGCGATGGAGGTGCTGAGTTTCGCCATCCTGCCGCTCGTAACTCTTTCTGTTCCTTACGTGATCTGGCTCGATCGTTATCTGGTGGAACCGCGCGACGGGTGCTTTCAATTCGGCGCCTTCGTGCTCGGCGCCGGGGTCATCGGCCGCGAGCAATGGGACAGGGCGGGACTGGCAAAGCATTGGCGGGCGTGGGCGATCAAGGGCTTTTTCGGCGCCTTCATGATCTCGATCCTGCCGCCGGGGTTTGCCCAGATTATTGAGGCCGATCCGGCGCAAGTAATTGGCAATCCTGTCGAATTCGTCATGCTGCTGGTCACTTTGCTGTTCGTGATCGACGTGCAGATCGGCACCGTGGGCTACCTTTTGACCCTGCGCCCGCTGGATTCGCATATCCGCTCAGGCAACCCGTTTCTCGCAGGCTGGCTGGCCGCGCTGATGTGCTACCCGCCGTTTGTGTGGGGGATCATCGGGCCGGACAATTCCGTGCTGAGCTATGAGACAGCGACACCGGGGTGGGCGCACTGGCTCGCCGGAAATGACGCGTTTCTATGGGTGTGGGGCGGTGTTCTCGTAGTTCTTACAGGCATTTACGCCTGGGCGACGGTTGTGTTCGGCATCCGCTTTTCCAATCTCACCTATCGCGGAGTGCTGACCCACGGGCCGTACCGCTTCACCCGCCACCCGGCCTACCTGTCCAAAAACCTGTTCTGGTGGGCTTCGGTGTTGCCGTTCATGGTCTCGAACGGGTCTATGGCAGACGCCGTTCGCAACAGCATTTTCCTGTTGATCGTCAACGGCATATACTATTGGCGCGCCCGGACAGAAGAGGCGCATCTGCTGGCCGAGGATGCCAAGTACCGCGATTATCATGGGTGGATGGAGCAGCACGGTATCATCACCGCACCGCTGGCACGGCTGAAGCGGATGCTGACCGGCCTGTCACGCGCCGGGACAGGACGTGCACAGCCCTTCCCGGCGGAGTAGGGTCACATGACGCGGACGCCTTCGTCGGTGTCGAACTTGATCGCCTCGACCACCGTGAAATCCAGCCCCGCAATGGCCGCGCCGAAGGCTGCCATGTGCGACGATGCGAAGTGTTCGGAAAGGGCGGCATCGTCCTGCCATTTCTCGACAATGTGGAGCACCGAAGGATCAAGCACGTCCTGCGCAAAGGCATAGGCGATGCAGCCATTTTCAGCATTGGATGCGGCAACCATGTCAGCGACAGCGGCCCGCGCCGCTTCCATCGCGCCTTCGCCCACTCGTGCCTTTGCCAATACGATCAGCATGATACGCCTCTCCCTTCAGAACGACTGTTCGTAAACGCGGGTGATGTCCCCGTTCCATTCACCGTGATAGGCATCCAGCAGGCGCTGAGCGGGCACCTTGCCGGTCGCCACGATTTCGTCGAGGGTTTCGAGATAGCCTGTCTCATTGTCGCCGCTGGCGTTGAGACGCGCGCGGGCTTTCAGTCCGGCGTGGGCGATCTTGAGCACTTCGCGTCCCAGATCCTGAAGCGTGCCGCCATTGGGTGACTGCGTGGCCAAGGCCAGACGGGGCACCTCGTTGCGGAGCCGTTCGCGCTCTTCCATCGACCAGCCCTTGACCAAATCCCACGCCGCGTCGAGCGCGCCTTGATCATACAGCAGCCCGACCCAGAAGGCCGGCAGCGCGCAGATCCGGTTCCATGGCCCGCCATCGGCGCCGCGCATTTCGAGGAAGCTCTTCAAGCGCACTTCGGGGAAGGCAGTGGAAAGGTGATCCCACCAGTCGCTCTGCGTCGGGCGTTCTCCGGGCAACACCGACAGCTTGCCATCGAGGAAGTCGCGGAACGAAAGCCCGGCCGCGTCGATATACTTGCCGTCGCGGAAGACGAAATACATCGGCACATCCAGCATATACCGCGCCCAGCGTTCGTACCCGAAGCCGTCTTCGAAGACAAAGGGCAGCATCCCGGTGCGGTGCGGATCGGTGTCCGACCAGATATGCGAACGGTAGGACAGGAACCCGTTGGGCTTGCCTTCGGTGAAGGGTGAATTGGCGAACAGCGCGGTCGCCAGCGGTTGCAGCGCCAGGCCAACGCGGAACTTCTTCACCATGTCAGCCTCGGACTGGTAATCGAGGTTCACCTGGATCGTGCAGGTGCGCAGCATCATGTCGAGGCCCATGGTGCCTACGCGCGGCATATGCCGCAGCATGATGTCATAGCGGCCCTTGGGCATGATCGGGAGTTCTGCGCGGGTCTTGTCGGGCCACATTCCGAGGCCGAGATAACCGACCCCGCATTTTTCGCCGACGGCCTTGACCTGTTCCAGATGTCGTCCGGTTTCGGCGCAGGTCTGGTGCAGGTTTTCCAGCGGCGCGCCCGACAGCTCGAGCTGGCCTGCCGGTTCGAGGCTGACAGCGCCGTCCTCGCCCTTGAGGGCAATCACGTTTCCGCCTTCTTCGACCGGCTCCCAGCCGAAACGCTCCAGCCCGCCCAAAAGGTCGCGGATGCCGCAAGGCTCGTCGTAGGATGGCGCCCGGTGATCGCTGCGCTTGTAAACCAGTTTTTCGTGCTCGGTGCCGATGCGCCAGTCGGCGGGGGGCTTTTCGCCTTTAACCATCGGGAAGACCAGTTGGTCGAGGCTTTCGATCACCGGATCGTCGGCATTGGAAGCTTCGCGTGTGCTCATCGAAAGGGTGCCCTCTTTGGTCGGTTGCCTTAGGAAACCCGATTGCCGGTGGGAAGCGCAAAACGCGTTTGCCCGCATGATGCGCGGCTACCAGTCCCCGGCGGTGGCCATCCATGTGGCAAGCGCGGCGATGGCAGCGGTTTCACCGCGCAGGATTCGCGGACCGAGCGTTATGGCACGGGCGGCAGGATGCGCGCGGATCGCGGCCCGTTCGGCATCGTCGAAGCCGCCTTCGGGGCCGGTGAGGATCGCTGCGGGGCCGGTATGGGCTGCGAAGGCTTTGGCCGCAGGTTCGCCGCCATTCTCGTCCGCAAAGAACAGGGCGCGATCATCGGGCCAGTTTGCCAGCAAACTATCGAGCTTCATGGGCTCGCCCAGTTCGGGCAGCGCGGTGCGTGCGCATTGTTCGGCAGCTTCGGTGGTGATCGACCGGGCGCGTTCAAGGTTGAGCTTGTCGGCAACGCACCGCCGGGTGAGGACCGGCTGGATACGGGCCGCGCCCAGTTCTGTCGCCTTTTCCAGAATTAGATCGAAGCGGTCCTTCTTCAAAAGGGCGGGGCAGAGCCACAGATCGGGCACCGCTTCGCGTTCCCGCAGTTTTTCGACCACTTCCAGCACCACGTCGCGTTTGCCTGTCTCGCTGACGCGCGCGGCCCATTCGCCGGTCGTATCGTCGCACAAGATCACGGCATCCCCGGGTGCAGCGCGCATGACGCGGACAAGGTAATGCGCCGGGTTGCCTTCGATCCGGACGAGGGCACGCTCGGCCAGCGTCTCGCTGACAAACAGGCGCGGCGCGCTTTTCGGAGGCCAGGCGGGAGTGGCGGGCATGGCTTTGCTCTAGGCGCTGCGGGCGCTAGGGAGCAAGCCATGAGCGAACACATCGTCCCCGATAGTGAGCACCGCGGGCTGGTCGCCCGTCTGCCGCAGCTTCCGCGAGACCTGGCTCTGCTGGCGCGGTTCGACCGGCCGATTGGTTGGTGGCTGTTGTTCTGGCCCTGCGTGTTCGGGGTGTGGCTGGCCGGTGCTGGAGTGCAATGGGTATTGCTAGGCTGGATGCTGCTCGGCAGCATTGCGATGCGCGGGGCGGGGTGCGTCTACAACGATATCGTCGATGCCGATCTTGACGCAAAGGTGGCACGCACGGCGCTGCGTCCGGTGGCGAGCGGGCGGGTGTCGAAGAGAATCGCGTGGGCGTGGCTGCTGGCGCTGTGCGTCCTCGGTTTGATCGTGTTGCTGCAACTGCGATTTGAGGCGCAATTGGTCGCGCTCGGCAGTCTGGCGCTGGTTGCGGCCTATCCCTTCATGAAGCGCATTACCTGGTGGCCGCAGGCATGGCTGGGGATGGTGTTCAATTGGGGTCTGCTGGTCGGCTGGACACAGCTTCGGTTCGACAATTGGCTGGCGCTGGCGGCGGTCTATGCCGGGTGCATCTGCTGGGTAATCGGCTACGACACGATCTATGCCCTGCAAGACCGCGAGGATGACGCGATGGTCGGCATCCGATCATCGGCGCTTGCGATGGGCGCGCGGGTGCAGGGGGGCATCGCGGGATTCTACGCCGCCGCGATCGCGCTGTGGGGGCTGGGGTTCTGGCTCTATCGTCCGGACCCGCTGGCACTGCTGGCGCTGGTGCCCGTGGCAGGTCATCTGCTGTGGCAGGTGGCCACGCTGGACGCTAATGATCCTGACAGCCCGCTCGCCCGGTTCCGGTCAAACCGCTGGGCAGGCGCGCTGATGGCTGTGGCCTGTTTCGTGGTGGGGAACGCCTGATGTGCAACCTTTATCGCATGACCAAGAACGTAAGCGAGGTTGCTGCGTGGTTCGATGCGGTTGCGGCCGCCGAGGGCGCGAATCTTGGCGTGGAGGTCTATCCTGGCTATCCCGGTCTGGTGGTTGCCGGGGGCGCGGTGAAGGCCATGACATGGGGGTTTCCGTTGGTGCTGAAGGGCGCCAAGGGCCAGCCCCTGAAACCCAAGCCGGTCAACAATGCCCGCACCGACAAGCTCACGACCTTCTTCTGGCGCCACGCTTTCGCGGAACGCCGCTGTCTCATTCCCTTGACCGCATGGGCCGAGGCAGAGGGCGCCAAGGGGCAGATGACGCGGACGTGGCTATCGCTGCCTGATGCGCCGATGTTCGCTGCTGCCGCAGTGTGGCGGCAGAGCGATGAATGGGGCGCGTGCTATGCGATGGTGATGACCGAGGCCGAAGGGTCGGATGCCGCCAGCGTCCACAGCCGGATGCCGGTTCTGCTAACGCCTGAAGATCAGGCCGCATGGACGGGTGGCACACCGGACGAGGCTTTGGCGCTTTGCCGTGCATGGGAGGGGCAGCTCGCGATCGATCGAACCGATCAACCTTGGGTAAAGGGCGCGATAAGCCAGCCCGGCCTGCTCTAGGCCGCGAGACTCGCCGAAGCGGTCAGGTCAGCCTTCTGGCCCCAATTCCGGATCGAGATCACGCGGGCGGGCGAGATGGACGAGCTCGGCGCAGTAACGCTTGAGATCGGCCCAGTGTTCGATCTCGCATTCGAGCACGGCGTAGGCGGCGGTCGGGAACTTGACGACCGCTTCCTTGAACAGCGCGTTCTCCTTGCCGGGCGCGACGAGTTCCAGCAGCACATCCTGAAGACCGGGATTGTGCCCGGAGATGAGGATGGTCTTCGCCTCGTTATCGCCGGTTCCCGCATGGGCTTCGATCGTCTCGACGATGGTGTCGAAGCTGGCGAGATACAGCCGCTGGTCATAGATCGGTTCCACGTCCGGCAGCGCGCCTTCCAGCGTCAGCTTTACGCGCTCGGCTGGGCTGGCGATCAGCCTGTCCCACTTCACGCCGTGGTTGCGGATATGTTGACCGATGAGTTCCGCGCCCTTGCGCCCGCGCGCATTTAGCCCGCGGTCGAAATCGCGCTGGCTGGTGTCGTCCCAATCGGACTTGGCGTGGCGCAACAGGCCGAGAATCTTCATGGCAGCAAGGCACCTCGCACGGGAACGTCAGACCCTTGCGAAACACCAGCCGCGACGCGTTGTAAAGCCTGATCGAGCGTGACGCGCAGCACCGGGGTGCCGGGCGGGAAGGCCGACAGCAGGCGCGAGGGGAAGGCAGGCGAGAGCACGATGAAATGCCCCGCATCATCCTTTGACCGGATCAGCCGCCCGAAGGCCTGTGCCAGCTTGGCCCGGATGATGCGGTCGTCATACTGGCTGCCACCGCCTGCAAGCCGCCTTGCCTTGTGGAGGATATCGGGGCGGGGCCACGGCACCTGCTCCAGCACCACGCAGCGCAGCGAATGGCCTGGCACGTCCACGCCATCACGCAGGGCGTCGGTGCCGATCAGGCTGGCGCGCGGATCGTCGCGGAAGATATCCACCAGCGTGCCGGTGTCGATCGGGTCGACGTGCTGGGCATAGACCGGCAGGCCCGCCCGCGCGAGCCGGTCGGCAATCCGTCCCTGCACCGCGCGCAGCCGCCGGATCGCCGTGAACAGCCCGAGCACGCCGCCGCCGCTGGCCTCGATGATGCGGGCATAGGCGCCTGCCAGCGCGGGCAGATCGCCCTTGGCAATGTCGGTGACGATCAGCACCTCGGCCCGCGCCGCGTAATCGAACGGGCTTTCTGCCGCCGACAGCAGCGGGTCAACCTCGACATGGGCCGCGCCCGACCGCTGGATCGCGCTCGCCCATACGTCGTCGGTCGTGGTGCGGTCTGTCAGAGTGGCGCTGGTCAGCATCACGCCATGCGCGGATTCCAGCACGACACGGGCAAAGGGCTTCATCGGGTCAAGCCAGCGGCGATGGATCGCGACATCGAATTCGCGCGCATCAGAGCGATCAACCGCAAGCCAATCGACGAAATCGGGGTCCGCCGGTCCGCCTAGCCGCGCCAGAAGAGCCTCCCAAGCGGCGATCAGGTCAATCCGCCAGGCCAGTGAAAACCGCGCGCCTTCGATCCGTGCGCGGCCCTGCGCGTCGAGCCAGTCGGGCGGATCGGCCAAGATCGCTTCCAGCCGCCCGCCCAGCCGGATCAGCGGCACGCGAACGCTGGCGAGCGCCTCGGCAGCGGCGCTGGCGGCTTCGATGACGTCGCCGGGCAGGCCCGCAGCCTCGGTCTCGATGCCGTAGCCAGCGTCGATTCCGCCGCTTTCATCGCGGGCATAGGTGGCGGTGCGTACGGCGGCGAGCAGGGCTTCAACGGGTCCTAACGGCGCATTTTCGCCAAGGCGCTGGAGCCAACCGTCGCTGGGGAGCAATTGCCCCGCCTTGCAGGCCGCAGCGATGGCTTCCGCGCCGGGCTCGTCATAGCTGGCAATATCGGCAAGTCGCGCAGCAAGGCCCCGCCTGCGCCCGCGCGCTTCGCGTTCGGGGCCAATGATCCAGCGGCGCAGTTCAATCGTTTCCTGACCGCTCAGGGTCGCCGCAAAGGTCGAATCCGCTGCGTCGAATACATGATGGCCTTCATCGAAAATCAGGCGGGTCGGGCGCTGGTTCGGGTCGCGGGCGCGGGCCGCGTTGATCATCACGAGCGCGTGGTTGGCGATGACGAGATCGGCCTGCGCCGAATCGCGTGCCGCCCGTTCGATGAAGCACTTCCGATAATGCGGGCAGCCGGCATAGATACATTCGCCGCGCTGATCGGTGAGCGCGGCGATCCCGCGCTTTCTGAACAGCGTGCCCAGCCAACCGGGCAGGTCGCCGCCCACCATGTCACCATCGCGGGTGTAAGCGCCCCAGCGCGCCACCAATTGCGCAAGTATCGCCGCGCGCCCGGCAAAGCCGCCTTGCAGCGCGTCTTCCAGATTGAGCAGGCAGAGATAATTCTCCCGCCCCTTGCGCACGACCACAGGGGGCGAACCGTCGGTGCGCTTTGCTGGCCACGCCCTGCGGCTTTCCGCACGCAGCTGGCGTTGCAGGTTCTTGGTGAAGGTCGACACCCACACCGTCCCCCCGCTCTGCTCTGACCACAGCGATGCCGGGGCGAGATAGCCCAGCGTTTTGCCGATGCCCGTCCCCGCCTGCGCGAGCGCCAGATGCGGGCGGCCTTCGCGGTGGCGCGGGGCGAAGATGCGCGCCGCATCCTTGGCATAGGCGCGCTGCCCATCGCGCTGTTCGGACCCTTCGCCGGTCAGCCGAGCCAATTGCGCCTCAACCGCGGGGGCGGGCAGTTCCACCTGTCGAGGAGCAGGTCGCTCGCCGGTTTCTTCCCATTCAGGCAGCTTGGCGAACAGCCAGCGTTCGGCCTTTTCGGGTTTGGCGATGTGGGGGCGCAGCACCTGCGCCCATGGCCAGCGCAAGCGTTCGAGCGATTGCACCGCGCTCCACGCGCCTTCACGCTCGAGCCATGCGGGGTCTTTGCAGGTCGCAATCAACGCCCCGCCTGCGCGCTGGAGCATTTCCGGAACGTCAGCATCAGTTCCGGGTACGGGCAGGCCCAGCGCCTCGGCCAGTCCGCGCGGGGTGGGCACACAAAAACGCGCGGGGTGGATGAAGGCGAAAGCCTCCAGCAGATCGAGGCCGGAAAGATCGGGATAGCCCAGTCGGCTTGCCACCAGCGGCGCATTGAGCATCAGCACCGGCGTATCGGCGGCGGCCATGATCGCATCGCCTTTGGACACCGCCGTGGTGCGGCCAGATCCGTCACGCAACCAGTGTCCCCCGTGGCTCGCATGGAGCGCCGGGAGAGCAAGAGCGTCAGGCAAAGGCGTGGGGGAGGTCACGCGTCGGTAGATGGGGGAGTGCGCCGCACTTGTAAACGCACGCTTGCAAGCCTGTCCGCCATCCCTAATAGCGCAACGACCATGACCATCACTCCTGACGCTCTCATCGCCGCTGCACAAACCTCAAAGGCCTGGCCGTTTCAGGAGGCCCAGCGCCTCGCCAAGCGGCTGCCTGAAGGCAAGCCCGGCGGTGTGTTGTTCGAAACGGGCTATGGCCCATCAGGCCTGCCGCATATCGGCACGTTTCAGGAGGTGTTGCGCACCACGCTGGTGCGCCGTGCCTACGAGGCGCTGACCGGCGGTGCGCCCACGCGGCTGGTCGCATTTTCGGACGATATGGACGGCCTGCGCAAGGTGCCGGACAACGTCCCGAACCGCGAAATGCTGGGCCAGCATCTCGGCAAGCCCCTGTCGCGCATCCCCGATCCGTTCGAAAAGTTCGAAAGCTTCGCGGCGCACAACAATGCGATGCTGCGCGACTTTCTGGATCGTTTCGGGTTCGAGTATGAATTCGTCAGTTCGTCGGAATGTTACAACGGCGGCAAGTTCGACACGGCGCTGAAGGGCGTGCTGGCGAATTTTCAGGCGATTCTCGACATCATGCTGCCGACGCTGGGTGAGGAACGCCGCCAGACCTATTCCCCCGTCATGCCCGTTTCGCCCACGACCGGCGCGGTGCTTCAGGTGCCGATCGAGGTGGTGGATGCGGCCGCAGGCATCATCCGCTTTACCGACGAAGACGGCAGCACCGTCGAACAATCGGCATTGGGCGGCTTGGCCAAGTGCCAGTGGAAGGTCGACTGGGCGATGCGCTGGGTGGCGCTGGGTGTCGATTACGAGATGTACGGCAAGGATTTGACCGATAGCGGCATCCAGTCGGGCAAGATCGCCCGCGTGCTGGGCGGCCACAAGCCCGAAGGCCTGATCTACGAGCTGTTTCTTGATGGCAAGGGCGAGAAGATCTCCAAGTCCAAGGGCAATGGCCTCTCGATCGAGGACTGGCTGCAATATGGCAGCGAGGAGAGCCTTGGCTATTACATCTTCGCCAACCCGCGCAGTGCCAAGCAACTGCACGGCGGCGTCATCCCCAAGGCGGTGGACGATTACTGGCAGTTCCGCACGGCATTGCCGGGGCAGGAAATCGACAAGCAGCTCGGCAACCCGGTGTGGCACCTGCTGCGCGCCAATGCCCGACTTGAAGGTGCCGAGGCTCCGGGGGCGGGCGATACCTTGCCGGTGCCGTTCAGCCTGCTGCTCAATCTTGTGGGCGTGCTGGGCGCGGGCGCAACGCGGGAAGCGGTGTGGTCCTACCTCGGCAATTATGTCGAAGGGGCTAATCCTGCTGCGCACCCGGCGCTCGATACGCTGGTAGACAAGGCGCTCGCCTATAATCGCGATTTTGTCGCACCGACGCTGACCAAGCGCGCACCCGTTGCCGGCGAAGTGGCGGCCTTGCAGGCGCTCGATGCGGCGCTGGCGGACGCTGATCCGGCCACCAGCGCAGAAGACCTGCAGACCATCGTTTATGAAATCGGCAAGGTCGAAGGCTTCGGGTTCGAGAGCCTGCGAGACTGGTTCAAGGCGCTCTACGAAACCCTGCTGGGCAGCGAGCAAGGCCCGCGCATGGGCAGCTTCATCGCGCTCTACGGCATCGCGCCGACCCGTCAGTTGATTGCCGAGGCGCTGGCCAAGGCTTGAGCCGACGGCCTTACGTCCACTGCCGGGTGCGATACCACTTGGTGATGACGTATTTCGCGCCTTGCTCCACCGGCATCCCTGCGTGAAGGGTCGCCTCGTTCGGGCGCCCATCGGGCAGGGCATTGTTCCACAGAAGCAGGACGCCCGGCTTGGGTTCGATCTGGATGCCGAGCGTTGTGAAGTCTGTCATACCGCCTGCGTCGACTGTGCTGAGATAGGCCATCGCGGTCCAACTGCGCTGCCCGCCACGCGCTTGTTCCTGCGGCCAGTAGCCTTCAGAGGTATAGAACCAGTCATTATGCGGCTTGAACTGCTGGCCTGGGAGGTATCGCTGGCCCTGCACCGCCTCTCCGAATGCCGGTTCCACGCCCAGCACATCATCAATACGGCCCGAGATACCCGCCACAAACGCATCATGCGGATCGAGGTCGCCTGAATAGGACGTACGAAATCCGCTTTCATAATCAACTTCGTGCAACGCCGATGGCCGGGCAATCTCGTCGATCATTGCGCACAGCCGGGCGCATTCATCCCCGCTGAGGAAATCGCCGATCGCGAAAATTTCGACCGCATCGGAGGGCACCCGGTAGACTGCGGCATTGCCTGCCAGTCGCTTGCGTACGTGCGCGCCAAATCGCGCGAGCGCTTCCATATCAGGGATGTCCGCGGGCATGTTCGGGGGCCTGTAGCAATCCGCTGCTTCAGGGCCAAGCGGCGACTGCGTCAGCGAAAAAGCCCCGCCGGATCGCTCCGACGGGGCTTGATGTTTCCGGCGAAGACCTACCAGAAAAAATCGTGGATCACGTCAACCACTTCGCCGGTGTAAATATCCACCAGCGCGACATCGTCATAATACCTAACCCACTTATACGGTCCGTAAACTGATGGCAGTCGGTATTGGTACGGATCGTTCAGGAAGTAACGCGGCTGGAAGAACAGGCTGTCGAGAAAAAAGCCTGATTGCAGTCGACTATAACGATGCGCCTGGAATGGTGCATAGTAACGGCCGGGCCGGAACAGGATCTGGTTGCTGCGCCGGTAATCATTCCAACCATAGCGCCGGTCATTGCGCCAGCCGTTGTTCCACCGGCGAAAATCGCGGTTGTCCCAGCCCGGACGGCCGTTCCAGCCATGCCGCCAATCATTCTGGCGCCAGTTGCGATTGTCGCGTGCGCGGTCATAACGGGCTGCACCGCGTACGTCCGCACGGCGCACATCACGCCGGATCTCGCGCACCTGATTGGTGAAGACCCCGCCACGATTATCGGCCCGGTTGTTGCGCCAGGTGTCATTGCGACCATCGACCCGATCAGCGCGGCGATCTCCGCGATTCTCAATCCGGTCAGCCCGGCGGTCAGCACGATTTTCGACCTGATTTGCCCGGCGGTCGCCGCGATTTTCGATCCGGTTGGCTCGCGCATCGGTGCGGCGGTCCACCCGCACGGCAGCGCCATCGCGTCCACGCTGGTCAAGCTGGCGTGCACGGATATCGCCCTGCCGTTCGACGCGGTTGGCCCGCACTTCGCTGCGCCGGTCAATGGTATCGGCGCGCCGTTCGCTACGGCGATCGACCTGATTGGCACGAACCTCGCTGCGCCGATCAATCCGGTCAGCGCGAACATCATTACGGCGGTCAGGACGGTTGGCGGCTTGAGCGCGCACCGCGACGACCCGCTCAGCGCGAGGGGCCTCGACCCGTGCGGCGCGCGGCGCTTGCGGCCGCTCTACCTGCTCGCGCGCCGGACCCCTGCGGTTTTCGACCCGCATTTGTTGACGCTGCATCTTGGCCTGAGCACGCGCTTCGGCCCGGCCGTTTTGAAAATCCTGCGCAGCAGCAGGGGCGGCGGGCAGGGAAAGCGTAAGCGCAACGGCCAAAGCCGCCAGCGATCCGCCTCTTGAAAAGAAGGTCATCATTGTAACTGCCTCCAGAAATGCCAGCCCACCACAAGCGGCTTGTTGAGATGATGCTGTCTAATCCGGGCAGACTGTCGCAAGCATGAACCAACCCAGCGATATTCATAAAAATGGCATAAAATATGAACGCTCATGCGGACGCTTGACGCCTGCGCCGTTGCCGCCAATGGCATGCGGGATGTTCGAAACACTCGATGATGTCCTGAATGACTGCCGCAATCGGCTGATCCGCGCGCCCCGCGATCGCAAGTCTCCGATGCACACGCCGGTGGTCGTGACCGGCGATGTCGATGCGCGGGTCATGGTGCTGCGCGCCTTCGACACCCAGAATTGGGCGCTGCGGTTTCACACCGATGCGCGCGCACCCAAGGCGCAGGTGGTGGCCGCCGATCCGCGCATCGCGGTGTTGTTTTACGACAAAGGATCAAAAATTCAGATCCGTGCGCGCGGAACGGGTGTCATTCTTACCACCGGCGAACAGGTCGACGCGGCATGGTCTGCAAGCACCAATTTCGCGCGGCGCTGTTATCTGGGGCATGGGCCGGGCACGGGCTCGGAAATGCCCACATCAGGCTTGCCCCCCGAGTTTGAGGGTGCCGAACCCGATGACGCGCAGCTTGCCCCTGCACGCGACAATTTCGCGTTGTTGCGGATCAACCTTACTGCGTTCGATTGGCTTTACCTGGCGCATACCGGCCATGTTCGCGCGCAGTTCGCGCGGGAGCCATCGGGAAATTGGGCGGGGCTCTGGGTTACGCCCTGAGCGCAAATCTACGATCAGGCAGCCGTGACCATCTCAGAAGGCGCGGGGGCGGGCAAGAACAGCACTTCCTCGATCTCGCTTGCCGGGACCACGTGATCGCGGCCCTTTGCGACTGCCGCAGCAAGGGCGCACTGCGCGCGGTCATCGAGGCCCGCTCCGGTTTCGCCAAAACGATTGGCAGCAACTCCGAAGCTGGCAGTCAGATGCGCATTGCTGCCTAACTGCGGCATCCGAAGATGGGTCAGCAATTCGCGAAGCCGGTTGGCAATGCGCACCGCTGCGCGCTCGTCTGCGCCGGGGATCAGGATCGTGAAGCCATCGAGATCATGTTCAGCCGCGCCCAGCACCATCCGATCACCGCGGCGCAGACCGGCGCGCATCACGGCGGCGACATGCTCGCGCACCTGATCGCGGGTATCGGCGCTCCAATTGCGATCACGTCCGGAAAGCTGATCGATCCGGCCATGCATTACCGCGTGCGATCCTTGTCGCCGCGCATCGCGGCGGGCGGCAAGATCGATGGCGCTGGCCAAGACCGTGGGATGCAACAGTTCGCGCATGGGATCAAGCTGCAGACCAGGATTGCGCCGTGCGCGAATCTGGCCGGCCCGGACACCCATAAAAGCGCACATCACGCTGAGCAGCACCGCCCATTCCAGCGGCATCTCAATCCCCATCATCACGCCCCGTGATTCCCTATGCGACCTGTTTTTCTATAGGGAGAGTGACGTAGCTCTGCTTAAGGGATCGTAAAGGCAGCCCACGACCGATAAGAATATTGCGCAAGGCAATCTGCAATCGCAGTGATCTTACGCTGCGGCCGGACGCGCAAGTCCGGCCGCAGTATCATCAGCGGGTCAGTTTTTTGTAGGCGAGGCGGGTCGGGCGGTCGGCGGCATCACCCAAGCGGCGGCGCTTGTCTTCCTCGTAAGCTTCGAAGTTGCCTTCGAACCATTCGACATGGCTGTTGCCTTCAAAAGCGAGGATGTGGGTCGCGAGGCGATCAAGGAAGAAGCGATCGTGGCTGATAACCACGGCGCAACCTGCAAAGTTTTCAATCGCGTCTTCGAGTGCGCCGAGCGTTTCCACGTCAAGATCGTTGGTCGGCTCGTCCAGCAACAGCACGTTACCGCCCTGCTTCAGCATCTTGGCCATGTGGACGCGGTTGCGTTCTCCGCCCGAAAGCTTGCCGACGTTCTTCTGCTGGTCCGCGCCCTTGAAGTTGAATGCGCCGACATAGGCGCGGGTCGAGGTTTCCTGCTTGTTGACCGTCATGTAATCGAGACCGTCGGAGATTTCCTGCCACACATTGTTGGCCGGATTTAGATGGTCGCGGCTCTGGTCGACATAGCCCAGGTGTACGGTGCTGCCGATCTCGATCGTGCCGCTATCGGGCTGTTCCTTGCCGGTAATGATCTTGAACAGCGTGGATTTGCCCGCGCCGTTGGGACCGATGATCCCGACGATGCCGCCCGGCGGTAGCATGAAGGACAGGTTTTCAAACAACAGCTTGTCGCCGTATGCCTTGGTCAGGTTCTTGGCCTCGATCACCTTGCCGCCGAGGCGTTCCGGCACTTGGATGACAATCTGCGCCTTGCCGACCTGGCGGTTGTCCTGGCTGTTCTGCAGTTCCTCGAACTTGCGGACACGCGCCTTGGATTTGGTCTGACGCGCCGCCGGGGTCTGCCGGATCCATTCCAGTTCGCGCTGCAAAGCCTTCGTCTTGCCGCTTTCTTCGCGGCTTTCCTGCTCCAGACGCTTGGCTTTCTTTTCGAGATAGGTCGAATAGTTGCCTTCGTAGGGGTAGTAGGAACCGCGATCGAGTTCGAGGATCCATTCCACGACGTTATCAAGGAAGTAACGGTCGTGGGTAATCATCAGCACCGCGCCGGCATATTCCTTGAGGTGGTTTTCCAGCCACTGCACCGATTCTGCATCGAGGTGGTTGGTCGGTTCGTCCAGCAGCAGGATCGAAGGCTTCTGGATCAGCAGGCGGGTCAGCGCAACGCGGCGCTTTTCACCGCCCGACAGGCTTTCCACCGGCCAGTCACCCGGCGGGCAGCGCAAAGCTTCCATCGCCACTTCAAGCTGGTTGTCGAGCGTCCAGCCATCGACCGCGTCGATCTTGGCCTGAAGGTCGCCCATCTCTTCCATCAGCGCGTCAAAATCGGTGGCGTCGGTGGGATCGCCCATTTCGGCCGAGATCGCGTTGAAGCGATCGACCAGATCGGCGATTTCGCGCGCTCCATCCTTGACGTTTTCGAGCACATTTTTGCTGTTATCCAGCTCCGGCTCCTGCTCCAGATAGCCGACGGTGATGTTTTCGCCTGCCCACGCCTCGCCCGTGTAGTCCTTATCGATCCCGGCCATGATCTTGATCAGAGTCGATTTGCCCGCGCCGTTGGGGCCGACGATGCCGATTTTGGCACCCTGATAGAATTGCAGCGAGATATTGGAGAGCACCGGCTTCTGGGCACCGGGGAAGCTCTTGGTCATGCCCTTCATGACATAGGCGTATTGCGCGGCCATCGGATGAGTCCTTTTGGGAACGGGATATTGCGGTCTGGATGTTTGGGTGCGCAGATAGGGAAGGGGAGAGACAAGGGCAAGCGGCTAGACTTGCAGGCGGGGCGGAGATAGCACCTTCGGCATGAACAGCTTCAGACCCGCGCTAGCCGCCATTTCGCTCGCCTTGCTCTCAACCGCCGCATCGGCCCAGACCCCGCCGCTTGAAGCGCAGGCCGAAGCGGCGTTGGAAGGCGATGCCTATGCCTGGGACTTTGTGGAAGGGATCACCACCGAAGTCGGCCCGCGGCAGGCGGGAACCGAAGCTGAAGCGCGCGGACGGGCGTGGGCGATGGCGTGGCTTGCCAAGCACGGCTTTGCCAATGTCGCAGATGAAGCCTTCATGATGGATACCTGGCTGCCGGGCGACATCGCCCGTGCCCGCGTGACCGCTCCGTTCGCGCAGGATCTGACGGTGTTGCCGCTGGGCAATTCGGCCGCAACGCCCCAAGGTGGGATCGAGGGCGAGGTGGTGTTCTTCCGAACTTTCGATGACCTGCGCGCCGCACAGGCTGGCAGCCTTGCTGGCAAGATCGCCTATATCAGCCACCAGATGCGCCCCGCACAGGACGGATCGCATTACGGCTTTGCCGGCCCGGCGCGCTGGGTTGGAGCGGGCATTGCGGCAAGCAAGGGCGCGATTGGCACCGTCATCAAGTCGGTCGGCACAGACCACCATCGCAATCCCCATACGGGCGGCACCAGCTTTCCCGAAGGTGTGACGCCAACCCCGGCTGGCGCTCTCAGTCTTCCCGATGCCGAGAACCTTGAACGGATGTTCGCCCGTGCCGAAGGGCGTCCGATCACGATGAAGCTCGAGATGAATCCGCGCCAGGTCGGCCAGATGCGCAGCGGTAATGTCGTGGGCGAAATCGTGGGCAGCAATCCGATGCTCCCGCCGGTGCTGCTTGCCTGCCACATCGACAGCTGGTGGAACGCGCCTGGTGCCTTTGACGATGGTGCAGGCTGCGGCATCATCGCCGCTGCGGCGCTGAATGCGGCCAAGGCAGGCCAACCGCTGCGCACCATTCGTGTGCTGATGGCGGGCGCCGAGGAAACCGGCTTGTGGGGGAGCAAGGCCTATAGCACCGCGCACATCAACGAACCCATGGCCGTCGGCATCGAAAGCGATTTCGGCGCTGACCGCATCTGGCGCTTCGACAGCAATTTCCGCGAAACCAACCCCGCGTTGCACAAGCGCATCGCGGCCGCCGTTGCGCGCTTCGGCGTTTCGGCTGGCACCGAAGCTGCCACCGGCGGCGCCGATCTCAACATCGTGCGCGACCAGAGAGGCGCGCTGATCGATCTGCAGCAGGACGGCACCCGCTATTTCGACCTGCACCACACGCCTGACGATACGCTCGACAAGATCGACATTGTCCAGCTTCGCCAGAACGTTGCGGTCTGGACGCAGGTCGTCGGGATCCTCGCCAACGAAAGCACATCAATCCAGACCGGCGGCCCGATTCCCTCGGCGCCGCCGATCATGCAGGGGCAGTAATCGCGCGCCGCATCAGGCGGCCTGGTTGAAGCGGAGGTCTATCGCAGAATCGAATGACCGTGACCCCTGATGCACCGAGAAGTTCGCCAGCGCGTCGTTGAGCAAGCTTGCTTCGCGCGTCAGCGATGTGGCGGCGGCGGTGCATTGTTCGGCCATCGCGGCGTTCTGCTGGGTTGAACGGTCAAGCTCGCCCACCACTGCGTTGATCTGCGACAGGTTCTCCGCTTGCGCTGCAGCCGAAGTCGCAATTGTCTGAATGGCGCCCGAAAGTGCGCTGACATCGCGGGTGATCGCAGCAAAGGCATCACCGCTGCGCCCGACAAGATCCACCCCGCGGCTGACCTGAACCGAACTGGCCGAGATCAGCGCCTTGACTTCGTCTGCCGCATCGGCGCAGCGTTGGGCCAGCGCGCGGACCTCATTGGCAACGACTGCAAAGCCCTTGCCCGCTTCGCCCGCACGCGCAGCTTCGACTCCTGCGTTCAAGGCCAGCAGGTTGGTCTGGAACGAGATCGATTCGATCACCGCGATGATCGACGTGATTTCCTGCGAGGAGCTTTCGATCTGCTGCATCGCTCCTACCGCTTCGGTCACGATCTGGGCCCCGTCATTTGCGCGGGTGGTGGTTTCGGCAATCGTCTTGCGTGCGCTGGCACTGGTCGCGGCGCTTTCCTGCACGCTGGCATTGATTGCAGTGATCGCGCTCGCCGTTTCTTCCAGATTGGCGGCCTGTTCCTCGGTCCGGCGCGACAGGTCATCGGCGGCCGAGCGGATCTCGGTCGCCCCGCTGGTCATCGATTCCATCCCGGCCATCAGGTTGCCGAGCGTCTGGCACAGGATGGTGAAGGCGGCATTGAAATCGGTTTCGACCTGTTGGTATTCCGATGGGAAACCATCGATCCGCGTGGTCAGATCACCGGCCGAAACCTGCTTCAACGCGGTGCCCATCTTGTCGCTGACAATGGCGCGCACGCGTTCTTCGGAATTGTGGAAATAGCCCGATAGCGCCAGGTCAATATCCAGCAGCGCGATCTTGACCAATGTCGCCACCTGCCGCGCTTTGGCGCGCCGCCAGGGGAGCCAGCGCTGCCAGCCGGGTGCGATGATCGCTGTGATCAGTTCATCGAGCACCAGCCCATAGGCACCCACATACCATTTGGGTTCGAGGCCGATCCGGGCGTGCACGTTGCCGATCCGGGTGGCGCGCTGGAAAAAGCGATCATCCACGCCGTCGCGGAACACCGCTGTCCAATGTTCGGCCTGCATCGCCTTGGCGCGCGCCATCTGTTGCGGGCTTTCGAAATGAGCCGAAAGCTCGCGCCGCTGCGCAATCACGCGGTAAAATTCATCGAGTGCAGGGTCGAGTTGACGTTTGAGAGCGCGGCTCACGCCGGTCATCGTGGCCTGGGGAAGGTGGTCCAGGCCGTAGTAATCAAGACGCTCCTGTAACGGGTTGGCAGACATGTTGATGCTCCTGGGATTGAAGAGGGCGTGTGAGGGGAGGTGTGAATTGCTTGTTTTCTTCAGGCGGCCCGGCGTTCTGGCGGGGTAGTTGTTCGGCTATGATCGTGGCGGAACGGCGCGACCTGGCTGTCAAGATCGCTGGCGCCGCGCAGCAATTCGACGGCGGCGGCGCTGGTTTGTTCGGCCATGGCGGCATTCTGCTGCATCGCCTGATCGAGCATGGTCATTGCCGCGTTGATCTGCCGGACCGCATCGAGCGTTGCTTGCGATCCCGATGTGATCCGATCCACCTGTCCGGCAATGTCGGAAAACCGCGCGACCAGCGTTGCGAGCAGATTGGTCAGATGCTGAACACGGGCAACGCCCACGGCGACTTCATCCTTCGAATTTGCAACCAGCTGCTTGATGGCATTGGCCGACTGGGCCGAGCGCTGGGCCAGTTCGCGCACTTCCCCTGCGACCACGGCAAAGCCCTTGCCCGATTCTCCCGCCCGCGCCGCTTCGACGCCAGCGTTCAGGGCAAGCAGGTTGGTCTGGAAGGCGATGTCATCGATGAACGCGATCATTTCGCCGATCTTGGCCGAAGATGCCTCGATCCGGGTCATGGCCTCGGCCGCGCCGGCAATGTCGGCAGAGCCGTCGTCGGCATCACTCTTGGCCTCGATCGCGGTGCTGCGGGTGGCGGCCCATAGGTTTGCGTCAGTCTCGATATCCTGCACCATTGTCCGGGCGGTGCGCGTGACGCTTTCGATGGCGGCGGATTGTTCCTCGGTCTTGCTGGCAAGATTGGTAGAGGCTTCACGCAATTCGTGCGCGCCATGCGCCACCTTGACGGCGGTCTGCGCGACAGCACCGACCAACTGATCCAGTTCGGTGCAGGATTGGTTGAGCATCGTGCGCGCCGCTTCGTAGTCGCCGGGAAAAGGCGTTGTCAGCTGGCTTGCCAGATCCCCCGAAGACAGCGCGCGGAGACGGTTTGAAAGGGCCGTCAAAACAACGCGCTGTTCGGCGCTGACGGCCTCCCGCTCGGCATTGCGTTCGGCATCCACCGCTTCTTGCGCCGCGCGGGCCGCAGTCAGCCCGCGCACCAGTGTCTCGAACCGCCTGCACAGCACGATCAGCACGCCGGCCTCAACCAGCACCACGACGGCATGAAACAGCACGCGGCCCAGGTCGCCGCCTTCGGGGAAAACATAGGCAGGCACGGTCACGTTGAGCAGAAAGTGATGCAAAGCGATGGTCAGCGTGGCGGCCACAACGACGCGCCAGCACGCCATGACAACGAGCACCGCCAGGAAGGCGAAAAAGACCATGTGCATATCGATCAGCCAGCCGGTGGTCCGTGCCAGCGCCAGCAGCAGTCCTCCAAGTAACGGCAGGCTCACCGCGATCGAAAGGCGCGCGATCCCGTCTGCCCGGCGCTGCAAGGCAAAACCGATGGGCGCCGCCACCAGCAGAACGGCACTGATACCGATGATCGGTTCGCCCGCGCTCAGGCTCCATGCGACGATGATGGTGCACACCAACGCTTCAACGATCGTGACCAGGCGCGCGCCGGTTTCCCGCAGCTCGCTCATCTCGCACAGTTTCATAAGCGCCCCCGGTAGTTCTCGGACGAACAGCCTTTTGTGCTGACGCCAATCGGCACGATGCCAGCGGCAAGGCTGGCAAAGATGCTGTGCCGATCGTCGATGCGGGCGATGACGCGGCCCTTGGCGCTGTCGATGGCGATCAGGCGAACGTCGTGGCTGGCGGCAAAATTGAGCACACTGGGTAGCTCTTGCCCGCCCACCGGCATCAGGAGTGCAGCCTCGCCAGCGCGCGGCCAGGCCACTGCGGCGATCAGCGCAAAGGCTGCGGCACCGCCCTGCAGGGTCAGCAATGCGACGTCAGAGCGCACTGACGTTCTCCAATGCGTGGCGCAATTCGCCCAGCCGGATCGCAGACACGGCTGCATCGGGATCGCCAGAGGACAGCACCATCCCCACCTCACGCAAGGATTGCGCCAGCCGGTCGATCTGCTGCAATTGGACAAGGTATCGACCGGCAACTTCGGCATCACTGCACAGGACCAGGCCGAATTCCTCAGCCTCCTCGGCCAGTGCACTCAAGTGCGCGGCGATGGCAGCGAGAAGCACTGGCGAATGATCTGGGCTGGACTGAGGGGCGGAGGGGCTCACGCTCAGGCCGCCAGTTCGATCGGTTCGTCAGTCATCAGGCGCGCCAGATCGAGCACCATCACCATGTCTTCACCCAAAGGTGCGATACCTTCGAGGAAATGGGTGATGCTTTCATGACCCATCGCATCGGGTTGCTGGAGCGTACCAGCCTCGATCGAGACGATATCGGCGACTTCATGCACGATCAGACCGCGCATCTGGCCATCATGCTCGATCACGATGATCGGGTTGCGCGGGGTCGCATCGGTCGGCGTCCAGCCGAGCCGCGCGGCAAGGTCGATGACGGGCAGCACCGCGCCGCGCAGGTTGACGACGCCCGCGACGTAATCAGGCACGCGCGGCAGGCGGGTGACGGGGGACCAGGCGCGGATCTCTCGCACGGTCATGATGTCGATGCCGAAGCGCTGGCTGGCGATACCGAAGGTAATGAGTTCGTGGCGCATGGGACAGGTTCCGTTGGCTTCAGGGCTTGGCGGGCAGGGTCAGTGGATCACGCGGCGCAGCGCAGCGGTCAGCTTGTCGGCGTCGAACGGCTTGACGATCCAGCCTGTCGCTCCGGCATTGCGGGCGCGCTGCTTTTTCTCGTCGGAGCTTTCCGTGGTCAGCACCAGGATCGGCCGTTCCGAATGAAGTGCGCTGGTGCGCAGTTTCTCGATCAGGCCGAATCCGTCGAGGCGCGGCATGTTGATATCGGTGATGATCACGTCGACCTCGTTCGAGGCGAGCCATTCGAGCGCCTCCTGACCGTCTTCGCACTGCTCGACTGCGAACCCGCGCGAGGTCAGTGCCCCGCGTAGCAGGGCGCGCATACTGGCGCTGTCATCGACCGTGAGGACACGAATAGAGGGGGGACTGCTGGCTTCCATGATAGGCTCCATTTGGGTCTAGAATAGCTCAACCGTCCCAAGCGCCGATTGCGGCCGCCCCAGAGGTTTTTGCGTAGGGGCGGTTTCAGCCGGCACCAGCCGCGCGCGGACCTGCCCGCTGACAGGGCGGAACTGAATGCGGCGCGCCTGGGTGCCTTCAAGATCTGCGAACACGCAAGGAATGCCTTCGCGTTCAAGGAACTGGCGGGCAAAAGCGGCATTAGCTGTGCCGATGGGGCTGAGATCGGGATTGAGATTGGCGCCGCCGTAAAGGCGCGCCCGCATCCGTGTCTTGCGTGCGCCAAGCCCAAGCATCTCGTTGATCAGCAACTCCATCAGGAACAGGCCGTAGTCGCTGTCGAAAGCCTGACTGCGGACATGGGCGGGCGGTTCGGCAAGCAGGAAGTGGTTCATGCCGCCCACACGGGCAACGGGATCGAACAGACAGGTGGCCACGCAGCTGCCCAGAATAGTGCTCATCTCTACCCGTGCATCGGCGCTCGCCTTGGCTTCGCCCTGCACGATGGTCATGCGGATGATCTCGGACGGGACTGCAAACTCGGCGGTCAGCGGGGGTAGGGCGGTCATGTCACAGGGGCCTTGGCGGGCGCGAAGATTGCCGTGCCAATCCGGTCGAGCGGCAGCACCTCGCGCGCGGCCCCCAGTTCGATGGCGGCGCGCGGCATCCCGAAGACGACACAGCTTGCCTGATCCTGCGCAATGGTGCGCGCGCCGATGCTGGCAAGCTGCATCATGCCTTGCGCGCCATCCTGACCCATGCCGGTGAGCAGGACACCGAGCGCCCGGTGCCCCCGCGCTGCGCCAAGCGTGGCGGCGAGAGATGCAAACAGCCGGTCGACGCTGGGACGGTGGCCGCTGACAGGGTCGCCATCCCGCAGCACGCAGCGCAGACCAAGCGCACCCCCGCTGGCGATCTGGAGATGGCGATCATTGCCCGGCGCCAGCAGGACAGTGCCCTGTTCCAGCGGCATATCGCTTTGCGCCAACCTCACCCGCGGGCGGACGGCACGGTCGAAGGATTGGGCAATCGCACCCGCAAAACAGCCATTGATGTGTTGAACGATAAGGGTCGGCGGGCAATCATGCGGAAACTGGCCGAGAACCGTGTGCAGAGCCTCAACGCCGCCGGTCGACGAACCGATCACGATCACATCGGGGCGGGCGTTGGCACTCTGGGCGGGGCCTGGGGCTGCCGCAGGCATCAGCAGGGCGGATCGGGCCTGTGCAGATTTTAGCCGTACCCTGGCCGCTTCGCGCACCATTTCGACCAATGCGGAATCATCGGCGGCGCCTTTTGCCATGCTGAGCTGCGACTTGGCGATGCAGCCGACCGCGCCCAGTTGCAGTCCGCGTGCGGTCGCGCTCGCGCCGGCCTCGGTCGCGCCGGATACGAGGACCACCGGTGTCGGGCGAAGCTGCATGATTTTTTCAAGGAAGGACAGGCCGTCCATCCCCGGCATTTCGATATCCAGCGTTACCACATCGGGATCGAGCGCCTTGATCAGTTGGCGCGCTTCGGCCGCATGGGCGGCGGTGCCGACAACAGTGATATCGGCCTCGCGCTCCAACCGGTGCTGAAGCAGCGCGCGCATCAGCGCGGAATCGTCGACAATCAGGACACGGATGGTCATGTCACCCTCCGGCGGTAGATGGTCGGGCCAACGGGTTCGAGCAAGGCCGTCGCAGGACCGCTGACACGCTCGGAATGGCCAATGTAAAGATAGCCGCCGGGCACCATCTGGCGGGCGAAACGTTCCACCAGCCGCTCCTTGGTCGGTGCATCGAAATAGATCATGACATTGCGGCAGAAAATGACGTCGAAGGGGGTGCGCATCGGCCAGTCGCCCATCAGGTTGAGCATCCGGAACCGGACCATCGCCTGCAGCGCCGGATCGATGGCGAGACGCGGTTCGCCAGCATCATCGACAGGCACAAACCACAACCGGCGCAGCGCCTGGGGTAGCGCATCGAGCGCGCTCGGCGGGTAGATCGCTGCCCGCCCACTGGCGAGCGCGGTTACTGAAATGTCGCTGGCCAGTGCCAGCACCTTGCTGCGCGCGATCCTTAGCCCCGCTTCGCGATCAGCACCCAGCAGCACCATCAGCAGCGTCCAGATTTCCTCACCGCTTGAACAGCCTGCAGACCAGATGCGCACCTGTTCTCCTGCCAGTGCGCGGGCCACCAGATCAGGCCGCAGCTCGGTTTCGAAATGGTCGAAATGATGCGGCTCGCGGTGGAAATAGGTGTGGTTGGTGGTGAGCGCGGTGGTGACTTCGGTCAGCGCATGGTCATCGGAATCGAGCGTGTCGAGAAAGGCGCCGAAACTTGTCAGCCCGCTGTGCCTGACCAGCGGGGCAAGGCGCGAATAGGCAAGCATCCGCTTTCGCTCGCTCAGCACAATGCCCGTTTCGGCGTGGATCAGCGCCGCAATGCGCCGAAAATCGGCCTCGCTGTAAATCGCGGGGCTGACGCCGGGCACCATGCTGTCGGCTGCGGTCTCGGAAGAAGGTGCGGCCATCATCAGGCGGCGACCGCAAGCGCGGTGACGCCGTGATTGCGCGCAGCGGTGCTGGCGATGAAATCAACATCAACAATCAGGGCAACTTTGCCATCGCCCAGAATCGTGGCGCCAGCCACACTGTCGATCTGGCGGTAATGGGTGTCGAGCGCCTTGATGACGAATTGACGCTGATCGGTGATCGCATCCACCAAAAGCGCGGCGCGGCCGTGACCTTCGGTTTCTACCAGCACCAGCACACCTTCGCACGGGTTCGTCACTGCGTCATGCGCGCCCGTCAGCAAGCCTAGGGTGATGATCGGTACGAAGCTGCCTCTGGTGTTCAGTACCTGCGCGGATGTGCCCATTCCCTTTACATCTGTTGGTGTGGGCCTGAGGCTTTCGATTACGTGCGTTAGCGGGATCACCAGCGACTGATCGCCGACCTGCACGATCATTCCGTCCGAAATCGCCAGAGTCAGCGGCAGAGCCAGCGCAAAGGTGGTGCCTTTGCCCGGCGTGCTTTCGATGGTGACGCGCCCGCCGAGTTCCTTCACGTTTTGCTTCACCACATCCATGCCCACGCCGCGGCCCGAGATATTGGAAACCTGCGCTGCGGTGGAAAAGCCCGGCGCGAAGATAAGCAGATTGATCTCGTCGTCGGAAAGCTGCGCCTCGGGCGTGACAAGGCCGTTGGCGATGGCCTTTGCCAGCACCCGCTCACGATCGATCCCGCGCCCGTCATCAGCGATACGGATGATGATGCGCCCGGCTTTCTGTTCGGCGGAAAGGGTCAGGGTGCCTTCGGGGTCTTTGCCCGCGGCACGGCGTTCTTCGGGGCTTTCGATTCCGTGGTCGACCGCGTTGCGGATCAGGTGCGTCATCGGCTCGGACAGGCGTTCGATCACGGTCTTGTCGAGCTCTGTCATTTCGCCGGACACTTCCAGCTTCACGTGCTTGCCGGTGCTGATGCCAAGTTCGCGCAGCAGACGCGGTACGCGCCCGAAGACCGAACTGATCGGCTGGGCGCGGAACGCCATGGCGTGTTCCTGAATGTCGCGCACCAGCCCGTCGATCAGCGCCAGCTCTTCGACATGGGCGAGATTTTCATTGGTAAGGCGCTGGGCCAGCATGGCCTGCGCGATCACCAACTCACCCACGCCATCGATCAGAATGTCGAGCTTCTTGAGGTCGATTCGCACAGATTGGGTGGCGGGGGCTGCAGCCGCAGCAGCCGCAACGGCCGGAGCGGCTGGATGCATGGGGGCACCTGGGGCAGGTTCAGTCTTGGCCATGACGGGCCTCGATTGTGCTTCGGATGCACCGCGCGCGGCAGATGGGGCCGCGATCCGCGCTGGCGGCATGACACCATCCGGGCCGTAGGCGAGCGCCACATCGTCGCCCACAAAGTCGAAGATTTCCGCTACGGCGTCGGGCGTAACATGGCCAGGCATCCGGAAGGTCCAGCCCAGATAACCTTGCTCCACGGCCATGTGCTCGATCGTGGGGATCGCCGATATGTCGCACACCTCACACGTTGCGCCGAGATCGGTCAGTTCGCGCAGCCATAGCAAGGGTTCACTGCCCTTGGTCATTGCGCCGGCATGAGGCCGGATGTGGACCAGCCAGCTTTCAGGCGCGGGGGAAGGAGAGGGGGCGGGGGCGCCCAGTTCGTTCAGCAGCGCGTCAAGATCATTGAAAGCCGGTGCAGACACAGGTCCAGACGTAGTCACCGAGGCTGGAGCTGCACCGCCACTGCCACCAGCCTGTGCAGCTTCCAGTCGGGCCAGCAGATCGGCGTCGTCGGGCGCGGCGCCTTCGCCGCGTGCCGCCTCGACATGATCGCGCAGGCAATCAAGTGCCAGCAGCAGCAGATCGACCAGCGCAGGATCCAGCGGCACCCTGCCTTCGCGGATTTCGCCCAAGAGATTTTCAAAGCCATGGGTGTAAGCTGCCAGCGATGTATGCCCGAATGCGCCCGCGCCGCCCTTGATCGAATGCACCGCACGAAAAATCGCGTTGATCGTTTCGCCATCGTGGGTGCCCTCGCGGCAGGCGGCCAGGCCATTCTCCGCGGCTTCGAGGGATTCTTCGCATTCGACGAAGAAGATCTGCTTGATATCATCTTCGGTCATGCAGCCGCCCCTTCCATTATGACATGATCGAGCCCGGTGAGCGCAACGGCAGAGGTGAAAGCCGGGCTGGGGTGGTGGATGGCGATCCCGCCTTCGCTGCGCGCGGCCGAAATCAGCAGTTGCAGCATGGCCTGACCGATCCGCTCAACACGGGCAGCGTCGACCGCTAACGGTGCAGGCCCTAGCGATTCCACAAATTCGGGGAAAAGCGCGATAGTCGCGCTGCGATCGCAGATTGTGGGTAGCGTGATCATTGGTGCGGACCTTTTGCGATTTGGTGTGCAGGCGGAACGGCAGGGCTTCAGAATTCGCTCCAATCGTTTTCGTCAGTGATCTGAGCGGAAGCCGGGGCCGTTTTGCGCGCAAGATTACCGGTGAACGGTGGCGGCGAGGCAGTCTGGGAAGCCGCCATTTTGCGCGCGGGCGCAGGCTTGTTCGTGGTCGTGTTCCGCGCTGGGTGCGTAACCGTGTTGGGGGCTTTGTTCGCAAACGTTCGCGGCGCGGCGAGAGCAGGCGCCGTGGCCTTGACCGGTTGGTCTGTCCCACTGACCCGGAACTGCGCGACCATTTCGCCCAGTCGTTGCGCCTCGGTGGAAAGGCTGCGGGTGGCGGCGGTCGCTTGTTCGACCATCGCGGCGTTTTGCTGGGTCATCCGGTCAATCGTGCCGACCGCAATATTGACCTGTTCAAGGTTGCTTGTCTGCGTGGCCGTCGTCTCGGCGATGGCATTGACTTGCTGTGTCACGGCACCGACCTGCGCGACAATCTCGGCCAGCAGGGTGCCGGTTTCGCCCACCAGATTTACGCCGTCGCCTACATGGGCGGTGGACTTGCCGATCAGCGTCTTGATGTCGCGCGCCGCGTCGGCTGATCGCTGGGCAAGGGCGCGCACTTCGTTGGCGACCACGGCAAAGCCCTTGCCTGCCTCGCCCGCCCGTGCCGCTTCGACGCCTGCATTCAGGGCGAGCAGATTGGTCTGGAATGCGATGCCATCGATCACGTCGATGATCTGCGTGATCTCGCGCGCCGATTGTTCGATCGCGCCCATTGCGGCGACGGCTTTGCCCACCACGGCGCCGCCTTCAGTGGCGCGCTGGTGCGTTTGCGCAATCGCGGTGCGGGCGGTGATGGCGCTTTCGGCAGAACGACGCGTGAGATTGGTGGCCTCGCCCACCGAGGCGGCGGTTTCTTCAAGGCTGGCCGCTTGCTGTTCATTGCGCAGGGCCAGGTCTTCGCTGGCGGCGCGGATCTCGTCGGAACTGGTGCGCACGCCGCTGGCGGTGGCACGAACGGCTTTGATCATGCCTTCAAGCCGCGCGACGGACGCATTGAAGGCCTCCTGCAAACGCTCATGCGCGCCTGTGGGCATTTGCGTAATACGGTGCGTGAGGTCGCCTTCGGCCAACCGGTCGAGCGCGGCGGTCAGCGTTTCCACCACCTTGGTCGATTGATCGGCCTCGGCTTCTTGCGCCCGCAGCGCATTGGCGCGGAACGTGTCCATCGCCTTGGTCATCCGCCCCACGCAATCGTGGTGATCGGTGTGGTTGATCGGCGATGTCAGATCGCCTGCAGCAAGCCGTTCCATGCGGACCACGGTGTTGACGTAGGGTGTGCAGATCAATTCCTTGGCCGCCACCATCAGCGCAATGGCGATCACCAGATCGATGACCGAAAGCACACCCATCACAGTCGCGCTGATAAACCCGGACAGCAACAGGGCGCTGCCTATCAGGTTTGTCAGGCCGATAATGCCCGTTGCAGCGATCAGCACAGTAAACTTCTGGCGAATGGGAGCGTTTTTCTGGAACCAGGTGATCATGGGGAGTCCTCGGTGACGATCTGGTTGAACGTCGTAGCGGCGGGTTCTGAAAGGCTGTTTGCCGAAGGACTAGGAGCAAGCCCTTACACAGCCGCCTTGGCGCGCCACCGTGCCGGGCGCCTATGCGCAAGCCCTTAAACGACTGGCGCGAATTTGTTTGCGGCTCGCCCATTATGTCAGCCGCACAGAGCACGACGGCAGGCGTGCCGGGCTGCGCGAAGCCCGATCAGGATCGAAACCGAAAGGCTCAGCACATCATGGCCAATGTAAGAGTATTGGTGGTCGACGATTCGGCCGCGATGCGGGCGTTGTTCTGCGACATCCTGGACAATGCCAAGGGCGTGACCGTTTGCGGAACGGCCAAGAATGCCGATGACGCGCGCGAACAACTGGAAAAGCTCAAGCCCGATGTGCTGACGCTCGATGTCGAGATGCCGGGGAAAAGCGGGATGGAGTTTCTCGAAGAGGTGATGGAAACCCGGCCGATGCCGGTCATCATGCTCTCCAGCATTACCCAGGCCGGAACCGGCACCGCGCGCCGCGCGCTGGAATTGGGCGCAGTGCATTGTTTTCCCAAACCCTTGCACACCTCGCGCGAGGAGTTTGATGCGACCGTGCGGCAGTTGGGGGATATCGTGCTCAAGGCGGCGGCGGGGGAACTGACGCCCGGCGGCGAGGACGCCGGATCGGGAGAGAGTGGGACGCGCTATCGCAGCGATGGGCGGATTGTGGTGCTTGCTTGCGGAGCAGCCGGTATCGAAAGCGCACGCCAGGTGCTCGCAGCCTATGATGCGGCCTGTCCGCCCACCATTGTTCTGTTCGATGCAGACCCTGCCGTAGTGGAAAACGCGGTGCGGGCGATGCGCCATTCGCTTCCCTGTCAGCTGGGCGATGCGGTGGATGGCGTCTCGCTGGAAGCCGGCAAGGTGTGGTTGGCGCATGATCCGACACGCCATGTTGTTGTGGAAGCGGGCGCACCGCCGCGGTTGCGGCTGGTGGATCGCGATCCGGTTAACGGGTGTCGCCCCTCTGCAGACCTGTTGCTGGGCAGCCTTGCGCGCAGTGGACTGCTGGCACTGGGCGGCTTGCTCACCGGAAGTGGCGCAGATGGGGTGCGGGGGCTTGCGATTTTGGCCGAGACGCAGGGCAAGGTGTTTGTTCAGCGGCCCGCCGACTATGCGCCGCGCGACCGCTATGACGCCGTTCGCGCACACGGCTTCGAACATGCCGATTTGCGGCAGGAGGCCATTGCCGATTGGGTTCTCGAACACACCAATGCCAACACGGAATAGCGGATTTGCAAGCGACACCCTGGGTGGGCGTGTCCATACGGATTGATTTGCTGCATCGTTTCGATGCCTTTCATATTGCCAATTGACACGGTTCGAAGTGCCGCTATTTCGATACTTCTAGAAAGGTGGGGCAATGTACGAGGCCAGCACGCAAATCTGGGCGGTCGATGCGTTGGGTGCGCTTGCGCATGAAACACGGCTGCGCGTGTTTAGGATGCTGGTCATGGCCGGCCATGAGGGCATGATCGCAGGCGCCATTGCCGAGCGTCAGGGTGTTCCGCCGTCCACCATGTCGCATCACCTGGCGACCCTTGAGCGCGCCGGGCTGGTGCAGTCCGAGCGGCAAAGCCGCCTCATTCATTACCGCGCCGATTTTCCCGGAATGCGCCGCCTGCTGACGTTCCTGATGCAGGATTGCTGCCAGGGCGTGCCGGAAATGTGCGGCGATCTTTTCGCCAATCTTTCCTGCGAAGCTCCGCAATCCCAAGCCGCCAACACGAGGCCAGATGCATGACCGATATCGTGATCTACCATAACCCCGAATGCGGCACATCGCGCAATGCGCTGGCCATGATCCGCAATGCGGGGATCGAGCCGCATGTCGTCGAATATCTCAAAACCCCGCCATCTCGCGCTCTGCTGGAAAGTCTGATCGAGCGCGCTGGCATGTCCCCGCGCGCCATACTCCGTGAGAAAGGCACGCCCTATGCCGATCTCGGACTGGACCATCCCGAACTCACGGACGCCCAGCTGGTCGACGCCATGATGGCGCACCCTATCCTGATCAACCGCCCGCTGGTCGTGTCGCCGCTGGGTGTAAAGCTGTGTCGCCCATCCGAGGAAGTGCTCGATTTGATTCCGGCCAGTCAAAGCGGTGAATTTGCCAAGGAAGATGGCGAACGGGTTATCGATGCTGCAGGTCAGCGCATTTCGCCGGGAAGTTGAACCATGACGCAAGAGCCGCAGGCCGCATCGCCGCTCGGTCTGTTTGAACGCTGGTTGTCGGTGTGGGTCGCCTTGGCGATTGCAGTGGGCATAGTGCTTGGGAATCTGATGCCCGGTGCCATCGGCACGCTTGCCGCGTTGGAGGTCGCTTCGGTCAATCTGGTGGTGGCCGTGCTGATCTGGGCAATGATCTTCCCGATGATGGTCGGCGTCGATTTCGGCAGCATTCGTGACATTGGGCGCAAGCCCAAGGGCCTTGTCATCACGCTGGTGATCAACTGGCTGGTCAAGCCGTTCACGATGGCGGCCATCGCAGTCTTGTTCTTCAACTATCTCTACGCCGGAATAATGCCGCGCGGTGATGCGCAGCAATACATCGCTGGGCTGATCCTGCTGGGCGCGGCGCCCTGCACAGCGATGGTGTTCGTCTGGTCGCAGATGACCAAGGGCGATCCCGCCTATACGCTGGTGCAGGTGTCGGTGAACGATCTGGTGATGATTATCGCTTTTGCGCCGATCGTGGCGCTGCTACTGGGTGTCACGGACATTGTCGTGCCGTGGGAAACCCTGCTGCTTTCGGTGGTGCTTTATGTTGTGATCCCGCTGGTCGCCGGCGCTGTGGCAAGAAACCGGATCATTGCGGCGCAGGGCGGGGATGAATCGGCGGTCGACACCTTTACGGCCCGACTGAAGCCGTGGTCGGTGATCGGGCTGCTGGCGACGGTGGTTTTGCTGTTTGCGTTTCAGGCGAGCACGATCGTTTCCAATCCGCTGCTGATCGTGCTGATCGCGATTCCGATCATTATCCAGTCTTACGGCATTTTTGCGATTGCCTATGCCTGGGCGTTTGCATGGAAGGTGCCGCACAACATCGCGGCGCCTTGTGCGATGATTGGCACATCCAATTTCTTCGAATTGGCGGTCGCTGTTGCCATTGGCCTGTTCGGTTTGTCGAGCGGTGCTGCCTTGGCGACTGTGGTCGGCGTGCTGGTCGAAGTGCCCGTGATGCTGTCTCTGGTTGCCTTCGCCAACCGGACCCGAAGCCGCTTTGCCGGTGATGCAATGTGACCATCCCATCCCTTTCAGCTTTGGCGATCTTCGTGGCGGCTGCCTTCTTCGAGATTGCTGGTTGTTACGCGTTCTATGCCTGGCTGCGATTGGGCAGATCCGTGTGGTGGGCGGCACCCGGTGTTGCGGCGCTGTTGATGTTCGCCTGGCTGCTGACCTTTGCGCCAACAGAGGCGGCAGGGCGTGCCTACGCTGTCTATGGCGGTGTTTACATCGCGGCTTCGCTGGTGTGGCTGTCGTTGATAGAACGCCAGGCGCCGGATCGCTGGGACCTGCTTGGCGCGGCGATCTGTCTGGTAGGTGCAGGCGTGATCCTGTTCGCACCGCGAGCCACGTGAAGGAAGTAACCAGCAATGGCACAGTTTCAGTATCTACGCGCGCTTGACGATGCCGATCACCTGCCTGCGCTCAAACCCGAATATGCGCACGCTCGTCCGGCGCTTGGATTAGGTCCGCTCGATCCGCCACCGCGCATTCTGCTGTTGTATGGTTCACTGCGAGAGCGGTCGTTCTCGCGCCTCGTTGTCGAGGAAGCGGCGCGGTTGCTGCAGTTCTATGGATGCGAAACCCGCATTTTTGATCCGCGTGATCTGCCGATGCCCGATGCAGTCCCGGACGATGATCACCCGGCGGTTCACGAATTGCGGGACCATTCACTGTGGTCGGAAGGCCAGGTCTGGTGCAGCCCGGAACGCCACGGTACTATCACCGGAATCATGAAGGCGCAGATCGACCACCTGCCCCTTGCCTTCAAGGGCCAGCGGCCCACGCAGGGGCGCACGCTGGCGGTCATGCAGGTCTGCGCCGGATCGCAGAGCTTCAACACCGTCAACACTCTGCGGATCCTTGGGCGCTGGATGCGGATGTTCACGATCCCCAACCAGTCCTCGGTTGCCAAGGCCTATCAGGAGTTTGACGAAGCAGGCCGCATGCTGCCGTCGAGCTATTACGATCGGATCGTCGATGTGGTGGAAGAGTTGGTGCGGTTCACCATTTTAACGCGCCCGCATGCTGTCCGGCTTGTTGATCGGTATTCCGAGCGCAAGGATCGCGATGAACCCGTGGAAACGCCAGCGGAAGCTGCAAAACTTGCGCGGCCGTAGCCCGTAAATTCTTCGCGCGCGGTCCTAATCCGAAACCTGTTCGCAAGGGCAGGCAAGGCGATGGTGGTGCGCGGGTGATTTCGGGCGGTCGGGGACTGACAGACCGCAATGACGTGCTAATGGGCTTCGATGCTTTTTCTCGACACCGAAGCGACCCTTCTCCTGATCGGCATCTTGCTGTTGACCACGGTTATGGCCGGAACCCTGTCCAGCCGATTTGGGCTTCCGGCCTTGATCGGCTTTCTCGGTCTTGGGATGCTGGCCGGCGTGGAGGGGCCTGGCGGCATTGCCTTCAGCAATTTTTCGACCGCACAATCGGTGGGAACCGCATCGCTGATCTTCATCCTGTTTTCCGGCGGGATGGACACTTCGTGGCAAGACGTTCGCCGGGTCGCGGCGCCTGCCCTGAGTCTGGCAACGGTTGGCGTTTTGGTGAGCGCCGGCATTGTTGCGGCCGCCGCTATCGGGCTGCTGGGGCTGGGCGTGTACCAAGCGGCATTGCTGGGCGCGATCATTGCGTCGACGGATGCGGCCGCAGTCTTTGCTATTTTGCGTTCGACAGGGTTGGATTTGCATGGTGACGTTCCGGCTTTGATTGAAGTCGAGTCCGGCTCCAACGATCCCATGGCAATATTTCTGGTTGGGGCGGTGTTGATGTTTATCACCACCGAAGATGCCTCGGCTTTGGCCCTTATCCCTGAGTTTGTTGTGCAAATGGCAATGGGGACCGTGGTTGGCCTGGGGGTCGGTTTTGCGATGCCATTGCTGCTCAAGCGGGGAGGGTATCGCCAGGGCGGGCTGGCATTCGTGATCTCGATCGCCGCGGCGCTGATTGCGTTCGGAACGGCGCATCTGTTGTCAGGCAACGGCTTTCTTGCCAGCTATCTTGCTGGGCTGGTTGCCGGCAATCGGAGCTATGCCGCAAAGCGAACGATTTCCAGCTTTCAGGACGGGATGGCCTGGTTGGCGCAGGTTACGATGTTCCTCACGCTTGGCTTGCTGGTGACCCCTTCGGAGCTGGGGCCTGTGATCGTCCCCGGACTGGTGACCACCGGTATTTTGCTGTTCGTGGCCCGTCCGGTCAGCGTGTTTTTATGCCTTGCGCCTTTCAGACAATTTGGCTGGCGAGCCAAACTTTTCGTTTCATGGGGCGGCCTGCGCGGGGCCGTGCCGATCGTGCTTGCCACCTTCCCGATGGTGGCCGGCGTGCCGGGCGCCTTTGCCATTTTCAACATCGTGTTCTTCGTCGTGCTGCTGTCCAGCCTGCTACAGGGGCCGACCATAAAATGGGCCGCACGGGTGCTACATATTGCCGACCACGATGCACGCGAAGCCGATCGCGCGATCGCGCAGAAATTACCGTGAGCGCGGCGCGAAGGCGTGTGACGGGCCCTGTCGCAAAGTGGCATTCACCGGTTGGGCCTTAGGGCTGTTCGGACATCGCCCGGCGTGCCCGGCTTTGCCGGACCAGTTCGGCCATCCGGATGCTGGCACCCGCTGCCGTCAATCGCGCGTGATCGGCGCCGACCGAGCCGGCCGTTGCCGCCGCTTCGGCAAACAGTCTTCCCCCTACGGAGATGACCGTAGGATGATCTGATACCGCCAGTCGCGTATAATCAATCGTTGCGCGCAGACGCGGCACGACGTGGGTTCGCGGCATTGCGTCGGAAAGGCCGATGTCTAGCGCATCAGGGTGCTGCGCGCTCAACTGATTTGCCAATGCCTCTTTGGTGTCGGGGAACGCCATGTCGACCCGCCACCCTGCATCGGTAAACTGGTCTGCAAGCATGGTCGTGCCAAGAATATGCTGTTCACCAGGAGCGGTAGCCAGAAGGATCTTGTATTGCGTGTTCCGGATCGCATTCGCGTCTTTGTAATGGCGCACGGCATGTCCGGCCAGTTGCAGCATACTAAGGCCAATGGTGAGATCGAACTCGCTGCATTCATCGGCCAACCATGCGTCGCCCAGCGCGCGTGCGGTCGGCTCGATCAACAACAATACAATGGCGTCGCTGGTCCACCCTTCGTCTTGCAGCGATGCGATAAAGGTGTTGATGCGAATGTCATCGGCATTGAGCGCCAGACCGGTAAGATTTTCGATATGCGATTTGATGGCACGCGGTGATTGCCGTTTCGCTTTCGCAGCGGGCGCGTCGTCAGTGCGGCTGTGAAGCATCAGATCCCAATCCGAAAACAACCGGGTGGGGACAATATGTTCGCTCAGAACCTCAATATGATCGTGGCGCGTGTCTTTCTTGATCGATGACCACAAGCCATTCAACTTGTCGGTCGGGCCTTCGAGCGTCTGCAGAAAAGTGCCACCCTCGTAAATCAGCATCCCCGTGACGCCAAGTTGCCGGTTGCGCGCCCGCGCTCGTCGAACCAACACCTGCAAGTCAGACGCGCTGGGCGCCGCTGTCGCGAGGCTTTTGTAGGTGAGGCATGCGATCCAGCCATCGCTTGCCGCATTGTTGGACGAGTTTTGTAACATCCTCACATCCCTTCGCTGAGGGGGCGGGGATCAACGGCAAATCTGAACGATGGAAGACACGGCCAGTACTACCCGGCAGATGATCCCCATCCGCCACTATGAATGCAACGCTCCCGTCTGTAACGGGATGGAGGCATTGCATTTCGCGGCCTCTTTTTGACTCGGTCGCCTTCGACGAATTTCTTCCATCTCGACGAATCCGTCAAGTGACAAGCATGCAACCGGCACAGGCCAAAAAGTGCAACCCATCACGAAAACGCGCAGCACTTCGTGATGGTGCAACCCGATTGTTTGTTAAACTCACAACGTATCACGAAGGCGCCTGTTGATCGTGTTGGCACGGGTTAGCCCAGCAAATTCGGGGAACCGAACGAGTGCCAAGGGAGGGAAATAGCCGCTATCACCCGACCTGCGCCCAAGGCGTTAGGGTTTGACAAATGGCAAAAACGTGCGACCCTCAGCGGCAATCCCGAACCATACTTCTGGGTCTGTTTGAGCGCTCTTGATTGTGATCAGAATCGTCGTTTCGACGCCAAGCACGAATCATTCCTATCCGCCTCGCTTCAAGTCGCAGCGTTTGCCTAGACCGAACGATGCGGACGCGCGCGTGGCGGCCTATCATAAAAGCAAACACTATGATCGACGCCGACAGCATCGACGCAAGAAACCTCCTAGAAGCGCACAAGGCATCCGACATTTCCGCGATCAACGGCATTGTCAGCCTCGCCAATATTCTGCGCAAGCGCGGTTTGCTGAACGCCGCCGAGGTGTCGGCCGTCCATGAAAGCATGAGCCTGCCACTGGGCTTACCGCAATATGCTGAAAATCCGCATGTTCAGGATATCCAGGCCAACTTGGATGATTTGTTTGCGTTGGTGGTCGAACCAAATTGATAGCGCCCGGCAGGGGGTGCAAGTTTTGGCAAGTCCGCGTAGGGGGGGCAGCATCCGCTTCTGCGTTTGAAGGATTATCGAATTTGCCTATGTTTGATGAAACGAACCTCCCGGAAGACGACGATCTGGAGCATGAAGCGATTACGCTGGAAACATTCGTGTATTGCAGTCGTGCCGCAGACAGCATCGACGCTGCGGAAGTCGGACGAATCATCGAATTTTCGCAAGCTCGCAACGTGGCGCGAGGTATTACTGGCGTTCTGGTGTTCGGCAGCGGGGTGTTTTTTCAGTGGGTCGAAGGGCCACCCGCCGAAGTTAAGGACTTGATTTCAAATCTTTACCATGATCAGCGGCATCATGACATCGTCACCCTCGATCGCAATATCGAGAAACGCGAGCGGCTGTACCCGCATTGGGAAATGGAGCACGTTGAGGCCGATGACATTCGCTCGGTTCTGCAAGAAGCACTCGAAACCGCCGAGGATGCTGGCAATATTGCGGCATTGAAGCGAATTCTTGCGCACCTGGCTTCATTTGATTTGCCGAGCCTCGGGCGCGCATAGATACAGATGGCCGCGCTACTGCTTTGTTACGGGCGGTCCGCTACGGGCAACGCGCGTGCGCGGCACGTTGGCGATTCCTCTAAGATAGCAAACAATCCTGTGTACTGGAGTTAGCGGCGGTCAAAGCTGTTAACGTTGTGACACCAGCCGCCGTATGAAGCGAAGTCTTGATCTAATTTCGGATCGTTCGCGACGAAGCCTTGGCCTTACGAGCCAATGCGGTCAGCCGGGCCTTGTTGGCCGCCGGGCCCGAAAGTGCCGCCACCAGTTCGACCTTGCGTGTGGTGCCCCGCAGGTAATTCACTGTCACCCGCCTGATGTAATGGCCAAGGTCGGGCGCGTAGTCCCATTCCCGCTGTTCGATCAGGCGCATCGTGGTGGATGAATATCGGTCGCATTTGACCGGGATGGCGCTGTAGGTTCCCGCTGGCACCGTGAATTGCTTCAACCTCGACGTGCTGCACATCCACAGGCTGACCGACCGTTTAGCAGCGGCTTGCGCATTTGCACGTGTTTCAGTGATGGCTCGGAACCGGGCTGATTTTCCGCCGTTTTTCCCAACGCTGATCGGCCATAGCGCATCCGGATTGCCGCGCACCTGTCGGGTGCCACTGCCGCGACCGCTGCGCCATTCGAGCACAGGCACAATGAAGTTGCGGCTGCGTTTATAACTCGCACCGGACAACCCCGCCCAAACAACCTGCTCGCCCTCGGTCCGAATGACCCGCTCGACTCGGCCATCGGAAAAAACAAAGGCGTCTCCCGGCTTGTAGGCCGGCATCGTGATGGGGGCGGGCAGGGCAGCCGCGACAGCGATGAGAGCAAACATCAATTGTCTCCAGAGATCAGGCCAGCACCATAGATCGTATCGCGCCCTGGCGGGCCGAGATCACGCGCTTCGGCTTCCAATGTGCGAATTGCTTTTTGCGCCGCTGCACTGTCGGGTGCACGCAGTTCTCGTGCCAGTCGGGCAGCGATGATGGGGGCGGCAAAGGATGTGCCGGTGGCATCACGCACCGCTCCCTTGGCATCAATCGCGGGCACTGCGACGCCTCGCGCCGAGAAATCGACGTAGGTGCCGCGATTGGCGTAGCGATAGATTCGGTTTGCGCCATCGACCGCCGTAACCCCGATCACACCCTGATAAGCGCCCGGGAACACCGGGGGAGCGGCGGGGCCATCATTCCCGGCTGCGGCGACGATTGTATGGCCTTTTGCGCTGACCCGCGCGATCGCCTTGGCAACTGCTGGGTTACGCGGGCCGGATAGGCTAATATTGATCACCGGCACGTTTTGTGCGGCGAGCCAATCAAGCGCCTTGATGAGTGCGAAACTGGACCCCGAAGTTTCACGCGGTCCGCCGAAAATATCAGCGACGAATATCCTGGTCGCCCCTGCCCGGCTGCGTTTGGTCCCCGCCATGAGATGCGCCACTGCAGTGCCATGCAGCTTTGGCAGGGGGGTCTTGGCATTGAAAGCACGTTGCACCAATGTGACGTGCTTGAAATAGGCAAGGTTGGTCGCGACCCCGGTATCGATAAGTCCAATATTGCAGCCGCAGGCCTGACGTTCGGGCGGTGCGCTGGCACGCGTGCGTTTGGTCTGCACCGATGAACTATCGAACAGGTGATTGTAACCAACGCTATCGGGGTCCGCCATGGCTTCGAGCGAATCGAGTGCGGCCTCACCCCTCAACTGCCGTGGACCGCGTAGCAGCAGCAAGGTGCCATCTACGGTGGCAAGCTGTTCGCTTGCGATCACTTCAAAACCGTTGCTGGTCAACTCTTCGAGATCTTCGCGCGAAAGGTCGAGTGCGATGAATTCGCCACGGCGATACCGAAAGCCGTCATCATCCCGTTCGATCCGATCTCGCGCGTCCAGTTCGGCACGGGCAGTTTCACTTTCGCCGCCAACCAGTTCCCAGTTGCCAGGATCGTCCACAGGGTCATCATCCCCCGCGTCGTCGGAGTCATCTCTTTCTTCGTTGATGTCATCATTTCCGGCGTCGTCATCGCCGCCCGCGTCGTCATCGCCGCCCGCGTCGTCATCGCCGCCCGCGTCGTCATCGCCGCCCGCGTCGTCATCGCCGCCTGCGTCATCGTCGCCGCCCGCGTCGTCATCGCCGCCCGCGTCGTCATCACCGCCCGCGTCATCGTCGCTGCCCGCGTCATCGTCGCCGCCCACGTCGTCATCGCTCCCTGCGTCAAAGTCGTCGCCACCGACATCGTCGCCGCCATCAACGTCATCATTCCCCCCTACGTCATCGTCTCCCCCAACGTCGTCACCCGGATCTTCATCGTCGGGATCATCGATGTCTTCCTCCCCATCGTCATCGTCCCCATCGTCGTCGTCACCACCATCCGCATCTTGTGCAGATAGCGGCGCGTGCAAAAGCACAGAAGCCGGTGCGAGCGTCATCGCCAGCATCAGCAGATAGGCGATGATGATTCTCGCTTGCATGGATTGATCCCTGTTCTTTAGGCTCCGTCTGCAAAAGCAGCGCGGACTGTCTCGTTCCTCGTATCCTAAGACATACGAAACAGGCTGTTCTTTTATCCCAGCGTCCTGTCTATGGACGGAATATTTCCAGTAGCTGAACCGTTGGCACCATGACACGCCCGATGATCCCGGACGAAACGACAAGGCAGACGCTGATCGCGCTGATCCCGCGCCTGCGCCGTTTTGCCCGGGTATTGACCGGCAATCAGGCCGATGCAGACGATGTCGTGCAGGCGTGTCTGGAGAAAGCGATGCTGAATTTGGATCAATGGCAACCCGGCACCCGGCTTGATGCTTGGGTCTTCCGGATTGCCCGCAACACCTGGATCGATGATCGCCGCCGCGCGCATAACAGCAAGGGGCATGACGACATTGCCGAAATGATAGACCTTGCCGGAGATGACGGCATGGCCATTATCGAAGCCAGCGCCGAAGCGCGGATGGTGCGCGCGGCCGTGGATGCATTGCCGCCCGAACAGCGCGATGTGGTCGTGCTCGTGATGCTGGAAGAGATGAGCTACCGCGAGGCGGCCGACATGTTGGGCCTTCCTATCGGCACAGTCATGAGCCGGCTCTCGCGCGCCAAGGCAGCGCTGGCAAGAATGATGGCGAGCGCAGGAGGCGTGCAATGAGCCAGCCTTTTACCGACGCACAGCTGCTGGCCTTTCTTGATGGCACAATCGCGAATGAAGCCCTGCTCGACCAGATCGAGGCGGCAATCAACGCCGACCCGGCGCTGGCCACGCGGGTCGAGGCGCTGGCCGCAGGAGATGACAACGCCGCAATCGCGGTGCGTGATGCGTTTGCCCCTGTGCTGGATGCGCCCGTGCCAGAACGCCTGACAGCGATCCTCGCGCCTGCGCCGGCCGGTGCCGAGGTGGTCGATCTGGCCGCCGCACGCGTGGCAAAGCCTCTGCTTCCCGCCCCGGCCAATGATACCGGCGGAAGCTGGCGCTGGCCACATTTCGGCGCGATGGCCGCCAGCCTCGCCCTGGGCGTTATGATCGGCGGGCCGCTGCTGATCGGCGGGCCGCTGCTGACCGGCGGCGTTGGTAGCGGTGCCGGAGACGGTTCGCTGGTGCTGGCCACTGCCGAAGGTGCAGTTCCGCCTTCTGCTATTGCCGCCATGCTTGATACCGCACCGAGCGGGCAGGCGGTCGATCTCGCCAATCTGGGCACTGGCGAGGTGATGCTGACATTCCGCAACAGCGATGGCGCGCTGTGCCGCCAGTTCATGCTCGAACATGGCGGAGCCACCAGCGATGCGCTTGCCTGCGCGGGAGCGGATGGCGGCTGGCAGGTCGAAGCCTTCGGCCGCCGTGCTGCACCCGTGGGCGAGATGAAGCTGGCCGGCGGCGACGCTGCGCCCGGCGTGGTCGCGGCGGTCGATGCCATCATTGACAGCGATCCGCTGGTGGGTGCGGATGAGCTGGCTGAGCTCGGTAAAAAGTAGTCCCACCCACACACGAAGAAGCCCGGGGGATCTGATGATCCCTCGGGCTTTCTCGTGTCTCGTCCGGGTGTAGCGTCAGATGATGAACGTCACTTCGATCACGCTGGCGATCCCATCATCGACCGCGATCGGCAGCCGTTCTTCACGGAATTTGACTACGTCGGCGCGCAGTTCGACGTTGGGGTGAATGCGATAAAACCCGCCCACGCCGAATAGGCGGTTCTTGCGGTCAGACGCGTTGGTATAGGCCACACTGCCCGCCACGCCCCAGATGGGCGTGATCCAACCGACCCCCCCGTTGATCTCCCACTGATCGAAATCCCTGTCGAGCCGGTTGGAATCGCCGCGATCCACATAAGCCCCGCCGATCCGCAATGGCCCACGTCGCGCCTCTGCGCCCACGCTCCAGCTGCGCAGGTCGGCGCGGGTGGTCACGGCGTCTGCATTGCCGGTTACATAGCCGCCGCTCGCCCCCAAGATCCAATCGCCGACAGGCTGCTGATATTGCAAACCGAACTCGAAGGCGTTGTTGACTGAAATGCGTTCGCGCGAGTCCACTGCGGTCGCATTGCGGCGCACCTTGGGCGAATAGGACACCCCGCCGCGCAGGCCCCCGATAGGGGGCGAGAGGTAGATGACCTTGAAAGCGTCCTGCGTATCGAGCGCACGCAGCAAGGCCTGCGTTCCGGCATAGCGTGAAAATTCCCCGCGCACCTGGCCAAGCGCGACGAGCGGTGCCGCAAAGGCAAGTGTATCGGCTGGCCCGTCCTGCAGGCCGACCTCAAGCCGGCCATAATCACTGGCGACAAAACCGTAGATCTCGCCTGCTTCCAGCACTTCAGAGGCACGGCGGCGGCTGTTTTGTTCGACATTGGCGCCGATGATGATCCCGCCGGGAGAGGTCCACTGCGCGTTCAACCGGGCGAACAGATCGACCTTGGCATCAGGCGAATCGGTGCGCGAATCATCGTCATCGAACACCGCAGCTTGCGATGCAGCGCCCCCGCTCAGGCGGATGTCGAAGCCCTCCCACTGAAATTCGATCCGCGGCAAACCTTCGTCGGCATGAACTGCCGGTGCAGCCGCCAGCAACGCACCAGCAAAACCGATCCGCGCAGCATTGCGCAAGAATCTATGATCCAGCATCTTAATCTCTTTTATGATTTGCCCCGGCGGGGCCGTTAAACGAAACATTGCTGTCCAGCAATACTGGTGCGGCGACAGTGATAAGGTCGCCCTCGATCACGCATTGGGTGAAGTCATGCGACACGCCATGGAGCGTCAGTAATTGCGGGCGAGTGGCTGTGCCCATGCGCTCAGCGTAAGCGGCGGCGGCGCGGACATAGCAGCGCGCCCGGCGTAGGCGATTGCGGCCTTGGTGCTCCAGAATCTGCACGTCCTGCCGCACCGAGGCATCGACGCGGGTATCACGGTTGCCGACGATCACCGTAGACGGGATGTCGAAGAACTCCGGCCCCACCAATGCCGCGCCGGCGCCATCGCCAATTCCATAAGGCCAAGCGATCGCCGGATCGGGCATGGCATACCATCCCGCAGAGACCACGCAGAGCCGGGCCACACGGTCCGGGTGCAGCATGGCGAATCGGTGCGCCATCTGTGCCCCGCCGGAAAAGCCGAACAGCGAGATGTGGGCCGTCGGCAGGTCGTCGCTCGCCGCCAACGCATCCAGCAGCGCGATCAACGCGGTATCGGCGCGCGTCTGCCCTGCCTTGCGCGCTTCCAGCTGCTGGTATTGGCCAAAACCCGCCTTGTCGAACACCGGCGCGATGATCGTGGTTTGAGCAAAGTCTGGATGGGCAGCAAAGCGCATGGCAATCTCGGCAGCGTTGCGGCTGATGCCGTGGACGGCGACAAGCACGCTTTGCCCCGGTCGTGCATTGGCGATGAAGCAACCGGGCACTTCGGGGGCGGTGGCAGCGCGGAAAGCGAGAAAAGCGCTGTTCGTCATTTGGAGGGCTCCTGAGAAGTGGCAGTCGGATGAACAGGGGCGGGAAGACGTGGCGTTTGGCCAGACGATCCCAGCACGGCCGCTGCCTTCTGTTTCCATCCCGCTGCCCAGGTGTGCAAGGCAAAGCGGGCGATATTCTTCGGCTCTGGATCAAGTAGTTGTGCCAACCGCACCAGCGCGATCCGTCCCCCGGCGCGGGCATGGAGCGCACGGGCCGCCTCAAGCAAGCGTGCGGCCACAAAGCCAAGCAGCGTCAAGGCTCCGGCAATGCCGGCGCGGCCAGCAGCGGTATTGTGCGCTTCCCAAACAGCCGCAAGGGCTGCGGCCAGTCCGGCAAAGGTTGCAATTGCGTCCATAACGCCGGCTTGCCGCGCTCGCCGGACGGAAGCGTCAGACAGTTCACCAGACAGTGTGGTCAGCTTGCGGAACCCGTGGCCCTTCGGCGACACTGCGCCTGCCAGTTCGGCTCGCACCCGGCGGATGAGGAAGCGGTTGATCTTGCCGCGTGCGCGGCGCTGGGCGGTGATCGCTTGGGTCAGCGGCCACAGCAGCACAATAATACCGCTCGCTGCCAGCAGCAGCGGTAGCAATGCGGGCCGCAGCAGTGGCATGGTCAGCGCGATCCATCCTGCTGCGGCGCCGCCTGCAAGCACGCTTGTCCACAATCTGACCGTTCCACGAAGCGCATAATTTCGCAGCGCCGCCATGTCGTTGAGCAGCACAGTCAACCATCGTGCATCACGGCTGGCTGCCGCGGGATCGACGGTGGTTTGGCGGGTGACTTTGGCAAAGATGGCAGCGCGGCAATCCGCCACGAAGTCCTGTGCGAAGTTTTCCCCAACCCAACGGGCCAGCAACATGCTCACCGCCAGCATCGCCGCGCAGCCGCCCGCGACCAGCAAAGGTATCAAAGATGCGTTGGCGGAGGCCAGCACCCGGTCAAGCGCGGCGGCAAACAGCACGGCAAGCAGCGCCTCGCCCAGAGCCAGCAGTGCAAGCAACGCTGCCAGCCGGCGGCGCTTGCCCACCAGCAGCGGCGGCACCGCGCTCATGCCGCGACCTGTTGAGTGGCAGGTTCGCTAAAGGCGATCCGCGCCGCAGCAATTGGATCGCGCAACTCGGCCAGCGTGGCGATTGCAATTCCTGTCGCCGCTTGTGCTTCACGCGCGGCAAGCGGGGAGGCCGAGACCAGGCCCGATACGGCCAACGGGACAATTCCACGCTGCACAAGCCAGCCGCAGCCAAACGCCGCGCCCATCGCATCAGCGGCTGCAAACACGCAGGCGTCAAACCAGCCGCGCGTATGACCCATGGCAATCAATTGCGAAGTTTCAGCATGGAGGAGCCCGTCGGCAATCTCGACCACGGCAATATCCGCTTCGGCGCCGGCAAGGTGGGCGAGCAGGCCTTGCGTTATCTGGCCAAGCTCCCCCGAAGCGACCCCGAAGGTGGAGGCATGGCCCGCATCGGTGAAGTCGGCCGCCGCAATCGCGCCCGCATCGCGCATCGACCACAAATCGCCGCCTGATCCGGTGCCGGTCAATTTGGCGGCGCCGACCCGGAAGCCCGCACGGGTCAGCCCGTGGACGAGTCCTGCGACCGTGGTAGTCTTGCCGGCATTCATTGAACTGCCGACCACCGCAATTACTCGCGCCGGACGCAGTCGTGTTGGGATAACGCGGACAAATTCGGCCAGGTTGATTGCCCGTCCGTCGGCCCGCGTCAGAACGCCAACCACTTCGATTTGCGTAGCCGGCTTTACTCCGGCGTGGCGCGCCATGGCGCGTGCCGCGACCCCGCCGCCTGCCACTAGATGGCACGGGCCAAGGTCTTCAGGCACGTAAGCCTCGAACTGATCAGGCGCATAACGGTTGCCGTAAGCGACGATGATTTCGTCCCCGACATACAGATCGCCGCGCCGGCCATGCACATTTTCGATGCGGCGATGCTGACCGAGCGCTGTGACCCGCGCAAGGATCACATCGCCGGCCTGCGGCTTGCGGCCCGAGCGGCTGATCCGCGTGGCTTCACCCAGGTCGACATTGCGGGTGGTAAATGCCCGCTTTGCCGCATCAAGTCGGATTCTGAGGCGCTGGGTGCGATCGGTGCCAGGGGTGGTGGCGAATTCCTGGATAAGCATCGGGGGTCTCCTGCGGGAAAGTTCACGATGCAAACGGGCCGGCGGTGCCCGTTATTCCCGCCGATCTGCACAATTAATTTTTGTTGAAGATGCCGGAATAAGCGCACCCGCCATCCCGTTTGCTCCCTCGAACCGGCCGTGATGCCGGTGCACAGCAGGAGCATTATCGTGAACCCCACCAACACATTCATCACCGCCAGACTGGCGCAGGCGCTGGCGCTCTGCATCCCGGCGCTTTGCTTCGCCGCCGCCGCCTTCGCAGGAGAAACCAGCAACGATCAGCCCGAACAGGGCAGTGGCATCGAAATCGATGAAGAAGAGGAAGCGGCTGCCCGCAAGGCTGTTTCGGGCTGGCGGCTGGAGCCTGGCTTGCGTGTCACCGCGCGCGGCGTTTCGGCCCGCTCGACCGCGCCGGGCGAAGACGAAGTGATCGACGGCAATGCGCTGGGTGCAGTTGTAACGCCCTCGTTGGTATTGACCAATGACGATGTCGAAGTGACCTTGCGCAACGCTACCACCCGGCTTGAATTCGAAGACCCGGATCGGATCGACCGCTGGCAAAATTCGGCGCGGCTTACGACACGGTTCGACCTGTCCGATGCGACAACCGTCGCCGCCTTCGGCGAACGAAGCGACAACCTGCTGGCGGCTGAGTTCACCTCGACCGACGAATGGGAGTTCGGCGGCGAGATCGAACACAGTTTTGACCGCGCAAACCGTGTCGCTGTCGGGGCAAGCTGGCGGGATCGCAGCTACGACGACACCGTCGGATCGACCGGCAGTGGCATGCGTGTCGACGGCGAATATCGCTATCGCTTCGGCGCTAACCACTATGCATTCCTGCGCGGCCGGTTTGACGAGATCAAGTCGGACGAAGCGCGCCGCAATCTCAGCCGCTGGCTGGCCGAGGCAAGCTACCAACGGCCGATTGCCCGCGATCTGCGAGTGCGCGGTGAGCTGTCCTATCAGCAACTCGATTTCGGCGGCCGCGTGCTGACCACGGGCGGCACCCGCCAGGACGAACTGTTCTGGCCGGAACTTACTCTGATCTGGAGCCCCGGCCCGTGGCGGATCGCGGCCGAGGCGCGCTACATTGTCCGTAACTCCAACACCCCTGACTTCGACCGTTCGGGTTACCGTTTCGAACTGGAGGCTAGCCATGCGTTCTGATGATCAGACGCTGCCCGGCGATATCACGCTGCGGCGCGCCGGCTATGCCTTAGCCGTTTTATTGGGTGTCGCCTTTTGCGCGATTGTCTGGACGCTGTTTGACCGCTCGCAGAATGTCATCACCAGCAGCGTGATGGCTGTGTTCGGCGATCCGTCGCGCCTCTGGGCCTTGTCGGATGTGCACCTGCTCCTGACGATGCCCGTGGCTGCCGTGGTGGTGGTGTTCGTGCGTTCTGTGCTGGGATGGAAGACTTTCGGCCTGTTCACACCGATGCTTCTGGCGCTGGCCTATCTGCAATCCGGGCCGATTGCCGGGCCGGTGATTTCGACGACGGCCATTTTGATTGGCATGGCCGCTGCGCCCTTCCTGAAACGGCTTAACCTGTCGCGCGTGGCATTTCTTGGCACGTTGATCGCAATCGTGGTGTCGGCGCTTGGCGCAATGGCGCTGCAATTTCACCAGCCTGCGCTCGCCAGCGCCTTTCCCGTGGTCGTAACCGCGCTGATCGTCGAGCGATGGTGGAACGCGTGGGAGGCCGATGGCCCGACCAAGGCGATACGCATGACCGCGATGACGCTGGCCGTCGCGCTGGTGATCCAGATGCTGGTGGCGGCTCCGCTGATGGTGTGGCTGGCGACCGAAGCGCCACTTGCTCTGCCGCTGATTGCAGTCGTCCTGATGATCCTGTTGGGCCGCTACAATGGCCTGCGTTTCTCCGAACTTGCACGCTTCCGCGCCGCTAAAGGAGCCTGACAATGCCCGTTCTCGGAATGAATCGTCGCAACGCCCTCATCGCCCGGCTCAACCCCCGTGAAGCGATCACGGGGGTGAACCAGAAGTTCGAGACCAAGGAACGGCTTGCCGCTGCCGGGGTGCCGGTGCCGCCGACCCTGGCTCTGATCGGGGATGAGGGCGCGCTCGCCAATTGCGATTTTACCAGCCTTCCCGATGCCTTTGCGGTCAAGCCCGACCGCGGGCGACGCGGAGAGGGCGTCATCTTGGTTGATGGCCGGGTCGACGGTGGCTGGCGACAATTGAACGGCGAGGTGCTGACCCCTGCAATGCTGACGCGCCACGTGCGCCGCATTATGGCGGGTGAATTGTCGCTGGAAGGCAGCAATGCGGATGCTGCGCTGTTCGAGCCGCTCATACGCACCCATCCCGATTTTGCGCGGCTCGTGCCCTATGGCCTTCCCGATATCCGCATCATCTGTTTTGGCGATATTCCGCTGATGGCAATGACCCGCTTGCCGACAGTGGAATCGCGGGGCAGGGCGAACCTGCATCAGGGGGCCGTGGGGGCAGCGATCGACTTTGCGGGCGGCTCGATTTTCCGCGCCGTGCTAGGGCAGGACGAGATCGCAGTTCACCCCTCGACGGGCGCGAGCCTGATCGGCGAGGCGATCCCCTTCTGGCACGAAGCGGTCGCGGCCGCGCGACGTTGTTCGGCGGCGCTGGGGTTGGGCTATGTCGGGGTCGATCTCGTAATAGACGAGGCCCGCGGGGTGCAGGTGCTAGAATGCAATGCCTATCCCGGGCTGGAGATTCAGAATGTCAACGCCGCAGGGCTGGCGGGCCGGGTGGCGCAGGCTGAACGGGCATTGCGCGACCGCAGAAGCCCGCGCCAATTCTCCGCACAGGGCCGCAAAAGTGACAACAGGCTTAGAAACGTGCGAACACTAGCCGCTGTCAATAAGTTCGTTCGCACTCAAGCAGGTCAGTTTGGGCGGCTATGGAACCCTCCGATCGGCGCGGGTATGGGTCGTGCCGTTGCCCTCTTGCTTGTTGCCGCTGCACTGCTGATACCTGAGGCACCGACCCATGCGCAGGTGGGCCCGCGCGTGGTTGAACAGGTGGATTGGGTCGAGAAATGGGATTCTGCCAGCCAGCGATGGGTGCGCGTGGATGATCGGTCCGTCAGTGTGCCTTCGGCCGCGGTCTTGGCCACGAAACATTCCCGTTTCGGCAGCACTGGCATTGTCGTCACTGAGACAATTATCGAGCGTAAAGGGCGTTTCATTGCGCAAACGCCGCACACCGCGGCTGAGCAAGCTGGGATCGCACGGTTCGGCCCGTTCCGCGTGATCGATAACAAGCGAGCCGCGCTGGATGCCTCGACTGATGCCGCCAGCCCTCAAGCCTTTGCCGCAATGCTGGCCTCGTTTCCGGATCTGGAAGAGCTAGAGTTTGCCGATGCGCCGGGGACTAGCGATGATCTGGCGAATCTCACGCTAGGCCGAGCAATCCGTGCCGCTGGCCTAACCACCCGAGTGCCCCCTGGCCGATCGGTGCGATCGGGCGCCGTCGAGCTGTTTCTTGCTGGCACGCGCCGAACACTGGACCCCGGTGCAATGCTCGCGGTGCATTCCTGGCGAGACCAACTAGGGCGCGAGCCTGCCGACTTTGCCCAAGATGCGCCTGAAAACCGGCTCTATCTTGATTACTACGAGGAGATGGGAATGACCGCCGATCAGGCCCGAGCTTTCTACGCGATGACCAATTCCGTGCCGCATGCCGATGCGCTTTGGTTGCGGACACAAGATTTGGCGCGCTGGATCACGATCCAGACCTCCGACTATCGAGTGAAGCCATAAGCCTGTTTAGATTTAAGAGATTGAGTCCCGCCTTTGGAAGAGGGGCTATTCATCTCAAGATACAATCCAATTGTGCGCGCCTTTGCCATGACCGACTCCTGTACCGTGCTACCGATCCTGTCGGGCAATTTGCGAATGAGGGCAGCTATCCACCCATGAGCAGTCATGAGCCGGACCGGTGCGCGGCCCCGAAAGCTGCCGGGCAGCTTCAACGGGTTTCGTGCCAGCAGCGGAAATTCTGAAACCGACCCCGATTCAGACATTAGCTGCCGATCGAAAAGCAACCGCTGCCCTGCTGACGCCGAGGCACCAAAGCCGTGAACTGCTTGCGAGAAAAGACGCCGCGAAGTTCCTGCCAGTTGGGTGCTAGATGTCGGTTAGCCTCAATTCGATTCGTGTGCGCAACTTCGGCTTATCGGGTCTCGTGCATGTGTGAAATTGTCAGCCGAAAGGCGCAGATTTCTGCGATTCTAGAAAAGTGTAAATTTTTCATTTGCCTAATTGACCGACATCGGTGAGCTTCATGTTGGTTTGAAACGTGAGGTCGCACTTGACGTTATTCCGGATAGAAGCGCTTGAGCAGCAAAACGACCGCCTGCACGGCGAAGTCGTCTTTACTCAGCCGCTGTCCACTAAGCTGTTTGCGGGTTCGCTTTTTGGCATAATCGCAATTGCGGCTGTCTGGGTCAGCGTCGGCACATACGCGCGGATCGAGACCGTGCCAGGGATGCTCGTGACCAGCGTTCCCAGTGCCAAGGTCGTGGCGCTGCAGCCCGGGGTAGTGAGCGAACTTGCGGTGCTGGAAGGTCAGCTGGTCCGCAAGGGCGATCGGCTTCTGGTGATCAATTCGGACCGCGGGTCGACCGGCGGCGGGGATGTCGCTGGGAGGGGGCTTGGAGCGCTTGCCGCCAGGCAGCAGCTGACCGAGGCTCAGGTTGCAATGGCAGACGGTAGGGCGACTGCCGAACGTGGTCGGCTGACCACCATCATCGCCTCGGCCGAGCAGCAGGCGCTCAGCCTGCGCGATCAGATCGCGCTGCAGGAACAGGTGGTTGCCTCGAATCAGCTGATGTTCGATCAGGTCACAGCGGTGGTCGAACGCGGGTTCGTCACCAAGGTCGAGTTGGAGCGTCGCCGCCAGACCCTACTGTCATCACAGCAGAGCCTTGCCAACCTCCGCCAGCAGCTGACCGCGAGAACTTCTGAGGCGCAGCAGGCACGTGCTCAACTCGCCAGCGTCGCCATTGAGGCCGAACAGGGCGTCTCGCAAATCCGCGAGAGCTTGCAGGCGCTGAATGCGGAGCAAGCCAGGCTTGAGGGCGAACAGAGCTACATCATCAGTGCGCCTATAGACGGGCGGGTGACAGCCTTGGCTGCCGGCGTGGGCCGCTCGGTCAACGCATCCCGCCCCGTGATGGTAATCGTGCCTGACGGTGCGGAGCTAGTTGCCGAACTGTATGCCCCGACCCGCGCGGTTGGATTTGTGGAAGCAGGGAAGGAAACCCGGCTCCTCTATGACGCTTTCCCCTACCAGCGCTTCGGGAGCTTCGGCGGAAAGGTGGCCAATATCTCGCGGATCGCAGTCGACCCGCGTGAGACAGACATCCCGTTCCCGTTCGAGGAGCCGGTTTACCGGATCAAAGTCTCGCTTGATCGGCAGCGCATCGATGCGTTCGGCGACCCCAGCCCGCTGCAGGCAGGAATGACGCTTCAGGCCAACATTGTGCTTGAGCGTCAGACGTTTCTTGCCTGGCTTTTGCAGCCACTCAATGCCGTGTTGAACCGGACGGCATGAACAACCCGCTCGACCTTGTGGAGTTTTCCGGGCGGCAACGGACCCCCTATATTCCACAAGGCGAGGCCAGCGAATGCGCTCTTGCGTGTCTGGCAATGGTGGCCGGGTTCCACGGCTACAAGACCGATCTCATCACGCTGCGCCAGCGCTACGGGATGAGCCTCAAGGGCGCAAACCTCAAGCAGGTGATGCAGGTTGCTGAGGACATCGGGTTCAATGCCCGCCCACTGCGGGGCGAGATCAAGAATCTGCCGCATCTCGCCATGCCAGCGATCCTGCATTGGAACCTCAACCACTTCGTGGTCCTGACCGCGATCACGGGCGGTATCCGTGGACGGCGCTATCATATCCACGATCCAGCACGCGGTGCCCTGGTGCTGAGCGAAGCCGACGTATCCCGCTCATGGACAGGGGTCGCGCTCGATCTGCTGCGCTCGGAGAGCTTCAAGCCGAAGATTGAGCAGCGTCAGCTCAACATCACCCAGCTCTGGTCGAAGATGACTGGCTTCTGGGGCACAATCCGTCATGTCGTGCTACTGTCGCTGGTGATGCAGCTGGTGCTGCTGGCAACACCATTCTTTCTGCAAATCTCGATCGACACGGTGTTCCCCGCCTTCGACAGCGACCTGCTGCTGATGCTGGCGCTGGGGTTCGGCGGGCTCACGGTGATCAACCTCATGGCGAGCTGGCTGCGTTCGCTGATCCTGGTGACCCTGTCGAACTCGCTCGCCTATCAAGTGATCGTCAACCTGTTCCGGCACCTGATGCGCTTGCCCCTCGACTATTTCGAGAAACGGCACGTGGGCGACATCATCTCGCGGTTCGGTTCGACCCAGCCCATCAGCCAGCTGATCAGCCAGGGGATGATCGCGGCCTTCATCGATGGGCTGATGGCGATGCTGACGCTGGCGCTGATGTTTGTCTACTCGCCAATACTGGGCGGTGTCGCCTGTGTCGCCCTCGGGTTCTACGTCGCCCTGCGTCTTGCCTTCTTGCAGGCGATCAAGCTCCGCAATCTCGACGTTATCACCACGATGGCGAAAGAGAACTCCAACTTTATCGAGAGCGTGCGCGGCATAGCGGCGATCAAGGCGTTCGGGCAGGAAGGCAATCGCCAGCGGCTGTGGCAGAAGAGCAAGGCCGATGCGGTCAATGCACAGGTCAAGCTCGGGCGTCTCACCGCTGGGTTCGACGCCCTCGGCCAGTTCGTGATCGGCGCCGAGCGCGTGGTGTTCGTCTATGTGGCGATCAGTCTTGCATTCGACAGCGTTCTGACAGTCGGCATGATCTTCGCATTCCAAGCCTACAAGCAGCAGTTCCTCGATGCAGGCATGCGGATCACGGAGCAGGCAATCAACTACCAGATCGTCAAGGTTCACCTCACCCGCATTGCCGACATTGCCCTCACGCCAACCGAGGAGGGCGAGGCCGAAAGGAGTAATGAGGAACCGGACTTTAGCAAGCCGCTGGTGCTTGACCGGGTATTCTATCGTTACGGCACCAACGAGCCGATGGTGCTGAACGGGGTGAGCCTCACCATCGAGCCTGGCGAGTTCATTGCGATCACGGGTCCTTCGGGTGGCGGCAAGACCACGCTGATGAAGATTCTTATGGGCCTGTTCAACCCGACGAGCGGGGCTATCCGGCTCGGCGAGCGGCCGATCTCCTCTTATCGCAAAGGAAAATATCGCCGCAGCATCGGCTCGGTTGCGCAGGGCGACATGCTCTATGCCGGTTCGCTGGCTGAAAACATTGCCTTCTTCGATCCTGAAATCGATATGGAGCGCGTTCGCGAGGTTGCCCGCATGGCGCAGATTGACGCCGAGATCGAGGCCACGCCTATGGGTTACGAGACGCTCGTTGGCGACATGGGCTCGGTGCTGTCAGGTGGACAGCTCCAGCGCGTGCTTTTGGCAAGGGCGCTCTATCCTGAACCGAAGGTTCTGATCCTCGACGAGGGAACAGCAAATCTCGATGCAGAGAACGAGGGTAAGATCCTCGATGTTCTCAAAGCACTAAACATTACCCGCATCGCGGTTGCGCATCGGCCGGCAACGCTCGAAGCGGCCTTACGTGTCATTGAGTGCCGGCACGGTAGCGTATCCAAGAGGAGCGCTGCACCATCAGGCGACCAGTCTATCGTGCCATTTCGTCCTTTTTCAGCAGATACTAGCCCGTCGCCTGATCCTAAAGGGCCAGTGGTCACGGCCCCCGATTTTCTGAACTTGGACAGGGGAGTCCGTTCCGATGTATCTTGATCACCCCAAGAAGCTGGTCTTCGTTCACAACCCAAAGACAGCCGGGCGCTCCATCGTGCGACTGCTACGTCTCGACGATGCTGATTCTTTTCGTTTCGCACATGTTTACGCGAGTACGATCCGCAGCAAATTTCTTCAGGATGACTGGGATCAGTTCTTCTCATTCTGTGTCGTACGCAATCCATGGGAGCGATACGTCTCACTCTACAAGTTCCAGCGGAGCCCTATGTACGCTGCAATGCTCCGCAACAACCTTTCGTCATTAATCGCCGGTCGGTTCGGACTTAACGATTGGATCGAGTACAACGCAATGTCTGAGGCCAAGGCAAACTGGTTCGGCATTGACCAGAAGCGATGGTGGGAGGGCGTAACCACTGTCTTTCGGTTCGAAGATATTGAGGCCGCAATGCAGGAGCTTGCAGCAAGGTTCGGTTCCACTGTGGCAGTTCCTCACGAAAATGCTTCCAAAGCTTCCGGTAGGGCCTTCACGGAACAACTCAACGATCGATCGAAAGCGATCATCGCTGAATTAGATCGAGCGACTATTGAAGAGTTCGGTTATGTTGCAAACTAATCCTAACGCGTTCCAGATCCGCCGGCAACCTAAGCCGTGCTTGCCCGACTGTCTGAAGGTCAAGTTCTCAAACATCTCGCTTTCCGAACTTGTGATCGAAGGACTTGGCAAAGATTGCTGGCCGGTGGGTCTCGAAGCAGACCTCTATCGGCATTTCTCTCATTTGCTCCCCATTGCCCTCCGCATGAACGACACTCTGGCGTTTCTCGGCGTAGACTATGAATCCGGCCTCGGTGCGCCATTTCACGCGCGACCTCCAAGCGAGCTCGGCGCTTTCGCGGCGTGGCAGGCCGTCGGAACAGGAACGCTTGACGTGTCTGCTGTGATCAACATCAATCGAGTGCTGGGAGGGAGCGAGGAGCTCCGGCACGGCCGCATCAGCACTACCCCTTTCAAGTCCGGTCACAAGGTGCTGTTTGACTGCAACGCGCCTCCAGAGGCGTTTCTCACGGAATGGCTGGACGCCTTCTCAGAAACATGCGCAGCTGATCAAGTATTGGAGCGTGCAATCTGGCTTTTTGTCGATTTTCTAATTGCACACCCTTTCAGTGACGGTAACGGACGAACTGCGCGGATGCTTTTGCAGACGTTCCTTTACTCGAAAGGTTTTCTCAACGCACCGATTCTTCCACTTCGACCCGCAATCCTAGTCAACCAGAGAATCTTTCTTTGCGCATTATGGGAATGGGAACTCCACTCGAATCCCATTCCTTTATTTGAGTTCATGAATGCTGCAATAATAAAAACCAAATATTGCTCATTGCGAGCAATTAGTATCCGCTAAATGAAATGTAAAGGAGCGAGATGGTGAATAATCTATTCAGACCACTGACCGACGAAGAACTTGAGATCGTAAGCGGTGGCATTGTCGTGCATAGATGGAGACCGTCAGGATGGGAATTTGATAATCTGTTTGGCGGCAGTGGAGGGGGTTTTGAGACTGGCACCTATGGCGGAAGTGGCGGTGGCGATGAACCACCGCCGATGAGTGATGAAACCTTTTGTGATGATGAGACAGCGCCGGAGGATGACCCAAACCTCGATAATAATAAGAAGCAGGCATTTGAAGACCGCTTGAACCAAATCAAAGGCCAGCTCGGCTCAATCAATCCGGATACAGTGTTCAGAGGACAGGTCACCATAGACGGTCAAAATTTTGAAATTGCTTTCAGCGCAGGTGAGTTACTTGAAATTCTCGACGGATATGATTTCGTATTCTCTTCAAGCCTTACAACAACAAATGGCGCTGGCGGAAGCTTTGACGATTTTGCTGTTGTCGATCCGTCTCTCCTTGATTTGATTAATACGCCAACCATTCAGGGTCAGAACATAAATAGTGACATTGCGGACTGGCTGATCGTTCACGAGGTCGGACATCAATTGCGAGCAGTTGAGTCTCTTACAAACGGTCAATTTCAACAATGGGCGGCGGACAATAGCCAAAGTTTAGCTGGACTAAGTGCCGAGCAGGTGACTGAGCGATGGCAGCAGACGAGTACCTTCTCTCAGCTAGAGAGCATGAATAATTCTGTCGGGAGAACAATACTTGGTGCAGCCGGAATCTCCAGCTTCTGGTCGAGTCCCGGAGCGGGGTATAATGCGACGCTTACGTTGACCCTATCCATTGAGCCAGGGGCTGGCCAGGCTGGGGCTGATCTAGCAAACGAATGCGGCGGCGCCAGTGGATCATCAACCAGCGGCGGCACACCGCCTTCGGGTGGCTCTTCGTCCGGAAGCGGTGGCTATGGTGGTGGCGGCGGAGGTGGTACCAGTAGTCCCGATGTAAACCTGCATTGATTAACGGGAGACGCCGAACAACTTCGGCGTCTCCGACATCCATAAGATCTTGGGAGGTTATCATGCCCACTCGAATAAAATTTACTAAATTTTTCAGCTTTCTTGTAGTGATGACGTTTCCTCATCAAGTAATAGCTTCAAAGAATATTTCAATAGATCGATATACTGTTATACCAGCTTTCCAAATTGATCTGAAAGAAGGTTCTATAATTTCTCCGGTAGCAGATAGGGTTGTAAGCCGTCCAATTGACGATTGTTCAGCGGGCGACATGTTTTGTCTCAGCAGTTCAGAACTAAAAATAATCTGGAGGCGGAATTGTGGACCGCAAGGTGAAGTTGGCGACATATTAGCCTTCAATAAAATTAACGCGCGGATCGTCGGATACTACAATCGTAAGATACATCATTCGGGAATTTTTGTTCAAGACTATATTTTATCGTCTGATGAAAGAGAAATTATTTATTATGTCGTAGATGATAATGCTAGGGTCCGGAGCTTTCTGGTTGACAAATCTCAGAATCGTAATCTCGGGAATTTTTTTCAGAAGAATATCAATTTTAACATAACTGACTTGGACAGGCCTGAATTGGACGATGTGGTATTTTCAGATATCTTGTCAGACTCATACCTTGGGTCATGTGAGAATACCAAGGCGCACTGAGCGCAAACCATGCGCCCGCTGTCGGATCCCGACGGAGATAATGCCGTTTATTTGAGAGGCTTATTTAAGGCGAAGCAGGAGCGGTCGAAGATGTTGACTTGAGATTTGAAGCTTCTGTTAGCGTCCGTCCTTAAAAGTGGTTGATAGAAATCAGCCAGTGGCGCTTGACGAGCGGCTATGCCATAGAAGGGCGTGGAGCTTGATCAAAAGCAATGCCGGAAGTTTACGTGGCGGTCCGCTGAAGGCGCCCTTAGAATCGTGTTTTTGCCGCAAACGCGAAGCAAAGAGCGCTCGACGCATGGGCCGCGAAACTGCAGGCGCTCCTATCCCGGTGGAAGGATCAGGCGGTCGCGCTCATTTGAAGAGCTCGCTGTGTGTCCCGGCGCGAACACAGATGATCGTGCCACTCGGCCCTGCTTTATCGTCTTCTCAAAGATCAGGAGGAAATTGCCGCCGATTTTAATTCGCGCGCGGACGATGCTCGTGGTGTGGATGAACTGCTCAAGACGATTCTTCTGCCCTGCGAACACGTACACTGCCGCCGAGCGCACGGCGGGGCGCTTTTCATAGTCCCGACGATGTCCGGAGACTGCGGCCGACGCGGCATGCTCCTCTGCTGGATGTTGCTCTTGTAAACGCCACGCGGTTCTGCAACGCGAGGCGGCGTGGTCAAGCTGGGAGCCGGTTATTGCCGTTACCCTTGGCAGTCATTAGCCAAAAAGGAAGAACACTTGCCGACAGGCATGCGTCGATCTTAAGCGGAAATTGCTGCCGCACAGCCTGTGCCCGCTTTCGGGAAGCGCGGGCGACTGGTCTACTGACTCAGATAAGGGCGCTATATTGAACCTCGGCTTCGACGTATCCGATCAGCAGCTTACGCCGTGAGCGGACCTTCATGGTGGCTTTCGTGAACGACTGAGTCTGGTCGGGAGACGACGCATTACTCGGCTGGGATCAACGGCAGCTATCGCGTTCTGTCACCCGAAAGTGGCCATTCGCCTATCCACCCAGTTGCAGTCATAGACCAGGCCGGATCGCCCTCCCGAAAGCGGACGACGCAATGTGCACGTCAGCCACCAATCCCTCCCTGCTGGTCCCGCGTTGACCACATTGGCTTTTGGTGCAGTGCTGCCGACGCCTTAATTTGTTCAACCTGCGCCCGCAGTTCTGCCCGCTTCTCCGGGAATTGCTCTGCCAAGGTCCGAATTTGGTCCGCCAATTGTGTTTCGATTTTGCCAAGCGAGAACCATTGCTCATTGTATCCTGCGTATGTGTCCACAAGCGCGGGGAGCCACGGAGCAAACCCAGTTGCGTCCACGGTCACTTGAGGAACCCCGTCGATCTGCCCCGGAGCGAAGACCTCTAGGGTGTTTTCGTTCATGCGGGCGTGCTGGTTTGATTCGAGGATGCCTGCCAGTAGCTTCGTCGATATCGTATGCGTGTTTTTGACTTCATCGAATTCGGCACGTTCATTTTCGAACAACTGCTTCTCGAGATTAAGGCTCTCCTTGTTAGCGCGAAGTGTATCGACGTCACCCTGCAAGCTCGCTTTGTCCGCTTCCAGTGCGGCTCGATCGGCCTTAACCTGTGCAAGGATGGTCTTTTCAGCCATTGCCTTGTCACGCGCCTCATCGGCCTCTGCCCGGGCTGCATCGGCAGCCGCAAGATCCGCATCGCGTTGACGTTCTGCAGCGGCCGCGCTGTTTCGCGCTGCAACCTCTGCGGTTTTCCCTTCTTCAACTGTCGATCGAACACGTTCGAGATCCGCGTTCGCCGTTTCGATTTCTGACCTCGTTTGCGTTAATTGCGCGGTCAGCGTTGGCAGCGCCGCTTCGGCTGATTTCACCTCAGCAATGCGTGTGGCCGCGTGGTCGAGCATGGCTTCCGCTTCAAGCCTGTCTTTGGCTACGGCCGATTCCTGGGCGGCGACCAGCTGTTCGCGGCGCTCAACTTCAGCGATGCGCATGTCCGCATCGGCTTGGGCAGCCGTTGCGTTTCGAACAATCCCCAACGCTGCAGTATGGGTTGCAGCAGCACTCGCCTCTCTTTCGGTGACGGCTGCCCTGCTGTTAAATAGCCGAGCCAGCGCCTTTTTCGCTTTCGCCCGCAGTTTTTTCCGCTGATCTGCAAAGCCCACCGCAAGACGCATCGCTTCGCCGAGGATGGGTGGCAATGGAGATCTGAGAGCCTTTCGTTCCTCGGTGGTCAACGCATCGTCAGTGAATTCTGGCTTTGCATCTGTCCTGTTCCATGTGCCTGCGATTTTCCTGGTAATGATGCGCCCCAGGATCGCCACTTGCGCCAACGTCGTTTCGAGCGAACTCTCTCGTTCCGTGACAACCGCTTCACGATTGGTCACGATCGTCTCCCGCTCTGTGACGCGGCGACCGCGATCCTCTAACGTGCCTTCCTTCGCGCTTACCTCCACTAGCTTTTCGTAAAGACGCAGGCGTTCTTCAGCCTGCGCAGCCACGGCCAAGTCCAGCTCTTTCTCGCGCTTTGCGATCTGGGCGTCACGCCGGTTGATATCTGCCGTGCGCGCGGCAACTGCTTCTTCATTGGCCGCAAGTGCTTTGAGGCGCCTGTCGAACTCGTGTTCCTTTTGTGCGAATGCCTCCTCCCAGACCCGGAACTTCTCTGTCTCAGCGAAATGCTTGAGCTGTTTCTCATCGAACTGAGATTTTGCTTCTGCAAATCGCTTGTGCTTTTCGGCAAGCTGCCGATCGTAGTGTTCGAGCATGGTCTGGGTTTCGGCGATCTTCGCCCACTGGGCATCGATCGCCTTTTGCTGTTCGAACAGCTTTTGCTCCGCCTGTTGAAGCTTGAGTTTGTATTCTTTCAAGGTCTGATGCCTGATGTTCAGGCCGCGGGTGTCCTTGCCACGTTCGAGGCCCAAGTGTGCCACGTAGCAGTGATAGCGCGTTTGAAGCTTGGCGAGTCGCTCCGGATCGCCCCCGAATTTTTCGTGATAGGACAAGCGCCAGATTTCCGGCGCTTCGGCTTCTTCCTTGGCGCGGCGAGCAATGCTCTCAGGCTTTGATGGTTTCGGGCCCGGCGTGCCCTTTTTGGCATTATACAGCGGCAGGCCAACGAACTGCACGTGGGGAGTGCTCTCATCGAGATGCGGGATAAATGAGATGAGCCCCGGTCCGAACCGATCCTGCGCAAACTCGAAATTTGCTTTGGCCCATCCCGCTTTCTGTTCGGGGGACGCGTTCTTCCACCACTCCGGCGAAGTCGTGACGAGGACTTCAACGGCAAGGATTTTCCCCTTTTCCCACTCGGCGCCGGTGTCGCGCAAGACGTGCTTTGCGCGATCTGAGAACGATCCGTCGTGTTTGATCCAGTCGATGGGAGCCGGCCGATCAGCAACGATGCCGGTGGGTATTTTTCGTGTGTTGTGACCTTCGACTGCGTCCAGCACGGTGTAATTGTGGATTTTTCCAATCCGCATGATGGCATAGTATGGGCGCTTATCCATTATGGCTGCCTCCAACGAAGTGGACGTGCGGTGTTTGGTTGTCCCGCTGGACATTGGATGAGACGGCCATGGAGCCAAATTGCTCTTGCGCGAATTTGTACTGCGCAAGGACCCGTTCGGCGTACTGTTCGGCGGACGCTTTCGTACACCAATATGATGATGCGCTGACGAAGAGGTCCACCGATTGTGCCGGGATATCGCACAGGATGTAGCTTCCGAGTGCATCGACCATTTCGATGTTGTCGACTTTGCCGATGCGCGAGATAGTGAAGGGAGGGGGTCTATCCATGGCGAACGCGTTCCTCGGACAGAACCGGCTCTAAGCATTGAATTAACACTACACTCACTCCGGGGTAATTCTGCGAATTACCCCCCGCTCGTCGGTATGACGATGCATACCGAAGAAATGCCCCTTTTGCCTCACGGCCCGGGGCAGCGGCGGCCTTCCGGCCGCCGCGTGTCGGATCGGTCTCAGGCTGCGCCATTCGCCGATCCTCCCGTTGAGTCGCTCTCGCCCTGTTCGGGCTGGTTCGGTTCGAACGGAAGGGCGGTCTGCTGACCGCCCCCGTTAAACCGAGAGAGCGACGTGTCGTTCATAAGCGGGTCGGTCGAATCGATCGGCATGGGTGCCGAACGGCTCACGGTGTGTTCGCCGTATGCGTTCGCCCGAGTGATTGGCATAACAGACCCGTCAATGTCCGGTGCGTCATCTGCCTCAAGGAAAAGCGGCTCGGCTTGCTCAGCAAAGTCGTGAGACAAAGCCGCAATTTCGTCCGCCGAAGGCGTCCGCAATCCGACAGTGGTTGCCGGAATGACAGGCGCATCCGCATGTTCAGTTGCCCGCGCCGCATCAGCTTTGTCGGCAGATTGGTCCGCATCGCCTGCTGTAGGCTGATCAATCAGCCTTGCTTGCGATGCACTACCAATGTCCTCACCGTCGAAGTCGGGATCACCGTCATCGCATTCGGTGTCGTCCAGATCGCCATCACAAGCACCATCCTGACCGTCTTCTAGCAAACCAAGCCGCGCAAGCTGCTGCATGGTTTGGTCGATAATGGCGAACATGATTTCGGCGTTTGCCTGAACCTGATTCCGCAACGCGAGCAGGCTCGGCATCGTGCCAGACGCCTGGCTGCGTTCCGCCTGCCAGCGCTTCAGGTATTGCTGGTAGGTCTCGTTGCTGCCTGCGCCGCCGCATTCAGCCTTCAACTCACGGATGGAGGGGATTTTGCCAGTTCTGGCAAAAAAGGAATTAAGACGCGCCCTGGCCTGTTCATAGGCCGGCGCTTTTCGATGTATATTCATATCCGATACTCGCCGCTGCGAGATCGAAAGTGCGTGGCTGCTCAGCAAGTGAGCACAGCCTGTAATCTGACACAGTCGATCCCAGCGTTAAAGGAGCAGGCGCGCGATTGCGTTCGCCTGCCGGTTCAACTCGAAGATCGATTTGTTAGGGAGCCGCCCAGACTAGCGGTGGCCGCGTCAGATGGCGATCCAGCCTTGCCTGAGATGCGCTTGCTGCACGGATTAATGGGTAAACTGGCGCTGGCGTGACTACGAGTGGGGCTGTCCCAAAAATGAGATCTAAGAACCACGCAATGAACGCCGCCAGTAACGCAAACATTTGTTGTTACCTTAATCCGGAACACAAAAATCCGTATAAGCGTAAAAACATGATTAAGCAATACATTATCATGCGTATAGAACTTTCATTTGCGCCAAAGTAGAAGTTTTGTGAAAGAAAAGTGGCGAAGCGTAGGCGAGCCGCACAAATTTAGTTGCTGCTTTTGGTGCTAATCATCCCGTCCGCTAGTTCTACTTCTGGGAACGATCGCACAAATTTTTGCGCCACATCGATGTCGCAAAAGTAAAGGCCGCAGTGCTGCAGGCCACCCCAGGCGAACTGTGACAGGCATAACCCTTGGCGGACGCATTCTCGCGCAGCCACACTGTCATGCGGTCGAGGGTTTTGCCTAGGCCGTGGTCAGGCACGCGCACCTTCACACGGACTGGGAAGGCCAGATCGTCACGCCGCGCTTGCCGAATCGAATGAGAAAAATGGCTGGAACATTACGCGAACATTGCCTGTCGGCAAGAGCGTTAGCCGCGATTGCATCGCTCGGCACAAATGCACTTGCCATGCCGCATTAGAAGGAAAAACCTTTCGGCTGCGCCTCCCGTGAGAGGTCTGTTGGTAGAAGGAAAAAAATTTTGCCCTTCGGCAGGCCTCGTGACGACGAGGTAATACATGAACAAAATGAACAGCATCGGCGATAACGACACTGGCGGTGGTGAGCCCGCGCAGGTGAATAATGAAGTGCGCATCCTGCGGCGGATTGCGCCGCTGGATGAGTGGCCGATCACAAACGCGATTGGTCCTGAAGGTCCGATAATCGCGGTAGTTGATGTAGAGACCGAGGGGTTAGACCCTGAGACCGATAGCGTCGTCGAGATTGCAGCGGCGCTGGTGCAAACCGATAACGAAGGGCGGATCACCGGCATCATCGGCAAAATCTATGGCCTCCAGGATCCCGGCCGGCCGCTGCCACCCAGGATCAAGACGCTCACCGGGCTCAGCGATGAACGATTACAGGGCAGGTCGATCGATATCGACAAGATGACCGCGTTCCTCTGCCGTGCTGACGCGCTGCTGGCCCATGGTGCCAGATTCGATGCGGGATTTTGCCGCCGGCTACTGCCCGGCATCACGCATCTGCCGTGGGTATGCACGCTTAATGACATCGACTGGCTCGGGGCAGGGTTCGATGGTCGGGCGCTCGGCCATCTGCTCATGCAGCAGGGTCTCTTCGCACCCAAGGCGCATACGGCAGGCGATGACGTCACGGCAGCAATCAATCTTGCCGCCACTGTCCTGCCCAATGGTCGAACCGTTATGGCAGAAGCACTGGTCAATGCGAGGACCACCACGGTCCGCGTCGATGCCGAAGGGCCAATATACGATGCGAGGGCAGAGCTGAAACGGCGTTCTTACAGCTTCGATTGGCTGCGCAAGAGCTGGTGGATCGAGACCACCGAATTCCAAGCGGACTACGAACACAGCTGGATCAACCGGCACTTTCCGCAGATCCGGGTAAGAAGGACACCGATCACCTGGCTCAATCGGCACTGTTGACCGAACAGTGACGCCGGACGGGTTTGCCGATCGCGTCTGCCAAACATCAAGAAAGGAAGAAGAAGCCGGGCAGCGCGCTAGCGTCGCTCGGCTTTGGCCCTTTCGCCCATGAGAATTGAGCCGTTCCGGTGAAGGAAAAAAGGCTTCGGACACCCTGCGGGGGTCCGCAACTCCAATAAGGAATATGAAGAATGATCGATTTGAACATCGGCGGGGCCTGCCCCCGCCGAGCAATTACCTATGCCCTGAGTCGTGCTCTCGTGTGCCCATCCGGCCCGCTGGATGCGCCGCTGCCATTCCCGGGCATCGGCGTCGTTGCCGTCAATGGCGACCTGCATGAAGGCGTTGCCATGTTCAGCCGTATCGCTGCCCAAACTGGTCGCACGTGGCTGATGGCAGGCTTTGCCGACGACTATACCAGCATCTGCCGCGACATCGTGCTGATGCGTCCGACATTGGTGGGGGTCGAGATCACCACGGTGCACCCTTTCATCGAGAAGGACGGTGCTGCCATGATTCTCTTGTCGGCTTGCGCCACCCGGGCCTTCGCGTTCGATGAGCGTGGACGAAGCAGCGATGTGCCGGCGCCGCCACGTTCAAGCGTATCGCGGGGGGCCGATCGGGGCTGGGGCGAGCTCAAGCGCCGGATGATAGCCAGCGCCGTGGGCCACGAATTCTGGCCGCATGAGTCATGGGAAATCCGCGTAGCCTAGGTCGCAAGCATAGCCGCAGCGACTGTCAGCCATACCGGCAGCCGGTCGCAGCTCCATCACTACAACTACCACCACCTCAAGCGGGCGGTTCTCCACGCGGAGAGCCGCCCGCTTGCGTTCTACCCAAGGAAGTCGCCATGAAATACTCGCAGCACCCGCCGGTGTTGGCTTCGCTTATCGTCGTCCGAACAAGTCCGGAGCACACACCGCGATCGGCAATTCGCTCGCTGGCCTTGTTTACGGTTGAACGCATCGAACGCCGGGAAGCGCGGTTCGACGTCACGCACAAGGCATTCGATGCCGACGCCCCCCGTGCCGCCATCATCCACGGGCTGTGTTCAAGGATCCCGCAGGGTGCCGAATTGCTGGTGCGCCTGCATCGTATGCCGGAAAATGAAGCCGATCCAAGGCTTGCCCATACGAATACAGAGTGCGCCGCGCCCACAGACATTGACCTGATCCGACGGAAGCTGCCGAGCCTCACCATATTGCCTCTGACTGTGACCGATCAGCAGCTGGTCGCTGCGGGTGAGCCGCTTGGCCTTGATGTGCCTGGGCCGCAATCGGCACTGATCCGCCGAAGCCGCCGCGCGCCGGATACCGCGGTGGCCATGTGGGCCATCTACACCGCCGCGTTCTGCCGCAGGCCTGAAGCCCGCACGCTGTTCGCTGCATTCAGCGCTTGGCGCGTGCTGGAGCAGGCCCGGCCCATACCCTTCTGAAATCCGCTATCGGTCCTCGTCTGCTGGATCAGTCTGCCCTCCTAAGCCGACTGGCCATCGGTCGTGGGCCGATCCCATCAACCTCTCCAACCTTCACCACAGAACCGCAGGCTCGGCCTGCAAACTCAAAAGGACATACCAATGGATACGCAACGCACCCTCACATACACCTTCGTGGACACTGAAAGCAGCTGGGATCGTGATCTTTTCGCCGGGAATCGCATGATCCACTCACGTTACGAGCACAATCGGATCGGATCGCGGATCATCAATGCAGCTGCCCTATTCGACGTCGATATCGCTGGGGACGGCACGGTTGCGTTCGGCGCCGTGAAATCGTGGAGCCAATCCACGCATAGAACCGATCTGGCGGTTACGAAGGCGCTGTTCGACAACCTTGCCGAACGCGCCGACCGCGTCGTCGTCACGTGGGGCGGGGTGCCCGCCGACCAGCAAATCTTGACGCTCACCGCGATGGAATACGGTTTGGTGTTGCCTCAGCATTTTCAGGAGCGCACCTCCGCTACTCGTCACCGTATGCACCTCGATCTGTCCCTTGCGATGAAATCCGGCGGCAAAACCTGGCACCATTTGAGCGAAGTCGCGCATCGGATTGGAGTCCCGCTCGCCTTGCTGCGTGACAAGGCCCGCTTTTTTCCGACGCGCAGCCCCGCTGAATGGCGTCTACTGACGGGGCATTGCGAGCTAGACACCGTGGTCACCGCCATCGTGATGATTGCATGGCGGATTGCGCAAGGGGCGCCCGGCCTTCGATTTGAGCCGGCTGTGATCGCCACGATCGGCGCCTTCCTGCGCCAGCGCCCTGATCATCCGCTCGCGAATGAACTCAAGGCCTATAGCGCCGATTTGGAACATCTGATCGGAGAGGATCGGCAGGCAGCGTAGAGTGCTGGCGGCGAGATTCGGCAACTGCGGACTTTGCCAGCCGTTGCCCGCCTCCAAGGCCAAGGCCTTACTCAGCAAATTAAATCCACCCTTGCCAGCACCTTGCCGCACGGCCAATCATGCCGCCAATAGGGGAAGCCGCATGAGCCGCCAGCATATCAACACATACCGGCGCACGCTGGCCGAACAGCATCGCGTCACCGGTAGCTTGAATGAACGGGTGCTGCGAAAGGCGTTCGCCGAACTGCTCGAACGCACAGGCCGCGCCCACGATCTGGTCTTCACTAACGAATGGGAAGGGCGCGGCCCCCGCGGCAACAACATCGCCGTGGACGGTGCCCTGATCCCCCAGATCCTGCGCAAGCCGTTCGGATACTGGGAGGCAAAAGACAGCAAGGACGATCTCGACCGCGAAATCCGGGACAAGATCGCCAAGGGCTACCCGGATGACAACATCATTTACGAGGATACCCAGTCCGCCGTCCTGAGGCAGGATGGGCGCGAGGTCATGCGCATTTCCCTGTCGGATGACGACGCGCTCCTGAGACTGATCGAGACCTTCTACGACCACGAACCGCCCGAACTCAGCGAGTTCAAGGCAGCCTCCGCCAAGTTCCGCGCGGATCTCCCGCAGGTGCTCGAAGCGCTCGAAATGGCGATGGGCGAGGCCGAGGCCCACAGCGCTGATTTCGTGGGGGCGCTCGATACTTTCCTTCAGCACGCCAAGCAGGCGATCAACCCGGCCGTTACCCGCGATGATGTCAGGAAAATGCTGATCCAGCACATCCTGACCGAAGAAATCTTCACCAGCGTCTTCGACAACTCGCAGTATCACCGCGAGAACAACATCGCGATCAAGCTGGGCGAGCTGGAGGCCAAGTTCTTCACCGGCGCGCTCCGCCGCGCGACCGTAGATCTGCTCCGACCTTACTATGGTGCGATCCGTGGCGCTGCTGCCGGGCTGGCCGATCCGCGCGCCAAGCAGGACTTCGTCAAGCGGCTCTACGAAGACTTCTACAAGACCTACGACCCCAACGCCGCCGACCGGCTGGGCGTGGTCTACACCCCCGGCGAGATCGTGCGCTTCATGATCCGCGGCGCTGAATGGCTGACCGAAAAGCATTTCGGCAAGACCCTCGCTGATGAAGGCGTCGAGATTCTCGACCCTGCCACAGGCACCGGCACGTTCATCGTCGAGCTGCTCGAACACATGCAGGGGGCGGGCAAGGCGCGGCTCAAGGCCAAATACCAGAACGAGCTTCACGCCAACGAAGTGGCGATCCTCCCCTACTACGTCGCCAACCTCAACATCGAGAACACCTTCGCCGTCCTCAACGATAGCTACGAGGAGTTCCCCGGTCTCGTCTTCGTCGACACGCTCGACAACACTGCGGGCCTTGCGATCTACGCCGGGCACCAGCCAGACATGTTCGGTGGCACCAGCGACGAGAACCTTGAGCGGGTGAAGCGTCAGAACTCGGGCAAGATCAAGCTGATTATCGGCAACCCGCCCTACAACGCGTGGCAGCAGGACTATAACGCGCGCAACCCCAACCGGCCTTATCGCCGCGTCGATGAGCGGATCGGTCAGACCTACCGCCGCCGCAGCAATGCGCAGAACACCAATTCGCTGTCGGACATGTATGTGCGTTTCTGGCGTTGGGCATCGGACCGGCTGACCGAGGATGGTGTGATCGCCATGGTCACCAACCGTAACTTTATCGAGAAGGTGGCCTTCGACGGGTTCCGTAAGAGCATTGCCGAGGAATTCGCCGAATGCTGGCTGATGGATCTGGGCGGCGACGTGCGCGCCAATCCCAAGCTGAGCGGCACCAAGCACAATGTGTTCGGCATCCAGACGGGCGTCACCGTCGCCTTTATGGTGCGCCGCAAGGCGGCAAAGGGCTTCAAACTCTTCTACGCTCGCCGCCCGGAGGACGAAACGGCAGCGGAGAAGCTGGCCTATCTCGACGGCGTCGAGGATTTCGACCGCTGGCAGGTTGAGCCTATGACCCCGGATACCAAAGGTAATTGGCTGTCAGGTGAGAGCGCCGAATGGAGTGGCTACCTGCCTTTAGCTGATCCGACCAAAGGACCAACGGATCGCGATGGTGCAAAGGTCGAGGCAATTTTCCGCCTTTCGTCGAACGGGGCAGAAACTCGACGTGATGATTGGCTGTGGGATTTCGACAAGCGGAAGCTCAGATAAAAGGTGAAAGCCTTCATCGCCACCTATGAGAGAGACCGGCGCGCGAAGAAGCAAAGCCAGGATCTTAAATGGGATACCGAGTTGGACAAGGCCTTCAAGAAGTCAAAGGAGATCACCTTCGACCCCCGACATCTTCGGCATGGCCATTACCGGGCCTTCAGCAGACAATGGATCTACTTCGATCCCGTGTTAAACGGACGGACATTTCGCCTTCCTAGCTTGTTCAGCCCATCCGAAGACAACCCGACCATCGCCTTTCGAGCAATGGCGTCTGAAGACCCAATGACCGCATCGGCAGTGGTTCAAGTCTTTGACCAAGGTCTCGTCAAGACCGGCAATGGCCGAACCTTCGGCGTTTCCCGATACCGCTACATCCCGTCGGGCGAACGCGTCGACAACATCACCCCTTGGGCACTGAAGCAGTTCCGCGCGCGCTATCCCGATGACGCGGTCACGCACGATACGATCTTTGCCTATTGCTACGCCGTGCTGCACGATCCGATCTACCGCGAACACCACACCGATGATCTGCGCCGCGAATTCCCGCGTGTGCCGCTTTACCTCGATTTCGCCCAATGGGTCGCATGGGGCGAAGCGCTGCTGAAGCTGCATATCGGCTACGAGAAGGTGAAGCCCTGGCCAATCGCGCGGGTCGAAGCCGAGAAGGAACCCAAGCCCGGCGCCATGGCCCGTCCGATTTTGCGCCCGGTGGCCGAAGCAGGCGAAGTCATCGTCGATGCGCAGACCAAGCTGACCGGCATCCCGCAAGGCGCATGGGATTACCGCCTCGGCAACCGCAGCGCGATCGACTGGGTGCTCGATCAGCACAAGGAGAAGACGATCAAGGACCCCACCGTCCGCGAGAAGTTCAACACCTACCGCTTCGCCGATTACAAGGAGAGCATGATCACCCTGCTCGCCAAGGTCGTGCGGGTCAGCGTGGAAACGAACTCGATCACCGACGCCATGCGGGCGCTGGATCGCGGTGCGGGGGAAGGCGCATGACCTTCGTTTGGCGCGCTGCCGTGGCAAGGTACTGGTTTTTCGGAGCGGCCATGTCTGGCGAACGCGTTCGAACCTGAACCGCCTGAATTACCCCATGGCGCCTCTGCCAATTCGCCACAACTTGGGCGGGCGAACTACCTCACGCGGCGGTCTTCAGCGAGGTGACGGCATACGAGCCCTGTGGCTGCGAGCTCGCAACGGCGCGTCAGCGCTCTAAGGGTCTGCCGCTCCGGCAGCAGACCCTTTTCACTAGCTATGCGCGTTTCACTCGCGGCATCCCAGTCCGCGACCGATGGTTGATTGGCAGCAGCCGGACGGGGTGGGGGGCAAGGTGCGCAGTGGCAACCCCGGTGTGCTGCACCATGAAGGCGAGATATTCTGACAGCACCTGCTGCACCCCGTGCGTATCGCTGCGCTTAGAATAATGAAGGGCGTTGGTGCCAGTGCGCGCGTGTCCCATCACGTCGGCGCGCATGAAATCTGGAACATTCGCCTTAGCGTAGAAGCTCGATCCTAAGGCACGGATCGAGTGCATGTCGGCAAATTTGCCAACCTTGTTCACCGGGATTGTCATGTGCAGGCCAATCCACGATGACATGTGACGCCATGCGATGTTGCGGAACTGGTGACCGCCGATCCGCGCTTCGTTGAGGTAGAGTTCGGGGAACAACTCCCTGTGGCCTTCAGCGCGGATCGCCTTGACGTAATCGAGGAAACCGAGCCGCAACAGCTCAGGGTGGACCGGGATCAGTCGGCCGCGATCTTCGTTTTTCTCGCCACCTTCGACCTCATCCTCGGCGCGCACGTCGTTATCTTGGATGACAATGTTGGGAACGGCGTCATCGACGTAGATCTCGTCGGCCCGCAGCCCGGCGATCTCGTTCAGGGCGGCATGGGTGTAGTAAAGCATGAGCGGCAGCCAATAGGCGGCATCATGCCAGACATTGTCACCTGCCGCGCGGTCGAGCCTACGCAGATGACCACCGCCGCCCGTCCAGATTGGAGCTGAAAACAGGCAGATCATGTGTTCCGGCATCCATGGCGGACGCGCGGTCTTCTTCGACACCTTCTTGTGCTTGCCCAATTTCACCGCCGAAAAGTCGAGCGCCTTGGTATTGGGTATCTTCGGCGCCCACTCATTTTCTGCAAGCAGATCGTATGCGGTCGACATGTAGGAGAGATCGCGCTTCAAGGTGTTCATCGATCGGGAGTTGCCGCTGGTGATGGCAAAGTTTTCGGCAACTTCCTCGAACGGGCGATCAAAATCTTTCGAAGGGCGGTGGGTGCGTGGCATGTCCAAAAGCGCATTCTTGAACTTCGCCACGTCGGTATGGTTGTAAGCACCAAGCGGCTTATCGCCTGTTACCCAAGCGAAGGTTTTGAGCACGCGCTCGTATTGTGCAAGACCGCGGTTCCAATGGCCGCCGCGGCGAGCAAGCCGCAGGATTTTGGGAATGACCTCGCTGAACCGCGTGGCATGATAGGTCCTAAACACGCAATCAGGATAGGACGAGGCGCTGGTCTCGGCCGGTGTAAATACCGGCGAGGGCAGGGCGATCGGCGGGGGCGTTGCCGAACGCGGCGTTGCAAAGGTCAGTGGCGCACCGTTTTGCCGGCGCTTCGCCAGCAAAGCTTCCTCCTGATCAAAGGCCGCCTGCACATCATCGTCCATGAAGTGCGCCGCCAGCCGGTGCGCTTCAGCCTTTGCCTGCAATTGCAGATGTTTGAGACGTCCGATGACCGAATCGGTCGGCTCAAGCCCGAGCCCTTCCGCGACGAGAGCCAGCATTTCGTCGCGGACGGAATGCTTGCCGCAATAAATGTCGAGCTCCATCGCTACGTCTTCGATCGCGTTCTCATCGTGCCCTGCATCGGCAAGCCTGCGGCGGTGATCATCGGATAGCTCGATGATCTGTCCAGGGCGCTGGGCTAGATCATAAGCGCTGGCCTTGGTGCGGTGTTCATGCACCAGCATGGCGGGATCGCGGGCCGGATCATGGAATTCCAACACGAGCTTGGCGAGGCAATGGCGCAGCTCGTTCTCGAACAGGCCCTTGATGGCTGCGGCATCAAGCGTATCGTTGGATTCGAAATACGCGTTCACAGCACGGCGCACCTTGTCGAACTGCGCGGCGAGCATTGCGGATCGCTCACGCGCCTCCTGCCCATCGCAGGTGGATAGCGGCACAACTACATGGATATCCTTGCCATTCTGCAAACGGACCCGCCTGCGGAAATAATAGCGGCCAGAGCGGCGCAGGCTGAAGGGAATCTTGGGCATTGAAAGGCTCTCCGAACAGGTCGGTGAACCGGCATGTGATACGACACGTGTCACGCCGCTTCACCGAGAGGTGAAAGCGGTTTTCTTTCAATGCTTTGCTGGAAAAGTGGTCGGGGAGACAGGATTCGAACCTGCGACATCTTGCTCCCAAAGCAAGCGCGCTACCAGACTGCGCCACTCCCCGACTCTGTTTTCGTCTCGCCTTTCCGTGCTCGCCTCCGGTGGGCCCGGCAGGATTCGAACCCGCGACCTAGCCGTTATGAGCGGCCAGCTCTAACCGCTGAGCTACAGGCCCCTGGAAACAGGCACCGGAAGGCATGGCGTTGAACAGCCCCCTACTCTGCCACTGCGGGAGAGACAAGCAGACAATCTGATCCTTTGCCTAACCGCCGGTCGAAGCGATGATGTCGGCAACGCAGCAGCTTCTGACACCGCGCGCTTCCAGATGAGCGTAAACCGTGCTCAGCCAGCCGTAGACCGCCTCTACGCCGGCTTCGGTCGCTGCATAGCGCGTATGACCCGGCGCGAGTGTCGGGCTGTGAAACGATAGGACTAGCAAAGGAAGTTCCAGATCCAATGCGATGTCGATGCCACGAACGGCCTCTTCGCTTGAGACACCCTCGGGGGTCAGGGCTATGCGTTCCAAAAGTCCCAGCCGGGACAGCATGCCCATGCCTCGCGGAAGCTGTTCGCCTATGCGCTGCACCGGCCCGCCCATACCACGCAGCAATCCGGAATGGACGGAGGTAACCGGCAATTCGAGCAGTCGCATCGCCCCGTCGACCCAATAGGGACTGAGCGGGTGCCGACGGTAATCCGGCCCGCCTTGATCGCTGTAATCGAACAGCGGTCGCACCGACGTATCCACCCGGATTCCGGCGCGTTTCAACAGCTCGGCGGTATGGGGGCCGAGCCCATAACGACCCGCGCGGTAAATGAGCGGGGCTGTTCCGAAGGCATTCTCAATTCCATCGCGCAGGGCCATGAACTTCGCCGCCTCCAGTTCGGGCGGCAGGTTTCCAGCGAAGGAATTGTGCACGCCCACGTCCTCATCAAAGGGCGGATTGACCCAAGGATGAAGCTGCACGCCTACATCGGCTGTCCCACGCCGGACAGCATCGCCGATGATATCCACAGCGCGCTGATCCTGAACGATGGGCCAGTCGACCAGATAGACCGGATGTGCGCCGAGCGTTTCGCAGAAAGCCTGAAACCGCGGGATCGCCTCGACATGGCTCAATCCATAACCCGTGCGCCGGAACGGGCCCGTCCAGTCAAACTCCTCTTCAGTATCCAAAGTCAACAGCACGCGTTGACCAAAGCCGGCAGAGAAGGCGGCTGCGCGGCCGACTGGCGGCACATCGAGCATTGAAGCTGTGGTCATAAACGGCGTTCGTTCCCGGCGCCTTGCCTAGGCTTCGGCAGCACTGAACAAGGACGGGTTCTGAAGCAAAAGCGGTAAGGTCAGCGTCAGCACTGCACCCTCGCGCCGCAAAACACCGCCGGCTGCACGCGCCTCCGCCCGGGCAAGGCGCAGCGCAAAGCCGGTACCAAAAAGCCCAGGAGTGATCGTGCTTTCAGCCGTTCGGGTGGTTGCTGCAAAGATGTTATCTTCTGCCGCCATCCGCGCCGGCAAGGAACACGTCAGTCGGGCATGGTCAGTGTTCATGCCCGTGCCCGCTTCGGAGCCGGCCACCACATCGAGAGTGATCGTAATGCGCTCCCCGGTGTCGCAAGCCGCGCCCAGGCTGGCGAGCAGCCGCCAAACCAATGCCTCGGCGTCTTCGGGGTCGAGCATGATCAGCAGCGTGACATCATCAGGTATCGCGAGCGACATTCCGGCTCCCAGCGGACTCAGCACCGGTTCGAACTGCGCCGCCGTCCGCCGCACCAGCGCCGCAAGATCGGCCTCGCCCGGCTCAATGACTGTCACCCTGGTTTCAAGTCGGGCCAGCCGGTCAAGTTCTTCGAACCCAGCAAGGATGCGCGCTGCATCGGCTGCAATGGCCGCAGCAAGCGCGCGGTATTCGTGCGGGGCGGGGCCGAACAATTGCTGCTGGATCACTTCGGCATAGCCTTGCACCGCGGTGACGGGCGTGCGCAATTCATGAAGAAGCTGGCGAATCCGGTCTGCTTCATGGGCCTCAGCGCCAAGGGCAGCGGCCGCCGGATCGGGCACACGGCGAAAACGGCCGAAATAGCCGGCAAAGTGGCCCTCCTGACTAAAGCGCGGCTCCGCATCGACGATCCAGTCTCCGGCGATGCCAGGGGCACCGAACAAGGTCACCGCCGCTCCGGTGATAGGCTGGCGGCGCGCGAAGGCACGCGCAAGGCTGGCGCTGTCCGGATCCTCGTCGCGCCCGGTATTATTGGCAAACAGGCGGGTGCCGATCACCATCGCCGCAATCTCGCTGACGGCCCAAGCGATGCGACCTGTCGGATCGGCGGTGAAACCAAAGCTGGTAATGGATCGGATCGACCGTTCAGGCACTTCGCCAAGCGGTAAGCGGGGCGATTGTTCGAGATCGAGCGGGCTTTCACCGCGGGTCCGCCGAAATTGTGCGATCCGTTCGACCAGAGCGGAAATTTCGGTGCGGCCGCTTTCATCCCGGTCACGCTGCCGTACCGGGACGGAAGGGGTCTTGCGCAGCGGAACGGCCGCCGAAGACCGAATGGAAACGGGCTGATCAGCGGTGAGACGCGGCGTTGCCGCAGCGGCGTTTTCAATGGATTCATTCGAGGAAGCCGCCGCAGGAACAGGCGCCGGCGCTGGTAGCCCGCGATCGTGCACACCAAGCCGAGCCAGCAGCGCTTCCACATCAATCGGAAGATCGCGGCGCAGGCGCAGAAAGCCCCGCGCGCGCAATGGAAGCCGCGGGATCAGCGCGGTCCAGTCTTCCGATGAAAGCTCCGCCCGCGACAGCGCAGCGGACGCAACCTCAGGTTCGTGGTCGGACAGATGAGAGGCAAGATCAGGGCTGTGAAAGCGCCAGCCGGGTTCACGGATCATGCGCGCCCGGTCGGCAGCAGGAATCGCTTCCGCCAGCGCATCCATTCTCAGCCACGCGGCCGCGAGCAAGCTGTGATCTGCGCCAATTGCATGGGTACGATCCTTGCCCAGAAGATCGAGCAATTGCCGATACTGCGTGCGCAAGCTCGCCTCGCCAATGGCGCGCTGACGCAGCACGGTGGCAAGGCGATCATCGAAGAACAGAATTTTCTCCTTAAGTGGGTGTTGATCGAACGAATCGTACCGGGGCGCAGCGCGTGCGCACACTTTCCTATCCGATGCCGACATGTGCGTCATATCACGCTGACGCAATAGCCACAGTCTGACGCTAAAGGCGCGTTGCAAAGCGGGACAATTGCTGGCAGACCTAATAATATTAGCCAAGCGGGCCAGTAGGCGCGCGTCATGTTTCTTTGAGACTGTATTGCATGCGTTGCCGCCGGGTGAGTGGGGCCGTGCAGGGGGAGCTTCAGCCAAGTGGCCAATCTTGACGATATCGATCGCCGTTTGCTGGCAGAATTGCAGGCGGAAGGCCGGGTGACGAATGTTGAACTTGCCCAGCGTGTCGGACTGACCGCGCCGCCGTGTTTGCGCCGGGTTCGCGGACTTGAAGAGGACGGGGTGATCCGTGGTTATCACGCCGATCTTGACCCCTCGAAGCTAGGCTTTGCGATCACTGTGTTTGCGATGGTCAGTTTGAAAAGCCAGGCCGAAGCATCCTTGCGCGAGTTCGAGGATCACATGCGCGAACTCCCCGAAGTGCGTGAATGTCATATGCTCAACGGCGAAATCGACTTCATCCTCAAGATTGTCAGCAAGGATTTGCAGAGCTTTCAGGAGTTTCTGACCGGCAAGTTGACGCCAGCGCCGAATGTGGAAAGCGTCAAGACGTCGCTTACAATCCGCACGGCCAAACAGGAACCCGGCGTTCCGCTGTGACAGGCGTATCGCGTCTAGCCGATCCTGTTACCGGTCATTGCCTGCGCGATGTGCCGGCAGCCGGCGTGATAACGCAAGGACTCAGCCTCGACTGAACTTTCCGACGGGAGGGACTGCCGATGACCGAATTGCCGCCCGCGCAGCCCTTGGAAGCCATATCTGCTACGCCCGATGTCGGGAAGCCGTCCCCACCGCTGATGCAGACACGCGCCGATGGGACAATCGTGATCGACCTGACACAACTCGTCCCGCCACTTGCGCACGAATGCAGCGAAGACACCCCTAATCCGCTCAATACCGAAATCGTGGTATGCGCCCGTGGCGCGACGAACCAACGCCTCGGACCGGCGATTGGCCCGCAGGATGATGGCTTTGGCAGCGCAATCCCGCGCGCACGGATCAAGCTGTCCGATACGGCTGCCGCCGAGGCCAACGTCCACAACACACCCGTTGGCGGTTTCAACGCCAATGGCGGCGAGGTGCGGTTGAAGATCGACTTCTAGTGCAGTTTGAGCCGTGGCCGCACGATGCGGTTTACGCGGCCCACCAGCATCAGGAAGGTCGCCTTGATCCAGCCATGAATGCCGATGAGGTGCAGTTGATAAAGCGAAGTGTAGATCAGCCGCGCCAGCCGCCCTTCAACCGCCATGCTGCCGCCGACAAGGTTGCCCATCAGGCTGCCAACAGTTGAAAAACGGCTGAGTGAAACCAGGGAACCCTTGTCGCGATAGACAAAATGCCGCAGCGAATTGTTCTGCTGCATCCGGCAAATATTGGCGAACACGACCTCGGCCATCTGGTGCGCAGCTTGTGCGCGGGGGGGGACGGGACGGTCCTCTCCCGGCGGGGTGTAGCTGGCGCAGTCACCCAGCGCATAGATGCACGGGTCGACGGTCGTCTGCAGCGTGTCGGTGACGAGGATCTGGTTCCGGGTATTTGTCTCAAGGTCGAGGCCCGACAGGAACTCTGCGCCTTTCACGCCTGCCGCCCAGACGATCAGATCGGCCTCGATTACCTCACCGGTTTTGGTGACGAGCTGGCGCGGGCGCGCCTCGATCACTTGCACGTCGGGGCGAACCTGTACGCCAAGCGCACCCAGTTCATGCTTCGCCGCTGCCGCCAGCTTCTCCGGCAGAGCGGGAAGGATGCGCGGACCGGCTTCGAGCAGGGTGACATGCATACGGCTTTCGTCAAACACCTCCAGCCCATAGTGCCGCAGCGCGCCCGCCGCGTTGTAAAGTTCCGCTGCGAGTTCCACCCCCGTCGCTCCGCCGCCAACAATCGCGATGCGCACCTGTTCGTTTGCGCCCGGATCGTTCATCATCGCGCGGCTGACACGCAGGCAATGGTTCAGCAGGCGCGTCCGAAAGCGGTCAGCCTGCTCGCGGCTGTCGAGGTAGAGGCAATGCTCCTTGACGCCGGGCACGCCAAAATCGTTAGACACCGAGCCCAGCGCCAATGCGAGAATATCGTAGCGAATGGTGTGCGCTTCGATCAACGCGCTGCCGTCCTCGTCCTTGACCGGTGCGAGGCTGATGGTCTTGGCGGTCCGGTCGATCCCATCGAGACTGCCCTGAAAGAAGCGGTAGCCCCAGCGGTAGCAGTGCCCGCGGTAGCCAACCTCGTCGAGATTGGCATCAAGCGATCCCGCCGCCACTTCATGAAGCAAGGGCTTCCAGATGTGGCTGAGGTTCTTGTCAACGAGGATGATGTCGTGCGCTTTGCGCCCATATTTGGCGCCAAGCCTGCGAACCAGTTCCAGCCCGCCTGCGCCGCCGCCGACAACAACGATCTGGGTCTTGCGGTCCATCCACTACTCCTTTGCGCAGCCGTACTGCGCCATCCTGCGCTGCTATTAGCCTGATCGCAGAACAAAATCGCGCCAGTTCATGCAGGCGCGGTGCATTCTGTTGCAGTGCAGCATAGAGTGCCAGGCGCGCAAAGGCCAGCGCGGTTATGCAACGCCTCGATCAAAGCGTGAGCGCCCACGTCAGCAGAGGTGGCAGCGGTGCGGCGCAGTAATCGATCTGAAGAACACGCCGGGCGCTATTGTTGGTGGAGCGGCACGAGGCATGAAGGATCGGCGTCGCGTAGGCCCAGACATCGCCGGCCTGCGCATGGCAGATGAAAATCTCGCTCGCGGCGACCACCTCAGGCACATGCGCCTCAGAAATATAGCCGAGCAAATGCGAGCCGAGCGCGACGTCGAGCGGGGCGTTGTCATGGGTGACATCGTCAAGATAGATCCGCAGCGTCAGCATCCTTTCGACCAATGCGAACGGTGGCTCTACATGCCAGTTGGCCCTGCTTTACTGTCCAAGGGCCAAACCCTTCCACTGCGGCGCGACTGGCGATGTTGATCGTCCGGTCCTGATGCCAGCCCAGCGCCCAGTTTGTGGCTGGAGATTTGTCAAAGGCTACTGCACGCACCGGCCTCGCAGACGCTCCAAGCCGTTGCTTGGCAATCATGGAAACGGGGCTATCGCCTGTCAGGAAAACGGCGAAAGGGCCAAGCGCGGCAAGCCGTGTGCCCGGCGCCGGCGGTGTGCTGTCAAACCAATTTGCCAAGGTCGGCAGCATCGCCCGCGCTGCACCAGCAAACAATTGCGCCCCGTCGCGGCCAAGTTCAGGCGCAATCAGACCTCGCGCTCCTCCAGCCACTGTTCCAGCCACTTGATCGAATAGTCGCCGTTAAGCACATCGTCCTGGCGCAGCAGTTCGCGATGCAGGGGGATGTTGGTCTTGACCCCTTCAACCACCATTTCTTCAAGCGCGCGGCGCAGGCGCATGATGCAGCCTTCGCGGGTGCGTCCGTACACGATGACTTTCGCGATCATGCTGTCGTAATAAGGTGGTATGCGGTATCCGGCGTAAAGCCCTGAATCGACACGCACATGCATCCCGCCAGCGGCATGGTAATAGGTCACCAGACCCGGCGAAGGCGCGAAGGTGAAGGGGTCTTCGGCATTGATCCGGCACTCGATCGCGTGACCTTGGAACTCAAGCTCGTCCTGCGTCACGGACAGCGGCTTGCCTTCGGCGATCCGGATCTGTTCGCGCACCAGATCGACCCCGGTTACAGCTTCGGTAACAGGGTGTTCGACTTGCAGGCGGGTGTTCATCTCGATGAAATAGAACTCACCGTTTTCCCAGAGGAATTCGATCGTGCCTGCGCCGCGATAGGCCATGTCGCGCATCGCCTGCGCGCAGATTTCGCCCATGCGATGGCGTTCTTCAGGCGTGATGACAGGGGAGGGCGCCTCTTCCAGAACCTTCTGGTGGCGGCGTTGGAGCGAACAGTCACGCTCGCCCAGATGGATCGCGTTGCCGTTGCCATCGCCGAACACCTGGAATTCGATGTGACGGGGGTTGCCGAGGTATTTCTCGATATAGACCGTGGCGTCGCCGAAGGCGGCCTTCGCCTCGCTGCCAGCCTGCTGGATCAGCGTTTCGAGCTGATCGGGGCCGTTGCAGACCTTCATGCCGCGCCCTCCGCCGCCGCTGGCAGCCTTGATGATCACCGGATAGCCGGCGGCTTCGGCAATCGCCTTGGCTTCGGTGATGTCGGAGACAGCGCCGTCCGAGCCGGGAACCAGCGGCAGACCGAGCGCGCCCGCAGTGCGCTTGGCTTCGATCTTGTCGCCCATCGTGCGGATATGTTCCGGCTTGGGGCCGATCCAGATGATGTCATGCGCTTCGACGATGTCGGCGAACTTGGCGTTCTCCGACAGGAAGCCATAACCCGGGTGGATCGCATCGCACTGCGCGATTTCCGCCGCCGAGATGATGTTGGCAATGTTGAGATAGCTCTCGCCCGCAGGCGGCGGGCCGATGCAGACGGCATGATCGGCCAAACGCACGTGCATCGCGTCGGCATCGGCGGTGGAATGCACCGCGACCGTCTCAATCCCCATTTCATGCGCTGCCCGGTGGATGCGCAGGGCGATCTCGCCGCGATTGGCGATCAGGATCCGTTTGATGGCCATGGTTTAGGCAATCACCACCAGCGGTTGATCAAATTCGACCGGCTGCGCGGTTTCGATGAGGATCGCAGTGACCGTGCCAGCGCGCGGTGCAGTGATCGGATTCATCACCTTCATCGCCTCGACGATCAGAAGCGTATCGCCTTCCTTGACCGCCTGACCGACCGTGATGAACGGTGCAGCGCCGGGTTCGGGCGTCAGGTAGCAGGTGCCGACCATGGGCGATTTGACCGCATTGGTCATGTCCGGGCCAGCAGGTGCATCGGGCGCGGTCGGAGCAGCAGCGACAGGCGCAGGTGCGCCAGCCAAGGGCGCTGCAGGCGCGGCGGCATAGACCGGCGCGGCCGAGGCCACAGCCCCGCGCGAAACGCGGATCTTGCGGTCGTCATCTTCGACCTCGATCTCGGTCAAGCCGGTTTCGTTCAGCAATTCGGCCAGTTCACGCACCAGCGCGGTGTCGATGTTCATGCCCCCCGACTTGCGCTTATTGCTGTCTTTGCCGTGTCCGTCGTCGTTCGACATGAAAGCCCCTTGGTGAATGGTGTCCCGTAGCCTTTGGCGACCTATTCACACCAATTGCGGCTGGCAAGTGGCAAGGGTGCAAAATGTGAAAGTTGGGTGACGATAAGGGTAAGGTGGTCAGACCTGTCCCGACGCTACGGCTTCCAGCGCGATCCGGTAGGAATCGGCCCCGTGGCCTTCGACCGTGAGGGCGGCAGCCATGCCGACATAGGACAGGTGGCGGAAGGCCTCGCGGGTCATGGGGTCGGACAGGTGGACCTCGATAACCGGCGTTTTGATCGCTTTGATCGCATCCAGAAGCGCGATCGAGGTGTGGGTATAGGCCGCCGCATTAAGCAGCACCGCCCGCGCGCCTTCCGCCTGGGCCTCGTGCAGCCAGTCGACCAGCATCCCTTCGTGATTGGTCTGGCGCATCTCGATCTCAAGCCCCAGTTCGCGGGCACGGTCCTCCAGCATTCCTGCGATATCATCGAGCGTGGTGGTGCCGTAAATCTCCGGCTCGCGCGTGCCGAGGAGATTGAGGTTGGGGCCGTTGAGGGCGTAAACGAGGTTGGTCATGATCGTTTCGATACATCGCTCGCCCATGCGCGGCAATCTTGGGTGCGTTAGCCCTGTTCAGAGGTCGAGACGCGCCAGCGCCGGGTCGACGCTGATCGCCAGTTCGCGCAGCGCGGCAGCCACCTCGTCGAGCTTGGTTGGCCCGTGGCAGCTATGCCGTTCCCACTCGCCCGCGATGGTATCGAGATTGGCCGCCACGGTGAGCACCGAGCCATCCGTGCATATCGAGCCTGCGGGATAAAACGGCGTGGCATCAAGCGCTGCCAGATTGTCGGCAGTCAGCATAGCAACGATGCGATGCGCGGCGCGGGCGTCAACCGGGCGGGAGATTTCGCGGGTTTCGCGCGTCGACCAATCCTGCAGATAGCCCTCGGCCAGCTCGCGCCGGGTGCTGCGGGCGTTGATCGACCAGGCATCCCCATGGCTCATCAGGATGTAATAGGGTTGGGTCGCCCGTCCGCCGCGCGTCTCGACCCCGATCATCGCGTCCGAATTCATCAGGGAAAAGCACAGTTGCGAGGGGACGGGATCAGCAATGCAGGATGACGCCGCCGTAGCGGGCGCATCTGTCGCCGTTTCGGCCGCGAGCGGAAGGGTAGCCGAGGGACCAAATGCACAGGCCAACAACATCTTTGCAAAACCGCGCATCGCGTTTCCTCTTCCGGCTCCACCATTAGCTGGAAGGTATCATCCAATGCTCTAGTTCAGAAAGGATTTCTCATGGCAACCTACCGGTCGACGCCCTTGACCTTACCCCACTGGCGCGCCGCCGTGTAACCCAGATACCCTGTGCCAAACAACGCGTAGAGCGGTTCGGGCAGCCCCGCGAGATAGGCGTTCATTCCCGCCGCAATGTCGCGCGCGGCGGTCGGGTGGAAGGCGCTCAGCACGCCCATTGGCAGTGCGGCGAGCAGCAGGATGTACATCACATAGAGAAAACTCGGCCGGGCGCGGCTGGTCCAGGGATCGGCGGAGTTGGCCTCGGCCACGATGGCCTGAAGCTGCGCCTCGATCATCCGCATTTCCTGCGTCCCTTCGAGCGCGGTCAGTTCCAGCTTGGCCCTAGCCCGCGCCTCCTTGTCGGGAATGATCTTGTCGATGATCGAGGCGATGGGGCCAATAAGTGCGTCGACGAGGGACATGGCACGCTCCTGTTTGCTTGAGTCGCACCAAAAAATGACCGAATTGGTCAAAGTAGGAAAATGATTTAACCTAGATGTCGCCTGCCTCGGCCAGCAGTCGCTGTGCCAGCACCAGATGGGGCCGGTCGAGCATGGCCCCTTCCAGCGCAATGACACCGGCGCCGGGGTGGTCGGCAAAGGCCTGCACCACGCTGCGGGCGTGGGCAAGTTCCTCGGCGCTGGGGGTGAAGGCGGTGTTGATCGGATCGACCTGCGCCGGGTGGATCGCCAGCATCCCGCGAAAGCCCTGTGCGCGAACGGATTTGGCGCGCCGCTCCAAGGCCACAAGATCGCGGAATTCTGGCTGCACCGTCTCGATCGCCGCCACGCCTGCGGCCGATGCGCCGATCAGGCACAGACTGCGCGCCAGTTCATAGGTGTGCGCATATCCCCCGTCCGGCCCACGCTGCTCACGCGCGCCCAGCGCCGAAGACAAATCTTCTGCCCCCCAGCTCATCGCCAAAAGCCTCGCCTTGCCGGGATAGTCGCCCGCATAGTCCCCAGTATGGAACATCGCGGCTGCCGTTTCTGTCACCAGCGCTGCGATAAGGGTGTGGCCCTGCGGGATGCCGTTCGCCGCTTCCAGTGCGCTCAGATAGTGGTGCAGCCGGGTTATATCCGCCGCCCCTTCTGCTTTGGGCAGAAACACGCCGCCAGGCTGCGCGGGGATGACCGCAACCAGATCGACGATGCAATCGCTGGTCGAAACCGGATTGATCCGCACCCAGAGGCGTTGTCGATTGTCCGAAGCGGCGATTTGTTCGCGAACCATCGCGCGCGCCGCGGACTTGTTCTGGGGCGAGACCGAATCCTCCAGGTCCAGCAAGGCGATATCCGCCGGACCGCCAATCGCCTTGCCGATCTTCTTCTCGCTATCGCCTGGGGCAAACAGCCATGAACGCATCCGGGGCAGGGCAGGCGCGGCTTGGGACATTGAAGCATTCCTCTCGTCGTTACGCTGCGTGTACGAAGCGCGGCGGTGACCTGCAAGCCTGCGCCATTTGCCCGATGCCCGCGGTCGCCCCGTCTTTTACGTTAGGAAGCAGACCGGCGGGTTGCTATACACAACGTCGTGCGCAATTCTTGAGGGGAGCCACCTGTGGCCACTGCATTTACCGTCAACGGCAAACAGGTGAGCGTGGAGGCCGAGACTGACACCCCGCTACTGTGGGTGTTGCGCGACGATCTCGGCATGACCGGCACCAAGTTTGGATGCGGCGTCGCGGCGTGCGGGGCCTGTTCGGTTCATGTGGACGGTGCAATAACGCGCTCGTGCAGCGTGCCGTTGAGTGATGTTGCGGGCAAGGCTGTGACGACGATTGAGGGCCTCAAAAGCGCCGATGGCGTGCTCCACAAGGTTCAGCAGGCGTGGATCGATGCGCAGGTGCCGCAATGCGGATATTGCCAGTCGGGTCAGATTATGGCGGCGGTGGCCTTGATCGAGAAGGTTGCAAGTCCGTCCGATGCCCAGATTGACGAGGCGATGACCAATATCTGCCGCTGCGGCACCTATCCGCGTATCCGCAAGGCCATCCTCGCTGCCACTGGCGCAGCCATTCAAGCGGGAGACGCCTGATGGCCGACAATCCCACGCCCGATCTCGATTTCCCCGAGACCGCCCAACCTGCGACCAAGCCCAAGAAGAAGGGCGTCAAACGGCGCATATTCCTGGCGGGAAGCGCGCTGCTGGTGGGTGGCGGGATCTTTGGCGTGTGGTGGACCGACAGCAGTGTCAAGGCAAAGGCCAAGGCGCTGACCGTGGGCGCAGGCGAGCATGGCTTTCTCACCTGGATGAAGATCGCCGAGGATGACAATGTCACGCTGTATTCGCCGCACATCGACTTCGGGCAAGGGTCACACACGGCGCTTGGCCAGATGCTGGCCGACGAACTGGATGCCGATTGGGGCAAGATCAAGGTTGAGCAGGCCCCGGCCGACCTTGCCTTCGCCAACACTCCGCTGGGGCAGGGCTTCATCGCGGAAATGTCGGGCTATCCGGGCGTCATCAATGCGCTGCCGGAGGCGATCATGGCAATGCTCGCGCGGTCGCTGCCGCTCCAGATCACGGGCGGCTCCTCCGCGATCCGCTTCACCGGTGAAGTCGGGATGCGCAAGACCGGCGCGGCGGTGCGGATGGCACTGATCGCCGAAGCGGCTGACCGGCTGGGTGTCCCGGCGAGCGAGTTGACCACGGCAGACAGCCGCGTCACCCATGCCAAGACCGGCCGGTCGCTGCGCTATGGCGAACTGGCGGCGGGCGCAGCGGCGCGTTCGCTTAGCGGCGACCCCACGCTGAAGACACGCGACCAGTGGAGGCTGATCGGCCAGCCAGTGCCGCGCCGCGACATCCCTGCCAAGGTGGATGGCAGCGCCGTGTACGGCATCGATTTTGCCGTGCCTGACATGCGCGTCGCCACCATCGCGGCAGCGCCAGTGCGCGGCGGCAGACTTGAATCGGTGGACGAAGCGCCTGCGCTGGCCATCAAGGGCGTAGAGAAAGTGGTGAAGCTTGACGACGCGGTTATCGTGGTGGCCAAGGGATATTGGCCTGCGCAAAAGGGTCTCGCCGCGCTTTCTCCCAAATTCTCCGATGGCGGCCATGCGGCTGTCTCGACCTCGGCGATTTATGCCGCTCAGGCAAAGCTGCGGCAAACCGCAGAAAAGCCTGACAACGAAGGGGGCGAGGGCGATGTCAATGCAGCCTTTGGCGGCGAAGGCGTCCAGATGGTCGAAGCCGAATATCGCGTTCCCTTCCTTCACCACGCGATGATGGAACCCTTTGCGCTCACCGCCCATTTCAAGGACGGCACACTGACACTGTGGGGCGGACTGCAAGATCCGCTCAGCACCCGGACCAAGGCGGCCAAGGCGGCAGGGCTGGAAGTCGAGCAGGTTGTGTTCAACCCGATGATCATGGGCGGAGGGTTCGGGCGTCGCTTCCCCGATATGGTCGAAATCATCGATCAGGTCGCGGTGCTGGCCAAGCAGCTTCCCTATCCTGTCAAACTGATCTGGAGCCGGGAGGAAGATGTTCGCCACGGCACTTACCGGCCGCAATCTTCGGCCGGCTTGAAAGCGTCGCTCAAGGACGGTCAGATCACGGCCTTCCAGATGGACTACGCCCAGAGCGGCAATGCGGAGGGCGAGGTGCCTTTCATCTACGCCATCCCGGCAACCTCGCGCCGCCATTTTGCCTACCAGTCGAACCAGATCGACGGGCCGTGGCGGTCAGTGAACGCGACACAGATCGGCTTTTACACCGAAAGCTTCATGGATGAACTCGCATCGGCGGCGGGGGAGGATCCCTACCGGTTCCGGCGCAAGCATCTGCCCGAAGGTTCGCGGCACGTTGCGGTGCTCGACATGGTGGCCAAGCGTTCGGGCTGGGGCACACCGCTCCCCGATGGCGTCGGGCGCGGGATTGCGATTGTTGAAAGCTTTGGCACGATCGTGGCTGAGGTGGTCGAGGCGACCGTGAAGGACGATGGCAGCCCCCGGGTGCTCAAGACCTGGGCGGTGGTCGATTGCGGCACCACCGTGAATCCGCTGAACGCCGAGGCGCAAATCATGGGCGGTCTGATCATGGGGCTATCCTCAGCCATCGGCGAACAAGTCACGCTCGATCAGGGCGCCGTGGTGCAAAGCAATTTCCCCGATTACCCGATCCTCAAACTCGCGGATGCGCCGCCCGAAGTGGACGTTTTCTTCATCGAGAGCGGGGCCAAAACCGGCGGCATCGGGGAACCGGGTCTGCCACCTGCATCGCCTGCACTGGCCAACGCTCTCGCAGCGGCGACCGGGAAGCGCATTCGCAACCTGCCATTGCTGGCGCAGGCAAAGGCGTAGGTTTGCACGGCTGGTCGGCGCTGATCCTTGCCGGTGGTGCGGCGAGCCGCTTTGGCGGAGGCAAGCTGGTGGCGGACATGGCGGGCGCGCCTGTGATCCGGCGTGTGACCGAAGCGGTCGCTGCGGCGGACTTCGATGAATTGATTGTCGTGACCGGCGCAGAAAATGCCCGGATCCGCGCGGCGCTTTGCGGGATGAACGTGCATATCATCAACGCGCCCGATTGGGCCGAGGGCATGGCCGCTAGCGTACGTTGCGGGGTTGCCGCTCTGGCTCCCGAAACGAACGGGGTTTGCGTGTTCTTGGGGGATATGCCGTTGGTGCCGGTCGCGCTTTGTGAAATGGTCACGGCGGCGGCGCTAAAAGCCGGTTATGCGGCGCGGCCCCGGTTTGAGGGCAAGCCCGGTCACCCGGTTGCCTTCACGCGCGCAGCTTACCCCGATCTGATGATGCTGAAAGGCGACCAGGGCGCGAACACGCTGCTGCGTCGCCGCGATGGGGACGTGGCCTATTGCGACACCGATGATAGCGGCGCGTTGCGCGATATTGATACTCGGGAAGATCTCGTGGCTGTGACGCGCGCATGGAAACGTTGCGCGACTTCTGCCACGAGCGAGAGTGCTATATCACGCGGGGCCTTGCCGAAACCGTAAAGCCCAATGGGTGCGTGAAGGCGGGCAATGTCGGCTTCGTTCACGCCATGCCCTCGCAGCACGGCGATGCGCGCGTCGATACGCGCGCGCGCGCCAATCGCTCCGACATAGAAAGCCTCGCTCTGCAACGCGCCGGCCAACCCACGCTCGTCATCTTCGCGGTCATGCGAAAGCACGGCAATCGCGGTCCAGCGGTCGATCCCGATGGTGGCAAGCGCAGCAACAGGAACGCCGTTATGGTAGGTAATGTCCGGAAGAGGGGTTGCTTCCGGCCCGCCCGGCGCAATCAACACCACTTGCCAGCCCATTGTCTGCGCCAGCGCCGCTGCGGTCAGCGCCGCGCCATCTTCCCCAATCAGCACCAATCGCAAGGGCGGAATGAACATCCGCGTGTAGCGCGTGCCATCCCACCCATCGGTATGCGCTTCATCGCCGATGGTCGCAAAGCGCGTGCGCCCGTCACTCGACCACAAGACCGGCTGCCGCGTCCGCCAGCCGTCCAGCAAGGTGGCCACCGCCGTTTCTTGTGCAGCGACAGGCTCAACCAGCACCGTGATCCCCGATCCACAGGCGAGTTTGATGTCGATCCACGGACTGCCTTCGCCATAGCGTAGCAACCGCGACTGCCCCTTGGCCAGTGCCTCACGCGCGTGTGTTGCGACATCGGCTTCAATGCATCCGCCCGATAGAAATCCCCAGTCATCATCATGGGTGACGAGCATTTGCGCGCCGACATCGCGGGGTGCCGACCCATCGACCTCCACCAAAGTGGCGAGCGCAAAGCGTGCTGGAACGGCATCACCGGCCAGCAGTGCGACACGCATATCGTCGATGGGATCGGCAAGACGCCGGCGGCTCATGGGACGCGGAGCTTTCGTGAAGGGCAGTTGCTCGAACCTAGCTTTTGCGCGCTCCCCGCGCAATCAAGACCGTCGCCCCGACATAGGGCTACACCTCAGGTTGCCATGACAGACCCCGCGCCACCTTCAGCAGACCGCGTCACAGGCGTGACATGGCGACCAAAGCGTCATTGAGGCGGCACAGCCATACAGGCGTAAGCTCGCGCTTTATCGCGTCGCCAGCACGCCTTGTCTGGATTTGGAATTTGATCTTGTGCTTCAGGTTTCAGTCAGTTAGCGCCATTGGCAACGGAATGTTGGGCGCAACTCAAACATCCATTCATCATCGGACTCTGCGTGCTTACCGTGGAGGCGGAACAGGTCTTTGATGGCCGAACCATTTCTGAACGTGAAAGTGTTATGAAAGCAGTAATTCTGGCCGGCGGCTTCGGGACTCGCCTCGGGGAAGAAACCGCAATCAAACCGAAGCCCATGGTCGAAATCGGCGGGATGCCGATCATTTGGCACATAATGAAAATCTATTCTCATTATGGGGTTAAAGACTTCGTGATTTGCCTTGGTTACAAAGGCTACATCATCAAGGAATACTTCGCCAATTATTTCCTGCACCTGGCAGATGTGACAATCGACCTTGAAGCCAATAGTGTAGAGGTTCATCGCAATCGGAACGAGGGGTGGAAGATCACCTTGGTCGACACTGGCGCCGATACGATGACCGGTGGTCGGCTCAAGGCCATTCGCCCGTATCTTGACGATGATGAGCCATTTTTCTTCACCTATGGCGATGGTGTTGCTGATGTCGATATTGGCGCTTTGCTTGCGTTTCACAAATCCCACGGCGGGAAGGCGACGGTCACGGCCGTTGCGCCTCCGGGTCGATTTGGTGCGCTGGAGTTTGATGGCCCGGCCGTTACCGGGTTCCGTGAAAAGCCTGCGGGCGATGGCGGTCTGATCAACGGCGGATTTTTCGTCGGCCATCCCTCGATCCTTGATGATTATGTCGATGGACCCCAGTCGACTTGGGAGCGCGAGCCGATGGAGCGGCTGGCTGCCGACGGCCAGCTTGGTGGCTATCATCACAAGGGTTTTTGGCAACCGATGGATACCTTGCGTGACAAGATCCATCTTGAGGAACTCTGGACCCAAGGTGCACCCTGGAAATGCTGGTAGACCGGCAATATTGGGCTGGTCGCAGAGTTCTGGTGACTGGCCACACAGGCTTCAAGGGCGCTTGGCTCTCACTCTGGTTGTCCGAGCTGGGTGCCGAGGTTACGGGTCTTTCGCTCCGTGCGGACGATCCCAGCCTGTTTCGCCAGATTGGGGCGGAGAGCCTGGTCCGCCATATCGAGGGCGATATCCGCAACGCGGCCTTGGTCGATGCGGTGGTCGCAGACGCACAGCCGCAGACTGTCTTCCATCTTGCGGCGCAGCCGCTTGTGCGCCTGTCTTATGACGAGCCGCGCGAAACCTTTGCGACCAATGTTCAGGGAACCGCGCATGTGCTGGATGCCTGCCGGCGCGTGACCGGGCTTGAGGCGATCGTCGCGGTTACCAGTGACAAGTGCTATCATAATAACGAATGGGTTTGGCCCTATCGCGAAACTGATGCGCTGGGCGGGCATGATCCTTACAGCGCCAGCAAGGCGGCGGCCGAGATCGTTATTGCGTCCTACCGTCAGTCGTTCTTCTCCGGCGAAGGGTCGGCTTTGCTGGCTTCGGTCCGGGCGGGGAATGTGATTGGCGGCGGTGACTGGGCGCACGATCGCCTGGTGCCCGATATCGTACGCGCGATCGTGGCGGGTGAAGCGGTGAAGATCCGCTCGCCCCACGCGGTGCGTCCGTGGCAACACGTATTTGAAGCGCTCGGCGGCTATCTTATGATCGCGCAGCATCTTGCAAATGGTGAGGCGCGGTTTGCAACGGCCTGGAACTTTGGGCCTTCGCCCTCGGATGCACGCCCGGTAAGCTGGATCGTGGAGCGCATGATTGCGCGTTGGGGCAGTGGATCTTACGAACTGACCGGAAATGGCGGACGGCATGAAGCCGGGCTGCTGAAGCTTGATTGTTCGAAGGCGCAGGCGGAGCTGGGATGGCGGCCAGCCTTCGATTTGAATGCCACCATCGATCGGATCATCGATTGGCACAAAGCCCACGCGGCGGGGAGGGACGCCTTGGGCGTGTCGCGTGATCAACTCTCGGATTACCATTCGCGGATGAATGCCGCGCTTCAGGAAAGCGAAAGAACATGAATCGTCCTCTGCCTACGTCCTCTGAAGAATTGCGCGCCCTTGGTGAGCCTGAATTTCGCAAACTGATCGTCGATCTTGTCGGGCAATATGCCGACGCGCATCACGTGCCTGCGGGGTTCGAGCCCGGTTCCGGTTCCGTACCCGTTTCGGGCAAGGTCTACGGCGCCAAGGAAATGCAATATCTGGCCGAAAGCTGCCTCGATTTCTGGCTGACGACGGGCCGTTTCAACGACGAGTTCGAAAAGCGCCTCGCGTCCTACATCGGCGTTCAGCATGCCCTGACAGTCAATTCGGGATCGTCGGCCAACCTTGTCGCCTTCTCGACCCTGACCAGCCATTACCTGCGTAACGATGCGCTCAAGCCGGGTGACGAAATGATCACCGTGGCGACAGGCTTCCCCACGACGGTCAATCCGTCGCTGCAATATGGCATCGTGCCGGTGTTCGTGGACGTCGATATCCCTACCTACAACATCAAGCCCGAAATGATCGAAGCGGCGATTACCGACAAAACCCGCGCGATCATGCTTGCCCATACGCTCGGCAATCCCTTCGATCTTGCTGAAGTCATGCGCGTGGCGGAGAAGTACAATCTGTTCGTGGTCGAAGATTGCTGCGACGCGCTGGGCGCCACTTACGATGGCAAGCATGTCGGCACGTTCGGCCACATGGGCACGCTCAGCTTCTACCCCGCGCACCACATCACCATGGGTGAAGGCGGCGCGGTATTCACCGACAAGCCGCGTCTCAAGCGCGTGATGGAATCGATGCGCGATTGGGGCCGCGACTGCTGGTGCGCACCGGGTGTCGACAACACTTGTGGCAAGCGTTTTTGCCGCCGGCTTGGCGATCTGCCCTTCGGTTACGATCACAAATACACATACAGCCACTGCGGCTACAACCTGAAGATCACCGACATGCAGGCCGCCGTCGGTCTCGCGCAGGTCGACCGGATTGACGAGTTCGTGGCCGCACGCCGTCGCAATTTCGACCTTCTCACGGAACTGCTTCGGCCGCTGGAAGACGTGCTGATCCTGCCCAAGGCGACACCGAACAGCGAACCCAGCTGGTTCGGCTATCCAATCACGCTGCGCGAAGGCACAAGCTTCACGCGTGACGATGTGGTGCAGCACCTCAACGACATGCGGATCGGCACGCGCCTCTTGTTCGGCGGTAACCTCACCCGGCAGCCCTATATGAAGGGCCGCGATTATCGCGTGGTGGGTGATCTCACCAATGCCGATATCATCACCGAGCGGTGCTTCTGGGTCGGGATCTATCCGGGGCTCACAGAAAGCCAGATCGGCTACACCGCCGAAACGATCGCGAAGTTCGTTCGGCGCTGAAGCGAACAGCGCGAGCAGGCTTAGGTAGAAGGCATGAAACGTTGGGTCATCACCGGGCCGACCGGTTGGATAGGAAGGGCGCTCCTCGACCTGCTGACTAGCGATGATGCGCGCGATGGCCTGCATCCGGATCAGACGATTTCGCTGTTTGGTTCACGTGCCGGGACGGTCACGGTTGAGGATGGCCGCGCATTCCCGATACGGCCGCTCAGCGAAATCGGCCCGGACGACGTTGCCGAAGCCTACGTGGTTCACCTGGCCTATCTCACCAAGGATAAGGTCGGGGAGCTTGGCGAAGCGGCGTTTCGATCTGGCAACGAAACCATAGACAACACGCTTCTGGCGGCGCTTGAACAAGCGGCACCTGCTGCTCTGTTTGTCGCATCTTCGGGTGCGGCGCGGTTGGCCGAAATAGGCGCAGACCATCATCTATACGGTGTGATGAAGCATGAACAGGAGCGGCGGTTTCTGGCCTATGGGGCAGCGCACGACGTGCCGGTGCTGTGCGGCAGGATATTTAATGTCGCCGGGCCGCACATCAACAAACATGAAGCTTATGCTGTCTCCAACTTTGCGGTGCAGGCATTGACCCAAGGTTCGATCCGGATCGAAGCCAGCCAGCCAGTGTTCCGTTCTTTGCTCCATGTGACGGATCTATGCCGCTTGGTTATACGCGCGCTGCGTAGCGGTCATCGCCATTCAGATCCGGTCGATTTGTGTGGCAGCACTGTGCTTGAGATGGCCGATATTGCAGCGTTGGTCGGCACTGAAACCGGCAAAGACATACCAATCCATCGGCCATGCATGAACTTCAGTAGTCGCTCTGACTATTTGGGCATTCCGCAGGATACCAAAATGTTGGCCATGCAATTCGCTGTCGATCTGACCGAGCCTGCAATCCAAGTTCGCGATACGGTAAACTGGATTAGAAAAACTTTATAGAATGCGGCTTAATAATAATAATTTGGAAAGACAATAGTTTGGGCCCGAAGGCCGGCTTGACGCGAAGTTTAAAAGGAGATTGCAGTGAATTCCTATGAAAAGCAGATGCTGGAGATTCTTTCCCGCGCACGTGCCGATTTCGGTGTCGTTGCCGTCAAGGCGGAATTTGAAGCGGAAGGCACTAGGGTTGACGAGCTTCTCCGCCTTCTCGAAATTGCGCGGAAGGCCGATGTTAAGGTCGGCATAAAGATTGGCGGTTGCGAGGCGATCCGAGATCTGATCGAATGCCGTCTCTACGGTGCGGATTACATCATCGCTCCGATGATCGAGACTCCCTATGCGTTGAGCAAGTATGTTGCGGGCAAGGACAAGTTTTACCCGGCAGACGAGCAGGATGACGTCAGCTTCCTGTTCAATGTTGAAACCCGTAAGACATATGACGAGCTCGAAGAATTGGGCGAGGTCGCCCGGAAGGGCAATGTCGGCATGGTCTTTGGCCGGGTCGATTTTGCAGGGTCAATGGGTCGTCAGCGCGATTTCGTGAACACCGACGAGATGATTTCCTATGTGTGCGATGTTGCCAGCGTGGCGAAGCGCCACAATCTTGAACTTGTGGTCGGCGGCGGCGTAAGCCCGGACTCGATCAATCCGCTGCGCAAGGTCAGAGAAATTCGGCTCGACCGGTTCGAAACCCGCAAGGTGATCTTCGATGCCGCTGTTCTTGACGGCAACGATGCGGCGCGCGGCATGGAGTTGGCGATCGAGTTTGAATTGCTGTGGCTCAAGAACAAGCGGGACTATTATCAGACGATCGCATCGGAAGATGAACAGCGGATCGCCATGATGGAAAAGCGCCAGAATGCGAAGGCGGCCTGAACATGGCAAAGATGCGTGTAGCCGATGCAATTGCCAAAATCCTTGCTGAAGGCGGGGTGGATACCTGCTTCATGCTGACGGGTGGGGGCGCAATGTATCTCAACGACGCGTTTGGCCGAGAGACCGGGATGCGAAAGGTCTACACACATCACGAACAGGGCGGGGCTATCGCTGCGGAAAGCTTCGCCCGGTTGAGCGGGCGTCCTGCGTTGGTGAATGTCACCACAGGGCCGGGCGGGGTGAATACCCTCAACGGCGTCTATGGCGCTTACGTTGACTCCATTCCGATGGTGATTGTTTCGGGGCAGGTTAAGCGGGAAACCTGCGCGTTCCGATATGATGTGCCCCTGCGTCAGCTTGGCGATCAGGAAGTCGATATTGTGACCATGGTGAAGCCCATCACCAAATATGCTGTGGTTCTCGACGATCCGCGCGATGTGCGAAAAGTGACTGAAAAGGCGCTTGCGCTTGCGCTGCGCGGCCGGCCTGGCCCGGTGTGGCTCGATGTGCCAATCGATGTTCAGGCGGCGCCAGTGGAATGGGATGACCTTGCGCCTTACGATCCGAACGTGGACGATGGTGCTGGAGAGGCACCCAATACCCGGGCCGAGCTTGGTGCCTTGTCGGGCGCTGAACTTGATGCCGAGGTGGCCGCATTGATGGCAGAGCTTTGTTCGGCCGAACGCCCCGTGGTTCTGGCTGGCACGGGCATTCGCTTGTCGGGAACGCATGAGGCATTCCTCGCCTTTATCGAGCGTCTAGGAGTACCCGTGGTTACCGGCTGGAACGCCCACGACGTGCTACCCAATGCTCATCCGCTTTATATCGGTCGCCCCGGATCAGTGGGTGATCGCGGGGGGAACTTCGCGGTTCAGACATCTGATTATGTGCTGGTGCTTGGCTGCCGGTGCAATGTCCGCCAGGTCAGCTACAACTGGCAGAGCTTTGCCCGCAATGCGCGGGTGGCTATGGTCGACATCGACAGCGCTGAACTCGCCAAGCCAACACTGACGTTGCATCGCCCGATCCATGCCGATTTGCGCGATTTCTTTGCGGCGGCGGAAAAGACATCCCTGCCAAGAGGGGATCGCGCAGATGCACGCTTCTCCTATCTCGCGCGCAGCAAAGAACGTGCTGCACAATATCCCGTGCTTTTACCTGAATATGCTGCGCCCGAAGGTCCAATTAATCCTTACACCTTCGGCCATGTGTTGTTCGATGAGCTGGACGAAGACGACATCATTGTGACCGGAGACGGCACGGCGTGTGTGACTGTTTTTCAGGTTGCCGGGATCAAGCATGGCCAACGTCTCTATACCAATTCGGGATGTGCTTCGATGGGCTACGACCTGCCCGGCGCGATTGGCGCCTGGTATGCCAGTGGCGCAGGGGCCAAGCGCATTATCTGTCTGGCCGGCGACGGCTCGATTATGCAGAATCTCCAAGAATTGCAGACGATTGTAGGCCTAAACATGCCGATCAAAATCTTCGTTCTCAACAACGATGGCTATCATTCCATCAGGCAGGCGCAGCAAAATCACTTTGCCGACAACATTGTAGGCTGCGGCCCGGAAAGCGGGTTGACCTTCCCGGATTTTCAGAGGCTTGCTGACGGCTTTGGAATTACCTCCTCACATGCAGGCAAGGACGACGAACTGGCGGGGGTCATTCGCTCCGCGTTGGACGGTGACGGGCCGCATTTGTGTGAGGTGATGATCGACAAGCGTCAGCAATTTGCGCCCAAACTCTCTTCGCGGCGTCTGGAGGACGGTTCGATGGTATCCTCGCCACTCGAAGACCTTTTGCCGTTCCTCAGTGATGGCGAACTTGCCGAGGCAATGGAACCGTGCGGGACGCTGCGATGACGCAGGCAGTCATTTTCGATCTTGACGGCACGCTTGTCGACAGTTGCGGTGTATGCGTGGAAATCCTGCGAGACATGATTTCCGAACGGGGTATCGACCACGCCATTGACCCAGTGTTCGCACGCCAATACATGAGCCACGGAGGCGCATCGATGGTGGCCAACCTGCTTGGCCCGGCGGCTAAGGACGGAACGGCGGATTTGGCCGAGTTCCGTGAACGTTACACTCGTACAAAGACGCGCGTCGATGCGCTTTACCCGGGGGTCTCTGATGGGCTCCGGGTGTTGTCGGAATCCGGCTTTCGGTTGGCGATTTGTTCGAACAAGCCGCAACTGCTATGTGATCAGGTGCTTCGTGATACCGACATCGAGCGCTATTTTGAGGTTGTGGTGGGTGGACAGGAGGGACTGAGGCCTAAGCCGGAGACCGACTTGCTCGATCACACGCTTGACCTGCTTGCCATGGACGCAAAGCATTGCATTTTCATCGGGGATAGCGACCTCGATCATGCCATCGCTACGGCGTGCGGCCTGTCATTTCACTTCATGACCTATGGATATGCTGATCCCGAATGGGAACCGCAAGGATGTCATGTGCACCATCAATTCGACAAAATGATTGAAACGCTGAAGCAAAGCAATGTCCACGCGTTGTAGTGACCAGCGAGCGCCAGCCCCCTCGGCAGTTTGCTTGTTCCTTGGGAGGCGCCATGATAAGCTTTCAGACTGACCGAAAGCGCCGTGTTGCTTTGACTTGCGTCCTGCATCCCCCGTGTAAAAGATGATGACATCAGGTATGAAAAACACTGCAAAAGCGATCGTTGCAGGGGTAGCTTTGTGGCTGGCATATGCTCCACTCGCAGCCCAGGTGCAGCCCCTCCAGCCTGGCAACGAGCTTCCCGGTGAGCGGGATAATCGTGATTCGCGACAGGAGGGCGATAACAGTTCGGCTCGTGCCAGCGATGTTGAGGTTACTGGTCCAACGGTGTTCGATCCGGTCGCTCTTGGCCCCAATTCGGTTGATTCCGACCCGATGGAATTGCGCGAGCGACGCCAGGAAAATCTTCTCGGCCGCAACATTATGCTGCGCCCGCCGCCAGAACCGAACGAGTTTGAACAATATGTCGAAGAGGTCACGGGGCGACCGGTCAAGCGGTTCGGCCAGGATCTCCTCTTGGCATCCAGCCGCGACTTTGCAGCCCCTGCAACCGCTGTCGTACCTCCCGAATACCGGCTGAACGTCGGCGATACCGTCATACTTTATCTGACCGGCTCGGTCGGCGGCACGGTCGAACGCGAGATAGACAACGATGGGAATATCTTTCTGCCGAGCGTGGGGACTGTGAAAGTTGCAGGCTTGCGCTACGCCGACTTGCGAGGCGCGATCGTTCGGGCCGTCGGTTCCGAATACCGCTCGTTCGACGTAAGCGTGGGGATCAAATCCCTTCGCGGAATCCGCGTTTACGTAACCGGCTTTGCCAACAATCCAGGGGCTTTCAGCCTATCCAGCCTTGCCACTGTGACGAACGCAGTCTTGCAGGCCGGAGGTCCGGCAGCGGGCGGCACATTCCGCTCGGTTAAGGTCTATCGGAACGGGCGTGAGATCGGAGACTTCGATCTCTACCGCCTTCTGCGATCGGGCAATCGCGAAGCGGACATCGTTTTGCAGAACGAAGATGTTCTGTTCATTCCGCCCACAGGCGAGCAGGTGGCAGTGATTGGCAGCGTTCAGGAGGAGGCGATCTACGAGCTGCGACCGGGTGAAAGCCTTGCCGATGCCCTCAGGCTGGCGGGCGGCCCGAACGTGCTGGGTGAAAACGAACGTTTGATCCTGTACCGGACAGCGGAGGATACCGATCGAGGGCCGACCGAAGTTGGCATCGCGTCTGCCGCAAGCGCCTCAGCACGCGGCGGAGACATTATCCAAATTCTCTCGCGCGGGTCGCTTCTTCAGCCGATCGTCCGCCAGTCGCTCGTGGTGCGTGTCGAGGGCGAAGTCGAGAAACCGGGCAATTACTTCGTGCGGCCCAACACGTCGCTGGCCGAACTTCTGGCGATGGCCGGAGGCACAACCAGTCGGGCCTATCTGTTTGGAACACGGCTGGAGCGATTTTCGGTACGTGAACAACAGCGCGTCAGCTACCTTGAAGCGCTGGACCAATTCCGGCTGGCGATCGCGTCCGCACCGCTTGAAGGGGGACTCGATGAAAACGCCGGGCGCCGCGCCATTGAACTTCAGGCGGCCCGCGATGCCCTCGAATTGCTTGAAGAGCGCGAGCCTGATGGGCGTGTGGTGTTGGACGTGAGTCCGATTGAGCAGCGGCTTCCGGAAAATCTGCTCCTCGAACAAAACGATCGGCTTGTCGTGCCGCCGGTGCCGAGCACAGTCGGCGTTTTTGGCGCGGTCTATCGCCCGGCGTCTTTTCTGGTGACCGAACGTGCGCGCAAACTTAAGGATTATATCGAAGAAGCTGGCGGGCCGCTGCGTTCGGCGGATCGCGGACGCGCCTTTGTGGTACGGGCGAATGGCAGCGTGTTGACCCGTTCCAACGGGATGCTGAAAGAAAATGCCTTGCCGGGCGATGTAATCTTCGTGCCGGTCCGCACACGCACCAACAGTATTTGGGCACAAATCCGTGAAGTTACGTCGGTAATTTTCCAGCTGGGCCTGACGGCCGCCGTTGTCGAGTCACTGCGATGACGCCGCCACGCAGCATCATGGGCAGTATCGCTGCTATGGGGTTCCTTGCCAAATTTCGTTGGCGTGCCGTGGTGTTCGGTAGCGCAATCCTGCTGACCGGGCTGTTTGCCTTGTTCCCTGAACGATACCTGGCAAACAGTTCCTTTACGCCCACAGACCGAGACTCGCTCGGTTTGGCGGAAACACTTGGCCAGCTTGGCGCCGTCAGTAGTGTGTTCGGCAATCAAGCTGCGGTCGAAGTCGCCTTGCGAATTAGCAACAGCGATGCGGTGCGCGACCAGGTGATTAAGACCGCATCTCTCGCCGAACAGATGCCGGGTGAAACAAGAATCGGGCTGCAACGCTACCTGCGCAAGAAGGTTGAAGTGCGCTCGTTACGGGGCGGGATCATCCTGATCGAGATGCTGGATACCGACCCGGATCACGCCTCCGAGATTGTCAGCGCCTATCAGACGGCCATTCAGGCGGAATTGGCCCGTGTCTCCCGGCGCCAGACGGCATACAAGCGCGATCTTCTCAAACGGCTGGTCAAGGAGGCTTCCGACGAGCTCTCCGTCGCCGAGCAGGCGTATGATACCTTCCGGCTTGAAAACCGCTACAGCGATCCGCGTGGACGGATCACTTCCCTGGGCGAGAGGGTCACGTTTCTAGAAACCGTGATCCGTGCCAAGGAAGTCGATCTGGCCAAAGCCCGTGAAGTGTTTGCGGAAAACAATCTGACCATCCGTCAATTGGAAGCCGAAGTGTCTGCGCTTCGTCGTCAGCTTGCCGAGGCAAGATCGGTGGCGCCGCAGCAGTCTCAGGGCGTGGGTGAGCTGATTGAAAACTCAAGCCAGCTCTATCGGCTTGAACGTGATCTCGAAACGGCAAAGGCGCTTTACAACAGCTACCTGCGGTATCTGCGTGGCACCTCCGTCGAAGATCTGACAGCTGATGCCAACGTCCGCATTCTCGAACAGCCCCATGTGGAAACCAAGCGGCAATATTGGTTACCCGGTGTGGCATTGAGCATCGCTTTTTTGCTGCTATGGCTCGCTATCGAGGCCTATCGTACACGGCCGATGGCAAGTGATCGCATATTCGTGAAACGAGAGCCGACCAATGCTTGAGGTGATCAGCGCCGCAGAGCGTCCGGAAGTTTCGGTCGTCATTCCGTGCCGTAACGAAGAAGCGAACGCGGCGCTTATCGCAGCGGCAGTGATTGAACAGATTGAAGGCATGACCTCCTCGTTGGAGATCATATTCATCGATAACGCTTCAACGGATCGAACCGTGGACGTGATCCGCGGCTTGTGCGCGCGCGATCCGCGCATCCGGCTGATCGTCAACAGCCGCAACTTCGGCCAGATGCGATCGCCGACCCACGGCATTTACGCCGCCCATGGCAAGGCCGTGATCGGGATGTGCGCCGATTTTCAAGATCCGCCTGCGCTTCTTCCGGAATTCATTCGGCGTTGGCGGGCCGGTACGCCGATTGTGCTTGGAGTGCGCCAATCCGAAAAATCGGGCGCAGTCCTGAATGCCGTGAGGGAACTGTCCTACCTGCTTCAAAAAACTTTCGGCGACTACCAGACAATCCCGAACGCCACCGGGTTCGGCCTTTACGAACGCAAGGTGGTCGAGGCGATCAAAGCCATGAACGAGCCCGAACCATTCTTTCGTGGGCTTCTTGTAGAGACCGGCTTCGACATCGAAACGATTGCCTACGCGCGTCCCCCGCGCGGGGGCGGAAAGTCGAACAACAACTTCTTCACGCTTCTCGATTTTGCCCTTAACGGTCTTGCAGGTTCTTCGAAGAAGCTGCTGCGCGCCCCACTTTATGTTGCCTTTTTCATGGGTTTGCTTACCCTGTTTTGTCTTGGTGGCGCGGTGTTTGCGGCGATCTTTGGCCGATCAGTGCAACTGTGGCTGTTCGCGGCTGCTATCGAAGCGCAATTCTGTATGATCTTCGCCTTCTTCGGACTGATCGGCGTACAGATCAAACTCATCTCGGAGCGGACCCGCAATCAGGCGCTGGTGCTGGAACGGGAACGGGTGAACTTCCCGCCCGAATCGTGATGATGGAGCGCTTTCCGCCCCGCAGCGAATGGCTGCAGCTTGTACGCTATTATGCGGCCGCGGCGCTCAACTTGGTGTTCGGATATCTGCTGTTTGCCTGTCTTGTTTGGCTTGGCCTTCAGGTGTTTGTCGCCCAGGCGTTAGGCTATGTGCTTGGTGTGATTTTCAATTACGTCACGTACAGCCGGATCGCGTTTGCCGATAAGCAGGGTGCCAAGGCGCCGTTTGTCGTATCATACATCGTCAATTATCTGATCGGCGTGTTTTTGCTGTGGCTTTCCCTGCGGATCGTCAGTTCCCCCTATCTGGCAGGTCTTGCTGCGACGATCATGCTCTCATTCCTCAACTATTTCCTCCTCAGCAGGTGGGTTTTTCAGCCTGCACCGAAGCCATCTCAAGGGTTGTGATGATGGCAATTCGGCAAGCTGGTAAGCCTTGGCCAAAAATCGAAGGCCTACTCGCAGCAACGATCATCGGTGGCATATTTTATTGCGCAATCCATGTCGCGCGCAACGGTTACCTGCCGGCTCCGTTTTTCTACGAGCCCTCTGATACCTTTGCCGACTGGTTCAACACGGCTTACTGGTCCCGCAAAACAGGGGCTTATGACACTTGGGGAACGATCTATCCCCCGATCTCGTTTTTGTTTGTACGGCTGTTCAGCATCGGCGCGTGCTATCCCGAAATCCGGCCCTTTGATCCCAGCGCAGGGCTTGATGCGCGCGATTGCGATTGGCTCGCTTTAACGGCGATGCCGGCGATCTTCGCGATCAACCTCGTTTTGACGTTTGTCATGCTCCGCAAACTTGACCCTCTCACTGCCGTTCCCCGCACAATCTGTGTGGCCTTGGGCATGCCGATGCTCAATGCGTTGGAGCGCGGCAACCTGCTGATGATCGCCTATACGTGCACGATCCTTGCTGTAGGCCCATTTCTGAAATCTGCACGCCTCCGATGGATTTTTGCCGGCCTCGCAGTGAATTTCAAGGTCTATCTAATCGGCACATTCGTGGCGCTCCTGTTGCGCAAAAGGTGGCTCTGGGTCGAAGGCTTTTTGATCTCGACCGTAGTAATTTACCTGATTTCGTTGGCCATGTTCGGCTATGGAACGCCCTTTGAGATCATCGACAACATTCGCCTGTTCTCACAGGGGGCACCGTCCCAGATCCTCGATGCGTGGCATTCGATGACATACAGCGCATTGCTTTCGGTAATCGAAGTTGGCGCTTTCCCTCTTACGTCGATTATCGGTTCACGGTCGGTCGAGTTCCTTGAGTTCTGGTTGCCAGTCATCTTGCGGCTCACCCAGGTCTCGATATTGCTGGCGGCAGCTGTAATCTGGTATCGCCCCGAATTGTTTAATTCCTACCGGGCAATAAGCCTAGGAACCTTAATGTCGCTCATCTCGGCCGAGTCGGGAATGTACACTCAGATCTTCTTTATGATCTTCATAATGACCGAGCCATGGAAGGGCTTTGGTCGCAAATGGGCGATTTGCGCTTGCTATGTTTTATCCATGCCGTTCGACATCGCGATAGATCATTTGCCGGAAGTGCCAAGGAACACATATTTTACTGACAGCGTCACGATGATTTCGTTCGATATTTCCATTGGCCCGTTGGTAAGGCCGCTTTTGATAATGTCCGTCGCCTGGGCTATTTCGCTAGTGACGATTGCAGAGTTGTGGCGGTCGGGTCTCGTGCCTTTCAAGAAGGATCAGACCATCGACAAAAGCAAGGAGACTGTCCTTGCGCAGGCTTAAGCACTCCGATTTTCCGGTGCCGTTTTTGCAACCGTGAGGCGGCAACCAAGGTTCCGCCCAAACTTGCAGTATAAGGGTCTTTGATAATGACAACTTCCACCTGTTTCGCAGAACGGCTCAAGGTACGTCTGCGGCGCAATCCGCAGGTACGAGCGACCGCGCTGGCGCTTGGCGGTGGGATGGCAATCAGATATTCCGCCAGCAAGCAAGGACTGCAGGCCAAGGCTTTTGGCAGCCTTGTCGAAATCCGCCGAGGTCACAAGGTGGTTAGGCTTGCGCGTCGGCACATCCTTTATGCCTTCGACGTGATCGGATCATTTGATTATTATTTTGACTCGATCAAGCCAGCGCAAGTGGGCGCAGACCATATCGTGGACTATTCGCGCCCTTCCTTTCATGAAGTGTTGGATTATGATCGACACCCGATCCTATTTCCCTCATTATCAGAACCTTTTGTAACGACGCGCCAATACATTGAGCTGGGGGAGATCAAGACAGGTGATGTTGCTATCGACTTAGGTGCCTATTCGGGTCTTAGCGCGATCGCATTCAAAGATGTGGTTGGCGAAACCGGACGCGTTATCGCTGTCGAAGCCGACCGTCAGAACCTCACCGCCGTAGAACGAAACCTTGATCTTTATCAATCGATAACCGGACAGGAGGTGGAGGTGGTCTTCGGAGCGGTTTGGCAGGACGATAATGGTCTGACTTTCTCGACCGAGGGCAGCATGGGGTCATCGGCCGCCGATATCGTCGGAAAGGGCCGCGGCGAAACCGTACAGGTGCCATCATTTACACTTGGTTCGCTTGCCAATCGATTGAGTCTTTCCAAAGTCGATTTCATCAAAGCCGATATCGAAGGCGGCGAGGCCTTCATATTCGAAGACAAAGTGTTCTTCGACAAATTTGCCCCAAAAATTGTAATGGAGCCTCATGTTGTGAACGGGGAACTCAGCAGCGGGAAAGTGGCGCGTGATCTGCAGCGTTTCGGCTATACGTACCGCGAAGTGCCGCAGTTGGGTTCGGATATTCCGTTGCTAGTGTTTGACCCACCGGCGCGGTAAACAGCCGGGATCGCTGTGTTTCGATCCTCTTCGGCGTTCACCGCTGGCGGCGTGCGATTATGTTCACCACCGGGCCCACGCTTACGCCAGGCTCGGGAGCAAAAGTAGCGATGATCTCGCCCTCGTCGAGCAGGGCAGCATAGGCGGCATATTCCTTGGCAAACACTGTCCGCTCGTCGGCGTAGCGCGCCATTTCTGTGACGATGTAATAATCGGACACGCAAGTCGGGCGGGCCGATGCTTCCATGGTGCCGTAATCGAATTTCGAGCGGCCCTTGCGCGCGCCCTCCACCAGTGAATAATCGATCCGGCCGTCAATCATCGCTTGTGCATTTACGCAGCCAATCTCGCCCAGCGGGAATGAGACGGTCGGTGCGCGATGCACCATGTCGAAGGCGAAACTTTCAATCATGATTGTTGCCGTCGGCGCGGCGTGGCGGTCAAGCCAGCGGGTGGCTTGCTGCCGGGTGTCATTCATCCGCGCCGCGGATCCGCCGATGGTCGCAGGAACAAGGGAGAGGGGTATTCCGATCATCACGATCCACGCAAAACCTCTTGCGAGGAGCGGCTGCGATCCCACAGCATTCAGAATGCGCGCGGCAGCGATGCCGAACGCGAGGGCAAAGATCGGCAGGATCGGCACCACCCAGCGTTCCCAGCGAAGGTCGTGCAGGCAGATGATGAGAAAATGCACGGCGAGGAACGGCAGCAAAACCATGCAGGCCCGCTTATCGCGTGCCAATATCACAAGGCCGCCCGCTGCGAGCACGAAGGCGCCGGTGCCCAGTCCCGCGTGCAAAGGCCCGCTGACATACCACGCCACATTGCCAAAAAAGCCTGCGCCGGTGGCACCAAGATGCCGAGGGCGGGCTTCCCCGCTGAGGTTCACCAGCACGGTATCAAAGGCGATGACCAAATATGGGGAAATGATGATGAGTAGCAGCGGCGCAACGGCGGCGAAGCCGACGATGTTCAGCAGCTGCTTGCGCCATTGGGAACCGCTGTGCGTGCGCAGATAGGCAAACCATGCTCCTGCTACTGACAGGGATACGATTGCAAAGGGCCACTTCGATGCGACCGCGAGCGCCATCCAAAGCGCAGCCCACCCATAATCGGAACGGCGACCGTCAGCCGCGATCCGCAAGGCTGCGCCAAGGCACAGGAGCATGAAGGCGGTGCCCATCACATCGGATCGGATGATCTGGGAATATTCCACGAAAACCGGGCTCACCGCGAGCAGGAGCGCCGCGAAGATCCCGATCTGCCAGCCTTCTCGGCCGGATCGCAGCAATCGCCCGAGACGCCATGTCTGCCATATGGCCAGAACGCCGAAAGCGGCCATGGCCAGTCGTCCGGGAAGAATCATTAAAGCCGGATTTGAATAGACCGCCGCCATGTAGTCTTCCGGCCCGCCATATTCGCCGGTCAGAAGTCCAAAGCCGAGCACGCTGATCTTGGTCAGTGCCAGAACATAAATGGTGGTTGTGGCGGGATGACCAAACCAGCCGGGATTGAGCGAACCGGACGTGAGCATCCGGATCGCGCCAAGCTCGAACATCAATTCGTCAGGGTCGTTCAGCGCGGGGAGTCCGAAGTCGGCACCATACCACCGCAAAGCGGCGGCCAACACCAGCACCCCAAAGACCGCAGCGCCCAAGATCCGCCGTCCACGCCAGCCGGGCGCGGCGCCTGTTTCCCCGGTGGAAATCACATTCTCCCGCGTCAGACCAGGGTGTTGCGCATGGTGTCGTCGAAGGCCGCAAGCTCCTCGTTATGCGTGATCTTGCGAACGAGATCGGGGTTAGCGATGAAAGCGCGGCCCCACGTGATCGCGTCGACAAACCCGCTTTCCAGTTCGGCCTCGGCTTCTTGCGGGCTGAGCGACGCGCCTGCCACGATGACACCATCGAACAGCGGGCGGATCTTGCGCACCATGCGGCCGGCCGTTTCGGCGTAGGGCGAATTGGCGCAGCTGACATCAAGCGCGCCGAGGCCAAGCTGGCCAAGGGCAGGGATGAGGTGAGCGATCATCTCGTCAAGCTCGGGCCATTCATACAATCCGCCCATCATCCGCGAAGGCGAGATACGCGCCATCACCTGCTTTCCGGGGACACGCTTGGTTACAGCCTCGACCAGTTCGAGCGCGAAGCGGCAGCGGTTTTCGACCGAGCCGCCATACTGGTCCGTGCGGTCGTTCACCTGACCATCCATGAACTGATCGGGCAGATAACCGTGGCCCATGTGCAGCTCAACCGCATCGAAGCCGGCGCCAAGCGCGCGTTCGGCCGCGTCGGCAAACAGACCGTAAATGCCGGGCATTTCGCTCGCTTCAAGCGCGCGGGGGGTGCCGTAGGGCTTGTTGTTCTGGCGATTGACGCCCGCTGCGGCCTGACTGGTCGAGCTGACGGGGGCATCGCCGGTGAAATCCTCGTGGCTGATGCGGCCCATGTGCCAAAGCTGACAGGCGATCGCGCCGCCTTCGGCATGAACACCGTCCACAACTTTGCGCCAGGCATCGGCATGCTTGGCTTCTGCGATGTATGGCGCGTTGGCCCATCCGTCGCCCGACGCGTGGATCAGGGTGCCTTCGGTCAGGATCAGACCTGCTCCGCCTTCGGCCCGGCGCGTGTAATACGCCGCCATATCGTCGGTTGCACATCGCTCGCTGTCTGCGAAACTGCGGCTCATCGCCGACATTACGGTGCGGTTGCGCAGCGGAATGAAGGCGGGGTTTTCGAGCGGCTGGAACAGCTTGGTCATGGGATTGTGTCTCTCAGGAAAAGCGATATTGATTGAAAAAGGGGTGGCGCAAATAGGCGTGGAGGGTCGCCCGCCAATCGCGCTGAAGATCGAACCGTTCGGCACGCAGCCGCTCGCATGAAAGCACGGCCCGGTCGGGGCGGCGGCCGAGTTCATTTGCGGCAACCTTGGTGACATCTACCGGATCGATCGTCAAACGATCGGCCCAGCCAAGGGCCAGCACGATTTCGGATGCAAGATCAGCAAAGCTCGCCTCGCCGTGGCAGGCCATCTGGTAGCGGCCCGCGCAGCCTGCCTGCATCAGGTGAAGCGCGTTGAAGGCCAGATCGTCGGTCCACGTAGGCTGCCAGACCCGGTCGCCAACGGCAAAGCGGGTTTCGCCACGCAGGATCGCCGTGTGCATCGCGGGAATGATCCGCCCGACAAAGTTCTTGTCCGCTTCCTCCCCGCCGAAAAAGCCTGCCATCGTTACGATCAGCGCATCGTCGAGCGCATCCTCGATGAGGCGTTGGCATTCATATTTGAGCTCACCGTACAAGGCAAGCGGGCGGGGCGTTTCGTCTTCGGGGATCGGGTTGTCCCGCCCGTCATGAACCAGGAAACTCTGGGGGTAGAACAGCCGGGCACCTGCCGCGCGGGCCAAAGCGATCGCGTTCCTGGTGCCGCCGACGATGATGTCGCACGCCGTGTCAGGATCGCGGGCGCAGCCTTCGACGTTTACCATCGCTGCGCAATGCACCACCCAGCCATCCTGAGCGTGAGGCGCGGCTGCAGCCATTGCTTCGGCATCACGGACGTCAAGCGCACCCTTGCCGGGCGCATACACCATCGATCCAGCCAACTGCGGGGTGAGCCGGGCAAAAGCCCGTCCCAGCATCCCTTCGCCGCCCGTAACCAGAAACCGCATAATTTCGACACCGCAAATTCATCAACTTGCGCGGCGGACTAGGGTAATGATCCCCCTTGCGCAATACCGTTGAGGTGTACCGCGCGCCATGCAAGGCCATGATCGGGCTTGACCGTCCGCAGTCGGATCAGCGAACGACTGCACAGACCACCGATAACAGCCTTGCCCTGCCAAGCGGCGAGTTTCGTCACGGAACAGAAATACGTCCCTGCCGGTGCTGGTCCGACATCCCATGCAAAGCGCAGTGCGACGAAACGGTCGTTGGGCGCGTGACCGGGAAGATCATCGTCTTGCAACGGAGAGACGGATGCAAGGAACAGCCAAACGGGCGGCTTTCGCCGCCCGCCTCAGGTTCAGCTTTTGCGTGAAGTCCACTGGTCGGGACGAGAGGATTCGAACCTCCGACCCCCACACCCCCAGTGTGATGCGCTACCAGGCTGCGCTACGTCCCGACACCAGTGGAGGCGCGCCTATAGGGGGGTGGATTGGGGCTGGCAAGCCGGTTTGGGACAAAGTCTTGTAGTAGTCGCTCCTCCGCACGGTGGCCACGCGATTGCGGGGCGCTTGCAATGCTGCTAGGCGCGGCCACTTGAACGGTCGGGGCTAACCCCTGCCATAACTGCAACGAGATCCTGACGGGCTTTATCGCATGACATTCGACCTTCTTGCCGCCGCTGCCGGTGCCGCTGGCGCGCCGCCTGCCTGGGCCAGCTTCCTGCCGATCATTGGCATGATCGCGATCTTCTGGTTTCTGATCATCCGCCCGCAGATGAAGCGCCAGAAAGAGCACCAGACCAAGATCGCTGCCGTCAAGAAGGGCGATCAGGTCATCACGGCGGGCGGTCTTGTAGCCAAGGTTTTGAAAGTCGACGAGACCTATGTCGAACTGGAACTGGGCACCAATGTCCGGGTCAAGGCCGTCAAGGCAACACTGGGCGACATCATCCTGCCGGGCGGCAAGCCTGCCAACGACTGATCGGCGCCGCAAGGCTGCGATCACCCTGACCTTTTGCGCGTGAGACCCTGACGCAATGCTCGAATTCCCGCTCTGGAAAAAGCTGTGGCTGTGGGGGCTGACGCTGGCCGCTTCGCTGCTTGCGCTGCCTTCGTTGTTCAATGTGGCCGGGCTGGACTGGCCGTCGGCCTTGCCGAACCCGCAGGTCAATCTCGGGCTGGATCTGGCCGGCGGCTCCCACCTGCTGCTGGAAGCGTCGGCAGAGGATGTGCGCAGCCAGCGACTGGACAATATGGAAGAAACGGTGCGTCAGCTGATGCGCGGTGCCAGCCCCCGTATCCGCATCGGGGATGTGTCGACCGCGGGCGGGCAATTGTCCTTCATGCTGGAAAACGCCGCCGATATTGATCGCGCGCGCGGGCTGATCGAGCCGGTGATGCAAGGCCAGACCACGGTGCGCGAATGGGACCTTCAGGTGGTCGATGGTCAGCGCATGGTGCTGTCCCAGAACGACGCCGGGGTCGATCAGGCCATCGACGATGCCATGACCAGCGCGACCGAGGTGGTGCGCCGCCGGATCGACGAATTGGGAACGCGTGAGCCGACGATCATCCGGCAGGGCGATACCCGTATCGTGGTGCAAGTGCCCGGCCTTCAGGACCCGCAGGCGCTCAAGGAACTGCTGGGCCAGACCGCGCAGCTCGAATTCAAGCTGGTAGCTGATCCTGCCGGATCGCAGGTCGGCACCGAGACATTCCCCTATGCGCCGGGCACGCCGTTTGAAGGGCAGTCCGTGACGGTCCGCCGCCTTGGCGGTATTCGCGGCGAAAACCTGACCGGCGCGCAGGCCGGGGTCGATCCTCAAACCAACCAGAGCGTCGTGAACATCACTTTCGATGCGCAGGGCGGGGCGAAGTTTGCCAAGCTGACGACCGAAAACGTCAACAAACCCTTTGCCATTATTCTTGATAGTCAGGTGCTGTCGGCGCCCAACATCAATGGGCCGATCATCGGCGGCAGCGCCCAGATTTCGGGCAGTTTCACCCCTGAAAGCGCCAACAGCCTGGCGATCGCGCTGCGCTCGGGCGCGCTGCCGGTGCCGCTGGCGATTGTCGAGGAACGCACGGTCGGGCCCGATCTTGGCGCGGATTCGATCCGCAAGGGCCTGCTCGCGATGGCCATTGGCAGCCTTGCCGTGATCGCGCTGATGATGGCGACCTATGGCCGCTTCGGGGTCTATGCGACGATCGCACTGGTGTTCAACGTTCTGATGCTGCTGGGTCTGATGGCACTGGGCGGCTTCACGCTGACGCTGCCGGGGATCGCGGGCTTCGTCATCACCATCGGTGCGGCGGTCGATGCCAACGTGCTGATCAATGAACGCATCCGCGAAGAACGCGCGCGGGGCCGAAGGGTCGTCGCAGCGGTTGAAACCGGCTACAAGGAAGCCAGCCGCGCAATTTTCGACGCCAACCTCACCAACGTGATCTCGGGCGTCGCATTGTTCGCGTTCGGCTCCGGGCCGGTCAAGGGCTTTGCGGTGGTGCTGGTGGTGGGTATCATCACGTCGGTCTTCACCGGCGTGACGTTGACCCGCATGATGGTCGCCGGATGGCTGCGCAAGGCGCGGCCCAACGATATCACGATCTGAGAGGAACGAGACGATGAAACTCCTGAAGCTCGTCCCCGACAACACGAACATCAAGTTCCTGAAACTGCGCATCCCGTTCTTCGTGCTCAGCATCGTGCTGATTGTGGGAAGCTGGGCGGCGGTGGCGGTGAACGGCCTCAATTTCGGGGTCGATTTCGCCGGCGGCCAGGAAGTGCGCATGACCTTTGCCGAGCGCGAGACCGCGCCCATTCCCCAGCTGCGCGAGTTGGTGGGCGGGCTGGGCTACGGCGAGCCGGTGGTGCAGGAATTCGGCGCGCCCAACCAGGTTTCCATCCGCGTCGCGCTGCCTGAAGGCGCAGAAGACACCCCCGGCGCGGCCACCGCGATCGGTGACAATGTGATCGGCGCGATCGAGCAACAATATCCCGATGCCCGCAAGGACGGTAACGATACCGTGTCGGGCAAGGTTGCAGGCGAATTCCGCAATCAGGCGATCCTTGCGCTGCTGGCAGCGATGGCGGCGGTTTCGGTCTATATCTGGGTCCGGTTCGAATGGCAGTTCGGCGTGGGCGCGATGTTCGCGCTGGTGCATGACGTTTCGGTCACGGTCGGTCTGTTCGCGCTGACGCAGATGGAGTTCAGCCTCCAGATCGTCGCGGCGATCCTCGCGATCATCGGCTATTCGCTGAACGACACCATCGTCGTCTATGACCGCATTCGCGAGAATCTGAAGAAATACCGCAAGATGCCGCTTCCCGAGCTGCTGGACTTGTCGGTCAACGAAACGCTGGCGCGCACGGTGATGACGTCGCTGACGCTGTTCATCGCGCTGATCCCGTTGCTGATCGTCGGCCCGCCCAGCCTGTTCGGCATGGTCGCCGCGATCACTGCGGGCTTGTTCATCGGCACTTATTCATCGATCTACATGGCGGGGCCATTGCTGATCTGGATGGGTGTAACCTCGAACAGCTTCGTGCCGACCGAAAGCGCGGCGGACCGGCAGGAAAAGATCGCCCGCGGGCAGGCGTAAGGCAGGGCAGGGCGGGGCCTAGTCCCCGCCGCACGCTAGCTTTTCGTAATGCGCTGCCAGAGAGGCGGCGTTGGCGTCCCAGCTGAAATGCTCGATCAGCGCGGCCACAGCTGCGCGCGCGGGCGGATTGCCCAGCACCGCGTTGATCCCGGCTGCCACCGCCTGCGCATTGCGCGCCACCAGCCGCCCAGCCGTATCGCACGCAATCAACTCGCGCGCGCCGCCCACATCGCTCGTCACCACCGGCGTTCCGCAGGCCAGCGCCTCGACCCAGGCATTGGCGAGCCCTTCGCTCACCGTGGGCAGCACCATCACGTCCGCGGCGGAAAGGATCAGCGGCATCAGGTCGTGATCGATCGATCCCGCAAAATGCACCCGGTCGCCCACACCTTCGCTGATGGCCAATGCGCGCAGCCGGGCCTCGTCCTCGCCCTTGCCGATCAGCACCAGCCGGGCGCCGGGAATGTCACGCAGCGCCGCGATCGCGATGCCTTGGCCCTTGCGCTCGATCAAGGCGCCCACGCAGGCCAGCATCGGCGCGTTATCGGGAAGGTCAAAACCCAATTCGCGGGTCAGCTGCGCGCGCAGCTGGGTGTGTTCGAAGGGGCGGAAGCGGTCCCGGTCAAGCCCGGTGTAATGTACCGTAATCTTCGCTTCATCCATCCCCATGCCCACCATCTGTCCCGCCAGATCGCGGCTGACAGCCAGCAGGCCGGTGGCCGTGGCTGCGGCGTCCAGCATCTGCTTGCGCGCAAAGTCACGTTCCCCCCACAGGCTGATATCGCTGCCCCGCGCCTTGATCGACAGTGGCAGGCCGGTGGCTTGCGCAATTTCGGCTGCGGCGGGGCCATCGGGGAAGAAGAACTGGGCATCGAGCACATCGATCGGCGTTTCGCCGTGAATCCGCTCCACCAGCGGTAGGGCGGCGCGGGCGATGGCGGTGGCGTTGCGGCGCGCGCCGATGCGCGGGATCAGTGTAAAACGGGGGCGGTGGATCGTGATCCCGCCTTCTTCGCTCACCTCTGGCAGATCGGCCAGCGGGCGGTAGCGCCCCAGCGCCAGCGGAGGCAGGCCGATGGGGCTGACCACCGTGACCCGCCAGTCGCCACGCTTCGCCAGCGCCTCCAGCGAACGCGCGACAAAGGTGCCGAACCGCGGATTGACCGGGTTGGGATAGAGCGTCGACAGGGCGAGGACGTGCTTCACGGCGATCTGCCTTACACCGTTGCCATTACAGCGGCCTGACCAGCATGAAGGCGACCGCAATCCAGGCCGGATTGTCGACCACCACCTGCTTTTGCCCCGCCCCCGGCGGCAGCAGGCCGACAAGGCTCCCGCGACGGTCGATCAGCCGCCCGAAGGCAAAGCGTCCGCCGGGGCGCGGCAGCAGGCAATCGCGGTTCATGGCGCGGGTCATGGCACGGCTTACGGCGCTGGCGTCTTCAGCCAGATCAAGCGGGCGCAGCCAAACGAGATCGCCGGGCCGGTATTCGCCGACACTGTCCTTCACCGCCAGCACCATCGGTGCGGGGCCATCATCACCGCCAAGCTCGCTCGGCATGACAGCTTCGCGCGGGGTGGTGAGGGCTTCCGGCCCGGCGGCGGCGGTGAGTTCCGCCACGATCTGCGCGGGCGCGGCGGTTTCGCCTCGCATCAGGCTGGCAGCTTCGACGCCCAGTGCGGCGGCGATCCGGTTCATCCACGTCAGCGACAATTGCCGCATCCCTGTCTCCAGCCGCCCGATGGTCTGCGCGGTGGTCGGCGGATCACAGGCAGCGCCCAGGTCGGCCAGCGTCAGCCCCTTGGCCTTGCGAATGTCGCGGATGCGGTTGGTCATGGGGACTCGCCTGATTTAACCGTATTGGTTTTTTCTTTCCTACAGATGTGCGCGCTTGGCAAGTCGCCTTTTGTTATCCAGTGGAGAAAATCAGCATGAAGCGCCAGTTGGTCGAACGCGAACTCACCCCCGAAGGCCCGCGCCGGGGCGGCCGGGCCGGCAATGCCAAGCCGCGCCGCACGGTAACGGTCAACCTTGCCGAAAGTCCGCTGGTCTGGCTTCATGCGCGCGGGCATCTGACCGACCGGCTGCTCGATGCGGGCGAGGCGCTGCGGGCGGATTACGAGCGCGCGCAGTTGTCCCCGAGTGTGACCATGCGCTGGGATCCGGTGCGGGTGAAATCGACAGGGCAGCAGGGGCTGGCGTCAAGCGAGCGGCAGGTCGCGGCGCGCCAACGTTTCGATGGCGCGATCAAGGCCGCAGGGCGGGGGCTTGAGGATATCTTGTGGCGGGTGGTCTGCGCGGGCGAGGCGCTGCCCGAGGCGGAAAAAACCTTGGGCTGGCCGGCGCGCAGCGGCAAGCTGGTGCTGCGCATTGCGCTGGAACGGGTGGCGGAGTTTTACCGGATCACTTGAAGCGGGCGGGGGGTGCTTTTTCTATTTCTGGACAGTGTCTCATGTGTCTCCAACAGGCCCGATCAGGCGTGCGATCCGGGCGCGCAGCGGCGGCAGGATATCGGCTGCGAACCACGGGTGGCGCGCCATGAACAGCCGCGCACGCCACGAAGGGTGGGGCAGGGCGATGAAGGGAAGGTCCATGCCGAAGCGGCCCACGCGGTCGGCCAGCGACAGGCGCTTGAGATGCGGCAGGTAGCGTGCCTGTGCGTGGACACCGACCAGCAGGGTCAGGCGGTCTTCGGGCAGAACGCCGAGCACCGCGTCATGCCACTGCGGCGCGCACTCCCTACGCGGCGGCGCATCGCCCCCGCGGGCCTTGCCGGGGTAGCAGAAGCCCATCGGCATCTGGGCGACCTTGGCGGCATCGTAGAAGGCCGCCTTGTCCAGACCCAGCCAATCGCGCAGCCGGTCCCCGCTGTCGTCGTCCCACGGCGCGCCGCTGGCATGGACGCGGGTGCCGGGCGCCTGGCCGATGATGAGCAGGCGGGCAGTGGTCGAAAAGCGCACGATTGGCCGCGGGCCCAGCGGCAGGTGTGCGGCGCACAAGGTGCAGGCGGCGATACGCGCCCGCAAGGCTTCGACCCTGTCCCCCCGTGCGGGGGCGTTCATCCCTCGACAAGTTCGGCCAGCGTCAGCCAGCGTTCCTCGGCCGCGTCCTTCTCGGCCCGCGCATTTGCGACACCCTCGCTGATGGTCGCGAACCGCTGCGGGTCTTTGGCGTAGAGTTCGGGGTCGTTCAGCAGCGCCTCGCCCTTGGCGATTGCGGTTTCGAGTTCCGTGATCCGGTCGGGCAGGATCTCGTAATCGCGCTGGTCCTTGTAGGTAAGTTTGGGGGCCGCAGCGGGCTTGGCGGGCATGGCTTTGCCGGACGTGTCGCCAGCGCGGGCGTTGCTCCCGCCCCCGACCCCGCCGGCGCCGGCCTTGCCCGTCGCAGCAGGTGCCTTGCGCTTGGCTTCCCAGTCGGCATAGCCGCCGGCCACGATGTCCACCTTGCCCGACCCGTCGAGGCCGAGTGTCACCGTCACCGTGCGGTCGAGAAAGTCGCGGTCGTGGCTGACGATCAGCACGGTGCCATCGAAGTCCGCAATGACTTCCTGAAGCAGATCAAGCGTTTCGAGATCCAGGTCATTGGTCGGCTCGTCCAGCACCAGCAGGTTGGCGGTGCGGGCAAACTCGCGCGCCAAAAGTAGGCGGGACCGCTCTCCGCCCGACAGGATGCCGATCTTGGTGTCCACCAGACCGGGATCGAACAGGAAGTCCTTGAGGTAGGCCATGACGTGCTTACGCACCCCGCGAACATCGATCCAGTCCCCCCCTTCGGCGAGGATCTGCCGCACCGTGGCGCCGGGTTCGAGCAGACTTCTCTGCTGGTCGATCATCACGCCGGAAAGGGTGCGCGCATGGCTGACACTGCCGGTGTCGGGCTCCAGCTCCTTGGTGAGCAGTTTGAGCAAGGTGGTCTTGCCCGCGCCGTTCGATCCGACGATCCCGATGCGGTCGCCGTTCTGGATGCGCAGGGTAAAGGGCTTGATGATCGGGCGCTCGCCATAGGTCTTGGAGATGCCTTCCGCGACGATCACCGACTTCGACTTGAAGTCATCATCGCTCGCCAGCTTCAGCTTGGCCGTCCCTGCGCCCGAGATCATCGAGGCACGGGCCGCGCGCATCTGGTAGAGCTTCTCCAGCCGCCCCTGGTTGCGCTTGCGCCGCGCGGTCACACCGCGCTCCAGCCAGTGCGCCTCCAGCTTCAGCTTGGCGTCCATCCGATCGGCCGCACGTGCCTCTTCGGCGTAGACCTGTTCCTCCCACGCTTCATAGCCGCCGAAGCCGACTTCCTTGCGCCGCACCGTCCCGCGGTCGAGCCACAGGGTTGCGCGGGTCAGGCGGGTCAGGAAGGTGCGGTCATGGCTGATGGTGATGAAGGCGCCGCGGTAGCGCGAAAGCCAGTCTTCCAGCCAGTCAATCGCAGCCAGATCCAGGTGGTTGGTCGGTTCGTCCAGCAGGATAAGATCGGGATCTTGCGCCAGCGCGCGGGCGATGGCCGCCCGGCGCCGTTCGCCGCCGCTGGCGGTCACGGCCTCGCGGCTCATGTCGATGCCGAGCTGCCCTGCAATGGCGTCGACTTCATGCGCAGCGGGCGCATCTTCGCCGCCCAGCGCCCAATCCATCAGTGTCGCATAGCGCGAGAAATCCGGATCCTGTTCAAGGAACACGATCCGCGTCCCCGGTTTCACCCGCCGCTGTCCGCGATCCGCTTCGATCTTGCCGGTGATGATCCGCAACAAGGTGGTCTTGCCCGCGCCGTTCCGGCCGATCAGCGCCAAGCGGTCGCCCGGCATGATGTGGAGGTCTATCGGGTTTGCGCCGCTCGCAGCCGCCGGGCCGCCAAACAGCCAGCGCCCCCCCTGTTGCAGGGAAACGCCTTCAAGCGAGAAGATAGGGGGCTGTGCCATGAATGGCGGCAAGTAAGGGCAGAGCCCCCGCGCCACAAGCCCCGCGCGGTGTTAGGGTTTGATGCAAAGCCTGCAACTGTTCAGTCTCGCGAAAGCTGAACGGGTTCAGAGGCGCGACCAACCGGAGGACAATTCCTATGATGAAACCCGCCCTTGCCTTTATCGCCGCTTCAGCCCTGACGCTTCCCGCTCATGCTCTGGCCGCCGCCAATGTCGAAATCGACGCGAGCGGCCCGGTCGTCGAACTCAACGTTTTCGAAAGCGTCGATGTCGCCCCTGACACCGCCACCATCGGTGCGGGCGTCACCACCGACGCGCCGACCGCGACAGAGGCTCTGCGACAGAATTCAGCCGAGATGCAAAAAGTGATCGCGCGCATCACGTCGCTCGGGATTGCCGAGAAAGATATTCAGACCACCGGCATCAATGTGAACGCGCGCTATGACTACGATCAGGCGACCCAGCGTCAGGTGTACCGTGGATATCAGGCCTCGAACCGCGTCAGCGTGATCCTGCGCAAGATCGACGATACGGGCCGTGTGCTCGATGCGCTCGTAACGGCGGGTGCGAATGATATCAGCGGGCCGAACTTCAGCATCGATGATGACACCACCGCCAAGGCCGAAGCCCGCAAGCGCGCGGTCGAGCGGGCTGCGGCACAGGCCCAGTCCTATGCCGCAATGCTGGGCTATGATGGGGTCAAGGTGCTGGCCATCAGTGAAAGCATTGCCGGAAACGGCCCGATGCCGGAAATGGCCAAGGGGCGCGGGATCGTTCTCCAGTCAGCCGATGCCGCGCCGGTACAGCCGGGCATGGTGCAGGCCGGGGTGAACATCTCCATCACATACGAATTGCTCAAGAACGGGGCCGACGCGGCGCAATAAAACCATTCACGGCTTGTTCAATGGAACCGGGCTAGGCATGATATTGTGATGAAACGCTTTATTCCTCTCTGTTTTGGCTTGTCCGCCGCGTTCGGCCTGATCCATGCGCCCGGTGTGGCGCAGGATCAGGTGCGCGGTGACCAGGGTGAGGCCCGGCGTGAGGCGCAGGCGGGCAACATCATGCGCTCGGGCGAGATTGAAGCCAAAATCCTGCCGATGATGAAGGGCGCTGAGTATCTGGGCTTCGCCTATGATTCGAGCGCACGGGCCTACCGGCTCAAGTTCATCAAGGATGGCCGTGTCACCCATGTCGATGTCGACGCCCGCACCGGGCGCGTCATCGGCCGTTCGCGCTGACGGACCGGCCGGAATGTGTGGTTCTCGGGGGAAAGGCGTGATGCAAGTCCAGGCCGGTTGCTTGACGCTGGCCCCTCAAAAGCGCACGACCCGCGCCAACACAAAGCTTGGAAATGGTGGATCATGCGCATTCTGATCGTCGAAGACGAACCGACCCTTGGTGCCCAGCTCAAGTCGACACTGGAAGGGCAGGGCTATGCGGTCGACCTGTCTGTCGATGGCGAGGACGGGCACTTCATGGGCTCGACCGAAGATTACGATGCCGTGGTGCTCGATCTGGGTCTGCCCGAGATTGACGGGTTGACCGTGCTTGGCATGTGGCGGCGCGAGGGCCGCGCTTTTCCGGTGTTGGTTCTGACCGCGCGCGATTCCTGGTCCGATAAGGTCGCCGGCTTGGATGCGGGCGCCGATGATTATCTTGCAAAGCCATTTCAGACCGAAGAACTGATTGCCCGCCTGCGCGCGTTGATCCGCCGCGCTTCGGGAAACACGTCGTCGGAACTTACGGCAGGCAATGTCCGGCTGGACACGCGTTCGGGCCGCGTCACGCTGGATGGCGAGCCGGTCAAACTGACCGCGCAGGAATACAAGCTGCTGAGCTACCTCATGCATCACAAGGGCAAGGTGGTCAGCCGCACCGAATTGATCGAACACATTTATGACCAGGATTTCGACCGTGATTCCAACACGATCGAAGTGTTTGTCACCCGGATTCGCAAGAAACTTGGCGCAGACGTGATATCGACCATCCGTGGCCTCGGTTACAGCCTCGACGACCCCGCCGACCAACCGCGCGCCTGAGGCAGCGGTTCGCGGTGGCGATGCGCCCACGCGCTTGCCTGCGGGTGAGGGCGAGGCGGTGCCCGACGACCTGACCGAGACATTGAGCGTCAAACAGCCGCGCGCCAGCCTGGCGCGGCGCATGGGAATTATCGCAGCAGCGTGGATCTTTGTCCTGCTGCTCGGCGGCGGCATTGCGCTCGAACGGACGCTTACCACGCAGGTTGAAGCCAATTTCGACGAGCAGCTCGATTACATCCTGACCGCCATGATCGCCTCGGCCGAAATCGACGCAAGCGGAGAGGTTTACTTCTACCGCACCTTGGGCGACCAACGGTTTCTGGAACCGGGCAGCGGGCTTTATTGGCAGATCAGCGGCGGAAATTACGATCCGTGGCCGTCGCGCAGCCTTTGGGACCGCACGCTAACCCTTCAGGGCGCCGCGCCCACAGGTGAGCAATTCGACAGCGAGGTGCATTTCTTCAATTCGGACCAGTTCGCGGGCGAGCCGCTCCGGATCGCCGAGCGCACGGTGATTCTTCCCGGCAGCGAGACGCGCTGGACCTTTGCCGTCGCCAGCGCGACCGAGCAGATGGACGCGCAGGTCGGGCGGGTGCGTCTGATCCTGATCTGGAGCTTTGCCGTGCTGGGCCTTGGCCTGCTGGTGATGACGTTGCTGCAAATCCGCTACGGTCTTTCGCCGCTGCGCCGGGTGCGCGCAGCGATCCAGAACATGCGCACCACCGGCGCGAACCGCATTACCGAGCCGTTGCCGCTCGAAGTGCAGCCGCTGGTCGAGGAGCTGAATGCGCTGCTGGAACATTCCGAGCGGCAGGCCGAGGAAGCCCGGCGCCATGCGGGCAACCTTGCCCACGCCTTGAAGACCCCGCTGACCGTGCTGACCAATGCCGCCACCGCCCGTGCGCCCAATCTGGGTGAAGCGGTGATGCGCGAAACCCGCACGATGCAGCGCCATGTCGACCACCATCTTGCCCGCGCGCGGGCTGTGGGCCGCCGTGCGGTGGGCCATGCGCGCACCAATGTGATGGCCAGCGCCGAAGCCGTGCGCCGCGCTGTCGAGCGGCTCTATCCCGCAGGGCGGCTCGACATCGCGGGATGCAAGGCCGCCATGGTCGCGTTGGAGCGGCAGGATCTGGACGAGCTGCTTGGCAACCTCATCGAAAACGCCGCCAAATATGGTGGGGGCAGCGTCTTCGTCACCATCGACCCCGATGAATGCGAGGCCCCGCGTGATCCCAAAATGTGCCTGATCTGGGTCGAAGATGATGGTACCGGCATCCCCGAGGCCGAGCGAGTGCGCATCTTTGATCGGGGAGTCAGGCTGGACACCGATAAGCCGGGCACCGGACTTGGCCTTGCGATCGTGCGCGATGTGGCGGAAATCTACGGTGGCAGCGTAACGCTTGGCACCAGTGAGGATCTGGGCGGGCTGCTGGTCGAATTGCGCCTGCCGCGCGCGAATTGACGGCGGGCCGCTTGCGAAGGGTTTGCCGTGCCCGCACGTTGGAAGGGAAGCCAACCGGTCTGACACTCACGCAAGCGGGGCCTTTGCGACACGCACCATGAACGCCAAAAGCGATCCTTCGACCATTGCTCTGCCCGGCATCTGCCCTGCCGATGATGCGGCATTGGCGGCACGGTTGGCCGCAGGCGAGGCGTCGGCCTTGCGCGAGGTGATCGCCCGTCACGCTGCCGCGCTGCATCGGCTTGCCTACCGCATAACCGGCGATGCGGCCGAATCCGAAGATATCGTGCAGGAAGCCATTTTGCGGTTGTGGGATCGGGCTGCGCAAATTGCCGCACGGCATCCGGTTGGCAGCCTGGCGGCGCCAAACTTGCGGCTTGGCGGCTGGCTGCAACGGGTGGTGACCAATCTCGCCATTGATCGGTTACGGCGCACCCGTCGCCTGCCGGGTGGCGAGGTGCCGGACAGAGCTGACGATACCCCGCCCGCTGACCACCTGATCGAAGGGAACGAGCGTGACGCCGCCACCCGTGCGCTGATCGCTGCCCTGCCGGACCGCCAGCGCGCCGCCATTGTGCTGACCTATTACGAGGAATTGCCCAATGCCGAAGCTGCCGCTGCGATGAACATGAACATCAAAGGTTTTGAAAGCCTGCTGTACCGCGGCCGAGCGGCGCTGCGACAGGCGTGGACGGCTCAGGGAGATGCGCCATGAGCGTGAACGAACACGATCCGGGCGGGCCCATCGTGCGCGCCAGCTCGCTTGGCCGCGCGCTTGACGCCTATGGTGTGCCCAGCCTGTCTGCCGGGTTCGCCAACCGTGTGGTGGCTTCGGCAGAGGCGCGGCCTGCGCCCTTGCCGCCCTTGCGCCGCACGCGGCGGCGCTGGCGGCTCGGGCGTACCTTTGCCATCGGTGTTGTCAGCTTCGGCGCGCTTGCGACGGCGGCGACCGCGACGGGGCTGCTGCAACAGTTCGACATCCCTGTCCCATCGGCTGAGACGGTCTGGGCGCGCATCGCAGGAGAAGCGCCGGCGGCCGCAAATGCACCGGTCCCGGCGTTAGCGTCCGGTGCCACGGAACCGACAGCCGTGGCCAAGGTCGCAATCGTCGGGCCGATCGACACGCCCGAAGAACTGCGTGAGGCTTTCCGCCGGATCGATGAGGTGCGCAAAGGGCGGCTGGCGGTCCGTAACGAGCGGATCGGCCAGCGCATCGACAGCGCCATCGAACGCCGCCGCACCGCCGGGCTCCCGGTGCCGACAGCGGAACAGGAGACGGCGTTGCGTGAACGGATTGCCGCCGCCGAGGCGCGGCGTCAGGACGTTGCCGAAGCGCGGATCGCGGCCAGGCGCGAGGCCCTGCAGCGCAAGATCGACAATGGCCAAGCCCTGACCCGCGAAGATATCGGCCAGCCTTGGCGTGAGGACGCGCGATCGCTCCGGCGGCGCGAAGCCCTGCGTCGATTGCCGCCGGAGGAACGCCGCGCATGGCGGGAAGCTTACCGCGCCCGAAACGGTGCAGCGATCGCTGCGCCCGTTCCTGCTCCGCCTGCAGCGGTGCTCGAGGCCCTGCCAGACCCATCACCGGACCCGAACGGGCGTTTGCCATGAGCGGTTCAGTTGCTGTTAACGGTGCCCAAGCAATTGAAAGAGAATAGGTTGTCGGAGCAGCACAGGCATGATCCCTATCCGCGCGAGCATCGTCCTTGTCTCAGCCCTGCTGGGGGGATGCGCGTCTGCAGATAGTCTCGAAGGGCAGCGCACCGTATTCAACAACCCTCTTGCCGTGCCAGAGATCGATCGGCGCGGGATCGGGCCCCAGTGCAATATCGATTTCGGCCGGGATGCGACCTGCCTGGGGGCACCGTTGATTTATCCCGGGAAGGGCCGCCACGCATCGCTCGGCAATGGCGACAGCGTTCGCCTTACCCGTGCTCAGGTGCGAATCCTGCGCGAGCGTGCCGAATTGCTGGAAGCGGCGCGGACTGCGCCGCCGCCAGCATCACCACCTCCAGAGCCATCGCTGCCCACGGCTGACAACGACAAGCCTTAGCCAGCCGCTGCGCTTTCGTGGTGGCGGATGACTTCCTCGATGATAAAGCGCAGGAACTTTTCGGAAAACTCCGGGTCCAGATCGGCTTCTTCGGACAGTTTGCGCAACCGGGCGATCTGACGCGCCTCGCGCTCGGGATCGGCGGGCGGCAAGGTCGCCTTGGCCTTGTACTTCCCCACGGCTTGCGTGATCCGGAACCGCTCGGCCAGAATATGAATCAGTGCGGCATCGATATTGTCGATGCTCTTGCGGAAAGCGGCGAGCACCGGATCAGGTGCGGCAGGTGCGTGCGGATCTTGCGGCATAGCGGGCGAAGCTAGCAGCAATTCTGCGCTTGCCAAGCATGTCGACCACCCCCTAATGCCTGCGGAGCATGAGTGCCGACATTCTTCCCCTGCCGCGCAAGGCACCGACACTCGATCCGATGCTGTCGCTAACCGCAGGCGGCATGAACTCCGTCAACGCAGTAATCCTTGACCGGATGCAGAGCGAAATCCCGCTGATCCCGCGTTTGGCCGGGCATCTGATTTCCGGCGGCGGCAAACGGTTGCGGCCTATGCTGACCCTCGCGGGCGCGGAACTGGTTGGCTACAAGGGCACACGCCATCATAAGCTTGCTGCGGCGGTCGAGTTCATCCACACCGCCACGCTGCTCCACGATGATGTCGTCGACGGCAGCGAACTCAGGCGCGGCAAGGCGGCGGCCAACATTATTTTCGGCAACCCTGCCACCGTGCTGGTGGGCGATTTCTTGTTCAGCCGCGCGTTTGAACTGATGACCGAGGACGGCAGTTTGCGCGTTCTCGCCATCCTCAGCCGCGCCAGCGCGGTCATTGCTGAAGGCGAGGTTTCGCAGCTTTCCGCCCAGCGCCAGATCAATACGAGCGAAGAGCAATATCTCCACATCATCGGCGCGAAGACTGCGGCACTGTTCGCCGCCGCGAGCCAGATCAGCGCCGTCGTGGCCGAATGTTCGGAAGAGCAGGAACGCGCGCTCGAAGCCTATGGCCGAAATCTGGGTGTCGCGTTCCAGTTGGTCGATGATGCGATCGATTATGATTCCGATGCCGCCGAGATGGGCAAGGATCAGGGCGACGATTTCCGCGAAGGCAAGATGACCCTTCCGGTGATCCTCGCTTATGCGCGCGGCAACGAAGATGAGCGCAAGTTCTGGAAGGATGCGATCATCGGGCACCGTACGTCCAACGACGACCTTGCCCATGCCATTGCCTTGATCGAAAAGCACAACGCGCTGGAAGACACCCGCGAACGCGCCCGCCACTTTGCCCACCGTGCGATCGACGCGATCTCGATTTTCCCCGATGGCAAGGCGCGCGCGGCGATGGCCGAAGCCGCGCAATTCGCGGTCGCGCGCGGGCATTAGGCACCTTTTGCCTTTGCCCTGAGCTTGTCGGAAGCGAAGCTGGCCGATAGGCCTACGGCCGTTGTTCTTTATGCCAATTTGCGCGAAGCAAGGACGATGCTTTGGCAAGTCCAGCATGAACGGTCCTTTGTTGTGAAACCCGACCTCCCCATCCACGCCGTCCTGCCGGACATTCGCGCCGCGCTTGCGGGCAAGGGTGCCGCCGTGCTGATTGCACCGCCGGGCGCTGGCAAGACAACGGCGGTCGCGCCCGATCTGCTGCGCGAGCCCTGGTGCACCGGCCAGATCATCCTCACCTCGCCCCGCCGCGTTGCTGCCCGCGCCGCTGCGGAGCGCATGGCCGAATTGTTGGGCGAAAGGCCGGGCGAGACCGTGGGTTACATGACCCGGCTCGACAGCAAGGTTTCGGCGCGCACCCGCATTCTGATCGTGACCGAGGCGATCCTGGTGAACCGGCTGGTGGATGATCCGGAGCTTCCCGGTGTTTCGGCCCTGCTGTTTGACGAAGCGCATGAACGCAGCCTCGACAGCGATCTCGGGCTGGCCCTGGCGCTCGAAACCCGCGCCGTGTTGCGCGAAGATCTGCGCGTGCTGGTCATGTCCGCCACCATCGACGGCGTGCGCTTTTCGGACCTGTTGGGTGAAAACGCGGCAGTGATCGAAAGCGAGGGGCGAAGTTTTCCCCTTGCGATCAAGTGGTTGGGCGGCAATGCTGCACAAGGTGTCGAAGACCGGATAGCGGATGCCGTGCTGACCGCATGGCGTGAGGAAAGCGGCGACATTCTCGCCTTCCTGCCCGGTGTGCGCGAGATCGAGCGGGTCCGTGAACGGCTGAAGGCGCGCCTTGCAGATGTGCCTATCCACCCGCTGCATGGCCAGATCGAACCCGCAGTCCAGCGCGCTGCCATCCGCCGCGATCCGCACGGCCGCCGCCGCATTGTGCTGGCCACCGCCATCGCCGAAACATCGCTGACGCTAGACGGGGTGAGCGTGGTGGTCGATTCCGGCGTGGCGCGGCTGGCCGAGTTTGATCGCGCGGCTGGCACCACACATCTTGTCACGCGGCGCGCGTCGCAGGCGTCGGCGACGCAGCGGGCCGGGCGTGCGGCGCGGCAGGGGCCGGGAGTGGCCTATCGCTTGTGGGAGGAGGCGGGTCATGCTGGCCGCCCGGCCTTTACCCCGGCGGAAATTCTGCAGGCCGATCTTGCCCCATTGCTGCTGCGGCTGGCCAAGTGGGGGACGGTCAATCCGCAGGCGCTGCCGTGGCTTGACCCGCCGCCCGAAGCCTCGGTGGCAGCGGCACGGGCCGCGCTGGAGGTGCTCGGCGCGCTGGATGCAGACGGGCGGATCACGCCGCTGGGCGAAGCGATTGGCGCGCTGCCGATGGCGCCCGATCAGGCCGCCGCCGTACTCCACGGAGCGCAGGCAGGCTGCGGCGCGGAGGCGGCGCGGCTGGTGATGCTGCTTCAAGAGCGCGGTCTGGGCGGGCGGGGAGAGGACGTGGTTCAAAGCCTCATCCGCTGGCGCGGCGATCGTGCGCCGCGCAGCGTGGCGGCCCAACGGATCGCCGATGGGTGGGCGAAGCAAGCAGCAAAGCTGGCAGGCGTCATCGGTTCCAGCCCTGCGAATGACGCCGGGGAAGCGTTGGCGCTTGCCCGCCCGGATTTCGTCGCCCGCCGCCGCGATTCCTCCGGAGAGAACTGGATCAGTGCAGGCGGGCGGGGCTACGTGCTTGATCCGGCTTCATCGCTGGCACGCGCGGAATGGATTGTGATTGGCGACGCACAGGGGCAGGCCAAGGGCGCGCGAATTACAGCAGGGGCGGAACTTGCCGCGGATCGCATCGCCGTGATGTTTGCCAAGCAATTGCAGGAACGCGTGATAATTCGCTGGAATACCGACAAGGATCGCGTCGAGGCGCGACGTGAACGGCGGCTCGGTGCGATCATATTGGCAAGCGTTCCGGAACCCGCGCCCGACCCCGCTCTGCTTGTGGATATCCTTGTGAGCAAGGCTGTGGAAGGATTGGGGACGGTTTTGCCTGAAGGGTTTCTTGCGCGCGCGAGATTTGCGGGTGTCGAGGCGCTGTCACCGGAATCCTTGCGTGATCGCGCAGGGGAATGGCTCGCGCCGATGCTGGCCGGGCGACGCGATTGCGATCTGCCGCCGCACCGTTTTGCGGATGCTGCGCTGGGCTTGCTCGATTGGAACGCAAGAGCGGCGCTTGACCGCTTGGCGCCGACGCACTTCACTTCGCCTGCCGCCACCCGTCACATTATCGACTATGCAGGCGATGACGCGCCGAGCGTGGAGGTTCGGGTGCAGGCGCTGTTCGGGCTGGATGCGCAGCCGATGATTGGCACCACGCCGCTGTTGCTCAAGCTGACCAGCCCCGGTGGGCGACCGGTCCAATCGACCCGCGATCTGCCCGGTTTCTGGCGCGGCAGCTGGCGCGATGTGGTCAAGGACATGAAGGGCCGCTATCCACGGCATCGCTGGCCGGATCAGCCGTGGCTGGAAAAGCCGAGTATGAAGACCAAAAATGCCTTCAACCGCAGCGATTCGTGATTTAAGGGGCAGGGCATGAGCGCACGTATCTTTCAGAAAACCAAGCACGCCATGCAGTCGGGCAAGGCGCATACCGATGAGTGGGTGCTCGAATTTGAGCATTCCGAGGCGCGCTTCGCCGATCCGTTGATGGGTTGGACCGGCTCGGGCGACACACAGTCTCAGGTGCATCTCACCTTCCCCACGAAGGACGCAGCCAAGGCCTATGCCGAAAAATACGGCATTGTCGCGCGCGTCCACGCGACTCCGCCCAAGCGGCTGAAACTGCAGGCCTACGCCGACAATTTTCGCTGAGTTGATTTTTGCCGAAGCTTGCGCCATAGGGGCCGCCGGGAGTCGGGTGGACGTTTGCGTTCGCTCACCGGGTCAGGTCCGGAAGGAAGCAGCCCAGGTGAATTGCGGCGGGTCGCTCGGCTCCTTTTTTGCACGACTTCGCTGTGTCGGGCACCATGACAAAGCGGCGCCGAGCGCCTAGCTAGTCAACATGACCGAATCCGACCCTGACCACCCTGAGACGACAGGCAGCGCCCCTACGGCAGCCGAGTTGGAGGCGGCCGGTCAGAATGCGCTGTTCGATGACGCTGAAAAGCCGTCACCACCCCCTGTCTTGCCCCTGCCAGACCCCGGCTTGACCCCGCCAGATCCGGTCTTGGTGAAGCCAGGCCCGGCGCAGACCCCCGTTTCTGCCCAACCCTATCGCGTGTTGGCTCGCAAATATCGCCCGCAAACCTTTTCCGAACTGATCGGCCAGGCGGCGATGGTGCGGACCCTCGCCAACGCGATTGCGCGGGACCGGCTGGCGCATGCCTTCTTGATGACGGGCGTGCGCGGGGTCGGAAAAACCTCGACCGCGCGGTTGATTGCCAAGGCGCTGAATTGCGTGGGGTCGGATGGACAGGGTGGTCCGACGATCGATCCGTGCGGCGTATGCGAGGCCTGTGTGGCCATCGCGGAAGGACGCCATATCGACGTGATCGAGATGGACGCCGCCTCGAACACCGGCGTGGATGACGTGCGCGAGATTATCGAGCAGGTCCGTTACGCGGCCGTTTCGGCGCGCTACAAGATTTACATCATCGATGAAGTTCACATGTTGTCTCGCAATGCTTTCAATGCGTTGCTCAAGACTCTTGAGGAACCACCGCCGCATGTGAAGTTCCTGTTCGCCACAACTGAAGTCGATAAATTGCCCGTCACGGTTCTGAGCCGCACGCAGCGGTTCGATTTGCGGCGCATCCCCGCGCCGATGCTGGCCGAACATTTTGCGCGGATCTGCGATCTGGAAGGCGTCGAGGCCGAAGCGGAAGCGCTTGGCATCATCGCCGCGGCGGCCGAAGGATCGGTCCGCGACGGGCTTTCGATCCTCGATCAGGCCATCGCGCATGCCGATCTGGACGGCGAGGGCCGGGTAAGCGGCAGCCGTGTGCGTGACATGCTGGGCCTTGCCGACAAAAGCGCGCAGCGGCGCGTGCTGGGCCACCTTTTGTCCGGTGACGCCAAGGCTTTGCTCGGCGCTGTCGACGAACAATATGCATTAGGTGTGGAGCCGTTGGCGCTGATGCGTGCGCTGATGGATTTAACGCACCGCGTGACTTTGGCGCAGGTGTCCGGCGGGGAACCGGATGCTCCGGCAGAGGAAGAACGGGCGGCGCTCGCCGACTTTGCGGCAAGGCTAGGTCCGGGAGAGTTGCACCGGTTGTGGCAATTGCTGCTCAAGGGCCACGACGAGGTGCGCACCGCCCCCGATCCGCTGGTATCGCTTCAGATGGCCTTGCTGCGTATCCTTCATGCGGCGCAAATGCCCGATCCGGGCAAGCTCGCCCGGCGAATCGAGGAACTTGCCGCGAATGGTTTGGCCGCTGCGCCTGCTGGCGTACCAGCGCAAAGCGCCGCGCCTGAACCCGCGTCCGTTGCGTCGTTACCCGGGCAAGACTGGGCGGTGCTTGTCGATACGGTCGATGCGGCCGGTCACTTGCGTGTTGCTCAGATGATGCGGGACCGGGTGCGGGTTATCGAAATCGGCCCTGAATGCCTGATTTATCAGCAGGCTGACGATTTTCCCGATGACCCTTCGCCCGACATTCGTGAGGCGTTGTTCAAGGTTACGGGCAAGCGTTGGCTGATTGAGCGGGGCACCGGACAGGCCCAGCCATCCTTGCGCGAAATCGCCGCTGCTGAAGCGGCCGCCGATGATGCACGCATTCGCTCCGATCCATTGGTCAAAGCCACGTTCGAGGCTTTTCCCGATGCCGAACTGATCACAACCCCCAGTCGCGCCGCACGTGCCGGCGCTGGCAGTCCCCCCTGGAATTGAGGAGTCCCCCGCGATGAAATCGATGGAAGAAATGATGGCAGCCGCCCAGCAGGCGGCAGAGACGATCCAAAAACAAATGAACGATATGCAGGTCAAGCTGGATTCAATCGAGGTCGAAGGTTCTGCTGGCGGCGGCCTGGTAAAGGTCCGCGCCAGCGCCAAGGGCCGTATTCTTGGTGTGGCGATCGACGACAGCCTGATGGTTCCTGATGACAAGCAGATCCTTGAAGACCTCGTGGCGGCGGCTTTTAACGATGCGCGCGACCGGGCCGATCGGGTGTCGGAGCAGCAGATGCGCGAGATGCAGGGATCGATGGGTCTTCCGCCAGGCTTCAATCTGCCGGGTCTTGGCTGACAAAAAGCGTCTGAGTGGTCTGGCGAAGGCTAGACCACCTTTCGGCCAAATCCGCGTTGTGGGTGGGCGCTGGGATCACGCGTCGTTGCGCCCTTCGGTGCTTCGCCCTGCGCCTGCTCCATGTTGTCGTTCCGCTGGGCCAAATAACGCGCAAATACCGCGTCGGCGTCGAAGTCCGAAAGGGGGGGCAAGTCTTTTGACCCTGATAAGCCACTGGATCCGGGGGAAGCCGGGGGTGTTTCAGCCTTGCGCTTGCGGCCCCTTGTCACTGACCAGACATCGCCGACTGCACTTCGCAAGGCACGCCAGAAGCAATATTGCCCTAAAGTGCCGATGAGCATGATGGGAAGGTAGCCTGACAGGCCAAGCGCGATTCCGTTCTGTGCGGTGATAGACTGGCTAAGCAGCGTTGCCACGCCGGTCAGAGCGAGCCCGCTCACAATCCAAACCCCGGTCTTCATAGTCTGCCTCGATCAATCCACCAGACGCCATAGCGCGCGTGCGTTAACGCCTCGCCCCATGCTCCACAGCTTCTTCCGAAAAAGACATTGCGGGGTTCGGAGACCCTACCCATATTCTGTGCAAAGGCGCTCCCGTTCACCCGATAACGGGGAGCACCGCGGATACAGACACATGACTCAGACTTACCCCCTCCTCGCGCTGCGCGACATTGTCGTTTTTCCCGGCATGGTCGTTCCTCTTTTCGTCGGACGCGACAAATCCGTTGCCGCGCTCGAAGCGGCCATGGAAGCATCGAAGGATATTGTGCTGCTCGCCCAGCTTGATCCGGGTTGCGACGATCCCGAAGGCGACGATCTCTATGACGTGGGCGTTATTGCGCAGGTGCTTCAGTTACTGAAGCTCCCCGATGGAACGGTGCGCGTTCTGATCGAGGGCAAGGCGCGTGCACGGCTTTCGGCTTTGGAGAATGTTGGCACGCATCTTTTGGCTGAAGTGGAGGAAGTTGATCCCGAAACCGTGTCGGGCAGCGAAGTCACTGCCTTGATGCGTCAAGTGACAGAAAAATTCGGCGAATATGTGAAGCTCAACAAAAAGCTGGGCGAAGATGCCGCGATCGATCTTTCAGAGATCGATGACGCTGGGCAGTTGGCAGACACCATCGCAGCCGCAATCAGCGCCAAGGTTTCGGACAAGCAGGCGCTGTTGACCGAAGGCAATCCGCTCAAGCGGCTCGAGCTGGTCTTGGCCTTCATGGAGGGCGAGCTGTCGGTTTTGCAGGTCGAACGGCGTATCCGCGGCCGGGTCAAGCGCCAGATGGAAAAGACGCAGCGCGAATATTATCTCAACGAGCAGATGAAAGCGATTCAGTCCGAGCTGGGCGGCGGGGACGAAAGTGACGGCAATGAGATTGCCGAGCTGACCGAGAAGATCGAGAAGACCAAGCTCTCCAAGGAAGCCAAGGCCAAGGCACACGCGGAGCTTAAGAAGCTGCGCTCGATGCAGCCGATGAGCGCCGAGGCAACCGTGATCCGCAACTATCTCGATGTGCTGCTCGGTCTGCCGTGGGGCAAGAAGTCAAAGTTGAAGAAGGACATCGCCAAAGCGCAAGAGGTGCTCGATGCCGATCACTATGCGCTGGAGAAGGTGAAAGACCGTATTGTCGAATATCTTGCTGTCCAAGCGCGCACGAACAAGTTGAAGGGTCCGATCCTGTGCCTCGTCGGCCCGCCGGGCGTGGGCAAGACCTCGCTGGGCAAGTCGATCGCCAAGGCCTGCGGGCGCGAATTCGTGCGCCAGTCGCTGGGCGGTGTGCGCGACGAGGCCGAAATCCGCGGCCACCGGCGCACCTATATCGGTTCGATGCCTGGTAAGATCGTTGCCAACCTGAAAAAGGCTGGCACGTCGAACCCGCTGTTCCTGCTTGATGAAATTGACAAGCTTGGTCAGGATTTCCGCGGCGATCCGGCCTCGGCACTGCTCGAAGTGCTCGATCCCGAACAGAACGCCAAGTTTCAGGACCATTATCTCGAACTCGACCTCGACCTCAGCGACATCATGTTCGTGTGCACCGCGAACAGCCTCAACTTGCCACAGCCGCTGCTCGACCGGATGGAGATCATACGGCTTGAAGGTTACACCGAGGACGAAAAGGTCGAAATCGCCCAGCGGCACCTCGTTGACAAGCAAGTCGAAGCACACGGCTTGAAGACAGGTGAATTCACTCTGGAGGAAGGGGCGCTACGCGATCTCATCCGCTACTACACCCGCGAAGCCGGGGTGCGGACGCTTGAGCGCGAAATTGCCAAGCTGGCGCGCAAGAGCCTGCGACAGATTCTTGAAAAGAAGACAACCAGCGTCACCATCACTCCGGAAAATCTCGGCGACTTTTCAGGCGTACGCCGTTTCAAGCATGGCGTTTCCGAAGAAGAGGCGCAGGTCGGCGCTGTAACGGGTCTGGCCTGGACGTCGGTGGGCGGTGAATTGCTTACCATCGAAAGCGTCACCACGCCGGGCAAGGGTGAAGTGAAGACCACGGGCAAGCTTGGCCAGGTGATGAACGAGAGCGTCTCGGCCGCATTCAGTTTCGTGAAGGCGAGGGCGCCGGCCTATGGCATCAAGCCCAGCCTCATCAATCGTAAGAACGTGCACATCCACCTTCCCGAAGGCGCAGTGCCGAAGGACGGACCAAGTGCCGGGATCGGGATGGTCACGTCGATTGTGTCGACGTTCACCGGAATCCCCGTGCGCCCAGATGTGGCCATGACCGGCGAGGTGACCTTGCGGGGGCGTGTTCTGGCGATTGGCGGATTGAAGGAAAAGCTGCTTGCGGCGCTGCGTGGCGGCATCAGGATCGTTCTCATTCCCGAGGAAAACGTTAAAGATCTGGCGGAAATCCCGGCCAACGCGAAGGAAGGGCTCGAAATCGTGCCGGTGTCACATGTTGACGAGGTGCTTGCACGCGCCCTGGTCGAGCCGCTCGAAGCGATTGAGTGGACCGAAGCCGATGATCTGGCGAGCCAGCCTGTGGCTGCTCAGTCAGCAGCAAATCCGGCAAGCTCAGAGGTGCCAACTGCGCATTGAGCCGCTAGAAGGCCGGAACTTGCCGTGATTCGCGGCAGGGTCGCGCCTTTCCGGAGACGGCATTCATCACACTGAGCAGGGCTTGACCCACGTCGGGCGCTCAAACGTTTTTGCTGTCTGCAAGGCACACATAGCTCGGCTATTTGCCTTTGACAGCCTACCTAAAAACGTTTCAGTCTGATCCTTTCCAAGATGCGCGATTCATCAAGATCAACGATATCCTGAAGTGAGGGGGTTCCCAGATGAACAAGAACGACCTGATCAGCGAAGTTTCCACCGCGAGCGGTCTGTCCAAGAGCGATGCTTCGAATGCTGTCGAGAACGTGTTTGAGGCGATTACCAAGGCTCTTTCTGGGGGCGATGAAGTGCGTTTGGTCGGCTTCGGAACCTTTTCGGTTGCCAAGCGCAAGGCATCAACGGGGCGCAACCCGCGCACCGGCGAACCGATGAAAATCAAGGCGTCTAACCAGCCCAAGTTCAAGGCTGGCAAAGGGCTGAAGGACGCGGTCAACTAAACCGTTTCCAAAGGTTACGCTCGCTCACAAGGGCAACGATATCCCCGTCAGCCTCGCGGTTGGCGGGGTTTTTCGTTGCCCTTACATGAATATCAGGGTGCGCTGGCAATCAGCGCAGTGGGCGCTTGGCCCTTGTGCGCAGAAATGTATCCATCCGGTGAAGGCCGCGGTGTGATGCCGACCGGCGCGTAGCCTGGTTTAGGCTGCGATTGCTTCGGAGCGCGGCGCCCAGTTCCATGGCAGG
>JAACPW010000036.1 GCA_009995225.1 Sphingomonadales bacterium | reverse complement strand
GCTCATGCCGATCCGCACCACATCGCAGCCGCTGGCAGTCAGCCCTTCGACCAGCGCGTGTTCAAGCATCGGCGAACTCACCCGCCCGTCATAGCCCACGGCTACCGTCCACCCGCCCGCTTCGCGTAGCAATGTGCCGAACGCTCGGCCAATCGCCCGCGCATCATCCGCGCTCAGCGTCTCGCCGATGATCCCGCGAATGTCGTACTCGCGCAATACCGTCGGGTGAAAATGGTGCTGCATTCTCGGATCACTTTCCATTTTGACGATCGCCCTGGGATCACCGCAGATTGTTCTGAGCCGCTTATGCTGCGATCCGGGTTGCGTCCAGCGCACAGGATTTGCGGCTGCCGCTTATGGGGCGCTTGTGTCAGCCTGATGTCGTGAAACTGCCGGGCTTGTCGCAGCCGCGATTGGGCTTGTTCGTCCTTCTTCCACGGCCTTTGGCCATTGCATTCTCGAACTGGCCTTCTAACGCCGCGATGCTAATACCTGCCGCCTGAGTATCAAGGGGTAGTTGAGTGACCGCGATCCATCCGGTAATCCTGTGCGGCGGCAGCGGTACGCGGCTTTGGCCCGTCAGCCGCAAGGCGACCCCGAAGCCGTTCCTGCCTCTGTTGAGCGAAGAAACCCTGTTCGAGCAGGCACTGCGCCGGGTGGCGCAGGATGATCGCTTTGCCGCGCCCATCGTTGTGGCGGGCGCAGCGCATGCCGATCTGGTGATGGCGCAGCTAGGCGATGTTCCGGGCGCGCGGCTGGTGATTGAGCCCGCGGCGAAGAACACGGCCCCCGCGATTGCTCTGGCAGCTGCGCTGCTTCCGCGTGATGCGGTTATGCTGGTGTGCCCGAGCGACCACCACATTGCCAACAACACCGCCTTCCGCGCCGCCGCGATGACCGCGACAGCGCTCGCCCGCGAGGACTATCTGGTATCCTTCGGCATAGCCGCCGACCGTCCCGAAACGGGCTATGGATACCTGCGATGCGGGGAGCCGCTTGCGGGGGGCTTTGCCATCCGGGAGTTCGTCGAGAAGCCTGACAGGATTCGGGCAGAGGCCTATCTTGCCAGCGGAGAGTATAGCTGGAACGGGGGAATCTTTGCGTTTCGGAGCGGACATCTGCTCGATCAGCTTGCGGCCTTCAGGCCCGAAATGGCGCGCCTGGTCGCCGAGTCAGTGGCCGGCGGCCATAGTGATGGCGCGCGTTTCTACCCTGCGGCCGAGCCCTTCGTTCAGATCGCCGGAGATTCGATCGACTATGCGGTGATGGAGAATACCAGTCGGGCCGCGATGGTCCCTGCTGACATGGGATGGTCGGACATCGGCAGCTGGGCGGCCCTTGCCGATGCACTGGCGGACCAGGCCGACGCGGATGGCAATATCGTGCGCGGGCAGGCCGATCTGGCACACTGCAGCAACGTCCTTGTGGTGAGCGATGGCCCGCGGATCTCGGCCGTCGGCCTTGAGGGCATCTGTATCGTGGTGTCGGGCGAAGATGTGCTCATCACCACGCGTGACGGAGCCCAGGCGGTGGGCAAGCTGCCACGGGCTGTCAACCAGTGACTGCGCGCCGCATTCCGACCCGGATGGTCGAAAAGGTGTGGGGTTGCGATCGTCTCCCCGCCCCATTCATCGCCCCGCCCGGCCAGCGGATCGGCGAAATCTGGTTTGAACCGCCGCCAGAAGTTCCGCGGGTGCTGGTGAAATACCTGTTTACCTCCGAAAAGCTTTCGGTTCAGGTCCACCCTTCCGATGCCACCGCGCTTGCGGACGAGGCTGGAAAGGAAGAATGCTGGCTGGTTCTCGATGCCGAGCCGGAGGCGCGCCTGGCGATCGGTTTCAACCGTCCGGTTACGCCGGACGAGATCGCGGCTGCGGCAAAAGATGGCACCATCGAAGCGATGCTTGCATGGCACCCGGCGAAGGCGGGCGACCTGTTCTATCTGCCCGCCGGCACGGTCCACGCAATCGGACCCGGTCTTGCGCTGGTCGAAGTCCAGCAGACCAGCGACACCACTTTCCGCCTGTATGACTATGGCCGTCCGCGCGAATTGCACCTTGACCGCGCACTCGCTGTCGCCGCAGGCGTGCCTTACGCCAGCGAGCATCGCCGCACCATTGCCGCAGGCACAGTCCTGGTGGATGGCCCGCATTTCCGGCTCGACCGGATCGAAGGCGCGCCTGACGCGGCCACTGGCGGCGTCTATCCGGGCGCTTTGCTGGTGCTTCCTCTGGCCGGCACCGTCAGCGCCAAGGACGGATCGGCGCAGGCCAGCGCAGGCGACTGCCTTGTGGCGAGCGGCATCACTGCGCTCGACTTCAGCCGCGCCGAAATCACCTTGCTCGCCCGCGCGGCCTGAGCCCAGCCAGTGAAATCCTGCCATGTCTGCATAAAGGCAAAGTTGCTTGAGAACAGGCACGCAGGCTTTACCTGCACAGCATGCGCAATCTGACCCATCTCGAGCGGCTTGAAGCCGAGAGCATCCATATTTTCCGCGAAGTTGTGACCGAAGCGGAGAATCCCGTCATGCTCTATTCGGTGGGCAAGGATTCGTCGGTCATGCTGCATCTGGCGCGCAAGGCGTTCTACCCTGCGCCCCCGCCTTTCCCCATGCTGCATGTTGCAAGCGGGTGGGATTTTGCCGATCTGCTCGCCCACCGCGACAAGACCGTGCGGGAATACGGCCTCAAGCTGATCATCGCCCAAAACGACGATGCCGAGGCGCAGGGGATCAATCCTTTCGACACCGGGAGCGCGCTCTACAGCCAAGCCCAGCTGACCGATCCCCTGAAACGCGCGCTGACCGACCATGGTTTCGACGCGGCCTTTGGCGGTGGACGGCGCGATGAGGAAAAGGCGCGTGCGAAAGAACGCATCTTCAGCTTCCGCAGCGCCGCGCATCGGTGGGACCCCAAAAGCCAGCGTCCGGAATTGTGGAACCTCTACAACGCCAAGAAAGCCAAGGGCGAAAGCATCCGCGTCTTCCCGATCTCGAACTGGACCGAGCTCGATATCTGGCAATATATTGCGCTGGAAAACATCGATATCGTGCCGCTCTATTTCTCCAAACCGCGCCCCACGGTGGAGCGTGACGGGATGATCCTTGTGGTTGATGATGACCGTTTCCGGCTGGAGCCGGGCGAGGCGCCCGAAACCCGATCTGTGCGGTTCCGCACGCTGGGCTGCTACCCCTTGACCGGCGCGACCATCAGCGATGCGACAGCGATGAATGACATCATTCAGGAAATGCTGCTGGCCACCGGATCCGAGCGGCAGGGCCGTGCGATCGACAAGGGGCAGTCAGCCTCGATGGAAGACAAGAAGCAGGAGGGGTATTTCTGATGGACACGCCTTCCGGTTTTCAGGCCCCCTCCTCTTTTCAAACTGATGCGCTCATCGGTGAGGATATCGACGCCTATCTCGATGCGCACCAGCACAAGAGCCTGCTGCGGTTCATCACCTGCGGCAGCGTGGATGATGGCAAGTCCACGCTGATTGGCCGGCTTCTGTATGATTCCAAAATGATTTTTGAAGATCAGCTCGCTGCGCTCGAAAGCGACAGTGCGAGGCACGGGACGCAAGGGCAGGAGATCGATTTCGCGCTGCTGGTCGATGGTCTCGCCGCCGAGCGCGAGCAGGGCATCACCATCGATGTCGCCTACCGGTTCTTCACCACCGAAAAGCGCAAGTTCATCGTCGCCGATACGCCGGGACATGAACAATACACCCGCAATATGGTCACCGGCGCCTCGACCGCCGATTGCGCCGTCATCCTGATCGACGCACGCAAAGGCGTGCTGCAACAGACGCGGCGGCACTCCTACCTCGTCCACCTGCTCGGTATCCGTCATGTGGTGCTGACGGTGAACAAGATGGATCTGGTGGGTTACGATCAGGCCGTGTTTGATCAGATTGTCGCAGAGTATCGCAGCTTTGCGACCAGCATCGGCATTACGGATTTCACCGCGATCCCGATTTCGGGGTTCAAGGGCGACAACATTACCGCATTGTCGGACAATACGCCGTGGTATTCTGGCCCCGCGCTTATCGCGCATCTCGAAACGGTCGAGGTCGATGCCGCGGCGGCGCAAGGCGCTTCGTTCCGGATGCCGGTGCAATGGGTCAACCGCCCCAACCTCGATTTTCGCGGCTTTGCGGGCCAGATTGCCAGCGGCGTGGTGCGGCCAGGCGATGCGGTGCGGATCGTGCCCTCAGGCACGACCTGTACTGTAAAGTCGATCACGACATTTGATGGCGATTTGGACGAAGCTGTTGCCGGCCAGTCTGTCACCCTCACCCTTGCAGACGAGGTCGATTGCAGCCGCGGCGACCTGATCTCGGCAGCGAGCGATCCGCCGCAAGCCTCGGACCAGTTCTGCGCCACCTTTGTGTGGATGGACGAAGAGGCGCTCAAGCCCGGCCGTGGATATTGGTTGAAGATTGGCAGCCAGATGGTCACCGCCACGATTCAGCCCCCCAAATACGAGATCGACGTGAACAGCCTCGAACATCTCGCGGCCAAGACGCTGGGCCTCAATGCCATCGGCGTGGCCGAGTTTGCCACCGACCGACCGATTGCTTTTGAAGCCTACGAAACCAGCCGCCAGCTGGGCGGTTTCATCCTGATCGACAAGTTCACCAACGCGACCGTCGCGGCAGGAATGATCGCGTTCTCGTTGCGCCGCGCGGACAATGTCCATTGGCAGCCGACCGAAATTACCCGCGCCGATCACGCCGGGATGAAAAATCAGACCGCGCGGGTGCTGTGGTTCACCGGCCTGTCGGGCAGCGGCAAATCGACCATTGCTAACGCGGTCGAAAAGCAGCTGTTCGTGATGAACCGCCATACGTTCCTGCTGGATGGCGACAATGTGCGCCACGGTCTCAACCGCGATCTCGGCTTTACCGAAGCGGACCGGATCGAGAATATTCGCCGCGTGGGCGAGGTTGCGCGGCTGATGGCGGATGCCGGGCTGATCGTGCTGACCGCCTTCATTTCGCCGTTCCGCGCCGAACGGCAGATGGTGCGAGAGATGCTGGAGCCGGGCGAGTTTGTCGAGATCTTTGTCGATACGCCGCTTGATGTGGCGGAAGCCCGCGATGTGAAGGGCTTGTACAAAAAGGCACGGTCCGGCCAACTCAAGAACTTCACCGGTATCGACAGCCCCTATGAGCCACCCGAAAATCCGGAAATCCGCGTCAACACCGTCGATATGACGCCGGATGAAGCCGCACGTTACATCATTCAGCAGATCCTGCCGCTCAAATGAGTTTCGCCGATCTCGACGATGCTGCATTGGCGGCCAGCCTTGCCACCGAAGCTGGCCGATTGGCGTTGGCGGTACGCGCGGGGTCAAGCCTGACCGGCAAAGCGCTGGGCGATGCGGGCGATGCGGCGGCCAACCGGCTGCTATGTGACGCAATCCGCACCGCGCGGCCCGCTGACGGGCTTCTGTCCGAAGAGGAAAAGGACGATACCCGCCGCTGCGCGCAAAGCCGCGTGTGGATCGTCGATCCGGTCGATGGCACCCGCGAATATGCCGAGGGGCGCGCCGACTGGGCGGTGCACGTGGCGCTTGCAGTGGACGGGGTCGCCACCATCGGCGCGGTCGCGCTGCCCGATCTTGATGGCGGCATCGTGCTGCGGTCCGACCAGCCGAGAGCGTTGCCGCCGATGACCACCAGCCCGCGCTTTGTCGTCAGCCGCAGCCGCCCAGCGCCCGAGGCCGAAGCGGTGGCGAGGGCGCTGGGCGGCGAACTGGTGCCGATGGGTAGCGCCGGGGCCAAGGCGATGGCCATCATTCGGGGCGAGGCTGAAATCTATCTCCATTCCGGCGGGCAATACGAATGGGACAGCTGCGCGCCCGTTGCCGTGGCGCGCGCTCATGGCCTGCACTGCTCGCGGATCGACGGCAGCCCGCTTGTGTACAACAGGCCCGAGACCTATCTGCCCGACCTTCTGATCTGCCGCCCCGAATGGGCCGAGCGCGTTCTTGGAGAGGCAGCGAAGCTGAAGGGGTGAGGTCCCCGTCGCCTGACGCCCCCGCCTCGACTGTTGTGCATTGCAACATCACGGGGCGCTTGCTAGGCGGCAGGCGCGTCTGACAGGCGCATTTTTTAGGGGACGGTCGTGAAGGTTGCCATTTTCGGGCTGGGCTATGTCGGCTCCACAGCCGCCGGTTGCATCGCCAGCCAGGGCCACACAATCGTCGGTGTCGATGTCAGCGATGCAAAGGTTACTGCTCTCAACGAAGGCCGCGCGCCTGTGTACGAACCCGGTCTCGACGATCTGATCGCCGCCGCCCACGCCGATGGCCGGATCAAGGCGATCACCCGGCTGACCGATGAACTGGACGATTGCGATGTCGCCATCGTCTGCGTCGGCACCCCGAGCGGCGTCGATGGCGCGCACAATATGAGCTACATTGCGCAAGTGACGCGCGCGATTGCCGCAGGGTTGAAGCCCGACCGCGCGAGCCGGCTGACCCTTGCCTATCGCTCCACCATGCGCCCCGGTTCGTGCGAAAACATCATTTGGCCGATCATCCAGAACCAGCTGGGCGAAGCTGCCAGCACCGCGGTGGAAATGGTCTACAACCCGGAATTCCTGCGCGAAGCCAGTGCGATCGAGGATTTCTTCAATCCGCCCAAGATCGTGATCGGAACGCTGGACGGCAAACCGTCTGCCAACATGGCCCAATTGAACGATGGGATCGAAGCGCCGGTGTTCGAAGTGGGTCTGCGCGAGGCCGAGATCACCAAGTTCGTCGACAACTCATGGCACGCGGTCAAGGTCGCCTTCGCCAACGAGATCGGGCGCGTGTGCCAGAACCTCGATATCTCGGCCAAGGCGGTGCACGAAATCTTCAAGAGCGACACCAAGCTGAACCTGTCGGCCTATTACACCCGGCCGGGCGGTGCGTTCGGCGGGTCGTGCCTGCCCAAGGACGTGCGCGCGCTGCAATACATCGCTGCCGACACCGGCTCTGCCACGCATCTGGTGGACGCGCTGATCCGTTCGAACGAAGCGCACAAGCACCACCAGTTCCTCGCCGCCACGCAAGGTTTGGAGCCGGGCGCCAAGGTGTTGCTGGTCGGCCTCGCCTTCAAGCTGGAGACCGACGATCTGCGCGAAAGCCCGGCGGTCGACATGGCACGCAAGCTACTCGAAGCGGGCTTCGATCTCGACATCTACGATCCCAAAGTCGCGCCCGACAATCTGGTCGGCCAGAACCTTGGCTATGCCTATTCCGTGCTGCCGCGCATCGATGGCCTGATGGTGACACAGGAGACCGCCGAAAGCCGCGACTATGCGCGGATCATCGCCACCAACCGGCTGATCGACACGCTCACCATCGATAGCGCCAAGCTGGTCGACACCAGCGCCATCGCCTGATCATGAACGCCGCGCTCGCAGCCAGCATATCCGCCGAGGAAGGCATCCCCGCTGTTATCGAGGGCGAGCCGCTGAAAGGCCGCCACGTGCTGATCGTGGTCGAGAACCTACCCCTGCCGTTCGATCGGCGGGTATGGCAGGAAGCGCGGACCTTGAAAGCGGCGGGCGCGCATGTCTCTATCATCTGCCCAACCGGCAAGGGGTACGAAACGCGCTTCGAGGTTATCGAAGGCATTGAGATCCACCGCCACCCCCTCCCGCTTGAAGCCAAGGGGGCGATCGGCTTCCTCGCCGAATATGGCGCAGCGCTGTTCTGGGAAACGGTGCTGGCGTGGAAGATCCACATGAAGCGCCGGATCGACGTGATTCAAGGCTGCAACCCGCCCGATCTGATCTTCCTCGTCGCGCTACCGTTCAAGCTGCTTGGCGTGCGCTACATCTTCGATCATCACGACATCAATCCCGAGCTTTACGAAGCCAAGTTTAACAAGCGCGGGTTCTTCTGGCAGTTGATGGTGCTGTTCGAGAAACTGACGTTCAAGGCGGCTGATGTTTCGATTGCCACCAACCATTCGTACCGCAAGATCGCCATCGAGCGTGGCGGCATGGCACCGGACCGGGTTCACGTGGTGCGGTCCGGCCCTGACCTGTCGAAGCTGAAACGCGTCGATCCTGTCCCGCACTGGAAGAACGGCCGTGCGCACATGGTCGGCTATGTCGGGGTCATGGGCGAGCAGGAAGGCATCGACCTGCTGATCGACGCGGTCGAACATCTGGTGCGCATCATGAAGCGTGAGGATATTCAGTTTGTCCTTGTCGGCGGCGGTCCGGCGCTGTCTGAGCTGAAGTCGCTGGCCCAGACCCGCGGGCTTGGCGATTACATCACCTTCACCGGCCGCGCGCCCGATCAGGAATTGTTCGAGGTGCTGTCCACCATGGACCTCGGCGTCAATCCTGACCGGGTCAACGCGATGAATGACAAGTCGACCATGAACAAGATCATGGAATACATGAGTTTAGGCAAGGCGATGGTGCAGTTCGATGTCACCGAAGGGCGTTTTTCCGCGCGGGACGCATCGCTATATGCCGCTGCGAATGATCCGGTCGACATGGCCGAGAAGATCGCTGCACTGGTCGACGACCCTGCGGCACGCGAGACGATGGGTGCCTATGGCCGCGAACGGGTGGTGAGCGAATTGAACTGGCAGCACCAGATCACGCCCCTGCTGGCAGCCTACACGCAGGCTCTGGCAAAGTAGCACCGGCCCCATCAGCGGGCACACATGGTGAAAATCACGGTTAGCCTAACGCGATTTTAAGGGCTTTGCGGCCATCAGTCCTGCAGGAAACCGGGACAGAACACGCATGAATGCTCCTTTCGATGCCACAGCGGCGCTCGGTCGCAAGGCAATGGCCCATCCGACCCCCGACCATCAGGTCGCGGTGATCGGGCTGGGTTACATCGGCCTGCCGACGGCTGCCTTGCTGGCCAGCTACGGCTGGAGCGTGTGCGGCGTGGATGTGTCGCAAAAGGTGGTCGACACCGTCAACGCTGGCGGCGTCCATATCGAAGAGCGCGATCTCGACAAGCTGGTGCATGACGCGATCATCGCGCAGACACTGGTCGCATCGACCGAGGTGCCGACCGCCAGCTTCTATATGATCGCGGTGCCAACCCCGCTTGGCCCGGACAACACACCCGACATCAGCTATGTCGAAGCCGCAGCGCGCGCGATTGCGCCCAAGATTTTGCCGGGCGCCTGTGTGATTGTGGAAAGCACCTCGCCCGTCGGCACCACCGAACGCGTCGCCGCGATCATCGCCGAAGCGCGCCCCGATCTGGTGGTCCCGCGGGACGGGTGCGACGCTGAGGCGGACATTGCGCTAGCCTATTGTCCCGAACGCGTGCTGCCTGGCCGGATCGTCAACGAACTGGTTCACAATGACCGCGTGATTGGCGGCGTCACTTCCGGCTGCGCCGAACGGGCGGCGGTGCTCTACACCAGCTTTGTAAAGGGCGATTGCCTCTACACCACAGCCCGCGTGGCCGAGACGGTGAAGCTGGTTGAAAACTCTTTCCGCGATGTGAACATCGCCTTCGCCAACGAACTCTCGATGATCGCGGATGTGATCGGGGTCGATGTGTGGGAGGTCATCCGCCTCGCCAACCGCCATCCGCGCGTCAACATCCTGCAGCCTGGCCCCGGTGTGGGCGGTCATTGCATTGCGGTCGACCCGTGGTTTCTGGTCGCAGGCGCTCCGGATGCTGCACGGCTGGTGAAGACCGCACGCGAGGTCAATGACCACAAGGCGGTGCACACCGAAAACAAGGTCCGCGTTTTGCTCGACGCGGCGCCACAGGGCAAAGTCGCCCTGCTGGGCCTCGCCTTCAAGCCCGACATCGACGACTTCCGCGAAAGTCCCGCGCTCGAAATCGCTGAAAGCCTTTCCCACACGCACGGGGACCGCATATTGGTGGTGGAGCCTTTCACCGATGAATTGCCCAAGGCGTTCGACGGCTCGGGCGCGGCCCTGGTGACGCTTGACGCGGCGCTGCGTCAGGCGGAGATTGTCGTGGTGTTGGTCGATCACACCACGTTCAAGCATCTCTCGCCCGCCGATCTGGCAGGCAAGCTGGTGTTCGACACCCGCGGTATGCTGCGCCGATGAGCGAGGCGCGCGGGAAACCTCGCATTCTGGTCACCTTTGGCACACGCCCCGAAGCGATCAAGATGTTCCCCGTGGTCGCTGCGCTGCGCGAAACCGACCGTTTCGACGTGAAGGTTGTTGTGACCGCGCAGCACCGCGAGCTGCTGGATTCTGTGCTGGCTCTTGCCCAGCTTAGCCCCGACCTAGACCTCGACTTGATGCTTCCAGATCAGACCTTGGACGGATTAGCCAGCCGCATCCTGACAGGCTTTGGCGAAGCGCTTGATCGCCTACAACCTGACCGGGTGCTGGTGCATGGCGACACGCTGACGACGATGATGGCGAGCCTCGCGTGCTATTTCCGGCGGATTCCCGTGGGTCATGTCGAAGCAGGATTGCGCAGCGGGGACATCTATTCGCCATGGCCCGAAGAAGTGAACCGCAAGGTCACCGGCGTCATCGCCGACCAGCATTTCGCACCGACGCAAACGGCCGCGGCTGCCTTGCGTGCTGAAAACGTCGATGAAAACTCGATCCACGTGACCGGCAATACGGTGATCGACGCCCTGCTGTCCGCACAGGCAAAGATTGCAGCCGATCCGGCGCTCGCTCCGGCGATTGCCCCGCTCCAGGCGCGGTTTGCAGGCCGGCGGATCATCGCGGTCACGGCGCACCGGCGCGAGAATTTCGGCGCCGGGATGGCCGAAATTGCGAAAGGTTTGCAATCGCTTGCCAATCGCGACGATGTTGCGATCATCTATCCGATGCACCCCAATCCCAACGTGGCTGCTGTCATGCGTCCCGCCCTTTCTGGCCACGAAAACATCGCGCTGATCGAGCCGCTGGAATACCTCGATTTCGTGGCGATGATGTCGGCTTGCGATATCGTCCTGACCGATTCCGGTGGCATCCAAGAAGAAGCGCCGGCGAATCAGTGACCGACTACCCCTTGCGCAATCAGGCGATCCTGGCCTTGGCTGCTTTTGCCTTGCTGTTGCTGACACGGATCGCGACTGACCGCGCGAGGTCGAAACCATGATCGCCCGGATAATATGGTTCGCAGCCCTGGGGATCGTTGCGCTCCTCACGTCGGCGCTACAATTCGATATGGCATCGAAACGGATGCCGGGACTGGCGACGGTGATTCCCGGACCGCTTCGCAATCAGGCGCAGGCCCGAATTGTCGAGGCAAAGCTCGCCGGGACTGACGTTGAAGGCGCTGTTGCCGAAGCTGAACTGCTGGTGCGGCGCCGCCCGGTTCCCGCCGAAAACCTTACAATGCTCGCCGTAGCACAAGCCAAGGCCGGACAGCCGGAGGCGGCCGCCCGGACGATTCAGATTGCCGGTCAGCGCGGTTGGCGAGACCCCCTGGTGCAAGAAGCCGTGCTGCGCATTGCGCTCGGCGCGGGCGACAAGCCAGAGGCCGCACGGCGATATGCCGCACTGTTCCTGCGCGCGCGCACGTCGGACCGGCTGCTCAAGGATCTCGGGCCCGCCGTGCTTGGCGAACCCGGCGGCTTGGGTCAGCAAACGATGGTTGCGGTCGTGGTCGGGGGTGAGCGGTGGCAACCGACCTTCCTGCGTCGTGGGGTGCAAGTGATGCCACCTGCTGTCTTCAGCGCGATTGCAGCAGCCAGTCTGATGGAAGGCGCAACCTTCGATTGTGGAGCGCTGGGGCAAAGCATCACAGCATTGGGGCAGCGCGATACGCGGGCGGGTTACAATCTCGCCGTCGCAGCGTCTGGTCGCTGCCCCGAACTGGCCCCAGCCGGGATGTTTCCGTTATAGCGTTCGGATGATGCCCGAGAAATCGGTGTGCGCATTTTCGTCAGCAAAGGCTTCGTAGATCGTGCGGGCGTGTTCGCCGAGTTCCACCTTGGCCCCCACACCGGCCGCAGCCTCCATTGCCAACCGCAAATCCTTGAGCATCAACCCGGCAGCGAAGCCGCCCTGATAGTCGTTGTCGGCAGGCGTCACCGGGCCGACACCAGGAACCGGGCAATAGGATGTCATCGACCAGTTCTGACCCGATGAGACGCTGGAAATGTCGTAGAATGTCTGCGCGTCCAGCCCCAGCCTTTCGGCCATGGCGAAGGCTTCGCAAGTGCCGATCATTTGGATCGCCAGCAACATGTTGTTGCAGATCTTGGCGGCCTGCCCGTTGCCTGCATTACCGGCATGAATCACTGCTTTGCCCATGGCCGCAAGGATCGGACCGGCGCGGGAGAACGCTTCCGGTGAGCCGCCGACCATGAAGGTCAGCGTCCCGCCATTCGCAGCGGCAATCCCGCCGGACACAGGCGCGTCGACCATCTGGTAGCCGTGCGCCTCGGTCACTTCGATGACCTCGCGCGCGGTGGCGACGTCGATGGTCGAACAATCGAGCAGGATGGCACCTTCGGGCGCATGGCCGATCACATCGTCCCAATAGACCTGGTTGACAATTGCCCCGTTGGGCAACATCGAAACGACCGCTTCCGCCCCTGCGCAGGCTTCCTTGGCGGTGGCAAAAGTCGCGCAACCCGCCTCGCGCGCGGCGGCGAGCGCGAGTTCGCTAAGGTCGAAGGCGCGGACTTCGTGGCTTGCCTTGACCAGATTGGCAGCCATGCCGCCGCCCATGTTGCCGAGGCCGATAAAGGCGATTTTCATGTCGTTTCCCTCTCCGTGGGGCAGGCTTAACGCCCCTTCCACTGCCCTTCGCGCTTTTCGATGAACGCCGCCATACCCTCAGTCTTGTCCTCGCTTGCGGTCAGGATCTGGAAGATCCGCCGCTCGACGATCAGGCCTTGATCCAGCGTCATTTCAAAGGCCGAGTTGACCATTTCCTTGTTGGCGATCGCAGCCATCGGCGGCATCGACGCGATGGTGGCGGCGGTCTTGAGCGTCTCTGCAAGCAATTCTTCATGCGGAACCACCCGCGCCACCAGATTGCTGCGCTCAGCCTCTTCAGCGGACATCATCCGTCCGGTAAGGCACATTTCCATCGCCTTCGACTTGCCGATCGCGCGGGTCAGCCGCTGCGATCCGCCCATGCCGGGCGCTACGCCAAGCTTGATCTCAGGCTGGCCGAACTTCGCCTTGTCCGAGGCGATGATGAAGTCCGCCATCATCGCCAGCTCACACCCGCCGCCTAGCGCAAAGCCGTTCACCGCCGCTATCCACGGCTTGCGGATCTTCTTTACGATTTCGCTGGTCCACGGGCTGAAGAAGTCGTCGAGGTAGAAGTCGGCGGCCGCCTTCTCGCTCATTTCCTTGATGTCAGCGCCTGCGGCAAACGCCTTGTCGCCGCTGCCGGTCAGCACCGCGCACAGCTGCGATCCGTCTGCCTGATAGGCGGCAAAGGCGTGGATCAATTCTTCCAAGACCTTGGAATTGAGCGCGTTCAGCGCCTGCGGCCGGTTGAGCGTGATCAGCGTGACGCCCTTGTGGCCTTGCGCATTCGCCTCGGTGGTGATGGTCTCGTACGTCATAGGGGGTTCCATTCCTCATCGGCTGGCAGAGGCGCGAAAATCGCATCGATCAGGTCTTCGCTCACCCCTTCGGGTGTCGCCGGGTTCCATTTGGGATCATTGGTTTTGTCGACGATGACCGCGCGCACGCCTTCGGCAAAATCGGGGCGGGTCAGCACGCGGCTGGCGATGCGATATTCCATCCGCATATTTTCGGCGAAGTCTGTAAGCCCCGCACTTTGCGCAAGCTGCCGCAGCGCGACCTTGCAGGTCTGCGGGCTTTTGGTGCCGAGCGTGTCACGCTCCTTGATCGCCCAGTCATCGCCTGTGTCGATTGCGGCCTCAAGGCTTGCGAGGATGTCTTCGTAGGAATCGGACGCAAAATGCTTGGCAATCTTGTCCGCATTGGCCTCAACCCGCGCTTTGGGCGGGGTGCCCACTGGTTCGCTCAGGATCCCGGCAATCCGCTCAGGGTGGTCATGGATCCGCGCCTTGATGTCTTCGAGCATGGTGTGCGGCACGTAATGCGTGGCAAGCCCCGTCCAAAAACACTCGGCCCCGTCCAGCCGCGCGCCAGTGAGCGCCAGGAACTGCCCCAGCCGACCTCCAAGCCTGGAGAGATACCAACCACCGCCGACATCGGGAAACAGGCCAATCCCGGTCTCTGGCATGGCGAAGCGGGTATTCTCCGTCGCCACCCGATACTTCGCCGGCTGGCTGATGCCCACACCGCCGCCCATCGTGATGCCATCCATGAAGGCCACGATCGGCTTACCATAGCTGAACATCTGATGATTGAGCTGGTATTCATCGTGAAAGAACTTGCGCCCGGACACCCCGCCATCGTTCAGCGCCGAATCGCGCAAAAACGCGATGTCACCGCCCGCGCAAAAGCCGCGGCCTTCGTTGTGATCTAGGATGACTGCCTTGATATTGCCGTCATCGGCCCAGGCAGTCAGTGCAGCGCTAATCGCATGGCACATCTCCAGCGTCAGCGCGTGGAGCGCCTTGGGGCGGTTCAGGCTGATATAGCCAATGGGGCCATTGGTGCGGATCAGGACTTCGTCCGTCATTGGGTTGGTTCTTTCGGTTCGATCAAGTCCCAGCGGTTGCCGAAAGGGTCGCTGAAGACAGCAACCGTGCCATAACTTTCGTGGCGCGGTTGCTCATGAAACTTTACCCCTGCCGTCATCAGGCGAGCATGAGTATCTGCAAAATTATCAGTATGGACGAAAAAGCCGACGCGACCCCCCGTCTGGTTTCCAATCGCGGCGGATTGCGCGTCGTTGGCTGCTTTGGCCAACAACAAGCATCCACCATCTTCGCCACCAACCACCACCCAGCGCTTGCCAGCGCCCATGTCGGTATCCTCGATCAGATCGAAGCCGAGTGCAGCAACACAAAAAGCGATCCCTGCATCGTAATCGGGCACCACCAACGTTGTCATGGCGAGCCGTGGGCCGGTCACTGCCGCAGCAGATCCCGACCCACGACCATGCGCATGATCTGGTTGGTGCCCTCAAGGATTGAATGCACCCGCAGGTCGCGCCAGAAGCGTTCGATGGGGTAGTCCTGCAAATAGCCGTAACCGCCGAACAATTGCAGCGCGCGGTCGACCACGGAGGAGCCGTTGTCAGTCGCCAGACGCTTCGCCATCGCCGAAAAGCGCGTCTTGTCGGGCGCATTGTCGGTAACCTTCGCCGCCGCCAGATAAAGCAGCGCGCGCGCCGCTTCGAGATCGGTCGCCATATCGGCGAGCGTGAACTGGGTGTTCTGGAATTCGGCCACCGCCTGACCGAACTGCGTGCGTTCCTTGGTGTATTTGATGGCTTCGTCCAAACAGCGCTGCGCCCCGCCGAGCGAGCACGCGCCGATGTTCAATCGGCCGCCGTCGAGCCCCATCATCGCGATGCCAAAGCCCTGGCCTTCGCCGCCCACAAGGTTTTCGACCGGCACGCGCACGTCTTCAAGGATCAACTGCGCGGTCGGCTGCGAATGCCAGCCGAGCTTCTTCTCGTTCGCGCCAAAGCTGACGCCGGGCATGTCTTTTTCGATGACTACGCAGGAAATTCCCTTCGGCCCATCCTCGCCCGTGCGCACCATCACGGCGTAGATTTCGTTCTGCCCTGCGCCCGATATGAATTGTTTTGTCCCGTTGAGAACATAGCAGTCGCCATCGCGGCGCGCCGTGGTGCGCAATGCTGACGCATCCGATCCGCTCGAAGGCTCGGTCAGGCAATAGCTGGCGATGTGCTCCATCGTGATCAGCTTGGGCAGATACTTCGCCTTGACCGCTTCTCCGCCGAAACGGTCAATCATCCATGCGGCCATGTTGTGAATCGAGATGAAGGCGCTGGTGGAAGGGCAGCCATAGGCCATTGCCTCCATAATCAGCGCCGCTTCCAGCCGGCCCAGCCCGATTCCACCCGATTGTTCGGATACATAAATCGCCCCGAAGCCCAGCTCGGCGCTGCGCTGGATCACATCCTTAGGGAAGATGTGCTTCTCGTCCCATTCGGCCGCGTGGGGCGTGATGTGGTCGGCGGTGAAGCGTTGAGCGACATCGCGGATGGCGAGCTGGTCATCGGTGAGTTGAAATTGTCCATGCATGACAGCCCCTTTAGCTACCTTGAGCGGCCTCGAAAAGGGCGACGGGGAATTGCAGGCAGCAGAAATTTGCTAATGTGGTCTTTCTGCCAAATCCAACGTCCCAAGCCAGGCGTAACATCCCAATGATATTAGCAACGCCGACGCTGATCTTCGTGTATAACGCCAACGGCGGGTTGCCTGCCGCACTTGGTGACATGGTGCACAAGATCGCGTCACCGCGCACCTATCCATGCTCATTGTGCGCGCTAACCTACGGCGCGTTTTCGATGCGTCGCGAATGGCGCGCCTTTCTGGGTCGTATCCGGCTGGCGAGCCTGTTTCTTTATCGCGACGAATTTCGCAGCGATCTGGACGATCGTGACCTGCCATTGCCGGCAGTCCTGATAGCAGGCGATAGCACCGTACCCGACGTGCTGGTCAGCGCCGCAGAGCTTGATGCCTTATCGAATCTTTCCGCACTGATCGCGCTGATCAAGGCACGGCTGCCAGACTCTTCATCCTGATCCGACCGAATATCAAAGCCGGAGCTGGGCAGGCCTTTGCCGACTATCCACAGGTGATCTCGACGATCGTCATCTTCGCATCATAACGCACGTTCACCCGGTCATCGCGGTAATCCATTGTCCAGGCGGCGTTGGGCGGGCCCCAGCGCAGGCTGCGCGCGCCGCTGTCCTTCAGGATCGCTTCGCCCATCGCCTGCGTGGCATCGTTGCCGACGCGATCTTGCGCCGGCGCGGCATTGCACATCATCGGCACAGGCGGCGGCACAGCCTCGGCGCGGCCGGTGCCATTATCACTGATATTTACAACGCAGCCTGACAGGCCGGTGATCGCCATTCCAGCGAACACAACCGTCTGCACTGTCTTTTCTTTCCGCATGATGCCTCCCTCCTAATAACCGGCAATGCCCGGCGTTCCAGGCAAGGGCTTAGAGGAGCGAAACGGACCTGAGAACCCGGCGGATCGGGGTTTCCAGGCTTCCGGCACGCTTAGTCAGTGTGCTTGTCGAGTTCGTCCCCGGTCACACTGACCACATGAAGCAGATTGGTCGATCCCGGAGTTCCGAACGGCACCCCGGCAAGTACGATCAGTTTCGCGCCCGCTTGGGCAAACCTGTGGCGCAGCGCCATGCGTTTGCCCTTACCGATCATCTCTTCGAAGCTGCCGATATCCTTGGTCGCGACTGCATGGGCGCCCCACAAAAGCGCCATGCGCCGCGCAGTGCGAATCGAAGGAGTCAGCACGAGCACCGGGGTCGCAGGGCGTTCGCGCGCCACCCGGCGCGCAGTCGATCCACTGGTGGTGAAGACCGTGATGGCACTGATGGGCACGGTATCCGCAATCGTCATGCACGCGTGCGCCAGCGCATCTGAGGTGGTCGCATCAGGCGGCGTGTCGAGGAAACGCACCCGCTCAATGTAGCCTTCGTCACGTTCGACCTGCACCGCGATCCGATGCATCATTGCAACCGATTCTTCCGGCCAGGCGCCTGCTGCACTTTCCGCCGAAAGCATCACCGCATCAGCCCCGTCATAGACAGCGTTTGCGACATCAGAGACTTCGGCGCGGGTCGGCGTGGGCGCCTCGATCATCGATTCGAGCATCTGGGTCGCCACAATAACGGGCTTGCCCGCCCGGCGTGCAGCATTGACCATGCGCTTCTGCAACGGCGGAACTTCATAGGGTTCAAGCTCAACGCCCAAATCGCCGCGTGCGACCATGATCCCGTCGGCCAGTTCAATGATTTCATCAAGCCGGTGAATCGCTTGCGGTTTTTCAATCTTGGCGCAAATCGCGGTGCCGTGCGTTCCGATGAGCTTCCTTGCCTCGGCGATATCCTCGGGCCGCTGGACGAAGCTGAGGCCGATCCAGTCCGCTCCGTGAGTCGTCGCAAAGGCCAGATCGCGGCGATCCTTTTCGGTCATCGCCGGGATCGGCACTTCGGCATCGGGCACGTTCACGCCCTTGCGATCCGAGATCACCCCGCCGACTTCGGCCGAACAAAGAATGCGGCCATCCGAGGCTTCGAGAACCCGCAGGCGGATTTTGCCATCATTGATCAGCAACCGCTGTCCGCGTTCCATGATGCCGAACAGTTCAGGGTGCGGAAGAAAGACGCGGTTCTCGTCGCCCGGCGTCTCGTCCCGGTCGAGCACAAAGTGGCCCGAGTGGCGGATGACCGCCTGCCCAGCCGCAAAGGTGCCGACCCGCAGCTTCGGCCCCTGAAGATCGGCCAGGATTGCGATCGGCCGCGCAAACTGCTTTTCCAGCGCGCGGATGGCGGTGACGGCGGCTTCGTGATCCGCATGGGTGCCGTGGCTCATGTTGAGGCGGAAGGCGTCCGCGCCTGCGCGCACCAGTCGTTCGAGCATCTCGGGCGAGCGGCTGGCAGGGCCAATGGTAGCGAGAATCTTGACCTTGCGGCCGCGCGGGTCAATCCGGGCATGATCGCGTCGTGACATGTCTTGGGTATCCTTGGTTGCCGCGCGCTATGACACACCCGTTTTTCAACTCAAGGTAAAGCCGTGATGAATAGCAATGCCGATCCGCTCGACCCGCTGGATACCCTCGACGATGCGATTGCAGCAGAGGCTTTCCGCCGGTTGGTGCGGCACTTACGCCACCGGCACGATGCCCAGAACATCGAGCTGATGGGTTTGGCAGGGTTCTGCCGCAACTGTTTGGCCGACTGGATCCGCGATGCCGGTTTCGAAGGCGACAAGGAAGCTGCGCGCGAAGTGATCCACGCAATGCCCAGTGCGGACTGGAAAGCCACCCGCCAGACCCCCGCCACGCCTGAGCAACTTGCACGCATGGAAGCCAGCGTCGCGAAGAACGCACAGGAATAATTCGCGCGGACGGTTCAATCGTCCCCGCAGGCTGGCTATCGCCCCTGCCAACCGATTCTGTATTCTTGGAGAAACCCCATGGCCGATAACGCCAATTCCACCGACGACCGCCTGCGCCTGCTGATCGAACGCATCGAACGCCTCGAAGAGGAAAAGAAGGGCATCGCCGACGACATCCGTGACGTTTACATGGAAGCCAAGGCGGTCGGTTATGACCCCAAGATCATGCGCCAGATCGTGCGCCTGCGGAAGATGAAACCCGATGATCGCAGCGAACAGGATATGTTGCTGGAAACGTACAAAACCGCGCTCGGAATGGCCTGACAAGCGGAGCCTTGTTCAGCAAGCACATCCGTGCGGGATGTCATTGAGCTTTCTCCAAGCTGTGTTATGTGTATAACACAGTGTCACAAGGAGAGACGGCAATGGCATCCCCCTGGAAAGATTCGCGCGGCGTGATCGTCAGCACCACCCCGACGCTCGAAGGGCGTCCCATTCAGGAATATATGGGCATCGTCACTGGCGAGGTGATCGTTGGCGCCAACCTGTTCCGCGATCTGTTCGCCAACATCCGCGATATCGTCGGCGGGCGTTCGGGCAGCTACGAGCGGATCCTTTCCGATGCCCGCAATCAGGCGATCGAGGAACTGCAATCCGAAGCCGCCGCGCGCGGGGCCAATGCGGTGGTGGGCATCGATCTCGATTACGAGGTGATTGGCGATACCGGATCGATGCTGATGGTCAGCGCCAGCGGCACGGCAGTGCGGGTCTGAACGCAGCTCACCACGCGCCATAATCCCCGATCAGGAACAGCGCGTTATACGCGGCATGGTGCGCCATCGCCGCACCCAGCCCCAGACGCGTGCGGGTATAGGCGAGCAGCAGTCCCCCGATAGTCTGGGGCAGCACCACGAGCACGCCCAGGGAGTGCGCCAGCGGTTCGTAATTGCCGAGGTGGATCAGCCCGAACACCAGCGTTGATCCCCACACGAACCATCGGAAATGCCGCGCGAACCATGCCGGAACCGCGGTGTCGCGGCGATGGGTCAGGCTCCAGCGGACGCAGCCCGCCAGCACCACCGCGACAGCTACGATCGCCGCGCCCGAGGCCAGATCGGGCGGTAGGAACAGGCTGATGATAAAAAGCGCCAAGGAGGCAAATCCGTACGCCGCGAACCGGAGCGCCGCGATCCGCCCTGTCAGCCAGCCGCGAAAGAGCAGCTCTTCCAGCACTGGCGCCAGCAACAGAGAGGCAAAGATGTCCTCGGACAGCGAGACATCTTCCTCGATCGGTCGCGGCAGGAAGCCGGCCTTGGTATCCCACGCCGCCGTCAGCATCACCGCCAGCGTATCGAGCGCCAGATCGAGCGCGATGATCGCCGCCAGTGCCATCGCAGCGCCGCTGCCCCATGCGGCGGGCCGGGCGACAAAGCCAGGGCGAACCATGAAGCGCAAAGCGTCCCCCACCCGCGCTCGCAGGCTCATCGGCTCCGCAACGAGTGCCCTTGCATCGGCTGCATCCATCGGAGTAAGGCCAGCGGCTCTATCTTCCAACATCCGGTGAAGTTCGTCCCATGGCAGGCCATTCCAAGTTCAAGAACATCATGCACCGCAAGGGTGCGCAGGACAAGAAACGCTCGGCGATGTTCTCCAAGCTAAGCCGCGAAATCACCGTTGCGGCCAAGATGGGGATGCCCGATCCCGACATGAACCCGCGCCTGCGCCTCGCCGTCAACGCGGCCAAGGCGCAGTCGATGCCCAAGGACAATATCCAGCGCGCGATCGACAAGGCCAGCATGGCCGGCGGCGAGGATTACGAGGAAATCCGCTACGAAGGCTACGGCCCGGCAGGAGTTGCCCTGATCGTCGAGGCGCTGACCGACAATCGCAACCGCACCGCCACCAATGTCCGCACCGCTTTCAGCAAGAATGGCGGCAACCTGGGCTCCGAAGGCTCGGTCAGTCATGGGTTCGAACGCAAGGGCCTGATCGAATATCCCGCTTCGGCAGGGGACGAGGAAAAGGTGCTCGAAGCCGCGATCGAAGCGGGCGCGGACGATGTGGAATCCTCCGAAGACGGCCACACCATCTGGACCGCTGCCGAAGCGCTGCACGGTGTCGCGGGCGAGCTGGAAAAGGTGCTCGGCGAAGCTGAGAATGTGAAGCTGGCCTGGAAGCCCTCGCTCACGGTCGATGTCGATGAAGACACCGCCGGCACGCTCATCAAGCTGATCGACGCGCTCGAGGACGACGATGACGTCCAGACCGTGTGGGGCAATTACGAAATCTCCGACGAGGTGATGGAGAAGCTGGGCTGACCAAGCGCGAATGGCTTCTGGCTGCCATGCTCGGGGCTGCATTCGTGGTTGCGATGCTGTGGCGCTTCGGTGTCAGGGTCGGGTTGTGACCGCGTGATCATCCTCGGCCTCGACCCGTCCTTGTCCTCCACCGGCTGGGGCGTGATCGCTTGCGAAGGCGCGCGGATCAGCCACATCGCCAACGGCCAGATCACCACCCGCGCCGCCGCGCCGATGGCCGAGCGGCTGGCGGACTTGCAGGCGGGGATTGCTGCAGTGATCGCACAGTACGCCCCCGCCCGCGCCGCAGCGGAGGAAATCTTCGTTAACAAGAACCCGCAATCGACGCTGAAACTCGCCCAGGCACGCGGCGCGGTGCTGGCCGCCTGCGGCGCGGCAGGGTTGACGGTGAACGAACACGCGGCGCGGCTGGTGAAGAAAGCCGTCACCGGCACGGGCGCGGCGGACAAGGCGCAGGTCGCCGCGATGGTGAAGGTGCTGCTGCCTGGCATTGCAATCGCCGGAAGCGATGCTGCCGATGCGCTTGCCGTGGCGATTGCCGATGCGCATCTGTCCCCGCGGTTCTGACGAGGCGAGGCACTATCGCCCCTTGTGGCATCCTTGGTTGCGAGCAACCTGTCGGAGTGACTGCGGAAAGTTGGATGGGATGACCGCTTTCAGGGACGTTCACGAAGAATGCGAGTGGCCGGATGTGGGTGGTTTTGGGACTGTCCGCTTTTGACGAGCCAAGCACTTGACGTTTATGGTAGATATTGAGGTCATGAGGAGACGGGCAATGTCGAAGATCTTTCGAGGGTATTGGTTTTATTGGCTGCTCGTTCCCTGCCTGATCGCCGCGTGGCAATTGTCGCTGACGGCCGAAGCCTTGGCTGATCCGTTGACCTTGGAGCGCGTCTATCTGATTGACTGCGCCTTGCTGCTGCCAATCCTGTATTTTCTTTATCTCCATTCGCGTGCGACGCTCAAAGCAGCATTATTCCGGTCTTTAGCGCTTGGCGCTGCAGCTTTGAGTTATGCCGCGTGGCTAATGCCAGAGGGGACGGGGCAGGTGTTGCCCTACCTGAGTTGGCTGCGCTGGACGGCATTACCGCTTATCATCGCAATCGAACTTGTCGCGTTCGTTGCGCTCATGCGCTATATCTATGGTTCTGTGCCTAAAGAAGAAGAACTCGTAAATCAGGGTATTCCGCCGCTAGTGGTCAAGCTCCTACTCATGGAAGCCCGTTTCTGGAAGCGTGTGTTCCGTCTGAGAGTCTGATTCATAATTATGCGTTGTAATATCATGCTCTTGCGATGCGGCGGGTGAAGAGCTGGGTAGATAGATGCGATGAACAGCCAGGCGGTTGCCGAGGCGATGGTTTGCTCGAAGTCCTTGGCGAGACGGCGGTTGCGGTTGAGCCATGCAAAGGTTCGTTCCACCACCCAGCGGCGCGGTAGCAGCTCGAAGCCTTTGGCGGTGTCGGACCGCTTGATGATTGCGACGGTCCACGTGGCGGTGCCGATCTTGCGCAGTGTCTGCCGGAGCTTGTCGCCGGCATAGCCGCCATCGGCGAAGACGTGCCGCAGCCACGGGAAGCGATGGATGATTTCCGTCAGCACGAACGGTGCGCCGTCGCGATCCTGGATGTCGGCGGTGTGGATCACGGCGTGCACGAGATTGCCCTCTGTGTCGGTCAGGATGTGCCGCTTTCGACCCTTGATCTTCTTGCCTGCATCATAGCCCCGTGGCCCGCCGCTCTCGGTGGTTTTGACGCTCTGGCTATCGATCACCCCGGCACTGGGCGAGGCCTCGCGCCCCACCGCTTCCCGGCCGACCAGCAGCAGCGCGTGATTGAGCGAGAGCCACAGACCATTGTCACGCCACAAGTAGAACCAGCGCCGCACCGTCGAGACGGGAGGAAAGCACGGCGGCAACATCCGCCAAGGCAGCCCGCCACGCAGCAAATACAGGATCGCC
>JAACPW010000003.1 GCA_009995225.1 Sphingomonadales bacterium | reverse complement strand
GAATCCTGGGCGCGCATTGGGACCAACGCCTTTCCCGATGCGGCGGGCAGTGACGACATGGGCTGGGGCTTCTTGCTCAACGATGTCGACGGCGCGGCAACCATTGGGCATGGCGGGACGACCAAGTTCAAAAGCTGGCTGTTCATCGTGCCCGAGAGCGGCGTGGGCGTGTTCGTCTCCTCCAACATGAACACGGAGCAAACTGGCGGCGAAGACGTGGCATGGTCGATCGTGCGGCGCATCTCTGGCACCGATGCTCTCAGCGCATTTCAGGCGCGCAAGGGCGACGTCGCAGCGGCGCAGGAAGTGGCCGGAACCTACCTTAACAACCGCCGTGAATTTGGCGAAGTGCCCGCGCAATTTTCGCCCAGATTGCCGATCGACGTAACCGCCGATGATGGCTTCATCGTAATGGAAGGCGCTCGCTATGCGCCGTTGGGGAATGATGTGTGGGTGGCGCTCAGCGGATTTCGCCTGCGCGTCGTCCGGGGGGAGGACGGCATGATCAAACGGCTGCACGGCGGGCGCGGCACGGCCACCTTTGAGCGCGTGGGGCCGTGAGAATCGACCCGCTCACTGATGGCGGCGGGCGCGGTGTCTGACAGCTCACCGGACATATAGTCCGAAGGGGAATAACTTTGATATCGCTTGAAAATGGCCTTGCGCGCGCAACAACCGTCATTGCCGGGCTGCTGGTTGCGCTACGCCCAGCACTCCTTCGCCCGACTACGACATCGTCATTCGCGGCGGCCTCATCTACGGTGGATCGGGTGGAGCGCCGGTTGCGGGCGATGTTGCCATCAAAGACGATCGCATAGTCGCGATCGGCAAGATCGATGGGACTGCCCGCACGCAGATATCCGCGCGCGGCATGGCGGTCGCGCCAGGCTTCATCAACATGCTGAGCTGGGCCAATGAATCGCTGATCATCGATCGGCGCAGCCTGCGCGATGTCCGGCAGGGCATAACGCTCGAAGTCATGGGCGAAGGCTGGTCGATGGGGCCGCTGAACCCGGACATGAAAGTTTAGGCAACCGAACGCCAGGGTGATTTGAAATTCCCGATCGCATGGACCACGTTAGGCGAATATCTCACCTTTCTGGAAGAGCGCGGGACCGCGACCAACATCGCGAGCTTTGTCGGGGCAACCACGCTGCGCATCCATGAGCTTGGCGAAGGTGATATCGATCCGACACCGACACAGCTGGAACGGATGCAGGGCTTGGTTCGGCAGGCAATGGACGAAGGCGCGATGGGTGTCGGCAGTTCGCTGATATACGCCCCCGCCTCCTATGCGGAGACAGGCGAACTGGTTGCACTGACGAGTGCAGCCGCGAAATGCGGCGGCATGTATATCAGCCATATGCGTTCCGAAGGCGATCGGCTCGAAGAAGCTGTTGATGAATTAATCGAGATTTCACGGCAGTCAGGTGCTCCAGCCGAAATCTATCATTTGAAGATGGCAGGTCGCGACAATTGGGGAAAGCGCGAATCCGTCGTTCGCAAGATTGAGGCTGCTCGCGCCCGAGGTCAGCGTATCACGGCAAACATGTACACCTACACTGCCGGATCAACCGGGCTGGATGCCGCAATGCCGACGTGGGTACAGGCGGGCGGATTGGAACGCTGGATCGAGCGCCTCAAGGACCCTGCCACGCGCGCGAAGGTGGCCGCCGAAATGACGCAGCCGGGAGGCGACTGGGAGAATCTGTATCTGGGTGCTGGCCCGGACAAGATGATCCTCGTTGCCTTCAAAAGCGCGGCCTTGAAACCACTTACCGGCAAGACGCTGGCTGAAGTCGCCGCAATGCGAGGAACAACGCCTGAAGAAACGGCGATGGATCTGGTGGTGGAAGACGGCTCCCGCGTGGGCACTACCTATTTCCTGATGTCCGAAGACAATGTTCGCGAAGGGATCAAGCTTCCTTGGATGAGCTTCGGTTCGGACGAGGCGTCGCAACCGGCGGAGGGTGTGTTCCTGCAATCGGCCGTGCATCCGAGAGCTTACGCCAATTTTGCGCGCCTTCTGGGGCGCTACGTTCGCGACGAAAAGCTTATCACACTGCAGGAAGCCGTGCGCCGTCTGACATCATTGCCAGCAGGCAATCTCGGCATTCCGGAACGCGGCGTAGTGAAGCCCGGCTACTTTGCTGACATCGTCGTTTTCGATCCGGTAACGATCATGGACAACGCAACGTTCGACCAACCGCATCAATATGCCACAGGTGTGCGTGATGTCTTCGTCAACGGCGTCGCGGTCCTGCGCAAAGGCGAACCCACCGCGGCCACGCCCGGCCGTGCGGTTCGAGGACCGGGCTGGAATCGTTGCCCCGTGTAACGGCTCGGCCTGAACGCGTGTAACGATGCCCAGGCCTCGCTGCTCCAGTCTGGGCGGGACGGGGGCTGACTTCGGCAGAGACATAACTGCATCCCAGTCATTTCCGGCGATGAGCGGCGCCGGCAGGCAGTCAGCGAAGCGGCAGGGCGGCTTTGCCCCGGTCATGAAAATTTCCCTCCACTCGGCGGGCTACCCCATTGTTGCCGTTCGTGATTGCCCCAGCAAGCAGGCAAGATAAGCCGCCACATATCCCTCTTTTCAGGGTGCATATTGCGCGCTGCTTCGCGGATAGAAACCGCCAAAGAAATGGAATCTTCAGGTTTTTGATTGTTAGGCACGGTTTCGCTTTGGCGATGAACAGCACCACCGACGGGCTTGCAACATTACTGCGCAAATGGTGTTTGGAGCGCACCTTGATATCCCCTATGCCCTTTTGCGACGACGATTTGGGGGGACCAAGTTTTGAGCTGGTTCGGCGACGGGATGCTGTAGTGACGATCGCTACAAGACTGGACGTGTCGGTCTTCGGCGCATTCGCGATTGTCGGGCCTGATGGCTCTGAAATCGTCATTCCCAATCGGCGCGCCCGGATGTTGCTGGGGATGTTGTGCCTCGCCCCTGAAGAAGATCTCGATCGCGATCACCTCAGCAAGCTATTGTGGCCCGGCAGGTTTGAGGCACAGGCCCGTGCAAGTTTGCGGCAGTGCCTGCTTGACCTGAACAAGTTGCTCGAAGCGGCGCAATGCGATGTGATTGAAGTCGATCGTCGTAGAGTGAGCCTGAAAGCCGGCTGCGTGCAATCCGATCTTGGTAATCTGGAACTGGCGCTTGCCGAGGCCCGATGGGCAGAAGCGGCACAATTGCTCGCTGCGATTGGTAGCAAGCCGATCCTTGATCAAGCCGATTTCGGGGACAGCTTCGAAGAATGGCTCAGGCAGCGCCGTGAGGCTATCGAGCACCGCCTTCAGACCCGGGTCAGCGCAGGTCTGGCCGCGCTTAAATCCTCAAGCAAGCTTGAAGACCACAACCGGCTGCTAGACGCCTGGATGATGCGGCATCCGGCATCATCGCGGGTTATCATGGCTGGCCGGCACAGCGGCAAGACGCGGATCGCCGTTCTGCCGTTTGCCTCGCAAGACGATCAGAATGACCAGGAGTATTTCGCTGACGGGATCGTGGATGAACTGATCACCGCGATGGGGCGGGTGCCGCAATTGCTGGTCGCGGGCCGCACATCATCGTTCCAATTCAGGAACACCGCGCTGACGCTGCCGCAAATCGCCGATCAGTTGCACGTGACCTATCTGATCGAAGGATCGGTGCAACGGCGTGGCAGTGATGTCAGGATGAATGTGCGCCTGATCGACGGGCAGACCGGCTTCGAAAGCTGGTGCTTCAGCTACGATGGCACCGAAGATGATCTGTTTGCATCCCGCAAACAGCTGACGCGCCAGCTGACCAAGGAGCTTTGCGCGGCGCTGGATCTGGACATTGCCGAACCCGATATTCGCCAGATGACCACCAACAAGGAGGCATACGGGCTATACCTTCAAGGCCGCGCTCTGACCCGGCGCGCGATCGGGGACGGTGTGCTGGACACCGCCATCAGGCTGCTGGAGCAGGCGCTTGCACTGGAGCCGGAATTTGCCGAGTGCTGGACAGCCCTGGCCGAAGCCCATGTCTACCGGGCTGTCTATACCCCGTGTTTCGACAAGCAGGCCGAAGCGCAGCGCATGGCTGTTTGCGCAGCCAAGGCGATCGAACTCGCCCCGCATCAAGGGCACGCCTATGCCATGCTGGGGCTGTACCAATGGACGCAGCATGATGTGGTTGGCGCGCTGGATCTGGCGTTCAAGGCCTATGAACTGGAGCCCGAAAACCCGGCAGTGACCATACGGCTCGGATCATTCCTGCTCTATTGCGGACGGACGGCGCAGGCGCTGCCCTATATCGAGGCGGCGATTGATCAGGATCCTGTCGATGGGCGCAATTACGGCTTCCTGTGCACGGCCCATCTCAATCTTGGCAATTGTGAAGCGGCTATTGCTGCAGGGCAGCGAATGGCCGATCTTGGTCAGCCGTCACTGCATTTGGCAGCAGCCTCGCGGGCGGCTGGCGACCATGATCTCGCTGTCGAACAATACCAAAAAACACGGTTGCTGATGAACAGCGTGATCTTTCCGCCAGCGGGCACCACGCCGATGTCGTTCGAGGCGATGGATGCCTATTGGCTGCTGGCAGCCCGGGGCATCCATAGCGGGCAGGATGAAGACCGGCAGCGTTACTGCCAGACGCTGGATTTTCTTCACGCGACCCTGCCCGATCCCTATGATCCCACCATCGTCTGGCCAGCGATCTGGATGGGTTACTCGGAAATGGTGTTCAAGACGCTGGGCGCGCAGATTACACCGCCCAATATGGTCGGGCTGATGTCCCTGTGGGCGGATCTCGAGCCGATCCGGCAGACTCGCATCCATCCCGACTTCATGGACTTTGCGACCCGCATCGGACTGGTGGCGGCGTGGCAGAAATATGGCTGGCCGGACCTGCTTCCCGCCCCCGGCACCGGCCCTGCCAACGCGCAATAGGCCATTATTGACGTTTTATTGACGGTAGCGGCCGTTGACCCCGCTTCGCGTTCGGGCGCATTACCCGCGCAGGGAAATTGCAGATATTTTGACCCACTGGGATCGGACCGCCAAACCGCGTGGCCGCCTGCGAGAGGGCTGTGTCTGCGGCAAACGGGGGTGCATGACATGGCCAGAATGGCGCGCAGATCGACCGGGTTGGCAGGATTGGCCGCGCTGCCTGCGCTGTCCGAAAGCCGCCGCCTGCGGCTTTACGGCTTCTTCCTTATGTATTTTTCCCAGGGCGTGCCATTTGGGTTGGTGCAGGTGGCGATTCCCGCCTGGCTGGTCGCCAATGGGGCGAGCGCCGGGCAGGTCGGCTTCTTCATCGGCACCGCGATGCTGCCGTGGTCGCTCAAACTGTTGAACGGGCTGGTCATGGACCGCTTTTGCTACAGCCCGATGGGCCGCAGGCGGGCGTGGATCGTCGGTTCGCAGGTGGCGATGATGGCCGCCTTGCTGGTGACAGCAATCATCGCGCCCGGCCCTGACCAGATTGCCCTGCTTGCCGGGCTGGCCTTTGCGTTCAATCTGTGCGGCGCGGTGAACGATGTCGCGATTGATGGCGTGGCGGTCGATATCCTGCCCGAGGACGAGCGCGAGAAGGTCAACGGCTTCATGATGGGCGGGCAAGTTATCGGCATCTCCGGCACCGCGATCATGGCGGGCGCGGCGCTGGTTGCGGGCGGGATTGCACTGGCCGCGATGCTGGCTGCGGCGATTGTCGCGGTGCTCACCATCGTCGTCATCCTGCTGCGCGAGCGGCCCGGGGAACGGTTGCTGCCATGGACGGCCGGTTCAGCATCGGCGGAATGTCTGGCGCGCGAACACACGAAATTCCTGCCAATCCTTGGGCAAGTGCTGCGCGGGTTGGTGCAATGGCGCAGCGCGTTGTTTTTGGCTGGTGTCGGGATCATCGCGTCGAGCGCGGGAATGGTCGATGTTGTCGCCCCTGTTTTCAGTGTTGCGGAATTGGGCTGGAGCAGTGAGGCGTTCACCAATTTCAGCAGCATCAGCGGCTTTTGTGTTGCCATCGCTGTGATGGTGGTGATCGGCCCTTTGTGCCGCCGCTTCGACAACCGTATCATCTTTGTCTTGTTCGCAAGCGTGATGTTGTTTCCAAGGGGTCGTGGTTCTTTTCATCGCCTGGATGATGAACCTGACCAATCCGGCGGTCGCTGCCAGCCAGTTTGCGCTGTTCATGGCCATTCCCAATTTCGTCCGCTCGCTTGGTGCAGGCGGGCACGGCCAGATTGTCGACCACTACGGCTATGACGCAGCCTTTCTGGTCGCGGCTGGCTCTGTCGCCGTGGGCGTCGGCCTGTGCCTGCTTGCCGGATACGGGCGGCTGGAGACGATCCGGAAGCCGGACCGCGCCCGCATATTGACCGATCCCGCACCGCTGGCCGGCGTCCCGGCAGGCAGCGCAATCTTATAATCGCAGCAAGTTTTTACGAGCCGCCCTCATTCCCGAGAGGCACCAAACAGGACAGAAGCAATGAAAGTGACCAAAACCATGATGATGGTGGCCAGTGTCGCTCTGATCGCTGCGCCGATGGCGGTGCCGACCGCCGCTGCGGCACAGGAATGGCCGTTTGTTGGCGGAGAATATTCTCAGATGACGGGAATTTTCATCAAGGATGGCGGCGGATACAAATACGCCCAATACCTCGCCACAGAATGGGCCCGCGATCAGGAATTTGCCAAGTCGCAAGGCTGGATCACCGGCTACAAGATGTATGGCAACGTCTATGCCCGCGAGGGAGAGCCGTCGATCTACCTGGTGGTGACCTTCCCCAGCATCCCCGACGCCGCCGAAGATGAGCGCCGCGCCAAAGCCTATGACGCGTGGTCGAAAAAGACCATCGAACAGAATGAGGCCGCAGCCGGAAACCGCGCTGAATATCGCACCGTGATGGGCGCGATGCTGTTGCAGGAATTCAAGAAGCGCTGACACTCCAAACCTCGCCGCAGCGTGCGCCGCGCCGTTGATCGGGCGCGCACGGGGGGCTGCGGCGAGGCGTGGCCCGGCGGATGGTTCTGCGGCACGTCATCCGCCGGGTCATACCTCCAACGGAGCACCATTCGCCCATGCCAAGCATCGCCGACATCGCGAATGACTATGCCGCGATGCTGGCTGCTGGAGAGGCTTTGGCCGCCGCGCGCAAATATTGGGCGGATGACATCGTCTGCCTCGCCCCGGACGAGCAGGCTTCAAGCCAACCCGTGCTTGCGACCGGCAAGGCTGCAGCGCTCGCCCGGTTGGCGCTTTGGCTGGATGGCAACGCCGCCGTCGAGGTGCTGATCGACGGCCCGTTCATCACCGGTGATCAGTTTGCGCTGTTCATCGACATGGAAATCACCCGCCGCGCCACCGGAACGCGCGAGCCCTTCAGCGAAATCGCGACCTACACGGTCCGCGACGGACAGATTGTTGAGGAAAGATTTTTCTATGGCTGATGCGTCGGTGACGGACGGACGATTACTCAAGCGGCTCGGCTTTGCCTTTGCCGCAGCCGTAGGACTCGGCGGAATGGTCGGGGCGGGATTGATGCGCACCAGCGGGTCAGTGCTGGACGAAGTGCCGTTTCCCTGGTTGGTGCTGGCCCTCTGGGCGCTTGGCGGCGTGCACGTGCTGCTATCGTCGAATGTCGCATCGGAACTTATCACCAGCATTCCAAAGGCAGGCGGAATTTTCGTTCCGGTGCGCGCGGCCTTTGGTGATTCCATGGGGCTGCTCGCCGGATGGGTGACGTATCTGTCTTACTGCGCTGCGGGCGCTGCCTTGTCGATTGTCTGCGCCGACTTCCTGACGATCCCGCTGCCGTCACTCGCCGGTTACACCGCACCTGTGGCCTGCATGTTCCTGTTCCCCGTGATTGGCCTGCACTTGGTCGGCGTGCGCGAAGGCGGTATGGCCCAGACCATCGGCAGCAGTGTGAAGCTGGCATTGCTGTGCGCGGTTATCGGCATCGCATTGCTTGCCGAACCGCCCCGCGCCGGCGCTTTCGCGGCGGTGGCAAGTGATAGCGCACCGGCGCTAGGGTTTTTCGCCGTCATTGTGGCTTATCAGATGGTCTACGGCGCCTATGCCGGATGGGACAGCGCAATTGTTTTTGTCGAAGAGGACAAGAATGCGCTCACCAATATTCCGCGCGCGATGGCGCTTTCAATCGGCGCAGTCACGCTGGTCTATGTTCTGTTCAACATGAGCATATTGCGGGCGCTGGATCTTGAGGCAATCCGCAGCTCTGACCTGCCCATCGCTTTGGTGCTGGGCAATGTGTTCGGGCCAGGCGGCGCGATTGCTGTGGCGGTGCTGGCGATCATTCTGGCTTCGACCGCGCTCAATGCCAACATCATGGGTGGGCCGCGCATCCTGTTCGGGCTGGCGCGGGACGGGTTGTTTCTGCCCGTCGCAACGCGCGTCAATGCCGGGGGGACACCCCATGTCGCCTTCGCGATCACCGCGGTGATGATCGTGTTGATGATTTTTTCGGGCAGCTTTGAATTTGTTTTCCGCCTGACGGGAGCGCTGATCATTTTCGGCTTTGTGATTTACGATGCGTCGCTGTTTCGCCTGCGCTGGACCCAGCCCGATCTGCCGCGCCCGTTTCGCGCCATCGGCTATCCGGTGCTGCCCGCCCTCGTGCTCCTGATCGATACCGCGCTGCTGATCGCCTTTATCGCTGCTGATTTGATGAGCGGGCTCACCATGGCCGCGCTGATCGCGCTGTGCATCCCGGTCGGGATCGTCCTGCACCGCAAGAAGATGCCAACCACCAAACTGGAGCCTGAATATGAAATCCCTGGGTAAACCACTATCGCGCCGCGCCTTTGCCGGATCTGCCCTCGCTGCCGGAGCCTTCGCCGCGACGCGCGGCATGGCGCAAGCGCCCGCAGTGGTGCCCACCATGGATTCGCAAATGGGACCGTTCTACCCGCTGGGCTATTCCGGCGAGGATGATTTCGACATGACCATGCTCAAAGGCCGCACCACGCGCGCTTTGGGCGAGGTAATCGAGGTCACGGGTCGGGTGCTGGATCGTTTCGGCAATCCCATGAAGAACGCCGCCATCGAGATTTGGCAGGCCAATCATGTCGGGCGCTATGACCACGCCAATGATCAGAACCCCGCGCCGCTCGATCCAAACTTTCAGGGTGTGGCGCGGTTGGTCACTGGCGCCAGCGGCGAATGGCGGATCAGGACGATCAAGCCGAAATTCTACGATACCCCGCTGGGCCTGCGCACACCGCATATCCATTTCGACGTGATCGGCAGCGCGCAACGGTTGGTGACGCAGATGTATTTTCCCGAAGAGACCGAGGCCAACGCCAAGGACTTCCTCTACAAGGATCTCGGCCCCGGCGCGCCGACGCTGGTTGCGCAAAGGCCTGCGCCTGCCACCTATCGCTGGGACATTGTGCTGATGGATGCGGTGGTATGAGCACTGCGGCCGCAGGCGCCACTGCTACTTCAGCAGGGGCGATGGCGGTGGCAGCGCCCACTGCAAAGGCCGACCGTTATCTCATCATGGATGTGCTGCGCGGCTTTGCCTTGTTTGGCGTAATGCTCATCAACCTCACCGAACTGGGCGGCGAGACCATTCTGATTACCACGCTGCAATTGGCGGCCTTGCCTGCTGCAAAGCTCGATGAAGCGACGCTGTTGTGGGTGAACCTGCTGGTTTACGACAAGGCCAATACGCTGTTCGCTGTCTTGTTCGGGCTGGGTTTCTGGGTGCAGATGCAACGGCTGGAAGCGCGCGGCGCGCCGTTTGTGGCCATCTACCTGCGCCGAATCACGATTCTGCTGCTGATCGGCCTGGCGCACCTGCTGTTCTTGTTCGCATGGGACATTCTGCACGTTTACGCCATCGCGGCTCTTATCCTGTTCTTGTGCAGGAAACTGCCGGATCGTTCCCTGTTATTGCTTGGATTGGGGCTGCTGCTGTTTGGCAAGCCACTGCTCACCTGGGCTTTTGCAGCCATCGGCATTTCCGGGCCGTTGGACGCGATCTGGACGGCAGAATCGGCAACACTGGCGCGGCAAGCGGCGGCGCAATCGGGCAGCCTTACCGCCTTCACCGGGGCCATGCGCGAAATGCTCTATTTCGAGTGGCTGGTGAATGGCGGGCTGATTGCGTGGGTGTCCTATGCGCTGGGCCGGTTCTTCCTGGGGGCATGGATCGGTAGCAAGGGCTGGATCCAGAAAGCCGACGCCAACCGGCCAGCCTTTCGCCTCTGGCTCTGGCCGCTGCTGCTGGGCGGGTTTCTTTTGGAAAGCGCGTATCAGTTTGGCGGCGATGCGGTTTCCGGGAGTGTCTTTGAAGCCGTGCTCCCAATCCTTCACGCGGTTGCCACGCCGTTGATTGCGGCGGGATATGTGTGCGCCCTTGTGGTGCTGTTTCAGTCACAATGGCTGTCATGGCTGGCAAAGCCTTTCGCGCCCGTCGGTCAGATGGCGCTTACCAATTATCTCCTGCAGAGCGTGGCGATCATTCTGATCCTGACCAGCTGGGGGCCGGGACTTGGCCTTGCCGGAAAGGCCGGGGCGTCAACCTTCCTGCCCTTCGTCGTCATCTTCTTCGGCGTGCAGATGGTGTTCAGCCATCTGTGGCTGCGCGCCTTTGCTTATGGTCCGGTGGAATGGATGTGGCGGGCACTAACCTACGGCACCAGCCCACCACTGCGGCGAAATATTGCGCGGGAGATGCAGGCGTGACTTCTTCGACTGGGGGGTCCGCCACCTTCCTCGGCCACCCGCGCGGACTTGCCTATCTTGCCTTTACCGAGGCTTGGGAGCGGTTTTCCTTCTACGGAATGCAGTCGCTCCTGGTGCTGTATATGGTGCAGTCGCTGTTCCTTCCGGGGCAGATGGAAAATGTGGCAGGCATGGCAGCCTATCGCGGCGCGCTCGAAGCGGTGCTGGGGCCGCTTTCACCGCAAGCCTTGGCCGGGCAGACCTTCGGACTTTATGCCGGGTTGGTCTATTTCACCCCATTGATCGGCGGGTGGGTGGCGGATCGCTGGCTGGGCGCGAAAAAGACCGTGGTGGTCGGCGTGCTGCTGATGACCGCCGGGCACGCGGCGATGGTGTTTGATCAGAGCTTTCTGCTGGCGCTGCTGCTGATCCTGGGGTCGGGCGCGCTCAAGGGCAATATCGCGGCGCAGGTCGGGCAGCTTTACGCGGCGCAGGACACGCGCCGGACCACCGCCTTTGCCATCTTCAGCCTGTCGATCAATGTCGGCGCGATCTTCGGCCCCTTGGTCTGCGGGCTGCTCGCGCAGATCTATGGCTGGCATTATGGATTTGGGGTGGCGGGCGTGCTGATGCTGGTGGCGCTGGGCGTGTATCTCAAGGGCCTGCGCCATTTTCCCGCGGAACTGCCTATCCGCCGCGACCGGTCGCACGACGCTGCGCTGACTCCGCAGGAATGGCGCAGCATCGCAGCAATCATGGCGATGCTTTTCATGCTGGTGGTGATGGGGCTGGGTTACGATCAGATGTACAACATGGGCATGGTCTGGATCGATCAGGCGGTCGATCTGGACACTGCGCTGGGGCGTATGCCAGTCGCTTGGTTCGTCTCGATCGATTCCTTTGCAATCGTCGCTGCAACGGCTGGAGTGATCGCATTATGGCAGCGGCAGGCGACCCGCGGGCGAAGCAGCTCTGAAAGCACAAAAATCGCGATTGGCGGGGCATTGACGACAATCGGGGTCGCTACCATCGCTTTCGGATCAGCACTCGCAGAAAGCAGCAAGGTCAGCATCGCCTTCCCCGTTCTCGCCTTTGCGTTCACCGGTAGTGGTTTTGCCTGGTACTGGGCGACGTGGCTCGCGCTGATATCGCGCTATTCGCCGTCCAGAATTGCCGCACGGATGATGGCCACCGCCTATCTGTCCGCCTTTTTCGGAAACATAATCAGCGGCTACATCGCCACGTTCTACGAAACGATGTCGCCGATGATGTTCTGGTCGCTCAACGCCGGGATTTGCTTTTTGGGCAGCGCGGCATTTTATGTCTTCGGGCCGATGCTGACGCGCTCGCTCGATTCGCATCGCGCGGATATGCCCCCGTCTGACCTTCCGCTTCGTAACTTGCAGGGAACTACGCCATGACACACCGCAGCATCTTCAAGCCGATTTCATTTGTGGCGATGGTGTGCGCCTCAATAGTGGCGAGCGCGCAGGACAACGACGGCGGTCATAGTGAACTAGCCGTCAGTGCCGCGACTGATGAGGCATCGGTCAGCAGTCACCCGGATCACAGCGCAATGTCCCAACCGGCTATCGTCAAGCTTCTGCCGAATTACGGCAATGGCGGATTTCCCATCGCGACCAGCGTCCCTGAAGCCCAAGCCTTCTTCGACAACGGGGTCGAACTGGCGTTCGCCTTCGCACATCAGGAAGCGATCGATGCGATGGCCGAAGCGGTGCGGCTAGATCCAGAATGCGCCATGTGCCACGCTGGACACGCCTATGCGCTGGGGCCGACGCTGAATTACGGCAAGCCAATGGAAGAACGCAAAGAACCTCTGGCGGCTGCCAAGCGGGCGCTCGTCTTAGCGAAGCCGGGCGGTTCAGACCTCGAAACCGCTTTCGCTTCCGCTCTGGTGGAACGCTATCGCAACAAGGGCGATGCGGCCGAGCGCGACAATGCCTATGCCGCTGCGATGGCGCGTCTGGCGGCCGCACATCCCGACCATGCCACCTTGCAGGCCCTGGCCGCCGATGCTCAGATGACTTCCGATTACGGCGAGGAATCGATGCGTATCGCCATGGATTTCCTCGAGCCGGTCCTAGCGCGCAATCCCGACCACACGGGAGCTATTCATTACTACATTCACGCAACCGAGATTTATGGCGAACCGGGTTTAGCAGAGGGTCAGGCCGATCGTTTGGCTGCGATGAAGCTCGATGCCAGCCACCTCGTCCACATGCCGTCGCACACCTATTATTGGGTCGGGCGCTATGCCGAGGCCGCTGAAGCCAACCGGGTCGCCGTGCAGATTGGCGAGCACCAGGCCATGATGATGGGTAATGACGATCCGATGCGGGTCTGGAACATCCCCTATCACACCCACAATGTGATCTTCGGGCTAGGCGGCGCGATGATGGCCGATGATTCCCGGACAGCCTTGATGCTTGCGCGCCCGCTAGTTGCCCGTGCGCAGGCGCAGGAAGAGGGCGGCTTCTTTGGCGAATTGCTGCTTTCGTCTGCGTATTTCGCGATGGGCCGGTTTGAAAGCCCCGTAGCAGTGCTCGAACTGGAAGAACCGAAGCTGCCTTATCTGAAGGCTGCCTGGCACTATGCGCGGGGCGAAGCCTATGCGTTTCTGGGCGATACGGAAAAGATGATGGCGGAGCGCAATGCCATCCCTGCGCGGATGGAGCTATCCGAAGCCGAGGAAGAAGACCGGCTGGCTGCAGCGGATCAGATGCTGGCGATCACACGTGCCGTGCTGGTCGGCCGGCGGGCGATGATGGAAGGGCGCTACCACGATGCCGCTGCTTCGTTTGCGGAAGCTGCGCTGATTGAGGAAACGGAAGACTTCAGCCGGTTCAGCGATCCGCCTGCATTCTGGTATCCCGTCCGCCGCGATCTCGCCCAGGCGCTTCTGGCTGCGGGAGACAAGGAAGGGGCGCTTCGCGAAGCGCGTGCGACGCTGAAAGTGCGTCCACGCGACCCAGTGGCCGAAGCACTTATCGCTCAGCTATCAGCCTAGGGTTGTGGCCTGGCTTATCTAGCGCTGCCGTTCTGGCCCAAGAACGGAAGAGCCTTTGGAGCACCTTCAGAAAGCGGCCATTCAGCTATCCACCCACGTCCTGCCATTGCTGAAGGCGTTTGTAGCACCCGAAAGCTGACGGTCTCCGTTGCGATAACGGACACTTCGCCGAAGCTCCTGTGATCGTCATCCGGGGAGGGCGAATGCCTCGCAGTGCAAAGCGTCAGCTCAGCGCGGTCTCACCATCAAAAGCCGCCGTTCCGCAAACAACCCGAAGTGGACATCGCCGTTGAACACTTTACGTCTTCAATATGGCCTCATGTATCATTGACAACAATGCGGCGCTGAAACCGTAAGCTCTTTCGAATTGACGCTTTTTTGACGGTAGCGCGCTTGACCGGGTTTGCACCCCCGCCCATCCATAGTTCCGAACTGCGGCGACACCTTTCGTCTCATCTTGCTCAAATCTTCGGGGGGAAATCGATGGGGCTCCGCATGCCGTTCGTCCGCGCATTTTTGGTGATTGCGCTGTTCGCACTCGTCTGCGTTCTGCCAGCGCAGTCAAGCACTGCGCAATCAGCCACGGAGCAGCCAACCCTCGACCTTGCCTCGCTCGAAAACTTCATCGATGGCTATGTTGCTGCAAAGACTGTCGATATGGAGCCGCCGGGCATGACGGTCGCAGTTGTCACCCCGCAAGGCACGATCACGCGCGGCTATGGCATGGCCAACATGGACACCGGCGAAGCGGTTACCGAAGACACGTTGTTTCGCATCGGTTCAATCTCCAAACTGCTTGTGTGGCTGTCGGTCCACATGTTGGTGGACGAGGGCAAGATCGATCTCGATGCCGATGTGAACACCTATCTCAAAGGCGTCGCGATCCCGGAAGCTTTCGGGCGTCCCGTTACCATGCGTGATCTGATGGCGCACCGTCCAGGATTCGAGGACAGCATCCGCTCGTTCTTTGCTCCCGACCGTAACATCACCCTGCGCGAAGCCGTGGCACGCGATATTCCGCGCCGCGTCGCGCCACCGGGCGAGCGGACCAGCTACTCCAATTCGGGCAGCGCCATCGCTGCGTTGGTGGTCGAGGATGTCTCGGGCACTGACTATTACGAGTTCGTTGGCACCCGCATTCTCGCTCCTGCCGGGCTCACGTCGACGACGCTGCATGATCCGGGCACCGGGCGCAATCCGGCCGCGCTCGACCGTCGCACAGCCGCGGCCCACAATCTGATGAACGGCATGGCAAAGGTCGCACCTTACTCTCCGGTCCGTCCGCATGAACCGGCCGGCGCGGTGTCGATGAGCGCCAAGGACGCAGCGCGCTTCATGCAATTGCTGCTGCGCGGCACCGCGCTCGACAACGGGGAGCGCCTGCTATCGGCGAAATCCTGGGCGCGGATCGCCACCAATGCCTTTCCCGATGCGGCGGGCGGTGACGACATGAGCTGGGGCTTCATGCTCAACGATGTCGATGGCGCGGCGACCATCGGGCATGGCGGCACGACCGCCTTTCGCAGTTGGCTGTTCATCGTCCCCGAAAGCGGCATCGGCGTCTTCGTCTCCTCCAACATGACCACCGCGCAGACCCGCGGCGAGGATTTGGCATGGTCAATCGTGCGGCGTATTGCTGGCACCGATGCCCTCGCCGCGTTCCGTGCGCGCAAAGGCGACGTCGCAGCGGCGCAGGAAGTCGCCGGTACCTACCTTAACAACCGCCGCCCCTTCTACGGCGTGTTTGCGCTGGACACGCTTGGATCGGAGAGCGAGGTCACCGCCGATGACGGCTTCATCGTGATGGACGGGGCCCGCTACGCGCCTGTCGGCGATGACGTTTGGGTGGCACTCAACGGCCTTCGCCTGCGCGTCGACCGGGGTGAGGACGGCACAATCGAACGGCTACACGGCGCGCTTGGTTCGGCCACCATGGAACGCGTCAGCCTGTGGGAATCGACCCTGCCACTACAGGCGGCGATCGCGCTGAGCGGCGTGTTCGCGATCATCACGCTGCTGGGCATGTGGTGGCGCATCGGACGCACCAACACGACCACCCCCTCAGGCCGCCGGGCGATGTGGATCGCGATGATCTCAGCGCTGCTGTGGCTGGCTTTCATGGGCGTAATCGTTGGATTCACAGTAGCCGCCCCGGGCCTTGACCCGGCTATGGTGGACAAGAACGGGTTTCCAGCCTTCTGGTTCACCCTGTTTCTGGCGACGCTGGTTGCCCTCGCGGTCCAGGCGGTGCTTCATGTGAGCGGACTCTATTGGGTATGGCGCGGCAGCGGTTGGGGCTGGTGGCGGCGGGTGCACTATACCTTGTTCGGGATTGTCTTCGCCTTCGCCTTGATCGGTTTTGCGCAGTTTGGCGCCATCGGGGCTACGCTGGACCTTTAGCAGACGAAGACGGGGTGGTTTCAGCATCGATTTTTCTGAGAGCGGAAGTTCTCAAATCCACCCATAAGCGGCCAAAGCCCAGGTCGCGACGCAATCCCGAAAGCGGCACGGCGGCTTTGCCTTCCTTCAAAAAAATTCTTGCCATGCGAGTTGTGACCCCGGACCAGAATTAGGCCCGAAGGAAACTCTATCCCGAAACCGGCCGATCCGCTAAATCGCGACGCGAGGTGGTTATGCGGATTGAAGCTCTGGATCATGTGCAACTTGCAATGCCAGTCGGCGAAGAAGAACTTGCGCGCCGCTTCTATTCGGGTCTGCTTGGAATACCGGAAGTTCCTAAACCGCCGCTCTTAGCGAAGCGTGGCGGATGCTGGTTTGAACGAGGTTCTTTGAAATTGCATCTGGGGGTGGACCTTGAATTTCGCCCTGCCTGTAAAGCCCACCCGGCATTCATCGTAACCGAATTGGCTTCATTGGTTGCAAGGCTGAAGGAAGGGGATGTCGCTGTCGACGAGGAAGAGCCGCTCCCTGGCTTTAATCGCTGTTACGTCTCTGACCCGTTTGGAAATCGAATTGAATTTCTAGAGCCGATTGCGATGCCTTTCGCAGGATAAGCCGCCATTCGCCTATCCACGCACAACCGGTAATGAGACGGGTCGATCCGCGAGCCTGAAAGCGGCATGTTGGCTTCAGCGGCAATCTAGAAAATTCCTACCATTCTGAAACCGACCCCCAAATCTGACCTTTCCGTTTGCCCTTTACATCGCGTGTAGTGGCACGGGAGTTCAAGCTGTTCTCCAGCTTAAGGTGCGCTTTTTCAGGACTTTGCACATCATGGTTGCTCAAACCGGGATCGCTGTCTCGAACTTCATCCTGCGATAGACGACATGGGTGGTCGACCGCGAGATCGCCGGATTTGTCAGAATCCGCGCGTTGATCCAGTCGTCATAGCTGATCATGTCGGGGAAATGCCCGATCAGGATGAAATCCTCGTCCCCGGTCACGGTATAGCATTGGGCAATTTCCTGCGTTCGGGCGATTTCCTGCTTGAACGCATCATAGGTTGCGCGACTCTCCTTGGCGAAGCGGATCGCGGTGATGACGGTGATCCCCACCCGCGCTGGATCGATCAGGCTCACATCGGCGAAGATGTAGCCATTCCTGCGCAGCCGCGTCACACGGCGGCGGGTGGCCGGTTCGGACAGGCCCACCGCTTCACCGAGATCAGCCATCGACTGGCGATTATTGAGCTGCAAGGCGGCGAGCAGTTTGCGGTCTAAAGCATCGAGCATGAGGCGTGCCTAACGCTTTTCGTCGCTAATGGGCAAATGATTGATCGATATCGATCATATGATATCCGAATTCGATCAGACGGCGCACCGGCGCGGCGCTAGTTTGTGGTGCATGAACCGATACACGATCCCCCTCGCCGCCGCGCTGCTGACGCTATCCGGAACCGCCCTAGCTGGCGAGCCCCCCTCAGCTGTCGTGCCGCTGTCACAGCTGCAAAAGGACGGCGATGTTCATCTGCTCAAAGGCGCGCCCTTCACTGGCACCGTGATCGACACCTATCCCGATGGCGCTCGCAAGGCGCGGTTTCAGGTGGTCGACGGCAAGGCGAATGGCGCTTGGGCCGAATGGTATCCTGATGGCGTGATCCGGTTCTACAGCGAATGGCGCGCCGGCAAGGGCGAAGGACCGTTCGTCTATTTCTACCCTAACGGCGAAATCAGCGAGCGCGTCACCGCGCACGCAGACCTCTGGGACGGGGTGGCCGAAGGCTGGCACCCGGATGGGACGAAGGCGTTCGAGCGGGTCTATCAGGCAGGCACCGCCCTATCGGACCAGCGGTTTCCCGCCGACGGGGAGGAGTAAGGCATGAAGGCCATCTGGCCTGCCTTGCTGACCGGCGCGGCGCTGGTCGCCATAATCCCGCTTTGTGCTGCTGCTGATCCATCACCGGCACGAGCGCCGGATGCGCTGCCGCTCCTATTCCTGCCCGAAGTGCTTGCCCCCGCCGGGCGGATCACGCTCACCCCCGGCTTTAGCCCGGATGGCGACACGATGTATTTCGCCCAGACCGAATGCACCCCGATCTGGGAATGCCCGCAGCGGCTCAAGCGGATCGAGCGCAAAGGCGATGGCTGGAGCGCCCCCGAACGCGTGCCGCTACCGCAGGATGCGCGGGTCGATTATCCCAGCGTCACGCCGGATGGGCGTTATCTGTTGTTCTCGTGGTCGGCCACCAGGCCCGAATATGCAGGCCGCGACATTGATGTGAACTTTGATTTGTGGCGGCTTGATCTCACCGATCCCGCAGCAACGCCTGAGCCGCTCGAAGGCCCCGATCTCAATCGCATCCGTGAAGGCGCAATCAAGAAACTCCGCTTCGTGAACAACGAGACTGCTCCGATCCTGACCACCGCAGGCGATCTGTATTTCTGGTCGGAGAGGCTCGATGGGATGGGTGATCGGGACGTTTATGTCGCACGGGCCGATGGCAGGGGAGCGTTTCAGCGCCCGGAACCGCTGCCAGCGCCGATCAATTCCGCAGGCTCCGATGACGGCGCGTGGGTCTCGCCCGATGGCAAGACCATGCTGATAACCTATTCCGACCGTGGGGGATGCGGGGGTAGTGACCTGTTCATCGCGCATCGCACAGGCGAGACTTGGACAGAGCCGGTCAACCTCGGCTGCACCATCAATTCGTCCGCCGATGAATATGCTGCGACGCTGATCCCTGGCACCCACACGCTGGTATTTGCCTCAACCCGGCCGTTCATAGACTCGACCGAGTATTCTGTTGCCTTATGGTCAGCAGAACTGCCGGAAAACGCGCGGTGATAGTCGGCGCGTGGGAGAGGCATAAAATCGCGTTGTGGCGAGTAGTGCCGGCGTAAGCCGCCATTCGCCTCCCCACCCATCTGCGGTCATGAGCGGGGACGATGGGCGATCCCGAAAGCGTTATGGCGGCTTCTGCGGAAACCAGAAGTTCGCTGTGATGAACTTGAACGACGGACTCTGGTCGAGAGCCGTCACGGCACAGGTCGGGCCGCTAGTCGCGGCTTTGCCCCGCTACTTGAAAATTCCTAGCATTCAGGAAGCGACCCGTTCCGGACATAAGCGACACCGCTGTGCTGCTTCACCCATGACGCCCTGGTTGCTGAGGAGCCTCCAAGATTTCGTTACTCTTTTCTCATTACGGGTGATGTGCGACCCGGCACGGATGGCATCCAATATTAAGATGCCCCTGGCAGGCGCCGCGGCTTTGCTCTTCGCTGGCGTTCTCGGCGCACAATCCGCACCTGTCCTGGCAGAACCGCCGGATTCCAGTACGGCCAATCTCGATGCGGTGCTGTGGATCCAGAAATCGCCCGAATATGCCTTGGTATCAGCCAGCCAGTGGCGTGCTCTTGCTGGACAGTTGCCGCGCCTGAAGCGCAGCGGCGAGGCATTGGTAGCAAGTGAAATCCCCGCCAATCAAGCGCGCTGATAGGCTTGGCTCGCCCGAATTGACGAACAATATGCGGTGCCGGGCGCGGTCGAAGCGCTGAACCAGGCTGCCAAGTTTGGCTTCCAGGTGTTCTATATTTCCAACCGCGAATGCCCCACGGCTACCGCGCCGCAAGCGTTTCCGCATCCGGACCGCCCGGCGCGCCAGAACACGATGGCAGTCTTGAAGCGTCTGGGGCTGACCGTCTTTTGCGCCCACGTCACACGTCGTGGCGCCCATCGAATAGTGCGACATCACCGTCTTGGACGAGGTTCGGCGTTTGCCTCATTACACCCCGTTCCTAAAGCTGAAGATGGGGCGTGTCTCGGGGAATAACTGCGCCATCGCCGCGCCGCACAAAACTTTCTGCTTTGTAAGAAGTCAGAATCGTTATATTATTCCAAAACTTGTGGTGATCAGTGCCGGCCTTGCGGGGAATAGGCAATTTTTGACGCCACCGGGGGGAGAGAGACATGGCACGCATTGTTTCGCGCACCTGCTGCGCGTGGAAGGCTTTGGCTATCGGCAGCGTCGGACTGGCTGGGTTAACCGCCCCCGCGCTGGCGCAAAATGTACAAACAGTCGACGAAGCGGACACGGCCAGCGCCGAAGCTGACAGCACCATCGTCGTCACCGGCAGTTTCATTCGCGGCAGTCAAACCGATGGGGCGATGCCGATCGATATTTTTACCGCCGAGGACCTCAGCCGACAGGGAATCAGCTCGCCGCTCGAATTCATCAAGCAGCTGCCGTCGGTCGGCGCGACGCTCGGAGATTCGAACCAGTATTCGACCCAGTCGCAAGGCTTTCAGGGGAACGGCTCGCTCAATCTGCGCGGCCTTGGACCGACCAGAACGCTTGTTCTGTTCAACGGACGCCGGACAATTCTGGCACCGGGTGACGGGTTTGCCGATACCAATCTCATTCCCATCTTCGCGCTGCAGAATATTGAAATCCTCAAGGACGGGGCGGCGGCGACTTATGGCTCCGATGCCATTGCCGGCGTGGCCAATTTCACCACCATGCGCGATCTGGATGGGGTGATCATCCAGGGCGATTTCGAAGCGATCAAGGGATCGGATGGCAACTGGACCACGTCCATCCTTGCCGGCAAGACTTTTGGCGCCATGAACATCATGGCCGGCTTTGGATGGCAACACAGGTCAACCTTGCCCAATTTCGAACGTGATTTCAGCCGCACGGCCTATGCCGATAATCCCTCGGGCTGGTCGGTTCTGGGCACGCCGGGACTATTTGCCGCGACCTATCTGAACAACGGGGTGCCGGCGACCAGTCTCGTCCGTGATGGTGGAACCACAGCCTGCCCGGCGGTTGGCGGACTGCTCGACACCCTAGGCGCCCTGCCGATTTGCCGCTTTAGTTTCATCCCCTGGAACAATATCATCGAAGAGGAAGACCGGTATCAGGGATATGTGCAGGCCGATATCGATCTGTCAAACCGGACCCAGGCACATATCGAATTGCTCTATGCCCAGACCGATCTGAACTCGCTTGGCTATTCACCGTCTTTCCCGCCCACCCAGGGCCCACGGGGTTCAGGTTCGGCAAATGCATTTACCGTCAGCCCGCTCAATCCCGGCGTCCCGGCATTTCTCGCGCAAAACGGTCTTTCGCCATCAACCGCAGCCCGGCCAATCGCCGCGATCACGGCGGTTCTGTGGCGACCGTTCGGATGGCTTGGCAATCCTGCTGATCCTGACCGCGGAAGCGGCAAAGGCAGTGCCAACAATCAGGCTTATCGAGCAGCGGCGGTCATCGACCATGAGTTCTCCGACAGCTTCCGCGCCCAGTTCGCCGCGACCTGGTGGCGGTCGGAGCGTCGCACGGCCGTGCCTGACATGGTCGGTTCGCGCCTACAGAATGCGCTGAACGGTTTTGGTGGGCCCAATTGCGATCGCACGTTGGACCAACCGGGGCGCAATGGTTGCGAGTGGTTCAATCCGTTCATCAACGCCGCCCAACCCGTGTCGATCCAGGGGCTGACCAATCCCAATTTCGTGCCCGGCGCGGAAAACAGCGTCGATCTGGTCAATTTCGTTCATGTGCGCAACGGTACATTTCAGGTTGAAGAGCAGGTGGTGTTCGACGCCATCTTCTCCGGCGAAACCGGTATCGACCTCGGCGGCGGCCCGATCGCCTATGCCTTTGGCGTGCAGCATCGCGGCAATGACTGGTCCACCAGACCGATCAATCCGGAGTCTGATCTCAACATCAACCCCTGCTTCATCGAAGGCGATCGTTCCTGTGTTGGCACGCCGATTGAAGGCGTAGGTTCGTTCATTTTTCTGGGAGGCACCCGCGCCGAAACGCAGGAGCAGAGCGTCAATGCGGTCTTTGCCGAAGTGCAGGTACCGATCACGGAACGGTTGGAAATCACCGGTGCCGCGCGGCTTGAGGATTATGGAGGCTCGGTCGGTTCCACCTTCAACCCCAAAGGCACGATCCGCTGGGAGCCGATGGACTGGCTGGTGCTGCGCGGCTCGGTCGGCACGACCTTCCGTGCCCCGCTCGCCAATCAGGTCGCCAACAATCAGATTACCACGCTGGCTGGCATTCAGGCGGCGGCCAACAATTTCAAGTCCGTCGATATCTTCGGCAACCCGAATGACCTCGGGCCGGAAACCGCTTTTACCTACAATATCGGAGCGGTTGTCCAAGCATCGGGTTTCAGCGTTTCGGCCGACTACTGGAGCATCAAGGTTTCCGACCGGATCACAACCACACCAGCGCAGGCAATTGCCAGCAGCGTGGTCGCCAGTTCGACGGCGCTTGCCAATTGCAGCAGCGTGCTCGCCGATCTGATCACCTTCCAGGGCGGCTGCGTACAGGGGACAACCCGCGGCATCGACATCAGCCGGGTGCGCACCGATTGGGTCAACGGGCCGGGACTTACCACGAGCGGCATCGATCTGACGTTCGATTATCAGACCGAACTGCTGGGCGGCGAACTCAATATCGGGGCGCAAGGCAGCTTCGTGCTGGATTACACTTTCGAAGATTTCATCTTTCGTGACCTGCTGGTGCAGCCGAGCTACCAGGCCAAGGGCTTCACCAACTATTTCCGCGACCCTCTCACCATCTCGCCATTCCGCGGCAATGGCTGGATCAACTTCAACATCAGCGGTTTCAACGCACGGTATCAGGCGCTGTATGTTGCTGGCGTTGACGATGATCGGTGCATCGGGATCGATCCGTGCTTTGCGACAAACTTCGGGCCAACCAATTTCGGACGCGAGGTCGACAGTTTTACACAGCACGACCTTCACTTCCAATATGACCTGCCGTTCGCAGCGGTGAAGGCCCAACTGCAATTCTCGATCGAAAATGTGACCGATGCCGATCCGCCTGCTGCGCGGCTGGAACCGTCTTACGATCCCTTCATCGGAAACCCTTTTGGCCGGGTTTTCAGGGTGGGAACCCGATTGCAGTTTTGAAGGCCAACAGGCTGGGCGCCGGCGGTTCGCTTCTGTCAAGACAGTCATGCGGCTGACTTGTACGCCAGAACTGGAGCCGAAAACGGCCGGCGCCCTCGTTACTATCTACAGGGATTTCTTTATTGGGGATTCAATGGCCTGCCGTTTCGGTCTGCGTTCCAAGCGGGACATGGCGCACGAAGAACACCAATATCACAGCCAGCGCCGTCAAACCGCCAATCATCAGCCAAGCCTCATTGATGGCCTCGACCAACGCATATTTCTCGACCAGCGGACGTATCATCTCTTGCGTAAACTCGTCGGGGGGCGTCCCGATCTGTTCGACGAAGGCATCACGCGGAATGCCGATCCTGACCGCTGTGGCGACGTCGCCGGCCTGTAACCGCACGGCGATGTCTGTCCCATAGGATGCCGCGCGGCTGAAAATGATTGTGTCGATCAATGCAAGACCGATAGCCCCGCCAAGGTTGCGCATCAGATTGAACAATCCACTGCCGTCAGCCACCAATTCAGGCGACAACCGGCCCAGCGCCATGCGTGTTGGCGGCAGCAGACAAAACATGATGGCCACACCGCGCACCACCTGTGGCCAGAACATTTCGGCAAAATCGGTATCCGCCGTTTGCGAGGTGCTCATAAGCAGACCAATCGCGAATAGCATGAAGCCGAACACCGTGAGTGTGCGGGCACCGACCCGTTGCTCAAGATACACAGCGACAGGCGCACTCAGCAGCTGGGCTACCCCTGTGACGAGCATGATCTCGCCAATCCGAAGCGCATTGTGTTCGCGCACCAGCCCCAGAAAGAACGGCATGAGATAGGTCGAGCCAAACAGGCCTGCGCCCAGAATAAAACTGAGCGCGCAGCCAAGCGCAAAATTGCGGTCCCGGAAGCAGCGCAATTCAACCAGCGGATCGGACGATCGAATGGTGCGCCAGATGAACCAGCCCGAACACACCACAAACCCCAGCAAGAGCGCTGCCACCATCGGCGAAAGCCAGCCGATCGTCGGCGCATCTTTCAGGCCGATCTGAAGCGCAGTGAGCCCGACCGCCAGCAGGGTGAGTGCCAGAGCGTCCACTGAACGGGCTGATCGCTTGTTGCTTATCGGTCCCCGAAGAGTGACGGCCGCGCCAATCGCGACTAGAATACCCGGCACGATGTTGATGCGAAACAGCCAGTGCCACGAATAGGTTTCCGTGATCCAGCCACCGACGATCGGCCCAACGGTGGGGGCAAAAACGGCGAGCACCCCTGCAAACGTCGTCGCAATCCCTTGCAGCCGCTGCGGAAACAGCAAGAATACTGCAGAGAACACCGCCGGGATAAGCGTGCCCCCGGCAAATCCCTGGATGATGCGCCATCCGATCAGCGCGGCGAACGTTTCGCTTTCCGAACACCCGATCGATGCCACGGTGAACACCGACACGGCACAGACGAACAGCCACCGCATTCCCAAGCGCGCGGTGAGAAAGCCGGTGAGTGGGATCGCAACAATCTCGGCGGTCAGATAGGCCGTCTGGATCCAGATCATCTGGTCTGTGCCAATGTCGAGCGCGCTTTGGATCGTCGGCAGCGACGTCGCCACGATCTGGATGTCGAGGATCGCCATGAACATGCCGATGCACATGAAGACAAAGCCAGCCCAGGTTCGTATGGTTGCTTGAGGCATCTCGGTTGCGTTCATGGCATAGCGGTTAAACCAAGAGAGGGTTCGCAAGAAAGGGAAACGTGTCCCAGAAGGAAAAATCAACCAATCCGGCCTCACGGGAACAGCGCCGTCACGAACCAGCTTTGCTCACACACAAATCCACACCCCGGCCAAACGGCCGATCGAAGGCTTCATTCATGATACCCGTCAGCATCCACGCGCTTGCCACTGCTACCCCTCCGCATATTCTCGACCAGGCAACCGGAGCGATGGTGGCCGAACAGTTGCTCGGCGATGCTTTTGAGGATTTTTCACGGTTGCGTTCGATCTATGGCAACGCTGGCATCGAGTTTCGCCAACTGGCTCGTCCGGTCGAATGGTACAAGCAATCACGCAGCATGGTGGAACGCACTGCGGTTTATCTCGAAGTGGCGCTCGACCTGTTTGTTGAAGCGGCGCAAAAAGCCTTGGATGACGCAGGCATCGCAGCGTCCGACGTGGACGCAATTGTCACCGTATCGTCCACCGGCATCGCCACACCCAGTCTTGAGGCGCGCGCGATGGCCCGGATGGGGTTCCGCGACAACGTTGGCAGAGTGCCCGTGTTCGGCCTAGGCTGCGCTGGCGGAGTCACCGGGCTTGGACTGGCTGCGAAGCTGGCAAGGGTGGATCAGGGCGCTACTGTGCTGTTTGTCACGGTGGAGTTATGCAGTTTGGCGTTGCGCACGGAAAATGTCGGCAAGGCGGACATCGTCTCGACCGCTCTGTTTGGTGACGGCGCGGCGGCTTGTGTGATCCGACCCGGCGACGAAGGATTTGCGGTCATCATCGGCAGCGCCGAAAGGACCTGGCCCGACACGCTCGACATCATGGGTTGGCAGATGGAGCCAGCCGGATTGGGTGTCGTTCTGAACCGGGCCATTCCGACGTTTGCGCGAAAGGAATTCCGCGGCGCGGTCGAAGCCATGTTGGCACCGCTGGGCTTGCAGATCGGCGATGTGGACCGGTTCATCTGCCATCCCGGCGGCGCAAAGGTGGTTGATGCGATCGAAACGGCGCTTTCGCTTCCGCTAGGCGCGCTCAATGATGAGCGCGAAGTGCTGCGGTTGCACGGCAACATGTCCGCCCCCACCGCCCTGTTTGTTCTGGACCGTGCGCGCAAGACCGGGCTGCCGCCACTCTCGGTCATGACCGCTCTGGGGCCCGGGTTCACGGCGAGTTCGGTTACTTTGCGGAGCGCAGCATGACCTTGCCAATCGCGATCATGATTTTTGTGACGCTGCAAAGAGCGTCGGAACTGGTCATCGCGCAGATCAACACCAAAGCGCTCATCGCGAACGGCGCTGTTGAACACGGCCGATCGCATTATCCGGTCATGGTGTTGATGCATGCATCCTGGTTGGCAGCGCTGTGGGCGATGGCCCCGGGCAAGCCCGTCATCATGCCGCTGCTGGCCGTATTTGCGGCGCTTCAGCTCTTTCGCATTTGGGTGCTCGCAACGTTGGGACGGCGCTGGACCACCCGGATCATCGTTCCGCAGAACGAACCGCTGGTGGTGCGCGGCCCATTCCGGTTCATGCGCCATCCGAACTATTTTGTCGTGATCGCCGAGATTGCGGTGCTGCCTTTGATGTTTGGCCTGATCTGGGTGGCGCTCATCTACTCGGCGCTCAATGCTGCGATGTTATGGGTTCGGATCCGCGCGGAAAATGCGGCCTATGCGAACCAGAGATCCTAGTTCAAGTTTTGCCTGCGTCTTCGCGTTCGGCCTTTATCCTCAGCATGGCCGCCTTGCACGTCGGCGATGTCTTTTCGATATTCTTGATCATGCAGGCTTCCACGCGCTTGCGGCTCAGTGCCTTCATCTCCGCCGGGCACAGAACGCGCGCCTCTTTTGCGCAAGCCTTCTTGCCAGGGTCAGGGGCGGCAATCGCAGTTCCCGTCACGCCCATCATCATGAAAATCGCGCTGATCCCCAGGGCAAATTTGCTGATCCGTTTCTGCGTCATGCGATGCGTTTCCCGTTTATTATCGATTTCCCGGCCCTTTGATGGTGGTTAGAGGTTGAATGATCGGTGAATGTTCGGGGCGCCGGAATGTGCCGATTGCCTTGCGACAATCAATGACCGGCCATCCATAGCAGTCCTCTGGGGCCGAGAACCTCATTTGAGGCAAGCGCCGCCGGATGCGCAGGCCAATCGACTCCCATATGGCCGTTTCGCAAGCGTGCAACTCACCACGTTCGCCGGTGGATGAAACGCCGCAGCTTTGATCCAAACTGCATATTTCAAAACGGCCTGTGCTGCAGCATAGAAGCGGTGATGATTTCGTTCGAGCCCATGAGCATTTCGCTGTCGATTTGCGCCGTGCAGGGCCTGGTGCTGGCAGTCCTGCTGTGGCGTGGGGCGATTAACCGCGCGGCGATGCGGCGGCAGCGCCGAAGGGCCGACTGCGAAGCGCATTTTCCTGCTGAAACTGCCTGCCAGCGGCATCAAGGTACGCGCTCCCGAAGCCTGGAGCCGCAATGGCATCGCCAGCTTCGCTCCGGGCAAGGGCGTTGCGGTCGATCAATTGGTTGTGCCAACTCTGGCCGATTTCGAAGCCGGGCGCGACCGTGCGGTCGCGCCCGGTTGCGGTGGCTCAGAGCCTGTTGACCGCGACCACCGATAATGCAGCAGTGACCGCCAAGGTGCTGGCGGGCGATTGGACCGGCACGCTCAACTATCGCGATTATCGTGACGACACCTGCGAAACCTTGCCCACCCTGATTCAAAGCGACGGCGCGATGCTCGCATGGACGTTCGACGATGGCCCCGGCAAGACGGTCCGTTCATCGGAGGCCTGGTCCTTCGACGCTTCGGGGCAAACGCTCACCATCACCAGCGGCCGCAACGTTCCGGATCAATGGCGCGTGGTTGAATCGCACACCTCGGCCGATGGTGATTCTGTCACCATCGTGCTCAACGGCGAGAGCCTCGAAAACGGCCGCACCGTGAACGCACGCAAGATCCTCACGCGCGATGGCAATCGGTTACTGATCACCAAGCAGACGCGCGTGGCGGGCGAACCGTTCCTTATGCGCCAAAGCTAAGAATTGCGAAGATAGAGCCCTGATGCTGCCAGCCGGCCCTGCCCTTTTTATCCAACACGCGCTTGCGGAAAAACCCAGCCAACCGTCAATAATCGCGGAGATTATGGACGGTTGGCAAGGGAACGGATTGCACCCGGATCCGTGCCGCGCAATTGTCGCGGCGCGATCCTCATCTCACACACGTCATTGCCCCCCCGGCGGGCGGGTAATCACGTCACCGGAGCGAGTTGAGCGGCACCCAGAATGCGATCGCCGGTCGGCTGCGCACTGGGTTCTTCCGCCGCCACTTCAAGCGAGATTGCAATCGAACTTCCAGCGGCAATATCCGCGCGCATCTGTTCGGTCAGCTCCACGACAAATACCGAACCGCTGATGCCCTGCCCCAAAGAACGCGGCGTTCCGTCCGGACCGATAACCCACAATTCCGGTACCAGATTTTGCTCAACAATCGATGCAATCCGAGCGGTCAGGCGTCCGCCCTCGCCCTCATAAAGCACGGTAAGCACGGGTGCACCGTCGGCCCGGCTCACCTGCGCGACCCGAATGTCGGACGCGGCAGTTACCGTCTGCGCTTCAGCAAGGGCGAGCCTTTTGCCAAGTTCCCGCACCCGGCCCTGTTCGCTAGAGTAAAGACCTGCCAAGACCACAGCGGCAATAGACGCCGCCATCGTGGCCAATCGCCACCCGGTCGCCGAACGGCGCGGTCTAGACGGCGCGCCTGTATCATTGGCGGGCAAGGGCAAAACATGCGCGCCGGGCTTTACAGGGAATCCGGCTTCCATCCGGCGCCACAAATCATCGGCAGACCAGTCTGTGTCGACAGGCGCGGTGCTGGCCCAGTCATGGCCGATCGCTTCCCAACGCACCACACGCGCAGAAAAATCCTGATCCGTGGCGATCCGCGCTTCCGCCGCAGCGTGCGCTTCGGCGTCCAGCAATCCCAGCGCGTATTCGGCTGCCAGCATCTCCGGATCGTTCGGGGTGTCAGGGTCGTCAATCATGGATCATTCTTTCGCGCATGATACGAAGTCCCCTGCGGATTCGCGTCTTAACTGTGCCAAGCGGTAAGCCTGTTTCCTTTGCCACTTCGGAATAGGTCATTCCGCGTAGATAGGCGCTGCGGATAAGGTTGGCATCGGCTGATGCCAAATTGTCCACCTGCTGCCTGATATTGTCCGATTGTTCGACTCGGATGAGCATTTCTTCTGCAGTTTCACTTTCGTCAGCGATGAAGATAAGTTCGTCATCACCGGACGTTGGCCGACGCTTTTGCGCTCTGATCCAGTCGATTGCGCTGTTACGGGCAATTCTGGTCAGCCACGCCATTGGCGCACCCTTGGTGTAGTCGTAACTGGCCGCCCGATTCCACGCTTTCAAGTAGACTTCATGCACTACGTCTTCGCTGGCTTCCCGGTTTTGAATGAAGCTGAAGCACAGTGAATAAAGCTCGCGTGACGTTCGGACGTAAAGGCGATGCATTGCTTCTTTGTCACCCTCTGCCATCGCCAGAAGGATCTGAGTAAGCTCACCATTATATAGGTCGCTGGCCATGCCCGCCGTCAATCTCCCGCTTCAGCCGGCTGCAACCTATGAAGGCAGCAGCAATCAAGGCAAGTTATTAAAAAATATTTCAATCCGACCAAAACCGACCCCGGTCCCTGGGCGTAAGGCTTAGGCGCAGAAACGTGCGCAGCCGTATTATTGATGCATTGCGCGAGGAGAATTCGGGTGAAATTGAGACACGCACTGCCCATGTCAGCCGGGGTCATAATGGCGCTGGCAGGGGGGGCTTTCTACTTCGCGGGCGCCGGTCTGACCGCCGCTGACCACCTTGACCCTCCCGGACGGACAAATCCAGCCAACGACGCCACGCCGGACAAGGCGGCCGACATTGCCGACGTGTTCGCATGGCACACCGCGACCGATGTCAACCTTGTGCTGACCTTTGCCGGTCCACAGGCTGCCAACCTTCCGGCCGTCTATGATCCCAACGTGCTTTACACAATCAACGTATCAAACGCTTCGCCGCGTACGACACCCAACATTCCTATCGAAATTCGTTTCGGCCAAGGCGCTGGCAGCAACAATTTCGGCGTGCAGGTCAGAGGCCTGCCGGGCGTAACCGGCGCCATCGAAGGGGCCGTGGAGAGCGATCTCAGCAAGGATGGCGTGCGTGTGCGGGCCGGGCTGTTCGATGATCCGTTCTTTTTCGACCTTCAGGGCTTCCGCGACACGCTTTCCACCGGAACCTTGAGTTTCAACAACCAGCGCGATTTCTTCGCCGGCCAGAACCTGACCGCAATTGTCATCTCGATCCCACGTAGCCGGATCGAAAATGGCGCCAATTTGGTGGACGTATGGGCCACCACCGCCCGTTTCGGAGGCCAATTGTAATGACACGCACATATTCCAGCGCATTCCGCCGGGTCTTGGTAACGGCGCCCCTGATTGCTGCCGCAGGTCTGTTGACGGCCTGTTTTGACGGCGATGACGCAAACCAACCCCCCGATGTTGGCGTGGTGCCGACACCCTCCCCATCGCCCAGCCCGGTCGGCTTCGATGTGGGACCTTGCCTCAATCAGGTTATCCCCGGCACCGGCGGCGTGACTGTGGCGGGCGCAGTGGTACCCGATACGCTAACGCTCAACCTTGGTGCCAATGCCGGCTTCCCCAATGGCCGATTGCTCGCCGATCCGGTAATCGATGTGACCCTTGCGGTGATTTTCCTCGATCTTAGCCGCAACGGTGCCGGGACATTGGCTGGTCTGCCGTTGAACCCGCCGCGCAATGACGTCGCGTTCCCCGCGGGTTTCCCGTTCCTGGCGCCGGCACAAGGCACACAAATCATGACCTCACCGGGTTCAGGCTTCGCCTTCCGGACCAATGATGCCAACGCCTACACGCGCGTCGATCGCATGGGGATGCCAGCGGTTTCGACCGTGCTGATCGGCTCAGGCCTGAAAAACAATTATAACGACGTATCGCCAGCCAATGATGTCGCTGGCGACTTCGTACCGGAATTGACCGCGCAGCTGACGGGGCTGACCAACGCGCTCGCGGATGATCTGGTTGGGGCCGGGCTCACGCCCTGCGCTCGCGCCAACTGAAGCCACTACCGGGCAGGCCTGCTTTGAGAGGGCCTGCCCGGTCCACATGAATGCAGGAAGGACGCCATGACCAGACTGCTCCGGTGGCCGCTGTTCTCATTGCTGGCAGTTGTGTGTCTGTCGCTTTTGCAATGGGCGATGCAGCGTAGCGACAGCCACCCTGCACCGGCTTTCGCCATGGAACGGCCCGCTTACGGCCCGGCGACCTATGGTGATCTCGTTGCGGTGTCGAACCAACGCCTTGCGCTTTCGCTCGACCGGATCAAACGGACACCGGACGAATGGCTCCCGCATGCTGGCGCAGGTGCCGCGGCGCTTTCGCTGTTCCGCCTGACAGGCCAGATTGCCTATCTCGACATGGCGGACGCGCAGGTCGCTGAAGTGCGCAATCTGGCACCGATGCCGTCAGGCGTACCGGAGTTGCGGGCCGAGCTTTACCTGGCCCAGCACGATCTGGCAGGTGCGGCGCGGGAACTCGACATTTTATCGCGCGGCAGTGTCCCACCGGACACTCAGACTGTGTCGGAAGCGGCCGCCATGCGCGGCGATCTGGCACTTTACACGGGCAATCATGACGAGGCTGCCCGCCTCTACCGAGAGGCAGCGCAGATCGACTCACATATCAGCGTGGCGTTGCGCATCGCCAACCTGCAACGCGTCTCAGGCGCGTTCGATGACGCCATCGCCACGCTGGCCAGCGCCACCCAAACCGATAAGCACACCCCCGTGGTTCTGTCAGGTATCGCGCTGCAAACCGGCATGATCGCAAGCGCCCGCGGTGATTATGTCACAGCGAACGACTGGTACGATCGCGCCGAAACGTTGTTTCCCGGCCATTGGGTCACCGCGCTTTATCGCGCTGAGGGGCGGCTCGCCAACGGCCAGACGCAAAGCGCCATCAAGGATCTCGAAAAGCTGGCGCGAGAACACGCCCGGCCCGAGGCCATGGATATGCTGGCACTGGTGTGGCGCGTTCAAGGTGACATTGCCCGCAGCCAGATCTGGGCGAAAAAGGCCGGGGAAATCTGGAGAACATGGGCAGGCAGATATCCCGCAGCCTTCGCAGCCCACGCCGCCGAACATGAATTGGTGTTCGGCGAAGTCACGCAGGCTTTGCGGCTGGCTCAGATCAACGCTAAGGCCCGCCCTTACGGCGAAGCCCGGCTGTTGCTCGCGCGGGCGCTGATTGCGAATGACCGGCCGCGTGCCGCGCTGAGGGAGATCGGCTTGGCTGAACAATCCGGTTGGCGTTCCGCACAGATGTTTGCCATCAAGGCGCAGGCCCTGACGATCCTGGGGGAAACCGACGCGGCGACCGCCGCGACCGACACAGCCTGGTCCATCAATCCGAAGATCAATGACCCAGTAACGAGGCTGATATGGCTCGCACACGGCTGATTAGGATTGTCATGGCATGGCTGATCGCTGTCACCGCGCTGACGGCCACAGCGCGCGCGCATCAGGCCCCAAACAGCGAGGCCTATCTCGATTTTCAGGCCGACCATGTCGAACTGGAGGTCGTTATTCCGGCAGCGGAATATGCCTATGCCAGCGGTCACCGCGTCGGACAGGATGACGCAGCCCACGCACAGGCGCAGCGTTATCTTGCTGACACCATCGCGGCGAACGGCGGCGGCGGGCTGTGGCGGACGCAGGTGGAACGCCTGGCATTCATCACGCAAGATGGCAGCCAGGATCTCATCGCAACGCTTTCCTTGACGCCGCAAGATCCGGCCGATCTGCGTGACTTCACGCTGAATTGGCGCGCGGTCATCGGCGCAGTGCCCGACCATTTCGTGCTCGTTATGCTGCGGCGCGATCCGGCGACGAAACTGGGCGATGAACCCGATGTCATCGGCACCCTGCGTGCAAATCGCACAGCATTGGCGATCCAGCGCGGCGCGGCGCATCCGTGGATGCCGTTTGCCAACGCGGTCAGCCTGGGCGCGGGCCATATTCTGGGAGGCGTCGATCATCTGGCATTCCTGCTCGCCCTGTTGCTTCCCTTGCCGCTGATAGCGCGGGGCGCACGCTGGCGCGAAGCGCGGGGGGGCAGACCGACCATCCGCTCAGCGGCGATCCTGATCTCGGGCTTCACGCTGGGGCACAGCGCCACACTGCTCGCGGCATCGCTGGGCGGGTTGACCCTGCCCGGCACGCTGGTTGAAATATTGATCGCGCTTTCGGTCCTGATTGCCGCGATCCACGCGATCCGCCCGATTTTCCCGCAGCGTGAGGCCTTGTTTGCCACGCTTTTTGGGCTGGTTCACGGCCTCGGCTTTGCGGGATATCTCAGTTCCACCGATTTATCGGTAGCCCGCAATATCGGCACCCTGATCGGATTCAATTTCGGGATCGAGCTGGTCCAGATCGCCATTGCGCTGGCCATCGTCCCGGCTCTCGTCACCATTGCTGCCACACGGGCCTACCACTGGCTGCGCAGTGGGCTGGCATTGTTGTGCGCCGTTATCGCAGCGATCTGGGTGGTGGATCGCTATTTTGGCCTTGCCGAGACTTTCGTCACCCTTTTCGAGGCGGTGGTTGAAACCGGCATGATACTGGTGTTCTTCGGCGTGCTTACCGCCGGAGTGATCGTGATCGCCCGCCGTACGATCGCAGACAGACCCCGCCTGGTCTGATCCCTCCTCCCCTGCATCCTACAGAAGATACTTCATGTCTGAAAATGCTCCGTCGCCACTGCCCCGGACGCTGCCGATCTGGCTTGCGGGGATCGCCGCCAGCTGTTTTGCTTCCACTGTGGCCGCACAGTCAGTGCCTCCCATCGAAACGGAGCCGGCGAGCCGTGAAAGCGACGCAGCAACCGAACCCCAGCAGATCGTGGTTTACGGCCGCGCGCTGGATGAAATCGGCATTGCACGGTCGGGATCGCAAGGAACGGTCGGCTATGCAGATTTCGACGCCATCCCCATCTCACGGGTCGGTGAGTTGCTGGAAAATGTCCCCGGCCTGATTGCCACGCAGCATTCCGGCAGCGGCAAGGCCAACCAGTTTTTCCTGCGCGGTTTCAACCTCGATCACGGCACCGACTTTGCGGGATTTGTCGATGGTGTCCCCATCAACATGCGTTCGCACGGCCACGGGCAGGGTTATCTTGATTTCAATTTTCTGATCCCCGAAGCGGTTGAGCGGATCGACTTTCGCAAAGGCCCCTATTTTGCTGATGTCGGAGATTTCAGCGCAGCCGGCACCGCCGCCTTCACAACCGCCGACACTTTGCGCCCCTTTGCCGACGTGCAGGTGGGCGAGTTCGGCTTTGTTCGGGGCGTTGCGGGCGGGAGTTCCGAACTTGGTAGCGGCGATCTGCTGATCGTGGGCGATGCGCAATTTTACGACGGGCCTTGGGTTCTTGCCGAAGATCTTAAGCGATTTTCGGGTTTGGTGAAGTATTCCTTCGGCGGTGAGAACAGCCGCTTTTCCCTACAGCTTAACGCCTATGACGCGCGGTGGACATCGACCGATCAGGTGCCCGAACGTGCCATCGCCAGCGGGCTGATCGACAGGTTCGGCAATGTCGACGACGACCTTGGCGGAAGTACGACGCGCCTTGGCGCAGTTGTGGGCGGGGCGGTCGGCGACACCACCTTTTCAGCCTATGCCACACGATACGAATTCGAGCTGGTGTCCAACTTCACCTATTTCCTCGAAGATCCTGTACGCGGTGACGAATTCTTGCAGCGTGACGAACGCTGGGTGCTTGGTGGCGCTGTCGCGCACCGGTTTGAGCGTGGACCATTAGCCGTGAACCTTGGTGCTGATCTGCGGCACGACGCGATTGGCGAGGTCGGCCTGTTCGGCAGCGTCGATGCAGTCGCGGTCGATACCGTGCGGCGCGATGCGATCGACCAGACCGGGATTGGGCTCTACGTCGATAGCCAGATCACAATCGCACCCCGTTTGCGCGGCTTTGCCGGCCTCAGATTTGACTACCAGACAGTCGACGTGCGCTCCGATCTCGCTGCCAATTCGGGCAACGCTGATGACGATCTGTTCGCCCCCAAGTTCGGTCTGGCATGGCAGGCCGGAAAAGGAATCGAACTATACGCCAATTACGGCCAGTCCTTTCACTCCAACGATGCGCGCGGCGCCACTATCGCTTTTGACCCGGTGAGCGGCAATGCGGCGGAGCGGGTGCCCCTGCTGGTCCGGGCCGAGGGGGCAGAGCTGGGCGCACGACTGGAAACGGCAACAATCGATGCGTCATTGATCGGCTTCTGGCTCGAACTCGATTCCGAATTGGTCTTCATCGGCGATGGCGGTGCAACCGAGCCGAATGACGGATCGCGGCGCTATGGGGTCGAGGCCAACGTGTTCTGGCGCCCCATTCCCACCGTGGTGATCGATGTCGCCTATGCTTACACCGATGCCAAGTTCGTAGGACCGGGTGCCGGGGCCAACGCCATTCCCGGCGCGGTTCCCGAGGTGATTGCCGCCGGGATCGCAGTCAGCCCCGTGCCCGAGCTCACAGTCACCGCGCGCCTTCGCCATTTCGGCAGGGCGCCGTTGATCGAAGACCGCTCGGTCCGTTCCGACCCAACGACATTGGTCAATCTGGCAGGCTATTACGATCTGGGGCCGCTGCGCCTTGGTATCGAGGTGTTCAACCTGTTCGACACCCGCGATGCCGACATCACCTATTTCTACGAATCCCGGCTCCCTGGCGAAGCGAGCGGAGTGGAAGATCGGCATTTTCATCCGGTTGAACCGCGGCAGGTCCGCGCAAGCTTGCGGGTCAGTTTTTAAGCCTGGCCGGACCGATCCCTTGAGCTGGTGTTTGAATGACACGCCGAAAATTGGCGTGAGGCGCGCAGCCTGATCGGCGCAGTCATTTGCCGCCCTTCGGCATCTGTGACGCGACATGTCAAAGCCAATCAGCTGTCGGAACATTCGCGCAAAGTTTGCGACCCCGGGGACTGCCGGTGCGCTTGCAGGTTTGGGTGCGCCGCGTCTCGCAGCGGAATTGGGCGCAAGGTCTGCAATGGCGTCCAGCAGCATTTCGATTTGCACCCCGGCGATCGCGTAAAACACCAGTTTGGCGTCCCTGCGAGTTTCGACCAGTCCTGCCTTGCGCAGCCCGGCGAGTTGCCGGGACAGTCCCAGCTGCGCGATGCCGATGACGTGCTCGATCTCGCCAACTTCGATCCTGCCGCTGTTCGCCTATGCCGTATTCGGTAAGAGCCGCACATTGTCGGTCGGCCCCGTCGCGGTGGTCTCGCTGATGACGGCGAGCGCAGCGGGCGCGGTCGCTGCGCCGGGATCCGCAGAATACTGGGAAGCGGCGATCACGCTCGCCGCGCTGTCGGGCGTGATGCTGGTGGTGCTGGGGCTGCTGGGGCTGCTGCGGCTGGGGATGAGCCCGCGCGCGGCTGAGATGAGCGCCAAGGCTGGACCGGTGGACGCGCGCGGGCTGATCTCAGTCTCGTCTTCCTCACTTTTGCAGTGCTCGCCTGAGGCGTTCGAAACCATCAAGCCCTGACTGCGGATGGTCGATATCATCTGAGCCGGTGGTGCTGAACGCCTGTCTTTGTGCCGCCTTCTTGTTTGCGGCGCGAATGATGGGTTGCGTTTGACAATCCTTTCGCGCCCTCGCAGTCTGCGCACAGAGCCACGCTCTTCAAGGGGATCATCAATGCAAGCGCAAATACTCGCGCCCGCCGCCGTGCTGGTGGTGTGGTCGGTCATCATGCTGTTCTGGATGGCCGGCGTGCGCCTGCCCGCGCTCAAGAAAGCTGGGATCGATCTTGGCGCACGGCCCGGTGGCCGCGGACAGGATCTGGAAGGTCAGGTTGAACCGCGCATCAACTGGCCTGCGCACAATTATGCGCACCTTATGGAGCAACCGACGGTCTTCTATGCAGCGGTTGTGATCCTGGCGATCATGGGAGCGGGTGCTGGCGACGTGCTGGCGGCGTGGGCCTATGTTGGCTTGCGGATCATCCATTCGATTTGGCAATCCACCGTCAACAAGGTGCCAATGCGCTTCGTGCTGTTCATCGTCTCGACCTTCGCGCTGCTGTTTCTGGGCGTGCGCGCCGTGATGGCGACCGTGCTGGCCGACCCTTCCGCTCTGCCTGCTTGAGGAGACACGACAATGATCGGCACCAGCATTCTTCAGCCCGTGGTGGCGCTGTTAGCCTGGACGATGGTGATGTGGGTATGGATGTATGCCACGCGCATTCCGGCAATGAACAAAGCCGGGATTGATGCCAGGAACCTCGTCGGTAGCGATGGCGCAAGTCTGAGAGCCAAACTGCCCGACACAGTCAGTTGGAAAGCGGATAATTACAACCATTTGCACGAAGCACCTACAGTGTTTTATGCGGTTGCGATCGTGCTTGCGATCATCGGACAGGGTGATGGTTTTAACAGCATGCTCGCCTGGGCCTATGTGGTCCTGCGGGTGGCACACAGCATCGTTCAGGCAACAATCAACCGCGTAATCGTGCGATTTGCGTTGTATGCGCTGTCGTCGCTGATGTTGATGGCGCTCATCCTGCACGCCGCGCTGGCGGTATTCTGAAACCGGCAGCGGCGGAGGGTTTACTCCGCCGCTTCGGCTTCCTGCACGGCATATTCGCGTTCGGCGAGGAACCGCTCCCCGTCGAGAGCAGCCATGCACCCCATGCCGGCCGCTGTCACAGCCTGCCGGTAGACATGATCGGTCACATCACCGGCCGCGAACACGCCGGGGATCACGGTCTTGGGAGTGCCAGGGTCGGTCAGCAGATAGCCGTTCTCGTCCATCGGTAGCTTGTCCACAAACAGCGACGTCGCCGGCGCGTGGCCGATAGCAACGAAAGCGCCGTCTACTTCCAACGTCGACGCCTCGCCCGTCACCGTGTCGGTCAACGCAAGGTGGTGGAGCATACCGTTTGCGCCCGCTTCGAAGCTGTCGACCGCCTTATTCCACACCACGGAGATCTTGGGGTTGGCGAAAAGCCGTTCCTGCAGGATCTTTTCCGCACGGAGGCTGTCGCGGCGATGGATCAGAGTAACGTTGTCGGAATGATTGGTGAGGTAAAGCGCCTCTTCAACCGCCGTGTTGCCTCCTCCGATCACGGCCACCGTCTTGCCGCGATAGAAAAACCCGTCACAGGTTGCACAGGCGCTAACGCCCTTGCCGCCGAGTTCCATCTCGCCCGGAGCGCCGAGCCACTTGGCCTGCGCGCCGGTGCAGATAACGAGGCAATCGGCGATATATTCGTCTCCGCTGTCACCGATCGCGCGGAAGGGCGAGCCATGTTCGAGATCGACCGTAACGATCGTGTCCCACATCATCCGCGTGCCGACATGCTCGGCCTGCGCCTGCATTTCCTGCATCAGCCACGGGCCCTGCACCACATCGCGAAAGCCGGGATAATTCTCGACATCCGTGGTGATGGTCAGCTGTCCGCCCGGCTGAAGCCCTTGTACAACAATGGGTTCCAGCATGGCACGGGCGGCATAAATGGCAGCGGAATAGCCCGCCGGGCCGGAGCCGATGATGAGCATCTTGGTGGTATGGGTCGCCATGGGATTGCCTCTGGTCAATTTCAGGGGTTCGATATGGGGATTGATCGGCGGATTGTCACGCCACCAGCTTGGTGCGGAGCCGCTCTTTTTTGGGCCCGTCCACACCCAATTGTGTGGCGAGATAGGTATCAAGCGATCCGTGATCGCGTGTCACCTCTGCCATGTAAGTATCGATATATTCAGACAAAACCCCCATCAGATTATGCAACGCTTCAGGTGCGATTGCGCCATAATGCGCCGCCATCCGGGGGAGCGACTGGCGTTCAAGGATCTCGCGCGTCGGCGCATCATTGGTCAGGAGAAATTCGGCAACGATATCATCGTGATGCACGCCGAGGGTATGGAGCAGCAACGCCACCGCGATGCCGGTCCGGTCCTTACCGGCAAAGCAATGGACGAGGCTTCCGCCGTCATTTTCATCCAACGCATTGAAATACCGTGTGAACATTGCGAGCATGGCGGGGTTGACCGGCATCCGCGTGTAGACTGCCAACATCCGCTCACGCGCTTTTTGCGGCGTCATCACCACCTGACCGCCCCCGCCTTCGTGCGGCGGAGAATTGCTGGTTTCGCCATCATGAGCAATCACTTGCGCCGTAAACTTCGGATGGCGTCTGCACGGGAAACCCGCGCGCTCGCTGGTTCCGCGAAGGTCGATCACGGTGCGAATATCGAGCGCGTCGATCAAGGCGAGATCCGCATCCGAGGCTTCCATATGCTGTCCCGACCGGAACAGCACGCCGCTGCGCACACGGCCCGCTCCCGGTACGGCATATCCGCCATAATCGCGAAGATTATGAATGCCTTGGGTAACATAAAAGGGGCCGATACGGTCGTTGTTGGGCGCTTGGCCGAAAGAATCGCTGCTCATGGCATAGCACCCTTACAGCCCTGCAAGAGAGGGGCAAGGCAGGGTCTGGCCGCATCTAGGTGGCATTGCGAGGGGTCAGGCCAAGCGCGTCGGAAGAGCTTTTGGTTAATCGGGCATTTCCCAACCTGTCGCCAAGCACAAGGCCCGCACACCATGGCCCGTATCCTGATTGCCGATGATGATGAACTGATCGCCGAACTGGCGAGCGAAACCCTGATCGATGCCGGGCATGCCTGTGGCTGGGTCACTTCGGCGGCGGCGGCCTGGGCCTGCTTGCAGCGCAAGCGACCCGATGTCCTGTTGCTGGACCAGTCGATGCCCGGCGAATCCGGCATGACATTGCTGCGCCGCCTGCGCCGCTCCTCCGAATTCTACGATCTGCCGGTCATCATGTTCACCGCGATGAGCGGCGAACAGGATGCCTTTCAGGCGATTTATGCCGGGGCGCAGGATTTCATCAGCAAACCATATGCGCCACATGATCTGACACGCCGCGTGGCGCGGATCCTCAGGCTGCGCGGCAACCGTCCGCGTCATGTCGATCTGAAAAGCGCGGTGGGTTTGGAGCCGGAGCGTCTGACGATGTCGGTCGGCGTGGCCCGGCGCCCGATTTAAGCAGCGACCGAGCCCGCCTGCGCCGTCAACAGCCCGCGCCCGATCACCTGCGCCTGAATCTCAGCTGCGCCTTCGAAGATGTTGAGAATCCTCGCATCGCACAGCACGCGGCTGATAGGATATTCGAGCGCGTAGCCGTTGCCACCATGGATCTGCACTGCGTTGTCGGCGGCGCTCCACGCGGTTCGCGCAGCGAGCAGCTTGGCCATCCCGGCTTCGATATCGCAACGTGCGCCGCAATCCTTGGCGCGCGCAGAGGCGTAGGTCAGTTCCCGTGCCATGACGATTTCGGCCGCCATGAGCGCAAGCTTGTCGGCAACGCGCGGAAAGGCCACCAGCGCTTGCCCGAACTGCTCACGGCCCAGCGCATAATCCAGCGCGAGATCAAACGCGTTCCACGCCACGCCAACCGCTCGGGCGGCGGTCTGGATGCGGGCGCCTTCGAAGGTGCGCATCAACTGCTTGAACCCCTGCCCTTGCTCGCCCCCAAGCAAGCCGTCCGCGCTGACCGCGAAGCCATCCAGCCCCAACGCATATTCCTTCATGCCGCGGTAGCCGAGCACGGCAATCTCGCTCCCGTCGATCCCGGCATCAGGGAACGGGGTGCTGCCGGTGGCGCGGGTCTTCTGCGCGAGCAACATCGACAAACCGCCATAGCCCGGCACCGCCGGATCGGTGCGCACCAGCATCGTCATCAGGTCAGCGCGGGCTGCGTGGGTGATCCAGGTTTTCGCACCCGTCACCTGCCAGCGGCCATCAGGCTGCAACTGCGCGCGGGTGCGGACGGCGGCAAGGTCCGAGCCGGTATCGGGCTCGGTAAACACGGCGGTGGGCAAGCACGAACCATCGGCAATGCGCGGCAAGAAGCGGGCTTTTTGTTCCGGCGTCCCGTTTTCCGCGATCAATTCGCCTGCGATTTCCGAACGGGTGCCCAACGAGCCTGCGCAGATCCAGCCTCGTGACAATTCTTCGGACACCACGGCCATTGCCAGCTTGCCCAGCCCCAGCCCGCCGTGTTCTTCGGGGATGCACACGCCGAACACGCCAAGTGCGGCCATCTCGGCAATCACAGCGTCCGGGATCAGCGCGTCGTCCAGATGCCATTGGTGTGCATGGGGCGTGATCGCGTCAGCGGTGAAATCGCGCAGCGACACGCGCACCTGATCGAGCGCGTCATCACCCAAGGCATCACAGGGCCGCCCGCCATCGGCCAGCAGCGCAGCCAACGCGGCGCGGGTTTCGGGTGAGTTGCCGTGTGTCAGCATCCGGGCGACGGCGGGGCGGGCGGCAAAGGTGCGCGCCTCGGCCTCGGTGCCGAAAGCGCAAGGGCGCACAATCTCGCTGGCGCTCATCGGCAATCCGGCGGCGATCTGCGCGCAATATTCGCCAAAGCCGATCCGCAGTGTGAGTTCTTCTGCCGCGCCAAACCGCCCGGCGGCCTCAGCCCGCAAAGCCCAATCAAGTGTGGCGTCCAGCGCCGCAACGCTCGCTGCAATCCAGGCAAATCCGTGAACCCGATGCTGCTCACGCACCAGCAGGGCGGGATCAATCGCGCCGCCCGGTGCCACCACTGCGGCCACGCGCGCCTGCACACATTCGGAATACTTGCGCGCCGCCATCAGGGATGCGCGCGCTGCCTGGATCCATTCGTTCATGGCGTGGATGCTAGCAGAGGCGGGGCACACAGGCGAAGCCGCAAAATGGCAGGGTGGCTACGGAGAAAACCGACTGCCGCTTGCACGTGTTGCTTTCGGGCAACATCCGCGCGCCGACAGTGCAGTTTGGGTCTGCATATACGTAGAATGACCACTTACCCCGGATTCGCCGGCCCGTAATACCAGGTGGGCTCAGGCTTTGATCTGGCGCAGATTATGTCAACGGGGCGGACAGGTAACGGGCATCAGACCCGGCCTCCCGATCTCGCGCAGGAAGGACCGTAAGAGGGCCGCTGGGGCAGGAGCAATCGCTTCCCGGTGGCGGCTCATCTGACGACGACAACAGGGTATTGCCATGCCAAGCAGCATCGCAAGCCCCGCTCCGGTCACACCCATGCGAGGTCACATCATGCGTATCACGAAGCTCTCTCTCCATTCGTCGTCGCTTCCCGCCATCGCCGCGGCGCTCCTTGTGGCGGGATTTTTCCCCGTGCAGGCCAGCGCGCAAGACAGCGTGGCGGAGGATGATACCGCGAATACACCCGAAGACCAGATCGTCGTCACCGGTTCGCGGATCGCCCGTGACCCCAATCTGGGTTCGCCCGCGCCGATCCTTGCCGTGACGGCCGAGCAATTGCAGCGCGCCGGCACATCCGATGTGGTGGATACCCTGCGCGACATTCCTTCGCTGTCGACTTCGACGTCCACAGAAGGCTCGATCGATGGGGTGTTTTCGGAAAGCGTTGGCCAGGCAGTGCTCAACCTGCGCGGGTTGGGGGCCAATCGCACGCTGGTGCTGGTCAATGGCCGCCGCCATGTCTCGGGCGTGGCAGGCGAACAGGCGGTCGATGTGAACTCGATCCCTACCGCTTTGATCGAACGGGTCGAGGTGCTGACCGGCGGGGCTTCGTCAATCTATGGCGCGGACGCGGTGACTGGCGTGGTGAACTTCGTGCTGAAAGATGATTTCGAGGGGATCCAAGGCAATATCCAGACCGGCCTATCGTCACAAGGCGATGCGTGGCGCATCAATGGCGATCTCACTTGGGGCGCCAACTTTGCCGATGGTCGCGGGAATATCACCCTTTCGGGCGAATATGCGCGCAATGACGAGCTGTTGCTGGGCGACCGCGGCTTTTCGCGCGACAACAACATCGCCGACGATCAGAACAATCCTGCGCTGCGCTTTCAGACCGGCGATATCGGCGACAGCACCCCGAATTTCCGCGATTTCTTCGCAGTGGGGGTGCGCGGGTTCCCGACCGGATTCCTGATCCCGTCCGGAACCGGGGTTGACGACTTCATCGACGATTACGAGGCCGAATTCGGCGCCCCACCGGTTTTCACGGCGGCCGAACAGGCCTTGATCGACCGCGCCACCAACGCCCCGCGCCGGTTCATCGCGCGCAACCCCACCTTCTCGCTTTCGTCGGCGGGCGGTGTGATTGCGCCCGGATCGATCGGCCTGTCGGACGGGCCGGACATCAATGGCAATGGCATTCCCGATTGCCTTGAAAGCTCGGTCGGCTTCAATTCCACCTTCAACAACGACGCGTTCGGCCTTGCCGGCGGATGTGCGGTCATCAATGCCGACGGGTCACTGGGCGTATTGCAGGACGGCGCGATCACCGGATTGTTCAACGCCTTTGGCGGGCCAGGCATTCCCAATGGCTTTAACCAGACCTCGCTGATCCCGGAAACCGAACGCTATTCCGTCAATCTCAATCTCTCGTTCGAGATTTCGACAGAGGCTGAACTGTTCTTTGAAGGCAAGTATGTGTCGAACACGGCGGAGTTCCAGGGCCAGCCGAACACCTTCTATGATCTTCTCACCATTCGCGGCGACAACCCCTACATCACGCCGCAGCTTGCCCCGTTTGTGAGTGAGCTGTTCTTCGGAGACGGGACGCAGGACGGGCTTTACATCACCCGCGACCCCGCTGACCTCGGCCCCAACCGCGACCGCAACGAATTCGAGACCTATCGTTTCGTTGCCGGGGTTCGCGGCGACATCACCGATCATTTCGCTTACGAGATAAGTGGCAATTATGGCCGGTTCAATCAGACCAGCATCGACAACAACCGAGTCATCACGGATCGCTTCTTCGCCGCGATCGACGCGGTGGCCGGGCCGGGGGGCAACCCGATCTGCCGTTCGGACATCGACCCCACCCCGCCAGCGACCACACCGTTCGGCATTCCGGCCGGCGATCCGGGCTTCTACACCTTCAATCCGGGCGACGGGCAGTGCAGGCCGGCCAACCTCCTGGGCGGTGTAGGCGCGATCAGCCCGGACGCGATCAACTTCATCACCGCGACGGTGACCAACCAATTCAGGCTCGAACAGATGGTGTTCGACATGATCTTCACCGGTGATACCGGCGCGTTTCTCGAACTGCCCGGCGGCCCAATCGGCTTTGCGACAGGCTTTGAATTCCGCGAGGAAAAAAGCCGTTCCACCTTCGATCCGCTGGTGCGCGGGGTCATTCCGGTGACGACCGCTTTCGGAGACGCAGGGCAACAGGTGGGCGACGCCACCGGCGGGGTGCAGAATTCGCTGGTATTCGACCCTTCGACCGCGACCAGCAATGCCGGGGGCGAGTTCACCGTCTATGATGTGTTCGGCGAAGTGCGCATTCCGATCCTTGCAGGGATGCCCTTTGCCGAAACGCTCGAACTGAGCGGGGCTGCGCGGTATTCTAACTATTCGACCGTGGGCAGCACCTTCACCTGGAACGTCGGCGGGCTCTATGCGCCGACACGGGACATCCTGTTCCGCGGCACCTACGCCGTCGCGGTGCGCGCGCCTAACATCAATGAATTGTTCAACCCGCCACAGGGCGCGTTCTTCCGCCCCAATGATCCCTGCGATGTCGGCAATCTTGTCGAGGCGGAAGATCCCGCTTTGCGCCAGGCCAACTGCACCGCATTCTTCGGCAGCATCGATTTTGACCCGCGTGACCCCAATGGTGACGGGTTTGAGGCCGACGGCGTCACCCCAATTGGCCCCAACAGCCCCTATGTCTATGTCGATCCGCTCACCGCGCGGTTCTCCGGCTCGATCAGCGGCAACCCGGCTTTGAACGAGGAAACCGCCACCACCTGGACCGTCGGCACGCAGATCACGCCGACCTTCATTCCGGGCCTGATCGTCAGCGTCGATTACTACAATATCGAGCTGGAAGACGCGATCAACGCCGTGGCGGCGCAGGACATTGTCGACAACTGCGTCGACAGTGCCAGCATCGACAACGGCTTCTGCGCGCTGTTTGACCGCCTTCCCACCACGGGCGGTTTCCGGTTCCTGCGCCAGACCTCGGTCAACTTTGCCCGGCAGGAAACCTCGGGCGTCGAAGCGGCCCTACGATACGGGATCGACCTGGGCGATCATGGCTTCACGCTCAATGCCAACGGCACCTGGGTGGAAAAGCTCGACAACTTCTTCGATCCCTCTGACCTTACGCTCATTGACCCCGAACTGGGCGAAATCCAGCGGCCCGAATGGGCCGTGCAAGGGGCGTTGACGTGGGATTGGAAGGGTGTCGCGCTGACGTGGTCGACCACCTGGTTGGACCGGCAGGCGCTGCGCAGCGTGGAAATCGAAACGGTCGGCCCCACCGGAAGCGACAGCTTCTCACCCGAAAACGGCGTCGCGAGTGACACCTTCATTCACGATATCGCCTTCAGCTACGACGCAAGCGATCGGTTCAGCATCTATGGCGGGGTGAACAACGTCTTCAACAAGAAGCCCTTCATCACGGAACAGGCCTTCCCGGTCAGCCCGGTGGGGACGTTCTTCTACCTGGGCTTGCGCGCATCGATGTGACGGGATGCCTCCGGGCCTGAACCATAGTGGGCGGGACCGTTCAGGCGGTCCCGCCCACTCTTTCATCAGTCGTACGTGCCCAGCAGTGCGCGAGCGACCACCCAGTTGTGGATTTCGCTCGGCCCGTCATAGATGCGCATGGTGCGCAGCTTGTTCGACATGAGATACAGCGGCAGCTCACGCGTCATCCCCATCCCGCCGTACAATTGCATCGCATGGTCGACGATCTCGTAGGCATTCTCGATGCAGAAAGACTTGATCATCGAAATCTCGCTGCGCGTGTCGCGGCCTTCGTCGATCTTCCAGGCGCAATCATAGGTCATCAGGCGCATCGCGTGAATCTTGGTCGCAGCATCGCTGACCCAGTTCTGCACCGTCTGTCGCGACGACAGCGGCTTGCCAAAGGTGGTGCGCTGCGGGGCATAGTCGATCATCATATCGAGCGCGCGCTGCGCCATGCCGATCGCCCAGGACGCCATCTCGATCCGCCGGGTGCCGAGCCGCACCTGCATCGGCGCAAAGCCCTGCCCCCGCGTGCCCAACAGCTTCCACCCCGGCACGCGGCAATCGTCGAGCGCGATTTCATAGGTGGCGGTGCCATCGATCATCGGGATCTTGCGCAGCACGTTGAAGCCGGGGGTGTCGCGGTCGACCAAGAAGGCCGACATACCGTTTCGGCCATTGGGGTTCTTGTCGGTAACGGCCATCAGGATCGTGAAATGCGCCTGATCGCCTTTGGTGATCCAGATCTTGCGGCCATTGATGATCCAGTCGTCCCCGTCCTGCACGGCCGATGTCTTCATCAATTGCGGGTCGGCGCCCGCACCCGGTTCCGAAATGCCGATCGCGCTGATCGTCTCACCGCGCACGTAGGGTTCAAGGTAAGCTTCGCGCTGGCGTTCATCGGCAGCGACCATCAGCATTCGCAGATTGGGGGAATCGGGCGGCAGGTAATAGGGCACGACGCAGCGGCCCAGTTCCTCGTTCACGCCCACCATCGCCACCATCGGCAGGTTCATGCCGCCCACTTCCTCGGGCGCGTCGAGCCCCCACAGGCCCAATTCGCGGCTGACCGCATCCACCGCAGCGGTTTCCTCGGCATTGAGGTATGTGCCTTGACCCGAAGTTTCCCGCGCCATGACGGACGCCTCCAGCGGCATCAGCTGATCACGCACGAACTTTGCCACCAGATCCTTCAGCATGACATGTTCGTGGCTGAGTTCGAAAATCATCTGTCTGTCCCTGCTTTTGCGCTGCGATTGTTGGGCGCGTCCCTGACACCACACAATACGCAGCCTGTCACCCGCGAGATTTGCGAGGGGGCCATTTGAGCGCGCCTGCGGGCCATCTCGGCGTCAGGTCGGCTGGACACAGCCGAACGCAAGCGCGCTTGACCCGATGCGGCAACTTCAATAGCTCTCCACATTCAAGCCTGCGCAACTTTGCAGGTTTTGGAGAGAACCATGCCAAGTCGGCTGATCGTGTCGCGCGATCTTGCAGAATTGCTGAAACTGCTGGCCCACAGCGATCGGCTGCGGCTGATCGAGGAGCTGCGGGCGGGCGAAAAGGATGTGAGCGGGCTGGCCGTGGCGCTGGAATTGCCAGCGACCCGCGTGTCGCAGCACTTGTCGCTGTTGCGCGCGCATCGCCTGGTCGAAGAACGCCGTCATGGTCGCTCCCACTTTTATCATCTCACAAATCCGCGTCTGGCCGACTGGATTCTCGATGCGCTGCCGTTCGTCGATATCCGCACGCGGCTGGACGATAACGACCACATCGATACCGCACGCGCCCTGTGGACCGCAGCGGACTCCCGTTCAAAACATTGAAAGGAATACCCCCAATGCCCCATTTCGCTCACGGCGTGGTCAAGTTCCAGCGCGATATCTATCCCGGCAAGGCCGAGCTGTTCGAGAAACTCAGCACCGGACAGAGCCCCGAAGCCCTGTTCATCACCTGCTCGGACAGCCGGATCGAAACCGCAATGCTCACCCAGACCGATCCGGGCGAGCTGTTCATCTGCCGCAATGCGGGCAACATCGTGCCGCCGCATACCAACCAGACCGGCGGCATGACCGCATCGATCGAATTCGCGATCGGCGCGCTCAAGATCCCGCATATCGTGATCTGCGGCCACACCGAATGCGGCGCGATGAAGGGGGCGATAAACCGCGAAGGGCTTACCACGCTGCCGCACGTGCGCGAATGGCTGGGCTATTCACAGGGCGCGGTCGACATCACCCAAGCCTTGGGCGCCGATCTGGATGACGCCGGCAAGATGAAGATGCTGCTCGAACAAAACGTCATGTTGCAATTGCAGCATCTCAAGACCCACCCGACGGTTGCCGTTGCGATGGCCAAGGGTGAAGTGACGCTTCACGGCTGGGTCTATGACATCAAAACCGGCGAAGTGTCGGCCTATGACGACGATAGCAACACCTGGATTTCCGTCGAGGAACGTTATGCCGGCGAACTTCTCGAAATCATGGGCGACCAGAACCCCGGCTGACTCTGCGCCCCTTCTCCCTTTTCTGACTTGAAAGTCCGCACGCCATGCTCGCTCGAACGACTGACAAATTAACCTCAGCCGTGATCGGACGCGATTTTCTCGCGTCTATCGTGGTCTTTCTCGTGGCTTTGCCGCTGTGCATGGGTGTTGCCATTGCGTCAGGCGCACCGCCTGCGCTGGGGCTGATCACCGGGATCGTCGGCGGGCTGGTGGTTGGGGTGATCGCCGGATCACCTTTGCAGGTCAGCGGCCCGGCTGCGGGCATGGCGGTGCTGGTCTATCAGCTGGTGCAGGAACACGGGTTGATCATGCTCGGCGTCGTCGGCCTGATCGCCGGGGCGCTCCAGCTACTGGCCGGCGTCTTCAAGCTGGGCCAGTGGTTCCGGGCGATCTCGCCTTCGGTGATCCACGGGATGCTGGCAGGGATCGGCGTTCTGATCTTCGTGTCGCAGATTCACGTGATGCTGGATGACGCCCCTCGCGCCAGCGGCCTGCTGAACATCGCAGCCATCCCGGAAGCCTTCATGAAGGTCTTCCCCGTTGACGGTTCGGTGCATCACCTTGCGGCCATGGCGGGGATCGTGACGATCATCACGATCGTGCTGTGGACCCAGTTCAAGCCCAAGAAGCTGGCGCTCCTGCCCGGACCCTTGCTGGGTGTGATCGTGGGTACGATCTTCGCGCTGATCTTCGCCCTTCCGATCACCTTGGTTGAACTGCCCGCCAATCTGGCGAGCGGCCTCAACATTCCCACCGGCGACGCGCTGGCAGGGTTCACCGATCCCGATATCCTGACCCTTGGTCTTGTCTTCGCTTTTGTCGCCAGCGCCGAAACGCTGCTGTGCGCGACCGCGGTCGATAAAATGCACATCGGCGCGCGCACCGATTATGACAAGGAACTGCGCGGGCAAGGCATCGGCAACATGATCTGCGGTGCGCTTGGCGCGCTGCCGATGACGGGCGTCATCGTGCGTTCGGCGGCCAATGTCGAAGCCGGGGCAACCACCCGCATTTCGGCGATCCTGCACGGCGGCTGGCTGCTGCTGGCGGTAGTGGCCTTCCCCTTCGTGCTCAATGAAATCCCGACATCGGTGCTCGCCGCGATCCTCGTCTATACCGGCTACAAGCTGGTCAACGTGGCGCAGATCCGCAAGATTGCCGAATTCGGCCGGCAGGAACTGGTGATCTATTTCGCAACCCTGATCGGGGTTGTGGCGATCGACCTGTTGAGCGGCGTGATCCTGGGCTTTGCGTTGGCGACACTGAAACTGGTCTACACCTTCTCGCACCTTGAAATCCGGCGTGAACATGACGAGACGACAAACCGCGTCGACCTGTGGATGAAGGGTTCGGCGACGTTTTTCTCGATCCCGCAGCTGGGCAAGGCGCTGGAAAGCTCGCCCTTCGGGTCGGAAGTCCACATCCATGTCGAGGCGCTCGACTATATTGACCATGCCTGTCTGGAAATGCTGTCTTCGTGGGAGAAGCTGCACCAGAGCACGGGTGGCACGCTAATTGTCGAATGGCATGAATTGGTTGAACGCTATGGCCGCCGTTCAGAAGAAAAGACCGACATCCCCGGCCTGACGGCACGTCCCGCCACCTGACCCCGCCTGCCACGCCGCATCCGCGCGGAGGCACTTCCTTACGGCTGCGGCGCGCAAAGCCTGCCGCAGCCGTTTTGCTGTCTGCGAACACGGATAGCCTGTCGCTTCTCCGCTGCCCATTGCGCCATGCTTGATGCCCGCCCGTAACGCGGGCATCAAGGTCGCGGGAGAAGAGGGGGAAACACAGGATGATGAAGGCACACTTGCGGACAGCGGCGGCAATCGCGTTGTTGGGGCCGATGACGGGCGCGCAGATGCTTGCCGCGCAGGACACCGACACGCCGCCTGCTGCAAGCGAGGCGACCCGCACCGCGCAAGCCGATATGGCCGCAAGGCTTCCGGCCGATGGCACGCGCGACGGCGCGTTTGCCACCCGCGGCTTCCTCGCCACCCGCGCTGATCCGGTTATTCTGAACGCGGCGGGCAAGCCCGTCTGGAACCTTGCCGCCTATGCCTTCGTGCAAGGCCCCGCGCCCGATACCGTGAACCCCAGCCTGTGGCGACACATGACGCATCTGAAGCACCACGGGCTGTATCAGGTGACGCCCAACGTGTGGCAGGTGCGCGGGTTCGATCTGGCGAACATGACGATCATCCGCGGCCAGACCGGCTGGATCGTGATCGACCCGCTGACCAGCGTGGAGACAGCAAAAGCCGCGATGGAGCTCGTCAACGCCACGCTGGGCGCGCGGCCGGTCAGCGCGGTGATCTATTCCCACAGCCATGCCGACCATTTCGGCGGCGTGCGCGGCGTGATCGACGCGGGCGAGGCGGCGTCAGGCCGCGTCAGCGTGATCGCGCCCGAAAGCTTCATGGAAGAGGCAACGTCCGAAAACGTCATGGCCGGCGGCGCGATGCTGCGGCGCGCAGCCTATCAGTTCGCTATCGGCATGGAACCCGGCCCGCAAGGCCAGATGGGCAGCGGGATCGGCATGGCGGTTTCGGCCGGAACGCTATCGCTGATCGCACCCAATGCCACGATCGCTGCCACGGGGGACACGCGGGTGGTGGACGGCGTCCCGCTTACCTTCCAGATCGTATCGGGCAGCGAAGCACCGGCGGAATTCAACGTCTTCATCGCGCCCGAAAGGACCTTCCTCGCCGCCGAGATCGCAACCTGCACCTTGCACAACATCCTCACCCCGCGCGGCGCCAAGGTGCGCGATGCGCGGGCCTGGGCGCATTATCTCGATGAAGCCGCAACCCGCTATGCCCCCCAAAGCGAGACCGTGATTTCCAGCCATTGCTGGCCGATTTTCGGTCGCGAGGCGGGGACGGCGTGGCTGACGGCGCAGCGCGACAATTATCGCTGGCTTCACGATCAGACCGTGCGGCGCATGAACCGCGGCGAGACGATGCACGAAATCGCCGAAAGCCTCGAAGCGTCAATCCCGCCCGAGCTGGCGGCGGAATGGTCGACCCATGGCTATTACGGCACCGTCAGCCACAACGTGAAGGCGATCTACCAGTTCTATCTCGGCTGGTATGATGCCGTCCCGGCCAACCTTCATGCCCACCCGCCGGTTGAACGAGCAAGGCGGCTGATCGCTGCACTCGGCGGGCCGGAACGCACGCGCGCACTGGCCGAAAACGCGATGGCGGCGGGCGATTACCGCTGGGCGTCGGACTTGCTCCAGAGCCTCGTCTTCGCCGCACCCGACAATGCGGCGGCCAAGGCAATGCTGGCGGCCAGTTACCGGCAGCAGGGCTATCAGGCCGAAAGCGCCATCTGGCGCAACCAGTTCCTCGCCGCCGCGAATGACCTTGCGCAAGGCCGCCCGCAGATGAACGCTGCGCAAAGCACCGATCTGATTGCGGCTTTGGCAACGCAGGAGTTGCTCGGTTCCGCCGCGACCCGCTTTGCTCCGGAACGCTTCGCAGGCCGCCGCGTGACGGTGGCGATCGAACTGACCGATCGCAAGGAGCAGGCGATGATCGAGGCTTACGGCCCGGTGATGATCGGCCGCGTCGGGGCTTTGTCCCCTGCCCCCGATGTTACCATCCGTGGCCCGCGCGCACTGCTGCTGGGTCTAATGTTCCTCAAGCAGCCGGTCAGCGCGATGCAGGGCGCGGGGCTTCAAGTCGAAGGCGATGAGGCGGCGCTTCAGGCGCTGATCGACGCGCTCGACCCACTGCCGCAAGGCTTTGACATCGTTATGCCTTGAGATTTGGGCAACCCGGCGCGAAGGATTGGGCGCGTTCACACGTTGATCAGGCGCGGCATGGCGAATTGTCCTGCCATGCGACCGGATCGGGACGTGATGTCATGAGTGTAACACCCATTTGCGCGATCTGCCGATGACTGCGGCCAGCATCGCGATGAACCGTTTCGGCTACGGTTTGGCCGCAGGCGATAGCCCGCCGGCTGACCCGCGTCGCTATCTGCTGCGACAATTCGATCTCTTCGATCCTGCCCCCGCTACAATCACCGCGCGCGTCAACACCCGCGCCAAGACCGGCGAGACGCTGGAACTGCTGCGCCGGTTGCGGCAGGACACCAAGGCGCTTGCCGCCATGGAGCAGGCCAACGCGCCCAACATGGCCGAAGCAATGCGGGACGAAGATCCGCGTGCTGCTGCGCTTGCGGGCCTGCCGCCTGAATACCGCGACAAATTGACAGAGGCGCGCCGGGTGCTGGCCGGTGACATTGCCGTCCGCGTGAACCTTGCCCTCACCAGCCCCGCCCCGATGGTCGAGCGGCTCGTGCATTTCTGGTCAAACCATTTCAGCGTCTCGGTAGGCAAGCCAGGCACCCAATTCGAAGCCGGCCCGCACGAATTCACTGCCATCCGCCCGCACGTGCTGGGCCGTTTTGCCGATATGCTGAGCGCGGCGGTGCTGCACCCGGCGATGCTGATCTATCTCGACCAGTTCCAGTCGATCGGCCCCAATGCTCCGTTTTCGCAGCGGCGTGGACGGCGCGGAGGTGACAATCCGCAACGCCCGCGTGGTCTGAACGAGAACCTCGCGCGCGAGGTGCTGGAACTGCACACGCTGGGTGTTGATGGTGGCTACGCCCAAGCCGACGTGACCGAACTGGCCCGCGCGCTCACCGGCTGGACGGTGCCGGGGGTCGGCAGGGTCGGTCGCTTTGCCGAAGAACAGACGAGCGGCGCTGCCTTTGTCGCGCTGGTGCATGAACCGGGCCCGCGCCAGGTGCTGGGGCGAACCTACGCGGCGGGACAGGCCGAACAGGCGTTGGCGATCCTTGACGATCTGGCCGGGCACCCTGCAACCGCACGCCATATCGCCACCAAGTTCGCGCGCCACTTTGCCGGTGACACCCCCCCGCCCGCGCTGATTGCGCGGCTGGAGGCCGATTTCCTCAAAACCGGTGGCGATCTGGCCAGTCTTACCCGTACCCTGATCGACGCACCCGAAGCGTGGACGCAAGGGCCGGTGAAGTTCCGTGCCCCGTTTGAATGGCTTGTGGCTGCGTTGCGCCTGACTGCCATAACGACGCTACCGCCGCAGCGCATTGTCGGCGCGCTGGCGGAATTGGGGCAGTCCCCATGGCGTGCCCCCTCGCCCGCCGGGTATGACGATTTTGCTGCAAGCTGGGCCGGGCCGGACGCGCTTATCCGCAGGGTCGATCTTGCCGAACGCATCGCCCGCAACGTCCCCCCAGACGGTGTGATCGCACGCGCCCAAGCCGCCTTTCCCGGCGCGCTGAGCGAGCAAACCCTGATGCAATTGAAACGCGCCGAAAGCGGCCATCAGGCGCTTGCGCTCCTGCTGGTTTCGCCGGAAATGATGCGGAGATAATCGCCATGACGTCCTTTGACCGCCGATCGCTGTTGACCGGATCTCTTGTATTGGGCGCGGGCAGCCTTGCCCTTCCCCGGATCGCCTTTGCCCAAGGTGCAGGCAACCGCAATCTGCTGTTCGTGCTGCTGCGCGGCGCGGCGGATGGCATGGCGATGCTCGCTCCCGTTGGCGATCCCGGGTTCGATTCTTTGCGCGGGGCGAGCCTTGCCGATTATGATGGCGCACCACGGATTGGCAGTTTCTTCGCGGTCCACCCGGCACTCGCTCAGATCGCCATTGCGGCGGAGGCGGGCGAGGTAGTGTTCGTCCATGCCGCCGCAACCGCTTACCGGGAACGCTCGCACTTCGATGGACAGAACCTGATCGAGAGTGGGGGAACGGCCCCTTATGCCACGAAGGACGGCTGGCTCAACCGGCTGGCCGGGCTGATCAACGAAGGCGCACCTGCCCCCTTGCGCGCCCTGGCGATTGCGCAGGCGGTTCCGCTTGCGCTGCGCGGGAGTGCGCCGGTTTCGAACTATGCGCCATCGGCCTTGCCACAGGCGAGCGAGGATTTGCTGGCCCGCGTCAGCCAGCTTTATGGCGCGGACACCGAACTTGGCCCGCTGTGGGCCCGCGCGCTCGAAACCAAGGCGATGGCCAGTGATGATGGCCTCAACAACCTGCGCGATGCCAGCGCGGCGGGCGAGCTGACAGCATCGCTGATGCGCGGCGAAGGAGGGGCGCGGATCGGGATGGTGGAGCTAGGCGGGTGGGACACCCATGCCAACCAGCGCGGTGCCTTCGCCCGTTCGGCCCGCCAACTTGATGCGCTGCTTGCAGCCTACAAGACCGGCATGGGAACAGGCTGGTCCGATACGATGGTGTTGGTGGCGACCGAGTTTGGCCGCACCGCAAGATTGAACGGCACCGGCGGCACAGATCACGGCACGGCGTCCGCCGCACTGGTGATGGGCGGCGCGGTCCGCGGTGGACGGGTGATCGCAGACTGGCCAGGCCTTGCGGCCAGCCAGCTTTACGACGGCCGCGACCTTGCACCCACCATCGCGATGGAAAGCGTGCTGGCAGGTGCCGTGGCCGAGCATCTGCGGCTGGATCCGGCGCGCGCCATGGCGCGGCTGTTCCCAGGCCGCGACGCTGTTCCGCTGTCAGGCATCGTGCGCGCCTAGAACGAACACTCCGCGCTAACGGCGCCTTCATCACGGGTGATCTCGCTGATCTGGAGCGTGAAGGCGCCTTGCGAGGCGAAGGTCAGCGTGCCGCCGGTCGTGCCGAGGCAGGCTGAGGTCAGCACCATTTCGCGCCAGCCCTTGCCTTCCGCGACAGACAGCCCCTGCGTGATATCGAGCGGTTTGCCGCCTGCCGTCACCATCACGGGCGCGCCGGGACGGGCATTGACCTGATAGGCGATCCTCCACGCGGCATCGCTGTCCGGCCCGGTCAGGGTCAGCTTCGAACCCGAAGCAAAGGCGATCCGGCGTGCATCCTCTTGCGCGTTGCGGTCAAGTCCAGTGGCTGTGATGCCGTTGCCCGTGCCCCGCAAGTCCGGCAGCAAGGCATTGTCCGCCACCGCCTGCACCTGCATCCCCAGCTTGCCACTGGCAAACCATGCCGCACCGGCATCCGCAGTGAGCGCAGCGCAGGTTTCATCGAGCGGCGTGAACCGCGTGGCGGCACCGAAATCCAGCCCGAATCCTAGCGGGAACAGCGCGCCTTGCGGGCCATTGACCGGCGTACCGTCACATTGCGCTGGCCAACTGAACGACAGCCGCCCGGTGGCAGGCCGCGCCCCGAACAACACGTCTGCCACGCCCGCCCCCTCGCTGCCCGGAAGCCACGCGGCAATGAAGGCATCGGCGGCGTTGAGCTCGCGGTTCACCCACATCGGTCGACCCGAAAGGAACACCGCCACGGTCGGGATGCCGCGCGCGCGGTAGGCTTTGAGCAGGCTCAGACCCTCTTCATCGCGGAAGGCCAAATCCTTCCGGTCCCCGACGAACTCGGCATAGGGTTCTTCCCCGAAGATGACGATAGCGGCGTCAGGCTTGCTGTCGGCGCTGCCCTGTGCGGCCAGCACCGCTTCTCCGCCGCCTGCCCTCGCGGCGGCTGCAATGCCTGCGTAGATCGAGGTCGCGCCGGGGAAATCGGCTGCGGTCAGATCGGCGCCGCCCTGCCATGTCACCGACCACCCGCCCGCCTGCTGCGGAATATTGTCAGCCGCCGCGCCCGCCACTTCGATCCGCGCGCCTGCCTGCAGAGGCAGAACGCCCGAGTTCTTTAACAGCACCTGCGATTTGGCGACCGCTTCGCGGGCGATGGCGCGGTGTTCGGGCGAGCCGAGCATCTCCCACTTTCCGCCCAGCGCGCGCGCCGAAGGCTTTACCTCGCCATCGAAGGTGCCCAGCTGCTCCTTGAGGCGCAGAACGCGCAGCACCGCTTCATCAAGCCGCGCCATCGGAATCGTGCCATCCTTGACCTGCGCCACAAGGCTGGCGTGGAGCGCCTTCCAGTCTTCGGGCACCATGTAAACATCAAGACCCGCCAGCAGCGCCTGCGGGCAATCGGAATTGGTGCAGCCCTGAACTTGCCCGTGGCCGTTCCAGTCGCCCACGACCAGTCCGCCAAAGCCCAGATTGCCGCGCAATTCACCCGTCAACAGCGGGCCATTGCCGTGCATCTTGGTGCCGTTGATCGAATTGAAGCTGGCCATGACGCTGGCAACCCCTGAACCTATTGCGGCGGGATAGGGTGCGGCGTGGATTGCCATCAGCGTCTTGATATCGCCGTTGACGTCGCCCTGATCGACGCCCTGCGCAGTGCCTCCGTCTCCAAAGAAGTGTTTGGCCGTGGCTGCGACCTTGCCTTCCCCCAGGAAGCCCGGTTCGCCGGGACGGCCCTGTAGCCCTTCGACCATCGCTGCGCCCAACCGGCTGACCAGCGCCGGGTCTTCGGAATAGCTCTCATATGTCCGGCCCCAGCGATCGTCGCGTGCAACCGCGATGGTGGGTGCGAACGTCCAGTCGATCCCGGTCACTTCGATCTCGGCCGCAGTGGCCGAGCCGATGCGGCGGATGAGATCGGCATCGCCGGTCGCGCCAAGGCCGATATTGTGCGGGAAAACGGTCGCGCCGATGACGTTGGCGTGGCCATGCACGGCATCGGTGGCCCACACGGCCGGAATCACCGGTTCGCCATTGGCCAGCGGCGCGGTGGAGGCTTCCCAATATTCATCGGCCAGTTTCAGCCAGTCTGCCGCCGGTGCCTTGTCATTGCCATAGGGGCCGGAATTGCCGCCATTGAGGATCGTGCCGAACCGGTATTCGCGCACATCGGCGGGGGTGATGGAGCCGATATCGGGCATCACGAGCTGGGCGACCTTGCGTTCCACGCTCATGCGCGCGAGCAGGGCTTCGGGCGTCTTGGCATCAACCGAAGCCGGAGTCGCATCGCTCGCCATGCGGGGTTGAGACGCGGTGCTGCATCCAGCCAGTAGTGCCGCCAGAGCCGCTCCGCACGCCAGTTGCGCAAACCCGTATTGTGCCATGCCGTCAGTCCCTCCCAAGACCGCAAATTTTCTTTGTGAACGTTATCAAACTATGCCGTCGCTCATGCGCTTTGGCAAGCATCAAGCATCGCCCTCACGGACGGCGCATGAAGCCTGCCAGCAGCACCGCGCTTGCCAGTGACAGCGCGGCAAACAGCACGAACAGCGCGTCATAGCCGAAGCGCGGCACCAACAGCACGGTCAGCCACGGCATGACCATCCCCGGCACGGTGTTGGTGAGGTTGAACACGCCCAGATCGCGCGCGCGGTTCTGGGGCGCGGGCAGCACGCGCAGGGTCTGCCCGGAATGCAGCGAAAGGAAAATCGCCGCCGCAATCGCAAAGAGGACATAGCCGGCAATGGCGAGCGTCAAGGTGGCCGCCGCCGCCATCACCAGCATCCCGCAGGCACACAGCACCGCCGCAGCCACCAGCGGCAGGATCGGGCGGCGATGCCGGTCGGACCAGCGGCCCAGTACCAGCGACAAGGGCACCGCGCAGATCAGTACGAAGCTGAAGATATTGGCCGCCCCGTTTTCGGGATAATCCGGCGCAAGCGAGCGCAGCCAATAGAGCAGGAAGGCGAACATTCCGCCTTCGGCCACCTGCACCAGCAACCGCGCCGCCCACATCCGCACCACAACCCGCTGGCGAAACGGCAGCGGGTGGGCCGGTCGCGGTGCCGGTATCATCAGGCCGGGGCGCACCCGCCCCTTGCCGAAGAGCACAGCGGGAAGCACCATCGCGCTTACCAGCAGCGCGACGAACCCCAGCCGCACCGCCGGATCGACCAGCCCGGCAAAGGTGACAAGCGATCCGGCAACCGCTCCCAAAGCCGGCGCAAGCGCCAGGGCGCCGCCCAGCACACCCTTTTGCGCGTCCGGGAAGCAATCCCCCGCCCAGGCCATCAGCGGCGACAGCATCAGGTTCAGCGCCACCTGCCAGACCATCACCAGCACGATGATGTCCGACACGGAGGTAGCCTCCCCCACCGCCAGCAGCGTCAGGTTGGATGCAATCAGCCCGGCGATGATCCACGGCCTGCGGGTGCGGCTGCGATCGCTCAGGATGCCCACGGCGATATTGGCGAGGCTCGCCATGACCGCGCCGAGGAAGGTGACCTGCGCCAGCGCGGCGACATCCTCGCTTCCTTGCAGGTCGGCAATGCGTTGCGGCAACAGCACGGTCAGCAGCGGCACGTAGGCAACCGCCCCCCCGGCGGAAGCGAGCGCGAACAGCGCGAGGAACCAGACCGGCTGGCGTTCGGGTGGTGCGGCGGCGGGGTCGGCGATCAAGCCCGGCCCGATGCCGTGACGCCGGGCCTCGCCGGTGGGCGGGCCGTGGAGGACCGCTCGACCAGCCCCGCGGCCACTTCGATCACGGCGTCCGCATCCCCATCCGGACCGCGCGCAATCAACTGTTCCACCGCGCGGCTGACAGTCTCGGCAATCGGCTGGTCGATCGCGGTCAGCGGCGGCTGCGAGAAGCGCACGATCGGGGTGTTGTCGAAGGAAATCAGCGACAGATCGTGCGGCACGGCCAGCCCGCGTTCGCGCGCCACTTCGAGCGCGGCGAGCGCCATCTGGTCGGACGAGGCGATGATCGCGGTCAGATCGGGATTGCGATCAAGCAATGCGCGCGCCGCGCGAGTCCCGGATTCGTACCCGAAATCCCCCACCTCCAGCAGGCTATCATGCGGGAGCCCGGCCGCGGCCATGGCGCGCTTCCAGCCCTCGATCCGCCATCCACTGAGGCTGTATTGCGTTGGTCCCGCGATCATCGCGATGCGGTCATGGCCCAGGGCAATCAGGTGACTGGTGGCGAGATGCGCCGCGCCTTCATCCCCCATGGTTAGCGCGATCCCCGGTCCGGGCGCGTTCGATCCGATCCGCGCAAAGGGAATCTTGCGTTCGGCCAGCAGCGCCGTAATCAGCTGGTTCTCCGAGTGTGGTGGGGTCAGGATCACGCCATCGGGCTGCAAGGCGGACAGCGTTGCGCCCAGTTCCCGCTCGACATGGTCGGAGTGGGTATCGACCAGTTCCACCATCATCCGGTAGCCGTGCTGCGAGCAGGTCAGGATGCCGCCCAGCAACATCTGGTCGACCCAGTCCGTCCCGAGCCGCGCGCGCCAATCGGCCAGCGTGCGTTCGCGGTCGTTGATGGCGAGAATGATGTAAGAGCGTGAACCGCTCATCCGCTGCGCCGCCAGGCTCGGCACATAACCCAGCCGGTCGATCGAAGCGCGCACCTTGTCGCGCATTTCGGGGCGCACGTTGGGCCCGCCGTTCACAACCCGGCTTACCGTCTGGAGCGAAACGCCCGCATCTTCCGCCACGTCCCTGATCGTGACTGTCTTGCGCACCCGCGCCATTAGCTGTCCGTTCCCGCCCCGCCTGTCACCCGTGCACGCCTACCTGATGCAGGCCCTTCCCGTCTCGGGATCGCTGGCGCACTGATAAACCCTGATCCAGTCGATAGCGAACTGCGCGGGAAAGCTGCCCGCGGCAACCCCCTTGGCGTTGTTTTTTTCCGACAATCCGCCGCCCACGGCCAGATTGGCCATGACGTAGAAGGGCTGATCGAAGGGTGCGGCGGGCTTGCCCTTGGCCAGCGGGCTGGCAGTGTCCCACTGATCGGCGGTGACGGTGAGGTGCACCCGATCATCCACCAAAAAGCGGATGAGCCCTTCGCCCCACTCGACGGAATAGACATGGAAATCATCCGATGGCAGCGCCAGATCGGACAGCGCGGTCCGGTTGTCGATATAGCGGTTGGCCGGGGCAAAATCGCCGAAATGCAAGGCGCTGATGGTGCGGTTCTCGCCGCGCCCGCCGTCACATTCCTTGCAAGCGGCGCCCATGTTGACCGCTTCGAGAATGTCGATCTCGCCCGAGCGCGGCCACGCGCCATAGGCGTTATCCTGCGGCATCATCCACACCGCAGGCCATGTGCCCTGCCCCGGCGGCACTTTGGCGCGCACCTCGATACGGCCGTAACGCCACGCATGAAGCCCGATGGTGCGCACTTTTCCCGAAGTGTAGGGCTGCGTCACGCGGGAGTTGGGATTGTCCGCGATTTCGGGCGGGCGCGCGGGGCCAGTGAAAGGCTCCGCGCGGGCCTTCAGCACCAGCATTCCGTTTTCCACCGCGATGTTATCGGGCCGGTCGGTATAGCATTGGCGCTCGTTATTGCCGCCGCCCCAGCACGAGACTTCGGGCGTCCACTTCGTCCGGTCGAGACTATTGCCGGCGAACTCATCAGCCCAGACCAGGTCCCAACCCGCCCCTTCGAGCGGGGCCACGGCAAGCGGGGTGGTGGCGATCAGCGGATCACCCGCAGCCGCACACCCGTTTAAAAGAAGCAGGGCCGCGCATAGCGTTCCCGCCTGTCGCAGCCCTGCCATCATCATCGATCTACCCTCTTAAAAGTCGAACCGCGCCAGGAAGGTGAAGCGGCGGTCGTTTCGGAACGCCGAACGCTGCACCCGCGTCCCGTCAAAGTCGATCACCTGACTGGTGGTGAACACCTCGTCGAGCAGGTTGACGCCCTGCATGCCAAGCTTGAGCCCGTCCATCACGCTGACAAAGACCGACGCGTCGAGCTGTCCCGTATCTTCACCCCAGATTGGCGAGAACGGGAAAATGTCATCGCGTGGTGTGATCAGATAGGCCGAACGCCAGTTGTAGGCGGCACGGGCCGACAGCCAGTCCTTTTCATAGAACAGCGTCGCGTTGACGGTGTGCTCCGAAATCCCGGCAAGCGGCTGGAAGGGCGCAAAGTCGCTCTGATTGCCATCAGGATTGGTGTTCCGGAACTCGCCGCCATCGACATAGGTGTAGGTCAGCTGCGTGCCGAACCCGCTGAGCAGGCCGGGCAGGAAGTCGAAGGTATGCTGATAGGCAAATTCGATGCCCTTGAGCGTCCCGTCCTGACTGTTCGAAGGGCCGGTCCGCTCAACCTCGACATCGACGCCGCTGGGCGATGTAAAGGTGGTGAGATCGACTCCCCGGTTCACCACGCCCTTGATGTCTTTCATGAAGGCATTGACCGTCAAGGATCCGACGGCGGCGAAATACCATTCCACCGAAAGGTCGTAGTTCCAGGATTCCACCGGGATCAAATTGCGATTGCCGGTAGATAGCTGGAACAGCGGGCCTGTATCCAGAGTGCCTGCGGCACGCAGGTTGCCGGTGTTGTCGCCGATACCGCCGCCCGAACGGAAGTCTGCAAGATCGGGCCGCGAAATGCCCTTGGATACGGCTGCGCGGAACAACAGGCCATTTCCGGTATCGAGCAACGCATTGAAGCTGGGCAGCCAGTTGTCGAAGGTGACCGGATCATCGATGGTAATGATTTCGCCGGTGTATTTCGATGCGAACTCGGCCCGACGCGCTTCCGATAGGCCGCAGAACGCAGGTCGCTGGTCAGCCGGGAGATTCTGCGCACGGTCACACGAAGCAGCGATTTCAGAGACTTGCACCGTCCCGTCGCCATTTCCGCCCGCTTCGGGATTATCGAAGAAGAACGGGTTGGGAAGACCGATCAGGCCCTCGGCCAGCACTTCGGTTTCGATGTAGCGAAGGCCGAAGTTGCCCCTCAACGACCAGCCGTTGTCGAAATCCGTGCCGTAATCCAGACGCGCATAAGCAGCCTTCGTGGTTTCGGCGGTGGTGCTGATCTCCGGTTCGCAGAACGGATCGCAGACGGTGTTTTGCTGCGTGACGTTATTGAAGAACGAGCGATTGCGCACCCCGAAGAACGGGTTGGGCGTCTGCGAGAAGGTGTTGAGTTCACCCGCCTGACGTGCGGATTCGCCCGACAGGTATTCGCCAAGGAAATCGTCCCCGCCAAAGAAGAACCCGCCACCCGGCAACGGGGCGGGAGAATTGCCACGCTGGAAGCCGTCGCCAAAGGGATCGCGCAGGTTGGAAAATCCGGGGAATTCATCGACGAAGGCGCCGCCCGCAATCGCGTTTTCCTGACCCGGCAAGCCAGTGAAATAGCGCCCCGGCTGGAAACCGCCGGTGGCGGCACAACCTGGTCCGGCGTTCCACGGTGCGCACCCTGCCCGGCCCGCCCACACGGCCGAAAGGTTGCCCCATGTGCTGAAGTTGGTGTCCCGCGTGGTCTGATCGCGTTCCGACCAGCGCGCACCGAACTTGATTTTCTTGAAGAAGCCGTCGTCGCTGATGTCGTATTCGCCATCGAAGCGCAGGGTATCCAGCGCGCCCTCGTTGCGGGCGATGCTGTCCAGCAGGAACCAGTAGTAGGTGTTCTCGCCCGAGGTGAAATAGTCCGCCGGCGCGCCCGGAGGCGCGAGGAACTGGACCTGCGGCACCTTGCCGCTCACATCGAGATCAATATTCGCCCAGGTGCTCATCGTGCCGATGATCGAATCCTGGTTCTGGGTCGATTCGATATGCTGCGCCTCGAAATTGACCCGGAAGCGGTCGGTGACGCTCCAGTCGATGTCGATCGAGATGTCCTTGGTGGACGACCGCGTTTCGCGTTCGAACCGCAGCAGCTCGAGCGGGATGCCGCCTCGGCCAAACGGGTTGGCATAGGCATCGCCAATCCGCTGGCTCAGCACACCGCGAACGAACTGGCCGTTTTCGTCGAACTCCCAGGTGCTGCCTGCCGCCGGGACGGGGAACAGCAGGTCATCATTGACCAGCGCGACGGCCGCATTTTCCTTGGTGAAGAAGGTCGTGTCGGCCTTCAACCATTCGAACGTGACGAGGAAATCGCGGTTCGGGCTTTCATACTGGACCACGCCCGACCAGGCTTCGCGGTCGCGTTCCAGATCGGTGCTGCGCACGCCTGCCCCTTTGGGCACGACCAGCGCGCCTGCGGGCGGGAAGTTGTCGGGCGTGAACTGTGGGCCCCCACTGATCCCGCCGCTGCCGACGGGCCGGACGCGGAAGCAGGCGCCATCGAGGGTGGAGGGGCGATAGCACGGGTCGGCGATCTGTGAGGCATCGGTACGGCTGACCAGTTCCGAGCGAGCATAGCCCAGTTGCAGGCCGAGCGAACCGCGATCCCCTTCAAGCGTGGTCGAGCCGAGCATCGAGAAGCCGGGCGACCATTCGTCGGCCAGATCGCCGACATTGGTTTCGACCGTGCCCGACAGATGCGTGCCGCGCCGGTCGAGCGGCTTGCGGGTGACAAGGTTGACCGTCCCGGCAATGCCGCCTTCGACCATGTCGGCGGTCAGGTTCTTGAACACTTCGACCCGGCCCAGCAGTTCGGGCGAGATTTCGTTGAAGCTCAGCACCGTTCCGCCATTGGCCGAGAAGATATCGCGGCCATTCAATTCCGAGCGTACGAAATTGAGCCCGCGGATGATGACGCCCGTGCCCTCGACCGAGAAGCGGTCGGGGTCAGACGCCTTTTCAAAGCGGCCGATGTTGACGCCCGGCACGCGCTGAAGCGCCTCGGCGACAGAGCGGTCGGGGAGCGCGCCAATGTCCTCGGCGGTGATGACATCGACAAATGTGTCGGCATCGCGCTTGATGTTTTGCGCAGACTGCAAGGACGCGCGAAAACCGGTGACGATAATCGCGTTCTCGTCTTCCTCGGCGGCTTCGGCAACGTCCGGCGCGGTATCTTCGACGTCCTGCGCCCAAGCCGGGGCAGCAGTGGCAGCGGTAATCGCCAGTGCGGATGCCGTACCAAGAGCGAACAGGCGCCGACGCGGCGCAACAGGTGCGATGTTCATTATATTTCACTCTCCCCTTGCCGCGCGACAGATTCGTGCCTGCCCCTGCGGTCTGCGAGACGCTTCTAACTGATCTTGAGAGCGTTCTCAAGACTTGTAATCTTATGTTCATATTGCATTCTGGCAACACTTGGCGGGGTGATGTATCCCATGCCTGCGTGGCCGGCAGAGGCCTTATGGGGATCGAGGAAAACGTGGCAATTGAACGGATTATCATCGTCGGCGGCGGCACGGCCGGTTGGATGGCAGCGGCCGCCCTGTCGCGCATCAAGGCTGGCAGGGCTGTGGAAATCACGCTGATCGAATCCGAAACCATCGGGACGGTCGGCGTGGGCGAAGCCACGATTCCCCCCTTTGTCGGCTTCAACGATCTGCTGGGCATCACGGAAAGCGAGATGCTGGCCGAAGTCGGCGGTACCTTCAAACTGGGTATTCAGTTTGAAAACTGGGGCAAGCTGGGCGACAGCTACATCCACCCCTTCGGCGCCTATGGTTACACGATGGGGGGGATCAGCTTTCACCACATCTGGCATCGCATGAACCGCGCCGGAGACAAACGCCCGATCCAGGTCTTCAACGTGGAAACCATGGCGGCCTATTTCGGCAAGTTCGCCCGCACTCAAGACTTCAAGCGCGACGATCTGCCGCCAGTCAATTACGCCTATCACCTCGATGCGGGCCGCTACGCCGCCTTCCTGCGCCGCTTTGCCGAAACGCGCGGTGTCGTACGCCAGGAAGGCAAGGTGGACGATGTGGCGCTGGATGGTGAAACCGGCTTCGTCACAGGCGTCACGCTGGAGGACGGGCGGAAGTTTGCGGGCGATCTGTTCGTGGATTGCTCGGGCTTCCGCGGCCTGCTGATCGAACAGGCGCTGAAGACCGGTTATGACGACTGGAGCCGTTATCTGCCGTGCAATCGCGCCGTTGCGCTCCCCTGCCAACGCGAGGATGGCAGCCCGCCCCCGCCCTTCACCCGCGCCACCGCCCACAGCGCAGGCTGGCAATGGCAGGTGCCGCTCCAGCACCGCAACGGCAACGGTCACGTCTATTGCTCGTCCTATATGGAAGACCAACCGGCGCTCGACATCCTGCTCGGCAATATCGCGGGCAAGCCGCAGGCCGAGCCCAATTGGCTGCGCTTCACCACTGGGCGCCGCAGGAAATTCTGGAACAAGAACGTGGTCGCGCTCGGCCTTGCGGCCGGGTTCATGGAACCGCTGGAATCGACCTCGATCCACCTCATCAACACCGGGATCGACAAGCTGATCTCGCTGCTATCGCTCGACGGGATCACGCAGGTGCAGGAGGATACCTTCAACCGCCTGACGGGCCGCGAATATGCCCGCATTCGCGACTTCCTGATCCTGCACTATAACGCCACGCAGCGCACCGACTCCGATTTCTGGAACTACGTCCGCACCATGGACGTGCCCGACACGCTCAAGGAAAAGGTCGAAATCTTCCGCGCCAATGGCCAGATCTTCCGCGAGGAGGACGAGCTGTTTACCGAAACAAGCTGGGCTGCCGTGATGATGGGCCAGGGCATCCAAATGGGCGGCCATAACGCGATGGCCGACTCGCTCGATACGGCCACCACCCGGACCGAGGTGGACGAGATGGAAAAGTCGATCCGCTATCTTGTGCAGGCCATGCCGGGGCACGGCGATTATCTGGCGCGCTATTGTCCGGCTCCGCTGGCGGCATGACACCAAAGCGCGATTCTTGACAAAGCGGGGCGGCGCCTGAAAGGGGAGCCGTCGCCCCGCCCCGCTCTCCCGCCGAGGTTTCCCGCCATGACCCATGAACCGCACGGCTGGACCGCGCTGGTGCTGGCCGGACAGCGGCCGGGCGTGGATCCTGTCGCGGCCCATTTCGGGGTCGAGGCCAAGGCGCTCATCGCCGTCGCAGGCGAAACGATGCTGGGGCGGGTGCTTACGGCGCTGGCCGATGCGCCGCAGGTCGCGCGGATCATCGTGCTCGCGCAGAACGCCCCTGAATTGCTCGTCCATCCCGATCTTGCCTGGGCCGCCGCCGAACCGCGCATCACCGCCCGTGTCTCGGGCCGAACCATCAGCGGGTCGGTGCGCGATGCGATTGGGGATCCGGCCATCGGCCTGCCGGTGCTGGTGACAACCGCCGATAACGTCATGCTGACCCCCGCAACGCTTGCCGAGTTCGTTGCAGGCGCGGGCACAAGCGATGTGTCGGTGGCGTTGGTGGAGCGCAGCCGTCTGGAAGCCGCCGTCGGCCCCAATACGCGCACCTGGCTGACCTTCAAGGGCGGCGCTTACACGGGCGCGAACCTGTTTGCCCTGTCGGCCCCGGCCGCACGCAACGCGCTGACCTTCTGGGAGCAAGTCGAACAGGATCGCAAGTCCGTGCTGCGGCTCGCGGCGCATTTTGGCCCGGTGTTGATGCTAAAGCTGCTGCTGCGGCGCATGACCGTTCACGAAGCCCTCGCAGCGGCGGGCGCCAGGCTGGGCGCGTCGGCGGCGCCCGTGCTGTTGTCGGATGGGCGAATGGGTGTCGATGTCGACAAGGTTGAAGATCATACGCTCGCTGAACGCCTGTTGGCGGAACGGGACTAAGCGCCTTGCAACGCATCGCCCTCTACGACCTTGACCGGACGGTGACCCGCGCGCCAACCTTCACGCCGTTTCTGGTCCACATGGCGGCAAACGGCAATCCGCTGCGGCTGCTGGGTGTGCCGCTGTGGGTGGTGGCGATGCTCGGCTACAAGGCGAAGCTTTATGGCCGGAAGCCGCTCAAGCAATTCGGCCTGCGCTTGCTGGTCGGGCGCGAGGTGCGCAATGCCCGGTTGCAGCCCCGGATCGATGCTTTTGTGGCACGGCAACTGGCGCGCAATATCCAGCCCGGCGCGCGCGCGCAAATTGCCGCGGACCGTGCGAACGGCGTGCGGCTCGTCCTCGTCACCGCTGCGCCCGAAATCTACGCCGAGGCTTTGGCAAAGGCGCTTGGCTTTGAAGCCTGTATCGCCACCCATCACCAGCGCGACCAGCACGGCAACCTGCGCTCCGCGATTGCTGGCGAAAACAATTATGGCGGTCAGAAAGTCGCTCGCATCGAGGAATGGCTGGCAGCCCAAGCCCTTTCCCGTGCCGATTGCCACATCACCGCCTACACCGATCACGCCAGCGATGCGCCGATCCTGAACTTTGCGGACGCAGGCGTGCTTGTGGGCCGCTATGCGAGGCCCCAGCACGGTTGGACGCAGGCAGACTGGAGCGCGGCATGAAGCGCATCTGTTTTCTCTTCAACCACGATCAGACGCATCAATTGGCCCATTCTCTGCCCATCGCGCTGGCGCTGGCGGCGCGGGGGCGTCACTGCATCGTGCTGGCCTATGTGAAGGATGCGATCCGCGACGAGATTGTGAGGCAGGCCGAACCGGAGCTGCTGGCGCGGGTGGAACTGGTGAAACTCGGCCTCAAACGCAGCGGCTCGCAAGCCTTGGCCGGCGCGCTTGAACGGCTGGTGCCTGCGACAAAGCTGCTCATCTACCGTGACAATCTCGATTTCTTCGCCAGCTTCGATGCGGTGGTGGTTTCGGAGAAAACCACGCTGCTGCTCAAGTCGCGCTACGGCCTTGGCAACCTCAAGCTGATCCACACCCGCCACGGTGCGGGCGACCGGGCAATCGGGTTCAACAAGGAGAGCGCAGGATTCGATCTTGTGCTGGTGTCCGGCCCCAAGATCCGCAACCGATTGATCGCCGATGCGGGACTTTCGCCTGAACAAATCGCGCTGGTGGGTTATCCCAAGTTCGATCTGTGCGCAGAAAATCGCTTCGCCGACACCTTTCCCGCGCCTCAGCGGCCGGTGGTCATCTACAACCCTCACCCTTCCCCCAAGTTGTCGAGCTGGTTCAAGCATGGCGCGGCGGTGATCGAGGCGTTCCGCACTCAGGATCGCTACAACCTGATCTTCGCGCCCCATGTGATGCTGTTCGAACGCAAGTGGGTGGTTACGGTGGACCCGCCCAGCCTTGCCCGCGTCACCCCTCCCGGCCCCGAAACCTGCGCCGATCCGCGCATTCATGTCGACACGGGCAGCGCGGCAAGCAGCGACATGAGCTATACCAACCGGGCCGATATCTACCTCGGCGATGTCAGCAGTCAGGTCTATGAATTCCTGCGAAAGCCCCGCCCCTGCCTGTTTCTGAACTCGCATGGCACCGCGTGGCAGGATGACCCCAACTATCTGCATTGGCGTGCAGGCTCGGTGCTGGACGGCACAGATGGCCTGCTCGATGCGATTGATGCTGCGGTCGCCTCGCATCCGGGCTATGCGCCCACGCAAGCGGCATTGATCGACGCGACCTTCTCGCTTTCGGACCGCCCCTCAGCCGAACGGGCGGCGGATGCGATCACTGCATTTCTCGAAGGAAAGACCACCCTTGGCTAATCTCACGGCTTTCTGGCGTTACGGCGTGGTCAAGACGCTTCGCAAATGGAAGGCTGCGGCCTTGTCGCCGGTGCTGGCAGCGCGCGGCGATGGTCCGGTGCGCTCGGCCTACGGCGTGCTGATGACGCCCAACTGGCAGGACACGACCTTCCGCTATTGCATTTTCGGCACCTATGGCCGCGATCTGTCCGATCTGTTGGCGGGCCAGCGCGATGACTTCGTGTTCGTCGATATCGGTGCCAATCAGGGACTCTATTCGCTCATCGCGGCGCAAAACCCCAAATGCCGCACGATCATCGCCTTCGAGCCGGTGCCCGCCACCCATGCCCGGCTGGCGGCCAACGTAACGCTCAACGGCGGGGCCGAGCGGACGGTTCTGCACCAGCTCGCCATCGCGGACAGCGTGGGCGCAGTCGAGATCAGTGTGGCGGCCGATCACACGGGCACCGCAACACTGGCGGGGCGCGAAGGTCAGAGCGGCGGCGGCGTAATGATCCAGACGATTGACGCTGCGCTGGTCGATCCGCTGCTGGCGGGGAACCTCCCCATGTTCGTCAAGATCGACGTGGAAGGCCTGGAGGCGGTGGTGATTGGGGAGCTGGCCAAGACTCACGCCTTCGCCCGCGTTCAGGCGATTTTCTACGAAGTCGACGACCGCTGGGCCAACGCAGGCGCAATCGAAGCCGTGCTACGCGCGACCGGCTTCACCCATTTTGCCAAATACGGGCGCGGGCATCACTACGACGTGCTGGCCACCCGTGCCTGGAGTACCTGCCGGGCCAAGGCCTGACCTGACAGCCACGCCCCTTCGACACGGGGGCTGTGCAAATAATCGCCCGCGATGCCCAGGCTGAGCGCCGGATCGAAGCGTGCGCCCTCCCCCTTGAGCGCCTGCGGCAATGCATAGAGCCAGCGATGCGCGTCGAGATGCAGCGGGGCGACGGGCGCAGTGCCCGTGGCGGCGAAGAAATCGGCCAGCAGGACTTGCGCAGCTTCATCCTTGGGTAGCTCAATGATGGCACGGCTGCGGGTTTGGGACGCGTGGATCACCCATGTCTCGGCCCCGCTGCGCCCCGGCTTGGCCGAGTTGCGCGCCGCCCAGCTGATCGGGCCGGCCTCGCTGCGAAAGGTATCATCGGTGTATGGCAGCGATGCGCCAAAGCCCGCCATCGCCGCCCAGCACGGCGCAGATTCGACGCTTCCCGCCAACGCCGCCAGATCGGGCGCTGTCTCGGCCAGCAGCACGGCAGCTTGTTCAGCGGGGACCGCGACGAGCACTGTTCCGGCGTGAAGGGTGTGGTCCCCTGCATGCACCTTCCAGCCTTCGGGCGTCGGTGTAATCCGTTCGGCCCGCACACCCCAACGCACATCCAACGCCGCCGCCATCACCTTCACGCAAGCATTCATCCCCGGCGTTCCTACCCAAGCGTCTTCGCCCGCAGCGGGCCAGCGTGCGGCCACGCCTGCCGCTTCCCAGGCTGCGACGGTGCCACGGAAGGCGGGGTCGCGCGCGGTGAAATATTGCGCGCCGTGATCGAAGCCCACGGTATCGCCCGCAATGTCCGCGCGCCGTGCAGCCATCCGCCCGCCGGGGCCGCGCCCCTTGTCGAGCACGATGATCCGTCGCCCGCAAGCGGCCAAGGCAGTGGCGGCAGAAAGACCCGCCATCCCGCCGCCGATAATCAGAATATCACAATAGTTGTCCATGCCGCGGCAACGCACGGGGCGCGGTGAAGTTTCAGCCCTGCAAGTGTCAGGGCGCAGACCGCGGCGCGCAGGCTTCCGCCAGCAGCAGCGAAAACTGCTTGCCTTCATCCGTCCAGCGCGCGCGTGGTTCCCATCCTCCGGCAGCCAGCAGCGTCTGGCTCGAACGTATGGTGAACTTATGGCTGTTTTCGGTGTGGATGCTTTCACCCGCACGCATCGTGAATGTCTGCTCGCTGACGCTGAAGGTCACATCAGTACCCGCGACCAGATGCATCTCGATCCGCGCGAAGGTGTCATTCCAGCGCGCTTCGTGACGGAAGGCACCAACCGGAATATCGCCATCAAGCTCATGATTGATGCGCGTCAGAAGGTTGAGATTGAACTGCGCGGTAACGCCTGCCGCATCGTCGTAGGCGGCGAGCAATACGTCCTCGTCCTTCACCAGATCCATCCCGATCAGCAGCAGCGCACCCTCACCCAGCGTTTCGCGCATCGAACGCAGCAGATCGGTGGCGGTGCGGGCGATCATGTTGCCGATGGTGGAACCGGGGAAAAAACCGAGCTTGGAAAGATTCGCGACTTCGACCGGCAATTCCACGCGACGCATGAAATCGGCTTCGACCGGATGGACGGGAAGACCCGGAAACTTCGCGGCCAGCGCGGCAGAGGACGCACGCAGGAAATCGCCTGCGATGTCGAGCGGGACATAGGCAGACGGTTGAATGGCTGACAGCAGCAGCGGGGTCTTCACCGATGAGCCCGATCCGAATTCGACCACCGCACGGCCCGGCCCGACCAGATCCGCAATCTCGCCCGACTGGCCGGCGAGAATCGCGGCTTCGGCACGGGTCGGGTAATATTCGGGAAGCTGGGTGATATCCTCGAACAATTGCGATCCGACATCGTCATAGAACCACCGCGCAGGGATCGCCTTTTGCGGCGCGGCGAGACCGGCCAATACGTCGGCGCGAAACGCCAGATCGACCCCGCCCTCATCGCGATTTACCAGTTGAAGACCTGTGTTCGATGTCATTTCAGGCATCCTTGGCCAGTCTCAGCCCGGTGAATTGCCAGCGCTGATGGGGGTAGAAGAAATTGCGATAGGAGGCACGCGAATGGCCGCGCACGGTGGCGCAGGAAGCACCGCGCAGGATGACCTGCCCGCTCATGAACTTGCCGTTGTATTCGCCCACCGCGCCTGCCGCCGGGCGGAAGCCGGGATAGGGCAGGTAGGACGAACGGGTGAATTGCCAGCAATCGCCGAACAGATCGGGGCCGCCCGTCGGAAGCGGCGGCGCGGCGCTATCAAGCTGGTTGCCGCCGGTCGGATCATGCGCGGGCGCGGACGAACTGCCGTCCTGCCCGCGCGCGATCGCTTCCCATTCAAATTCGGTGGGAAGCCGCGCGCCTGCCCAAGTGGCGAAGGCATCGGCTTCGAAGTGGGAGATGTGTGTGACAGGGGCGTTCGGATCGCGCGCCTGCCAGCCCTGATGGATAAAATGCTCGCCCTCACGCCAGTACAGCGGTCCGGCGATCCCTTCGCGTTGCACCCAGGCCCAGCCATCGGAAAGCCACAGCCGTGCATCGGCATAGCCGCCATCGGCAATGAAAGCGTCCCATTCGCCATTGGTGACCAGCCGGTCGGCCAGCGTGAAGGGTTCAAGCAGAACGCGGTGGCGCGGGCCTTCATTGTCGAAGGCGAAACTGTCAGCGTCATGCCCGACCAGCGCGATGCCGCCGGGGTGCTGGTGCCAGTCCATAGGCGCCGTTGAACCTGATGCGGGGGCCGATCCCTCCCACATCGCCGGGCCAAGCGGGTTCTGGAACAGGGCGTGCTTGATATCGGTCAGCAGCAATTCGGTGTGCTGCTGTTCATGCGCCACGCCAAGTGCAATCAGATCGCCAAATGCCGGATCATCAAGCAGGGGCGTCATGGCGTCATTCACGATCCCCCGCCATTCAAGCACTTCGTCCAGCGTCGGGCGCGACAGCATCCCGCGCGCGGTGCGGCTGATCCGTGCGCCTTCGGACTCGTAGTAGGAATTGAACAGGAAGGGCCAATCCTCGCGGAACAGGCTGTAACCGGGCGCGTGTTCGCGCAGCAGGAAGGTTTCCCAGAACCATGTCGTGTGGGCAAGATGCCACTTGGCGGGGCTGGCGTCCTCCATCGACTGGATAGAGGCATCGGCATCGCTGAGGGGTGCAACGAGTGCCTCGGTCAGCGCACGCGTGGCGCGGAAGGCTTGGCCAAGGGGAACATGGTCATTCCGGATGGCGGGCTTGTGATGTTCGCTGCGATGCACGTGCTCTCCTGACCTCGCATGGCCCGGTTGCTGACGATAGCCGTCCGTAATGATACAGGAAAGACGTTTGCCCGTGCATTGTTCCATGAAGCGGCGAGCAAGTTAGTCCAGTCGCACGCCTTGCATCATAACAAGGATCAGCTTTTCACACCCGATCGCGTTGAAATTGCGTGCGAAAGACGCAACCTCATGCAGCGTGGGCGTTGACTTCGGAATCGCGTGTGCCCGCTGCCTCATTGAGCATCTCGGCCACAAGGAACGCCAGTTCGAGCGATTGTTCGGCGTTGAGGCGCGGATCGCAATGGGTGTGGTAGCGGTCGCCAAGGCGTTCCTCGGTGATCGCCACGGCGCCGCCGACACACTCAGTCACGTCCTGTCCGGTCATCTCGATATGGATGCCGCCGGGATGCGAACCTTCGGCGCGGTGGACGGCGAAGAAGCCCTTCACCTCGCGGGTGATACGGTCGAACGGGCGGGTCTTGAAGCCGGTGTCGGACTTCACGACGTTGCCGTGCATGGGGTCGCAGCTCCACACCACCGGGTGCCCCTCACGCTGAACCGCACGGATCAGCCTAGGCAGGCCATCTTCGACCTTGTCATGGCCAAAGCGGCTGATGAGCGTGATGCGCCCGGCCTCACGTTTCGGGTTCAACTGATCGAGCAGCGTCAGCAGCGCGTCGGGCTCCAGCGAAGGTCCGCATTTCATCCCCAGCGGATTGCCGATACCGCGCGCGTATTCGATATGCGCGCTGCCGGGGAACCGCGTGCGATCCCCGATCCATAGCATATGCGCGCTGGTGGCGTACCAATCGCCGGTCAGCGAATCCTGCCGCGTCATCGCCTGTTCGTAAGGCAGCAACAGGCTTTCGTGGCTGGTGTAGAAGCTGGTGCCCTTCAGCTGCGGCACGGTGCCGGGGTCGATCCCGCATGCTTCCATGAAATCCAGCGCCTCACCGATGCGGTCGGCCATCTGGCTGAACTTCTCGGTCCACGGAGTGCGGCCCATGAAATCGAGCGTCCACTGGTGCACCTGGCGCAGGTTGGCATACCCGCCGCCCGCAAAGGCGCGCAGCAGGTTGAGCGTGGCGGCAGCCTGCGAATAGGCGCGCACCATGCGCTGCGGATCATTGCGGCGCGATACCGGATCGAAATCGATTCCGTTGATATTATCGCCAAGGTAGCTCGGCAGTGTCACGCCGTTGATCGTCTCGGTCGGGGCGGAGCGCGGCTTGGCGAACTGGCCGGCCATGCGGCCGACCTTGATCACCGGACGCTTGCTGGCGAAGGTCATCACCACCGCCATCTGCAACAGCACGCGGAAGGTATCGCGGATATTGTTAGGGTGAAACTCGGCAAAACTTTCCGCGCAGTCACCGCCTTGCAGAAGGAAACCGTGACCGTTTGCAACCTGTGCCAGATCGGCTTTCAGCGCGCGCGCCTCACCCGCGAAGACCAGCGGGGGATAATGCGAAAGGGTTTTCTCCGCTTCCGCCAGTTCGGCCGCATCTTCGTACTGCGGCAAATGGCGCGCTTCGTGAGCCTTCCAGCTTTCCGGGGTCCAAGTCTCAGGCACAGTTGAACTCTTTCTCTTCAGATACGCGCGCAATCATGCGCGGGGCCGCCCGCTACAAGAGGCGCGTTTGAATTGTAAAGCTGCAATACCGTTTCGGACAACTTTATTTCCCGCCCACTGTCAGCGACGGCTCCGATCAGCGCCCCGCAGGCATGGCACTGGCCGCATTGGCGCTGGCATTGCCAGACGGCGCCTCAGCAAGGGTCTGGCCTTCGGGAATGACCGCAAGGCGGAACGGCAGGGACTTGGAAAGATAGCGATCGGCGAGGAATTGCATGACCTCCGGCGTCGTCTGCGAATAATCCGCCAGAAGCGTACGCAGCAACGCTGTGCGCTGGGAATCCTGCGTGGCCCCTTCGAGGTTGTAGAGCCAGAACTGATTGCCCGTTGATGCGCGGCGGATCAGCTGGCTGAGCGGCTCTGTTACCCGCGCAAGTTCATCGGCGGTGGGCGGAGTGGCAGCAAGATCCTGTGCGATTCGCTGGGCTTCGGTGAAGAACACCGGGACAAATTCCGGCTCAAGCTGCGCGAGCGCCGTGATACGACCGCCGCTCGCCAGATCTGTCGGCCAACTGGAGAACACCTGCGGCGAATAGCTCGCCCCGGCTCGCTCGCGCAGGGCTTCCAACAAGCGATTGTTGAATAGCTGGGTGAGGATTTCCAGCTGGCGGCTTTCGCGCAGGGACGCGACTCCGCCCCCGCTTGGCCAGGCGACAACAGCTGCGGCCTGATTGGCATCGCCCCTGTGCGTGACGACTGACGGAGTCGGCGAATCCGGAGCAAAAGTCGGTACACGCGCGGCAATTTCGGGCGCAATCGGTTCACGCGGCGGGAGCGCGCCGAAGGTTTGGCGCAACTGTTCAATGACGGCAGCCTGGTCGAATTCGCCAAACACCAGCACCTCGATCGGCCCCTGTTTCAGCAGCGGCTCCCACACGTCGCGGAAACCTTCGGGAGTCACGGCCTTCAGCGCCGCCGGATCGGGGGTAGCAAAACGTTCGTCGCCGCCCGTCACCAAATATTCGAGATCGCGGTTGAGAATGCCGCCGGGGCTGGTGGAATAGGTGTTGTAGGCCAGTTCCGCCGCAGCCTTGGCGCGGATCACGGGATCCTTGTCCCAGCGCGGCATCCCCAGCTTTGCGGCAAATAGGTAAAGCTGATCGTTAACATCTTCCGACCGGGTCTGCGCGGTGAAGGTGAACACCGCTTCGTCGATCGCGAAGTCGAAGCCCAGCTTGCGGCCCGTCGCCAGCCGGTCGATCTCGTTCTGGCCCAATTCGCCGAGGCCTGATCCGACCAGCGCGCCCTGCCCCAGTGCGGCATACACCGCATTGTCGCTGTCAAACGCGCGGTAGCCCGCACCAAAGCGTACGCGCACCGTCACACGGCCCGGTTCGGCATCATTGGCCCACACCAGCGCCTTCACCCCATTGGCGAAATCAACCTGCTCGATCTCCAGCACACCTAGCGGCTTTTGCGAGGTGAGAGTGCCAGGCGTACCCACCGGCGGCAAATCATCAAACGAGATGCTCTGCGCGGCAAGCCGGGCCGTCCCGTCGACCATTGCCTCGGTCGCCAGCGCCAGACGCAGCGCGGCGACATCTGCCTCACCCGCAGTCGGGGTGACATAGACCGAGCGCGTGACCGTGCCTTCAAACAAGCCGCGGGTGCGTTCCAGCACCACTTCGGGGGTGAGGCGTGGCTTCATGCCGCGGAACACATCGAGCACCACCTTGGGCGATGCCACGGTTTCGCGGATATCGACCGCATTGACGATATTGTTGGCCAGGTCAGACGCCGATTGCACGGTTTCCTGTTCGACCCCGTTTGCAAAGACAACATCGAACTCAGCAACTTCGCGGTCGATTTCCTCCTGCGTCGGCGGCGTTGCAAGCGCATCGGCGATGACGCTGCGGACATCGGCCAGCGCCGCCTGCCAGTCGCCCGTCAGGGGCGCGAAGGTCACGAACGTTGCATCTGTCGAACGCGACACATCGTCCTGCTGGACCTGCGCATACAGATAGCTGCCACCGGCGCGCGCGCGCGATTCAAGCCGGCGGTTGATGATTGCCTGTGCGAGCGCATCGGTCAGCAGGCCTTCGTTGTAGGCGATGGTATCATCGACCGGCCGCCACGGGCGCATCACCGCATAGGTCAGGCTGCGCGGCAGATCGGGTTCGACGCCCACTGCCAACTGGCCAATTGGCGCCCCGGTCACCGCGTCATCCTGCGCCTGTGCGGGCGGTACAGGATCGCCGAAGTCGGGCGCAGTGCCAGGCTGGCCGGTGCCATCCCAGTCACCGAACCATTGCTCCACCAGCCCGGCCAGCTCCATCGGATCGGCATCGCCCACCACCACGATCACCGTGTTTTCCGGGCGATACCAGCGATCATAGAACGCTTTTACGTCCTTGCCGTTGGCTGCCCGCAACGTCTCGTCCGTGCCAATGGGGCTGCGGGTGGCCAGCCTCTGTCCGGCAAAGAAGGTCTGGCGTGTCAGGTCAGCCATTCGCAGACCCGCTCCGCCGCGTTCGCGCTTTTCAGCGAGCACGATGGGGCGTTCTGCCGACACATTGGCATCATCGAGCACGGGTTCGCGGATCATTCCCGAAAGCAGCTTGAAGCTTTCCGCCAGCTTGGCCGAATCGATATTGGGAATGTCGAGTTTGTAAGCGGTGTGGGTCGGCGTGGTTTCGGCATTGGCATCGCTGCCAAAGGTCGCGCCCAGCCGCTGCCATGCCGAGATCGCCTCTGCCTTGCCAAGATACTTGCTCTCACGGAACAGGAGATGTTCGAGAAGGTGAGCATAGCCCTGTTCGGCATCGGTTTCATGCAGCGACCCTGCATCGACCCGCACGCGGATTGAAACCTGGCGCGGCGGGACGCCATTGCGGCGCACGGCATAGCGCAAACCGTTCTTCATCTCCCCGAACAGCCACTGGTCATCAACCGGCACATCCGATCCGCGATACAGCCAGGGAACCTCGCTGCCCGTCTGCAGCGATTGGGGCTGAGGGACTGGCGGTTGGGCCGGCGCCTGCGCCGGTGCGGGCGCCGGCGTTTGCTGGGCGAGCAACGGCTGCACCAGCGCAAACGGAACGAGCAGGATGGCGAGTGCGCTGGTCGCGCGGAAAATCGACTTCATCCTGTGCATATAGTCCGGCAAAGTCTGAAGCGATAGTGAATGCTTCTGGATCGGCGCGCCCTTGCCCCGCGCGGCGAGGCCACCTAAATCATGGCCATGTACATAGAAACCGAAACCACCCCGAACCCGTCTGCGCTGAAATTCCTGCCCGGCATGACTGTCATGCCATCCGGCAGCCGCGAATTTGCGTCGCCCGAAGCGGCCGAAGCCAGCCCGCTGGCGCAAGCGATCTTCGACACGGGCGAAGTAGTCAACGTGTTCTTCGGCACTGACTTCGTCAGCGTCACCGCTGCGCCGGGCGTGGACTGGAGCGTGTTGAAGTCGCAGGTCGTCTCTATCCTGCTCGATCATTTTGTCTCGGAAGCGCCGCTGTTCGTGACGGCAGCGGGCAACGGGATTGCGGTTCCGCCAGAGGACGAAGCTGTGGTGGAAGAACGCCCCGAGGATGCCGAGATCATCGCTGCCATACACGAACTGCTCGAAACCCGCGTGCGTCCGGCCGTGGCAGGCGACGGCGGCGACATTGCCTATCGCGGTTTCCGCGACGGAGTGGTCTATCTGACCCTCCAGGGCTCATGCGCAGGCTGCCCGTCGAGCACCGCGACCTTGAAGCACGGGATCGAAGGCCTGTTGAAACATTATGTCCCCGAAGTGGTTGAAGTCAGGGCAGCCTGATTATTCACTTTCACAACTACGGGGATTTCCCATGACCAAGCAATTCCACGACCATGTCCTGTCGGACGCGGCCCTCGATCAACTGTTCAACGAAGCGCGCAGCTATAATGACTGGCTGGACCGCGACGTGACCGACGAACAGCTCCACGCCATCTGGGATTTGCTGAAGATGGCACCAACTTCGGCCAATATGCAGCCGGCGCGGATTGTGTGGGTGAAATCGGACGAAGCCAAGGCCAAGCTGGTCGAATGCGCCTCGGACGGCAACAAGGACAAGATCGCGGCCGCGCCTGTCACCGCTGTGATCGGATACGATATCGACTTCCACGAAGAACTGCCCTGGCTGTTTCCGCACACCGACGCGAAAAGCTGGTTCGATGGTGATGAAGAGGGGCGCAAGGAAGGCGCGTTCCGCAATTCATCCTTGCAGGGCGCCTATCTGATGTTGGCGGCACGCGCAGTCGGACTGGATTGCGGCCCGATGTCGGGCTTCGATGCCGAGGCCGTCACAGCCGCTTTCTTTGCAGATGAACCGCGCCACCGCGTCAATTTCATTTGCTCGATTGGCTATGGCGACACAGAAAGCATCTTCGATCGCAGCCCGCGCCCCGAATTCGCCAAGTTCAACCGGGTCGCCTGATGCGAATCTGGCGCTTGCGCGCACGCGCCGTGTGAGGCATCGGCGGGCGTCATGCGGATGCTTGCCGTCGAAACCGCCTCAGAGGCTTGCTGCGTCGCCCTGTTTGACGATGGGCGCCTGATTGCGCACGAACACCGCGTGATGGGGCGGGGCCATGCCGAAGCGCTGGTGCCAATGATCGGCGCGCTGCCTGAAAAGGGGCGCGCCGATTGCGTTCTTGTGTCGCTCGGGCCGGGCAGCTTTACTGGCGTGCGTATTGGCCTTGCCACGGCGCGCGCGCTGGGATTTGCCTGGGGAGCCGAGGTGCGTGGTTATCCGACGCTGGCCCTTGTCGCAGCGCAGGCGCTGCACCTTCATCCCGGCGCGCCTGTCACGGTGTGTATGAACGGCGGACACGGGGAATGGTTCGTCCAGGATTTCGCCGCCGATGGCCTGCCGACCAACGATTTGCGCTCGCTCGCACCGGATGCCGCGGTCGTCTGCGGGGCGCAAGAACGCGTCGCCGGAAACCGTGCTGACGAATTCGCTGCCCTCCTGGGCAATCCTGATAGGGCCCTAAGCCTTCTACCCGATGCAGCGAAGATTGCCTGCGTGCCCGAAGCGTTGCTTACAGGCCATCTTGCCCCGATTTACGGGCGCGGCGCCGATGCGACCCCGATGGCAGAACGCAAACCGGGATGACCACCCGCCCCGCTCCCAGCCCAGCGCCGGCCTCGGCGCTTGTCGACCGGATCATGGCGGTGATGGAAGCCGCCTTTGATCCCGCTTATGGCGAGGGCTGGAACCGGCGGCAGGTGGCCGATGCGCTGACCCTGTCCAGCACCCATGCCGTGGTGGTCGATGCAGACGGAAAGCCCATTCTGGACAGAGACGATGGCTCAAGCGGATCAGGGGCGTCTCAAACGCCGGCGGGCTTCGTGCTGACCCGCCATGTGCTCGACGAGGAAGAACTGCTGTTGATTGCCGTCATTCCCGGCGCACGGCGACGCGGTGTCGGGGCGGCGCTGATTGAACTTCTCTTTACTGCAGCCCAAATGCGCGGCGTTACGCGCATCTTTCTGGAAATGCGGCGCGGCAATCCTGCCATCGAATTGTATCGCAAGTTTGGTTTTGAACCGATCGGCGAGCGGCGTAACTATTACCGCATGGCCAATGGCGAGCGTATCGACGCCATTACTTTCGCTCGCTCAATCTAGTAAAGCTCCATTCATCGCAAACTGGTGACTAGAGGGTGCGCACCGGTTGCCAAGATTGGCGCTTTGATACATGGCATAGTAACCGGCGCATATTGAACGCCGCCAAAGAGGAACTCATGCAGGATCTGGAAATCAATATGAAAGAAACCCTGATAACGCTAACCAGCGACATCGTCGCAGCGCATGTCAGCAATAATGATGTCGCCGTCACCGATCTACCTGGTCTCATCACCAACGTTTATGGCGCGCTTGCCAGTCTTGGTGAAAAGGTTGAAGTTGAAGAACCTAAGCCACAGCCTGCGGTTGCGATCCGTAATTCGATCAAGCCGGATTACATCGTCTGCCTTGAAGATGGCAAAAAGCTGAAGATGCTGAAGCGCTATCTTCGCACCAATTTCGACATGACGCCCGAAGAATACCGCGCACGTTGGGGCCTGGCTGCCGATTATCCGATGGTTGCGCCCAACTATGCTGAAAAGCGCCGGGATCTTGCCAAGAAGATTGGTCTGGGCCGCAAGCCCGGCACCACCGTGACGCCCAAGGCGCGTCGTCCGAAAAAGCCAGCGTAACGCCCGCTTCTCGGTCGCATCACCCCCAGTTGGCCAATCCGCCCCTGTTGAGAGGGCGGAAGGCCCGCTTGAGCAAGCAGCCTCGTCCCTGTAGGGAGGAGGCTGTCTTGCTTTTGGGCGATCGCATCTCTTCGGGGCGGCGCACTTGGCGATGGAGTGTTCCTTGAACCAGAAAATCGATCTCGAACAATTGTGTGCCGAAAAAGGCTTGCGCATTACCGAACAGCGTCGGGTCATCGCCAAGGTTCTTTCGGACAGTGACGACCACCCCGATGTGGAACTGCTCCACAGCCGCGCCGCGGCGGTTGATGCGCGGATTTCGATTGCCACGGTCTACCGCACCGTGCGCCTGTTCGAAGAAGCAGGCATCCTCGACCGCCATGATTTTGGGGACGGACGCTCGCGTTACGAACCCGTGCCCGAAGCGCATCACGATCACCTGATCGATGTCGAAACGGGCAAGGTGGTCGAATTCGTCGATCCCGAGGTCGAGGCCCTGCAACGCCAGATTGCCGAGCGGCTGGGCTATCGCCTCGTCGATCACCGCATGGAGCTTTACGGCGTACGCCTGTCCCGCAATGACTGATTGGGAATTGCGGCAGGCCGCCGCACGCGGTGAGACGACGCCGCTCTCGGCTATCGGCTGGGTGCGCCTTGTTTGCCGCGCGCTGGCGCTGCTTGCGCTGATCGTGGTCTTTGTGCCGTTGCATTACCTTTACCGGGTGCTGTCCTATGGCTCGCCCTTCCCGATGCTGTTCCTGCGCTATGCTGCGCGGGTCTGCGGCGCGCGGGTCGAGGTCATCGGCACGCATCTGAAGCGCGACGTGTTCTTTGTCGCCAACCATATCTCGTGGGTCGACATTCTGGCACTGGCCGGCGCGAGCGGCACCGCTTTCGTCGCCAAGGCGGAACTGGCCGAAGCGCCGATGGTGGGCTGGCTCGCCAGCCTTAACCGCACGGTCTTCGTCAAACGCGAGAACCGCATGGGCGTTGCCGAGCAGATCAATGCGCTGAAAGAAGCACTGGTCGATAACTGGTCCGTCACGGTCTTTCCCGAAGGCACCACCACCGATGGCCAGTCGCTGTTGCCCTTCAAGACATCGATGCTCTCCGTGCTTGAACCGCCGCCACCCGGCGTGCTGGTGCAGCCAGTGATCGTTGACTATGGCGCGGTTGCCGAATGGATCGGGTGGATCGGGGAGGAAACCGGTCTGAACAACGCCAAACGGGTTCTATCGCGCAAGGGCAGCTTCAAGGTTCGTCTGCACTATCTCGAACCCTTCAGCCCCGAAGACTTCCGCGGTCGCAAGGCCATCAGCATGGAGTCGCGCCGCCGGATCGAGGAAGCCCTGGTTGCGATCATGGGCCGCCCGCTGCGCACCTTTGCGCACACGGTGCCGCCGGTGCGATACGAAGCGAAAGCCGATCATCAGCCCATGTCCTGACAGGCCATGTGCGCCGGTTGGCGGAACACGGCGTGTTGGAGACACATGAGACACTGTCCAGAAACCGAAAAACCGCTGCCCGGTCGGTCGCGCTGCGAGTGCGGCGTAGAGACGACGCAGACCGGAAATCAAACGGGCGAGACACATCATGCGTCTGGCATTGGCACCTGAATACCCGGTAGGAAAGCCGCCCGTGGCAGCGCGGCAAAGCGCGACGGACCGCTAAAGCCCGGCCCTGACCAGCCAATCGTGGAAGATCCGCACCGGGCGGCTTTCCAGCGCCACCGGCTTGCACACGAACCAATAGGAATAGGGACTTTCGACCGGATTGCCCGGCAGATTGGTCAGCCGGTTGTCATTGGCGCGGCGCAGGTGATCGTCGTGCATGATCGCAATTCCGAGACCCTGCGCGGCCGCTTCCAGCATCAATGCGCCCGAATCATAATGGTCAATCGCCGCGGGATCCATCGTTTCGAGCGCGTTGGCTTTTTTCCACGCCATAAAGCTTTCAGGCAACTCGTTGTGAATCAGGAATGTCTGCTTCGTCATCACTTCCGGCGTAATATCCGTGCCGATTGCGCGGGCGGTATCTTTCGAGCAGATCGCATGAACGAGATTGTGGTCAAGCCGCACCGCATGAAGCCCGCTCGCCGGGCCGCGCGACAGAATAATCGCGGCATCGAGCGTATCGCCCACCCGGTCTTCCAGATGCGGCGCGGTGTCGATGTCGATGTGCAGCAGCGGATGGCGCTTGCGCAGCTCGCCGAGCCGCGGAAACAGCCGCTGGCTGCCGAACATCGGCAGCACACCAAGCCGCAGGCGCAGCAGCGCGATGTTGTCGGACTGGCTTTCCACCGCGCGGGCCAGCGCCTCCATATGCGGGTTCACCGCTTCATAAAAGGCCTGCCCCTCGTCCGTCAGTTGCATCGACTGACGCGCGCGGGTGAACAGCTTTTTGCCAACGAATTCTTCCAGATTGCTGATCCGCCGCGACAGCGCCGACGGGCTGAGCCCGATCTCCTCCGCCGCTGCGCGGGCCGAACCCAGACGAACCGTGCGCATGAAGGCTTCGAGCGCGCGCAAAGGGGGCAAACGGCGTGCAGGCATGAAATCTCTCCTTGGTCGCAGGAGATACGCCTGAAACGCGGACCGGATGCAAAAAATCGAAGAAAAAACGCCAAATGCGGCGATTGCTTGCGCCTATTGCACGTCGTTCGCATCTTCGGGGGGGTGCAGGCGTAACCGCGTAACGTGGGTTTCATCCCCTGCGGTCACTTCAATGCGCCAGCCGCTGGGATGTTCCAGCACGGTCCCCACCGGCGGCACATGCTCTGCAAGGACAAAGGCAAGGCCCCCCAGCGTATCGACCGATTCTGCAACTTCAGCCAAACGCGGGTCGACCAGCTTGGCCACATCGTCAAGCTCGGCGCGGGCATCGCAATCCCACATGCCTTCCCCGATCGGCGTGATCAGTTCCTCCGGCGCATCATCGTGTTCATCCTCGATATCGCCGACGATCTCCTCGACCAGATCTTCGATGGTGATCAGCCCGTCTGTACCCGAAAACTCGTCCAGCACGATCGCCAGATGCACGCGCTGGGTGCGCATGTCCGCCAGCACATCCAGTGCCCCGCGCGCCTGGGGCACATACAGCGGCTGGCGCATCAGCGTGGTCCAGTCAGCCGGCGGCGGCGTGCCGTTGGCGAGGAAAGGGAAGACATCCTTGATATGCATCATGCCCACGACGCTATCCAGCGTCTCGCGATAGACCGGCATCCGTGAATGGCCGTGTTCGCTGAACGCCGCGACCATCGCCTCCCAGCTTATCCCGGCGTCAACTGCGATGATCTTGCCGCGCGGCACCGCAACGTCATCGGCGTCATGTTCGGAAAAATGGAGCAGATTGCGCAGCATCTGCCGCTCGACCCGGGAAAGATCGCCGCCGCTATTGCCGCCGGCATCGGAACCCGAGGCGCCGTTTTCATCCTCGTGGTCGTCGATAGCTTCTTCGAGCTGTTCGCGTAAGGAACGCGCGGCTTCGAGGCCGAGGATCTTGCGTAAGGCAGGCCAAAGCCCGCTGCTACTGTCCGCGTCTCCGGATTGAGATGCGGGAGAATGGGAATCGGCCATGGCCTTGCGTGTGGCTCCTACGCGGTTTCAGTCGCCATATGGGTCAGCGATACCCAGTTTGGCAAGTATCGCTGTTTCCAGCGACTCCATCGCCTCGGCCTGTTCGTCGCTGTCGACATGGTCGTGACCTGCCAGATGCAGCAGGCCGTGGATGATCAGATGCGTGGCATGTTCTTCCAAAGTGACGCCCTTTTGCGCGGCTTCGCACGCGCAGGTTTCCTGCGCCAGCGCGATATCGCCCAGCATCACCGGCGCGCCATCGGGGCCGAGATTTTCCAACATGCTGCGTTCAAGCATCGGGAAGCTGAGCACATTGGTGGGCTTGTCACGTTCGCGCCATTCGCGGTTCAGCGTGTGGACTTCGGCGTCCGACGTGAACAGGATACTGGCAATCAGGCGGGGGTTGACCAGCAGCGGTTCGCCCTGCCCCGCTGCCTGCGCGGCGCGGACCGCCAGCGCCTCCCACGCGCCTGCGGGCCAATCCTCGATGTCGATGTCCAGATCCATGATGCGCCGCCCCTTAGCGCGATTTGCCGGCGCGCGAAATGCCGGGCATGCAGCCGGCGCTCTATTCGTGGCGCAGCGCGTCGATCGGATCGAGTTTGGAGGCGCGGCTGGCGGGGTAATATCCGAACACGATCCCCATCCCGGCGGCAAACAGGAAGCTGACGATGTTGATCATCGGATCGAACACGAAGGGCACATCGATCAGCGCCGCCAACCCGATCGAGGCGCCAAAGCCCAGCGCAATCCCCACCAACCCGCCCAGAGCGCACAGCACCACAGCTTCGGTCAGGAACTGCAGGCGCACCTCGCGCGCAAGCGCGCCGATGGCCAGGCGGATGCCGATTTCGCGGGTGCGCTCGGTGACGGACACGAGCATGATGTTCATGATCCCGATACCGCCCACCAGCAGGCTGATCGAGGCGATCACCGCGACCATCGCGGTCAACGCCCCTGTGGCCGCGCCCAGCGCCTGATTGATCTGCGCGGTGTCGATCACGTTGAAATCATTGGGCTCGTCACCCTGCAAAAGCCGCCGTTCGCGCAGCAGGTCCACAAGTGAATCCTGAATGGCGGCCGCGGCGTAGGCGGCATCATACTTGACCACGAAATAATCGAGATTGTCATTGCCCCTGAAGCGCCGCTGGACGGTTTTCAGTGGCATGAACACGACATCGTCGTCATCCGCGCCGCCGCCGCCCTGCCCCCGCTCTTCCATCACACCGATCACTTGGCAGGGAATATCGCCCAGACGCATATTTGCGCCGATCGGGCTGGTGGCGGACGGGAAGATCGCGTCGCGCACCTTGAGACCAAGCAGGCAGACATTCTTGCCGGCTTGCTCCTCGTCCGCGCTGAAGGGCCGGCCTTCCGCGATTGTGATCGACTGCGCTTCGAGCAGGTCATTGGTTCCTCCCTCCACGCGGGTGTCCCAATCCTGACCGTTATAAAACGCAGTGGTGGGCGCACCGACACTGCCTGCTGCCAGATCGACCCCGGCGATCTGCTGTTCCACTGCGCGCACGTCCGCTTCATCGAAGGGCCGGATTGTGCCGCGTGTGGTGCGCACCGGGAAAATGATGAAGTTGCTCGCACCGAGCGAGGAGATTTCTTCCTGCACCGACGCCGTGACACCGTTGCCCAGCGTCACCATCGTCACCACTGCCGCGACGCCTATGATGATGCCGAGCGTTGTCAGGATCGACCGCAGGATGTGGCGGCGAATTTCGCGCAGCGCCAGAAGGAGTGTCGATCCGAACATCAGACAGCCCCGCCTTCGGGCGCCAGCACGCGCGCATCGCGTTCGATTGTTTCGACCAGGCCATCACGAAACCGCACGATGGTCTTGGCGTAGGAGGCCATCTCCTCTTCGTGGGTGACCATCAGCACCGTGATGCCTTCGCTGTTCAGCCGTTGCAGCAGCAGCATGATTTCCACCGACCGTTCACTGTCGAGATTGCCGGTCGGCTCATCCGCCAGCAGCACATCGGGCTGCGTCACCAGCGCGCGCGCAATGGCGACGCGTTGTTGCTGGCCGCCTGAAAGCTCTGCCGGGCTGTGCGAGGCCCACGGCACCAAACCCACCTGATCGAGCGCGCGCAGAGCAGATTCGCGCCGCTGCGCCTTGCTCTCGCCGCGATAAAGCAGCGGCAGTTCGACATTCTCCAGCGCGGTCGTGCGCGCCAAAAGGTTGAACCCCTGGAACACGAAGCCGAGGTAACGGCGGCGCAACAGGCTGCGCTGGTCGCGATCAAGCTTCTGCACCTCCACCCCGCGAAACCGGAAGACCCCGCCGGTGGGCACATCGAGACAGCCCAGGATGTTCATCGTGGTCGATTTGCCTGAACCCGATGGCCCCATGATCGCCACGAATTCACCCCGGTCGATGGTGAGATCGATCCCCTTCAGCGCCTGAAACGCCGCAGCCCCGTTTCCGAAGGTCTTGGTGATGCCTTCAAGCTGGATCAGGGGTTCGCCTGTCACTGGCCCGCCGCCTTTATGCCGGTGACAACCTTCATCCCCGGCTTCAGCTCGGCCGATTGTACCACCGTACGGCGCCCGTCGCTGCGGCCGGTGATGACGTCCACCGCTTTCAATGTGCCGTCCGCCTGCAAAACCTGCACCTGCTGGCGGCTGCCTTCGCCGATGCTGGCCTGCTGCTTTTGATCCTCAAGCCCGATCTGCGGTTGGAACACCCCCCCGCCCTCTTCCTCTTCGGCTTCCGGACGGAAGCGCAGCGCGGCATTGGGGACCAGCATTGCATTGCCGGTGTTCTGCGTCGCGATCGTCGCAGTCGCGGTCATGCCGGGACGCAGCAGGCCATCGACGTTCTGCACGGTGAGCCGCGCCTCGTAGCTGACGACCGATCCGCCCGCTGCCGAAGCCGCTGCGCCCGCCTGTGCCTGCACGGTGTTGCTCGAGGCCAGATCGACGCGTTGCAACGTCGCGGGGAAGCGGCGGCCGGGATAGGCATCGACCGTGAAGGTCGCCTGCTGACCGGCCTTGACCTGCCCCACGTCGGCCTCGTCGATCGAGACGCGCAGCTGCATTTCGGACAGGTCCTCGGCAATCACGAACAGGGTGACAGTGTTGAAGCTGGCCACCACGGTCTGACCCGGCTCGACCCGGCGGGCGAGCACCACGCCGGTCACAGGCGCGCGAATCACGGCGCGGGTGCGGGTGGTGAGGTTGCCCCGGAGCAACGCCTCGGCCGCCTCGATATTGGCGCGGGCCGACGCGACCGCCGCGCTGTCGCGCTCCACAGCGGCTTCGGCCTGCTCGACCTCGATTTGCGAGGGCACGCGCCCGCCCGAAAGGCGCCGCACCTCCTGCAACCGGGCCAGTTGCACCTTGTCGATATCCAGCACCGCCTGCGCCTGCGACCGCGCGGCGCGCGCAGCGTTGAGATTGGCGCGGGCCTGCGCGATCTGCTGATCGATGATTTCGGTGTTGATCACCGCGATCACCTGCCCCTTGGTCACGCGGTCGTTCACATCGACGAGCACGGAATCGAGCGGGCCGGTGACTTCCGCGCCGACTTCGACCTGATTGGTCGGGCGCAGGTTGCCCGTGGCCGTCACCGACAGCGACAGCGATTCCTGCGCAACCGGCGCGGTGATATAATCGGGCTTGGGCGCTCCCCCGGCGCATTGCGCGACACCGAGCACCAGCAACAGGATGACAAGCCCCGGCAGCCAGTACTTCATCCACCGCCGCCAGCGCGGGCGCGGCTTGGTGCCGAGAAATTCGTCCACGCTGGGCTGTTCGACCGGATTGTTCAATTCGCTCACTCGCTCGGCCCCCTCGCCGCAATGTCTTCGATGCCGGCGCCTTCAGGCACAGACCATCCGCCGCCCAGCGCGCGTGCCAGGCTGATAAAGGCAAGCGCCCGCGCGGCTTCGGCGTTTACTTCGGCAGTGCGTGTGCTCAGCAACTGGCTTTCGATCACCAGCAACGTCTGAAAGTCGATCAGACCGGCCTGATACTGGCTGCGCGCCAACAGCGCCGCGTTCTGCGCGCCGTCGCTGGCTTCATTGAGCGCGACCACCCGCTCACCACTGGTTTCCAGATCAACCGCCGAGCTTTCGACCTCCTCCAGCGCGATGAGGATGCTCTGCCGCCACGCCGCCAGCGATCCATCCGCGATGGCCTGCGCCCCCTCGATCTGCCCGCGCACGCGGCCTCCATCGAAAATCAGTTGGGTCAGGCCCGCGAACACATTGCCGGTGACGATATCGAACAGGTTGCCGACATTGGTTGCGCTGGTGCCGACCGTACCGCTCAGGCGCACCAGCGGATAAAGCTGCGCGCGGGCGACGCCGACACGGTCGAGATCGGCGGCCAGCCGGGCTTCGGACGCGCTGACATCGGGACGGCGGCGCAGCATATCGGCCGGCACGGACAGCGCGATCTGAGTGGGGGGCGCGGGCACATCGCGCGGTGTTTCGGTCAGCGCGCGATAGACGCGGCCAGGCGGCTCGCCGATCAGGGTCGAAATGGCATTGGAAACGGCGACCAGATCGCCCTGCAGCAGCGGAATCGTAGCGGCCGTCTGCGCACGCTGGGTGCGGGCCTGTTCCACATCGAGGCTGGCGACCAGCCCGGCCTGGTTGCGCCAGCGGGCAATCTGGAGATTGTCGTCCTGATTGGCGAGCGTCTCGCGCGCAATCGCAAGCTGCTCCGCCAGTGATCGGGCGGACACAACCTGACTGGCCACCTGCGCCACGATCAGCCGTTCCAGATCGCCCACGGAATAGCCTGCTGCCTGAAGATCGGCGCGCGCCGCATCGACCGAAGCACCCAGCCGGCCAAACACGTCCACTTCCCACGCCACATCGCCGCCGATCGACAAAAGCACATCGTCGCTGGCAAAATCGCCGACATCCCGGCCAGCCCCGCCACTGCCGCTGATTTGCGGCAGGCGGGCGGCGCGGGCTTGGCGCAGGCCCGCGCGTGCTGCGCGCAGCCGGGTTACGGCCTGCGCCAGATCGAGATTGCCGCCCTGCGCATCCGCCACGAAATCCGCGACCAGCGGATCATCCAGCAGCAGCCAATAGCGATCAATCGGAATATCCGCGCCCGCCGGTTCGGCCAGCACCCAGCGCTCCGGAATGGCTTGGACGCTGGCCATCGGCGGAGGCGCGTCACGCGGAATCGCGCAACCTGCCAGTGCCAGTGCCAGCGCGGCAAATGAAAGCGATGCACCGCCCCGGCGCGTTGCTGACCGGCCTCTATTGCCGGAAACCGTCATGACCTGTCGCTGCCCTGTTGTAGAATCACGGTTGCGCCCCCTTTCCCGGCCCGGCGTCATTTGGTCGGGGCGTTCCGCTCCGAACCGTTACCGCGCCAAGCTCGGTATAAAAATCATCATGTTGCTAACAGTCCGCCCGGTTCCGCACAACACGGTTTCGTCGGGCGGACTGCATCGCTCATCGATCAAGAGGCGTCTTCGCCACCGCCCTCATAAGCCTCCACGATGCGGCCCACGATCGGGTGGCGCACCACATCGGCGGCGGTGAAGCGGATCGTGCCGAAGCCAGCGACACCCTCCAGCTTTTCGACCGCATCGTTCAACCCGCTCATGCGCGGCCCGCCCGGAATGTCGACCTGCCGCGGATCGCCGCACACCACCATCCGGCTGTTCTGGCCAAAGCGGGTGAGGAACATCTTCATCTGTTCCTTGGTGGTGTTCTGCGCTTCATCAAGGATGATGAAACTGTCTGCCAGCGTGCGCCCGCGCATGAAGGCGATTGGCGCGATTTCGATCTCGCCATTGGCCAGCCGCCGCTCCACCTGTTCGGGCGGCATGCAGTCATTGAGGGCATCGTAAAGTGGCCGCAGGTAGGGATCGACCTTCTCCTTCATGTCACCAGGCAGGAAGCCAAGTTTCTCACCTGCCTCCACCGCCGGGCGCGACAGGATCAGGCGCTGGACAGAGCCGGTTATGAGCTGGCTGACGGCCTGCGCCACCGCGATGTAAGTCTTGCCCGTGCCCGCGGGGCCAAGTGCGAAGATGATGTCGTCCTTGGTCAGGCTGCGCATATATTCGATCTGTGTCGCAGAGCGCGGCACGATGGTCTTCTTGCGCGTCCGGATCATGATCGGCGGGCCGTCCATTTCGCCCGAAATGATACCTTCGAGCGTCGGTTCAGCCGACATCGCGATCATCGATTCGATGGCGCCTGAATCCAGAGCCTCGCCGCGGGCCAGCCTGTCATACATCGTCTTGAGCGTTTCGCGCGCACGCGCGACATCGTCTTCCGGCCCTTCGATCACCACCTGATGCCCACGGGCGTGAATGTAGACGCCGAGCCTGTTTTCGACCTGAACCAGATTGGCATCAAACTGCCCGAACAGCGGCCCCAGCAGCGATTGGTTCTCGAAAGTCAGATCAACGCGGGCACGACGCGGTTCGGGAATGCCGCGCGGATCGGGCGAAAGCGCCGGGTGTCCGGCTCGGGAGGGTCTGCGGCCCATAGGTTCCTTTGGCTGCGGCCGCGGAACAATCCCACGGCCCTGAGTCGGAAAGGTAAGGCGGGGCTTGTGCAAAGCAAGCAGGCTGCGGCGAGATGGTGGTGGATAGTCATCAAAAGGACGCGTTATGATCTTCGGATGAGCGCGGCAGCCCCTGACACTGCGCCGTGCACGGCATTGGCCACCCAAGTGCCGGAAGCAACCGCGAAGGTCGCGGCACGGTTACGTGCTATCGGGCGAGCTCGGCAGGTATCCGCACGGGTTCGCCTTGCAGCGAGTTCGGCCCGGCCTCGATCAACTGAACATCGACCAGATCGCCGATCGCGTGGTCGCCTGAAAACCATACCGATTGCAACCACGGCGATTTGCCAAGCCACTGGCCCGGTTCGCGCCCGGTCCGCTCGATCATCACCTGACACGTCCGCCCCACGCTCGCCTGATTGAAGGCGAATTGATGATGCCCAAGCCGCTCCTGCAAGCGGTGGAGCCTTTCGTGCATCACTTCGGGTGCAATCTGACCGTCCAGGGTCGCCGCCGGCGTTCCGGGCCGCGGGGAATATTTGAAACTGAACGCGTGGGCATAGCGGACCGCGTCGACAATCCGCAGCGTGTCTTCAAACTCCGCCTCGGTCTCGCCCGGAAAGCCGACGATGAAATCGCCCGACAGCGCAATATCGGGGCGCACGGCCCGGAACTTCTCCAGCAGCCGCAGATAGCCTTCCACCGTATGCTGGCGGTTCATCGCCTTCAGCACCCGGTCACTGCCGCTTTGCACGGGCAGGTGCAGATAGGGCATCAGCTTGTCGACCTCGCCGTGGGCCGCAATCAGCGCCTCGTCCATGTCGTTGGGGTGGCTGGTGGTGTAGCGGATCCGCACGAGGCCATCGATCCGGGCCAGCGCGTGGATCAGGCCTGCCAGCCCTGCCGCCCTGCCCTTGTCATCCTCACCCGCCCAGGCATTCACATTCTGGCCCAGCAGCGTGATCTCCTTCGCGCCCGCTTCGACCAGCATCTGTGCCTCGGCGATCAGATGGGCAAAGGGCCGCGAGATTTCCGCGCCGCGGGTATAGGGCACCACGCAATAGGTGCAGAACTTGTCGCAGCCTTCCTGCACCGTCAGGAACGCGGCCGGCCCACGTTTGCGCCGGGCCGGGAGCGCATCGAACTTGGCAATGGCGGGCATGTCGGTATCCGTCGCGCGCTCGCCGCCCACGGCCTTGTCGAGCATTTCGGGCAAACGGTGATAGGCCTGCGGGCCGACCACGATGCTGACAGCAGGCGCCCGTCGCATGATCTCCTCGCCCTCGGCCTGTGCGACACATCCCGCCACAGCGATCAGCGGCGTCTTTCCCGCCTGCGCCCCCGCCTTCACCATGCGGCCGATATCCGAATAGACCTTCTCGGCGGCCTTCTCGCGGATGTGGCAGGTATTGAGGATAACCAGATCGGCCTCCTCACCCTCAAGCGCAGGAGTTATGCCGCGTGTGCCCAGCAATTCGGCCATGCGTTCGCCATCATAGACGTTCATCTGGCAGCCAAAGCTTTTGACCCGGTAGGTTTTGGGAGGCGCAACAGGTTCCATAGAGCCTGCGCCCTTAGCGCCGATGGCGACCGCGTTCAATCGCCGCCGCGCTTGTCCTTTTTGCTCTTGCGCAGGCCGTTATGCAGGCACGGCTCGCCCTTGGCCGCCGACGGGCCGGGGTGGGTGCGATCATCCGGCCCGCATTCCACGAAAGGCTTGGGTATGGCGTTGGCCTTCACCACTTCATGCGCGTCGGCACTGGCATAGGCGGCAATCCACGTCAGGCAATCGGCCAGCGGGCGCACCGCGTGCTTGGCAAGCGCATTCTTGCGCGGTTCGCAGTTGAGCGTGAACACATTGGCCGCCGGCGGCTCGTCATAGCGGGCAAAGCGGCGCAACACCTCACCGCGTTCATTGAACACCGTGCGTTGCAGCGCATTTTCGCGGATTTCGCTGCGGTAGAAGGGCGATGTGTTGAACAGATAGGCCCGCACTTCCGGGTGCGCCACCGACACCTCGGTCGCCAGCGCGCCGCCCAGCGAATGCCCTGTCACCACCCACGGAACCTCCGTCCCCAGCCGTGATTTTTCAGCCTCGAAATACCGCAGCGCCAGCTCGATCTGATCGCTGCGCAGCGTGCCATAGAAAACGTCGCTCAGGCCTTTGAGATCGGTTCCGCGAAAAGCGATGATCCGCGCCACCGGCTTGCGGTTGGCATTGCTCCCGCTGCCGCTTTCGAACTGGTTGAAGATTTCGTAGCTGAAGCCCTTGCCGGCATCTTCCGGTGCAATCGGAATGTGCGCGACCCGCTGCAAGACGCGGCCCGGCTTTTCGAACAGATCGTCGCCGCCGGTGTAGGCATTGGTGGAGGCCAGCGCATAGGGGAAGGCATCCACCGCAGCCTCACGCACGAAGCCGCACCACCCGCCGGGCTCAAGCTGGCAGGGAGAGCGCGATTGCGAAATGTCGGGAAGGGTGGCGCAGCCCGAAAGCAGCACAGCGCCCAGGGCCGCCGCGAAGGACTTCATCACCACCCCCCCATTGTCCGTTCTGGTCTTAGGCCACCGTCGCCTTAACGATCTTGCCGGGTGCACGCGGCGGCTCACCCTTCGGAAGCGCATGGACGTGTTCCATACCGCTCGTCACCTGACCCCACACGGTGTACTGCTTATCGAGGAAGCGGGCATCGTCAAGGCAGATGAAGAACTGCGAATTGGCGCTGTTCGGGTTCTGCGAACGGGCCATCGAACACACGCCTTCGACGTGGGGCTCGGCGTTGAATTCAGCCGCGAGGTCAGGCTTGTCGCTGCCGCCCATGCCGGTGCCGGTCGGGTCGCCGCCCTGTGCCATGAAGCCGTTGATCACGCGGTGGAAGATCACGCCGTCATAAAAGCCTTCGCTGGCCAGTTCGGCAATGCGCGCAACATGGCCGGGGGCCAGATCGGGGCGCAGCTTGATCACAACGTCGCGGGCTTCGCCATCGCCGGTGTCGAGAGTGAAGGTGAGGGTATCGGCCATGTGCGTATCTCCTGAAACAATTTGCGCGCTTCTATAGCGCGTGCGGGCGTCGTGTCACCCTCCCCGCTTGCTTTTCATCGGCCCCTCCGTAAACGCCTGTTCATGGCCGATGATCGCCGCCTTGATGATGACCTGCTGACCGCTGAGCACGGCCCCGAATCCGGTGACGCGGAAGTGCGCCCGGACGACCGGGTCGACGATGAACGTCATGACCAGGAAAACCGGCTGAAGCCTTCCTTTGTCAGCGCCGTCCACGATGCACTGGCCGCGCGGGACAAGGGCGCGGTGTACACTCTCGTCGAACCGCTCCACGCCGCCGATATCGCCGACCTGATCGAGCTGCTGCAACCATCCGAACGCGCGCAGCTGGCTTCGGCCATCAGCGACCTGATGACCAGCGATGTCATCGCGGAACTCAACGATTACGTTCGCGAAGACCTGATGGACACGCTGTCCGCGCACGCGGTCGCGATCATCGCCGAACAGCTCGACACCGATGATGCGGTGCAGCTGATCGAAGATCTGGACGCGGCCGATCAGGCGGCTGTCATGGCCGAGCTGGAACCGGAAACCCGCGCTGCGGTGTCCAGCGCGCTCGCCTACCCCGAAGAAACCGCTGGCCGCTTGATGAGCCGGCATTTCGTGGCCGTGCCCGAACACATGAGCGTGGGCGATCTGATCGATTACCTGCGCGAAAACGGCGATATCGATCATGATTTCTTCGAAGTCTTCGTGATCGACGAACGCCATCATCCGGTGGGCACCTGCGCGCTGAACTGGATCCTGACCACGCCGCGCAGCGTGCGGCTCACCGACCTGATGAAGCGCGATCAGACGCTGATCCCGGTGACGATGGATCAGGAAGAAGCGGCGCTGATGTTCCAGAAATACGCGCTGATTTCCGCAGCCGTGGTGGACGATAGCGGGCGGCTGGTCGGCCAGATGACGGTGGATGATGTGGTCCACATCATCTCCGAAGAGGCGGGCGAAGATGCTCTGCTGATGTCGGGCGCGGGCGACGGGGACATCAACGAGCCGCTGCGCGAGGCCTATTCCAGCCGTGTGCGCTGGCTGATCGCCAATCTGGGCACGGCCGTGGTTGCCTCCTCGATCATCGCGTTTTTCGGCGCGGCCATCGAACAATTGGTGGCCCTGGCCGTTCTGATGCCAATCGTCGCCAGTATCGGCGGCAATGCGGGCACGCAGACGATGGCGGTGGCGGTGCGCGCGATTGCGACCAATCAGCTCACCCGTTCCAACACCAAGCGCATCTTGTGGCGCGAATTTCGGGTCGCGCTGATGAACGGGGGCACCATCGCGGTGCTGATCGGGTTGGCAACCGGGTTGCTGTTCACCCCGATGATGGGTGTGGTGATCGCGCTCGCAATGGTGATCAACATTGCCATCGCCGGGCTTGCAGGGGTGGCTGTTCCGGTGATCTTTGAGCGGCTGGATCAGGACCCGGCGGTCGCCAGCAGCGTATTTGTGACGATGATCACCGATTCGATGGGCTTCTTCGCCTTCCTGGGATTGGCCGTAGCCATGGGGCTGACCGGCTGAGGTCACGGTGGATTGTGGATGGCAAGTGCCGCATCGCTTGATCGCGGCGCAGAATGGCCCACATTGGCGCCATGCCGCTCAACCTGACCAAGATCGCCTTCGGGGCGAAAAGCTATGACCATCTCGCCGGATGGTATGAGGGGCGCGGGGAGATCCGCCTCACAACCCGCAACCGCCCGACACGGCATGAGGAATGCGTGGGCGGGTCGCTGTTCTGGATCATCAACCACGCCATCGTCGCGCGGTCGCAGATCACCGGCTTCGTGAAGACCGATGACGGGCGCTGGGACATCTGCCTCGAACCCAGGCTGGTCCGCGTCCACCAGCAGGCCAAACGCGCCCACCAGGGATGGCGCTATCTGACCGAGGACAAGGCGCCCAAGGATCTTGCCGAGGGCGAGGACATTGGCGACGCACTGCCAGGCAAGCTGGCGATGAAGCTGGAGCGGCTGGGACTGGTCTAGCCTTTTCCGCCTGCCGCAGACCTGCCCTAACCTTTCGCCTGGCTCTTTTCCGCCACCCGTCGCAGCGCATTGACATAGACTTCGGGCGCCTGTGCGCCGGGGATCAGGAACTTGCCGTTCACGATCATCGCAGGAACGCCGGAAATGTTCATGTCCCACGCCTGCGCCTCTTCAGCCAGCACGCGGGCTTCCAGATCGGGGTCGGTGAGCGCAGCCCTCGCCGCCTCACGGTGGAGACCCGTTTCGGCAGCAATATCCAGCAGAACCGTGTGATCCGAAAGGTTGGCGCGCTGGTTGAAATGGGCGCGGAACAGGGCCAGCTTCAGCGCGGTTTGCGCGCCCGGCCCCGCCTGTTCGAGCGCGAAGGCGAGCAGCTTGTGGCAATCGCGGGTATTCCACATCATCGCAGGCGGCGCCTCGCCCTCCCCTTCATAGGACAGCGACACGCCGGCGCCTTCCGCGATGGTCTTCATCTGATTGCGAAGCCCGGCCCCTTCCTCGGCGGAACGACGGTATTTGCGTTGCAGATGCGCTTCCTGCTCCTCACCCTCGGAGGGCATATCGGGGTTCAGCTCGAACGGTCGCCACCGGATTTCGGCGGTAATCTCGTTCTCCAGTTCGCGCAGCGCCTTGGTCAATTGCCCGTATCCGATCAGGCACCACGGGCACATGACATCGGAATAGATATCGATGGTGAGAATGTCGGTCACGTGTCGAGCCACCATGTCACAAGACGATGCGCAATCGCGAAGGGGCGCGGGAAATAGAGCAGTTCGGTGCCGTGCTCACCGGCTGCGCGGGCTTCTTCCAATTCGGCGCGGGTGAACCAGCGCGCGTCTTCAAGCTCGGTCTTGTCGATGGTGATTTCGGGGTCATCCGCCACCGACGTGCAGCCGATCATCAACTGGCTTGGGAAGGGCCACGGCTGACTGGCGATATAGCGCACATCGCGCACCCGCACGCCCGCCTCCTCGTGGATTTCCCGCGCCACGGCTTCCTCGATCGTCTCACCCGGTTCGACAAAGCCTGCGAGCGCCGAGTACATCTTGGGCGGAAAGCGCGGCTGGCGGCCCAGCAGCAGCCTGTCCTCATGCTCGACGAGCATGATCGTGACCGGGTCCGTGCGCGGGAAGTGATCCGCGCCGCAGCCGTCGCAATGCCGCTGCCAGCCGCCCTTCACCAGCTTGGTCGCACCACCGCAGCGCGCACAGAACCGGTGCCGCGCGTGCCAATCGACCAGGCTGCGCGCCCCGCCATAGATCGCCAGATCAGGGGGGCTGAGAAGCTGCATCAGCTGCCATGCTGCGGGCTGCGCGTATGCCGGACCATCCGCACCGCCAAGCGGCACCGGCGCGAAGTGCGCCTTGTCATCCAGCATCCCCAGGAAGACCAGTTCAGCGTCCTCGGCCACGTCAGCCAGGCTGCCCCAGACAAGCCCGCCTGAATCGTCCACGCCCGGCAGCAGCCCATCCAGCAGCAGCACCCGCGCGCGCCAGTTCATCAGGCCCGCCAGCGCCGCATCATCGGCGCGGATATGATCGGCCCGGTCCATGGGCGAGCCCGAAAATGCCATCGGCGGCGCGGCGGCAGGCGCGTGCATCACGCCGCCTTCTTACGGGCGCGCATCCCGGCCAGATCGGCTTCCATGGCTGCCAGGAATTCTTCACGGATCGGATAGGCTTCGGACGGCATGTATTGCGTGAACAGGCCGGTGCGCAGGTTCAGATCGAAGTCTACCGCCGCCAGCGTGCCCGCCGCGCCGCCCCAGCCAAAGGTCGCGCCCTTGGAACGGCCGCCCGCGCCGTGGCCTTCGCCCTCGATCCAGCTGCCGGTGAGATCGACCGTCGCGGGGACCAGATCGGACACGCCGACCCGCACCGCGTTTTCGCTCATCACGAACTTGCCGTCGATGGTGCCATAACCCAGCAGCATCCGCATGAAACGGTCATAGTCCTTGGGGCTCGACACCAGCCCGCCGCCGCCCGCCGGAACCTCGGGCGCATCGAGGAAGATCGAATTGGCACCGGGATCGAGCGGGAAGACATTGCCGCCCAGCACGCCGTAATTGTCGGTCAAGCGATCGGCCTCGCTCGCGGGCACCTGCATCCAGGTGCTGGTCATGCCGCAAGGCTCGAAGATGCGCTGCTTGAGGAACGCTTCGAACGCCATTCCGCTTACCACCTCGATCACCCGGCCAAGCAGGTCGATCGAGCAGGAATAGCTCCACTTGGTTGCAGGCTGATACATCAGCGGCAGTTCGGCCAGACGGTCAGCCCATACCGCAAGGCCGGGTGCCGGAGTGATCGTGGGGAAGCCCGGAATCGGCATCCGGCTCACCCGCCCGCCGACAAGACCCTGCTCGTTATACGCCGCCTGGAGCGGGCCCTTGCTGATGATCTGGTAGCCGAGGCCCGATGTGTGGGTCAGCAATTGCCGGATCGTGATCGGGCGGTTCGCCGGAACCGTCTCATCCAGCGGTCCGGCCGGGTCGAGCAGCACTCTCATGTCACGGAATGCCGGCAGAATCTCGGCAACCGGCTGATCGAGGCCCAGCTTGCCCTCGTCAATCAGGATCATCGTCGCCATCCCGGTTATCGGCTTCGACATCGAATAGATCCGGTACAGCGAATTTTCGTCCACCAGCGCGGGCTTGGCGAGCGACAGCGTGCCACCACCCACCGTGTGCGCGTGATCTTCCTGTCCCCAGCCAAAGGTCAGGAACAGATTGGCAAGCTTGCGATCGGCGACATAGCGGTTGGCCATCGCGGCCACGTTGGGCCAGTTTTCCGCAACATCATGCGCCAGCAATTGCCGGCCAAACGGCAATCCCGTCAGCGCCGCCCCGCCAGCCAGCAACGCGCCATGGCGAAACAGCGAACGGCGCGAGAAAGCAGGTGAGGCGATATGGTGAAGCGGCATGAGGTCAAATCTCCGTAACGAACGATGTCCCGTCATGTCTGCGACACGTGGCAACGCGGGTCAATCGCTGGCAGGCAGGTTGCATTTTTGTGGTGTCTTATTTATCCAAACCACATGCTCAACATCCTCTCCTTCCTCATCGGCCTCATCAGCCTTGTCATCGTTATTCCGGCGCAGATTCCGCTGCTCGGCTGGGCCAATTGGTTCGCCTTGCCGCTGATCGTGGTTGGGATCATCGTCGGCGCGCTATCGGCCAAGAACACGGGCCGCAATTTCTGCATCATCGTGCTGGTGATCGCAGCCGTGCGCCTGTCGCTGGGCGGCGGCATTATCTAATCGGCGGCATTATTTAATCGGCGGCATTATTTAATCGGCGGCTGGGGCCAGTCGGGCGGCCTTGGCAAACAGGGTCGCAAGGCCCGCCTCATCGATACGGCTGACCGGCCACCATTCACCTTTGCCTTCCGGCTGCCCTGAGGTTTCCAGCGCCAGCACCTGCAAGGTCAGGTGCGCGTGGGTAAAGCCATGCCGAACCGCGCCCAATGATCGCCAATCACCGGCAATCGGCGGCTCGCCCGAACCATCGGCGCGGGCGGTCCAGCCGTCATCCGGCAAGGCGCGCATCCCGCCCAGCATTCCGTTCGCCGGACGCGTGACCAGCCAGACTTCGGCGCCCGCGTGGCGGGTCATCCAGAACGCCGCCCCGCGCCGATCGGGCACCGCTTTCTTGGCAGGCTTGACCGGCAGCCGCTCAGGCTCCCCCGCCTTTCTGCCTGCACACGCGTCGGATAGCGGACACAGCAAACAGCGCGGCGTGCGGCTGGTGCAGAGGTGGGAACCAAGATCCATCAGGCCCTGTGCAAAATCGCCCGCGCGCCGATCCGGCGTGATCACATCGGTGGCGGCGCGGATAGCCGTGCGTGCCTTTGGCAGCGGCTCTTCGATCGCGAACAGCCGCGCCACGACCCGCTCGACATTCGCATCGACCACCACTGCCCGGCGGCCAAAGGCAATCGCAGCAATCGCGGCGGCGGTATAGTCGCCCAAACCGGGAAGCTGGCGAAGCTCGCCTTCAGTGTCAGGAAAGCCGCCGCGCTCCGCCACGACACGCGCGCATTTCAACAGGTTTCGGGCCCGCGAATAGTACCCCAGCCCTGCCCACGCCGCCATCACGGCCTCGTCAGACGCCGCCGCAAGCGCCTCCACCGTTGGCCAAATCGCGATAAACTTCGCAAAATACGGCTTCACCGCCGCGACCGTGGTCTGTTGAAGCATGACCTCGGACAGCCACACCCGGTAAGGCCACGCCGGATCTTCGGGCAGCGCACTTGCCGGCGGCAGACGCCACGGCAGATCGCGGGCATGTTCATCATACCACGCGAGCAAGGATGCAGAGATGCTGGCAGTCACGCGCGGCCTATGGCATGGCGGACACAATCATGGGAAGCGACAAGAAACCTCCGGCCTCGGGCAACGAAACGGCGCCCCGCAAAAAGGCGCCTGCCAAAGCGAGCGCCAACGCGGCTAAGGCCAGGCCGTACACGCGCCCACGCGGGTCAGGCTCGCGCGCGATCGGCGATCTGATGCCCGAAATCGGGCGCACGGCTTTCCGCAGGTTCGGCTTTGTCCAAAGTTCGGTGGTGACCCGCTGGCCTGAAATCGTCGGCCCCCGCCATGCCCGTGTGTGCAGCCCCGAAGCCATCCGGTTTCCGCCGGGGGAGAAGGTTGAAGGGATCCTCGAACTGGTCGTGATCCCTGCCCATGCGCCGCTGATTCAGCAGGTCATCCCCGAAATCATCGAGCGGGTGAACCGCTTCTTCGGCTATCGCGCCGTCGCGCGCGTGAAGCTGCGCCAGGGCGCGGTTACGCCGCCCGCCGATACCAGACCCGCCAAGCCCCCACCGTCCTTGCGGCCAATCCCGCTGGAATTGGGCGATAGCCTGCGCGATATTGGCGATCCGGAACTGCGCACCGTGCTCGAATCGCTCGCGCGAAGCCTTGGCGACAACGAAAAAATCTCATCACAGGATGATGTCCCGCAATGATCAAGCCGCTCCTTCTTGCCGCCGTCGCCAGCGCCGCTGCCGCTGCCACGCTGGCCACTGTTCCCGCGCTGGCCCAGCAAGATCTTTCGCGCCCGGACAGCGCGTTCGAGGCCAGGGGCAAGCCCGGCAACTGGCAATCCATGATCGTCCGCACGGAACGCGGCCATCTGATTGGCAATCCCGAAGCCGACACGCGATTGATCGAGTTCATCAGCTACACATGCCCGCACTGTTCCGATTTTACGGCGCAAGGTGAACCTGCTCTTGAACTGGCGTTGCTGACGCCGGGGAAAATGGCGCTTGAGGTGCGTCCCGTCATCCGCAACGCGCTGGATCTGACCGTGACGCTGCTGGCCCAGTGTGGCGATCCGTCCGGTTTCAAAAGCCGCCATCAGACCCTGATGCGGACGCAATCCGATTGGCTGGGCAAGGCGCGCGCGGCACCGGAAAGCCAGCGGGCGATCTGGTTGCGCGGCGACAAGGCGGGCCGCATGAACGCCGCCAGCGCGCTCGGGCTGACGATGATGCTCGTCGAGCGCGGCCAATCGCAAAGCGAACTTGATGCCTGCGTCGTCAATGATGTCGCTGCCAAAGCACTGGTGGACAACAGCCGTGCCGATTTCGACGAAGTCGGCGTTCAGGGCACCCCCAGCTTTGCGCTCGACGGCAAGCTTTTGAACGCGGTCCACAGTTGGGAAACACTCTATCCGGTGCTGTCAGCCAGGTTTACCACTGCCCCGTCCGAAGGTTTGGGCGCGCCGGGCTGATCGCATTGTTCAAAAGCCTGACGAGCGATGCTTGATGCGCCGGGTCGTCAACGGCTAAGTTCGTTTCACACTACATTCCAAGGATTGGCAACACGATGACTGTCTCCCGCCTGCTTTCGCTTCCGCTGCTTGCGCTTGCTCCGCTGATGCTGGCCGCGTGCGATGATACCGCGACAGCCGATGGCATAGGCGTTGCGAGCGGCGAGCCGCTGCCCGCAGTCCCTGCCCCAGCCGGTGCCAGCTGGACCGACACCGTCACTGTCACCCCCGATGGCGGCTACATGATCGGCAACCCCGATGCGCCGATCAAACTGGTGGAATATGCCTCCCACACCTGCGGCGCCTGCGCAGCCTTCGCCACGACCGGCAAGGAACCGCTCAAAAACGAATATGTCGCGAGCGGCGTCGTGAGCTTCGAACAGCGCGAAGCCTTTCTCAATCCGTACGACGTCGTGATCGCAGGCCTCGCGCAATGCGGGGCCAAGGAACAGATGCAGCCGCTTTCGGATGAAGTCTGGCAGAATCTCGATAGTGTCTTCACCGGCCTTCAGGGCAACCCGCAAGCTGTTCAGGCCGCCGCGCAGCTGCCACTCGACCAGCGTTTCGTTGCGATTGGCGAGGCAACCGGCCTGCTCGAATTTTTTGCCGCGCGCGGGCTTTCTGCCGATCAGGGCCGTGCATGCCTTGCCGATACAGCCAAGATCGAAGCGTTGGTGAAGACGACCGAAGCCAACTCCGAGCGGGATCAGATCACCGGCACGCCCACCTTCTTCCTCAATGGCGAGAAGGTGAACGGCACATCCTGGGATGTGGTCGAAACAGCGTTGCAGCGCGCCGGCGCGCGCTAGGCCGCGGCAGGGGCCAAAGCTTCCTGATGCAGATCCACCGGCTCAAGCTCAGCGGTTTCAAGAGCTTCGTCGAGCCGGCGGAACTGCGTATCGAGCCGGGGCTGACAGGCGTTGTCGGCCCCAACGGCTGCGGCAAATCCAACCTGCTCGAAGCGATCCGCTGGGTCATGGGGGAAACCTCGGCCAAATCGATGCGCTCGGGCGGAATGGAGGATGTGATTTTCGCGGGCACCTCCACCCGCCCCCCGCGCGACTTCGCCGAAGTGGTGCTGCACGCGCAGGACGATGACGGCGAAGAACTCGTCGTCACCCGCCGGATCGAACGCGGCGCAGGTTCGGCCTATCGGGTCAATGGCCGCGACGTGCGCGCCAAGGACGTGGCGCTGACCTTCGCCGATGCCGCGACGGGTGCGCATTCGCCCGCGCTGGTCAGCCAGGGCAAGATCGCGCAGGTGATCGCAGCCAAGCCCGCGGAACGGCGCGCCATGCTGGAAGAAGCCGCCGGGATCGCGGGGCTGCACGTCCGCCGGCGGGATGCCGAAAGCAAGCTGCGCGGAGCCGAGACAAATCTGGCGCGGCTCGAAGACCTGATGGCAGGGCTCGATTCGCAGATCGCCTCGCTGAAACGGCAGGCGCGGCAGGCCGAACGCTACACCGAGCTGACAAAGCTGATCCAGTCGGCCGAGGCGCGCTTGTTGTTTGCGCGTTGGCGTGAAGCTGCCGCAGCGGCCAAAGCCGCCCGCGCAGCTGCCGAAGCGGCCACGGCCGCGGTCACAGATGCGCAAGCCGCCGTTGAGGTCGCGCAGAAAGCACAATCCGCCGCTGCCCACGCGCTTGCCGGAGCCCGCGACGAGTTGGCCGACCGGCGCGATGATGCCAGCGCACACGGACATCGCATGGCCGCGCTCGCCGAAAAGCTGGAAGCCGCCGAAACCCGCCTTGCCGACCTTGCCCGCCAGAAAAAACGGCTGGATGAGGATCAGGCCGATGCCGACCGGCTCACGTCAGCTGCAGTGGAGGCGCTGGGGCGCCTGACGGGAGAACTTGCGGCAAGCCGCGCCGCTGTGGCCGCGGCCGATGCGGCGCGTCCGGCGCTCACCACCAAGGCCGAAGACCGCGAGCGCGCCAGCCGCGCGGCTGAACTGGCGCTGGCGAAGGCGACCGCAGATCATGCGGGGGTCGAAGCCGAATGGCGCGTGGCCGAAGCCGCGGTCGAACAGGCGGAAAACCGCCTCGCCCGGATCGCAGCCGAAGCCGCCCGCATCGCGCGCACCCGGACGGAACTGGCGGAAAGTGGCGACGCGGAGGCCGACGTTATCACTGCACGGGACGCAGCCGAGCACGCTGCCGGCGAAGCTGTCCGGATGCGCAATCGCCTCGCGGCGGATCAGGCGCGCAAGGCCGAATTGCAGTGCGCCCGCGATGACGCTGCCAGCGCGCTGGCTTCGGCCCGCGCCGAACTTGCAGGGATCGAGCGGGAACACACCGCGCTGGCCCGCGACCGTGACGCCCGCGCCAAGCGCGAAGCGGGGCGGCAGGGCATGGCGACCCCGCTCGACCGGGTCCGCGTAGCTCCGGGATTTGAACGTGCGCTCGCCGCCGTATTGGAGCGTGACGGGAAATCGCCGCTTGGCGCGCCCGTTGCCTCGCAGGACGGGCGCTTCTGGACGGGAGCGGTCGCGGCTCCCAAGCCTGTCACCGACAGTCTGCTCACCCGCCTTTCCGCCTGCCCGGACGAACTCGCGGCCCGCCTCGCGTTGGTGCATTGCGTGGACGCTGATGATGGCCGCGTGCTCGCTCCAGGCGAATGGCTTGTCACCCGCGCAGGGCATTTGCGGCGCTGGGACGGCTTCGTGGCGCGCGGCGAAGGGGCCGCTGAAGCCGCGCAACTTGAAGCAGCCAACCGCTTTGCCGAACTTGACGCCGCGCTTCCTCCCTTGCGCGACGCCGCGATGCGCGCCGAAGCCGAGGACAAGGCCGTGCGTGACGAACTCGCCAGCTTGCAAACCGGCCTGGTGGCCCTGGAACGCGGCCTTGCAACGGCAATCGAAGCCGAACGTCAGACGCTGCGCAAACTCGATTCCGCTGAAGCCGCCAAGGAACGCCTCACGGCTCGCCTGGCCGAACTTGCGGCCAGCGCCACCGAGATCGAAAGCCAGATCGTAGCAGCGCAAAGCGAGGCCGAAACTGCCCGCAAGGCCCGCCAACGCCTGCCCGCCCGCGATGCCGAACGCGCGGCGCTGGAAGCTGCGCAGGAAAGAAACGCCGCCGCACGCGCTGCGGTGCAAGCGGCGCTGGCCGATCTCGCAGCGCAGGATCAGGCGCTGGCGGTGGCGCGCGAAAGGCTCGCCGCGCAAGCCGCCGATCATGCGGGCTGGCAGGCGCGCTCCAGCGATGCCGAACGGCGTATGGCGGAGACCACCCGACGTCTTGCCGAAATCGCCGAGGATCACGCGGTCCACGCCGCCAAACCCGCCGCGCTGACCGCAGAAATCGAAGCCGGTGAAGAGGCTCGCGTGCGGATCACCGCCGATCTTGCTGCTGCCGAGACTGCAATGCGCGAAGCCGAGACGGCGCAGCGCGCCGCCGACATGACGCTCGCCAGCCACACCGAAACGCTTGCCCAGGCGCGCGAAAGCCGCGCCAGCCTCACCGCGCGGGCCGAAAACGAAGAACTGCGCCGCGCCGAGATGGCACGCATCTCGGGCGAACGCTTCCAGTGTCCGCCGCCGTTGCTGGGGGCGCGTTTCGGCTTCGATGAGACAGACCTTGCGCCCGCCGCCGAGGAATCCGCCGAACTGGAAAAACTCACTGCCTCACGCGAACGAATCGGGCCGGTCAATCTTGTCGCGGCCGATGAACTCGCCCGGATCGAAAGCGAGCACGGAACCAGCGCCGCGGAGCAGGCCGAACTGGTCGAAGCCATCGCCCGCCTTCGCGGCTCAATCGGCAATCTCAACCGTGAAGGGCGCGAGCGGTTGCGCGCTGCCTTCGAGGAGGTGGACAGCCATTTTCGCGTGCTTTTCACGCGCCTGTTCGAAGGGGGAAGCGCACATCTTGCGCTCGTTGACAGTGATGATCCGCTGGAGGCCGGCCTCGAAATCTACGCCCAGCCGCCGGGCAAGCGGCTGCAATCGCTGTCGCTGCTATCAGGCGGCGAGCAGGCGCTGACGGCCACCGCGCTGATCTTCGCGCTGTTCCTCACCAACCCCGCGCCGATCTGCGTGCTCGACGAAGTCGATGCACCGCTGGACGACGCGAACGTCGAACGGTTCTGCGACTTGCTGGAAGCAATGGTGCGCACAACGGCGACCCGCTACCTTATCGTCACACACAACGCTGTGACGATGAGCCGGATGCACCGCCTGTTCGGCGTGACGATGGCAGAAAAAGGGATTTCGCGTCTTGTCAGCGTCGACTTGGGCGAGGCTGCCCTGCTGGCGGCGGAATAGGCTTCAGGCTTCGAGCGCGCGGGACAAACGCGCACGGATCGCTTTCAGCGCGGCGATGGTTTCGACCACATCGGGCGCTTCTGTCACCATAAGCCGCACACCGGGGTTATCATCCGGAACGCCATCGGCCCGGCGTTCGCCATTGCGGCGATCGTCCGTCCGCCGGTCCAGCGAAGACTTGGCCGATGCACGCAGCACGGCTTCCGCGCCTTTCAGCGTGTAGCCTTCCCGATTGACCAGACGATCGATGGTTTCAACCAGCGTTATGTCGGCAGGGCGGTAATAACGCCGCCCGCCGCTGCGCTTGAGCGGCTTCAGTAACGGAAACTGTGCTTCCCAATAACGCAGCACATGCGGTTTGATGTCCAGCGCATCGCTGACTTCGCCGATGGTGCGCAGCGCGCTATCGTCCTTGCCGTCATCGAAAGCGGTCATCAAACCTCACTTGAGCCCGTTATCACAAAAGGGATTATCCCTTTGCGATACGTTCCTTGAGCAGTTGGCTCGCCCGGAATGTCATCACCCGGCGCGGGGTGATCGGCACTTCGATCCCGGTCTTGGGATTGCGGCCGATCCGTTCATTCTTGTCACGCAGCACGAAGCTGCCGAAGCCGGAAATCTTCACGTTCTCACCCTTGGCAAGCGCATCGCTCATCTTGGCGAGGATCGCTTCCACCATATCGAGCGATTCGGCCCGGCTGAAACCCATCTTGCGATTGATGGTCTCGGCCAGATCAGCGCGCGTCAAAGTGCCCACAGATCGCATCATGCGTATTCTCCTTCGCGGCGCGACCCGAAAGAAGACCCAGTGTTTACGAATTTTTATGCTGTTTTGCAATGCGATGCCACAGCTATTCGTCAGATTTCAGCAATTGTGTTAGCAAAGGGGACAGATCGTTTGCCGGCCGGTTACATCCGGATCAGGCTGGCCCCCCAGGTGAAGCCACCGCCCATCGCTTCCAGCATCACCAGATCGCCAGTCTTGATCCGCCCATCCTTGCGCGCGACATCGAGTGCGAGAGGCACCGACGCCGCAGACGTATTGGCATGGCGATCGACCGTCACCACCACCTTGTCGCGGGAAATGCCCAGTTTGCGCGCGGTGGCATCAAGGATGCGTGCATTCGCCTGATGCGGGACCACCCAGTCGACCTGATCGACCGAAATGCCAGTATCTTCAAGCACTTCACGCAAGACCGCTGCAAGGTTCACAACCGCGTGGCGGAACACTTCGGGGCCTTTCATCCGGACATGCCCGACGGTCTGCGTGGTCGAAGGGCCGCCATCGACATAAAGCAGATCGTGGCACGCGCCATCGGCGTGCAGTTTGCTGCCCAAAATGCCGGGGGCGTTCTTTTCGTCGCTTCCGGCCCCGGGGGCTTCCAGCACGACGGCCCCTGCCCCGTCACCAAACAGCACGCAGGTGGTGCGGTCTTCCCAATCGAGGATGCGGCTGAAGGTTTCCGCGCCGATTACCAAGGCGCGCTGCGCCATGCCGGTCTTGAGCATCGAATCGGCGACGCTAAGAGCATAGAGAAAGCCCGAACACACCGCCGCGACGTCGAAAGCGATGCCCCCGTTGCAACCCAGCGCTGTCTGGACTTTCGTCGCGGTCGCCGGGAAGGTGTTGTCGGGCGTGGCGGTTGCAAGCACGATCAAGCCAATGCTGGATGCCTCAACGCCCGCGTCGGCCAGCGCAGCGCGGGCAGCCGCTGTGGCAAGCGTCGCGGTGGTTTCGTCAGGGCTGGCAATGTGCCGCTGGCGGATGCCGGTGCGCGCCACGATCCATTCGTCCGAGGTGTCAACCTGCTCGGCCAGCTCGGCATTGGTCACCACCCGGCGGGGCAGCGCCGAGCCTGTCCCCAGCACCCGCGATCCGTTCACGTGGTGGCCTCGTTGGCCGTGGGTTTGCTGGCACGCTTCGCCTTGGTCAAAGCACCCTCACCCAGTTGCGAAAGGTCATGGGCGATCCGTTCGGTGAGCTTGTTCTCAAGCAGCCGCGCCGTCACGGCGACAGCATGGGCCACGCCCGTCACCGTTGCGCTCCCGTGGCTCTTCACGACGACGCCGTTGAGGCCAAGGAACACCGCGCCATTGTGGTTATTGGGATCAAGATGATGCTTGAGCAGTTCAGTCGCCGGGCGGGAGACCAGAAATCCGATCTTCGACCGCAGCGAAGACGTGAAGGCTTGGCGCAGCAGATCGGTAACGAAACGGGCGGAACCCTCAATCGCCTTCAGCGCGATGTTGCCGGAAAAACCATCGGTCACGACCACGTGGGTTTCGCCGCGATTGATCTTGTCGCTTTCAACAAAGCCGTCGAACACCAACGCCAGCCCGCCATCCGTGCGTGAACACGCGGCAGTGAGCATCGCGGCCGCATCGCGCAGCACCTCGGTGCCCTTGATCTCTTCCGTACCGATATTCAGCAGTCGCACCACGGGCTTGTCAAAACCGGTGACGATCCGGGAATAGGCCGCGCCCATAACCGCGTATTGCACAAGGTTGCGGGCATCGGCTTCAGTATTGGCGCCCAGATCGAGCATCACCACGTCATGCGCCTGCAAGGTCGGCATGATCGCGGCGAGCGCAGGGCGGTCGATCCCCGGCATGGTACGCAGCGCGAGCTTGCTCATCGCCATCAGCGCGCCCGTGTTGCCCGCGCTGACCGCGGCCCCGGCATCGCCGGTTTTCACCGCGTTGACGGCAAGGCCCATGCTGGTCGTCTTGGCGCGGCGAATGGCACGGCTGGGAAGCTCATCGCCGCCCACCACGTCATCGCAATGCAGGATTTCAGAAGCCGCGCGCAGGTTCGGATGATTTTCCAGCGCTGCTTCGATCCGCTGACCATCGCCAACAAGCAAGAAGTTGAAGCTGTCGTGATTGCGGCGTGCCAGCGCAGCGCCTTCAATCATGACGCGCACGCCTTCATCGCCGCCCATCGCATCGACAGCGATACGCAGGAGACTCATCGTGCGTTACTCCGGTCTAATGTGCGAGCCATCGGCAATCAGCCGACGGCGACGACCTGACGCCCGTTGTAGTGGCCGCAGTGGCCGCAGATGTTGTGCGGGCGCTTCAATTCGCCGCAGTTGTTGCATTCACCGAAGGCTTCCACCTTCAGCGAATCGTGCGACCGACGCATGCCGCGACGGGAAGGCGAAGTTTTTCTCTTGGGGACAGCCATGGTGGCACCAATTCCTCAAATAATGCAGTTATACGCGCCACAGGCACTTGGGTTTGCGAAGGCGTGATTCTCGAAGGCCGCCCATAGGACAAGGAGGACGCTCGCACAAGCGTTGCAGGTGCGCGCATTCCTTGGCCAGCAGCGGCGGGAAGGCGCGTGTCATAGCGAAAAAATCACGCGTTGCAACCCGCGCCGGGCCGTCATAGCACCCCGTGCATCTTATCGAGGGGATTTCATGATGACCGTTCTTCCTGTGACACTTGCTGCGGCGGCGGCGGCGGCAGTGCTCAATATCTGGCTGATGCTGCGGATCGGTGCGCTGCGCACCAGGCTGAAGGTCAGTGTCGGCGATGGCGGCAGCGAAGCGTTGCAACGCCGGATGCGCGCGCAACTCAACTATGTCGAGAACACCGCCTTCGTGTTGATTCTGATCGGTGCGATCGAGCTGGCGGGACGAGGCAGCTGGTGGCTGGCGTATGTCGCCGCGGCCTATTTCATCGGGCGGGTGTTGCACGGCTTCGGCATGGACGGCGGCAATATGGGCTGGGCCCGCGTGGCCGGGATCATCACAACGATGCTGGCGCAGATCGGGCTCGCAGTGGTTGCCGCGATGGTGGCTGCCGGGATGCTTTAACGCCTCCGCCGGGGGCCGCGCATGTCCCTGAGAGACTGGTCAACCAGGCTGAAAATAATGATCGCCGGCACAACCAGAAGAACCTGTAGCCACAAGCGACCGTCAGCGCGCAAGATAGCGAAGTAGATCGTCGTCACCAGCACCAGCCACACAAACGTACGAAGCGCCCAATAGAGGGAATTGCCCAAACCTTCGCCTCCTCAGCTGAGCGCATAATCGCTCACAAACGCATTGGTCTTGCGCTCGCGGCCGAAGGTGCTGGTGGGGCCGTGGCCGGGGATAAACGTCACGTCTTCGCCCAGCGGCCAGAGGCGCTGGGTGATCGCGTCGATCAGATCCTGATGGTTGCCGCGCGGGAAATCCGTGCGGCCGATGCTGCCTTGAAACAACACATCCCCGACAATCGCAAACCGGCTGGGCGCGTGGTAGAACACGACATGGCCGGGCGTGTGGCCGGGGCAGTGGATCACGTCGAGCGTGAGTTCGCCGACCGAGACGGTATCGCCGTGCTCCAGCCAACGGGTCGGCGTGAAGCTCTTGGCGTCCATGCCATACCGCGCGCCGTCACCGTCGAGCTTTTCGATCCAGAACAGGTCGTCCTTGTGCGGCCCTTCGATTTCCAGCCCCAGTTCATCGGCCAGCATCCCCGCCTGCCCGCAATGGTCGAGATGTCCGTGGGTCACGAGCAGCTTTTCCAGCGTGACACCAGCCTTCGCGACGCCGTCCTTCAGCTTGTCCAGATCCCCGCCGGGATCCACCAGCGCCCCGCGCATGGTCCTGGTGCACCAGATCAGCGAGCAGTTCTGCTGCAGCGGCGTCACCGGAATAATGGCGGCGCGCATCGGGGGGAGCGATTGTTCGGTCATCGGCGCAATCTAAACCCGCCCCCCTTTCCACACAACCCGCCCGATAATCACCACCTCGTCGGCCGCCACTTCCACAGGCGGGTAGGCGAAGTTCTGCGACAATAGCGCCACGCGCCCTGCCCCAGCGCTCGCCACGCGTTTGACCATCAGCGTGTCGCCCAACCGCACCACATGGATGCCGTCACGGAACGGGCGCGGGCTCACATCGACGAGGATTTCGTCGCCGTCATTCAATAGTGGCTCCATCGAATCGCCTTCTACCCGGAGCGCAGAAAGCTGCGCGCGTTCCAGCCCCTGCTCGGCCAGCCAGCGGCGCGAAAAGCGGAAAGTGTCGAAGGCAGCCTCCCCGCCGACCACCCTTCCCGCCCCTGCCGAGGCGCCGAGGTCAAGGCGCGGAACATCCACCCAGTCACCCGACTCTTGCCGCTTGGCGGTTTTTACGTAGGATTTGTCCTGCGTCTCGCGCAATTCCTCCTCCGCCACCCCAAGAAAGCGGGCGAGCGTTGCGCGGTCCTGCTCCTCCAGCTTGCGGGGTGAGCCTTTGCGAATGAATTGCTGGAGATAAGACGGATTTCGCCCCAGCAATTCGGACAGGGCGGCAAGGCTCACCCCGCGCGCCTGCGACAATTCGAGCAGCCGGGCACGCGGACCAGCGAGGGAATCACGGGGATTTTGCAGGATTTCAGCCATGGAAACATCCTACGCTTAGGATTTATCCTAGACAAGTAGGAAATGAAGTGAAACAAATCAGGAACATCGGGTGATTCGTCCGGTGATCGTCAACGCACTGAGCATCAACAGGGACGCAAACCATGCTGCTTCGGACCATCGAAACCTTCCTGCGAACACACAATCTGCCCGCCACCAAGTTCGGGCGTCTCGCCGCCCACGACCCGCGCTTCGTGCTCGATCTCCGGATGGGCCGCACGCCCCGCCGCGATACCGAATTGCGCACCCGCGCCTGGATGCAGGGCTATGCCGACCGCGCAAACGCGCAGACGAAGGAGATGGCATGATGCTTACGGAAAGCCTGCGCGATCCCTTCGCCCACGTTTTTGCCGACATCGACCCGCTCGAGCTCAAGTCCGCCCATGCGCCCGCCGCCCTGCGTCCGCGCCGTACCCTGGCTGACAGGGTGCGCGCCGCGCTGATGGGACTGACCGGAGGTGCCGGGACGGTGCTCGCGCATACCGAGACGCCCTGGGCCTCGATCACGTTCTCGGGCTCCCGGCACGAGGTGGTGCTGGAGTTCTGCGGGGCCGAAGCGGTTGTGGCCGGAGAGGAACTGATCGAGCGCCTGCCCGATCATGAATTCGCTTTCCCCGGCCAGTTGGTTGCCGATGCCACCATCACCGCAGTCGATCACCGCTTTGGCGCGATGGAGCGGCTGGAGGTGACTGCGGTGCTGCTGCTGCTGGAGGAGGGCTAGGGCCCTTCCCCGGCGAGGCAGGGTTAAGTTCGCCGCACGATCAGATTCCGGATTTCGCTCATATCCTCCATCGCGAAACGAATGCCTTCGCGGCCAAGGCCTGAATCCTTCACGCCGCCATAGGGCATATTATCAACCCGGTAGCTGGGCACGTCGTTTATCACGACCCCGCCGACATCGAGCCGGTCCCAGGCATCGAACATCCGGAACAGATCGCGGGTGAAGATGCCCGCTTGTAGCCCGAACTTGGAATTGTTGACCTCGTCCAGCGCGGCGTCGAAATCGTCGAAGCGTTGCAGGATTGCGAGCGGGCCGAAGGCTTCCTCGTTCTTCGCCTTGGCGTCATCGGGCACGCCTTCGAGCAGGGTCGCTTCCAGCATGTTGCCGCGTGACAGGCCGCCGCCGCACAGCAGCGTCGCGCCGGCATCCACGGCCTCGTCGATCCAGCCCTTCAGACGCTCGGCCTCGCCTTCGGAAATCATCGGGCCGATGAAGGTGTCGCGGTCCTTGGGGTCGCCCGCCACCAGCGTCTTGGCCTTCTTGACCAGCATCGCTTTGAAATCATCATAGATCGCATTGTGGATCAGGATACGCTGCACACCGATGCAGGACTGGCCCGACTGGTAGAACGCGCCGAAGATTACGCGCTCCAGCGCGTCGTCCAGATCGGCATCGCGGTCGATAATCACCGCAGCATTGCCGCCGAGTTCCAGCACGACTTTCTTCTTGCCCGCCTTGGCCTTCAGGTTCCAGCCGACGCCCGGCGATCCGGTGAAGCTGAGCAGTTTCAGCCGTTCGTCGGTGGTGAACAGGTCCGCGCCGTCGCGGCTGGCGGGCAGGATACTGAACGCGCCCTCGGGCAGGATGTCGCACTCCGCCAGCACCTCGCCCATGATGATCGCGCCCAGCGGGGTCTTGCTCGCTGGCTTCATCACGAAGGGACAGCCCATCGCAATCGCGGGCGCGATTTTGTGCGCGGCAAGGTTCAGCGGAAAGTTGAACGGCGAGATGAAGCTGCACGGCCCGATCGGCACACGCTTCCACATCCCCATATAACCCTTGGCCCGCGCCGAGATGTCGAGCGGTTGCACTTCGCCATAGTTCCGCACCGATTCTTCGGCAGCGATGCGGAAGGTGTCGATCAGTCGGGTGACTTCGCCTTCGGCATCCTTGATCGGCTTGCCTGCTTCGACGCACAGCACAAAGGCCAGTTCCTCGGCGCGCTCCTTGAACCGCGCAACGCAGTGCATCAGCACGTCCTGCTTTTCGTAGGATGCAAGCCTGGCCATCGGCGCCGCCGCGCGCACGGCGCCCGCAATAGCCTCCTCGATGATGTCGGGCGTCGCCAGCGCGGTGCGGAACGCGACCTTGCCGGTGTATTTGTCCGTCACCTCCAGATCGGTGTTGGTCTGCGCCGCCTTGTTGTTGAGGTAAAGCGGGTAGATGTCCTTGAGTTGGGGCATGATGACCTCCGATCGTCATTGCGAGCATAGCAAAGCAATCCAGGGCGGACTGCGCGTGGCTCTGGGCGTGGCTCTGGATTGCCGCGTCGCTGCGCTCCTCGCAATGACGAAGCCGACGGTGCGCTTAAAGCTCCTTGCTCAGCCGCTTGATATCGTGGTTCAGTATCTGGTCGTTTTCCGTGTAATCAACCGGGCAATCGATCAGATGCACTCCGGGTGTGCCAAGGCAATGTTCAAGCAGGTCGGTCAGGTGTTCCGATGACGTCACACGGTGGCCGATGGCGCCGTAGCTTTCGGCGTATTTGACGAAATCGGGGTTGCCATAGGTCAGCCCGAAATCGGCAAAGCCCATGTTGGCCTGCTTCCAGCGGATCATGCCGTAGGCATCGTCGCGCAGGATCAGCACCGTGAGATTGAGGCCCAGCCGGACGGCGGTTTCCATCTCCTGCGAATTCATCATGAACCCGCCATCACCGCAGATCGCCATGACTTTGCGTGTCGGATACAGCATCGCGCTCATCATCGCGCTCGGCAGCCCGGCGCCCATCGTGGCGAGCGCATTGTCGAGCAGCACGGTGTTGGGTAGGTAGGCATCGTAGCCCCGTGCGAACCAGATCTTGTAAACCCCATTATCGAGGCAGATGATTCCGTCTTCCGGCATGCCTGCGCGCACCTGCGCCACCAGATGCGGCGGGAAGATCGGGAAGCGCGCATCATCCGCCAGCGGCTGCGTGTGCGCAACTTCAGCCGTACGGTATTCCAGCATCCTGCGGAAATCCCACCGCCCCTGCGGCACCACGTCTTCCTTGATCTGCCAGATTGCATTGGCGATATCCCCGATCACTTCGATCTGGGGGAAGTACACCGGATCGACCTCGGCGGTTTTGGTCGAGAGGTGGATCACGGTCGGCCCGCCCGCCTGCATGAAGAAGGGCGGCTTTTCGATCACGTCATGGCCGATATTGACGATGCAATCGGCGTCTTGAATGGCGCGATGGACGAAATCGCCCGCGGAGAGCGCCGCGCAGCCCAGAAACAGCGGATGGCGTTCATCGACCACGCCCTTGCCCATCTGGGTGGTGACGAATGGAATGCCGGTCTTGTCGATCAGTTGGCGCAGCATCCGTCCGGTCATCTTGCGATTGGCACCCGCGCCGATGACGAGGATCGGAGCCTTCGCGCTCTCGATAGCGAGCACCGCCTGACGCACCGCCTTTTGTTCTGCTGACGGCCGCCGTGCGAGGCTGGCCGGGATCGGCTGGCTGGTGGTGTGCTCTTCGGCGATGTCCTCGGGAAATTCGAGGTGCGTGGCGCCCGGCTTTTCCTCCTCGGCCAACCGGATCGCTTCGCGCACGCGGCTGGGGATGTTGTCCGCGCTGGCGAGTTGGTGGGCGTATTTGGTGATCGGCCCCATCATCGCCACCACATCGAGGATCTGGAAACGGCCCTGCTTCGATTTCTTGATCGGCTTCTGCCCCGTGATCGCCAGCGTCGGCATCCCGCCCAGCTGCGAATAGGCCACCGCGGTCACCATGTTCGTCGCCCCCGGCCCCAAGGTGGCAAGGAACACGCCGGTCTTGCCCGTATGCCGGCCATAGGTTGCGGCCATGAAGCCTGCGCCTTGTTCATGGCGGGTGAGGATCAGCTTGATCTTCTCGGACTTCGACAGGCTTTCAAGGAAATCGAGGTTTTCTTCCCCCGGAACACCGAAGATGTATTCCACACCCTCGGCCTCAAGACATTTGATGAAAAGGTCCGATGCCTTCTGTGTCTCGGTCATGCTCGCAATCCCCCCATTGCTGCGCGCAGCCCCCCGGCTGCCACTATGTCATGAACCGCATTAGCCGCGTTGTATTGCAGAAAAGCGCCAAGCCGCACGTGCGGCGGGATCAATAGCCGAGCATCGGATCGAAAATCGGCGCGACAGGCTCGCCGCGCAAATATTTGCCGAGATTGTCGAGGAAACGGTCGCCGCTGCGGATGAACATCTGGGATTGCGCGCGGCCCGACAGGTGCATCGAGATATGCGCGTTATCGAGGCGCCACAGCGGGTGGTCGGCGGGCAACGGTTCGGGCGTGGTGACATCGAGGAAGGCGCCGCCGATCGCCTTACGCTCCAGCACGTCCACCAGCGCGGGCTGATCTATCACAGAGCCGCGCGCGATGTTGACGATCACCGCGTCACTTTTCATCGCCGCCAGTTCTTCCGCCCCGATCATGCCTTCGGTTTCGGGCGTGGCGGGCACGGCGAGGATGACCCAGTCGAATTCGCCCAGCCGCGCGCGCCATTCATCGGGGCCAAGGGTGTTTTCGCCGGCAGAGCGCCGCACCACGCTGACCTCGACATCAAAGGCGGCCAGCCGCGGTTCGATCAGCTTGCCGATCGCGCCATAGCCCAGTAGCAGCGCCTTTGATCCCGCCAGCTCGCGCTTGCCGGGGCTGTCGAGCAGCCACTCGCGCCGCTCCTGCGCGCGCACCACATCGCGGTAGCCCTTGGCGATGTTGAGCATCCCCATCACCACATATTCGGCAATGGTGATCGCGTTGATGCCGGCGCCGTTGGTGACCGTGATACCGCGTTCGATCAGCACATCCATCGGCAGGAAATCGAGGCCCGCGTAAATCGAATTGAGCCATTTCAGCTTCGTGGCCGCCCGCAGCGTATCGGCCATCGCCTGCTGGTCATTCATGTCGAACCAGCCGATTTCAGCCTCGGCCACCGCGGTCTTCGCTTCCTCGGCCGACATGAACCAGCGCACGTCGAGGCCTTGCGGCAGGCGGTGTTCGAGCATCGGGCGGATCAGGCCGGAGATGGCTACGATTGTCATGTTTTCTCCTCTCCCGCCTGCGGGAGGGGCCGGGGGTGGGCCTGTCCTGCACACAGTGTTTAGCGTCTCTTGCCCAACCCTAATCCCTCCCGCAAGCGGGAGGGGGATTCTTCAACCCAGCTTCCAATCCCACCCCAGCGGATCGCCGTCCATCACTTCGATGCCGGCTGCCACAAGCTCATCGCGGATCGCGTCCGAGGCGGCGAAGTCCTTGGCGGCGCGTGCCTCCTTGCGGCGGGCGAGCGCGGTGTCGATTTCGGCTTCGGTGATCGTCGCGGCCTTGGGCCGGATGCGCAAGGTCTCTCGGGTGAGGCCGAACAGGTCCAGACCCAGCACCGCGTCCATATCCTCGATCACCGCACGCTTGATGCCGGCATCGACCTTCTTCACCGCCAGCGCCTCGTCGAGCGCGGTGAGCGCGACTGCGGTGTTGAGATCATCCGCCATCGCCGCATCGAATTTGGCCAGCACGGGCGCGAATTTCTGGTGTTCCGCTTCGGGCTGCGCGGCGACATCGGCGAGCGGCCCCACCGCCATCACCATCCGCTTCAACCGCGTCAGCGCCGCACCCAAGCCCTCCCATGAGAACTCCAGTTCGGAGCGATAATGCGCCTGCAGGCACATCAAGCGGTAGGCGAGCGGGTGATAGCCCCGGTCGATCAGCAGTTGCAGCCGCAGAAACTCGCCCGAGGACTTGCTCATCCTGCCGCTGCGCTCGACCAGGAAGTTGTTGTGCATCCAGATCTTCGCGCCTGAATTCTTCGGATCATCAAGGCCATTCGTGCAGCAATGCGCCTGGTTCTGCGCGATTTCGTTGGGGTGGTGGATTTCGCGGTGGTCGATCCCGCCGGTGTGAATGTCGAAGGGAAAGCCCAGCACTTCGCCGCTCATCACCGAGCATTCGAGATGCCAGCCCGGCGCGCCCCGGCCCCACGGCGAATCCCATTCCATCTGCCGCGTCTCGCCCGGCGGGGTCTTGCGCCAGATCGCGAAGTCTGCGGCGTTGCGCTTGCCTTCGACGCTGTCGATCCGGCCCTCGCCGTCTTCGGTCACAGCACGTGCCAAACGCCCGTAATCGACCACTGTCGAGACATCGAAATAGAGCCCACTCTCCAATTCGTAGCAGTGCTTGTCCGCGATCCCCTTCGCAAAGTCGATCATCTGCGGAACGTAATCGGTCGCGACCGTCCACTGCGCCGGCTGGCGGATGCCCAGCGCGCGCACATCGGCCCAGAAGACCTGCTTGTAATGCTCGGCGATGTCCCAGATCGATTGCTTTTGCGCCGCCGCCATCCGTTCCATCTTGTCCTCGCCCGCGTCGGCATCGTCGGTCAGATGGCCCACATCGGTGATGTTGATGACGTGGGTGAGCTTGTAGCCCTTCCAAGACAGCGTCCGCCCCAACACATCTGCGAACACGTAAGCGCGCATGTTGCCGATATGCGGGTAATTATAGACCGTCGGCCCGCAGGTATAGACGCGCGCCTCGCCGGGGTGGACGGGGGTGAAGGGTTCGAGTTCGCGGGTGAGCGAGTTGAACATTTTCAGAGGCGCGTCGGTCATGGCAGCGGCCTTTGCCCCAATCCCTTACCCCTGTGCAAGCCGCCTCACTCGAAGCCGATGAACTTCACGTGTTCGTTCAGCGACACGCGCTCACGCTCGAAATTGTTGAGCGGCGCGTCCGGATCACGGTAGCCGATCGCCATCCCGCAAAAGAACATGTAGCGTTCGTGATCGAGCCCGAGGAATTCGCGGATCGTGGTGGCATAAAGCGCCATATATTCCTGCCAGCAGGAATCGAGCCCCTCCTCGCGCAGCAGCAACGCGACGGTTTGCAGCCACATGCCGACGTCCGACCACTGCGGCTCTTTCATCAGGCGCGGGAAATAGACAAACATCACGGCGGGCGCATCGAAGCTGGTGGCATTGCGCGTCATCGCCGCCATCCGCCCCGCGCCGTCATCGCGGGCAATCCCCATAGCGCCGAACATGCCCGCAGACACCGCATTGAGGCGCTCCTTGTAGGCATCCTCCTGCCCCGGCGCGGCCCAGTCATACTCTGCCGCCTGCGGGCCATCGGCGATGATCTTCGCCTGCAAGTCCTTGAGCGGGTGGCCGGTGAGGATGCTGGCTTCCCACGGCTGATAATTACACCCCGACGCCGCCCAGCGTGCGGTGTCCATCACGCGGGTGACGGTGGCCAGATCGACAGGCTTGTCAAGAAACGCGCGGATCGACCGGCGGGTGGTGACGGCATCGGTGACGTTCATGGGTTTCCATCTTTGTTTTTCCAGATGAGCGATTTGCCCTTCGAGAATGTTGTGCTTGCAGAAGAACTGACCGCCGATCCGGCACTGGTTATCGCCGCACCGGCAGTTCCGGCGATTTCTGTTACTCGGTCATAGATCCGGCCAGTGACCTCGTAGAGGCTCGATCCCAGCGCCTCTGCAAATTCGGCGACATATCGTTTGAGTTCGGCAAGTTCGTCAGAATTGAGGATGCTCGTAAGCGTTCTGATACAAAACTCGACGATCGTCTTCACAAGTTCGACACCGAAATCGAAGGCTTCTCCGATCATGGTGTGCAATGTGGCTTTCTGTTCGCTGTCTAAGGATTGATAGCCCCAAAAAACAGCACCCATTGCTGCTGCTGTGAACGCCGCAGGATTAGACGCCATGAAAGGCGTTGCAACGGCAAGATCAATGCCCAGCATCGCTTGTCCCATGGCGATCACTGCCAGAGGAACCTTGTAGCCGATCCCAAACCCTTCGCTTGCCCGTTTCAGGACAAACCCCGTCCGTGCGATCGTTTCGTTGGCTGATGTTTCCAAGGTGGCGATGTGGTGATTGACAAAATCATGTTGCGCGCTCACGCTTTTGGCATCCACGCCATAAGGAGCGAGGACGCGCGGGAGCAGATCGCTATGCGGTGCCGACTGAGCCGTATTCAATTCACCATCCCCTATGCCCAGATTAAACAAAATTACTTCCGCTTAACCCCCTTCTCATCCTCGAACAACTCCGCCAGCTGCTCCATGATCGTCCCGCCGAGTTGCTCCACATCCATGATCGTCACCGCGCGGCGATAATAGCGGGTCACGTCGTGGCCGATACCGATCGCAACCAGCTGCACCGGCGAGACTTTCTCGATCCACTCGATCACGCTGCGCAGGTGCGCCTCAAGATAACCCGCCGAGTTCACCGAAAGCGTCGAATCGTCCACGGGCGCGCCGTCGCTGATCACCATCAGGATGCGGCGTTCTTCGGGGCGGTAGAGCAGGCGGCTGTGCGCCCAGATCAGCGCCTCGCCGTCGATGTTCTCTTTCAGTAGGCCTTCGCGCATCATCAGCCCGAGATTGCGGCGCGCCCGGCGCCACGGTTCATCGGCCTGCTTATAGATGATGTGGCGAAGGTCGTTGAGACGGCCGGGGTTTTGCGGCTTGCCATCGGCGAGCCAGGCCTCGCGGCTCTGCCCGCCCTTCCATGCGCGGGTGGTGAAGCCGAGGATCTCGGTCTTGACCCCGCAGCGCTCCAAGGTGCGCGCCAGAATGTCGGCGCTGATCGCGGCGATGCTGATGGGCCGCCCGCGCATCGAGCCCGAATTGTCGATCAGCAGCGTGACGATGGTGTCCTTGAACTCGACATCGCGTTCGACCTTGTAGCTGAGCGCGGTGCCGGGCGAGATGATGACGCGGGCGAGGCGTGCGGCATCGAGCACGCCTTCCTCCATGTCGAAATCCCAGCTGCGGTTCTGCTGCGCCATCAAGCGGCGTTGCAGGCGGTTGGCGAGCCGCGTGACCACGCCCTGCAAGCCCGTCAGCTGGCTGTCGAGATAGGCGCGCAGCCGGTCGAGTTCTTCCGCGTCGCACAGGTCGGGCGCGGCGACTTCTTCATCGAAGCGGTTGGTGAAGGCTTTGTAATCGACGCTCGGCGGGATTTCGGCCTGCGGGCGATTCGGGCGCACGGGCGCGTTGGAGGCGTCGCCTTCGTCATTGGGCTCGCCTTCGGACATGTCGCTGTCGGTCTGGCTGTCGGAGCTTTCCTCACCCTCTCCGTCGCCTTCAGCCATCTCGCCCGCCATTTCGGCAGCCTGGGGATCGCCTTCGCTGGGGCTGTCGTCCTCTCCCTGGCTGTCATCACTGGGCGCGTCGTCGTCTGCGTCGTCAGTATCGCTCTGGTCGGGGTTCTCGGTGGGCCGCGTGAGATCGAGTTCGCGCAGCATGTCGAGCGCGAGCTTCTGGAAGGTTGCCTGATCGCTCAGGCTGTCGGCCAGTGCGCCGAAATCCTTGCCGACTTTCTCTTCAAGAAAATCGCGCACCAGTTCCAGCCCGCCCTGCGCCTTGGCCGGCACGGCTTCGCCCGTCAGCGCCTGACGCACCAGCAGCGCAAGCGCGGTTTGCAAGGGCACTTCGGAAGAGTTCTGCGCGCGTACGATCTTGTCGCCTGCCGTGCGCAGCTCGGTCGCGGCATCAAGGTTGGCGCGCATCCCGCCAAATCGGTTTGCGCCCAACGCCTCGTAACGCACCTGTTCGATCGCATCATAACAGGCACGTGCAATCGGTTCGGGCGGTGCCGACTTGGCATGGAGCGCAGCATTGTGGTGGCGCAATTTCAAGGCGAACGAATCCGCAAAACCCCGTGCCTCGGTCACCTGATCGACTGGCAGATCGCGCCCCGGCAAAGGCACGCGAAAGCGGTTGCCCGCAGCGCCGGGCACATCGGCGCTCCAAGCAACTTCGACCTCGGCGTCGCGCGCGATGGCACGCGACGCGCCGGTCAGCGCCTGCTTGAACAGATCGAGCGGGGATTGGTCGACCATTACTTGAGGATACTCTGACCCGTCTTGGCCCAATCGGCCATGAAGCCTTCGATGCCCTTGTCGGTCAGCACGTGCTTGAACAGATCGTGGATGACCTTGGGCGGCGCGGTCATCACGTCGGCGCCGATCTTGGCGGCCTGCAGCACGTGGGTGGTGTGGCGCACGGATGCCACGAGGATTTCGGTGGCGAAATTGTAGTTGTCGTAGATCAGGCGGATGTCCTCGATCAGGTCCATCCCGTCAAAGCCGTTGTCGTCATGCCGGCCGACGAAGGGCGAGATGAAGCTGGCCCCCGCCTTGGCCGCCAACAGCGCCTGATTGGCCGAGAAGCACAGCGTCACATTGACCATCGTGCCTTCCCCCGTCAGCGCCTTGCAGGTCTTGAGGCCATCGACCGTCAGCGGCACCTTGATGCAGACATTGTCCGCAATCTTGCGCAGGACTTCGGCCTCTTTCATCATCGTTTCGTGATCCAGCGCCACCACTTCGGCGCTGACCGGGCCATCGACCAGCCCGCAGATCTCGCGGGTGACGTCCATGAAATCGCGGCCCGACTTGGCGATCAGCGAAGGGTTGGTGGTCACCCCATCAAGCAGGCCCGTGGCAGCCAGTTCGCGGATCGGTTCGATCTCGGCGGTGTCGACGAAGAATTTCACTGGAGTCTCCTGGTATATGTTTGCCAGCCGGAAAGGCGGCCCATATGCGGCCATCATGATTCCCGGTGCGATCAGATGTTCGCTGCTGCTTGCCGCCACCTGCGCGGCTTGGCAACCATCCAAAGCAGTTGCCGCCGAAGAAGACACGCAATTCTGGCTGAACGCCATCGCCGTCGGGGAAGTGGCGGAAGGCACTATCCTGACAATCGACACAAGCCAAAGATGGCGCGGCTCAGCTGTCGGGGGCGACCTGCAAAACCTGCGCGTGACAGTGGAGCACCCGCTAGACGGTGACACGCGGGTCGGTGGCGGGATCGGCATTTTCGAGGCTGAGGACGGTTTCAGTGAAGTGCGCGTGCATCAGCAAGCCGTGTTCACCCCTGGCCGACTGGAATTGCGCACCCGGCTGGAAGAACGCTTTTTCGATTCTGCCGACCGGGTGGAACTGCGCCTTCGCCAGCGGGTGCATTATCGGCAACCGCTGGGACGCAATTGGCGTGCGGTGGTGGGCGGCGAGTGGCTTGTCCTGCTACAATCCCGCAGATTTGGGCGCGGATTTTCCACCGATCAGTGGCGCGCGCAGGCGGGCATCACGCATACCGTAACGGCCAATCTGGACGTCGGCGCGATCTATTGGCTTGTCCTTTCACCCAACGCAATCCGGCGTGACAAGATCAACCATATCCCGCAAGCCGTCGTGACATACCGGTTCTAGATTCGCCCCAACCCGCCGAACACGCCGATCAACAGCGGATCGCGGGTGCTTTGCGGATCAGTGCGGATCTCGGCTTCCTCGCGCGCGATTTCGCCCCAGATTGCGTCATCGACCTCGCGCCCGAAGCGGTCGGCCACGCCGGTGGCATCCACCCCGGTCAGCACGGACAGCGCCTGCCCGATCAGCGGATCACGGCTCAGCCGGATCGCCTCGCCCAGTTCGGGCACCACGGCATCGATCAGCGCAGGGCCAACCTCGCCCCGCAGGAAGGTGCTTGCCGCCGTCGGCCCGCCGCGCACCAGTGCGATGGCATTGTCAAAACCGATCATCTGGATCGCATCGGTCACCACGGGCGCTGCGCGAAAACTCGCGTCGATAGCAAAGTCGGCAAAGCGTTCTTCCAGCCGGTCCTTGACCAACGCCGACGTCAGGATCCGCGACAGCACATCGCCGCGCGTGCCGAGAACTTGATTGAGGCCCACCTGCGCCACCTGCTGATCCCAGAACCCGCCGGGCTGGGTCAGACGCGCAAAGGCGTTTTCCGATGCCAGCAGCAGCATCCGCCGCACGGCTTCGACCATGCTGAAGCCGCCGGTGCTTGCGCAGGCGGGGAGCAACAGCAACGTCGCCCCGCTGGCGACGCCGACCAGCAAACGGCGGCGGGTGGGGGTGAAGGTGGTGATTGCGGTCATTTGTCGGGTCTCCCGGGTTGCCCTTGTCCTTTGCCGGTGCCCATATGGCGGGAAGATGAACCGCGTCCGCCTGCTTGTTATGAATGCCGCGCTCGGCCCGCTGGATTACCGGCTGCCCGATGGCGTCTCCGCGCCCGCTGGCAGCGTGGTGATCGCGCCGCTGGGCCCGCGCAAGGTCACGGGAATCGTGTGGGATGAGGGCCGCCTGCCTGGGGACGCAATCGCGTTTGAGCGCCTGCGCCCGATCCTTGAAGTCCTGCCCGTCCCCTCTCTGCCTGCACCCTTGCGACGGCTGATCGAGTGGACGGCGGATTATTATTGCGCCCCGCTTGCGAGCGTGGCGCGCATGGCGCTGGCCAGCGGCGGGGCGCTGGGCGGGCCGGCAACCATGACCGAATACCGGCTGACGGGCCGCGACGTGAGCGGGCGGCTGACCGCGCAGCGCAAGACTGCGCTGGAAAAGCTGGGCGGCGAACAGGGCACGATGCGCGAATTGGCCGCATTGGCGGGCGTATCGGAAGGCGTGCTGCGCGGGATGGCCGGTGCAGGACTGCTGGAACCGGTGACTGTCAATATCGACCGGGCGTATCCGTACGCCGACCCCGATCACCACCAGCCCGATCTTTCGCCCCTGCAAGCCGAGGTTGCCGCCACGCTGACCGAAGCCGTTACGGCGCGGGCCTTTGCCCCCTTCCTGCTCGACGGGGTGACCGGATCGGGCAAGACCGAAACCTATTTCGAACCCGTGGCCGAGGCGATCCGGCAGGGGCGACAGGTGCTGGTGCTGCTGCCCGAAATCGCGCTGACCGAGAACTTCCTCAGCCGCTTTGCCGCCCGCTTCGGCGCGGCGCCGGTGCTGTGGCATTCCTCGCTCCGATCGACCGAGCGCCGCCGGGCGTGGCGCGCGATTGCGGACGGAACCGCGCAGGTGGTGGTCGGCGCGCGGTCGGCATTGTTCCTGCCTTACGCCAACCTCGGCCTGATCGTGGTGGATGAAGCCCACGAAATCAGCTTCAAGCAGGATGACGGGGTGCGATACAACGCCCGCGACGTGGCGGTGATGCGCGCGCGGTTCGAGGCTGTGCCCGTGATCCTCGCCAGCGCGACCCCCGCGCTCGAAAGCCTGCACATGGCGGACATCGGGGTTTACACGAAGCTCGATTTGCCGAGCCGCTTTGGCGGCGCGAGCCTGCCGACGGTACGGCTCATCAATCTGACGAAAGAAAAGCCCGGCAGCCAACGCTGGCTCGCCGGACCGCTGGTTGAAGCCTTGCGCGACCGGCTGGACAAGGGCGAGCAATCGCTGCTGTTCCTCAACCGCCGCGGCTATGCTCCGCTGACGCTGTGCCGCAATTGCGGGCACCGCTTCAAATGCCCTTCGTGCAGCGCGTGGTTGGTCGAACATCGCCTGTCTGCCCGCCTTGCCTGCCACCATTGCGGGTTTGAAACACAGGTGCCCGAGGCCTGCCCCGAATGCGGCGAAAGCGATTGCCTGGTCGCTTGCGGCCCCGGCGTGGAGCGGATTGCCGCCGAAGTTGCCGATCTGTTACCGCAGGCCCGCGTGGTGGTGGCAACCTCCGACACGCTCAACACGCCCGAACGCGCCGCAGAGTTCATCGCCATGGCGGAAGGGCGCGCAATCGACATCATCATCGGCACGCAGCTTGTGACGAAGGGTTTCCACTTTCCGGAACTGACGCTGGTGGGCGTGGTCGATGCGGACCTCGGCCTTGAAGGTGGAGACCTGCGCGCAGGCGAGCGCACCTATTCGCAAATCGCGCAGGTTGCCGGGCGCGCCGGACGCGGGGCCAAGGCGGGTGAAGTGCTGATTCAGACCCGTCACCCCGACGCGCCCGTCATCGCCGCGCTGGCGAACGGGGATCGCGACGCGTTCTATGCCGCCGAAACGCAAGGGCGCCGCGATGCCGGCGCCCCGCCGTTCGGGCGCTGGGCGGCGATCATTCTTTCCAGCGAGGACGAGCGCGAAGCGCGCGAGGCGGCGGCGCGGCTGGGCGATGTGCGCCCGCACCTCGCCGATCTCCAGATCCTCGGCCCCGCCCCTGCCCCGCTGGCGCTGCTGCGCGGGCGCTATCGCTATCGCTTTCTGGTCAACGCGAAACGCAGTGCCAATTTGCAAGCGGTGCTGCGCGACTGGATCGGCGGCGTCACCTTCCCTCCGGGCGTGCGGGTGGGCGTGGACATTGACCCGTATAGCTTTGTGTAAGGCACCAATTCGCATGCCGATCATTACACCGGGCATGACCAACCCGATCCTCGTGCCGATCCTCGGCGACCAGCTTTCGCGCAACCTCTCCAGCCTCGACGGCCTTTCCCCTGAAACGGCCGTCATCGTGATGATGGAGGTATGGGACGAGGCCACGTATGTGAAACACCACAAGCAGAAGATCGTACTGATCTTTGCTGCCATGCGCCATTTCGCCGCCGAGCTTCGGGCCGAGGGCTGGACGGTCGATTACGTGGCGCTTGACGATGATGCCAACACCGGCAGCTTCACAGGCGAAGTCGCCCGCGCCTGCGACCGCCATGCCCCTGCCGAAGTGCGCGTCACCGAAAGCGGCGAATGGCGGGTGCAACAGGCCATCGCCGAATGGGAAGACCGCCTGCCCTGCCCGGTCACGATCTGCCCCGACACGCGTTTCATCGCGACCCATGCCGAGTTCCGCAAATTCGCCGACGGCCGCAAACATCTGACGATGGAATATTTCTACCGCGAGATGCGCAAGAAGACCGGTTTTCTGATGCGCGATGACGGCAAACCGGAAGGCGATCAGTGGAACCTTGATGCCGACAATCGCGAGCCGCCCAAAGGCGATATGAAAGCGCCCCCCGCCCCCAAATTCGCGCCCGACGCCACCACGCAGGACGTCATCGAACTGGTCGGCCGCCGCTTTGCCGATCACTTTGGCGATCTGGAGCCCTTCGGCTGGCCCGTCACCCGCGCCGAGGCGCTGGAGGCTGCCGATGCGTTCTTCGCGGAGCGGATCGAGAAATACGGCCCCTATCAGGACGCGATGGTCCACGGGTCGGACGATCTGTACCATTCGATGCTGTCGACCAGCCTCAATATCGGGCTGCTCGATCCGATCGAATTGTGCGAGCGGGCCGAGGCTGCCTACAAATCGGGCAGCGCCCCGTTGAACTCCGTAGAGGGCTTCATTCGCCAGATCATCGGCTGGCGTGAATATGTGCGCGGGTTCTACTGGTACACCATGCCCGGCCTTGCCGAGGCAAATGAGCTCGCCGCCACGCGCCCGCTGCCCGAATTCTTCTGGACCGGCGACACCGACATGCGCTGCCTGTCGGACTGCATCCGCACCACGCGCGAGGATGCGCACGCGCACCATATCCAGCGGCTGATGGTGCTGGGCAATTTCTGCCTCATCGCGGGGATCGATCCGAAGGCGGTTCAGGACTGGTATCTCGCCGTCTACGCCGACGCCTTCGAATGGGTCGAACTGCCCAATGTGGCTGGCATGATCCTGTATGCCGATGGAGGAAAGCTGGCGACCAAACCCTATGCGGCCAGCGGCAATTACATCAACAAGATGTCCGACTACTGCAAAAAGTGCCGGTACAAGGTTGCGCAGAAGACCGGCCCGGACGCCTGCCCGTTCAACCCGCTGTACTGGCATTTCATGGACGCGAACCGGACGCGGCTGGAAAGCAATCACCGCATTGGCCGCATCTTTTCCACCTGGGACCGCATGGGCGAGGCGAAGCAGGGCGAATATCTGCAAAGCGCCGAAAAATTCCTCGACAGCCTCGTGCCCGCCCGCAAAGGCTGGGCCAGAAACGTCGATGCCAACGAAGCTTGAGGGAGCTGAAAGCCATGCTGACTATCCACCACCTGCGCCTGTCGCAATCCGAACGCATCGTCTGGCTGGCCGAGGAGCTGGGGCTGGATTACGAATGCAAGCTCTACACCCGCCGTGCCGACAATCGCCTCGCGCCCGATGAATACAAGGCGCTGCACCCGATGGGCATCGCCCCGGTGATCACCGACGATGACCTGGTGCTGGGCGAAAGCGGCGCGATCATGGATTACATCATCGCCAAATACGCGCCCGGCACCCCGCTCTCGCTGCCGCCCGGCCACCGCGATTACACCGACCACCTGTTCTATTACCACTGGGCCAATGCGACCTTCATGACCAACGGCATGATGGCGCTGGTGGCGCAGTTCATGGGTGCGAAGGAATTGCCGCCTTTCGTGGCCGACCGGATGCACAAAAGCTGGGCCATGATCGAAAAGCGGCTGGGCGAAGCGGACTATTTCGGCGGTGCGCAGCTCACCACCGCCGACATCATGATGGGCTTCCAACTGACCACCAGCCGCGCGATGAGCGGGATGAGCATCGCCGCAATGCCGAACCTGCAAGCCTACCTGAAGCGCATTGGTGACCGGCCCGCGTATCAGGCCGCGATGGCCAAGTGCGAACCGGGGATGACGCCGAAATTGGATTAAGGCCTTTCGGCCCGTCGCTTTCCGGTACGCCTCGATTCGTCCCAGCCGAGCGTCCATTGGCCCCGGGCGGCGGAACAGCACCGCTTGCGTCCCGCTTGTTGTCGCTTGATCGAAACAGCAAGGAAAAAACGATGAGTGATGCGCCCCATCCCCGCCCGACCCGGACAAAATGGCTCTGGCTTGCCGTGATCGCCGTCTTTGCTGTTGTTCTGATTATCACTGTCTTCAACCCCTCGGGCGACCGTGATGGCACGGTGCAGGACCCCATTGTGATGGACGATCCGGGTGAAGGCGTGGGCGTGGGCCAGATGAACGAGCCCGAAGAAGCCAGCGACATCCCCGCGCCCGAACCTTTCGCACCGGGCGGCGATCCGGAAGGTTGAGCAGGTCCGACACAAACCCGAAATCGGCAGGAACGCGGGTTCCTGCCGATAAAATTGCAGCCCGGAACCGACCTAACAGCATTTGTCACCCGCAAGCCTCGGAAAAGGCGATACATCCCCGGCGTTATTCACCGCCGGAGGTCTTGCCATGATCCGTTCAATTCTCTTCACCGCCGTTTCTGTGAGCCTGTGCCTGGGCGTGCCAACTGTCGGGCACGCCGCCAGCAAGGAAGATCAGAAGAACCTTCGGGGGCTGGCGGAATGCGCCTATTTGGTGCGCATTGCAGAGGGCAACGGCGTGCAGCTGAAAACAAATTCGTCCATGTGGGATCAAGCGAAGGCCAATCTCGCTTTCCAGGCCCAGCTCGATGCTGCGCGGGCCGATGAGGAAGCGCGCGCCAAATTCAAACGGCGCGAACGGGTCTTGGGCTCGGAAAAGGTGATGCAGGAAATCATCAGGGGCGCCCGCAACTGCGAATCGCAGATCTGATCGGATGCAGGCGCTGCGCAGACTTCGGCCTGTGACCGCTGCTTTCATCGGGTGCGCCGCGTTCCCCGCTGCCGCAGCGTATAATGGCACGGATTCGTATCAGGATCTGGCTAACACGACGCTGGAATGCGCCACCGCGATGCAATATTCCGAAGACCATGGCGAACCCCTGCGGTTCAGCAGCGCCGTGCTGTTCGATGAATTCCGCGAGCTTGAACGCGAGCATGGCGTGTCGCGCGAAGTCGCCGCGACGTGGGCAAAGGAGCAATTCGACAGCCTGACCGCGAACATGACTCAATCCCAGGCTGAAGATTACATCTACGATACCGCCGCATTGTGCGAAGAATTGACGATCGAGCGCGAAGATCGCCGGATCGCCGCCGAACGCCAGCAGGCCCATGAACAGGGCGGCGAGATCAACGTTCCCTTCCTGCGCGAACATTTTGCCGCGAACCGTAACCCGCGCCTGATCGCGGATTACATCGTCGATCGCCACCCCGGCGGCAAAGGCCGCATGGGCGATCCTATTCCCGAAGGCGAATATCTGGGCGAGCTGGTGGTCGAAATTGGCAAGCTCGGTGTTCAGGCGTTGAGCGATGCCGCGATCGTGGCGATGATCACCGATCCCTATTGGCAATACAATCCGCCTGCCACACGGCTGGCGACGGAAGAATATCAGCGGCGCCTGCGGGTTTTGAAGTTCAATCAGCGCGATGCGCAGGCGTGGGCCGGGCGCGTGCAGGCCGAACGGCGCAGCGAGATGCAAAGCATGGCGGCGCGATCGGCGGAACGCTGGGGCAGCAGTGTCAAGTGCACCAACGTTGCCCCCAAAGGCCTTGAAGGCAAAAGCTACACCTCGTGCCGCACGCTTGATCGATATGGGCAGTAGGCGGCGCCTTATGGCTTTTCGCGCCTGAGCAACTCCGCCTTGATCGCCAGCCCATAGGCATAGCCGCCCAGCGTCCCGTCGCTCGCGATCACCCGGTGGCACGGGATCAGCACCGCAATATGATTGGCCCCGTTTGCACCGCCTACCGCGCGGCTCGCATTGGGGTTGCCGACTGCTGCTGCAAGTTCACCGTAGCTGCGGGTTTCCCCGCGCGGGATGCGGCGCAGTTCTTCCCAGACGCGTTGCTGGAACGCGGTGCCCTTCACGTCGAGCGGGATTGCAGCGCTACCCGGCCCCGGCTGTTCGACCGCCTCCACCACCTTTGCAAACAGCGCGCGGAAATCATCGCCCGCTGCAAACAAATCGGCGCGAGGAAAGCGCGCGCGCAATTCCGCCTCGCCCTCACCAAAGGCGAGACAGCACACGCCCTTGTCGGTCGCCGCCACCAGCATCTCGCCCAATGAGGTTGACAACACCGCCCAATGCACCTCGCGGCCCGCGCCGCCTTTGCTCCAGTCACTCGGGGCCATGCCCAGCCTGCCTTTCGTCTCTGCATAGAATTGCTTAGGCCCGCCGTAGCCCGCGCCAGACAGGGCCTCGGTCACGCTTTGCCCCGCACTCAAAGCCTCGCGCACCCGCTCCTCACGCAGCGCCCTGCCAAAGGCGGCCGGTGACATCCCGACCGTCCGTTTGAACAGGCGTTGGAAGTGCGTCGGGGCAAAACCGGTGAGGTCAGCCAGCGCCGCAAGCGTCATCGCGCCTTCTGTCTGGATTGCGGCGATGGCGGCCAGGACGCAGGTGTCCTCGGCGCTTTGCATTGAGGGAGAGCAGCGTTTACAAGGCCTTAGGCCCGCCGCTTCTGCCTCGGCAGGGCTCGCGTAGAAACGCACATTCTTGCGCAAGGGTGCCCGCGCCGGGCAGGACGGACGGCAATAGATGCCGGTCGAATGGACGCCGGTCACGAAGGCACCGTCAAACCGCCGGTCCTTGGCCAGCGCGATCCGCCAGCGGTCTTCATCGGTAATGTTCTGCATATGTTTCACGTGAAACACTGTGGCACACACCACCTGCCGCTGCACCCCCGGCAATTGCGCTCAATGTCGCTTCGCTGTCGCGGGCGGTGAAAAAGCGGCTATAGGCAGGCCATGCTTCGCGCCTTGCTTGCCCTCGCCCTGCTCACCTTCGCCTCGGTCCAGCCTGTCGCGGCCGACCCCGGCGACGTCGACGCCGCTGCGCGCGGGGTGGTGCGGGTGGTGCTGATCGGTGAGGAGAATGGCGAACCTGTGCCCGTGAGCCACGGAACCGGCTTTGCGGTCTCCCCCACCCGGATCATCACCAATGCCCACGTCGTGACCCAAGCCACGCAGGACGATACCCTGCGCATCGGGATCGTCCCTTCCGAGGGCGAAGGCGGGGCCTTTGCGCGGGTCATCGCGATCAGCCCGCGCAATGATCTGGCGCTGCTCGAAATCGCGCAAAACAGCCTGCGCCTCCCCCCCTTGGTCTTGTCGGGCGCGGACGGTGCGAATCTGGGCGAGGTCTCCGCAGTCGGCTATCCGATGAATGTCGATTTGGCGCAAGGACTTGACATATCAGATATTTTCCGCGCTCAACCACCGGTGAAATCGCGCGGCTTCGTCTCGGGCGAACGGCCTTCGCGGCAATTCGACACGATCCTCCACACCGCGCCCATTGCACGCGGCAACTCGGGCGGGCCGCTGCTGGACCCGTGCGGACGGGTGGTCGGGGTCAACAGCTTCAGCGCAGATTCAGCCAGTGGCGAGGCGGAGTTTTACTTTGCGGTGTCCTTGCGCGAACTGCTCCCGTTCCTGCGGGATAACGGGGTCGAACCCGTCACCAATGCGCTCCCGTGCCGTTCGATCGACGATCTCAATGCCGAAGAACGCCAACGCCTCGAAGCGCAGCAATCGCAGGCGCGCGAGCGGATGGCGGAGCGGGCCGCAACCTTGCGCGAGGTACGCCAAACAGCGCAGCTGAAAGCGCAGATGGACGTCCTGGCGGCGCGCGAAAACCACATGGCGCTGGCGATGATCGCGCTGCTGGCAGCAATCGGCAGCGGTTATGCGGCCGCCGTGTGGCGCCCTGACGCAGCCCGCCGCAAGCACGCCATGCTGGCGGCGGGCGCGGCGGCAAGCGCGCTGGTGGGTGCAGCGTTCCTGTGGATTACGCGCCCCGGTCTTGCCGCCATCGAGGATCGGGTCGCAACCGCTCTCTCTGAAGCACAAGGGGGGCCTGCCCCCGGCAACGATGCCTCGCTTTCTGCCGAAGGCGCGCTGATCTGCGCCCTGGTTCCTGATCGCAGCCGCGTAACGGCGGCACGAACCGATGACGTTGCCTTTGATTGGTCGGCCGATGGCTGCGTCAACGGGCGCACACAATATGGTCTAGGGCAGGCCGGCCAATGGCAGCGGGTGTTTGCGGCGCAGGAAGATACGGCAGTGGCCCTCAATACCTATGATCCCGATACCCGCACCCTGCGCACCGACCGCTATTTGCTGGGGCAGACCGCGCTGACTGCAGCGCGCGAGGCCCGCGCCGCCTACACCCCGCCTGCCTGCGGAGTAAGCGATGCGGCACGAACCTTGGGCGAACAGCAGTCGGCGCTGATCGCAAGGCTGCCGGAACGACCCAATGAACGGCTGGTCTATTCGTGCGTGGCAAGAGGGGCTGCGCCGGCGCGATAAGGCTGGTGGCACTTCGCACCTGCACAATTCCCGCCCCTCACGGCTTGCACCATCGGGAATCAATTGCTAGGCGCGCGCCAACCTTAATGGCGGCGCTCCTGTGCGTTCGCCGCTCCCAAGGCCCAAGCATTTTTTCGTTGAAGCTTCGCAAGAGGATTGCACACGCGTGGATATTTCCGCCGGTATCAAGGCTAGTCTGGCTGGACGTTATGCCTCGGCCCTGTTCGATCTTGCCGCTGAAAACGGTAAGGTGACTGCGGTCGAGAGCGATCTCGGCACCTTGAGCGCTGCGCTTGCCGAATCGAACGATCTGGCCGCTCTGACCACCAATCCCGAACTTGCCCGCGATGTGCAGGGCAAGGCCATGGCGGCCGTGGCGAAGGAGCTGCAACTCAGCGACCTCACCACCAACTTCCTCGGCGTGCTGGCCGCCAACCGCCGTCTGGCCAAGCTGCCTGGGATCATCAGCGCCTTCAAGGCGATTGCCGCAGCCCAGCGCGGCGAAGTGACCGCCACCGTCACCAGCGCGCACCCGCTGTCGAACGATCAGCTCGCCACGCTCAAGACCAAGCTGACCGCGCGCGAAGGTCGCACGGTCATGCTCACCGCCTCGGTCGATCCCGACCTGCTTGGCGGCCTTGTCGTCACCATTGGTTCGCAGCGCATTGATGCCTCGATCCGCACCCGTCTCAACTCGCTTGCCAAAGCCATGCAGGCTTAAAGGACACTACCCATGCAAATCCGCGCCGCAGAAATCTCGAAGGTCATCAAGGACCAGATCGCCAATTTCGGCACCGAGGCCGAAGTCAGCGAAACCGGCACCGTGCTGTCGGTGGGTGACGGCATCGCCCGTATCCATGGCCTCGATCAGGTGCAGGCTGGCGAGATGGTCGAATTCGCCAACGGCGTGCAGGGCATGGCCCTTAACCTAGAATCCGATAACGTCGGCGTCGTGATTTTCGGCTCGGACGCTGAAATCAAGGAAGGCGATGTCGTCAAGCGCACCGGCACCATCGTCGACGTACCGGTCGGCAAGGGCCTGCTCGGCCGCGTCGTCGACGCGCTGGGCAACCCAATCGACGGCAAGGGGCCCATCGTGGCCGAAAAGCGCAGCCGCGTCGAAGTGAAGGCACCAGGCATCATCCCGCGCGAATCCGTTTCCGAGCCCGTCCAGACCGGCCTCAAGGCCATCGACGCGCTGGTGCCCGTGGGCCGCGGTCAGCGCGAGCTGATCATCGGTGACCGTCAGACCGGCAAGACCGCTGTCGCCATCGACACATTCATCAACCAGAAGGAAGCCAACGCGGGCGACGATGAAGGCAAGAAGCTGTACTGCGTCTATGTCGCGGTCGGCCAGAAGCGTTCCACGGTGGCGCAGATCGTCAAGCAGCTCGAAGAAAACGGTGCGATGGAATATTCCATCGTGGTTGCCGCGACCGCTTCGGAGCCCGCTCCGCTGCAGTACCTCGCACCCTACACCGGCTGCGCGATGGGTGAATTCTTCCGCGACAACGGCATGCACGCCGTGATCGTGTATGACGACCTTTCCAAGCAGGCCGTGGCTTACCGCCAGATGTCGCTGCTGCTGCGTCGTCCTCCGGGCCGTGAAGCCTATCCAGGTGACGTGTTCTACCTTCACAGCCGCCTGCTTGAGCGCGCCGCGAAGATGAACGAAGCCAACGGCCACGGTTCGCTGACCGCACTGCCGATCATTGAGACACAGGCGGGCGACGTGTCGGCCTATATTCCGACCAATGTGATTTCGATCACCGACGGTCAGATCTTCCTTGAAACCGGCTTGTTCTTCCAGGGCATCCGCCCGGCGATCAACGTCGGCCTGTCGGTGAGCCGCGTGGGCGGTGCCGCTCAGACCAAGGCGATGAAGAAGGTGTCGGGCTCGATGAAGCTCGATCTGGCGCAGTACCGCGAAATGGCGGCGTTTGCGCAGTTCGGCTCGGACCTCGATGCCTCGACCCAGAAACTGCTGAACCGCGGCGCGCGCCTGACCGAGCTGCTGAAGCAGAAGCAGTTCAGCCCGATGCCGTTCGAGGAACAGACCCTGTCGATCTATGCTGGCACCAACGGCTTCCTGGATAGCATCCCGGTGAACCGCGTGGGCGAATACGAGACGCAGATGCTCGATTACATGCGCCGCGAACACGCCGACGTGGTGACAGAAATCCGCACCAGCAAGAAGTTCGAAGGCGAGGTCGCCGACAAGGCCAAGGCCGCGCTGCAAGCTTTCGCCAAGCAGTTCGCGTAAGGACACCGCCCAGTGCCCTCACTCAAGGAACTGAAAGGTCGGATCAACTCGGTCAAATCGACCCAGAAGATCACCAAGGCCAAGCAGATGGTCGCAGCCGCCAAGCTGCGCCGGGCGCAAGCTGCGGCTGAGGCCGGCCGGCCCTATGCCACGCGCCTTGCTGCGGTGATGGCATCGCTGGCAGGCAAGGTTGCGGGCGATAGCGCGCCCAGGCTGCTGGCTGGCACCGGATCGGATCAGCGCCACCTCCTCGTGGTGGTCAACACCGACAAGGGCCTGTGCGGCGGTCTGAACTCGAACCTCGTCAAGGCTGCCAAGGTCAAGGCGAAGGAGCTGATAGCGGCCGGCAAGACGGTGGAATTCTACTTGGTCGGCAAAAAAGGCCGCGCGCCTTTGAAGCGCGAGTTCCCGACGCTGATCGGGGGCGGTTTCGACACCAGCACGGTCAAGACACCGGGCTTTGCCGAAGCTGAAGCCATCGCCAACGAATTGATCGCCATGTTCGATGCCGGCAAGTTCGACATCGCGCACCTCGTCTACCCGACTTTTAAGTCGGCACTGGCGCAGGATCCGACGATCAACCAGCTGATTCCCGTCCCTGCCCCGACCGATGTGGTCGCGCTGGATTCGGTGGTCGAATACGAGCCGAGCGAGGAGGAAATCCTCGAAGAGCTGCTGCCGCGTTATGTGCGCACCCAGCTGTTCGGCGCGCTGCTGGAACGCGAGGCTTCGGAACAGGGCGCCTCGATGAACGCGATGGACAACGCCACGCGCAATGCGGGCGACCTGATCCAGAAGCTGACCATCCAGTACAACCGCAGCCGCCAGGCCGCGATCACCACCGAACTCATCGAAATTATCGCGGGCGCAGAAGCGCTCTAACGACAAGCCAAGGAAACAATCATGGCAACCGCCCCCGCTCTCAACCAGACCACCAACGGCACCATCAGCCAGGTCATCGGCGCCGTCGTCGACGTACAGTTTCCGGGTGAACTCCCCGCGATCCTGACCGCGCTGGAAACCAAGAACAACGGCAAGACGCTGGTGCTCGAAGTCGCCCAGCACCTTGGCGAAAACACCGTGCGCACCATTGCGATGGACGCGACCGAAGGCCTCGTGCGCGGCACCGAAGTCGTCAACACCGGCGCGCAGATCTCGGTTCCTGTCGGCCCCAAGGTTCTGGGCCGCATCATGAACGTGATCGGTGAAGCGATTGACGAGCGCGGCCCGGTCGGCGCGGACATGACCATGCCGATCCACGCCGAAGCCCCGCTGTTTATCGACCAGTCGACCGAAGCGGCGATCCTTGTCACCGGCATCAAGGTGATCGATTTGCTCGCCCCCTATGCGCGCGGCGGCAAGATCGGCCTGTTCGGCGGCGCGGGCGTGGGCAAGACCGTGCTGATCCAGGAACTGATCAACAACATCGCCAAGGGCCATGGCGGCGTGTCCGTCTTCGCCGGCGTGGGTGAGCGTACCCGCGAAGGTAACGACCTCTACCACGAATTCCTCGACGCCGGCGTTATCGCCAAGGACGCCGATGGCAATGCCACCTCGGAAGGCTCCAAGGTGGCACTGGTGTTCGGCCAGATGAACGAGCCCCCGGGCGCGCGGGCCCGTGTGGCACTGTCGGGCCTGACCATGGCGGAATATTTCCGCGACGTCGAAGGCCAGGACGTGCTGTTCTTCGTCGACAACATCTTCCGCTTCACGCAGGCCGGTTCGGAAGTGTCGGCGCTGCTCGGCCGCATTCCCTCGGCGGTGGGTTATCAGCCGACGCTCGCGACCGACATGGGCAAGCTGCAGGAGCGCATTACCTCGACCACCAAGGGTTCGATCACCTCGGTGCAGGCGATCTACGTTCCCGCGGACGACTTGACTGACCCGGCGCCTGCTGCCTCGTTTGCGCACCTTGACGCGACCACCACGCTCAGCCGTGCGATTTCGGAACTCGGCATCTACCCGGCGGTGGACCCGCTGGATTCGACCAGCCGCGTTCTCGAACCCCGCGTTGTCGGCGCCGAGCATTACGAAACCGCCCGCCGCGTTCAGGAAACCCTGCAGAAGTACAAGAGCCTGCAGGACATCATCGCCATTCTCGGGATGGATGAACTGTCGGAAGAGGACAAGCTGGTCGTCGCACGCGCGCGCAAACTGCAGAAGTTCCTCAGCCAGCCGTTTCACGTCGCCGAAGTCTTCACCGGAATCTCGGGTGTGTTCGTGCAGCTCGAAGACACCGTGAAAAGCTTCAAGGCGGTGGTCGACGGCGAATATGACCACCTGCCCGAGCAGGCCTTCTACATGGTCGGCGGGATCGAGCAGGCGGTCGAGAAGGCCAAGAAGATGGCTGAAGAGGTCTAAGGCATCATGCCCCTCCACTTCGAACTCGTAACCCCTGCCAAGCTCGTCCGGTCCGAGGATGTCCACATGGTGGTCGTCCCCGGCACCGAGGGCGAATTCGGCGTGCTGGAGGGCCACGCGCCCTTCATGAGCACGATCCGCGACGGCGCGGTGCAGGTCTTCGCCACAGCGAACGCAGCGCCCGAAATCATTCAGGTGCGCGGCGGCTTTGCCGAGGTGAATGAAAAGGGCCTCACGGTTCTGGCCGAACACGTCGAGGGCTAACATTTTCTCTTGAAAAATCACATGAGGGCGGGCCGTTGGTCCGCCCTTTTTGTTTGTATCCCCTTTCCTTTGTGTCCGCGTGCCGTCACAACCTTGCGCAGGAATCCCGAAGGAGAGGACGTTTGAAACTTGTCTCAACTCTCGCATTGGCGCTTGCCATGACAGTTACTGCAACCAGCGGCGCTGTCGCCCAGAGCACCACGACCCAGCCTCCTGCGGACGGCATCCCCGGCCTTGAGCAAGACCCCTATATCTGGCTCGAAGAAGCCCGCAGCCCCGAGGCTCTGGCATGGGTGGCGCAAGAAAACGAACGCACGCTGGCCGCGTTCGAGGCCGATCCGCGCTATGCGCAGTTGAAGGCCGAGGCGCTGGCGATCTTCAATTCGGATGACCGCATCCCCGGTGTCGCCTTCACCCCGCACGGGATGATCAATTTCTGGCAGGACGCCAAGAACCCCAAGGGCCTGCTGCGCCGCACCACGCTGGAGAGCTGGCGCACGGACAAGCCGGAGTGGGAGACCATTCTGGACATTGACGCGCTCGCCAAGGCTGAGGGCAAGGAGTGGGTCTATGCCGGAACGTCCTGCCTGCCGCCCGAAGGCACGCACTGCATGGTCAGCCTATCTGACGGCGGGAAGGACGCAAGCCTTTCGCGCGAATTCGATATGACCACGAAAAGCTTTGTCGAAGGTGGCTTCGTCCTCGATGAAAGTCAGGGCGGTGCAGAGTGGATCGAACGCGACACCATGCTGGTGAGCCGCAATTTTTCGCCTGAAACCACGACCGAGAGCGAATATCCCTTTACCACCCGCCTGTGGAAACGCGGCACGCGGATCGAAGATGCGCCGGAAATCTTCCGGGGCGAAAAAACCGATGTTTCGGCCGGTGCCACCGTTCTGCGCGATGGCAGCGGGACAATCCACGGACGATATGCCTATCGCGGCATTTCCTTCCACGAGCGGCTCTATTATTTCGAGAAGGACGGGGAGTGGATGCAGCTCGACCTGCCGTCCAAGGCCAGCCCTTACGGCATCATCGCCGGACAGATCCTGTTCTCGACCGACGAGGAATGGACACGCGGCGACCAGACCTTCGCACCGGATTCGCTGGTGTCGGCTGATCTGGAAGCGTGGAAGGCCGATCCCAACGGCGTGGAAATGTCATTGGTCTGGGCGCCGGGAGAACGCCAGACCAAGCTGGGTGCGCAGATCACCAAGAACAGCCTGTTCGTGCAATTGCTCGACAATGTGCGCGGGCGGGTGCTGAAATTCGACTACGCTGATGGCAAGTGGACCAGTACGCAGGTTGCCCTGCCTGACAACGCCACAGTCGGGATCGTCGCTTCGGCGGACGAGACGGACGAGATCATGTACACCTCGACCGATTTCCTCAGCCCCAGCACATGGTACTATGCGAAAGACGGGTTGGCGCTCGAGCAAGTCAAACAGTCGCCGTCCTACTTCGACGCCGCCGGGATGGACGTCGAACAGCACGAGGCGGTCAGCAAGGACGGGACGAAGATCCCCTATTTCATCGTCAAGCCCAAGGGGATGGTGCTGGACGGCTCCACCGCCACCCTGCTCACCGGCTATGGCGGCTTTCAGGTGCCGCGCCTGCCCGGCTACCTCGGCTCCACGGGCAAGCTGTGGGTCGAAAAGGGCGGCGCCTATGTGCTCGCCAATATGCGCGGCGGGGGCGAGTTCGGGCCGATGTGGCACCAGACCGCGATCCGCGAGAACAAGCAGCGCACCTGGGACGATTTCATCGCCGTGGGCGAGGATCTGGTGAAACGCGGTGTCACCAGCCCCGAACACCTCGGCATCCAGGGCGGCTCGCAGGGCGGATTGCTGGTCGGCACGTTCTTCACCCAGCGGCCCGACCTGCTGAATGCGGCGATCGTTCAGATCCCGCTGTTCGATATGCTGCGCTATCACCTGATCGGGCGCGGCGCTTCGTGGATCGGCGAATATGGCGATCCGCGCATCCCGGAACAGCGCGCCTGGATCGAAGGCTATTCGCCCTACCAGAAGATCGTGGCGGGCGTGGATTACCCCGCGCCGTTCCTGTGGGCTTCGACCGCAGATGACCGCACGCATCCTGCGCACGCACGCAAGGGTGCGGCCAAGCTCAAGGAACTGGGCCAGCCCTATTACTACTTCGAAGACACCACCGGGGGCCACTCCGGCGGGGTCGACAATGACCAGCGCGCCAAGCTGCAGGCGCTGCAATTTGTCTATCTTATGCAGCGGCTCATGGGCCCGGCGGACAGCGCGAACGGCGGCTGACCATCCTCCCAAATCCTGCCAAAGGGCGGCTCCCGAACAGGGCGCCGCCCTTTCGTTTGTAAAGCGGTCCGACACATTGCGCTCGGTTCGCCGCAGGTCAGGCACGGGACGTTTCCTCAACGGAAACTTAACCCCGCCCGGTAACTTCGCGTTAAGCCTGCCCGCCAAGACTGCGGTTATCGGGGGCGAACAGGAACAGCGACGAGGAGCAAAGCAATGGCCTACCCCAGCAATATTTCGATCGCTGATGCGATCAAAAGCTACCATGCCCTTCCTAAAACCCACCGGGTCCACTGGTCCAAGGCGCGCAAGGACGATGTCGTTCGCGCTGTCCATGACAAGACGATCAGCTTCAATGAAGCGCGGACACGTTATCTGCTGAGCCGCAGCGAATTCGCGCAATGGGAAGCGGATTACCTTGCCAGCGCACCGGTGGCCGCGCGTGATTACACCGGCGCTGACAAGAGCGCCGATACCGGGCGGATGCAGGACGCTTAGGTCAGGGGACTGGGTGTGCCCGCTACGGTGCGACGGGGATCAGCACCTCGTTGCGGCGCAGCGGCCCCGGCACCATTGGCGCATCGTAGAAGGCAAACTCGGCCCCACCTGCGGGCATCAGACCTTGCGCCGCCATCCAGTCGCGCAGCCGCGCCTCCATCAACGCCAGATCGCGGGCCGAACCGTTGCCAGAAAACCGGATGGCCGCCATGCGCCGGGCCGGCATCTGAGTGAGGGCTATATCCGATGGTGCGGGCGGCAGGGTTTCGAGCGTGTATTTTGCCGGCATGACAAATCGCATCCGCCATTCGCCCGGTTGAGTTTCGTCCTGAAGAACCGGCGAGGTCATGGCGATCCTGTCGCCACCTGCGGGACGGTCCTGCGCAAAAATGTACGCCGCCAACCGCCGGAAGCTGGGGCCGCTGGCGCGCTCGCGGCTCCCGTCATGGGTGACCTCGGCGACGAGAAGCGCGGGATAATCACGGATTTCGAAGTCCTCTTCCGCCGATATGACGGCAAAGTCGGGCTCTTCGGTCTGACGCGATTGGGCATACACGGCAGCGGCTGCGCCCACGGCGGCTATGCCGACACTGGCGGCGATCCATTTGACGGCTTTCATGGCGCTAACTCCTGATTGCGATGTCTTGATAGTCCTACGCTATAAGCCGCCCGAACGTTCCAAGTTGCATCATACAGGCACCGCCACCTACCGCGTCGGCGCGTCGAAATCCTCCGGCTTGTTCGCCACCCATGCGACGAACTTTGCGATGGCGGCATTATCGAGGATCTTGCTGGCATCGTCGCCGATGCGGGCAAGCTCGTTATTGGTGAAGTTTGCGTGGATCGTCTTGTGGCAGATCGGGTGAACCGGCACCTTGATTTTGCCCTTCTTGGCCTTGGGCACGGGGTGATGCCATTGCACGATTTCGCCCAAGGGACGCTCGCACAGCCAGCATTTGAGGTTGTCGCTCACTTTTTCTCCGCTGCCTTTTTCTTTTTCATCGCATCATGGAAACGATCAGCCCAGCCATCTTTCACCAATTGTTCGGCACGCACCATTCGCAGTTCACCCGGAGCGACATCGCGGCTGACAGTCGATCCGGCTGCGACGATCGCATCGGCGCCGATGGTGACCGGCGCGACCAGCGCAGAGTTCGAGCCGATGAACGCCCGCTCCCCGATCGTGGTCTTGTACTTGAAATACCCGTCATAATTGCAGGTGATCGTACCCGCGCCGATGTTCGCGCCTGCGCCGACCGTGGCATCGCCCAGATAGGTGAGGTGGCTGGCTTTCGCGCCCTCACCCAATACGGCGTTCTTCACCTCGACGAAATTGCCCACGAAGCTGTTGGCTTCCAGCACGGTGCCAGGGCGAAGCCGCGCAAACGGCCCGACCTTAACGCCAGTTGCGAGGCGCGCGCCTTCGATATGGCTGTTGGCACGGATCAGCACGGTGTCCGAAACTTCGACGCCGGGGCCAAAGAAGACGTTGGGCTCGATGGTCACGTCGCGGCCCAGTTTCGTGTCGTAAGCGAAGAACACCGTCTCCGGCGCTATCAGGGTGGTGCCTTCGTCCATCACCTTCAACCGGCGGGCAGCCTGCCAACGGGCTTCGGCCCCGGCGAGTTCGGCGCGGGAATTGATCCCAGCAACTTCATCCGCATCCGTCTCGATCACCACCACCTTGTCGCCGCGCGCAATCGCGTGGGTGGCGACATCGGGCAGGTAGTATTCGCCCTGCGCATTGTCATTGCCGACGGCTTCGAGCAGCGGCCACATATCGTCCGAATGGGCGACGATCAGGCCTGAATTGCACAGATCGACCGCGCGTTCGGCATCATTGGCGTCCTTGTATTCGACCATCTTGCGCACAGTGCCGTCGACGTCGGCGATGATGCGGCCATAGGCCAGCGGGTCCGATGGGCAGAAACCGAGCACGGCGACCTTGGCCCCGCCCTCGAGCGCGCCGAACAAACGGCGCACCGTATAGGCTTTTACCATCGGGCAGTCGCCGAAGCATACCAGCACCAGCCCGCGGAAGTCCGCCAGCGCCGGTTTGGCCTGCAAAGCGGCGTGGGCTGTGCCCAATTGCGGCTCTTGAAGCGCGACGGTGACATCGCGTTTCGCCAAGGCTGCACCGAGCTGTTCGTGACGGTCTCCTGCCACCACCACTGTGCGATCTAAGGCGGCTTCGGCCAGACTGTCGAGCAGGTGCAACAGCATCGGCTTGCCTGCAATCGGATGCAGCACCTTGTGCAGATCGCTTTTCATCCGGGTGCCTTTGCCGGCAGCAAGGATAATAGCGGCGAAAGGATGTGTCGTCGTCGTGGTCATAAAAGCCCCTGTAAGCAAACCCGCACCTGCCAGCAAATGCTTGCGGTTTGAAGAACCATCCGGCACGTCCCGCGACATGACTGCGATCCCCTTTGATGCCATCGGCTTTGACCTTGACGGCACGCTGCTCGATACCTTCCGCGACCTGGGCTCGGCGGTAAATCATGCCTTGGCGCTAGGTGGCTTTGCCGAGGTCTCGGTTGAAAGCTCGAAAGACCTGATCGGCGGCGGCGCCAAGATCATGCTGGCCCGTGCGATTGACGCGCAAGGCGGCGTGGACGCGGACACATTTCGGCGGCTCTACAAGGCGATGCTGGCCTATTACGAAGGCCACAATGCTGTCCACACCGCACCCTACCCCGGCGTGCGCGAATCCTTGGAGGAACTGGCGGCGCAAGGCATTCGTATGGCGGTGGTCACCAACAAATTTGAAGCCTTTGCCCGCTCGGTGCTGACGCAGCTCGGGCTCATCGACATGTTCGAAACCGTTATAGGCGGGGACAGCATGGGTAAGGGGCCGGACGGCCAATACCTCGCCAAGCCCCACCCCGCTCCGGTTCTTGCTGCGCGCGAGGCACTGGGAGGCGGTCGGTTCGTGTTCATCGGCGATTCGAGCTATGACGTGCGCAGCGCCAAGGCGGCGGAGGTTCCGGTCATCGCGGCAGCTTACGGCTATTGCGACGCCCCCCCGCACGAACTGGGTGCGGACGCGGTTATCGATTCGTTCGGTGATCTGATTGCCGCACTTAATGCACTCGGCCGCTCCGCCTGACCCTACGGCATCGCACCCTGTCAGTTCGGCTGTTGCAAGGCGGCGTCGAAAGTGCCACGCAGCGCCCGCAAAATCGCTTTACGCAGGCGTAAACCGCGCCGCTTCTTTGGACAGGAGAAACACCCATGACCATCAGCTTCAAAGACAAGGTTGCCATCGTCACCGGCGCAGGCGGCGGGCTTGGCAAAGCCTACGCGCTTGAACTCGCACGCCGCGGCGCGAAGGTTGTCGTCAATGATCTGGGCGGATCGCGTGACGGCACCGGCACATCGGACGCCGCCGCGCAGGTCGTCGCCGAAATCGAGGCGATGGGCGGCGAAGCCATGGCGAATGGCGGCAGCGTCACCGAATTCGACCAGATGGAAAAAATGGTCGCCGACGCCAAGCAGAAGTGGGGCGGCGTCCATGTCCTCATCAACAACGCGGGCGTGTTGCGCGACAAGACCTTCGTGAAGATGGACCCGGCCGATTTTGAATTCGTCGTCAAGGTCCACCTCACCGGATCGGCCTTCGCCACCAAGGCGTGCTGGGAACTGATGCGCGAGCAGGGCTATGGCCGCATCCTGATGACCGCATCCTCGACCGGGTTGTTCGGCAATTTCGGCCAGGCCAATTACGGCGCGGCCAAGCTGGGCCTTGCGGGTCTGACCAAGACGCTGTCACTCGAAGGCGCGAAATATAACGTGCGCTGCAACACGCTGTCGCCGGTCGCGGGCACCCGCATGACCGAAGACCTGTTCCCCGAAGAAGCCTTCAAGCTGTTCGCGCCGGAAAACGTTGTTCCTGCCGCGCTGTTCCTCGTCAGCGAAGACGCGCCCAGCAACGCCATCGTCGGCGCGGGCGCGGGCGGCTTCCACTCTTCGTGGACTGTGATGAACGATGCCGTGTGGCTGAAGGACGAAGACCGAACGGTTGAAGGCTTCGCTGCCCGCTGGGATGAGATCAACGCCTTCACCAACCTCATCGCCCCGCAATCGGGTAGCGAGCAATCGGGCAACATCCTGAAGGCGATGCAGAAGGTCACCGGCACCGGCCCCGCCAGCGCACGCGGCTAAGCCGACATCGTCTGATTTCAAAAAGGCCCGATCCGGTTTCCGGATCGGGCCTTTTTTGCGCTAGTCATCAACCGCCTTCAGCAACTTGCGCTCCATTGGCGCAAGCACGTTGGCGAGATCATGGCCGCGCTTCAACACCTGGCCGTGTTCGCCGTAGAGCGTCCACATCCCTTGTTTGGATCGCAGCGCCGGACGCTTTTCCAGCCGGGCCTGAGGACGCTCTGCCGCACGACGAAAAGCAGCGAAGGTTGCTGCGTTGGCATCGAAGTCCATGGCATAGTCGCGCCATTGGCCAGCCGCCACCATGCGACCATACAGGTCGAGGATGCGCTGCAATTCGACCCGTTCGAAGCCGACCTGATTGGTCGCCCGGGCGGGAAACGACAGCACCTGTCCCGATAGCGCAGGGGTCTGCGAACCGCTCTTCAAGCGATCACTCCTCGGCCGCGCGCTTGTGGAGATGCACGGGTTCAGGCGTGATGGGGGTCGGCGCGGCACGGTCGGCCAGCATCGCTTTGATCACCGCCATCTCCTCGCGCATCACGGCCAGCTCCGCTTCAAGCCGCTCAACACAGTCACCGCGCGCCCGGCCCTGCTCATCGCAGGGCGGATCATCGCATGGCGTGCCATAGGGGATGAATTCACGCAGCCATTCCTCGGCAGGCACAAGGGTGGAGCGGGCCTTCAATCCGATCATGGTTGCGCCCGCCGGCACATCGTCGGTGACAACTGCATTGGCGCCGACCCGCGCACGTTCTCCCACGACAATCGGCCCGATGATCTGCGCGCCCGAACCGATGATGACATTGTCCTGCAATGTCGGGTGACGTTTGCCACCTTTGCCATTGGTGGGATTGGAACCACCCAGCGTGACACATTGATAGATGGTGACATTGTCACCGATCTCGGCCGTCTCGCCGATGACGGTGAAGCCGTGGTCGATGAAGAAGTTCTTGCCAATGGTCGCACCGGGGTGAATGTCGATCGCGGTCAACGCCCGCGAGACATGGTTGATAAACCGCGCAAGGAAATACAACCGCGCTTCAAACAGCCAATGCGCCACGCGGTGCAGCCCTAGCGCAAGCACGCCAGGGTAAAGCAGAATTTCCCAGCGCGAACGCGGCGCCGGGTCGCGGGCCCGCACAGAGTCGAGATAGCTGATCAGCCGGTCAAACATGGCCCGTCATATTCCCATCAAAACCTGCGCGATGCAATGCGCAGCGCCTAGAACAGGCGTTGCTGTTCGGGGCCATGCAAGACCTCGAGCGCAGCGCGCCACACGGACATGGTGGCAGGCGTCTGGCGTTCAAGGGAAATCCGGTCGATTGCCGCAACCAGCGCCTCGATCGCCGCAAAGCTGCGCTCTGTCCGGGGAACCAGATAGTCCGCCGCGCCGTCCGGCAGGCTCAGGCCGCGTTGCTCGGCGTGGGCCAGAATGAGTTCACGGGCCATCTCGTCGTCTGGCGGACGGATCGCAAGCTGCAATGATCCACCGATGCGCGAAGCCAGATCCGGCAGGGTGATCCGCCAGCCACCGCCCAAAGGATCGGAGTTGGCGATCAACAACAACGCCTCGCCCTCTCGGCTTCCCCCTTGCTGCACCGCATTCCAGCGATGGAAGAGCGCCGTTTCATCCAGCTGTTCCGCATCGTCGATCACGTCGAGCCCACCTTCGCCATGATAACTGCGCGCCCACCGACCCAACAGGCTTTTGCCCGAGCGCGGCGGACCGGTCAGCACGGCAACGTGGAATGGCCAGCGCATCGGCCCCTGCAAGGCTTCAATCGCTGCCCGATTGGCCGAGCCGACGACAATCCGCTGCGCCCCGGCGGGCATGCGCGCGCAAAGCGGCAGGGCTATCTGGGAGGGCTCAACCATCGCACCGCTACCTATGCGGCTCAGCGACTGATGGCGAGCGCGTTCGGCCCCCGGCGGACGGTAAACCCGCGCGCTTCGAGGGCTGCGGCGAGGTCTTCCAGTGTTCCGCCAAAGCTCACGCTCATGACCGATGTGCCACCGATTGCGGTGCTGGTGACACCCACGCCGCGCACACCGCCGGTGGCCCGCACGGCGCCCAGCGCGGTGTCGAACGCGGCTGCATCGGGCGTCGCAAACTGAACGGTGATGTTGCGCGCTGCGGCTTCGCCCGGTTCGATCCCCGTGACAGGTTCGGCTTCGATCCGTGGCACGCCAGCCGCTGCTGCGGCAGCCGCGGCAGCGTTGCGCGCCCGCGCCGCACGGCCGATCTCGATCAACTGCTCGATCGCCAGATCCATGGTGCCGCCGGACCCGAACCTGAGACTGGGATCGGGGCGCAATTTGCCCGAGGCAAGCGCAGCGGTGAAAATTCCATCCATTCGCTCGACCGCCTGCACCAGCATCGCCGGCAGCGCATCCTGGCTATCAGCTTCGAGCGTGAATGTTTCGAGCGGGCGGCTGTCCGGGCCGTAACGCGCGGTGAAGGTGCCGCTGACCGGCCCGCCGGGGAACTGGTAGTCGAGCCGGGCGAAGGCCATCAGCACATCGGTCGCGCCATACTGGTCAAGCGCCGAGCGCCACCATGCCCGGCTGCGGCGAGTCGTCTGGCCGAAATTGACCAGCACCGAATCACCTCCCGCGCCCGACAGACGGACGTAATCGATCCGGCTCGCCCCCGGATTGAACTCGGCCCATGCGCGCTGCCAGGGGGTGCGCTGTTCAAACGTGATGTAGGCACCGCCCGACTCCTGCACCGGGATGAGCAGAAGCGGGGCCGAACGCACCTGACGCTCCGCTCCACCAAGATAAGACCCTGCACGGCTGCGATCAAACACCACGCCCAACGTGGCAATATACCGCCGCGGCCCGAGCCGCTCCCGCTCAATGACGATCGCTGACACGAGCCCATCGAGCTGGCTGTCGGACAGCTTGGGGCCTTTCAGCTTCTCCCACGCCTTGCGCTGCGCCTCGCGCCAGCCGTTTGCGCGGGCATCCTCGGCGCTTTTGCCTTGGACATCGACGCTGACGCCCTTGACCTCGATGTCGGCGCTGGCAGCGGTCGGCGCAATGCCGCGCTCGCCTGCGATCTGCGCCCACAGCGTGTAGCCGCCGCCCAGCAACGCCATCGCAAACACGGCCCCGCCGAGCCAGCGCCGCAGGGGCCGAAGGAAGGCCACACGGGGGCCGGAAGGAGAAAGCGGATCGCTCATGGGGAAAATCGCTTGTCCTTTGCCCAATGGCGAGTGGAATTCCAAGCGCGAAAGGCTAAAGCGGCGTGCATGACTTCGGGGACAACTGACGAGAGCGCGCCGCAAGGCACTGGCTACACCTACGCCGATGCGGGCGTATCCATCGCCGCGGGCAACGCGCTGGTCAGGGCCATCGCCCCGCTGGCAAAGGCCACCGCGCGCCCCGGTGCGACTAGCGAACTGGGGGGATTTGGCGGGTTTTTCGATCCTAAGGCGGCTGGATATAACGATCCCCTGCTGGTGGCAGCGAATGACGGTGTCGGCACCAAGCTGAAGCTGGCGATCGAACATGACCGCCATGACACGGTCGGCATCGATCTGGTTGCCATGTGCGTCAACGATTTGATCGTGCAAGGGGCCGAACCGCTGTTCTTCCTCGATTATTTCGCCACCGGCAAACTGGAGAACGGTGTGGCAACCCGCGTGGTCGCGGGTATTGCGGAAGGCTGCAAGATCGCCGGCTGCGCGCTGATCGGCGGCGAGACTGCCGAGATGCCGGGAATGTATGCGCCCGGAGACTATGACCTTGCTGGCTTCTGCGTGGGCGCGGTCGAGCGCGGCGAGCAGTTGACGGGCGACAAGGTTGCACCGAGCGACGTGCTGCTGGGCCTTGCGTCCTCCGGCGTGCATTCCAACGGCTATTCGCTGGTGCGCAGGCTCGCAGCGGACAAGGGCTGGAAACTGAACCGCCCCGCCCTGTTCGATCAGGACCAATTGCTGATCGACGCGCTGATCGCGCCGACGCGAATCTATGTCACAAGCCTGCTGCCTTTGATCCGTGACGGGCAAATCCACGCGCTTGCCCACATCACCGGCGGCGGTTTGCTTGAAAACATCCCGCGCATTCTGCCCGATGGCACCCACGCGCACGTCGATGCCGATCTGTGGCCCCAGCCGCGGCTGATGGCGTTCCTGCAAGCGCAAGGGCAGATCGAGCCGCAGGAAATGGCGCGCACCTTCAACTGCGGGGTCGGCATGGTGCTGGCCGTTGCAGCAGATAAGGTCACGGATGTCACCGCGCGCCTTGAGGCCGCAGGCGAGACCGTCTTTACCGTCGGCCGGATCGAAGCGGGCGACAAGGGCTGCACCGTGCGCGGGTCGGTGGAAACCTGGGCAGCGAAAGCCGATTGGGACGCCACCCACCTTGGCTGAAAAGGCTCGCATCGCTGTGCTGATTTCGGGCGCCGGCACCAATATGGCCGCGCTTGTCTATGCCAGCCGAATCGGAGACTGCGCCTATGATGTCGTGCTGGTCGCCAGCAATGATCCGGAGGCGCCCGGACTAAAACTGGCGGCAGCTGAAGGAATTGCCACCTTCGCCCTGCCCCACAAAGGGATGACTCGCGAAGCGCATGATGCCGCCATGGAAGCCGCCGTGCGGGAGGCGGATGCGGAATATATCGTGCTGGCGGGCTATATGCGGATCCTCTCGGACGCTTTCGTGCAGCGGTGGCAAGGCCAGATGCTCAATATCCACCCCTCGCTGCTCCCGCTTTACAAAGGGCTGGACACCCATGCCCGCGCGCTTACGGCAGGTGACAGCCATGCCGGGACGAGCGTGCATCTGGTCACGCCCGAACTCGATGCGGGCGAAGTGCTGGCGCAGGTGCGGGTGCCGATCGTGACCGGCGATACGCCCGAAAGCCTGGCAAGCCGCGTCAAGCTGGCCGAACATCAGCTCTATCCGCGGGCCGTGGCCGAATATGTCGGACGATGGCGCGATCCGTCTGCGCTTCTGGCGCGGCTGCGTGAACACGCCCTCGCCCTGCCCGAAACCGACGAACGCGAAAGCCACGGCAGCCCCGGCTTTCGGGTCGGCGGCGAGAAAACCGGCAAGTATTTCGCCTATTTCGCCGATCAGCACCACGGCACGCCGCACATCGCGCTGCTGGCGCGCACCGGGTCGATGGACGAATTGCTGAACCTGGTGGAAACGCAGCCGGAGGTCTATTTCAAGCCCGCCTATTATGGCGCGAGCGGCTGGGTGGGGATCATCCTCAACCGGCCGGGCGTGGATTGGGATGAAATCGCCACCTGGCTCCAGCGCAGTTGGCGCAGCGCGGCACCCAAGCGACTGACACGGCTGCTGGATATCGCGGACACGTTCTGATGGTAGCACGCGCCCCGCCCGTTCGACCGCATCTGCTGGCGCGTGGCCCCTTAGCCGAACGGGCCAACACCTTTCTCGATAAGGCGTGGTCGAAGGGATGGTTACCCCAGCCCGATCTTGATCCCGATGCGCTATGGGCGACCGCGACCAAGCTCTACGGTGCGCGGGCAGAGGCGGTGGAACATGGCGGGCGCAGCGAAGAAGACGTGGCCGATTTCCGCGAAAGATTGGCGCGTTTGTGCAAGGCGCTGGACGCCGAAGCGAACCTCAACCCGCTGGGCAAGGCGATGGCCTGGGGACAATTGTCGCGCGCCGTGAAGAACCGGCTGGCCTTCGGCGCGCTCTGGCGTGATCGGCCAGAATTGCTGGAAACGCCGCTGGCCCCGCCGATCATCGTCATCGGCCACATGCGCAGCGGAACCACCCGCATTCACACCCTGCTCGCCGCTGATCCGGCCCATTCGCATACCCGCTATTGCGATGCCTATCATCCCGTGCCCGCGCGCCGTGGAGCGCGGCTTGGCCTCAACCGCGTCAGGGCCGCGGTTGAGCTCGCAATGCTGGGCACGCTCAATCCGTGGATGCAATCGATCCACCCGATGACCGCAAACGGGGTCGAGGAGGAGCTGGCATGGATTTCCGCCGCGCTCCACCATTCGATTTACGAATCACAGTGGCATATCCCGACCTATTCGGGATGGAGCGAGACGCGCGATCCGGCCCCGATCTATCGCGAATTCACCCGCATCCTGCGCACCGATGCCGCTTCGCGCGGCGTTGCGGACCTCCCACGCGTTCTGAAAGTCCCCGCCTTCACCGAGGATCTGGCGACCTTGCTTGCGCAGTTTCCCGATGCGCGGCTGGTGATCGCGCACCGGGCGCATGACGCGGTCCTCAGAAGCGCGGTCAGCCTTGCGGCTAACCAGATGGCGATGCAGTGCGACACCTGCAGCCTCGCCGCAATCGAAGCGCGGTGGGAGCACAAGATTGCCCTGCGTGAGGCACGCATGGCCAGGGCGCTGGCCAATTGGCAGGGGCCGGTCGCGCAGGCGAGGTTCGATGATCTCAACGCGGATTGGCAGTCTGCAATTGCGCGCGTTTACACAGATCTGGCTGTACCGTTGACCCCGCAGGCGCTCGCGGCGATGCGCCGGGTCATGGCGGCCAGCCAAGGCGGACACCATCACGCCCACGCCGCCCAGCTTGCCCGTTTTTCCAATACCGGCTGATGACGGCGCACATCGCAAAAGGGCCGCCCCTCGCGGGACGGCCCTGTGCATTTCAACGAGGGCAAACAGTTAGCCGACGAGTTCTTCAGGCTTGAAGAAGAAATCGATTTCGATCGCGGCGTTCTCTTCCGAATCCGAACCGTGGACGGTGTTTTCACCAATCGAGAGCGCCAGTTCCTTGCGGATCGTGCCCGGCGCGGCGTCGGCGGGGTTGGTCGCGCCCATCACTTCGCGGTTCTTGGCGACGGCGTCTTCGCCTTCAAGCACCTGAACCACAACCGGCTCGCTCATCATGAAGTCGACGAGTTCGCCGAAGAAGGGACGCTCACGGTGCACGCCGTAGAAGCCTTCGGCCTGTTCGCGGGTCATGTGGATACGCTTCGACGCGACAACGCGCAGGCCGGCATCTTCCAGCATCTTGGTGACCGCGCCGGTCAGGTTGCGACGGGTGGCGTCGGGCTTGATGATCGAAAAGGTGCGGGTGACCGCCATGATAATGCTCCTGTGAACGTCTTTTTATTACGGGATATTGGCCGCGCCCGTAGATGTTGCGCTGCAAAATGGCAAGCGCCTGCGCACGTGCCCGCGCACCGGCATCGTTCCCGGGCAGCCAGACCACGTTTTCACGAAGGTTGGAGGGCGTTAGCCGCGTAGTCTGGTGCCGATGATAATCTGCCCTGCCGTGCCGCTTTCATCGCCTGCGGTGGCGGTGATCGAAAACGAGGCGCTGTCCGCCTTGCGCTCACCCCCGACCATTGCCGTGCCATTGGTGTTCATCTCAATCTGAATGTCGAACCCGGCGGCCTCGGCTTGTTCGCGGTAGTGGGCGATCACGGTGTCGGCGGGCGCCGGGGCCTCGAAGGCGACCATCGTGCCCTGCCCATCGGGCTGATTGACGACCGTGTTGCTGACCACCGTCGATCCCGGAAACAGGCTGAACCCATCCGGCAGAGACACAGGCACGTCCGCGCCCGAACGCAAGGTCGCCGTGCCGTCCTTGCCCTTGATCGTCATGCTGGTTTCGCCCGTCGCCTTGTCGACGGTGTATTCGGCATTCTCACCATCTTCGGTGGTGAATTCGCCCGACGTTTCCGAACCGCAAGCCGCCAGCATCACCAGCAACGCCAGGTAAGCACCCCCTGCACCAATCCGCTGCATCCGCTTCATCGCCCAACCCCCCAGTCGCAAGAACGGATCAGAGCATCTCTCATCAGCCGCCTCGAGGCAAGCTTTTCGCGAGCGGCGATGGCCTCAGGCCTTCTTGACCCAGCGGCCATCTTCCTGCGCGAAATAGGCGCGGGTAACGTCATCGCGCCCGTCATGCGCGCGCCATGCCACGCGGGCGGTCGGTGCTGCCTCGGGCGGGAACAGCAAGAAGACGCGGGCAAAGCCGGGACTGTCACGAAAGGTGCCATCGGCCAGGATCACATGGCTGGCACCATTGGCTGCGGCGCATTGCGCCGAAAGCAGAATGGGCTGGCGATCGGCGCCGGGCGCGTCCGCCTCGCCATTCGCCAGGAAGCTCTCCGGCCCTGCCTGCCACAGGGCACGGGCAATCGCGATGCGCTGTTCCGGATCGGCGGAGACGACCAGCACCCGCTCCCCCTCGCCAAGCGCACGTCTGGCGATGAGGGCGACGACCTTTTCAAGCGGGTCGTGCGTAACCTGCCAGAAATCGAGTTTCATGCGGACCCTTTGGAACGGCGGCAGCGGTCGGAACAATACTTCACATTGTCCCAATCGCGCTCCCACTTCTTGCGCCACGTGAAAGGCAACCCGCAGGCGAGGCAGGTCTTGGTCGGAAGCTCAGACTTTTTCCGCATTTTCGGAATGACGCGAACTCCCGGCTTCGACGCTAACCTTCAGCCACGTCCCGCACGAACTGATCGAGCAGCCGCACGCCATATCCGGTGGCGCCCTTTTCCCACGTATGGCCCGGCTTGTTCGACCAGACCATGCCAGCGATGTCCAGGTGCGCCCAGGGGGTGCCGTTCTTGATAAAACGCTGAAGGAACTGCGCCGCAGTGATCGATCCGGCTTCGCGGGGACCGACATTCTTGATGTCGGCGATCGGCGAGTCGATGAGCTTGTCGTAATTCGGTCCAAGCGGCATGCGCCACAGCTTGTCACCGCTGGTTTGGCCTGCTGCTGTCAACTGCGCCGCCAGCCTATCGTCATTGGCAAACATCCCGCCGTGTTCATTGCCCAGCGAAACGATGATCGCGCCGGTCAGCGTGGCGAGGTCGACGATGCGGGCCGCGTCATACTGTTCCTGCGCCCAGTGCAGCGCATCGCACAGCACCAGCCGGCCTTCGGCATCGGTGTTGAGCACTTCGACCGTCTGGCCGCTCATGGTGGTGATGACATCGCCGGGGCGCTGCGCCTTGCCGTCGGGCATGTTCTCGACCAGGCCCATGACGCCGATGATGTTGGCCTTCGCCTTCCGGTTCACCAGCGCCAGCATCGCGCCGGCAACTGCGCCTGCCCCGCCCATGTCCCACTTCATGTCCTCCATGCCCGGACCCGGCTTGAGCGAGATGCCCCCGGTGTCAAAGGTGACACCCTTGCCGACGAACACCGTGGGCTTGTCACCGGCGTTTCCGCCGTTCCAGCGGATTGCGATGAGCTTCGATTCGCGTTCAGACCCCTGCCCCACGCCGACCAGCGCGCCCATGCCGAGCGCGCTCATCTCCGCTTCGCCCAGCACGGTGATTTCTGCGCCGGTGCCGGCAAAGGCTTCTTCGCACGCAGCGACAAAGCTGGCGGGATAGATGATATTGGCAGGCTCGGTCACCAACCCGCGGGTGAATTCGACGCCCTTGGCCACAGCGGATTCACGCTCCCACGCGGCGGCGGTGCCTTCGGGCGCGCCGGTGATGTAGACATTGACGAGCGAAGGGCGCTTGTCGGCAGCCAATGTGGTGCGATACTTATCGTGCCGCCAGCCGCGCAGACGCAGGCCCAGCAGTACCGCCGCCGCATCATCGGCCGACAGCCCGGCGTGGGCCAGATCGACCACCATCGCGCTCTCGCCGGAAACCAGATACTTGGCCGTCAGCGCCGCGCCTGCGCGTTCAAGGTTCGCACGGCGATCGTCGGTCACAGCCTCGCCCGCCCCCGCCAGCGCGATGCGCCGGACCGTCCCATCGACGCTTGCGAAGCCTTCGAACAATTGGCCCGTACGCCCGGTGAAACGCGATGCCGATGCGCCCTCGACCAGCGCCGGATCGAGACTGCTCAACGCCGCTCCCTGATTGATCACCCGCGCATGAAGGCGGATATCGGACGATGGGGCGGCGGTGAGGTGGATCTGCATGGGTTCTCCGAAAATACGTTTGGTCGGGCGCACAGCCATGGCGGCCAGCGCATGCGACGAGCCGCGCGCATGGGTGCGCAAACGCGATTGCGATTAGGCCCGAGCGGTGCAATAGGCAAGGCCATGTCGGGAGCATTGTCAGACGGATCGCGGGACGGCGCGTGCCACGCCCAGCGCGTTCCGGCGCGGGTCATTGCGTCGCGCGCAGCATTGGTCCTGACGCTGGCATGGGCCGCTGCGCCGCTGGCCGCGCAAGAGCTTTCACCCTCGCCTGAACCCGTCCCCCAGGTGGCGACGGAACCAGCCGATGCCCAGCCAAACCAGATTGATTTTGAAGCCCGCGAACTGTCTTACAACAACGAGAACGAGACCGTCACCGCACGCGGCGATGTGATCTTGCGTTCGGAAGACCGTTCGGTTCGGGCCGACGCGGTGACGTGGGACCGCACCACCGGCCGGATCATCGCCACCGGCAACATCCGATTGGTGGACGAAGCGGGAAACCAGCTGTTTACCGATCAGGTTGAACTGACCGAGGAGTTCGAAACCGGCGCGATGAGCGAACTGCTGATCGCCTTGCGCGCAGGCGGCAGGCTCGCCGCGCGATCCGCAACCCGCGACGCCGATGGCATGGCCGTACTGACCGATGCGGCCTATAGCGCGTGCCCCGTCGTCGATGCCGAGGGCTGCGCCAAGGATCCCAGCTGGCGCGTCACCGCCCGGCGCGTGATCTACGACCAGAAGGAAAGTCGTGTGCGCTTTGAAGGCGCAAGGCTTGAGCTGTTTGGCGCGAGCATCCTGCCGCTTCCAGGTCTCGCGATCCGCACCGACGGTGGGGCCGAAAGCGGCTTTCTGGTGCCCGATGTCCGGATCACGCAGGTCAACGGCCTGGAGTTGAGCGGCCAATATTACTGGCGCCTTGCCGACAATCGCGATCTGACGCTGGGCGCTTATGTCTTTTCCAACGTCGCCCCGATGGCCAGCGCGCAGTGGCGACACCTGACCGACATGGGCGCCTACCAGATTACCGGCTACGGCACCTTCAGCGACCGATCGACCGATTTCACCGGCGCGGAGAGTTTCCGGAGCGACCCGCGCGGGTATCTCGATGCCAATGGCACCTTCCAGTTCTCGCCCGATTGGAGCTTCACCAGCTCGATCCGTCTCGCAAGCGACCGGACTTTTCTGCGCCGTTACGATATCAGCCGCGATGACCGGTTGCGTTCGACCGTCAATCTGGAACGCATCACGGATCGATCCTACCTGTCGATTGCCGGATGGGCGACGCAGACATTGCGGCTGAACGCTGATCAGGGGCAAGTGCCGCTCGCGCTTCCTGCCATCGATTATCGCCAGAAGATCGGGGGCAGCATCCTGGGCGGTAACCTGATGGTGCAGGCGAACAGCCTCGCGCTGCTGCGCAATGATGGGCAGGACACCCAGCGTGCCTTTGCCGGCGCGCAGTGGGATCTGAAGCGGCTGACGGGCATGGGGCAGCTCGTCACGCTGACGGCTTTGGTGCGGGGCGACATTTACAATACCAACGACATCGATGCGACCGTGACGCAGGCCTATCGCGGCACCGAAGGCTGGACCACGCGCGGGATCGCCACCGCCGCCCTCGACATCGAATGGCCCTTCGTGGGCGAAGCCTTCGGCGGAACACAGGTGTTCAAGCCGCGCCTGCAATTCGTCGCCAGCCCCCCGGTGCGCAACCTGGCCGTACCCAATGAAGACGCACGCGCGATTGATCTGGAAGACTCCAACCTGTTCGCGCTCAACCGATTCTCCGGCTATGATCGGGTCGAAGACGGCAGCCGCCTCACATGGGGCATGGACTGGGACTTGCAGCGGCCAGGCTGGCGGATCAAGACGACCGTGGGGCAGTCCTTCCGGCTGGAAGCGCCGCGCGACGATATCTTCCCGGAGGGCACCGGCCTGTCCGAACGTGTTTCGGATTTCGTCGGCCGCACCGAAGTTCGCTTCCGCAACCTTGTCAGCTTCACCCACCGTTTCCGGCTGGACAAGGACAATTTCGCCGTCCGCCGCAACGAGATCGACGCGACCATCGGTTCGCGGCGCACCTATCTCGAGTTCGGTTATCTTCGTCTCGATCGCAACATCGCCACCGTAGAAGACTTGCGTGACCGCGAGGAACTGCGCGCTGCCGCGCGGGTCGCGATCGGACGCAAGTGGTCCGTGTTTGGTTCGGGCGTGGTCAACCTGACCGACGAAGATGAAGACCCGGTGTTCCTGCCCGATGGGTTTGAGCCGATCCGCACGCGCCTTGGCGTCGCCTATGCGGATGACTGCATCGAATTTGGTGCGACCTGGCGGCGCGACTTTATCGACGCAGGCGATGCCCGGCGCGGCAATGCGTTCCAGGTGTTCTTCGCGCTGCGCAATCTCGGCTTCCGGTAACGCACGGTTGCCCGCGTGCGAATTGTCGGCGTGAATTGGCAGCACCGGCAAATGGCGTTAAGGGATCGCCCAAAGGCACGATGGCACGCGCCGCACAGGGTCGAGCGGAACTCAGCTTCCATTCAGCCGCTGCGCGCCATCGGCGAGCAATGGCGTGACCGGTCACGCAGCAATTCTGGCCACAAGCCGGGCCAAAAGACGGGAACGAACGAGTGAGTGTAAAGCTGTTTACCAAAACGCTGTTTGCCAAAACCGGCACCGCGCTGGCGGCGGCCGGGATGATTGGCCTTGCGCTGACGCCGGTTGCGGCGCCCGCGCAGACCGTTGCCGTGCCAACTTCGGAAAATCCCTTCGGCCTGCCCGCAGACATCACGCTGTTTGGCAACGCCGATCCCGATCGCCGCACCGCCACTGCGATCGTCAACGGCTATGTCATCACCGGCACCGATATCGACCAGCGTGTCGCGCTGGTAACGGCGGCATCGGAAGCGGAAATCTCGCCCGAGGAAAGGCTCCGTCTGCGCGTGCAGGTTCTGCGCAACCTGATCGACGAAACGCTCAAGGTTCAGGCTGCTGCGGCGGCCGAGATGGCGGTGAAGCCTGAGCAGGTCGAACAGACCTATCAGCAGCTGGCCGCCCAGAATTTCGGCAATGATCCGAAGAAAATGGACACGTATCTGCTTTCCATCGGCTCCTCGCCCGCGTCGCTCAAGCGGCAGATCGAAGGCGAAGCTGCGTGGGAAAACCTTCTGCGCCGCAACATCATGCCGTTCGTCAATGTTTCGGCCGATGAGGTGAACGATTCGCTCAAGCGCATGAACGAAGCGAAGGGCACCGATGAGTATCGGATGGGCGAAATCTTTCTTTCGGCCACCAGCGAAAACCGCGAAGCCGTGTTGGCCAACGCCAAACAGATCGTAGAGCAATTGCAACAAGGCGGCAGCTTTGTCGCCTATGCCCGCCAATATTCCGAAGCCACCACCGCCGTGGTCGGCGGCGATCTGGGCTGGGTGCGGCTGGGCCAGCTTCCCACGCCGCTTGCCGCAGCAGTGCGGACGATGAGCGCCGGACAGTTGCAGGGACCAATCGAGATTCCTGGCGGATTTTCGATCCTTTACCTCATCAACAAACGCCAGGTGCTGATGGCGGATCCCGCACAGGCGATCCTCAATCTCAAGCAGGTGTCGATCACGTTTCCGGCAGGCATTACGCAGCAACAGGCCGAGGCACGGGTGAACGAATTCGGCAACTACGTCGATGGCCTGCGGGGCTGCGGCGATGTTGATGCCGGTGCTGCAGAGATCGGCGCCGAAGTGGTGACCAACGACCAGATCAGGGCCGAAGTCCTGCCAGTGCAGTTGCGCGACATCATCCTCAATCTCCAGATCGGTCAGGCCACCCCGCCGTTCGGCAATATCCAGGAAGGCGTGCGGGTCTTCATGCTGTGCGGCCGCGACGATCCGGAAGACTCCGGCGCGCCGACCTTTGCGGCTGTGATGGATCAGCTGGAAGAGGAACGCGTCAACAAGCGGGCCCAGCGCTTCTTGCGCGATCTGCGTAACGACGCCTACATCGAATACAATTGACGCCCGGTGCCAGCGTCTCCGGCCGCGCCGCTCGCAATCAGCCTTGGCGATCCAGCGGGGATCGGGCCGGAGGTCATCCTTGGCGCCTGGACCCGGCTCAGGGCCGAACGGCGCGCGCCGCCCGCCTTCGTGGTGGGCGGTCCGCAATTGCTGCGGGATCTGGCCGAGGCATTGGGTATCGATTGTCCGATCGTCCCGATTGCGGACCCGGCCGAAGCCATGCTCGCCTGCGCTGCCGGCTTGCCGGTGCTGGCCGGGCTTGATGGGCCCCACACCTACGGAAAGCCTATACCGGACGGGGCCCGATTGGCACTCGCCTCGCTGCAATGGGCGGTGAAGTGCGCGCTTTCCGGGACGGCATCCGGGCTGGTCACGGCCCCGGTTTCCAAGGGCGCATTGGCAGCGATCGGGTGGGACTATCCCGGCCAGACCGAGTTTCTGGCCGATGCCTGCGGGCGCCCTTACCGTGACGCCGTGATGATGCTGGCAGGGCCGTCGCTGCGGACAGTTCCCCTGACCGTCCACGTGTCGCTGGCCGAGGTGCCGCACCTGCTTTCTGCCGAGCTGATCCTTCACAAGGCGCGCATCGTGGCCGCCGGATTGCGCCGCGATTTTGGCGTGTTGCATCCCCGACTTGCGATTGCCGCGCTCAATCCGCACGCAGGCGAAGGCGGGCAATTCGGAGACGAGGAGGCGCGCATCATCGCCCCCGCCATCGCCGCTCTGCAAGCCGAAGGGATCGACGTGATCGGCCCGGTTCCAGGCGATGCCCTGTTCACGCCCCGCGCCCGCCATAGCTATGACGCGGCCTTGTGCATGTATCACGATCAGGCGCTTATCCCCCTCAAAGCCCTGGAGTTTGATGAAGGTGTCAACGTCACCCTTGGTCTGCCCATCATCCGCACCTCGCCCGATCATGGCACCGCGTTCGACATTGCCGGGCAGGGTCTGGCCGATCCGGGCGCGATGACGGCAGCGATTGTGATGGCCGCCGAGATGGCAGTGGCGCGGGAAGCAGCCGGTGGTTGATCTTCCCCCCATTCGCGACGTTATTCAAAGGCATAACCTCGCCGCCTCGAAGGCGCTCGGGCAGAACTTCCTGCTCGACGAGCAGCTACTTGCCCGCATTGCGGCGCTGCCGGGTGATCTTTCCGGCACGCAGGTGCTCGAAGTCGGACCCGGTCCCGGCGGGCTTACCCGCGCGCTGCTGCGGGCCGGCGCGCGCGTCACCGCGATCGAGATGGACCGCCGCTGCCTGCCCGCGCTGGCGGAACTGGGAGAGAGCTTTCCCGGCCAACTCACCGTGATCGAAGGCGATGCGCTGAAGATGGACCACGGCGCGCTGATGCAGGGCGAACCGTTTCATGTCGCGTCCAACCTGCCCTACAACGTCGGCACCGCGCTGTTTGTGCGCTGGCTTGGCGGAGAGGGCTGGCCGCCGCTGTGGCAGTCGCTCACCCTGATGTTCCAGCGTGAGGTTGCCGATCGGATCGTGGCAGATGCTGGAGACGACGCCTATGGCCGCCTCGCCGTGCTGGCGCAGTGGCGGGCCGAGGCGCGCCTCGCCATGAAGGTGCATCGCAGCGCCTTTACCCCAGCCCCCAAGGTGATGAGCGCCGTTGTTCATGTAACCCCATCGCCGATGCCCGAAGGGGTATCGGCCCGGATGCTCGAACGCCTGACCGAAGCCGCCTTCGGCCAGCGCCGCAAGATGCTGCGCCAGAGCCTCAAAGGCGTGCCCGGCGCGCTGGAGGCGCTGGCAGCCCTCGGGATTGACGAGACCCGCCGCGCCGAGACGGTCAGCGTGGCGGAGTTCGTGGCGCTGGCGCACGCCCTGACGCGCTGATTCGCGCCGGTTCTGGCCCTGTCCTGCGCCCCCGTGTTGGAGACACATGAGACACTGTCCAGAAACACAAAAACCGCCGCCACCACTGGCCCAATCCGAAAGTCCGAAAAGGGTGCGCGGCAGGCCATGGGGGCAAGCCTGCCGCGATAAGGCCGCGTAGGAAAGCGGCCTATCCCGCCTTCTTCTGCAAACGCCATGCGTGCAGCAGGGGTTCGGTATAGCCGCTGGGCTGGTCCACACCCTCAAAGACCAGCGCCTTGGCCGCACTGAAGGCCGCGCCGTCCTCGTTCCCGGTGAGCGGTTCGTAGAGCGGATCGCCGGCGTTCTGCGCATCCACCTTGGCGGCCATGCGGGCGAGCGAGTCCAGCACCTGCGCCTCGCTCACCACGCCGTGCAGCAGCCAGTTGGCGATGTGCTGCGAGGAGATGCGCAAGGTCGCGCGGTCTTCCATCAGGCCCACATCATTGATGTCCGGCACCTTGGAACAGCCCACGCCCTGATTTATCCAGCGCACCACGTAGCCGAGCAGGCCCTGGCAGTTGTTGTCGAGTTCCTCGGCGATTTCGGCCTCCGACCAGTTGACGCCGTCTGCCAGCGGGATCGAGAGCAACGCGTCAAGGCCCATCGGTTCGGGCAGCGTCTGCTGGATCGCGAACACATCTTCGGCATGATAATGCAGCGCGTGCAGCGTCGCGGCGGTCGGCGACGGCACCCAGGCGGTGTTGGCACCGGCGCGCAGGTGGCCGATCTTTTCGACCATCATCTGCCCCATCAGATCGGGCGCGGCCCACATGCCCTTGCCGATCTGCGCCTTGCCCGACAGGCCGTGCGCAAGGCCGATGGCGACGTTGCGCGCCTCGTAAGACTTGAGCCAGTCGCTCCCCTTCATTGCGCCTTTGCGCAGCATCGGCCCAGCGCGCATCGAGGTGTGGATTTCGTCCCCCGTGCGGTCGAGGAAGCCGGTGTTGATGAACACGATCCGGTCCTTCACCGCATGGATGCAGGCGGCAAGGTTGGCGCTGGTGCGGCGTTCCTCGTCCATCACGCCGACCTTGATCGTGTGGCGGGGGAGTTTGAGCAAATCCTCAACCGCGTCGAACAGGTCATTGGTGAATCTGCATTCTTCCGGCCCGTGCATCTTGGGCTTCACGATGTAGATCGAGCCGCAGCGCGAATTGCCGAAGCGCCCGTGGCCTTCGACATCGAGCGTGCTGATCGCACTGGTGAACACTGCATCCATGATGCCTTCGGGGATGTCTGAGCCATCGGCTAGGCGGATCGCCGGGTTGGTCATCAGGTGGCCGACATTGCGCACGAACATCAGGCTGCGGCCGGTGAGCGAATGAATGCTGCTCGGGCCCACCTTGTAAATCTTGTCCGCAGCAAGCGTGCGGGTGAGTGTTTGCCCGCCCTTTTCAAAGCTCTCCGACAGGTCGCCGCGGATGATGCCGAGCCAGTTTGTGTAGGCAAGCAGCTTGTCCTCGGCGTCGACCGCCGCGACCGAATCCTCGCAATCTGCAATGGTGGTCAGTGCGGATTCGACGATGATGTCGGCGATGCCCGCCTTGTCGGTCTTACCGATCGGATGCTCACGATCGATCACGACCTCGATGTGAAGGCCGTTGTTGCGAAACAGCGGGCCGCGATCGGTGTGCCCGACGATCTGGCTCTCGTCCTTCAGGGTGTAGAGCAGCTCATGGTCGAGATCGGCCCAGCTGCCCTCTGCCAAAGGCACGGCCTGATCCAGAAATTCGCGACCCCGCGCAATCACCGCCGCACCGCGTGCATCATCGTATCCGCCGGGCCGTGCAGGCGGGGCATCGAGCGCATCAGTGCCGTAGAAGGCATCATACAGGCTCCCCCAGCGCGCGTTCGCAGCGTTCAAAAGGAAGCGCGCATTGAGGATCGGCACCACCAGCTGCGGCCCAGCCATGGTCGCGATTTCGGGGTCAACGTTCCGGGTGCCGATCTGGAAGTCGTCCGGCTCGGGCACAAGGTAGCCGATCTCGGTCAGGAACGCCTTGTAAGCCGCTGGATCGTGAGGCTTTCCGGTCCGTTCCGTGTGCCATGCGTCGATCTGCGCCTGAAGCACCTCACGCTTGGCCAGCAGGTCGCGGTTGCGCGGTGCGAAGTCCGCCAGCAGCGCAGCAAGGCTGTGCCAGAAAGCGTCCACATCACGGCCCAGCGGCGTCAGCACTTCGGCTTCAAGGAGTGTCGCCAGCCGGGAATCGATGGCGATACCGGCGCGGATGATCATGTCAGTCATGTGTGTCCTCGTTGGGCTGAGCTGGGGGCGTGGCCTGGGGAGGAGAGGACGGGGCGGGCTATGGCAAAGGGGCGCGTCCTTTGCAACGGGTTGGACAGGCGCGCGGGCGCGGCTAGAGGAATGGCATGAGACAGGATGCAACTCCGACCGCGATCGACGGCGCCGCCATGCTGGCGCAGGTCGAGGCGTGGTGCGCAATCAACACCGGCACCGCCAACCTCGCCGGGCTGGCGACGCAAGCCAAGGCGCTGGCCAAAGCCTTCGCGGCGCTCCCCGGCACGGTCGAACTGGTGGACCCGGCCCCCGTCACCGCCATCGCGGCAGACGGCAGCGCGGTGGAAAAGCCCCACGGTCAGCATCTGGTCGTGCGCGTGCGCCCGCAGGCCAATCGCCGCATCCTGCTGACCGGGCACATGGATACGGTGTTCCCGGCGGATCATGCCTTCCAGCGCTTGCGCTGGCTCGACGCCGAGACGCTGAACGGCCCCGGCGTCGCCGACATGAAGGGCGGGATTGCCGTGATGCTGCATGCGCTACTGGCGTTCGAGCAGACCGCCAGCGCCTCGGGCCTTGGTTACGACATTCTGATCAATGCGGACGAGGAAACCGGATCGCTCGCCAGCAGCGCCCTGATCGCCGAACTGGCAGCGGGCAAGCTGGCCGCGCTGACCTATGAACCCGCCGCCCTGCCCGATGGCACGCTGGCGCATGAGCGCGGGGGCACGGGCAATTATTCAATCACCGTCACCGGCAAATCGGCCCACGCAGGGCGCAACCCCCACGAAGGGCGCAACGCTATCGTCGCGGCGGCCGATCTGATCCTGCGGCTGAAGGCGCTGGAGTCGCCGGAGATCACGGTCAACCCTGCCAAGCTGGAAGGCGGGGCGGCGAATAATGTGGTGCCTGACCATGCCGTGCTGCGCTTCAACATCCGTCCCAAGACGGTCGAGGCCGGCGCGGCCTTCGATGATGCGCTGACGCACCTGCTGTCCGCGATCGAGACCGAACACGGCGTCACGCTGCACCGCCACGGCGGCGTCACCCGCCCGCCCAAGACAGTCGACGCCAAGGCGCAGCAATTGTTCGATCTGGTTCGCGCCTGTGGAGCGGAACTGGGCGAGGATATCCGCTGGCAGGCCACCGGCGGCGTATGCGATGGCAACAACATTGCGGCCTGCGGCGTCCCGGTGGTGGACACCATGGGCGTGCGCGGCGGCGCGATCCACAGCCCCGACGAATATCTCATCGTCCCCAGCCTTGCGACCCGCGCGGCGCTTTCCGCCCGCGTGATCGAACGTCTCGCAATGGGCTATTTAGACCAGGGAGCCCTGTCTTGACCTTCCGCCTGCGTGCCGCCCGACCATCCGACCTTGAGGCGCTTTACGAAATGGCCAAGCTGACCGGCGGGGGATTCACCAACCTGCCGCCGGATCGGGCCGCGCTGAAGAACAAGCTCGAACGCACCGAGGGCGCCTTTGCGCAGGACAGCGAGACATTGGCCGACGAATTGTTCGTGCTGGTGCTGGAAGACGCCCGTTCGGGCGCGGTGCGCGGGACGTGCCAGTTGATGAGCCAGGTGGGGCAGCGGTGGCCGTTCTATTCGTACCGCATGAACACCCTGACCCAGTATTCGCAGGAGCTGGACCGGACGGTGCGCGCCGAGTTGCTCAGCCTGGTCACCGATCTGGAAGGGTCGAGTGAGGTTGGCGGGTTGTTCCTCCATCCCAATGAGCGCGCGGGCGGGCTGGGCCTGCTGCTTGCCCGGTCGCGTTACCTGTTCGTGGCGATGCACCGCAAACGCTTTGCCGACCGCATTCTGGCAGAGCTGCGCGGCATTATTGACGAACGCGGGGGATCGCCGTTCTGGGACGGGGTGGCGGGCCGGTTCTTTGGGATGAGCTTTCAGGACGCGGACTATTTCAACGCGATCAATGGCAATCAGTTCATCGCCGATCTGATGCCCAAGCACCCGGTCTATATCGCGATGCTGGACGATGATGCGCGCAGCGTGATCGGCGTCCCTCATCCCACCGGGCGCGCGGCGATGCGGATGCTGGAGGACGAAGGCTTCCGCGCCGAGGGCTATGTCGACATCTTCGACGGCGGGCCATCGATGGTGGCGCGCACCGACAACGTCACCAGCGTGAAGAACAGCACCAATGCGCGGGTCACGACACTGGACGTGAGCGAGGGCGAACGCGCCATCCTCGCAACCGGCCGGCTCGGCAGCTTCCGCGCCTGCTTCGGCGCTCGGGTGATGGACGGGGAAGGCGGCATCGCGATCGATTCGGCCAGCGCCGACCTGCTCGATGTGAGCGAGGGCGACACGGTGTGGAGCGTGGCACGATGAGCCTGACTGAAATCAATTTCGACGGGATCGTTGGCCCTTCGCACAATTACGCCGGGCTCAGCCTCGGCAACATCGCCAGCGCGTCGCATGGGGGGGATCCGTCCTACCCGCGTGCGGCGGCGCTTCAGGGTGTGGCGAAGATGCGCGGCAATCTCGCCCGGCTTGGCGTGCAGGGCTTTCTGCTACCCCTGCCCCGCCCCAATCATGCGCTGCTGGATGCGCTGGCGCTGGACGAGACCACCCCGCCGCAATTGCGCGCCGCCGCCTGGTCGGCATCATCCATGTGGACCGCCAATGCCGCGACCGTGTCGCCCGCGCCCGATACCGTAGACGGGCGCTGCCACCTTACGCCGGCTAACCTCGTCACCATGCTGCACCGCGCGCAGGAGTGGCCCGATACCAAGCGCCAGCTCGCGATCGCCTTCGGCGACATCGCGCATTTCGCCATCCACGACGCCGTGCCGCCAAGTTTCGGAGACGAGGGCGCGGCCAATCATATGCGCCTGTGCGAAAGCCATGATGCCCCCGGTGTCGAGGTGTTCGTCTATGGCCGGCCCGGTGGCCGCTTCCCCGCGCGCCAGCATGAACAGGCCAGCCGCATCGTCGCCCGCCGCCACGGGCTCGATCCGGCGCGCACCGTCTTCATCGAACAGAACCCTGAAGCGATTGCAGCCGGCGCGTTCCACAATGATGTCGTGGCGGTCGCCAATGGACGCGTGCTGTTCACCCATGCCGAAGCCTTCGCCGATCAGCAAAACGCCTATGACGCTATCCGCGCGGCTTTCCCGGCGCTGGAAGTGGTCGAGGTGCCCTCCTGCGCTGTCACTCTGCAAGAGGCGATCCGCACCTATCTGTTCAACGCGCAACTGCTCACCCTGCCCTCGGGCGAGATGGCGCTGATCGTGCCCGAGGAATGCCGCGAAAGCGCCAGCGTTTGGGGTTGGGCCGAGGGTATGCTCGCCAGCAACGGCCCGATCCGGCAGGTTATCCCCGTCGATGTGCGGCAGTCGATGGCAAACGGCGGTGGCCCCGCCTGCCTGCGGCTGCGTGTGGTGTGCGATCCGGCCAGGGTCGACCCGCGTTTCCTGCTCGATGAGGCCAAGGCTAACAGGATCGAGCGGGTGATCGCGCAGACCTGGCCCGAACAGATCGACCCTGCGGATATCGGCTCGGATGCTCTGGCGGCCAGCGTGATTGCCGCACGGCTGGCCTTGCTCGATGCGCTCGATCTGGCACAGCTTGGTTAACGCATTTGGCGACTCATTGCCGGCGGGCGTAAGGTTACCCCACTGTTAATGCGACTCGTCCAGGTGCCGGGTTGCGGAAAGATTGGGACGCGCGATGCTGCATAAGCTTGGAAGGCTGTTTGTGATCAAGAACCGCTTTGAAGCGTTCGTGATCATCTATGCCCTCGCGTTGGGTGCGACAGCGCGCGGCAGTGCCTACCTTGCCGAATATCCCGGCTTTGGCGGCAAGCTGCTGTTTCTGGCGACGACCGGAGCGGTGTTTCTGGCAGGCGCCAAGATTCTCGACTGCATCAAGCTGGAACGGGAAGTGGCAGAGTTGCGTGGTCAGACGCCACCTGTGGACTGACGCGGCAAAGGCGTGCCGCTTGGCAGCGGGCGCAAAAGCGCAACAGCCACAATTAGCAATTTCAAGAAGGTGGGGGTTTCTGTTGCTACGCACCCGAAGGTTTCTGCACGATCGGGGCGGTAACCGTTGCGCAATGGGTGAGGCAAGCACGTTCCATCGCAAGTGAGGTGGGGCGGTTCTGTTGCTAGGCCCGCCCCGGGCCCCCGGTATCCGATTCTGTTGCCCGGTTCGGTCCAACCGCGCTTTTTAACCTAATAAAAGAAGGGCGTTAGCCCATCAATTACGCGGCGATTGCGAGTGCTTCGTTATCGTTGGCACTTATGGTTTTTGAGCCTTATGCGGGTTACTCAGCCCGGGCAAAAACTACGCTTTTCAACACACGTCGATCCTGGTTCGGCCCCATCAGCTGAGCCGCTCGGTCGGCACGCTTCACGCGTGCTGACCGTGTTGCTCGGCCCAAATGGTGGAGCCGCCGGGTACTGCCCCCGGGTCCGTTGCATCTATTATACGCAGCCATTTATCGCCATATCCGGTCGAAACCGGCAACACGCGATATAGCGCGCTAATCCTGAATGTGAAGTGAGCGTGTCCTTACTTCTTCAGCGCATCGCGAATTTGGATCAGCAGGTCGACCTCGTTCGGTCCAGCGGGCGCGGCGGCCTCTTCTGTTTTGGCGAATTGGGCAGTGACCTTGTTCACGTAGCGCACCAGCAGGAAGATGATGAAGGCCAGGATCAGGAAGTTGATCACCACCGAAGCGAACGCGCCAAACCCCAGCACATTGGCCCCCGCCTCGCGTGCGGCAGCCAGCGGCGTGCCCGGTTCGACATCGCCCGAAAGCACGATGTAGCGATCCGAAAAATCGATGCTGCCGACAATCCAGCCGATCACCGGCATGATGATGTCATCGGTCAGCGACTTGACGATCGCGCCGAATGCCGCGCCGATGATGACCCCGACCGCAAGGTCGATGACATTGCCCTTGGCGATGAAAGCCTTGAATTCCGACAGCATGATGATCCCCTTATTACCTGCCCATTTACCGCGTTCTGGCACTCTCGCCTTTGCCTGCCAAGCCACGAAAAGCGCCCGTCCACGGCGGGAACGGCGCTTGAAGCGGCCTAGGGGTGTGCTATATGCGCAATACAGGAACAGGCCGCCGGGCACCGCCCGTGCGTTCAGGAGGGATCGACCAATGAAGTTTGCCACCATGCTGCGCGGTGCTTTTGCCGCGGTTGCCGCTCTCAGCCTTGCGGCGTGCGGGATCAATTCGGTTCCCACAGCAGAGGAAGAGGCCAAGGCCAAGTGGGCCGATGTCGAAGCGCAGTTCCAGCGCCGCGCCAATCTCATTCCCAATCTTGCAGAAATCGTGAAGGGAGCCGGTGCAAACGAGCGCGGCATCCTGACCGAAGTGACCGAGGCCCGCGCCCGCGCAACGAGCGTCAATGTCAGCGCCGACAACCTCGACGATCCGGCCGCAATGGAACAGTTTGCCGCAGCACAGGGCCAACTGAGCCAGGGTATCGGACGCCTGCTGGCAAGTTTCGAGGCCTATCCGCAGATCCAGTCGAACCAGAATTATCTGGCCTTCCAGAGCCAGTTCGAAGGCACGGAAAACCGCATCGCGGTCGCCATCCGCGACTACAACGAAGCGGTGCGCAAATATAACACCACAATCCGCACCTTCCCTGATTCCATCGGAGCGAACATCATCCACGGGGCCGACCCAATGGTGCCTTACTCGGCCGTGACAGAAGGTGCGGACGTCGCACCGACGATTGACATGACGGCGAATTGATCGGCGTGCTTCGTGCCCTGCTTCTGATCCTTGCGCTGGCAGGGGTGTGGTTTGCCGCACCCCTTGCTGCGCAGCCGCAATTTCCCGCGCTCACCGGGCGCGTGGTCGACAATGCCGATATCCTCTCGCCCGAGGCCGAAGCTGCGCTGACCGCCAAGCTGGAAGCACTGGAAACGCAATCGCAGCGGCAGTTGGTGGTCGCCACCGTTCCCGATCTTCAAGGCTATGACATTGCCGATTACGGCTATCAACTGGGCCGCACCTGGGGGCTTGGCGACGAGACGCGCAATGATGGCGCGCTGTTGCTGGTTGCCCCCAATGATCGCAAGGTGCGGATCGAAGTGGGCTATGGCCTCGAAGGCTATCTCACCGATGCGCTGTCTTCGCTGATCATCCAGAACCAGATCCTTCCCGCCTTTCGCGATGGCGATTTCCCCGGCGGGATCACCGCAGGGACCGACGCGATCATCGCGCAGCTGCAACTCCCCCCCGAAGAGGCTGCCAAGGTCGCGGCCGAGGCAGGCGCGGCGCGCGAAAGCGACGGCGGCTTTCCCTTCGGCGTGCTCATCTGGCTGGCTTTCATGTTCTTTTTCTTTGTGTTGCCGATCCTTGCTGGACGCGGGCGGCGGCGCAAATATCGGTCCAAGGGCGCAGGCCCGTGGGGCAAGCGCGATCTTGGCGATACGGCGCGTGATGTCATCCTGTGGGAAGTCGGCAGTGCCATTGCGCGCGGCATGATCTCCGGCGGCGGGGGGCGCGGCGGCGGTGGCGGTTTTGGCGGTGGCGGGGGCTCCTTCGGGGGCGGCGGCGCCTCGGGAGGGTGGTAACAGATGGCCTATCTCGACAATGCCGAACACCGTCTGGTCAGCGAAGCGGTGACCGCCGCAGAGGCCGCAACCTCCGGTGAAATCGTCACCGTGCTGGCCGATCGTTCGGACGGCTACACCGATGTTGCCCTGCTGTGGGCGGCAGGGGCAGCCTTTACCGCAATGAGCCTGTTTGCCGCCTTTCCCCTGCCCTTCCTTGAAACCTGGGACGCGATCTTCGGCGGCTGGGATCATGAATGGTCTGCCGGCGAACTGGCGAGCATGGTCATCACCTTGGGCCTCCTGACTTTTCTTGGGGTCATGCTGGTGCAGCAGTGGGAACCGCTCAAGTTTGCGCTGATCCCCGGCCCGCTCAAGACGATGCGGGTTCACGATCAGGCCGTGCGCCAGTTCAAGGTCGGTGCGGAACGCCGCACCACCGGGCACACCGGAGTGATGATCTATCTTTCGATGCGCGAGCACCGGGCGGAGATTGTCGCTGATGAAACCATCGCCGCGATCGTTTCCGCCGAGGTATGGGGAGAGGCGATGGGCGACATGCTCAGTCTGATCCGCAAGGGCCGTGTGGCCGAAGGGCTGGCGGTCGGCATCAGCGATGTCGGGCATGTCCTGGCCGAGCATTTCCCGCGCGGCGCACGAGACAGGAACGAATTGCCGGACCGGCTGATCGAGGTCTGATCATTTAGACCCTTGACCGGTTGCCTGCGAGCCTGTCGAAGGTTGCCCTCCAGCCTTATCTGACGGAGTTTCCCGTGCAAAAAGACCGCGATGCCGATCTGCCCGAACAGATCATGTGGGAAGGCCAATTCATCACCGCCAAGATGCGCGGACGGTGGGAATATGTCGGCCGGGCGCGCGGCATTCGTGCAGCGGCGATCATCGCGTTGGACGATGATCCGGACGGAACCCGCCACGTCATCCTCGTCAGCCAGTATCGCGTTGCCCTGAGCCACTTCAGCCTGGAAATCCCGGCAGGCCTCGTCGGCGATGACGCTGGCGGCGAAGGCGAGAGCGCGCTTACCGCCGCCGCGCGCGAGCTGGAAGAGGAAACCGGCTACCGCGCTGGCAATCTCAAGGTTTTGGGCGAGTTCTATTCATCACCCGGCATGGTTTCGGAATGCTTCACGCTGTTGAAAGCGACGGGCCTTGAACGGGTCGGCGAAGGCGGCGGCACCGAAGGAGAAAACATCACGGTTCACCGCGTGGCCCTGCGCGATCTGTCGCGCTTCGTGGCCGAATGGCGGCGCGCAGGGCACGCTGTCGACGTGCGCATCGCGATGCTGCTCACACCGGAATATTTGGGAGAGGATTGAATTATGGCAGGACGTGTAGCGGGTAAGATGGCCTTGGTAACCGGGGCAGCGCAGGGCCTTGGCCGCGCGCATTGCATCCGGCTGGCGCAGGAAGGTGCGCGGGTGTTGGCGACCGACGTCAACGGTGCGGGCGCCCAAGAAACCGCTGCAATCATCAACGCCGAAATGGGCGACGGCACCGCCTTCGGCATCGCGCATGACGTCACCGATCCGGTGCAGTGGGAAGCCGCTGTCGATGCCGCACGCCAGCACATCGGCGGGCTCAACGTGCTGGTGAACAACGCGGGAATCGGCGTTCCGGGCAATATCGAGGCGTGCGACTTTGGCGATTGGCAACGCTGCTTCGACATCAACGTCAATTCGATCTTCCACGGCTGCCAGAAGGCGCTGCCGCTGATGCGCGAGCACGCGCCGGGATCGATCATCAACATCTCCAGCATCGCGGGCCTGATCGCGAGCGACACCATGCCGGCCTACAATTCCAGCAAGGCCGCCGTGTGGATGCTGTCGAAGTCAATCGCGCTCCACTGCGCGAAAAAGGGGATGAACATCCGCTGCAATTCGGTGCATCCAACCTTTGTGGATACGCCGATCCTCGATGGGACCGCGCGGGCGGCCTCGCTCGACAAAGCCGTGCTGCTGGAGAAGCTGGCGCGGCAGATCCCGCTCAAGTTCGTGGGAGAGCCCAACGACATTGCCAACGCGGTGCTGTATCTGGCGAGCGACGAAAGCCGCTTCATGACCGGCGCGGAACTGAAGCTGGATGGCGGCATCAGCGCCATGTAAAAAGAGAGGGGTCAAGCTGGCCCCTCCCGGTTGTTCAGATCGGTGTGCAGCGGCCCGAAAACCGGGAACCGCTTTTCGTCGCTGCACTCAATCCGCAATCAATGCGATCGCGATGTAGATCAGGATGGGGGCGCCGATGCCCAGCAGCGTTGCAGCGACAAAGCCGATCCGCACCAGCATCGTGTCGATCCCGAAATAGTCGGCAATTCCCGAACACACGCCAAAGACCTTGGCGTTGGCCTTGTCGAGATGGAAGCCCGCACGGGGGGGCTTGCCGTCGGAATTGCGCGTGATGTTGTTCATGTCAGTCAGTCTCCGAAAAAATGTGTGCGTGCCCTGTCAGGCAATCATGCCGGGGCTGGCGGGCACGATAGCATAGGCGAAGCTGGCAATGGTCAAAACGATAGCGAAGGCCGCAGAAGCAAGGCGGGCGGTGAAGTCAGAGCCGAACATGGGATGTGATCCTTATATCAAAGTGGTGCGGGGTGATCAGGCGATCAGCGTCGGGCTGGCGGGGATGATCGCGTAGGCGAAAAACGAGGCCGACAGGATGACCGAGAAAGCAGCGGCGAACAGGCGGTTGGCGGTTTCGGTGGTGAACATGAAGCATCTCCTGATAGTGTTTTTCGTGGTGTCCGGAACCATTCCGGGGACGCAGAATAGTTTGCAGGAGCTGTGCCAAACTCGAAAAATGGCGGAGTTGCGCCGTTTTGCTCCTTTCACCCCGCAAACAGGTTGTTCAGCAAACCGAAAGCTTGGGGATTTTCGCCAAGCATTGGGATCAGCGGTTTTGCGAGGCGCACACTGGCCAAAGCGCGCCCGTCCCGCTACCCGCCGCTAAGCCATGGGCCTCAGCCGCATTACCCTTGAAAACTTCCGCAATCACGCCGCGACGACGCTGGGTGACACAGCGCATTTCAATCTGCTGGTGGGCGAAAACGGAGCGGGCAAGACCAACCTGTTAGAGGCGTTGTCGCTGCTAGGGCCGGGGCGCGGGCTTCGGCGTGCAAGCCTGGGTGACCTTGCCCGCAAGGCGCCGGGCGATGCTCCTTTGCCGTTTGCCATCGGGGCCAGCCTGACCGAGGCGGGGACGGTCTCGGCGCGGATCGGCACCCATACCGAAGCCGGGCAACCGGGGCGGCGGCTGGTGCGCGTCAACGGCGCGCCCGCCAGCGCGGCAAGCCTAGCCGAATGGCTTGCGATCAGTTGGCTGACCCCTTCGATGGACAGCCTTTTCACCGATAGCGCAGGCACCCGGCGGCGCTTCATGGATCGCATGGCGCTGGCGCTGGCGCCCGATCATGCGCGGCGGGTGAATGCGCTGGAGACGGCGCTGCGCGAACGCGGCAAGCTTTTGGAATCGGGCGGCGATCCGCGCTGGATGGATGCGATCGAGGCGCAGGCGGCCGACCACGGCGCGGCCGTTGCCCGCACACGCGCCGATCTGGTGCTGCGGCTGATGGACGAACTCTCCGCCCTTCCCCCTGAACCTTTCGCCCGGCCCGCGCTCACGTACCGCCCCGGCGGACCGCTCGACGAGACTGCCTTGCGCGCCGACCTTGCCCGCGCACGCCCGCGGGATCGGGCCGCAGGCCGTGCGCTCATCGGGCCGCAACGTGATGAATTGGAGGTGAAAATGGCCTCGACCGGCCAGCCGGCCGCCTCGTGTTCGACCGGTGAGCAGAAGGCCATGCTGATCGCGGTCACGTTGGCCCACGGCGTTCTCGCCGCGGCGGGCCGCCCCAGCGTGCTGTTGCTTGACGAGGTGGCCGCGCACCTCGATCCGGTGCGCCGGACCGAGCTGTTCCGGCGTTTGCGCGAAGGCAAGGCGCAGGTCTGGATGACCGGAACCGAACTTGCCCCCTTCGACGCGATCCGCAAGGAAGCCGCGATCTGGCGCGTCAGCGAAGGACAGGCGGAACGGGTCTAGGGCGCCTCTATCGTTGGTCTAGAGGGGGTCTAACACGGGTTTGGCGAAGCCTAACGGCCCTCAGGCGGCGGCAAGGCCCCTTCGACATCCGACAAGGTCGCCGCGACCAGTCGCTCGATCCCGTCAGCGGTCGGGTGAATGCGGTCCGCCTGAAACAGGGAAGGATCGCGGTAGATGTCTTCTAGCCAGAACGGGATCAGCGCCGCGCCATATTCCTTCGCCAGATCGCGATAGAGCGCATCGAATTCCGCTTGAAACTCCGGACCGTAATTCGGCGGCGCGCGCATCCCCATCAGCAGCACGGGCACCTTTTGCGCCTGTAGGACAGTCAGCATATTGGCCAGATTGGCCTTGGTCTCTTGCGGTGAAAGCCCCCGCAGCAGATCATTGCCGCCCAGTTCCAGAATGAGCAGCGCGGGCGGCGTATCCTGCGCAGCCAGGGTGAACTCCAGCCGGTTCAAGCCCGCCTGTGTCGTATCACCCGAAATGCCGGCATTGATCACATCCGCATTCAAACCCTTGGCCCGAAGCGCATTTTCCAGCTTCTCCGGATAGGAATCACGCGGATCGAGATTGTAGCCGGCAAAAAGACTGTCCCCGAAGGCGATGATCTTTCGTTCCGGCCCCATCACCGGGATGGCGGGCAGCGCAGGTTCCCCGTCCGCGGCCACCTCGGCCGCAGGCGCGGCGTCCTGTGCCGCATCGCCGCAGGCTGACACCATCAAGGCCAAAGCCAGAGAGACTCCACCAACGACGCCCCTATTCGACCAAACGCGCTTGTGCATCCGCACACCATCCCTAGCTGTAACTTGTTGCTGCCTCTCACCTATGCCATCGGAACCGTGTGACAAGTCCCTCTCTCGCAATCAGCGCCCGCAATCTTACCCTCACCCTTGGCAGCCAGGCTGCGCCGGTCACGATCCTGCGGGGTATCGATCTGGATATTCCACAAGGCCAGGTGGTCGCCCTGCTCGGACCTTCCGGGTCGGGCAAAAGCTCGCTGATGGCGGTGCTTTCGGGGCTGGAGCGCGCCAGCGGCGGGACGCTGACGGTGGCAGGCGCGGACTTTACCAATCTGAACGAAGATGGCCTTGCCGCCGCGCGGCGCGGGCGGATCGGGATTGTGCTTCAGGCGTTCCATCTGCTCCCCACCATGACGGCCGCCGAAAACGTCGCCACGCCGATGGAGCTTGCCGCCATGGCGGACGCCAGCCCGCGCGCCGTGGCGGAACTCGAAGCGGTTGGCCTCGGCCACCGCACCGGCCATTATCCCACCCAGCTTTCGGGCGGCGAGCAACAGCGCGTCGCCATCGCCCGCGCCACCGCGCCGCGCCCCGGCCTGATCTTTGCCGATGAACCCACCGGCAATCTGGATGCGGCGACCGGAGAGGAGATCATCAACCTGCTGTTCGCCCGCCGCGCCGAAACCCGGGCGACGCTGCTGATCATCACGCACGATGCCAGCCTTGCGGCGCGCTGCGAACGGGTGCTGACGATGGCGGACGGCGTGATCGTTTCGGATACGGCAGGCACCGCGGCATGAGTGTGTCGCAGTCTATGCCCTTGGCAACCGTGTGGCGCATCGCCCGGCGCGATCTCAACACGCGTTTCAAGGGGCTGCGGCTGCTGCTGGTGTGCATCTTCCTTGGCACAGCGGCGCTGTCCGCCATCGGCACGCTGACCAACGCGATTGAGCGCGAGCTGGAATCCTCCGGGCAAGAACTGCTCGGCGGCGATCTGGAGGTCGAGGTGTGGCAGCGCGACCTGCGCGCCGACGAACGCAGCGCGATGGCCGAATATGGCACAATCTCCAGCGGCTATCGGATGCAGGCGATGGCCAGTACACCCGATGCGGCCGCGCCGATCGAGTTGAAGGCGGTGGACGCGAAGTGGCCGATGTTTGGCACGCTGGTGCTGACCGATGGCCGCGCGGTTGCTGCGCCGACAGGCAATGACGCATGGATCGCGCAAAGCGCGCTGGAACGGCTGGGCATTGCCGTGGGGGACAGCTTCAAGGTCGGAACCGCGACATTGCGGGTTGCGGGCATCATTCAGGACGAGCCGGATCGCCTGTCCGAAGGCTTCCAGCTTGGCCCGACGATCATCGTGGCGCAGGATGTCCCCGCCATGGCCGGTCTGCTTGAGCCGGGCGCCCTGTACCAGAGCAAACACCGCATCGCCTTTGCCAACCCCGCACGTGACCCGGAAGCCGCCGAAGAGGCGCTGACCGAAGCCTTCCCCAATGCCGGGTTCGATATCCGCACCCGCGACCGTGCCTCGCCCGGCGCGGATCGCTTCGTGCGGCAGATGAGCGACTTCCTGACGCTGGTGGGCTTGGCCGCTCTGGTGATCGCCGGGATCGGGATTGCGGGCGGCGTGTCGTCCTATCTCGATCAACGCCGCACCAGTATTGCCACGCTCAAGGTGCTCGGCGCGACCTCGGGCGATATCGTGCGCATCTATGCGATGCAGATCGGCGTCGCAGCACTGGCGGGCAGTGTCGCGGGGCTTGCAGCCGGCGTGCTGGTGACGCCGCTGCTCGCGGGCGCCTTGCAAGGGTTGCTCCCGGTGCAAAGCGGATTCATCATTGCGCCGGGCGCGCTGTTGCTGGCGGCCAGTTACGGCCTGCTGGTGGCGTTCGCTTTCGCCGCTGCGCCGCTGCTGCGCGCGCGGACGTTCCCGGCCATGGCGCTGATGCGGTCGGGCGTGATGCCGCTGTCGGGTGACAAGCGCGCGCTGCTGGCGACCGGCCTCGGCCTCGGCGCGATCTGCGCGCTGGCGCTGCTGACCACCGATCAGCCGCTGCTGTCGGGCGGTTTCCTGCTGGGCGCTGGCGGCGCGCTGGTGCTGCTTGCCGGGCTTGGCTGGGGCATCCAGACCCTCGCCCGCCGCCTGCCGCGCCCATCCAACCCGCTGCTGCGCAGTGCGCTCGCCAATATCCACCGCCCCGGCGCGCCAACCGGTGCGCTGGTCACGGCGCTGGGTTTTGGCCTTGCCGCATTCGTGCTGCTCGCCGCCGTGCAGAGCGCCATCGACGGCAATATTCAGCAACGCGTACCGGCAGAGGCCCCCGATTACTTCGTCCTCGATGTGCCGCGTGACAAGGAACCGCGTTTCTTCGAACTGATCCAGCAGGATTTCCCCAAGGCGGGCATCCGCACGGTGCCGACGATGCGCGGCGCGGTGCTGGCCTATGGGCCAGAAGACGCGATGACCCGCGTTGCCGATCTCGACGAACTTCCCGAAGGCGCCTGGGGTCTGCGGGGCGAACGCGGGTTGACCTATGCCGACACGATCCCGCAAGGCAACCGGCTGGTCGCAGGCGAATGGTGGAGCCCGTTCCACAGGGGAGAACCGCTGGTTTCGATCGACGCCGACCTTGCGCGCGCGGCGGGGCTGGAGGTTGGCGATTATATCACCGTCGGCATTCTTGGCGTGGAGCGCACGGCGCGGATCGCTTCCCTGCGCGAAATCGACTGGGAAAGCCTGGGGTTCAACTTTCTTCTGGTGTTCAGCCGCAATGCAATCAGCGATGCGCCGCACAACCTTTCTGCCACGATCGACCTGCCCGAAGGCGCGGACACTGCCGCGCGCGGCAAGCTGTTGCGGGCGCTGGTGCAGGAGATGCCGTCGAGCTCGGTGATCGAAGTGGGCGGCATTCTGGTCGAGGCGCGCAAGCTGCTGGAACAGGTGAGCCTCGCCACACTGGCGGCGGCGGGCGTGACGGTGCTGGCGGGGCTGGCCGTGCTGATGGGCGCGATCGCGGCGGCGCGGGCATCGCGCACCTATGACACGGTCATGCTGCGCGTGCTTGGCGCAAGCCGCAGGCAGGTGCTGATGCTGCAACTGGCCGAATACGGGCTGCTAGCGATAGTCCTCGCACTGGTGGCGCTGGGCCTCGGCGGCGGGCTGGCCTGGGTGGTCATCACCCAATTGTTCGAATTCGACTGGCTGCCCGATTGGGGCGAAGTGCTGGGCGTTTTGGGCCTTGGCGTGGCGCTGGTGCTCGTCTTCGCGCTGGCCGGTTCGCTGCCGCTGCTGCGGGCGAAACCGGCGCGCGCGCTGCGGGAGCTTTAGGCGAACACGTCAGCGTCGTAGCCGACCTCACCTGGCTTCCCGCGCACCACCAGCGTGCTGGCAATCATGTCGTGCAGCCCCTGCTTGCGCGCGGTGAAGGCCACCATGATGAACCCGATCAGCAGGATCATCGCCGACACGATCTTGGCAAAATAACGGCCCAGCGCCCGCGGAAACGAGAGGCGCCGCCCGGTATTATCGACAACAATAAGTCCCACCGCCATCTTGCCCGGTGTTGCCTGATAGGACGAACTTTCGAAGCCCGCGAAATAGGCCATCCCGGCAAACAGGTTGACCAAATCGGCGATCCCGAAGGCCGAAGCCGTCGGATCGTCACTCATAAGCGGTTCACCCATCACCATGCTGACCACGAGCATGAGGATCAAGAGTGGGATAATGTCGACGAGGTAGGCGAAGAACCGAACCCAGAACCCGGCGTAATCCATAATCGCGATCCCCTTATCTCATGTGTCCAAGACACTGACACAAACCACCACAGGCCTGCTGGCAAGGCAATGAAAAAGGGGCCCCGCACCGGTTGGTGCAAGGCCCCTCTGATCGAAATGCCGCCGCGATCAGAAGCGGAAGCGCACCAGGCCACCGTAGGTGCGCGGCTGGCTTGGATAGCCCGAAACCGTGCCAGATTGCGCCACGCCATCGAACACGGTGATGATGTATTGATCATCAAGCAGATTGCGCGCCCAGGCACCGATTTCGAGGCCGTTCTGGAGCTTGAAGATCATCGATGCGTTCACGAGGTTGACTTCGCGGCGGAAGATCCGGGTGTTGCCCAGAGCCGCATTGAAGGTCGGCAAACCATTGTTGATGTCGGTGTTGCTCTCGTGGGAATAATCGAGACGGGACACCAGCGAATTGCCGCTGTCGCCGATATCGAGCGTATAGGTAGCGGAGGTCGCAAGCGACCAGGCGGGGATGCCGCCCGGACGTGCGCCGGTGAGATCGCCCACCGGGCTTTCGGTGAAGCTGTTATACGTCGGATCGAGGTGGGTTGCGGCAAAGGTAAACACCAGACCATCGGTCGGACTGATCGTCGTGTCGAGTTCAAAACCGCGAACCGCCTGTTCGCCGGCATTGTTCAGCTGGAAGCCGGTGCCGGTGAAAAGGAAGCTCTGGAAGCCCTGAATCGTCTGGTCGAACAGCGCGACGTTGAAGCCAAAGCCCGGCCACTGTGCCTTCAGGCCCAGTTCGTAGACTTCCGCTTCTTCCGGTCCGGCAAAGCGCGAACCGGTGCCAAGGTTGGCCACGCCAAGCCCCGCATCGGTGACCGGCGAAGACGGCGCGGCAAAGCTCGAACGGCCCGGGCCCGGAATGTAATCGCCGAAGACCGGACGGCTGTCGCGCGACAGGTTGATCGAGCTTGCCTTGAAGCCCGTGGCGTAGCTTGCGTAGATGTTGACTTCGTTCGACACCTGATAGGCTGCGCGCAGCAGGTAGGTGAACTGGTCATCCTGGGTCCGGCCCGGCTCAACCGCATTGGGCAGATTGAGGAACGGCGGCTGGAACTGCAGCGGGCTCAACGCGAGCAGCGGGTTTACCGCCGGGTTGGTGGCCGCAGCGATCAGCTGCTGCTGGACCGCACCGGGCAAAGCCTGGAACTGTGCGCGCGTGAAGACATCGGGCAGCGCAGGGTTCTGCAAGGTCGCGCCGGTGATGAACGCATCGACCAGATTGACGTTCGACAACTCGTCGAACGATTGCTGGGCCAATGCAAACTGCTTCTTGTCGTCGGTGTAGTTGAACCCGGCGGTGAAGACGAGGCCGTCAACCGGCTCGAAATCGACCGTCCCGAACACCGAATAGGATTCGTTGTTCATGGAGAATTGTTCAGCCGTCAGCGGGCCTTGCGAGAAGATCGAACCGGCCGGCAGACCAAGTCCGGCTTCAACCGGCACGAAAGCGTTAGGGCCGCCAGCCAGCAGGCTGAAGAAGTTGCGGCTGTCCGCACCGGTCGTCAGGCGGCTGTCCTGCGAAATCGATTCGTCGAAGTAGAACCCGCCGAGCAGGAAGTTGATCGGACCATCGAAGTCCGAGGTGATCCGCAGTTCCTGCGTGAAGGTTTCAACCGCCTGATCACGCGTTTCGCTGACGATATCGGCACTTGTGAAATCGACATCCTGATCAAGGAAGTTCTGCAGTTCACGATAGGCCGTGATCGACGTGAGCGTCAGGTTGCCGATATTCCAGTCAGCCTGGATCGATCCACCGTAATTGTCGACTTCGTTGCGCGGCACTTGGCTAAGGAAGGTGTTGTAGCTGAAGAAATTGGTATCCAGCTGGCCACCGACGGCGAAGACAGCCCCTGCGGTTGGACCGGCCACAAGCGTCGAAACTTGGCAGCACACTTCGTCGATCTTGCCGTAATCGCCGATGATACGGACTTTGAAATCCGGGGTCGGTTCAATCAGCAGCTGGCCACGCGCCGACCAGCGGTTGCGGTCCGAAATATCCTCGTCCAGATTGACGATCCGGGCATAGCCATCACGGCGGTTGTAGCTGCCGTCCAGGGAGAAAGCGATGTTGTCGGTGATCGGTCCGGTGACTTCACCCTTGACCACAACAGCATCGTAGTTGCCGTAGCTTGCTTCAATCAGGCCGCCAAATTCGTACTGCGGTTCTTTGGTGATGACCGAGATCACACCGGCGGAGGCGTTCTTGCCGAACAGCGTCGATTGCGGGCCGTTGAGCACTTCGATGCGGCTGACCATGTTGAGATCGGAAAGGGCTGCGGCCGAACGCGACCGGAACACGCCGTCGATAAAGACGCCAACCGAAGGCTCGATCCCGAAGTTGTTATCGCCGTTGCCGAAGCCACGAATGATAAAGGTGGTGGCCGATGCGCTCTGCAACTGGCTGACGCGCAGCGAAGGCGTAACGGTCTGAAGGTCGAGCACGTCGCGGATCTGCGCGTCTTCGAGCGTCTGCCCGCTGGTCACCGATACGGAAATCGGGGTTTCCTGAAGCGTTTGTTCGCGCTTGGAAGCGGTGACAATGATAACGTTGGACGTTTCAAGCTCTTCGACGTCAGGTTCCAGATCCTGAGCGAACGCCGTGCCTGGCAGGGCCAAGGCAAACGTGGCAGCGCCTGCAAGCAGGGTGAATCGATACGCGCCGGCAAGGCCGGTGAAAGTCGAATGCATGAAAGTTCCTCTCCAAAATACGTCGCGATCCCGGTGCCCTTGTGGGCACACACGTTGCCGTGCGCTCTCTCCCGTGATCATGCGTGCGCAGTGATAAGCCAGTGTTGCGCCAGCCACAAGCGGCCACACCGTGATTTTCAGGGTCAACGGGGCGAATTGTTGCGCCAGAGTCACACTCGATTGCGTCAGGATGATGCCCTGAATGCGCCCTGCGCTTGCCCCCGCGCTTGTGTTGCGCTAGGCGCCACGGCGATGTTGCAACGCAGCACTCGAACGCATCATCGGCGCTTGCCGTAGCGTCCGGTCGCTGTCGCTAACCTGCCATGAATATTGCCTAACGCACCGCTTCACCCGCGGTGCCCGTTTTCCTTGTCCCGGACGCACCTTGTGTCCGGCTTTTCACCGGAAGTTTCCTGAATGTCGTCCGCCCTTAGAAATATCGCGATTATCGCCCACGTTGACCACGGCAAGACCACGCTGGTTGACCAACTGTTCCGCCAATCGGGCACCTTCCGCGAGAATCAGCGGGTCGAAGAACGCGCCATGGATTCGGGCGATCTCGAAAAAGAACGCGGGATCACCATTCTGGCCAAGTGCACCAGTGTCGAATGGCACGGCGCCGATGGCAACACCACGCGCATCAATATCGTCGACACCCCCGGACACGCCGATTTCGGCGCCGAGGTGGAGCGTATTCTGAGCATGGTCGACGGCGTGATCCTGCTGGTTGACAGTGCCGAAGGCGCGATGCCGCAGACCAAGTTCGTGACCGGCAAGGCGCTGGCGCTGGGCCTGCGCCCCATCGTGGTCGTCAACAAGATCGACCGTCCCGATGGCCGTCCGCAGGAAGTTCTGGACGAAGTGTTCGACCTGTTTGTCAGCCTCGATGCCGCCGACGATCAGCTCGAATTTCCGGTGCTCTACGCCTCGGGCCGCGATGGCTATGCCAGCGAAGATCAGGAGCGCCGCGAAGGCAGCCTGGCTCCGCTGTTTGAAAAGATCATCGAGCACGTCCCCTCGCCCGGCCTCGATCCCGATGCCAAGTTCAGCTTCCTGGCCACGCTGCTGGACCGCGACAACTTCATGGGCCGCGTCATCACCGGCCGCGTCCAGTCGGGCACGATCCGCGTCAATGATCCGATCCACGCCATCGATATGGACGGCAAGGTCGTCGAAGTGGGCCGCGCGACCAAGCTGATGAGCTTTGACGGGCTGGAGCGTGTGCCGGTCGAAGTGGCGCGTGCGGGCGACATCATCGCGCTGGCTGGCCTCGAAAAGGCAACGGTGGCCAACACCATCTGCGATCCTTCGGTCAGCGAACCGATTGCCGCGCAGCCGATCGACCCGCCGACACTGGCGATGCGCTTTTCGGTGAATGACAGCCCGCTTGCCGGGCGCGAAGGCAGCAAGGTCACCACCCGCATCATCCGCGACCGTCTGCTGCGCGAAGCGGAAACCAATGTCGCTATCCGCGTGACGGAGTCGGAAGACAAGGACGCCTACGAAGTCGCCGGGCGCGGCGAATTGCAGCTGGGCGTGCTGATCGAAACGATGCGCCGCGAAGGCTTCGAGCTGGGCATCAGCCGCCCGCGCGTGCTGTTCCGCGAAGAAGGCGGCAAGCGCATGGAGCCGTACGAAACCGTCGTGATCGACGTGGACGACGAACACTCGGGCACGGTTGTCGAGAAGATGCAGCGCCGCAAGGCCGATCTGACCGAAATGCGCCCCTCGGGCCTCGGCAAGACCCGCATCACCTTCTCCGCCCCGTCACGCGGGCTGATCGGCTATCACGGCGAATTCCTGTCCGACACGCGCGGCACCGGGATCATGAACCGCCTGTTCGAGAAGTATGATGCTTACAAGGGCCCGATCGAAGGCCGCATCAACGGCGTGCTGATTTCGAACGGCGATGGCGAAGCCAATGCCTATGCGCTCAACATGCTCGAAGAACGCGGCGAATTGTTCGTGGGCGCGCAGATGAAGGTCTATCAGGGCATGATCATCGGCGAGAACGCCAAGCCCGATGATCTTGAAGTCAACCCGATGAAGGCCAAGCAGCTTTCCAACGTCCGGTCGAGCGGCAAGGACGAGGCGATCCGCCTCACCCCGCCGCGCCGGATGACGCTGGAACAGTCCATCGCCTACATCGATGATGACGAGATGGTCGAAGTCACGCCTGAATCGATCCGCTTGCGCAAGGCGGAGCTTGACCCGAACGAGCGCAAGAAAATGCGCCGCAAGAAGGACAGCTGATCGCAGGCGCCACGGCGCTAAGAATACAAAAAACCCCGCGCAAGCCTGAGCTTGCGCGGGGTTTTTGTTTACAGTGCCGGGCTGATTAGAAGCGCAGGTTCACCGTCGCACGCAGAGCGTGGTAATCGAACCGATCGTTCGACAGACGCATGTCTGTGCCGCCGTTTTCGATCAGGAACGGGTTGGTCGCAGGCGCGGTGCCCGGTCCAACGGCAACGGTGTAATCGTCATCGTTGAAGCTGGAGTAGAGATACTCAAGACCCAGGCCGATGTTGCGGGTCAGCATCAATTCGGCGCCGCCGCCGACCTGATAACCAAACTCCCAATCACTGTCGTTGTCGCCCGTGAAGGAATTGGCGCCATTGGTGGTGGTGAAGCTGCGTTCGATCTTTGCAAAGCCGGCACCGCCGGTCGCATAGAACAGCGTGCGGCCATCACCCGGCGAGATGCCGAGACGTCCGCGGCCGGTCACAGCCCAATCCATTTCGCGGCCAAAGGTGTAGGACGCCGGAGTGGTGCTGAAGCCGGTGGTGAACTCTTCGACGCCCGGACGCGCGCCTTCGATCAGGATACCAGCGACGAACGGACCGTCACCCATGTGCTGATCATAACCGATACGAACGGCATAGCCTTCTTCCTGGTTATTGCCACCGCAACGCGCGCTGGCAGGCGACAGGGCCGGTCCGGGGCAAAAGCCGGGGGCAAAGGCATTGGCGCCCGTTACCGTGTTCACCGAATCCGTGAAGGTGCCATCACCATCCGTGTCGAACACGATGGAATCGCTCGCCCTGTCTTCGACCATTTCAAGGCCGACAGCCCCCGAGATATAGGGGCCGCTAAAATAGCGTTCGTCATCCTGTGCGAAGGCCGCCGAGGACATCGACAAGGCCGCCAGCCCGCTGGTGAAGGTTAGTGTCTTTGCGAAAGTCATTACAAACTCCAAACCGTTAAACTTTGATCACAATTCCCGTTGGAATGCCCGCAGCTAACTAGCCTTGCGGTAACGATGTTCCATACGAATGTTGCAATGCAACACGGTTCGTCGTGTTTTTAGAAGAACCTAACCGCAAGCCGTGGCAAGGTCCGGTCAGGACGTTCGTTGTGCGACAGACCGACCTGCCGGGTCATGCGCGGTTCAGGTGCATCGCTTGCCACGCACACGGTGGTAATCGCTGACGCTTCTTGTTACCCCGCCTTTCATGAATGCCTATACCCTTGCCTCGCTCGCTGCTTACTTCGTCCTCATGATCGCCATCGGCTTGTATGCCTGGCGCAAATCGACCGACGACAGTGCCGGATATCTGCTGGCCGGGCGCAACCTTCCGCCTTCGGTCGCCGCCCTGAGCGCGGGCGCATCCGACATGTCGGGCTGGCTGTTGCTGGGACTGCCCGGCGCACTCTACACCGCCGGCCTGGTGGAGGCGTGGATCGGCATCGGGCTGTTCGTGGGCGCGCTGGCCAACTGGATCATCGTCGCGCCCCGGCTGCGCGAACAGACCGAGCGGATGGGCAACGCCCTCACCATCCCGCAATTCCTCGCCAACCGCTTTCCAGAGCGCGGCACGATGCTGCGTGTCACGTCCGCGATCATCATCGTGGCGTTCTTCACCGTCTACACCGCCGCCGGTCTGGTCGGTGGGGGCAAGCTGTTCGAGACCGCCTTTGCCGGCATCCTGCCGAACACCGGAATGTCCGATTACATGATGGGCATCTTCATCACCGCCGGGATTGTGCTGGCTTACACCATGGTCGGCGGGTTTCTGGCGGTCAGCCTGACCGACTTCGTGCAGGGCCTGATCATGATGGTGGCGCTGATCATCATGCCGCTGGTGGTGATGTTCGGCCCCGGCGGTTCCGCGGGAGAAAGCCTGACGCAGGTTCCGGTCGACGGCTTTCTCGATCTGACACAGGGGCTGACCGCGATCGGCTTCATCAGCGCGGTCACATGGGGTCTGGGTTATTTCGGCCAGCCGCACATCATCGTGCGCTTCATGGCGATCGACAAGGTGAAGAACGTGCCCCGCGCCGCCGCCTATGGCATGGGGTGGATGGGCATCGCGCTGGTGGGTGCGCTCGGCCTGGGTCTGGCAGGCCGCGCTTATGTGGAGCGCAACGGGTTGGTGGTCGACGATCCCGAGACGATCTTCATCGTGCTCGCGCAATTGCTGTTCCACCCGGCGATCACGGGCTTCCTCTATGCCGCGCTGCTGGCAGCGATCATGAGCACGATTTCGTCGCAGTTGTTGGTCTCTTCCTCTTCGCTGACCGAAGATTTCTACCGCCTGTTTCTGCGCCGCAACGCGTCCGAGCGCGAGGCGGTGAATGTCAGCCGTGTCGCTGTGGCGCTGGTCGCGGCGGCCGCGATGGTGATTGCGGCTGATCCGGAAAGCGAAGTGCTGGGGCTGGTGGCCAATGCCTGGGCGGGCTTTGGCGCCGCGTTTGGTCCGCTGATCCTGTTGGCCCTCACCTGGAATGGGGGCGAGGGACGCGGAATGACCGGTGCGGGCGCCGTGGCAGGTCTGGTGACAGGCGCAGGCGTGGTTGCCGCGTGGATTGCGCTGGGCTGGAACACAGCCTTCCTGGGCGGCCCCGGCCTTTACGAAATCGTTCCGGGCTTTGCTGCGGCGCTCATCGCGATCGTGGTGGTGAGCCGCCTGACGCGGCGCAACGCTCCAAACGCCTAACGCACCCTTCGGGAAAACCCGTAAGATTCTTGCTTTTTCCACATTCGTTTCCGGACTGTTAACCATTTGTGTTACATAGTCCTTAGTCATGACGGGACAGGCTTCACTTCGCGGATGGATGCTGGCAGCGGGCGCGCTGATGCTGGCGGGATGCGGTTCGTTGATCCCCGGAAGCGGTGGCGCGGCTCCAGGCGGTCCCAGCCAAGGCACGCGCGCACCGGCACGTCCGGCGGTTCCGATCGCCACCGCCCAGCAAAGTTACCTACCGCGTCCCGAAGATGCCCGCTGCCTCGCCGATCTCGGCGCTAGCGGCGCGCGGTTCAGTCCGCTTCCCGATACCTACGCGGCGCCCGGCTGCAACAAGCTTGGGACGGTGCAATTGATGGCGCTGGCGGGTGATCGCACACCGCTCAGCCTCAGCAATCTGGGGCCGGTTCAGTGCACCGTTGCCAAGACATTCGGCGATTGGGCCCGGTTTGGCGTCGATCGCGCCGCGCGCGATCTGCTCGGCAGTCCGGTTGCGCGGATCGAGACGATGGGTTCCTATTCCTGCCGCAATGTCGCCGGTAGCCAGCGCCGGTCAGCCCATGCCCGTGCCGAGGCGATCGACGTGTCGGCGTTCGTGCTGGAAAACGGGCGGCGCGTCGAGGTGAAACGCGATTGGGACGGCGGCGATGCTGCCACGCGCGAATTTCTTCGGGTGGTGCACAAAAGCGCCTGCAAGCGTTTTGGCACAGTGCTTGGCCCGCAATATAATGCCGCGCACGCAGATCACTTCCATCTCGAAGGCACAGGTGCAAAGTTCTGCCGATGAACGCAGCTGCGCCATGACGGGCCCTTGCGCCGGCAATTGAGTCATGTGTCCGAAAAATTGAGGCGGCCCCGGTCTGCTGAACCACCAGAACCGGGACCGCCTAAGGAGGAAATGCTGGAATCAAACGTGTTGCGTGGGCTTGCGTCTCGCCGGAGATGAAGGCTGAGCCGGGCCACTGGCGTTTGGCGCTACGCCCGCAATTTGGGCTCCAGCTTCGCCTCCAATTTCAATCGCACGGCTTCTGCCGCGTGGCGTGCGCCAAGCTTGGTCATCATGTTTGCACGGTGAATCTCGACCGTGCGCGGGCTGATATCGAGTTCACGGGCGATGGCCTTGTTGCTGCTGCCTTCGGCCAACCAGTCCAGCACTTCGCGTTCGCGGCCCGAAAGGGTCGAAATCCGGTCGCGCGCTTCGATCATGCGGCGGCGGGCGGCGCCGAACTGTTCGGCCTCCTTCTCGATCCGCATCAGACAGCGGGTGAAGCGTTCGGGATCCAGCGGCAGCGCCAGATAGTCGAGCGCGCCGGACTTGATCGCTTCGACGATCCGGCCGGGCCGCGGCTGAACCTCCACCGCGATCAGCGGCAGCCAGATACCCAGCCGGCCGAGCCGTTCAAGGATCATCCCCACCCCGCCTTCCTCGGCGGTATCGCGGGCCACGATGATCCCTTCGCGCGGCGGATGCACCGCCAGTTCGGAGAGATCGCCATACACCTCGCAATGATGCCCCAGTGCAAAGCCCACCCGGGCCAATTCTGCACGTTGGCGGCTGCAGGAATCGATGAAGTGGAGGGAGGATTTGCGGGTCATGCCATGGTCTGTGCGCCAACCTATGTAAGGTTACACGCAGGAGCGCCGCCAATCCGGACGATTTACCATCTCCGCGATAGACCAAGGCCTTCAAATATCGACGTTATTTTGCTCCGTATCGGAGCCAGATCAGGCGCAGCGCCTAAGCGTCATCACTGAACCGGTAGGGCGGCAAAGAATGAAAGGCCGAGCGCAAGGCATCCCCCCAACCCGATGAAATCGTGTCGAAATACGGGTCGTCTGAGGTTATCCGATGTTCGTGCGTTGCGGCAAATTCGTCCTTCCCGATCACCAGCAGGTCAAGCGGCAAACCGACTGACAGGTTAGCTTTCAGAGTCGAGTCGAAACTGACCATCATCAGTTTGACCGCGTCTTCAAAGGTCATTTCCCGGTTATACCCGCGCAACAGGATCGGGCGTCCATACTTGGTCTCACCGATTTGAAAGAACGGCGTATCCCAGCTCGCCTCGATGAAATTGCCTTCGGGATAGATCATGAACAGGCGCGGCTGCATCCCCGCAATCTGCCCGGCAACGATCATGGTGGCGGTAAAGCGTCCCTTGCCGCCTTCGCCATTGACCTTCTGCGCGGTTTCGATGGTGGCGCGCAGCAGGCGTCCGATTTCGGTGACGACCTGAAACATGGTCGGCCCCTTGAGCAGGGCATTGTCGCGTTCGCTCGGCGTTTTGGTGCGTTCATCGAGCTGGCTGATCACCGCTTGGGTGGTCGCAAGATTACCCGCCGTCATGACCGCGATCATGCGCTCACCCGGCACGCTCCACTGGAACATCTTGCGGAAGGTCGAGATGTTGTCGACGCCCGAATTGGTGCGGGTGTCGCTCATGAGCACAAGGCCCTTTTCAAGCACCATGCCAACGCAATAGGTCATGCCGTCATCCTGTTTTGCCCCAACCTTGTTGGCTGCGCCCTAGCCCGAAGCGCGCGCTTGCGCAAAGGCTGCGGGCAAGCGCATGCGCACAAGGCAACGACAGGCCTTAACTCTGGCTCTGGTTTTGGCTTTGCGATTGCCGATTGGTGGGCTGGGATTCCACCGCGACACCCACGGTCAGCACCTCGTCCGCTGCGCCGCCAAAGCTGATGCCGGTTACAGGCGCCGCGTCCCGGTAATCGCTGCCCGTTGCCACGCGAACATAGCGCGGATCGGGAGAGATCCCGTTCGACACGTCAAAGCCGACCCAACCCAATCCTTCGACATGGGCTTCCGCCCACGCGTGGGTTGCTTCTTGATGGATGCGATCATCCATCATCAAATAGCCGCTGACATAGCGCGCCGGGATCCCGTTGACGCGGGCGGCGGCGATGAAGATATGCGCGTGGTCCTGACACACGCCAGCGCCGTGCCCCACCGCCTCTTCAGCGGTGGTGCCGGAATGGGTGCGGCCCGTTTCGTAGACGACACGCTCGCGGATCATACCGGACAGCGAATGGAGGAAATCGAGCGGCGCGGCGCTTGCCTGTTCCGGCACATCGCGCAGCAACCCGCGCAGCTTGGCGCCGGGCCGGGTCAGCGGGGTCTGGCGCAGGAAACTCCACAAGGGCAGGTGCCCCGAATGCCGCCCGATCACCCCGGCGTTGTCGTCTGTCTCGACCACACCGTCGCAGGTCACGGTCACTTCGTGCGCCCCCGGCTCCAGCCCGATCAGCGTGACGTGGTTGAAATGCTGATCGTCATATTGCAGCTCCGCATGGGCGTTATCGAAGGTCATGTTCCATTCGATAATCCGCTGGCCCTGCGTTTCCTTGGGGGTCAGCCGCAGCCGCTGAAGCGCATGGACCACCGGCTGCGTGAAAGCATAGTGGGTGGTGTGTCGGATTTTGAGTTTCATCGTGCTCATGCGCGGAACCGGTAATCCTCGGCAATGGCCTGGCTGATGCTGGCGTTACGGGCGAGAAAATCGATCAGAAATTCGTGCAGCCCCTGCTCGAAGATCTGGTCGACGCTGAGATGGCTGATGCGGGTATCGGAATCGCGCATCAAGGCAACCGCGCTGCCTTCCACCCCATGCGTGGTGGCCAGCGCGCCAAGGCAGGCGCGCAGGGCGTTGCGACAAAAGGCAAGGCTGCGCGGGAAGCGGTCGTCCAGCACCACGAACTCCACGATCCCACGCGCCTCGATCTGGCCAGCATTCAGCCAGCTATAGACCCGCGCCCCCGCGACCGATCGCAGCACCTGTTCCCATTGCCCGGTATCGAGGCTCGATCCGACATAGGACAACGAAGGCAGCAACAGGAAATACTTCATGTCGAGAATGCGTGCGGTCGAATCCGACCGTTCGATAAACGTGCCCGCACGGCAGAAATGATAGCCTTCGTCACGCAGCATCGATCCGTCAAAGGCACCGTGGACCTGCGTGCCGGCGCGGCGGATGACACCCAGCACCTCGCCAACCGCCATCTGCCCCACCGGGCGGGCCAGCAGCGTTTCCAGCTTCATCCAGTTTTCGTTGACCGCTTCCCACAGATCGGACGAAAGGTTGGTGCGAGCGGTGCGCGCATTGGACCGCACCCCGCCGAACATTGCGCGGACATTGCCGGGATTGGACGGCCCGCGCAGGACGAAGTTCCAGACCTGCATCCCGTCATAGCCGTCATGCAAGGCCTCGTAAGATTTCTGCAAGCCCAGCGTCGCGATGACCGAGCGCCATTCGGCCTCGGCCGTTGCCAGATCGCGGGTCAGCGCCATGCGCAGCGCAGCTTCCAGCAGGCGGGCGGTATTCTCGGCCCGCTCGAGATAGCGGAACATCCAGAACAGGCTGTTGGCGGTGCGTCCCAGCATGTCAGTCCTTCAGCACCCAGGTATCCTTGGTGCCGCCTCCCTGCGAAGAATTGACCACCAGCGATCCCTTTTTCAGCGCCACCCGCGTGAGACCGCCGGGCGTAATGTCGATCTTGTCAGGCGAAACGAGGACGAAAGGCCGCAGATCAAGATGGCGCGGGGTGAGGCCCTTGGCGGTGTAGATCGGGCAGGTCGACAGCGCGAGCGTGGGCTGCGCGATGTAGTTTTCCGGGCGTGCAATCAGCTTTTCGCGGAAGGCGGCGATCTCGCGCTTCGACGAGGTTGGGCCGATCAGCATTCCGTAGCCGCCTGATCCGTGGACTTCCTTGACCACCAGTTCGGCAAGGTTGTCGAGCACATAGGCCAGACTGTCCTTGTCGGCGCAGCGCCAGGTCTGGACGTTGGGAAGCAGCGGCTTTTCGCCGGTGTAGAATTCGACGATCTCGGGCATGAAGCTGTAGATTGCCTTGTCATCGGCAACCCCGGTGCCCGGCGCATTGGCGATGGTGATCCCACCCGAACGATAGACATCCATGATCCCCGGCACACCCAACGCGCTATCGGGATTGAATGTGAGCGGATCGAGATAGTCGTCATCCACGCGGCGATACAACACGTCGATCGGTTTGTAGCCACGGGTGGTGCGCATCTGCACGCGGCCCTCAACCACCCGCAGATCGCTGCCTTCGACCAGTTCGGCCCCCATCTGGTCGGCCAGAAAGGCGTGTTCGTAATAGGCCGAGTTGTAGATACCGGGCGTCAGCACCGCCACGGTGGGCTTGCCGCCCGAAAACGCCGGCGGCACGCAAGCGGCCAGGCTGCGGGCCAGGCGGCGCGGGTAATCCGAGACGCTTTCCACCGCCACGCGGCTGAACAGATCGGGGAACATCCCCATCATCGTCTCGCGGTTTTCGAGCATATAGGACACGCCCGACGGTGTGCGGGCATTATCTTCCAGCACGAAGAACTCGTCCGGGCCGGTACGGACCAGATCTATCCCGACGATGTGGGTGTAGATCCCGCCCGGCGGCGTAAAGCCGACCATGTTGGCCAGCCAGGCATCGTTGCTGCGCAACAGGCGTTCGGGCAGGCGCCCTGCCCGAACGATTTCCTGCCGGTGATAGAGATCGTAGAGAAAGGAATTGAGCGCACGCACCCGCTGCTCGATCCCACGCGAAAGCCTGCGCCATTCCGAGGCCGTAATGATCCGTGGAACCATGTCGAAGGGGATCAGGCGTTCCTCAGCCTTATCCTCGCCATAGACGTTGAAGGTGATGCCCGTGCGGCGAAAGCTGTCGTCGGCCTCACGGTTCTTGCGGCGCATCAATTCGTGCGGCTGATCGTTATACCAGCGACAATATTCGGCATAGGCGGGGCGGGTCCGGCCCTCACCATCGAACATCTCATCGAAATTGCTGTCCTGCGCCTGCATCGACCCCCACTTGCCCTTATATGCAGTGCAACAATGTAACCACCCTTTCGCAAAAGGGAAGCCGTTGCATCAGATTGCGCAGGATCGGGGCGACCCGGTCATGCGTGCGTGATTTCGAGCTCGTGCAGCAGCGTTGCGATCACTTGCGGATCGTAGGTAAAACCCATGTGCGTGCAGCGCATCGCGATGGCTCGGTCCCGTTCAACCGGACGACCGGCAGCGCAGCGCGGGGCGATCACGCCATCGTTCGCGCTCCACAAAGCCACTGTTTCGACCGGCGGCTTGACCGCAAGGTCTGCAGCAACCGGCGGCGCGTCAACCGCATGGCCCGTGATGAATTGATAGGCGCGCCACACGTTGTTGGCCCGCGGACTCCCCGAAAACGGCGAACCCATGGTGATAACCTTGGCGACCGCCTGCGGCTGCCGCTTGGCCATTTCGCGCGCATACAGCCCGCCGAGACTCCAGCCAATCAATATGACCTGACGGCCATGACGCTCCGACAGCTCCACCAACCGCGCCTCAAGCTGGTCAAACCGAACCGGGTCAGGGCCCCAATTGCGTCCCAGACCCCAGCGTTTGGTGACATGGCCGGCTGTTTCCAGTTGGCGGGCAAGATAACGCATTCGCACCGGGTTCGCGCCGAAACCGGGAAGGATCATCGCCACCTGCGGGTTGGCGGTGGGCGTGATGGTCAATTCCCGCTTGGAACGGCGGAAAGGCTCCAACAGCCATTCCGCCTCGCCCAGAAGCCGCAAAAGGCGGGGCTTGCCGGCCTGGTGTTCCTCAGGACATTCCTGACGCGCCAAGGCCACACGGCGCGCCAGTTCCGTTCCTGCATAGGCCTGCTGCGCCTGTGCGCCAGCCGCCAGAAAGGGGCCGGACAGGCGGGGAAATTCAGGGACGAATCGGAGCGGGGACATATGACACCTTAAGCGATGCCAGCGATGAATGTTCCCTGAAATGTAACAATCGAATCAATCCCTGCCCCTTCGCCTTAGTTGGCCGGGCATTCCCCGATCCGTTCATGCGTGCCGGTGAAGTTCAGCTTGGCCTCGCCCACGCCTTCGAAGTTCATCGTGCTTTCGGCGGTGAATTCGGCGGTGGTCGCGGTGGTGGTGCCCGTCATCGTCATTCGCGCCTCGCCATCGGGTGTCTTGCACACCATCACGGCATCGAGCTCCCCGCCCGCAAGGTCGAAACGTTCATAGCTGCATTCGCCGTTCTGGCCCTGCTTGAACAGTTCCTCGAAGCCCTTGTCGACTTCGGCCTGGGTGAGACAGTCTTCGGTGGTGATCGTCTGGCCAGCGCCGTGCCCCTCCATTCCCGCCGGCATCCCGGGAATGTCGATTCCGGTCATCACCACGGTCGATTTGTAGAGGCCAGGCTGCGGTTTGATGCCGCCCGCTTGTGCCTTGGCTGCGACTTCGCTGGCGCTGATGGCGCCATCGCCGTCGGCATCGGTCTCGCCACCCGAACACCCGGCAAGCAATACGGCGCCCGCGGCGGCGATGATGGTGATGCGCTTCATTGACCTGTCTCCTGCAGCGGGCCTGCCCCGTTTCTGCAAACAGTAACGCAAGTGGCCGCCGAATGGAGCCACACAATTTGACTGGCCCTTCACATTCGCCCTGCCAAACCGCATATGACCGCCATGGCCGAACTCGTAATCCGTCGCGGACTGGAGGAGCCCCAAACCGGGGCCGACTTCACCCCGCATCGCCCCACCCGGCCCGACAAGTCGATGGGCGGTATCCCGTTCAAGCTGGTGTCGGAATATGAACCGGCCGGCGATCAGCCGACCGCCATCGCCGAACTGACTGAAAGCGCGCTGGAAGGCGAGAAGACGCAGGTGCTGCTCGGCGTCACCGGATCGGGCAAGACCTTCACCATGGCCAAGGTGATCGAGACCCTGCAACGCCCGGCCCTGATCCTTGCCCCCAACAAGATTCTGGCGGCCCAGCTTTATGGCGAGTTCAAAAGCTTCTTTCCCGAAAACGCCGTCGAATATTTCGTCAGCTATTACGATTATTACCAGCCCGAAGCCTACGTCCCGCGCTCCGACACCTATATCGAGAAGGAATCGAGCGTAAACGAAGCAATAGACCGGATGCGCCATTCGGCCACCCGGTCACTGCTGGAGCGCGACGATGTGATCATCGTCGCGTCGGTGTCGTGCATCTACGGCATCGGCTCGGTCGAGACCTATTCGGCAATGATCTTCGACATCAAGGTCGGTGAAAGCGTCGATCAGCGCGAATTGATCCGCAAGCTGGTGGCGCTGCAATACAAGCGCAACGACGCCGCCTTCACCCGCGGCACCTTCCGCGTGCGCGGCGACAGCCTGGAAATCTTCCCCTCGCACTACGAGGACATGGCTTGGCGGGTCGGTTTCTTCGGCGACGAGATCGAAGCGGTGAGCGAATTCGATCCCCTGACCGGGACCAAGGGCGCCGCGCTCGAAAAGGTGCGGGTCTATGCCAATTCGCACTACGTTACGCCCGGCCCGACGATGAAGCAGGCCGCGGCCGCGATCAAGTTCGAGCTGGAAGAGCGGCTCAAGGAGCTTGAGATCGAAGGCAAGCTGCTGGAACGCCAGCGGCTGGAACAGCGCACGCATTTCGATCTGGAAATGATCGCGGCAACCGGCAGCTGCAACGGGATCGAGAATTACAGCCGCTTCCTTACAGGCCGCCTGCCAGGCGAACCACCGCCGACACTGTTCGAATACCTGCCCGAAAACGCGCTCTTGTTCGTCGATGAAAGCCACCAGACCGTGCCGCAGATCGGCGCGATGGCGAAGGGCGATCACCGCCGCAAGCTGACGCTCGCCGAATACGGCTTCCGCCTGCCGAGCTGCATCGACAACCGTCCGCTCAGGTTCAACGAATGGGACGCGATGCGCCCGCAGACCTTTGCGGTCAGCGCAACGCCGGGTAGCTGGGAAATGGACCAGACCGGCGGCGTCTTTGCCGAACAGGTGATCCGGCCCACCGGGTTGATCGATCCGCCGGTGGAAATCCGCCCGGTGGAAGACCAGGTGCAGGACTGCATCCAGGAATGCCTCGCCACCGCCAAGAACGGCTATCGCACGCTGGTGACCACGCTGACCAAGCGGATGGCCGAAGACTTGACCGAATTCATGCACGAAGCCGGCGTGCGGGTCCGCTACATGCACTCCGACGTGGAAACGCTCGAGCGCATCGAGCTGATCCGCGACCTGCGTCTGGGCGTTTATGACGTGCTGATCGGCATCAACCTGCTGCGCGAAGGGCTCGACATTCCCGAATGCGGGCTGGTGGCGATTCTGGACGCGGACAAGGAAGGCTTCCTGCGCAGCGAAACCTCGTTGATCCAGACCATCGGCCGCGCCGCGCGCAATGTGGATGGCCGGGTGATCCTCTATGCCGACCGGGTGACAGGCAGCATGGAACGCGCGCTGGCGGAAACCGACCGGCGGCGCTCGCGGCAGGAAGCGTTCAATGCCGAACATGGCATCACGCCCCAGACGATCAAGCGCAACATTCACGACATCGTCGCACACTCGGCCGCTCAGGATAGCGTGCTGGTGGATACCGGCGATCCGGAGCGCAACAACCTGGTTGGCCACAATCTGCGCGGTTACATCGAAGACCTCGAAAAGCGGATGCGCAATGCCGCCGCCAACCTGGAGTTCGAGGAAGCCGGACGCCTGCGCGACGAGATCCGGCGGCTGGAAGCAGACGAACTCGGCATCCCGGACGGCGAAAAGCGCGCTCCGATTGTGGGACGCAGCAACGAAGGCAAGCCGGGGACGCGCAAGACGCGGTATGGGAAGGTGCGGGCCAAGCGGATGGGTGGGAAGCCTTGAGAGACTGGTTCAATCCGGTTCTAGGGAAGGCTAGTTGATCGGTTATCGCAGCTGACGGATAAGTGCCTCATTAAATCAACGAGGCAGCCATGACCCGACCTGACAAGCTATTCCGATCCCTGCTCGACAACCCGAGCCAGATCATAGCCTACCGTGATTTCGTCCGGCTGATCGAAAACTATGGCTGGCAGCACATCCGCACAAAAGGCAGCCACCGATCCTACGCGCATGATGATTGCCCGGAACTGCTGGTGATCCAGCCGCGCGGCTCAGACGCGAAGCCATATCAGGTGAAGCTATTTCTTGCCTATGTCGAAGAGTACGGACTACAATCGCGCCGATGACGCAGCCCCATTATCACATCAACGTGTTTTGGTCGCAGGAAGACGACTGCTGGATCGCCGACGTGCCGGATTTGCGCGGCTGCTCGGCTCACGGTGATACGCCCACCGAGGCGACGACCGAGGCGGAGGTCGCCATTTCGCTGTGGATCGAAACCGCACAGGAGCGCGGCCTCCCCATCCCTGAACCGCGTTATCGTCCGGCGATCTACGCCTGACCGCTGCAGGGCTTGAACCGCGCAGCCAACCCTGTCACTTCGCCTCATCATGAAGATCACAACCCTTACCGCGCTGACGGGACTGGCGGCGGTGGGCCTGCTGAGCGGGTGCAAGCCACCGCCAACCGATGCGGCGGTCGCGCGCGTTTCGCTGCTCGCCCCGGCCTCTGGCCCCTCCGATCCGCTGCCCTCGCCCGACACAAGCCTTGCGATCTGGTCACAAACCAGCACGCCGTTGCGGCTGGTCTATGGCGTGCCGGGCCAGCCGGTGCTGCTGGCGCTGGAATGTCTCGAAGCCGGTCAGGCCGAGGCGCGTCTCAGGATCACCCGCCACGCACCTGCCGATGAGGGCGCGGCGGCGCTGCTGGCCTTGATCGGCAACGGCTGGATCGGACGCTTCCCGGTCGGTGCCACCGCCGTTGATGGCCGGATGCTGTGGCAAGGCGAAATGCCCGCAAGGACGCGCGAATGGAATGCCCTGAAGCCCGAGCGCGAGGCGACCGTCACCGTTCCGGGCGCGGGGCTGGTCAGGCTGAACGCCAGCCCCCTGCCCATGACGCTGGTCGCTGCGTGCCGCAACGACGCCCGCGAAAAGGCGCCTTCGGCCCTGAATCTGTTCGCACCGCCCGCTGCCGGCCCGTCACCGATTTCCTGATGCCTGACGTTCCAGCACATCGGGCGTAAGCACCTGCGGCAATTGCTGCGGTGCTGATGAAGCGCCTGCCGGATACCACAGATACAGCGGCACGCCCGCCGCGCCCTGCTGCGTCAGGAAGGCGGTGATTTCGGGATCGCGCGCCGTCCAATCGCCCACCATCGTCACCACACCCGCTTCGGCAAAGGCAGCGCGCACGCCTTCGCGCTCAATCGCGGCGGCTTCGTTGACTTTGCAGGTCACGCACCAGTCAGCGGTGAACCAGAGGAACACCGGCTTGCCCGATGCGCGGGCGTCGGCCAGCGCAGCCCGGCTGAAGGGTTGCGGATTGTGGATGCTTTCGTCTGGCGCGCCGCTCCTGCTTTCGTAAACCGAAGGCAGCGCGATTCCCGCAAAGGCCACGAACGGCGCGGCGACTAGGCTCAAGGCGGGCCAGGCCATCTTGCCGCCGCGTTGCAGCCTGCCAACGACGAACAGGCCCAAAAGCACGCCTGCCACCAGTAGCATCGCGATAAGGCCGAAGGGCCGCCCACCCACCTGCACCACCAGCCACAACAGCGCGAGGCCGGTCAGCCCCATCGGGATCGCCATGATCCGCCGGAACCGCTCCATCCACGCGCCCGGCCTGGGCAGCATCCGCCGCAACGGCGGCACAAAACCGAGCAACAGGAAGGGCAACGCCAGCCCCAGCCCCAGCAAGGCGAACAACAGCAGCGCCTGCGGGACGGGCAGCAACAGCGCCGCGCCCAGCGCCGCTGCCATGAACGGGCCGGTGCACGGCGTGGCGACGAAGGCGGCGAGCAGCCCGGTGGCAAAGGCGCCCGTGCGATCCCCCCCCATGCTGACGGAAATCGCGGGCAGTTCAAACAGACCGGCGAAGTTCGCGGTGATCGCGGCGGCCAGCACCAGCAGCAGCACGACGACTCCTGGCTCCTGCAACTGGAACGCCCAGCCCACCTGCTCGCCCGCTGCGCGCAATCCCAGCAGCGCCGCGCCCAGCGCCACACAGGCCAGCACCACGCCGGCGGTATAGGCCAGCCCCTCGGCCCGCGCGCGCGCTTCGCTTTCGCCCGCACGGGCCAGCGCGATCGCCTTGAGGCTGAGGATCGGGAAGACGCACGGCATGATGTTGAGCAGCAGTCCGCCTGCCAGCGCGCCAAGGATCAGCGTCCAGAGGGGCGGGGTCGCTGCGCCTTGCCGGCCTGCAACCAGTTCTCCGCCTGTGGGGATGTCGCCGGGCTGCGCGGCAAAGCGCACGCCGACACCGTCCCCGAAGGCAAGGATGCCGTCCAGCGCATCGGCTTTGGCCTCGCCATATTCGTCGAGGGGAATTTCGGCAACGAGCACGTCACCCGCCCGGCGGAAGGTCTGGGCAGCGGCGTAGGCGACAAGGCGATCGTTGGCGATGAATACGTGCGGATCGGTCAGACCAACGCTGGCGGGCAGCGGAATGGCGATGTGCACGGCAGTGCCGACAATGGCGAACCGCGCCTGCGCGTCGATCAGCGGCGCGACCTGGGCCCGCCAGCGCGCAAAGTCACCACCGGTGCGCGCCGTCAGCAGCTTGTCCTGCGGAACGCAGATTTCATCGGTGCAGGCGAGATATTCGACATGGCCGGTCACGCGCGGCAGTGTGTCAGGGTCCGCATCGGCAGGCACCGTCACCGGCACCAGCACCGTATAGGAGCCTTCATAGATGTGGTTCATCAACCCACTGATGGTGAGCCGCTGCGGCACAGGATAAAGCGGCGCGCCCATCTGCCAGCCTTCGGGCAGGTCGAGAAACAGACGCATCCCCTGCCCCGCATCACCGGGATTGGACCAGTAGCCATGCCATTGCGATGATTTGGGGATGAACCGCAGCGCGAGCATCCATTCGCGCCCCGCCTGCGGCGCTGCGTCGGCAAGCAGTTCTACCGCGATATTGTCATCGCCGTAGCGCGCTTCGGCGGGGACACCCTCTTCATAGGCCATCGCCGCGCCCGCCAGCGTGAGACTTGCGATCAGCGCAAGCACCCATGCAGCGAATTGTCGGATCGGCAGCGGGAAGTTTCTTGCGCGGGACACGGGCAACCCTCTAGGCTTGTCGCTCTTACTTCGCAATCGGAGCCGATACGGTGACACAGCCTGCCAACGAAACACGCGACCTTGTGATCCTGGGCGGCGGCCTGGTCGGCATGACGCTGGCTCTGGCAGCAGCGAAGAAGGGCATGTCGAGCCACGTGATCGACCGCGCCGACCCGGCGGAACTGACCGCCGAAGGCTTCGATGACCGCGCCACCGCGATCTCGACCGCAAGCTGGCACCTGTTCGAGAACATCGGGATCGCAGCGGGTCTCGACCAGTTCGCCTGCGATATCGCCAGCATCGCCGTGACCGATCAGAACAAGCCGGGGCGGCTCGATTTCCAGCCCGGCGAAGGGGGCGGCACGTTGGGACGGATGTTCCCGAACCGCCGCCTGCGCCTCGCGCTGTTCGAGGCGGCGGCGAAGGAACCGCTGATCAACTGGATCGCCAAGGCGCAGGTCATCGAACGCCAGCGCAGCCAACTGGGCGTTGCGGCCCTGCTCGCCGACGGGCAGAAGCTGAAGGGCCGGCTAATGATCGCCGCCGAGGGCCGCCAGTCGCCCACGCGTGACGCGGCAGGCATCGCGATCGCGAAATGGGATTACAAGCACCGCGCGATCATCGCCGGGCTGACGCATGAAAAGCCGCACGGCAATGTTGCGTGGGAGATTTTCTACCCCGCCGGGCCCTTCGCGCTGCTGCCGCTCAACGACGATGCCGATGGCACCCATCGTTCCTCGCTGGTGTGGACGGTATCGGAGGCGGACGGTGCAGGTGTGATGAAGCTGGGCGACCGCGCGTTTCTGGCCGAGGTCGAAAAGCGTATGGGCGGCGTGCTGGGCAAGGTGAAAACCGTCGGCCACAGGTCAAGCTGGCCACTGGGCTTCCACCACACCGCCAAGATCACCAGCGAACGGCTCGCGCTGATCGGTGACAGCGCCCACGGCATCCACCCGATTGCAGGACAGGGCCTGAACCTGGGCCTGCGCGATGTCGGCGCGCTGGTGGAAGTGCTCAGCGATGGCGCGCGGCTCGGCCTCGATCCGGGCGATCCGGAGCTGTTGAAGCGTTATGAAACGTGGCGCGGGCTCGACAGCTTCATGGTCGCGCTGGCAACCGACGGCCTGACGCGCCTGTTCGGCATGCCGGGCAAGACGGCGTCAGCGGTGCGCAGGCTGGGCATGGCAGCGGTGCAGCGCACACCGATGCTCAAGGACTTCTTCATGGACGAAGCCCGCGGCGTATCGGGCGATCTACCACAAATCCTCAGGGCCTGATCAAGGGGCTCGATTGCCGCACCGGATTGCCCGCGCCATCGCGCAGGCCACGCTGGTCGAGCACGGCGGCGGTTTCGACCACTTCCATCGCCTCCATCACCTTGCGATAGCGTTCGGCATCGGCGATCCACGCGTCCGCCTTGGCTGCACCGGGCATTCCCTTCACCTCGTCAATCGCGGCGCGGTATCGGCCTTGCTCCAAGGCCCAGCGGGCGCGTTCAAGGCGGCGTTGCGGCTGCGGGGACGGCGTGCTTTCGCGGCGGAACACGAACAGCTGGCCCAGTTCGCGCTCGAATGCCGCCCATGACGGCCCTTCGCTGCTATCGCGCAACTGCGGGCCCAATCCTTCCAGCCGCGCCACCAGACCATCGAGCCGGACCGGGTCGCGCGAGAATTCGATGATGGTGCTGACCGCGTTGGGCCACTGGTCGCCGAAGCGCAGGCGCAACTGATCGGACAGATAGCCCAGCTCCGCCCCGCGTTCGATCGCGCGGCGGGTGGCAAAGGCGATCAGCAGGCTTTCCGCGCGCGCAGCATTGCCGGCCGCCGCTTGTGCCTGCAGATCGAGCTGCGTCAGGCGCTGTTCGGCAGCGGCGAGCCGCTGGTCAAGCCCGCCTTGCTGTTCCGCGACCCGCTCCACCGCCTGCTCGGCTTGCCTCGCCGCCGCCGTCGGTGTCGGTTCGGTGGTCAATTGCGGCACGGGCACGGCGATCGGATCGTCACTGGCCTCTGCTGCCACTTCGGCAGGAGACGCGCCGTTTCGACCGGGCTGAAGGTTGTACCACATCACCCAACCCACCAGCGCGCCGCCCGCAATGAAGGCAACCAGCGCAGCCAGCATGAGCGCCCGGCCAGAGGTGGGCTTGGGACGGGCGTCATAAGGCGATGGTCCGGGTTGTGCTGCCATCGGTGTCCGTTCTTTGCGACCTTGCATCTGCATCATCCGGCCTTGCGCTTACAGCGGGCGGGCCGTTGAACCGCAGATGGAGCGCGGCTTGCTGCACAAGTCAAATGCCAATTGCAACAGCGTTGCCTCGTCGGGCCGGGCAGCGGTGTGAACCGCGCCCCAGCCTGTCCCCGCCGCCACGGCAATCCGGGGGCCGAGCGCGGCGAGCGCGATGTCCGCGCGCGCGATGCCCAGACGATCGCATTCCTGCGCAAAGTGCTGCGCGGTCGCCGCTGAATGAAGCAGCGCCAGCGCGTCGCCTTCGGCCAGCCGATCGGCCAAGGGATCAAGCGGCAAAGGGACGTTGCGATAAGCGATAGCCTCGGCAAAGGTCACACCCGCAGGCGGGTTGAGCGCGATATGCTCCTCCCCTGCAATGCGCAGCAGGTGGCATGGGCCGGGGATCGCATCAAGCACGCCTTGCAGTCCGCCGCTCCCCGTTATCGCGACCGTAAAGCCCGCCGCGCGCGCGGCCGCCGCTGTCGCTTCGCCCACGGCATAGACCGGTTTTGCCGTCAGACGCGCAAGGTTTGGCCCACCGTGCAGAATTGCATTGGCGCTCCCGATCAGCAATCCGTCAAACCCTTCGGGGTCGGGACAATCCCACGCGATTGCGCGGATTTCGGACAGCGCCAGCCCGGTGATTGCAAGGCCAAGATCGCGGGCCTTGCCCAGCGTCGCAGCAAGGCCCGGCTCCGGGCGCAGTGCGACCAGACGAGAGGTCATTTTTGCCTGCGAAAATGCGGCGCGATCCCCGGCGTGGCGCGGGCGAGCAGATCGGCGGCGAGCGCTTCGACCGGCGCATTATCACCCGGTGAAAAGCGCGTGCTGCCCTCGATCCGCTCGGTCCCGTCCGGGCTGAACAATGCAGCGCGCATGGTCAGTTCACCTTCAGCCAGAACGCACAGCACCGCGATGGGCGAATGGCAGGTGCCGCCCAATTCGGCGAGCAATGCTCGCTCGGCTTCCAGCTCTGCACGGGTGGGCGTGTGGTCGATAGCGGCCAGCAGCGCGGTGGTTTGCGCATCATCGGCGCGGCATTCGATCGCGATCACGCCTTGCGCTGCGGCAGGGATCCACGCGTCTTCGCCCAGCGGCATGCCAGCCGCGCTCTGGCCAAGCCGTTCAAGGCCCGCTGCGGCAAGGAACGTCACATCCGCTTCCCCCGCCTGCAATTTACCCAGCCGCGTGGCGACATTGCCGCGAAACATCACAACTTTGCAATCGGGCCGCAGGTTCAGCAGCTGCGCTGCGCGGCGCGGCGCGCTGGTGCCGACCACCGCGCCCTGCGGGATCGCATCAATACTCGCGGCACCGACAAGGCTGTCACGCCGATCCGCGCGCGGCAGGAATGCCGGGAAATGGAACGCGTCCGGGCGGATTGTCTCCACATCCTTGGCCGAGTGCACCGACAGGTCGATGCGGCCTTCGCCCAGCCATTGATCCAGTTCCTTGGTCCACAGCGCCTTGCCGCCGATTTCGGACAGCGGGCGATCCAGCACCTTGTCGCCGCTCGCCAGCACGGGGACGAGTTCGACCGCGTCCTCGCTCCAGCCGTGGGCGGCGCACAGGCGCGCGCGGGTTTCGACCGCCTGCGCCATGGCAAGCGGAGAATTGCGAGTGCCCAGGCGTAAACGCGGGGACTTTGGTTGGTCTTCAGTCATAGCTGTGCTTGCCCTAGCTTTCATAGCGACTAGATGGAAGTCGGATGGGATGGCAAACGCACACCTCTGATGCCGCGCTGGCTCCGGGTCCGCTGGTCCTGGGGATCGAATCGAGCTGTGATGAAACCGCTGTGGCGCTGGTGCGCGGCGACGGGACGATCGTGGCGCAGGCCATCGCCAGTCAGGAGGCCGAACACGCGCCCTATGGCGGCGTCGTGCCCGAAATCGCCGCCCGCGCTCATGCCGAACGGCTTGCGCCCATGATCGCGCGGGTAATGGGCGAGGCTGGCGTTTCGCTGGATGATTGCGACGCGATTGCCGCCACCGCTGGGCCGGGACTGATCGGCGGCGTGATGGTGGGCCTCGTCAGTGCCAAGGCGCTGGCGATGGCGTCAGGCAAGCCGTTGCTGGCGATCAACCATCTTGAAGGCCACGCGCTCTCCCCGCGGCTGGCCGACCAGACATTGCCATTCCCCTATCTGCTGCTGCTGGTGTCGGGTGGGCATTGCCAGATTCTCGCCGTGGAAGGCGTAGGCCGTTATCGCCGCCTCGCCACCACCATCGATGACGCGCTGGGCGAAGCGTTCGACAAGACCGCAAAGATCCTGGGTCTCGGCTATCCCGGTGGGCCTGCAGTGGAACGACTGGCCCTGCAGGGCAACGCGAAGGCAGTCCCCCTGCCCCGACCGCTCAAGGGTTCGCCAGAGCCGCACTTTTCCTTCTCCGGGCTGAAAAGCGCGGTGATGCGCGCTGCGGGCAGCGGCGCGCACGCGCCTGAAGATATTGCTGCCAGTTTCCAGCAAGCGGCGGTTGATTGCCTGATCGACCGGCTGGAACAGGCGTTAGAGCGTGCCGGGCCCTTCCCTGCGCTGGTGGTGGCAGGCGGAGTCGCGGCGAACGCAACGGTGCGCGCCGCGCTCGAAACACTCGCAACAAAGCACGCCATGCGCTTCACCGCGCCGCCCATGGCCCTGTGCACCGATAATGCCGCGATGATCGCCTGGGCCGGCTGCGAACGTCTGGCGGCGGAAGGCTGGCAGCGCGGTGCGGATTTCGCGGGCGATCCGCTCGATTTTCTCGCCCGTCCGCGCTGGCCGCTCGATCCGGCGGCAGACACGGTGCGCGGGGCCGGGGTCAAGGCATGAGCGCCCCTGAGACCATCGGCGTCATTGGCGCAGGCGCGTGGGGCACGGCGCTCGCGCAGATGCTGGCCAGCGACGGGCGCGATGTGCTGATCTGGGCTTTCGAGCCCGAGGTCGTGGCCGCGATCAACACCGATCACCGCAATCCGCTGTATCTTCCGTCCGCGACCCTTGCCCCCACCATCCGCGCCACCGGCGATCTGACAGAGTTCGCCGCACTGGACATCGCGCTGGTCGTCACGCCGGCACAGGTGCTGGGCCGGGTGCTGGAAGGGCTTGCCACCTGCCCCCGCGATCTGGTGCTGTGCTCCAAGGGGATTGAAGCGGGCAGCGGGCGGATGATGTTCGATGTCGCCAGCGAAGCCGCGCCGCAAAGCGCCATCGCGGTGCTGTCCGGGCCGACCTTTGCGCATGAAGTCGCCGCCGGTCTGCCAACCGCGGTGACGCTGGCCTGCGGTGGCGGCGCGGAACAGTGGGACAGGCTCGCCCCTGCCATCGCCCGGCCGACCTTCCGGCCCTATTATTCCGATGACGTCATCGGCGCGGAGATCGGCGGCGCGGTGAAGAACGTGCTGGCGATTGCCTGCGGCGTGGTTGACGGTCTGGGCCTTGGCCAGAACGCGCGTGCCGCCCTGATTGCACGCGGGTTTTCCGAGATGCTGCGCTTTGGCGAACATCTCGGCGCGCGGGCGGAAACGCTCAGCGGGTTGTGCGGCCTTGGCGATCTGGTGCTCACCTGCTCCAGCACCTCCAGCCGCAATTTCTCGCTCGGCAAGGCGCTCGGCGAGGGTGCGTCCGCCGCCGATCTGATGGCCGACCGCCGCACCGTGGCCGAAGGCGCGCACACCGCGCCGGTGCTGGCTGCGCTGGCCGACAGCCGGGGCGTAGCGATGCCGATTGTCACGGCAGTCGATGCGATCCTTCAGGGCGAGGACGCCCGCAAGGTCGTCGCCGCCCTGCTCGCCCGGCCGCTCAAGGCCGAACGGGACCGGCCTGCGTGACCGCCACCGCTGACGACGATCTGGCTGCCCTCGCCAAGGGCGGGCGCACGAACACGCTGGGCTTCGTCGTCCGGCTGATCGCACGCATCCCCTTCCTCGTCATCGCCACCCGCCTCTATGGTGCGGAGGCACTGGGCCGCTTCGCATCGGCGCTGGTGCTGATCGAAATCGTCGCGCTGATCTGCTCGCTGGGGGAAAAGCGCGGGCTGGCCCAGCGCCTGTCCGATGGCGCGGGCGAGAACCGCAGCGCGGAAACCAACCTCGTTTATGACGGCATCGCGCTGGCGCTGGCCTATTCGGGGGTCGCCGCGCTGCTGCTGCTCGCCTTCCCCGAACCGATGTTTCCCAACGGCACCAACAGCGATTGGGACATCTGGCTTGTCGCCACCATCCCGGCCTTCGCCGTCACCGAAATCTTGCTGGCCGCGCAGGCCTACCGCTTCGACATCGCCACTACGGTGCGCGCGCGGGCGGTGGTGGAGCCGTGGACGATCTCGATTGGCGCAGGGGTATTCTTCTTCATCCCCGCGACCCGCGATGCGGGGCTGGCGCTCGCCTTCATCGCCTCGATCTACGCCGGGCTGCTGACCGCGCTGTGGCCGTTTTTGCGAACCTTCGGTCTGCCCAAGGGATGGCACCCGCAAGGCCGCGCACTGTTGGCCATGTCGTCCCGCGCCTTTCCGCTGGTGGGCGCCGATGCGATCGAGCGGGGCACGCGGCTGCTCGATATCTTCATCCTCGGCCTGTTCGCGCCGCCGCAGGCGGTGGGTATCTATTACGCCGCGCAGCAGATTGCCTCGCTGCCGCAAAAGCTGAAAACCAGTTTCGAGCCGATCCTTTCGCCCGTCATCACCAAGAACCTGCGGATCGGCAACATGGGCGCCATCGCCGCGCAGGTGCGGCAGGTGGGGTTCTGGATCATCGCGGTGCAACTGGGCATCGCGCTGGTGCTGGGCGTGCCGGGCGAGGCGGTGATGGGCCTGTGGGGGCCGGATTACGTCGCGGGCACGGCCGCGCTCGCGTTTCTGCTTGCCGCCGAAGTCGCCGCCTCGATGGCGGTCGTTTCGGAAAGCGTGCTGGTTTACATCGCCCGCAAGCGCAATCTGGCGATCTCGATCGGGGTCATCGCCCTGCAAGCCGCGCTTACCATCGCGCTGATCGAGGCGGCAGACCGTTATGGTCTTGGCAAAGGTTATGAAGCGGCAAGCGCTGCCGGCGCGCTCATGGTGGCACTGGCGCTGTCCTCCTTGATCAAGGCGCTGTTGCTCAAGCATCTGCTGCAGGCGCCCGTGTCCAACTGGCGCTGGGCGCTGGTCTATGCCGCAGCACCCGCCGTGCTGGTGGGCTACGCCTTCACCTGGCTGCCGGAATGGATGGAACTGGTGTTCGGCATCCCCGCGATTCTCGCAACCTATGCACTGGTGATCTGGCGGCGCGGGTTCGACGATGGCGACAAGGTGTTGTTTCGCAAACAGGTGGTGCCAGACGCGCAGGCCGATCTGCCGTAAGGTTGCCGCACGCAGCGCCTCGAGGCCTGCCGGCCGCGGGCTTGGGCAAACCCGTTCGAGGCTGCTAGAGCGCAGGTCTTTCCACCATGATTCGTCCCGGAGCCTGTTTCTGCCATGTCACCTGAAATGACTGCCTATCTTCCGCTGATCGTGATTGGTCTGGTCGTGCTGGTGCTTGCCGTCTGGCTGATTGCGCGCAGCGGACGCAAAGCCCGCCTGATCGACGATGAAAGCACCACGCCGCTCGCGCGCGATGTGCTGGAGGATGGCGCAGCCCGTGCGGCACGCAATCAGGCGCTGATCGATGCGCCGCGCGCGGTGGAGATTACCCAGGGCGATACGTCCGCTGCCGCCAACAGCCAGGCGGTTGCGGCCTCACCGCTAGGCACCGATGCAGAAGCCGGACCAGACCTCGCCCCCGCCCCGCCGCCGGCGGCCACGGGCGCCCCGGACGATCTCACCCGGATCAAGGGCCTCGGCCCGAAGCTCTCATCATTGCTAGGCGAATTCGGCATCACCACCTTCGCCCAGATCGCCGCGTGGGATCAGGGGGAAATCGAGCGTATCGACGCCAAGCTGGGCCGTTTTTCAGGACGCATCACGCGCGATCAATGGGTCGAACAGGCCAAATTGCTCGCCGCAGGCAATGAAGCCGCATTTGTTGCACAGTTCGGCCGAAATGGACAATAAAACGCAAGCTTGACGTCCAAACCGTGATACTACCGATCCTCCGGGAGTCGGATTAGCGGGAGATGGTCAATGGTATTGCGCATATTGGTGGCCGAAAACGAATATATTGCCGCCTTTGATTTGTGCGATACCTTTGAAGAAGCGGGATATGAAGTGGAAGGGCCGCACGCCGGGATTTCGTCTGCGATGCTGGCTTGCCAGAAGGCAAAGCCCGATGTGGCGATCCTCAATATCGACCTGATCGACGGGCCTTCCTACGCACTTGCCCAGAAGCTGATCGACGAAAACGTGCCGGTGATCCTGCATTCCGAACGCCACGCTACCAGCGCCATCGCCGCCCGCTTCCCGCGCGCCATCACCTTGTCGAAGCCCTGCCCGCCCGCGATGCTGCTTGAGACGGTCAGCCGGGTGGTTGCCCCCGCCTGACCGGCCAGCGGGTGCGCTTTGCCCCGCCCCCTCTTGCTCCCGCCTGCCAAGCCTGCAATTGCTGCGGGAAACACAAGCAGCAGGAGCAGGCCCCTTGCACGGCACCAACAACGCAGGCCCCAACATAGGCCCGAACACAGGCATCGTCCCGTTCAATTGGGAAGACCCCTTCGATCTTGAAAGCCAGCTCACCGAAGAAGAGCGGATGATCCGCGACGCGGCGCACGGCTTTGCGCAAGGCGAGCTGCAACCGCGCGTGATCGCGGCCTACCGTGACGAGATCGACGCGCCCGAACTGTTCCCGCTGATGGGACAGGCCGGATTGCTAGGCGCGACCATTCCCGAAGAATTCGGCGGCGCGGGCGCAGGCTACGTCGCCTATGGCCTGATCGCGCGCGAGATCGAGCGGGTGGACAGCGGCTACCGTTCGATGGCGAGCGTCCAGTCCAGCCTCGTGATGCATCCCATCTATGCCTATGGGTCGGACGAACAGCGCCGCAAATACCTCCCCGGCCTTGCCAGCGGCGCGTTGATCGGCTGCTTCGGCCTGACCGAACCCGACGCGGGCAGCGATCCGGCGGGGATGAAAACCTGGGCCAAGCGCGACGGCGACGATTACGTCATCTCCGGCAGCAAGACCTGGATTTCCAACGCGCCCTTTGCGGATGTCTTCGTGGTCTGGGCCAAGTCCGAAGAGCATGGCGGCGCAATCCGCGGCTTCGTGCTGGACAAGGGCATGGCGGGCCTCAGCGCGCCCAAGATCAAGGGCAAGATATCCTTGCGCGCTTCCACCACCGGCATGATCGTGATGGAAGATGTGCGCGTGCCGGCAGCGGCGCTGCTGCCGAATGTCGAAGGGCTGAAAGGCCCGTTCGGCTGCCTCAACCGCGCGCGTTACGGCATCAGCTGGGGCGCGATGGGCGCAGCGGAGTTCTGCTTCCATGCAGCGCGGCAATATGGCCTCGATCGCCACCAATTCGGCCGTCCGCTGGCCGCCACCCAGCTGTTCCAGAAAAAGCTGGCCGACATGATGAGCGATATTGCGCTGGGCCTGCAAGCCTCCCTGCGCGTGGGCCGCTTGATTGATGAGGGGCGGTTTGCGCCCGACATGATCTCGATCGTAAAGCGCAACAATGTCGGCAAGGCTTTGGATATCGCGCGGGCTGCGCGCGATATGCATGGCGGCAATGGCATTTCCGAAGAATATCAGGTCATCCGCCACATGGTGAACCTCGAAACGGTGAACACCTATGAAGGCACGCATGATGTCCACGCGCTGATATTGGGCCGCGGTATCACGGGACACGCGGCGTTCTGATGCGGTGTTTCGAAAAGCATCTGTCCTACAGCCGTGATCGCGGACATCATCGCGGCATGACCGGGCACCGATTGGCACAGGAAAAAGCAGAAATTTTGGACAGGACTGCCAGCCGGGATTTTCTGTTCCTGGACAGTGTCTCATGTGTCTCCAACAGCCCGGCGGGGAACGCGGCATGAAGCTTCACGGCTACTTCCGCTCATCGACATCCTACCGGCTCCGGATCGCGCTGAACCTGAAAGGGCTGGCGTTCGAAAACGTGCCGGTCAATCTCGTCAGCGCCGAACAGAAGGGTGCAGCCTTCACATCGCGCAATCCGTTCGGTTCGGTGCCGATGCTGGAAGCGGGCGGGCGCGACCGGGCGCAGTCGATGGCGCTGCTGGAATGGCTGGACGAAGCCTATCCGGCCCGGCCGCTGCTGCCCGCCGATCTCGAAGCGCGCTACACGGTGCGCGAACTGGCCTATGCCATCGCGACCGAGATTCACGCGGTCAACAACCTGCCGGTGCTCAAATACCTGAAAGACCCGCTGGGCCATTCGCAGGACGATATCGACGTGTGGTATCGCCACTGGCTGAAGCGCACGCTCGATCCGGTCGAGGCGCGGCTGGCGCAGCTGGCGGCAGGGGACTTCCTGCATGGCGATAGCCCCGGCCTGTTCGAAGTGGTGCTGATCCCGCAGCTCTACAACGCACGGCGCTTTGCCTATGACCTTGATGCCAGCCCGCACCTGACCCGTATCGAGGCCGCGTGCCTTGCACTGCCCGCTTTCGCGGCGGCGCATCCCGACAACCAAACCGATTCCCCCGAGAGGAACCCTGCATGAAACTCGCAACACTCGACAACGGCACGCGTGACGGAATGCTGGTGGTGGTCAGCAAGGATCTGACCCGCTGCTCCGCCGCCGGCTACATCGCACCCACTTTGCAAGCCGCACTGGACAATTGGGAGCGGGTCGCGCCCGAACTCGAACTGCTGGCCCGCGATGTCGAACACGAAACCGTGCCGTGCGAGCGTTTCCACGAACGTCAGGCGCATTCGCCCCTGCCGCGCGCTTACCAATGGGCCGATGGCAGTGCCTACATCAACCATGTGGAACTGGTGCGGCAGGCCCGCGGGAGCAAGGTTCCCGGCAGTTTCTACACCGATCCGCTGATGTATCAGGGCGGATCGGACGGGTTTCTGCGCCCGCGTCAGGATATCCCGCTGGGCGATCCGGCGTGGGGCTGCGACATGGAGGGCGAGATTGCCTGCATCACCGACGATGTGCCGATGGGCGTATCGGCCGAGGATGCGGCGAGCCACATCAAGCTGCTGATGCTGGTCAACGACGTCAGCTTGCGCGGATTGATCCCGGGTGAACTGGAAAAGGGCTTCGGCTTCTTCCAGTCCAAGCCCGCCAGCGCCTTCTCCCCCGTTGCGGTAACACCCGACGAACTGGGCGAGGCATGGGCAGATTGCCTCGTCCACCTACCCCTGATGGTCGATTACAACGGCAAGCCCTTTGGCCGGGCCAATGCCGGGCAGGATGCGACCTTCAATCTGGCGCAGCTGGTCGCCCATGCTGCCAAGACCCGCAATCTGGGCGCTGGCACGGTGATCGGCACCGGCACCGTATCGAACAAGGGCGCTGATGGCGGCGCGGGCAAGCCGGTGGCAGACGGCGGCGCGGGCTATTCCTGCATCGCAGAAATCCGCATGATCGAAACCATTGCAGATGGCGCGGCGAAAACCCCCTTCATGCAGGCCGGCGACACGGTGCGGATCGAGATGCGCGACGCGCACAACCACTCCATCTTCGGTGCGATCGAACAGCAGGTTGTTGCGGTCTAGGAATTTCGACCCTGTCACAACTCCGGCCGACACCGGGGGGCCGAGGGGAGCGGGCTAGGCCCGCTCCAGGTCGTGCTTGACCTCCTCCAGACCGGCCTTGCCCTGTGTTTGGCGTGAAACATCGGCGCGGCGATCAATTTCAGCCACGAAATAGTGGTTCACATCGCGGTGCTCGGCCTCGTCTGCGCGCACCGCCAGGATAACATCGCGCAGGCGCGCATCCTGGGGAAGTTGCCAGTAATCGATCGCAATCTTGGGAGCCGCGACATTCTCCAGCCGACCTGCATCCACTTCGGCAAGGTACTGGGTGTAGCTGAACACAGCCTCTTCCTCGAAATAGGCTACCACACGGTGCGCCGTACGCGGCGCCAGCAGATACAGGAAAAAGTAGAAATTGTAGAAGATCAACTGCACAGCCAGAACGAGGAATCGTTCGAAAGCATTGGGTTGCGCAATTTCGATGAAGGTCATCAGATGCATCCGCTCGTTCTCGGCCTCGTCGAGGAGCGTGCGGATCCAGCCTTCATCATCGCGCATCGTGCGCAGCGCATTCAAGTGCTGCCACAGTCCACCGACCATGCCAGGCACAGCAGCGACAGTTTCCAGCACGACCGCGCGGTGACCATATCGCTTGGCAAAGAAGCGATCGGCACAAAAGCGCAGCAGCTTGACGAAGGCAAACGCCACCCGGTCGCTAACCGATTGCGGGGCGATATGGGTTTCGATCACAACATCAGGATTAATCTGGCGGATCAGGGGTTTGGTATCAAACGGTTTCATTGCGGCAATCTTTCGGTTGCAGGTGCATCACTCACATAACGTTTGCGCAGCCAAACAGTATCCCGTCCGACCGCCCAAATCTGCGTGAAATGACAGCGCCATGTGTTGCGCTTTGCGCATGTTCATTCCGAGGCGCTCGCCAGGTGCTGCGCCAATAGCAAGACTGCTGCCGTGTAAGGCCTCTCGCAGCGATGCAGAAATGCGGCTAAGAGTCTGCGCCGTATGACGGCCTTTGTGCCGTCAATTCCCTTGCCTGAGGAGCCCGCCCCGTGACTGCCTATCCAACGCTCAAATTCTTCATCAACGGCTCATGGATCGAAGCGGGCGAGGCAGGCACAATGGGCGTGGTGAACCCAGCCACCGGCGCGGTGCTGGGCCAGTGCCCCAAGGCTTCGCCCGCCCAGCTCGACACCGCGCTCAAAGCCGCTGGTGACGCCTTTGCTGGATGGAGCCAAACCTCCGGAGCAGAACGGTACGCCATCCTGCGCCGCGCGGCCGACCTGCTTCGCGAACGGGCGCCCGCTATCGCCAAGGTTGTAACGGCCGAAATGGGCAAGCCGCGCGCGCAGGCGCTGGGCGAGATCCTATCATCCTGCGACGTCGTCGATTTCCTTGGCGAAGAAGCCAAGCGTCGCGGTGGGCGACTGATCCCGACACGTGGGCATCAGCTGATTGCGCAGATGGTGACACACGAACCCATCGGGCCTGCCGTGCTGCTGACCCCGTGGAACTTCCCGATCAACCTGCCGGTCAAGAAGATCGCGGGCGCGCTGGCGGCGGGCTGCACGGCGATCCTGAAACCGGCCGAAAACACGCCGGGTTCTGCGCAATTGCTGGTCGAATGCTTCGTCGATGCGGGCGTGCCCAAGGGCGTGCTGAACCTCGTTCACGGCGATCCTGGTCCGATGTCCGAACACCTGATTGCCTCGCCCGTCACCCGCAAGGTCAGCTTCACAGGGTCGACTGCCGTGGGCAAGCAATTGGGCGCGCTGGCAGCAACCCACATGAAGCGATTTACTCCGGAACTGGGTGGCCATGCTCCGGTCATCGTCAGCAAACACGCCGATTTAGAACGAGCAGTGGCAATGTGCGCCGCAACCAAGTTCCGCAATGCGGGGCAAGTCTGTGTCTCGCCCACGCGCTTTCTGGTCGACCGCAGCATCTATGACCGCTTCGTGGCCGAGTTCGCATCGCAGGCGGGCAAGCTCAAGATTGGCGATCCGGGGGTGGACGAGAGCGTCGACATGGGCCCGCTGGCCCATGGTCGCCGGATTGCGGCAATGGAAGCAGTGGTAGCCGATGCCGGCGGCAATCGCGGCGAAGTTGTGACCGGTGGATCGGCCATCACGGGCAACGGGTTCTTCTTTGAACCGACCGTGATCGCCAATCCCGCACCCGACAGCCGCTTCATGACCGAGGAGCCCTTCGGCCCCATCGCCGGAATCGTACCCTTCGATACGATCGAGGACGCGGTCGGGATCGCCAATTCGCTGCGTTATGGCTTGGCCGCCTATGCGTTTTCAAGCGATCTGGATGAGGCGCATTACCTTGGCCGCGCGCTGCGCGCAGGCATGGTGGGAATCAACCAGCTCATCGTATCATCACCCGAAACCCCGTTCGGCGGAATCGGCGACAGCGGCTTCGGGTCGGAAGGCGGCGAAGAAGGCTATCTTGCCTTCACTGACACCAAGCTTGTGATGCTGGCCAAGGCAGGCGGCTGACCGAAGCTTTCAGGAAAGCGCGATCATCCGCGCGATCCGCGAAAGCAGCGACTTGCGCGGCTGCATTGGCTGAATGCGGCCGTAACGCGCCCTGCGCGAGTGTTCGTCCTGAAGGCAGACAGTGCGGCGCATGGGATCCGGTCCGCTGGACCAGATGGTCGGTCTTGTCATTCAACACGTCCCCGAATCGGTCTTCGTTTTCTGCGACACAACATTAACAGCAATACTGTGGAAAACGTAGAGCGATATTGGTTAACGGACTTGACCTCGCGGCGCCGATTAACCGGTTCGCCGCACCCCCGCAGCCCGCACATCGGCAATTGTCGGATAACCGTTAACCGCCATCAAAAGGTCGGCTTCTGCCAGGATCGACCGTAACACCCAGGCCGCCCCTTCGGCTCCGCCCAGTGCAAGGCCGTAGGTGTAGGGTCGTCCCACCCCGACAGCGCGCGCGCCCATCGCCAATGCTTTCACGGCATCGGTGCCCGATCGCACGCCGCTGTCGAACAGCACCGGCGTGTCGCCCGATGCCGCCACCACATCGGCCAGCAGATCGATGGTCGCGATCCCGCCATTGGCCTGCCGCCCCCCGTGGTTCGAACAATAGATCGCATCGGCCCCGCAATCGACTGCACGGCGCGCATCGTCAGGATGGCAGATGCCTTTGAGCACGATCGGCAGCTTGGTGACGGACTTGAACCACGCCATGTCGTCCCACGTCAGCACCTGCCCGAACGTCGCTGCCCAAGTGAAGATGGCCGCCGAGGGGTCTTCCTCGGGCGGTTTGGCCAGCAGCGAGCGGAAGACCGGATCGGTGAAATAGTTCTGCAGCACCTTGCCGCGCAATTGCGGAAAATTGGACGCGTTGAGATCACGCGGGCGCCAGCCGGTGACCCACGTATCCAGAGTCACCACAAGCGCGGAATACCCTGCGTCCTCGGCCCGCCGGATCAGGCTGGTGGCAAGTTCGCGGTTCTTGGGGGTGTAGAGCTGAAACCAGGCCGGCGTATCGCCGCAGGCGGCTTTCACATCCTCCAGCGGATCGTTCGCCAGTGTCGAGGCGCAGAACGGCACCCCCGTCAGCGCCGATGCGCGCGCGGCGGCCATATCACCGTGGCGGTCCTGCGAGGCTTCGCCGTTCAGCCCGATGGGTGCCATGAACAGCGGGGTCGGATAAGTATGGCCGAACAGTTCGATCGACAGATCGCGTACGGCAGCGTTCACCATCATGCGCGGCACCATGCCCCAGTGGTGGAAGGCGGCGGCGTTCTGATCCTGGGTATGTTCGTCCCCGCACCCTCCAGCCACGTAATTCGTCAGCATCGGGCCCAAGGCTTCATGCGCGCGCTTTTCGAGGGTGGCGAAATCGACCGGGAAGGTCGGGAGAATGCCACGCAACCCCGCATTGTAAATTTCATTCTGCATCGCGCCGAAATAGGTCATGGCGGCTGTTCTCTCCCGTTTCTTATGGGGACAGATCAACCGATCATCCGGCGCAGGGCAAGCGGTTTCTAGGCGAAGAAGCGTTGCAGGCGCGGGCGTAGCTTGAGAAAACGGAGATAAGCGGCTTCCAGCACACGCAGCACCGTGCGGTTCCGCGCAGCCAGGCCCAGCGGGCGCAGCAACGGGATTGCACGCCACATCGCGGCAAAGGCGGCTGCACCGTCATGGATCACGCCGTTTTCTTCGGCATGGAAGCGGGCCAGCAGCTGCGCCCGATCGACCGGGCAGGAAGGGTCAGCCCCTTTCGCAACATCGATGAAATCAATCGCCCCGTGCTTGTCGAGCCGCCGCATCAGCGCGATCTCGCGCAGGCACAGCGGGCAAGCGCCGTCGAACCACACTTTCACAGCCGCGCTCAAGGCGCGATCCACAGGCGAATGACATAGGCGACCGCGCCGAGCACGGCGACGCTTGCGGCCCAGATGGCGGCCATCCACAACAGGCGCTGCCACAGGGGGGCTTCCGGGGGCTGTTCAGGAGGTGCCAGCATTATCTGCGTCCTATCGCCGCGCTACTTGAGGGCGTTATTTGTTGTCCTATCGCTGCGCTACTTGAGGACATCAGTGATACC
>JAACPW010000016.1 GCA_009995225.1 Sphingomonadales bacterium | reverse complement strand
GTGGGCTATGACGGGCGGGTGAGTTCGCCGATGCTTGAACACGCGCTGGTCGAAGGGCTGACTGCCAGCGGCTGCGATGTGGTGCGGATCGGCATGAGCGCGACCCCCATGCTGTATTACGCCGAAGCCTCAGGTGAAGAGGTGCATGGCGGCATTCAGATAACTGGCAGCCACAATCCCCCCAATTACAATGGCTTCAAGATGGTATTTCTGGGGCGCCCGTTGGGAAACTGGCAGCAGACGGGGCGTTCGCCAGCGGTGTGGGCGAAGTGACCACGCGCGACATCATGGGCGCGTATGTCGAGCGCCTGCTCGAAGGCCTTGCCGGGATCGATCTCGCCAAGCTCGAAGGGTTGCGCGTCGGCTGGGACGCCGGAAACGGCGCGGCTGGCCCTGCGCTCGAAGCGCTGGCGGCCCGGCTGCCGGGGGAACACCATCTGCTCTTTACCGAAGTTGACGGACATTTTCCAAACCACCATCCTGATCCGACTGTGGAGGCGAACCTGACCGATCTGCGCGCGCTCGTCGCGGACAAGCAGCTCGATTTCGGAGTGGCTTTCGATGGTGACGGGGACCGGATTGGCGCGATCGATGGCACGGGACGCATCATCTGGGGCGATCAGCTCTTGATGATCTACGCTGAAGATCTGCTCAAAAACCGCCCGAATGCGACGATTATCGCCGATGTGAAGGCGAGCCGGGTGCTGTTTGACCGGGTGGCACAGTTGGGCGGGGAGCCGCTGATGTGGAAGACCGGCCATTCGCTGATCAAGTCCAAAATGAAGGAAACAGGCGCGCCACTGGCGGGCGAGATGAGCGGCCACGTGTTCTTCGCCGATGATTACTACGGCTTCGACGATGCGCTCTACGCCGGCGTTCGATTGCTGGCAGCCTCGGCGCGGCTCGGCCAATCGGTGACGCAGCTTCGCGGCGCGATTCCGCCGATGCGCAACACGCCCGAGCTGCGCTTCCAGGTCGACGAAAGTCGTAAATTCGCCGCGATGGCCGAGATTGCCGGGCGGCTGACCACCAATCCCGGCCCGGCGGTCGAAAGCGTCAACGCTATTGACGGCGTGCGGGTCAACACCGCCGACGGCTGGTGGCTGCTGCGCGCGTCGAACACGCAGGACGTGCTGGTCGCCCGCGCGGAAAGCGAAACGCCCGAAGGCCTCGACCGCCTGCTTGCGCAAATTGACGAGCAGCTGGCGTTGTCGGGGCTGGAACGCGGGGAATCCATCGGACACTGATCGGATGGCGCAGGTCTGGCGATGCACCGGGCTGGCATCGTCGGGGTTTCGAGTTGCGTCGCCTGCCAACATCGGCAAAGTCGCTTCGTGAGGAAGCTGAAGACAAGGTCAGGGGCGACGCCGTAAAAACGCGCAAGCCCTGCCTGTCCGAAAAAACGAGGTATGCATGACTTTGCCAATCGGGCCGCTGACCGGCCTTCGTGTGCTTGAATTCAGCGGCATCGGTCCGGGACCGCACGTTGCCATGTTGCTCGCCGATCTGGGTGCGGAAGTGGTGCGGATCGACCGGCCCGGAGCGGTGTCCGCCAATCCAGTGGTGGAACGCGCGCGTCACCGCTTGGCCGTCGATCTCAAGAGCGAGGAAGGCAAGGCGCAGGTCCGCGCTGCCGCTGCGAGCGCCGATGTGCTGATCGAAGGGTTCCGCCCCGGCGTCATGGAGCGGCTGGGGCTGGGGCCGGAGGAATTGCTGAACACAAATCCTCGCCTCGTCTATGCGCGCATGACTGGATGGGGGCAAGACGGCCCGCTCGCCCACGCCGCCGGGCACGACATCAATTACATCGCCATCACCGGAGCCTTGGCCGCCGTCGGCAAACCGGGCGAAACCGCCACACCGCCGCAGAACCTCGTCGGCGATTTCGGCGGCGGGTCAATGTATTGCGCTTTCGGGATCATGGCCGCGCTGTACGAGCGCGAGCGTTCGGGTAAGGGGCAGGTGGTCGACGCCGCCATCGTCGACGGAGCGACCAGCCTGATGAGCTTCTTCTTCGGGGTGCGCCAGATGCCGCATCTCAGCACGGAACGTGGCAAGGGGATGCTCGGCGGAGCGGCGCATTTCTACCGCTGCTTTACCTGTGCGGACGGCAAGGAAGTCTCGTTGGGGGCGATCGAGCCGCAGTTCTATGCCGAGCTGCTGGCGAAAACGGGGGCGCCGGAAGAATTGTCGCAGGGGCAGATGAACCCCGCCAACTGGGACGATTATGCCCAAAAGCTGGCCGCATTGTTCCTTACGAAAACGCAGGCCGAGTGGTGCGAACTGCTGGAAGGCACGGACGCCTGCTTTGCCCCGGTGCTGGGGATCGAGGACGTGCGCGACCACCCGCACATGAAAGCGCGCGGCGCCTATGTGGAACACGACGGGATCTGGCATACCGCCCCTGCACCGCGCTTCAGCCGCACGCCGGGCAGCGTTCGTTCCAGCGCGTATGACGGCGCGGCTGTGGTTTCCCGTTGGCAGGCCTTGGGGCAGGGGGCGGCATAATGGCGGGCAAGTTCTTTGACGAGTGGCAGGTTGGCGAGCGGATCGAGCACGAAATCCGCCGGACCGTGACCGAAACGGACAATCTTCTGTTTTCAACCATGACCCACAATCCGCAGCCGCTGCACCTTGATGTCGAAGCGGCCAAGGCAAGCGGGTTCGGGCAGATTCTGGTGAATTCGACCTTCACCTTCAGCCTGCTGGTCGGGCTGTCGGTGGGTGATACCACACTGGGTACGCTGGTCGCCAATCTGGGCTTCGACAAGGTGGTGACGCCCAAGCCGGTGTTTATTGGCGACACGCTGCGCGCGTTTTCCGAAGTCAAGGAACTCAGGGACAGCAAATCCCGCCCTGAGGCGGGGATCGTCACCTGGGTCCACGAAATGTGGAATCAGCGCGACGAGGTTGTGTGTCGGTGTGAGCGGTCGGCGTTAATCCGCCGGCGCGGCTGAACCGGCCGGCTCGCCGCCCAGCGCCTGCCACAGTAAGATCCGCGCGCGCCTCGTCCGGCCCAGCGCGGCAGCAGCCCGTTCGCCGCTGGCATCGGCGGCGCGGCGGGCTTCGAGCACTTCGAGAAAGCTGGCAAGGCCCGCACGGTAGCGGGTGTCCGCAAGGCTTGCAGCGCGTGTGAATTGATCGCGCTCTGCGACAGAAAGCCGCGCTTCGTTGTCGGCTGCCGTGACCACGCCATAAGCGGCTTCGGCATCACCCAAGGCGGTAAAAACCGTCCCGCGATAGGCCGCAAAAGCGGCACGCTTGTCGGCGGCGGCCGCGTCAATCCCTGCGTCCACGCGCCCGAAATCGAGCAGCGGCCCGGCAATCCCGGCGGCCAGCGTGCCAACCAGCGAATCTTCGTCGAAGAAATCCTCCGGGTCGAAGGCCAGCAGGCCGATGACACCGCTCAGCGTAATGCGCGGAAAGCGTGCGCGCGCGGCGGCGGCCAGATCGGCGTCGCTTACCGCCAGATTGGCAGCAGCAGCGGCCACATCGGGCCTGTTGGCGAGCAGATCGGATGGCAGCGCAGCGGGCGCCGCAGACGGCGCAAAGACGGGCGCGGGAGCGGCAAGCGCGGCGCGCACACTGGCGGCATCCAGCGCGGTCAGTGTCACCAGCCGCCCGATGAGGCGCGCACGCTCGCTCTCCAGCGCGGCCAAGCGCACCGCCGAGGAACTCGCAGTGGCTTCGGCGCGCACACGGTCAAAGCCGGGGGCGATGCCCGCATCTTCACGCACCTTGGCGAGCCCGGCGAGTTGGCGCGCGGCGGCGGCATCGGCCTCGATTGCGGTGGCGCGGGCATCGAGAACGCGCCAGTCGGTGATGCTGGCGGCGATTTCGGACAGCAGGCTGATCCGCACGCCCTGCGCCTGCGCGCTCGCAGCGTCGATCCGGGCGAGCGCCGCGCGCTCTTGCGCCTTCAGGCGGCCAAAGACATCAGGATCCCAGCTGGCGGTGATGTTCGCCCCGTAGGAGGTCTGTTCGGAGGGGATGAAGCCCTGCTGGCCCGCCTGCCCGAACTGCGCCGTGTTGATGCGGTTGCGGGTAACACCGCCATCGGCGGTGATGTTGGGCAGCCGTTCGGCTCCGGCACGGCGAGCCCCGGCGCGCGCCGCATCGATCCGCGCCGCCGCTTCGGCAAGGCTTGGGCCATTGGCAATCGCCGCTTCGGACAGGCTGCGCCAGGCCGGATCGTTTGCGGGCATCAGAGCGGCCAGCGCGATGCCGGTTGCGCCATCGGGCTGGAAGAAGAAGGCGGGCGGCAGGTCCGGCGATGGGGTGGCGATTTCCGGCGCGGGGTTCGCCATGCAGGCAGCCAGCGTCAGCGTCAGCGGCAGCAAGGCGGCCGCTAGAGTAGGGGAAAGGCGGCGCATTGCCTTAGTTCTCCTGCTTGGCAGGCGTGGTGGCGGCAGCGCCGGGCTTGGCGGGGATGAAGGCGTCGATCTGCTGACCGACGCGGAAGGCATCCGACGGGGGCAGCGCGTAGATCAGCTGCAGCACCCGCACATCGACGCGTTCGGCGGCGCTGTTGGTGAGCGAGCGTTTGGGCACCACCAGAGGCTCGGCACGCACGAAGGTCGCGTTGACGTGCAGCTCGGCCGCGCCGCGTGGGCTGATGACCGCCGGTTCGCCCAAGGCAACGCGCGCGACTTCGTTCTCGTCGATATCAACGCGGACGTGGAGCGGATTGGTTTCGCCCATCTGGATAAAGGGCTGGCTGTTGCTGCCGCTTTGGGTTGCCACGAATTCGCCCGGACGGATGTTCACGGCGAGAATCTCGCCCGCAATCGGTGCGCGCACGGTCAGGCGATCGATCTCGGTCCGGGCGGCAGCCGCAGCCGATTGCGCGGCGGCCAGGCGCGCGCGGGCAAGGCCGGCGCGGCTGGTCGCGGCGGCTTCCTCGCCCTCGGCCCGGATCACTTCGGCGCGGCTGACTGCGGCTTGATCGGCAATATCGCGGTACAAGGCGAGCTGCTGGCGTGCGGTTTTCTGCGCGGCGCTGGCCTCTGCTATCGAAGCACGTGCCTCGCTGATAGCGGCATTGGCCTGATCGAGGCTTGCGCGCGCCGCGCGGGCATCGACGGTGAACAGCACCTGACCCTTGGCCACCCGGTCGCCGGGGCTGACGCGGACATCGGTGACAAGGCCGGACAGGGCGGAGCCGATATCGATCAGTTCGCTCGCCGGTTCTACAATCCCCGCGCCTGCCACGCGAGGCTGATTGGCTAGCTTGCCAACCGCCTTGGGCGGCTGTTCGACCGGCTCGGCCAATGAGCGATCAGGCAGCCCGCCAAAGATCAGCCATGCGCCGATGGCAAGACCGATCAGCGCGGCAATCGGCAGGATCTGGCGGGCGAAGCTTAGATTGCGGAACATGGCGTCCTCGGCGGATGGAGAGGGGAGAGGGAGAGCGTTTTCAGGGCGGCATCAATGGTCATCGGGCATTTCCTTGCCATCATGCGTGATGCGTCCGTCTTCCAGAACGATGATACGGTCAGCCAGATCGAAGATGCGGTTGTCGTGCGTGACGATGATGCAGGCGCGGTCCGGCGCTACGGCGACTTCGCGCAAAAGGTCCATCACGCGGCGGCCCGATGAGGCATCGAGCGCGGCGGTCGGTTCGTCACACACCACCAGTCGCGGTTCGTGCACCAGCGCACGCGCAATGGCGACGCGTTGTTGCTGGCCACCGGAAAGCTGGCGCGGCAGCTTGTCGGCCTGATTGCCGATATTGAGCTTGTCCAGCAGCACCTTGGCCCGCTCGCGCGCCTCTTCACGCGGCATTCCTTGCGCGATCAGCGGCACAGCCGCGTTCGCGGCCACGTCGATCGAGGGGATCAGATTGTACTGCTGGAAGATGAAGCCGATATTCTGGAGCCGGAATTTGACCAGCTCGGTATCCGACAGCTTGTAGATGTCGGTGCCGAACACCTTCACCTCGCCCTCGGTCGGCCACAGGATCCCGCACATGATCGATATGAGCGTTGTCTTGCCCGAACCGCTTTCGCCCACGACATAGGTCATCTCGCCCGAGCGGATCTCGGTATCGATGCCGTGAAGCACGCGGATGGTGGTCTGCCCTGCCTCGAAATCGCGGGTGATGTTCCGTGCGCAAATTGCCGCTTCGGGCGTGCCGGCCTCCGTGGCTGTGGTCTGCATGGTCACGCCTCCGCTCACCGGAATACCGATGCTGGCTCGGTCTTGAGCACGCTGCGGATCGCGATCAGACCGGTGATGGCCAGGATGATGACCACGGCGAGCAGGCTGATCAGCGGGATCTGCCACGGGATGTAGAAGCCCTTGAAGAACGGATTGGCGCTGAACCCCTTGATAAAGGCAACCGTGCCGATCACGCCGAGCGCATAGCCGATCGTGCCCACCATGCCCGCCTGCGCGCCCACCATCTGCACGATCTTCGCATTGGTGACGCCGATGGCCTTTAGAGCGCCGAATTGCTTGATGTTATCGCGCAGAAACAGGCTGAAGGTCAGGCCGACGATGGCGATCCCGACGACGAAGCCGAGGAACACGGTGATCCCGAAATTGGTCGGGATGCCGGTGTTCTCGATGATGAAGTCGACCCCGGCCTGCGAAAATTCTTCGCGGGTCTCCGCCTTCAGACCGGTTTCGGCCTCGATCCGCGCGGCGACCTCTTGCGCGGTCTGACCGTCGCTGACACCGACCAGCACGAAGCTCAGGCGGTTGCGGGTGCCCGGCACGAAATTGAGCGCGCTGGAATAGCGGGTGTAAAGCACCACGGTGCTGGTGAAGCTGGGAATGGAATCCGCAATACCACGGATCACGGCGCGCTGATCGTTGAGTTCCAGCCGTTCACCGATCGCGCTTGCCCCGTTGGAGAACAGGCGCGTGGTGCCAACATCGTCGATCACCACGCTATCGGGCGCGTAAAGAACCGATTTGTCGCCCGTCGCCATGCGCTGCGGCATGCCGATCAGCGTTGCATCGTCGACGCCGATCACGGCAACACCTTCCAGATCGCCGTCCTTGGTGCGGACATTGGCCTGCGCGCGAAGATGGGGCACGGCCCATTCGACGCCCGGCACGGATCGCACCCGGTCGAGCGCGGTGCCAGGCATGGCGTAGCTGACATCGGTTGTCCGGCTGACCGGGTCCATCACCCACACCTCGGCCTCGGGCGCGTTGTAAACGCCGCTCGCCCCGCGTTCGACGAGGTTGACGAAGATCGTCATCTGCTGAGTTATGAGGAGGGTGGAAAAACCGATGCCGAACAACAGCCCATAGAACTTCTGGGCGTCCCCGGTGAGCATCCTGATCGCGATCCAAAGCACGTGGGCAGGAACCTTTATCAGCAGACAGGGTTGCGAAAACAGGCGGTCGGATGCATTAGTGAACGGTAACGTTTTATTGAACGGAGCCGTTCAACTTGTCAATCTGCGGTTCATCTGAACCCGAACATAAATCCGTTCGTCGCAAGGCAGGGCGTCCGTTCGACGCGTCAAAGCGGGCTGCAATTGTTGACGCCGCGGCGCACCATTTTTTTCACTACGGCTATGCTGCCACTGCAATCGAGCAGGTTGCCGCCGACGCGGGGGTGTCCAAGGTCACGATCTACAACCAGTTTGGGGACAAGCGCGCACTTTTCGTCGCTGCCGTGGAGCGCGAGTGCGAGAAATTGCGCGGACATTTTTCGATCGAGCACGCGGCCCCAGGGTCGATACGCGACCGCCTCACGGCAATCGGCCAGGCAATCGTCGCCTTCCTGTTCCGTCCCGAGATGCTTCAGTTCGAACGCCGCATCGCCGCCGAGACCGAAGCGGAGCCGGCCATCGGCGCGGCGTTTCTGGAGGCCGGCCCGTGGCGCATGAAGCATGGCTTTGCGGCCTATCTCAGCCATGCGGTGAGTGCCGGAGAACTGGCAATCCCTGATCCGATGCTGGCGGCCGAACAGTTTGTGTCTCTGTGCAAGGGCATGGGCGATCTGGAGCGTCGATTCGGTGCCATCGTCACCCCGGAACAACGCGACCGGCGCATCCTTGGCGCCGTTGAAATGTTTCTTGCCGCCTATGGCACCACGCCGTCGCTCGCGCCGACGGATCGATAATTCGCATCACGCTGTTCGAAAATTAGCATCATGCGCGAAGCGGCGCATTATCTTGCCATTCATCGCGTGTGTCCTACATTGTGACCTGACGAAAGGAATCCCCTGTAATGAGTCAGCAAAACGATCCCCAGCCGCAAGGCGATGGCCCTAACCCGTGGGTTAAACAGCTGATGATCTGGGGTGGGATCTTTCTTGCCCTGCTGCTTGTGGTGACCATGTTCAGCAACGCGGGCCAGACCAATGGCGCCGCGATCCGCTATTCCGACTTCCGTGCCGCTGTCGCCGAAGGTGAGGTGCAGGAGGTTCAGATGGGCGCAGAGCTGATCACAGGCACGCTCAAGAATGGCGAAGCGTTCACCACCGTTCCGGTGCCCAACGATGTCGAAATCACCAAGCTGATGGAAGACAACGATGTGCGCTTCACCGGGAAGCAGCGCGAAGGCCAGAATGTCCTGTTGTTCATTCTGCTCAATTCGCTTCCGTTTCTGCTGATCCTCGGAATCGCCTTCTTTGCTCTGCGGCAGGCCCAGAAGGGTGGCGGCGCTGGCGGTGCAATGGGCTTTGGCAAATCGAAGGCCAAGCTGTTGACCGAACGTTCGGGCAAGGTGACGTTTGATGACGTCGCCGGGATCGACGAAGCCCGCGAGGAATTGCAGGAGATCGTCGAATTCCTGCGCGATCCGCAGCGTTTTTCGAAGCTCGGTGGCCAGATCCCCAAGGGCGCATTGCTCGTCGGTTCGCCCGGCACCGGCAAGACCCTGCTGGCCCGCGCCATTGCGGGTGAGGCGGGCGTGCCGTTCTTCACCATTTCGGGCTCGGATTTCGTCGAAATGTTTGTCGGCGTCGGCGCCAGCCGTGTCCGCGACATGTTCGAACAGGCCAAGAAGAACGCTCCGTGCATCGTCTTCATCGATGAAATCGACGCGGTCGGCCGTTCGCGTGGCAACGGCCTTGGCAATTCCAATGATGAGCGAGAGCAGACGTTGAATCAGCTGCTCGTCGAAATGGACGGGTTTGAAGCCAACGAAGGCATCATCATCATCGCGGCGACCAACCGTCCCGATGTGCTTGATCCAGCCTTGCTGCGGCCGGGCCGCTTCGATCGTCAGGTCGTCGTGCCGATTCCCGATATCGACGGGCGCGAGAAGATTCTCGGCGTGCACATGAAGAAGGTGCCGTTGGCGCCCGACGTGAACCCCCGCGTGATTGCGCGCGGTACGCCGGGCTTCTCTGGCGCGGATCTCGCCAACCTTGTCAATGAGGCGGCTCTGCTTGCAGCCCGCCGCAACAAGCGGCTGGTGGCGATGCAGGAGTTCGAGGACGCGAAGGACAAGGTCATGATGGGCGCCGAGCGTCGCAGCATGGTCATGACCGACGACGAGAAGAAGATGACCGCCTATCACGAAGCCGGTCACGCGATTGTCTCGGTGTTCGAACCAGCTTCTGATCCGATCCACAAGGCCACCATCATTCCGCGCGGCCGCGCGCTGGGCATGGTGATGCGCTTGCCGGAACGGGACAGCTATTCCTACCACCGCGACAAGATGCATGCGAACCTTTCGGTAAGCATGGGCGGACGCGTGGCGGAAGAGATCATCTTCGGACACGACAAGGTCAGTTCGGGCGCGTCTTCGGATATCCAGTATGCGACCAATCTGGCGCGCAGCATGGTGACCCAGTGGGGCATGTCCGACAAGCTTGGCCCGCTTCAGTACGAGGAGCAGTCTGACGGCTACCTGGGAATGGGCGCGGCGCAACGAACCTTCCGCTCGGGCGAAACCAATCAGCTCATCGACAGCGAGATCAAGGGTCTGGTTGAAGGGGCGCACCAACGTGCCACCGACATCCTCAAGACCAATGAGGACCAGCTCCACCTGCTCGCCCAGGCGCTGCTTGAATACGAGACGTTGACGGGTGACGAGATCAAGGCGTTGCTTGATAACGGCAAGATCGAGCGTCCCGATGCTCCGCGCGGGGTCACTGTACCGCCGCAGGTTCGTGGCTCAACCATCCCCAAAGCGGGCAAGCGGTTTGGCAAGGGCGATGAAGCGCCGCAGGGCGCTTGATCCGGCTGAAGACCATGTGACACAAAAAGGGGCGCCGGAAGCAATTCCAGCGCCCCTTTTTTGTGTTTGTCCTGCGTCTGGCCTGCCGGTTCAGAACGCGCCCAACACGCCCAAAATCAGCAGGAACAGCGTTACGACAATCTGTGTGCTGACCAGTAGAACACAGAACCGCCACACGGCTGAAAAACGGCTGAGACCGTAGGCATAGCGCAGTTGCTTGTAGAGATGCACCGGCGCGGCCACGATGAACAGCACGGCTGCCCAATTGGCACCGCCGGGGATCGTCGCCAAAATCGACATGACAATAAACAGCAGCGACATGAAGCTGAGCGAGTAGGTGATGAAAACCGCGTGGTCGTAAGCCTTAAACTGCCGCCGCCATGCGAACATCAGCCACAAGAACGGCAGTGACAGCGGGATCAGCAGCCAGCTGAATTTGTAGCCATTCGACTGCAGCTTGTAGAGCATCAGGCTCGGATTTTCTCTCCATTTCTTTATTATGGTCTCGCCGAATATATCCCTGTCGCTTGGCTCGAGCACAAAACTACTCTCTCCGCCAAGTGAGATTCTCGTTTGTGCGTCGTCGGTTGCTTCATTATCCGCGCCAATCATTTTGCCAAGAACAGCCATTTCGGCATCGATCTGCTGGCGCCGCTGGTCGCCCTTTCCCAAGCTATCGCGTTCCTGTTCGAGCAAGGTAATCTGCTGTTGGATTTCCGTCGTGAAGTCAGAACGATCGGTCAAGCCGTCGATCATTCCCTCGCCCAAATCGGTTGGCGCAGTTATGCCAACCATCTGAAATACTGCGAACATGGCAAAGACAGTAAAGAGGAACATCGATATCGGGCTGACGAACCGGGCGCGCTCGCCGGCGATGTATCGGCGGGTCAGATTGCCCGGCTTGAAGGCCAGCAATGGCAGTGTTTCCCACAGTTTGCCGTCAAGGTGCAGCACGCCGTGCATGATATCATGCCCAATTGCGCCGAGGCTGCGGTGAAGGTGCGCTTTCTGGCCACATTCGGGGCAATAGTGCCCGGAAAACAGCGTTTTGCAATTGGCGCATGTGACCAGCCCGGAGGCGTGGCCGTGGGTGTTGCCTGCGATCGGCTCTGCCGCTTGGCCAAGCAGTCCGCCTTCGATTATCGTGCCAATGCCGTCGCTCAACCCGCTCATTGCACGCCCCCACAGTACGTTTAACCTACTATAGGCACCTTTCGCGGCGCCGCAAAAGCGCGCATTTTGCGAGCCCTATCTGGTGGCCAACTTTCGCTCGATGGCGGTCCACAGTTGGGCCATGGCCCGCGCCGCCGGGGAGCGAGCGGCGAAGGCGCCTACAGGCTTGCGCTCCACTGCGCACTGCTCCACCGCGCTGGCGAGCGGTATGACCGGCCATGTCGGATTGGCGGCTCGCGCTTCCTTGTGCAGGCCTCGGCGCAGATCGAGCATCGACAGAACGGGGAGTATCGGCGGGTGACCCTTGCCTGCGCCGCGCACTTCATCAACCACCACATCAAACGCCCGGGCCGATAGCGGAGATGGAGGAAGAGGGACGATGATCAGATCCGCAGCGCGGATGATCTGGGCGCTTAACTCGTTAAGAACTGGCGGACAATCGAAAATGATCCGGTCGTATTCTTTGCCCAGCGCCGATGTCAGTTTGGCCAGCCGTTTCTTCTTCCCCAACTGATCAAGGTGACGGTCGAGCGCACGGATGCTTTCGTCCGCCGGCAGCAGATCAAGGCCCGGATAGTCGGTCGGTTGCACCAGTTTAAAGGGATCGCTGCCATCCGCGAAGATGCTGTCTGCGCTGCGTTTTTTCTTGGGATCGATGCCCAGCAGAAAGCCCGAACCATTGGCCGCATCCAGATCCCACAGCAAGGTCTTGCGGCGCGAGATGCTGGCCGCGCACCACGCCAGGTTAACCGCCAGCGTCGTCTTCCCGACTCCGCCCTTGACGCTGTAGATTGCGATCGATGCCATTCTGCGTGCCGCCTTGAAGTGTTACGTAATTGTTACAAGGCCAAGGGATAGCGGCGCTTCGTCCGATGGCAAGCGCCGCAAGAGCGCCGTCAAGAAGTGGTCAAGCCCCAGTCTGGACCGGTCTGGCTAGGGTCAAGGACGATCAAGGGGCGGCCTGAAACGATCAAGGGGTGGTCTGAGCCGGGCAAACGCCGGTCCGAACCACCCCCCGTATCAGGCGAAAATTGTATCAGCCGCATATTGCGACGAAAATCCTTATCCGTCGTAATCGCTGCCGAGTGAGGAAGTGCGCGCCGGAGCCGATGCCGTGATCCGCAGCGCTTCGGCCGACTGGCTCAGCGAGCCGATTTCGTCAGCTTCATCCTCGTCATCGGGCAGGATCTTCTGAAGGCTGGTAACGAGCGATTCGTGCAGCGCCCGCGGCCCGACGGTTTCCTCGGCGATTTCGCGCAAGGCGACCACCGGGTTCTTGTCGCGATCACGGTCGATGGTCAGTTCGCTGCCCCCCGAAATCTCGCGCGCACGCTGCGCAGCCAGCAGGACAAGGTCAAACCGGTTCGGGATCTTGTCGACGCAATCTTCAACGGTAACGCGTGCCATGGGCGGCCTTTTGTCAGAATCGAAATGGAAATATGAGGAACGCGGGCTAAGTCCGAAGGCGCGTAAAGTCAAGGAAAGGGGGCAGCGGCTCGCCCATCAGGCGCGGCAGTTGCGGCGGGAAGGTATGGTGTTGCAGCTTACGCACGTTATAATGCGATATGGTCGTCGCCCCTGCAACATCCGCCGAAACCCCCAATTCTGCCACGGGCGGGCCCGATTATTGCGATCTCGAGCCGTTCAGCATTTCGGCAGCCGACCATGAATTCACATTCTACCCGCACGGACGCGACCGTCTGAAGTCGCTGATTGCGATGATCGACAGCGCCGAGCGGGAACTCAAGGTGTTCTACTACCTGTTTGACAGCGACACCTCTGGTACGATGGTGCGCGATGCGCTGGTGGCGGCGGCGCGGCGCGGGGTCAAGGTGGCGCTGATCGTCGATGATTTCGGCAATGATGCCGGGGCCGAGTTTTTTGAGCCGCTGACTGAGGCGGGCGGCAGTTTCGCCATCTTCGCGCGCAGGCTCACCACCCGCTATCTGGTGCGTAATCACCAGAAGTTCGTGATTGCGGACGAGGCACGGGTGATGACCGGCGGGGCCAATGTCTCCGACCACTATTTCGCGCTTCCCGCCGATAATGGCTGGTGCGATCTGTCGGCCGCAATCGAAGGCGCGGTGGTGGAGCAGTTCAGCCAGTGGTTCGATCTGCTGGCCAGGTGGGTTGCCAATGAAGATGCTGGCCGGACCAAGAAGCTGCGGCGGCTGCGCCATATCGTCAAGGATTGGGAGGGCGGCGATGGGCCGGTGCGCCTGCTGGTTGGCGGCCCGCTGGTGCGGCGCGGCCATTGGGCCTGGGTGTTCAAGAAGGATTTGCGCACGGCAAAGCGGCTGGATGCGGTATCTGCCTATTTCTCGCCGCCGCGCAGCTTTCGTCGCCTGATCCGGCGGGTCGCACGGCGCGGCGAGGTGCGGCTGATCCTGGCGGGCAAATCGGACATTTCCGCCGCGATCGACATGGCGCGGTCGCTGTATGGCAGGCTGCTTCGCGCCGGCGTGAAGATCGCGGAATTCGGCGTGTGCAAGCTGCACATGAAACTGCTGGTGGTGGACGATGCGAGCTATATCGGCAGTGCCAACCTCGACAAGCGGTCGTTCCGGATCAATGTCGAACTGATGGTGCGGATCGAGGATGCCGGACTGGCGGCAAAACTGCGCGAGCTGATCGACCACATGGAAGCATCCAGCGACGCGATGACGCTGGAACGTTACAGGCGCGAAAGCACCTTTTTCACACGCCTGCGCTGGCGGGTGGTTTACTGGCTGTCGCTGGCGGAATACCGCATCAGCCGGGTCAGCGCGAGCTGAGGCACGCCTTTGCGTCCGGCAGGATTATTCGAAGCCGTAGTCCGAATAATCCTTGTACGCGGGCGAGGTGAACTTGGTAATGTCGCTCTGGAAGTGAAGCGGCACGTTGCCGGTGGAACCGTGGCGCTGTTTTGCCACGATCAGGGTGGCACGCCCTTGCAGGCCTTCAAACTTCTCCTCCCACATCCGGTACTTTTCCTGCACATCGGGCGCGCTGCTGGCGTCAGGCGTGTCGGGCTTTACCAGCAGATGATAGTAATCGCCGCGGAAGATGAACCAGACCATGTCGGCGTCCTGCTCGATCGAGCCGGATTCGCGTAAGTCGGACAGCATCGGGCGCTTGTCCTCGCGCTGCTCGACGGCGCGGGACAACTGCGAAAGCGCGATCACCGGCACCTGCAACTCCTTGGCCAGCGTTTTCAGGCCACGGCTGATTTCCGAGATTTCGTTCACCCGGTTGTCGTTGGCGCGGCCCGAGCCTTGGAGCAGTTGCAGGTAATCGACGATGATCAGGCCGATATTATGCCGCCGCTTCATCCGCCGCGCACGGGTGCGAAGGCTCCCGATGGTGAGCGCCGGCGTATCGTCGATGTATAGCGGCAGTTCGGCAAGGCGCTGGCTGGCATAGGACAGCTTCTGGAAATCCTCACGGCTCAGCTTACCGCTGCGCAGCGCTTCGGAGGAAATCTCGGCCTGTTCGGCCAGAATACGGGTCGCGAGTTGGTCCGCGCTCATTTCCAGGCTGAAGAAGGCGACCGGCGCGCCGTAGTTGAACTCGCCCCCGTCGCGCTGCCATTCCAGATGCTTTTCGGCGCAGTTGAAGGCGATGTTGGTCGCAAGCGACGTTTTGCCCATGCCCGGACGCCCGGCAAGGATGATAAGGTCCGAAGGGTGCAGACCTGCGGTTTTCTGGTCGATATTGGCAAGCCCGGTCGTCTTGCCTGACAAGCCGCCGCCCGATTGCATCGCCGCCTCGGCCAGCTTGATGGCGTGCATCGCGGCTTCGCGGAAGGTGGAGGCTTCGCGGCCCGTGGCTGCGCCTTCGGCCACGCGGAACAGATCGGCTTCGGCCTGCGCGATGCGATCGAGCGGGGAGGTGTCTTCCGAAGTGTCGAGCGCACCTTCGACCAGCCCGCGCCCGACGCTGACCAACTCGCGCAGCAAGGCCAGGTCATAGATCTGCTGCGCCAGTTCGCGCGGGGCCAGCAGGCCCGCGCCGCTGGCCGTCAACTGCGCCAGATAGCTGGTGCCGCCCAGCTCCTTCAAAGCCTCGTCCGCCTCGAAATAGGGGCGCAAGGTCACAGGCGAGGCGGTCGCGTTGCGTTCCAGCAAGGCAAGCACACGGGTGTAGATGCGATCATGCAGGCCTTCGAAGAAATGATCGGCGCGAATCGGCACCTGCAATTCTTCCAGCACCCGGTTGTCGATCAGCACCGCGCCCAAAAACGCAGCTTCCGCTTCGAGATTGTAGGGCAGCTTGCGCGTTACGACATCGGGATCGGCGGCAGATGCCTTGATCGGGGTCACTTTTTCGGGTTCGGCCATCGCCCCAAATGGCCGCGAGTGGCCCTTTCGCGCAAGAGTGATCGCGGCCAATATTTATTTGCGATGCTGTGGATAGTGGGGAGAGCGCGTCGAAGTGCTTGAAGTCCCGCCCCCCGATCTGCGAAGGCAGTCAAATGGCCGATCCGCCGCCCGATTCCCTGCCCCCTTCGCCTGCGCCCGGTGCCGCGGGATCGCACCGCATTGCCCAGGTAACACTGGATGAAGCGACGATCCTTTGGCGCAACGCCGATGTCGAACAGGAACGGCGCGTGGCGATCTATGATCTGATCGAGGAAAACAGCTTCAAACCGGTGCGGTCGGCCGAACGCGGAAACCGTGGGCCCTATCACCTGCATCTGTCGGTGACCGATGGCCGGTTGGGGATGGATATCCGCGATACGGGCGACGTGCTGCTGGAAACGCTGTTGATCGGCATGGCCCGGTTCCGCCGCCCGATCCGCGAATATTTCGCGATCTGCGATTCCTATTATCAGGCGATCCGCAAGGCCACCCCGACCGAGATCGAGACGATCGACATGGCCCGGCGCGGGATCCATAACAACGCCGCCGAATTGCTGCTGGAACGGCTGGACGGCAAGGTCGAAACCGATTTCGCCACGGCCCGCCGCCTGTTCACGCTGATCTGCGTGCTGCATATCAAGGGCTAGGGCGGGGGCAGCGGAGGGCGACATGGTGGCATCGCGCGCAAAAGGCGCCAAGCGTGCGCGCACGCGCAGCCGCGGCGCGCGTCGGCGGCGCTGGCTGCTTCGGCTGACATCGCTTGCGGTGCTGTTCGGCATCGCTTTTGCCGCATGGTTGTGGTGGGACATGCGCAGTTGGCGGCCCGATGAGACGCGATACCCCGAACAAGGCGCGCTGGTGCCAGCAGGCGCAGGCGAAGTGGGTTTTGCCACGTTGAAAGCCGTTGGCGCGCAGTTTGTCTATCTGCCGCTGGCAACCGCTTCGCCAGCGGGCTTTGCCGAACGCTTTGCGCGCGCGCGGCAGGCTGGCCTGCAAGTTGGTGTGGTGCTTGATTTTGACCCGTGCCTGGGGGCTGACGCGCAGAGCGGGATGTTCGCCCAGATGGTGCCGCGCGATACCGGGCTGCTGCCGCCTGCGATCGGCCTGGACCGGCTCGCCGATGGCTGCATCCCCAAGGTCAGCGATGCGGCGGTCGAAAGCGAATTGATGACCCTGATCAACCAGATCGAAACCCACGCCGGTCGATCCGCGATTCTCAAGCTGGGTGCCGCTTTTCAGGACCGGCACAAGACGGCGACCACGATGGCGCGCGATCTGTGGTTGGCGCGCGACCGGGCGCGGCCTGACTATGCAGGCCGGCCGTGGCTGCTATGGAGCGCCAATTCGGCGTTGGTGACGGAAGCGGCGGCAGAGCCGGTTGAGTGGGTGGTGGTGCAGAAATGACCCTTGAAGATGCGCAGGAACGCAGCCTGATTGCCGCCGCTTTTGCTGCGGCCGAGCATGCCTATGCGCCCTATTCCGATTACCCCGTGGGCGCGGCGCTGTTGTTTGAAGACGGCGCGGTCATCACCGGCTGCAACGTCGAAAATGCGAGCTATGGTCTGGCCCTGTGTGCCGAGACAGTGGCGGTCGCCAAGGCCTTCGAAGCCGGGCGCCGCGGCGGGTTGGTGGCGGTCGCAGTGGTCGGATTGAAGGCCGACCGCGAACCGATCACCCCTTGTGGTCGTTGCCGTCAGGTTTTGAACGAAGTCGCAGCCTTGGGCGCGACCGATCCGATGGTGCTGTGCGTCAGCAAGGATGATGTGCGGCGCATTACGCTCTCTGCGCTTTTGCCGCATGCTTTTGGCCCATCGCACCTCGGCTGATCCAAGACCCGGCTTTCGCCCCGATTGAGGCTTTGCTCCACCCACAAAAAACGGGCCGGAAGGCATGCTTCCGACCCGCTGGTTTTGCTGTGACGCGGATGACGTCTTAGAACTTGGCGCCAACGGCGACGACGACCTGATGACGGTTGTCATTCGCGTCGATACCCAGAATGTCGCCCACGTTGTAGGTCGAGTAACGATATTCGAGACGGCCAAAGAAGCCGTTGAAATCGTGTTCGAACCCGGCGCCGGCGCGGATGCCTTCGAGATCGTTGTTGAGATCGACATCGAGGCGGCTGTATCCGCCCTTGAGATAGATGATGTCGTTATCGTCCATAACGTAGCCCAGACGCAGGCCAGCATAGAGATCGAGGCCGGCGTTGCCGATGCCGTCGCTGATCGAGGTGTCGGTCACTTCGGCTTCGACGCCGATGATGCCCTGACCCGACTGGACGTCGTAACCGGCAGTCACGCCATAAACCGCGCCGTCTTCGTTGGCGTCGTTGCCGCCGACTTCGAGATTGATCACGTCATAGCCGCCGAGAACGCCGACAAAGAAGCCGGAGTTGTCGGAGCCGGTGTCCTGTGCCGCTGCCGGAACAGCCGCCAGCGCCGCACCCAAGGCGAGGGTAATCGTGAATTTGTTCATCGTGATGTTCCTATCGTAAACCTGATGTTGCGCGATAGTCGAACACGCGGTCGCAGAGAATGGGCTTCGGTATGACCGCCCCATCTTCCTTACTCGGTGTTGCAGCTTTGTAACAATAAGCCACCTGAGGCAGGCGATTACTCGGCCTGCTCGATCCATTCCACCAATGCAGCCAGACATTCGCGGCCCAGCATCTTGCACCGCTCCGGCGACCACCCTTGTTCAGGCTCGGGGAAATCGGCCAGATCCTTGTACGGCATTTCCAGCGTCATCGCGACCGCACCAAAGCGTTCGGCGAGCTGGTTGGTGCTCATCGAAAGGTTTGCGCGTCCAGGGGAGGCTTTGGGATAGCCCAGCTTGGTCTGGAAATCGGGTGTGCGCCGGTCGAGGATCTGCTGGTAGCGATCATAGCCCGCGCCCTGTTCTTCGGTCCAGGACGGGATGCCATCGAAGCCCGCGATGAACACCGCCGGGATCGCCTCGTCGGCGTGGACATCCATCGCGAAATCGACGCCTGTCTGGTCCATCCGGTTGCGGATCGCGAGCACTTCGGGCGAACGGCCGGATGTCGGTTCAGCCCATTCGCGGTTGAGATTGGTGCCGACGGCATTGGTTCGCAGGTGCCCGCGGCGCGAACCATCGGGGTTGCAGTTGGGGACCACATGGATGCGGCACTGCTTGCGTAAGCCGCGGGCGACCGGATCGGCGGGATCGGTCAGGCAGGCCAGCGCGCCTTCCATCCACCATTCGGCCTGCGTTTCGCCCGGATGCTGGCGGGCGTAAAGCCACACCTGCATCGACCCCTCGCCCATTTCCAGGCAATCGATCGATTGACCATCCAGCGTGGTGCCGAGCCGGACGTAATCCACCCCTTCGCTCGCCGCGGCCTCGGCAATCAGATCGTGGTGCCGCTCCATCGAATAGGGCGCGAAATAGGCGCACCAGAAGACGCCGCCTGCCGGGATGTAGCGCACCGTCAGCGTGCCGCCATCCTCGTCCTTGTCGAAGCTGGAGGCCGCGCGCGCCCAGTAGGCGCGGTCTTCGGAAACACAGGCGTCGTAATCGGGCCAGCCGCCCGGATAGGCGCTGGCATTCAGGCCAGTGATCTTGAGGGCAACCTCCTCGCTAGCCGGCGCTGCCACGCGAAAATGGAACCACTGGAAGAATTCGGAATCCGTATCGCGCCGGATCGCGAGGCGCGCGGTGCGCCCTTCGATCCCCAGCACATCAATATTGCCGCTGTCGAAACCGGCATCGATAAAAAGAGAGGTCATGGGGCCGCCTGTAGATTTTTCACGTCGATCGTTACGGTCTCGCCATTGCCACCGGGGAAGCCTGCAAACAACCCGGCAGCAAGCGTGCGGGCGCTGGCGTCGACCTGCGAATAGGGCGATTTGACCCCGGTTGCGAGCTGTGCGCGCCCTTCCCACAAGGTCGCGCCGCCCGTTTGCGCGATGCGCACCGACAATTCGGTGATGGCGTTGGCGTCCTCGCGTCCGCCGCCCAGATTGATACCGACCCCCATGCCAAGTCCCGATCCAAAGCCACCAGTTTGCCCCCCGACGCCGACGCTGACCGGCCCACCGCGGCGCACAGGCGATGCGGCAATCGGTGCGCGGCTGGTGCGGATGGTGGCAATCTGCCCGGCCTGCGCGCCTTCCGGCACCACAGCGTAGCCGAGCGCGGCGAGTTCATTGGCGACAGCGGCGGCAAAGGCCCGGCGTGCGCTTTCGTTGCTGATTTCTTCGGGGAAGCTGATAGCGATGGTGCCTTGGCCCAGCCCGGCGGGGCTGTCTGCCACGAAGCGCGTCACTTCGACGGGGCCGGTGTAGGGCGACGTCGCACAGGCAGACAGCGCCAGCGCGGTAACAGCGGCGAGGGGGGCAAGCAGGCGGGCAGGCAGCATAGCGCAGGTTCCTTTTGGTACGTCCTGACTATAGGGTGCGCCGGGCCCCATGCACAGACCCCTGCGTTTGTGATCCAGGTTGAGAAAATTGAAATGGATGACGGGGTAGGGCTTTGCGCATGACATCTTCCGGCAAACCTTCCGTCCTTGTCACCGGCGGCGCAGGCTATATCGGCAGCCATGCCGTGCTGGCCTTGCGCGATGCAGGCTGGCCGGTGGCGGTGATCGACAATCTGACCACGGGCTTTCGCTTCGCCATTCCCGAAGGCGTGCCGCTGTATGAAGGCGATATCGCCGACGCCGATCTGCTGGCGCGGATCTTTGCCGAGCAGCAGACGGGTGCGATCATGCACTTTGCCGGGTCGATCGTGGTGCCCGAAAGCGTTGCCGATCCGCTCAAATATTATCACAACAATACCGCCAAAAGCCGCGCCCTGATCGCGGCGGCCGTGGCGGCGGGCGTGCCGCATTTCATCTTTTCCTCGACCGCGGCGACCTATGGCATCCCCGATGTTGCCGCAGATTCCCCCGGCGTGTCGGAAGATACGCCGCAGCGCCCGATCAATCCCTATGGCTGGTCCAAGCTGATGACCGAGCAGATGCTGGCCGATGTCGCGGCCGCGCATCCGATGAACTATGGCGTGCTGCGCTATTTCAATGTCGCCGGCGCCGATCCGCAGGCGCGCAGCGGGCAATCGACCGCAGGCGCCACGCATCTGATCAAGGTCGCCATCGAAGCGGCGCTGGCCTTGCGCGAATCGGTCAGCGTGTTCGGCACCGATTATGCGACCCCCGATGGCACCGGTGTGCGTGACTATATCCATGTCAGCGATCTGGCCGCCGCCCACGTGCTGACGCTGGAGGCGCTGATGGCGGAGCCTGCGAGATCGCTGACGATGAATTGCGGCTATGGCCTGGGCTTTTCCGTGCGTGAGGTGCTCGACGCGGTCGACCGGGTGACGAATCGCAAGATCGACCGCCGGATCGAAGGGCGCCGCGCGGGCGATCCCGATTCGCTGATTTCCGATCCGGCGCGGCTCAAACAGACCCTTGGGTGGCAGCCGCAGCACGCGCAGCTCGACACGATTGTCGCCCATGCGCTCGCCTGGGAGCGCAAACTGGCCGATTTGCGCGCCGGGTGATCGCCATGCCGTGCCAAGTGCATTGACGCGCGGGGGCGTGGCCGCTAACGGCTCGCTTCAATTATTCGCGCGTCGGGCTCGATCCGGCGCGTTTTCATTTGAAAGCTGAGAGCCATGAAGATCGTCAACAGCCTCAAGTCGCTCAAGGGTCGTCACCGCGACAACCGCGTGATTCGTCGTCGCGGCCGCACCTATGTGATCAACAAGACCGATCGTCGCTTCAAGGCCCGCCAGGGCTGATTGGCGCGGCTGCCCGGCACGGGCGGCTGATGAAATTGGCGGCCCGCCTCCTTACCGGAGCGCGGGCCGCACGCATTTGGGGGGCAGGCGGCGTGCAAAAGGCGGTGGTGTTCGATGTGGGCCGCGTGCTGTTTCAGTGGCAGCTGGGCGCATTGTTCGAAAAGCTGATCGACGATCCGCAGGAACTGGAATGGTTCCTTGCCCATGTCGTGACCGAAGAATGGCATTTCGAACACGACCGGGGCCGCGCGCTGGCCGATATGGTGCGCGAACGGATCGCGCAATTCCCCGCCTACGAATCGCACATCCGCGCCTATCAGGCCCGCTTCAACGAGACGGTGCCGGGGCCGATCGCGGGATCGCACGCAATCGTGGAGCGGCTGGCGGATGCGGGCGTTCCGCTGTTCTGCCTGACCAATTTCGGTGACGAGTTCTGGCAAGGTTTCCGCCCCACCCAGCCGATCTTCGACCACTTTGCTGACATTATCGTATCGGGCGTGGAGAAGGTGGCGAAGCCCGAGGCGCGGATCTATCAGATCGTGGAGGAACGCAGCGGACGCACGGGCGAAAACCTGTTCTTCACCGATGACAATCCGGCCAACATCGCAGCCGCGCAGGCGCGCGGGTGGGACGCGCATCTGTTCACCGACGCGCCCAGCCTTGAGGCGCAGCTTCACGCCGCCGGGCTGCTTTAAGGTCTTAGCCTTCGTCCACGCGCTGTCCGGCAATCAAAACCCCCGGTCGCGCGCTGTGGGATCAGCGGGCGCCGGGGGTCGTGGAGCTCTGTCACGGCGGGAGAGGAAAGCCGTACAGAGAGGGGACGCAGTATCAGGCCGGGATCAGCCGTTGCACTTGGCCAGCTCTTCGGCGGTCATGTCCTCGCCATCGAACTTGAAGGTCGCGATTTCGCCGAACTTGCGGTTCAGGCCACGGCACACGCGCAGCGGGCGAGAAGTGGTCTTGTTGGCGACGCACATGGCATCCTTGCAGGCCCATGCCACGCCGTCAGCGACGGTGCGGGTTTCGCTTGTCGGGGCCGACAGCACGGCGGTGTAATAGGGTGCGCCAGCGGCATTGGCGGGCGCTGCGCCACCGGCGACGCCAAAGCTGAGGCCCGTATAGACCAACGCCGATGCGAGGATTGCGAGCTTGCCGGTGCGGGGAATCGAGAGGGTGTTGAACATGGGGGTAATCCTTGCGTTGCTATGTTGGGGCCGTGGCCCTCTGGTCTCACTCGCGGTATTTTGCAATGCAACATTTCGATTCGAAACCAGTTGCTAATCGCCACCTACCTACGTAGGTTGCGGGTTGCAACTGGAAACTGAATTTTTTTGTGAGGCCGTCAAAAAGCGGTTACACATGACCCCCGACGGGGAAGGAATACGCATCATGGGTGAATTGAGAGAACCGCTGCGCGAGCTGATCGAATGCGGCCTGCCGCAGGCGCTGGAGGTGATGGGCGAACGCTGGTCGTTCATGATCCTGCGCGCAAGTTTCAACGGTCTCAAGCACTTCGAAGAGTTCCTCAGCGAGCTCGGCATCGCCCGCAACATCCTTTCCAACCGGCTGGCCAAGCTGGTCGAGCACGGCATCCTGAAGCGCGAACCGTGCGCCGATGATCGCCGCAAGATCGAATACCGGTTGACGGAAAAGGGCCTGGATCTGCTTCCGGCGATGCTCGCATTGCGCCAGTGGGGCCAGAAATACGGCAGCGAAACGGTGGTCGAAGATCCGGTGCTGGTGGACGAACTGGACCGGTTGCCGATCGGCCCGGTATCCATCCTGGCGCATGATGGCCGCATCCTTGGGCCGCAGGATCTGTGGCTGACGCGTCCCGAAGACCTCGGCAAGCGGGCCGATGGCACCTTTGCCACGCCTGGCGCCGCGCTGGACAAGGGGGATGTCGTCGATCTGCAGGCGGCCAAGGCAGCCGCTGCGCGATAGGCGCTTTTTCGCTTTTTTCGTCGATAGCCCCCGCGCGGCAGGTGCATTCTTCCCGCGCCATGGGCTAGGGCGGCGGCCATGAGTGTGGTCGCCCCTCCCGAATGTCATGACGTGTTGCGCCGCACTTTCGGCTTTCCCGCGTTTCGCGGGCAGCAGGAGGCGGTGATCGGGCGGGTGATGAGCGGCGCCCACACCCTTGCGCTGATGCCCACAGGGGCGGGCAAGAGCCTGTGCTATCAGGTGCCCGCGCTGGCCCGCGAAGGCACGGCGATTGTCGTCTCACCGCTGATCGCGCTGATGCACGACCAGATCCGGTCGGCCAGCGCGGCGGGTATCCGGGCAGCGTCGATGACGTCTGCCGACAGCGATAACGCCGCTACGGCTGAGGCGTTTCGGCAAGGCGCGCTCGATCTGCTCTATGTCGCGCCCGAACGCGCTGCCACCTCCGGATTTCAGGCGCTGCTGGAGCGCACCCGGATATCGCTGTTCGCCATCGACGAAGCGCATTGCGTGTCCGAATGGGGGCATGATTTCCGCCCCGACTATCGCGGCCTCAGGCCGATGCTCGACCGCTTTGCCGATGTCCCGCGCTTGGCGCTCACCGCCACCGCCGATCAGGCGACGCGGGCGGATATCCTGCGCCAGCTTGGCATCCCGGACGAAGGCCTGATCGTCGCCGGGTTCGACCGGCCCAATATCCGCTACGCCATAACGCCGCGCGACAATGGTGCGCGCCAGATCAACGATGTGCTGGCGCGGCTCGACGGGGCGGGCATCGTCTATGCGCCCAGCCGCAAGGCAACCGAGGATATCGCCGCCCAGATCGCCCGCACGGGCCGCGAGGCGGCGTTCTATCATGCGGGGCTTGAGCCTGAGCGCCGCGCGGCGGTGCAGGCGCAATTCGTGGCGTCCGAAAGCATGGTGATGGTCGCCACCATCGCCTTTGGCATGGGGATCGACAAGCCCGATGTGCGCTTTGTGATCCACGCGGGCCTGCCCAAATCGATCGAGGCCTATTATCAGGAAACCGGGCGCGCAGGCCGCGATGGCGACCCTGCCGAAGCCCACCTGTTCTGGGGCGTCAATGATTTTGCCCGCGCGCGGCAATGGCTGGGCGATGTCGAGCCGGAACGGCTGGCGGGCGAGCAGGCGCGGCTCAACACGCTGGCGCAACTGGTCGAAGCGCCCGATTGCCGCCGCGCGATCCTGCTGCGCCATTTCGGTGAGCATCCGCCCGCGCGTTGCGGCAACTGCGACAATTGCGACAATCCGCCGCAGGTGCTCGATGCGAGCGAGCTGGCGCGCAAGCTGCTGTCGGCTGTCTATCGCACCGGGCAGAGCTTCGGCATTGGCCACATCGAAAAGGTGCTGACCGGGCAGAGCGACGATCGGATTACCACGCGTGGGCACGATCGGCTGTCGGTGTTCGGCATTGTGGAATCGGGCGAGGCGGCTTTGCTGCGCCCGCTTACGCGCACCCTGGTGGCGCGAGGCATGCTCGCGGCGACCGAACATGGCGGCTTGATGCTGGGGCCGGACGCGCGTGCCGTGCTGAAGGGCGAGGCCGGGGTCAGCATCGCTGAACCACCTGCACGCGCCCCCCGTGCGCGCCGTGCGCGCAGCGGGAGTGACGCGCCCAACCCGGTCGGCAGCCCCCTGTTCGAAGCCCTGCGGGCAAGGCGCAAGGCGCTCGCCAGCGAACACGGCATCCCGGCCTATGTCATCTTCCACGATTCGGTGCTGCGCGACATGGCCAACCAGTGCCCCGAAACGCTGGGTGAACTGGGCGCCATCGCAGGGGTCGGCGCCAAGAAACTCGAAACCTGGGGACCGGATTTCATCGCGGTGGTACGCGATCACCTGAGTGGTTAGCGCGGCGCCTGCCGAACCGAATAGTCGATCCGGATCCGCACCCAGCTGCCGAATTGTTCGCGCCCGCCGATCCGCGCCGGGCGCACCCGAAACTGCCAGGCGGCGGCCATCACGGCGCGGCCGATCATGGAACCTTGCGGCCCCTCGCTCAAAAGCTGGCAATCTTCGACATAGTAATCCGCCACGGTCTTGCAGGCGATCAGCGCATAGCCGGGGCCGTTGGCGGTGGAGAGGTAGCCCGAAAGCTCCTGATCGGTCGGTTCGCGATACCAGCGCGCGGCATACAGCGGCTCGCCATTGGGCGCGGTGCCGACTTGCTGGCTGTCGCCCGCGGTGCGCGGATTGCCGGTGTCGGCAGGCCCCATGGTGCGCCCCGGCCTGATCCGTGCGCCGATCTTGGGCGGGGACGGGCTGGCCTGTGGCTGTGACGAGGGCTGGGGCTGTGCGGGCGGCTGACGCACAGGTTCCGGCGCGGGCGCGGGGCTAGGATTGATTGCCAGCGGGGAGGGGCGCAGCGGCTCTTCGGCGCGCAAGGATGGCTCGGTTGTTGGCGGTGTCGGTGGTGTCGGGGTTTGCGGCTGTTCTGGCGCTTCGGCGCTTTCGCTTTCGCTGGCCGATTCGGATTCCTCGGGCTCGGGCGGCGCGGCGAACTCGATCGACGTCATCGTGGTAACGGTTTCGCGCCCGTCCTCACTCCCGGCGAACTGCGTGCCGAGGGTCAGCAGCAACAGTAAAATGAGCGCCTCGAGCGCCAGTGCGATCGCAAGGCTGGCCAGCTTGCGCCGCTGCGGCGTGTCGCGCACCGCCTGCCAGGCTGTCTGCCACAGCGCCGCAGCCTTCCGCGGCTGCGTTGCCGCCAATACTGAAGAATCGTCCGAAATCGCCAGTGCGCCCTTGATCGGCCGGGAGGGGGGGCGGCCTCAGGCGGCTCCTTAACCCGTCATCAGCCGATAGGATAGCGCCTCGGCAATGTGGACTCGGCCAACCGTGTCAGATCCGGCAAGATCCGCGATGGTTCGTGCAACGCGCAGCATCCGGGTATAGCCGCGGGCGGACAGCCGCAATTTCTCCGCCGCTTGCAACAGCAGCTTGCGGGCTGCCTCGTCAGGGGTGGCGTGGGCTTCAAGCCGCTCGCCTTCCAGCTCGGCATTGGAGCGCACGCCGCGGGCCACCTGCACAGCGCGGGCGGCGGCAACCCGGCGGGCGACCTCGGCGCTGCCCTCGGCGGGCGGGGGCAGCGCCATGTCGATCGCACTGACCGCGCCGACGTGGACGTGGAGGTCGATCCGGTCGAGCAGCGGGCCGGACAATCGCGCCTGATAATCGCCCACGCAGCGCGGGTACTTGTTGCAGTTGCGCGCCGGATCGCCCGCGTAGCCACAGCGGCAAGGGTTCATCGCTGCGACCAGCTGCACGCGGGCAGGGAAGGTCACATGGGCATTGGCGCGGGCGACGTCGACGCGTCCGGTCTCCAGCGGCTGCCGCAGCGAATCGAGCACCGGGCGCTGGAATTCGGGCAGCTCGTCGAGGAACAATACGCCCAGATGCGCCAGGCTGACCTCGCCCGGGCGCACCTTCAGCCCGCCGCCTGTCAGCGCCGCCATGCTGGCCGAATGGTGCGGCGCGCGGAACGGGCGGGCGCGGCTGATGCGCCCCGCCTCCAGCGTGCCCGCGACCGATTGCACCATCGACACCTCCAGCGCCTCGCCCGGTGTCAGATCGGGCAGGATGCCGGGGAGGCAACCGGCGAGCAGGCTTTTGCCCGATCCGGGCGGGCCGACCATCAGCAGGTTGTGTCCCCCTGCCGCCGCGATTTCGAGCGCACGCTTGGCAGTTTCTTGTCCTTTGACCTGTTTGAGGTCATTTCCGCCCACGATTTGCGCCACTTCACCACGAGCGGGTTCGGGCAGAATCAGGCTTCCTTTCAGATGTCCCAGCAGGCTGGTCAGATCACGCGGGGCGAGCACCGGCACGCCGCTCGCCCAGCGTGCTTCGGGCCCCTGATCGGCCGGGCAGATCAGGCCGGTTCCCGATTCGCTGGCATGGAGCGCGGCGATCAGAACGCCGGGGCTGGCGACCACGCGGCCATCCAGCGCCAGTTCGCCCACCGCGATCCAGTCCCCCAACTGTTCGGCATCGGTGACGCCCATCGCCGCCAGCAGCGCGAGCGCGATCGGCAGATCGTAATGCGATCCGTCCTTGGGCAGATCGGCGGGCGACAGGTTCACCGTGATCCGCTTGGGCGGCAGCGCAAGGCCCATCGCCGACAGCGCCGACTGCACCCGTTCGCGGCTTTCGCTCACCGCCTTGTCGGGCAGGCCCACAACCGTGAACTTCGGCATTCCCGGAGCGACCTGGCATTGCACCTCCACGGCGCGCGCCTCCAGTCCGAGATAGGCAACCGTTCGTACCAGCGCGACCATCTGCTTGCCCCTTGCGTCCCCCGAAGCCGGATAGTGCAATCCTAAGAGAGGCTTGTCGAGCGCCTGCGTGCGGGTGCGAAGGGATATTTAAAGCATAAATCTTTGCGAATTGGGAAACCTCGCCGGCGCACATTCGCGGCATGAAGCGTGTGCCCGCTCTCCTCCTTGCTGCTCTTGCGCTGCTGATGCCTGGTGGCGCTGCGCTCGCGCAATCGGGTGCGCGGCTGGTGGAGCGTGTTACCTGGGTCGAGGAATGGAACCCGGCCACGCAAGCATGGGTGCGCGTGGACGATAGCGCCGCCAGCGTTACGTCCGCCGCCTTTGCCCCTACGGCCAGCACGATCCTGACCCGCGGCGAAAGCGTGACCATTACCGAGACGGTCCATCACGAACCGACCCGTTTCATCGCCAACGCCTCGCGCCTGCCCGCAAACCGTGCCGGGATCGCGCGCTTCGGCCCGTTCCGCGTCATCGACGCAACGCGCGCCGCTCTGGTTGCTTCGACTGATGCTGTCAGTCCGCAGGCCTTTGCTGCGATGCTGGCGGCCTATCCGGGCCTTCAAGTGATCGTATTTGCCGACGCTCCCGGCACCAGTCACGATCTGGCGAACCTGCGCCTGGGCCGGGCGATTCGGGCCGCAGGGCTTGCGACGCATGTGCCTGCAGGCGGATCGGCGCGGTCGGGCGCGGTTGAACTGTTTCTTGCCGGCACCCGCCGCACGATGGATCCGGGGGCGCTGTTTGCAGTGCATTCGTGGCGTGACGAAGCCGGGCGCGAGCCTGACGATTTCGCCCCCGATGCGCCTGAAAACCGGCTCTATCTCGATTACTATGCCGAAATGGGCATGAGCGATGCGGAGGCCCGTGCCTTCTACACAATGACCAATTCGGTGCCCCACGCCGCTGCGCTGTGGCTTGAAGGCAGCGATATGGCGCGCTGGATCGCGCCCGCCGTGCCGCGTGCGCCAGCCACACGGGCTGTCCCGCACGAGATCGAGACCGCCATGCGGCTGGCACTGGCCCGTTCGGGACGGCTATGGGCCGATGCCTTGCGCGCCCCGTGGCCCCTGCCGCATGCACTGCCTGCTGCCCGCGTGGCAGCGCCCCGGCTGGCTTATGCCGACGTGAGCGGCGCTGGGCGTGGCGATTTGGCTGCGGGTTTGCTTGACTCTGTTCCGGCTTTCCCATAACGGCGCCGGTCTGATTTGCGGCCGCGATTGCGTGGCCACGGCGGACGTGCGGGGGCAACCCCGATCAATCTGCCGGTAGCTTTTTCGAGGATGATATGAAGCGGACGTTCCAACCCAGCAATCTCGTGCGCGCCCGTCGCCACGGTTTCTTCGCGCGCAAGGCGACCCCGGGCGGCCGCAAGGTTCTTCGTGCGCGCCGCAATCGCGGCCGCAAGAAGCTCTGCGCGTAATTTTCTGGCGCCCTCAGGCGCCGGGCGCGGGCCGTCCGGCCCGCTGGGCTTTCGCGGCATAAGCCGCGGCGCGCAGTCGCGCTTGCGGGCTCCCATTGGGAGCCCGTTGCTTTTTGCCGCCTGTCCCGCTGCGTTCCTTGCGAGCCCATGATCTCCGTCATCACCAAGCGCGCCGATTTCCTGCGCGCCAACAGCGGCCTGCGCAATGCGCGGGCCGGATTTGTGTTGCTGACACGCTCCAACGATGGTCAGGGCATCCGCTTCGGGATCACCGTCACCAAGAAGATCGGCAATGCGGTGGTGCGCAATCGCATGAAGCGGCGCTTTCGCGAAATGCTGCGCGCCGCACTGCCGGATCAGGGACTGCCCGATCACGATCATGTGCTGATCGGCCGTGCGGGCGGTGTGGAGCGGGATTTTCATCTGATGGCGCAAGAACTGGCCAAGGCGCTCGAACGTGCGCGCGAAGGCCGGGGCGATCCGTCCGGCGGCCGGCGTCCACGCAAAGGTGATCGTGGGGGCAATCGTGGGGGCAATCGTGGAGGGAAACCCAAGCGGTGAAGCAGATCCTCATCCTCATCGCGCGCGGCTGGCAGCTTGGCCCCTCACGCATCCTGCCGCCCAGTTGCCGCTATTACCCCTCGTGCAGCCAATACGCGATCGAGGCGATCGGAAAGTATGGTGCGCTCAAGGGTGGATGGATGGCATTTAAGCGGCTAATGCGCTGCCACCCCTGGGGCGGACACGGGCATGATCCCGTTCCCTGACAGGGCAATTTGCGGGGGGGTGGTAACGGAGCCGTCCTATCTCCATAATACACCTATTGTTGCATCATCTCAGGGCATCTAACACTTGGACAATCGCAATCTTCTGCTCGCTGTCGTGCTTTCGGGCCTGCTCATTCTGGGGTGGGACGTGGGGATGCGCTATTTCTATCCCGAGGCGGCGATTTCGTCGCAGGCGCTGCCGACCGATCCTGATGCCGATGGCACGATCCCCGGCGCAGCTCCGTTAGCGGGTGCCACCAACCTCGGCAGCGAAGCGGCGGCGGTGGCGCGCAAGGTTGATCTGGCCGAGGCGCTGGCAGGCGGCAACCGCGTGGTGATCGACACGCCGCGCGTGGCCGGGTCCATCAACCTTGTGGGCGCACGGATCGATGACATCGTGCTCAAGGACTACCGCGAGACGGTGGACAAGGATTCCGGCCCCGTGCGCCTGTTCGCGCCCGAAGGCACGCCGGGTCAGTATTTTGCGGAATTCGGCTTTGTCAGCGGCGGCGCGCGCCAGCCATCGAACCTGCTGTGGCAGGCCGATGGTGCGCGGCTGACCCCGACCACGCCGGTTACCCTGACGCGCACCGATGCCGCAGGCGTGACGTATGGAATCCGCTTTGCGGTCGACGCCAACTACATGATCACCGCCACGCAGACCGTGCGCAACGCCAGCGCCGCAGCGGCGATTGTCCAGCCCTTTGCCCTGATCAAGCGCACCAGCACCAACGCCACCATCGACCAGTTCGTGGCCCACTCCGGCCCGGTCGGCGTTTTCGGCGGGACGCTGTGGGACCCGCATTCCTATGACGAGCTGGCCGAACTGGGCGGCGAGACTCCCGAAGGCGCGCCCGACTGGCTTGGCTTTACCGATCAATATTGGCTTGGCGCATTGGTGCCGGGCGACGGGGCGGGTACTGCGCGGGTCGATAATGCGGGCTTCCGTTCGCTCGGCAACACGCTGTTCCGCGCCGATCTGCTTTATTCGGCCAGTACGGTTCCCGCCGGCGGCACGCTGACCCAGCAATCGCGCCTTTATGCAGGTGCCAAGGACAGCCAGATCCTCGATCTTTATGAAGACGCGGGTATCACCTATTTCGGCAAGGCGATCAGCTGGGGCTGGTTCGAGATTGTCGAAAAGCCGATCCTGTGGCTGCTGCGCACGCTGAATGGACTTGTCGGCAATTTCGGTGTGGCGATCATTCTGCTCACCGTGGTGATCCGCGGGTTGATGTTCCCGATTGCGCAGAAGGGCTTTGCCTCGATGGCCTCGATGAAGGCCGTGCAACCGAAGATGAAGGCAATCCAGGAACGCTTCAAGGACGACAAGCAGCGCCAGCAGCAGGAAATCATGAAGCTGTACAAGGATGAAAAGGTCAATCCCTTGGCCGGATGCCTGCCGATGGTGATCCAGATTCCGGTGTTCTTCGCGCTCTACAAGGTGCTGGTCCTCGCCATCGAGATGCGGCATGAACCCTTCGCGCTGTGGATCCGCGACCTGTCCGCGCCGGACCCTGCGCACATCCTCAATCTGTTCGGATTGCTTCCCTACGAAGTCGTGGGCTTCCTGGCGATCGGCCCGCTCGCCATCCTGCTCGGCATTACGATGTGGCTGACCTTCAAGCTCAACCCGGCGGCGATGGACCCGATCCAGCAGCAGATGTTTGCGATCATGCCGTGGATCCTCATGTTCGTGATGGCGCCCTTTGCGGCAGGCCTGCTGCTTTACTGGGTCACGTCCAACATCCTGACGGTGGCACAGCAGAGCTATCTTTATTCCAAGCACCCGCAGCTGAAGGCAGCGACCGCAGCGGCAGACAAGAAGGGTGCAGGGTAGAACTGTGACCGAAGACGACGATTACATCGCCCGCGAGGAAGCGGCATCGAAGCTCTTTTCAGGGCCGGTCGATTTCCTGCGCTCTGCCCCGCAGCTGCAATTCCTGCCCGATCCGGATGTGCCCGAGATCGCCTTTTGCGGACGCAGCAACGTGGGCAAATCCTCGCTGCTCAACGCGCTCACCGGCAGGCGCGCAATCGCGCGCGCCTCGGTGACGCCGGGCCGCACGCAGGAGCTGAACTTCTTCGATGTGGGCCGTCCGGAGGAAGAGGGCGCCTTGCCGCTGTTCCGGCTGGTCGACATGCCGGGATACGGCTTTGCCAAGGCGCCGATCAAGGTAGTCGACAAGTGGAAGGCGCTGGTCAATTCCTACCTGCGCGGCCGCGCCGTGTTGTCACGCACGCTGGTGCTGGTGGATAGCCGGCACGGGGTCAAGGACGTCGACCGGGTGATGATGACCATGCTTGACGAGGCGGCCGTGGGCTACCGCGTGGTGCTGACCAAGACCGACAAGATCAAGGCCAGCGAACTGGACAAGGTCGCCCAAGCCACCGCCGCCGAGATCCGTAAGCACGTGGCCGCTTATCCTGAACTGCACCTCACCAGCAGCGAGAAGGGCATGGGCATCGCCGCTCTGCGCGCTGCCGTGGTGGCGGATGCGCTGGGCGAAGGCTGGGCGGGGTAGGCACGCAAGACCAGCCTTTCGGGGCAGGCCTTGCGCCGCGTCGTTTATGCGGAGATTCGCTTGGCCTCGCGGAAGCTGACCAGCCTGCGCTGTCCTTCATCCCACAAGGTCAGCCGCAGCGTGCTGCACGCACTCAGCGCCGTGAAGCGGTTCATGTCGCGCAAGGCCGGGTGATGCTCCAGCACTTCGGGCAGGCGATAGAACGGGATCCGGCTGGCGAGGTGGTGGACGTGGTGGATGCCGATATTGCCGGTGAACCAGCGCAGCACAGGGTGCAGGTCGAGGTGCGAACTGCCATGCAGCGCCGCATGGTGGAACGACCAGTCTTCGGCGCTGTCCCAGTGCGCATCGGGGAACTGGTGCTGCACGTAGAACAGCCAGACGCCCATCGATGCCGCCATCAGCAGCACGGGCAGGAACACCATCGCCGTGACGCCGAGGCCCCAGAAATAGACGCCGATGCCCAGCAGCAGCGCGGTGACCAGATTGGTCGCCAGCGCGCTGACCCAGTAGATCGACCCTTCCTTCATCAGGCCGATCGGCAACCGGTGGCGCAGCAGGAACAGATAGGCAGGGCCAATGCCCAGCAGCACCACAGGATGACGATACAGGCGGTACAGAAACCGCTGCATGGGCGTGCGTTCGCGATATTCCGCCACGGTCAGCGTATCCACATCGCCGATGCCGCGCGCATCCAGATTGCCGGTGGCAGCGTGATGCAGCGCGTGCGAGCGGCGCCAGCAATCATAGGGGGTCAGCGTGAACACGCCCATCGCCCGGCCGATCCAGTCGTTGCTGCTCCGGCTGCGCAGGAAAGCGCCGTGGCCGCAATCGTGCTGGATGATGAACAGCCGGAGCAGGAACAGGCCCGCCAGAGGTGTCAGGGCCAGCGCCAGGGCATAGCCTGCGCTCACCGCGGTGCCGATCAGCGCAAACAGCGCCAGGAAGGGGATGAGCGTGATCGCCAGCTCCCATCCGCTGCGCACAGGCTGCGGATCACGGAAGGCCTGCAAATCGCGCATAAGCCGGCGTGGATCGATCGGCGCGGGGGCCGTGCTTTGGCAACCATCAGTGAAGGTTTGCTGGTGTTGAGGTGCATTCACAAGTCACCAGCTAATTGGCTCTGGCAGGTTTGTCACGCGGGTTTGCGGATTGTCCGGAAATGGTCGTCGATGGCAGCGATTATCGCGGCGCTCAGGTCGCAAACAGTTTGCCCATGTCGGCAAAGGCCTTGAACTCCAGCGCATTGCCCGATGGGTCACGCAGGAACATGGTCGCCTGTTCGCCGGGCTGACCTTTGAAGCGGATGGTGGGTTCGATCACGAAATCGGCGCCGCTTGTCCGCAGCCGTGCCGCCAGTGCCTCCCATTCGGCCATGCTCAGCACCAGCCCGAAATGCGGCACGGGCACGCCGTGGCCATCGACATGGTTGCTGGCGCGGTCGCCTGCCTGCCCCGGCGCCAGATGGGCGACGATCTGGTGGCCATGGAAATCGAAATCGACCCATTCATCGCTCGACCGTCCCTCGGCGCAGCCCATCACATTGCCATAAAAGGCGCGGGCGGCGGCCAGATCATCGACCGGGAAGGCGAGGTGGAACGGGGGCAGGGTCATGCGCTGGCAAATAGCGCGGGGGGACCGAGGAGGGAAAGCGTTTTCCTACTTGCCGAGGCTGTGCCAGCCCGCCTGCCGCCATGCGCCGCCCGCCGATCCGCCCTCACACCCCGCCCGTCACCCGCGAAACATTCGCCGCGATGCTCGATCGCTTTCGGGGCAAGGCGATTCCTTCTTCTGGACAGTGTCTCACCTGTCACCTCGTTCAGCGTCGACAGTGCGCGGATGAACGGCTAGGGCGTGCCCCGGATACAGCCCGGCAAGGTGGAGCACGCGGCGGCATGAAACTGATCATCGGTAACAAGAACTACTCAAGCTGGAGCCTGCGCGGCTGGCTGGCAGCCAAGCAGTCGGGCCTGCACTTCGACGAGCTTACGGTGCCGCTGCTGGGCGAGGAATGGGACCGGATCAAGCAGGACATGGGTGAGGTCCAGCCCTCCAGCGGCAAGGTGCCGGTGCTGTGGGACGGGGATGCCGTGGTGTGGGATAGCCTCGCGATTCTCGAATACTGCGCTGACAAGGTCGGGCGCGAACGGTTCTGGCCCAAGGACGAAGTCGCGCGGGCCATGGCACGGGCAATGGTGGCGGAGATGCACTCCGGTTATCTCAGCCTGCGCCGCGAACTGCCGATGAACATCCGCCGCCGGATCGAACTGCCCGGCCTGACTGAGCAGACCCGGCACGATATCGTCCGCATCCTCGGCCTGTGGGCCGAAGCCCGCGCGCGCCACGGCAGCGCCGGACCCTATCTGTTCGGCACTTTCGGCGCGGCCGACATCTTCTACGCGCCGGTGGTAACGCGCTTCGTCACCTACGGCATCGGCGTTCCCGGCTTTGCGCAGGCTTACATGGAAGCGATCCTTGAGCATGACTGGATGCGCGAATGGTGCAACGCGGCCGAGCAGGAGGAATGGGTGATCGAACAGTGGGAGGCGGCGGTATGATGCGCCTTGCTGCGTTGCTCCTCGCCCTGGTGGCGCTGCTGCCCGCGCCCGCGCCCGCGCACGCCTGGGGCTTCTACGCCCACCGCCAGACCGCTGCGATTGCCGAGGCCAATGTGACGCCCGAAGTGCGCGCCAAGATCCGCGCGCTGCTGGCCTACGAAACGGCGCTGGGCACGCCCGAGTGTCCGCTGAAGACGCTGGAGGACGCCGCTGTCTGGGCCGATTGCGTTCGGGGTGAGGGCTGGCGCTGGGGCTACACCGCCGCGTGGCATTACCGCACCGCGCCGATCTGCCAGGCCTTCAACCCGCGCGCGAATTGCGCGGGCGGGGCCTGTGTCACCGCGCAGATCACTCGCGCGCACCGCGTGCTGGCCGATGAAAGCCTGCCTGCGCCGATCCGGCTGGAGGCGCTGGCCTTCATGGTCCATTTCGCGGGTGATGTGCACATGCCGCTGCATTCGGGCGATAACGAGGATCGCGGCGGGAACGACCGTGAAGCCGATTACGGGATCAGGCCGGGGTACAACCTCCATTCCGTCTGGGATGGCCCACTGGCTGAACGTGCCATCACCGATCCCGCCGATCCGGTGGTGCGGCGCTACACGCCTGCCGAACGCGCCGATCTGGGCCGCGGCAGTCCCGATGAATGGGGACGCGAAAGCTGGGAGATTGCGCGCAGCTTCGTCTATCCCACCGCTTTCGACAGCGAGGATGTGTGCGCAGCGCCGCTGCCGGACAAGGCGGCCTTGAGCCAGGACGACATCGTGCGCGGCGTTCCGATTGCCAGGCGCCGGGTGCAGCAGGCCGGGGTGCGAATCGCGGACCTGCTCACCAGCGCCTTTGCGCCGGGGGCCTTGGCGGTGCCGGAGCCGCGTTAAGGGATGCGCCGCGCCGCGTATCGGCTGCCGTCCTTGCGCGCATATCCTTCGGCATCGAACACCATGTCGATATCGGGATATGCGCCGCTGTCGGTCTCGCGGTCGCCTGCGCTGATCGCCACGAACACGCAATCCTCGCCGCTGCGGTTGTGCAGCCTGTGGCCATTCTCGACCCCCGCAGCCCACGCCAGCACATCGCCAGCGCACACGCGGGTTTCGCCGTCATCCTCGATCAGCACGGCTTCGCCTTGGAGCATGACGACCAGCTCGTCCTGCCCGGCATGCCAGTGGCGCTGTGACGAGAATGCGCCGGGCCTCAGCACGACATGACTTGCGCCCATCAGAGTCAGTCCGGCGGGGGGTGCCAGACGGCGATACCAGCGGCCCGCGACATCGGCATCGTAGGGCGCAGGATAGCCGGTCGCATCGGTCTGGGGGATCGCGTCAAGATCGAGCTTGGGCATCGGCGTAAACTCCTGCTAGTCGAAGGAGAATGATGGATCCTCTCGACCTTGCCAAGCGACTGATTGCTGCGCCTTCGGTGACACCGGCGACCGGTGGCGTGTTTGCCGAACTGGAAGCGATGCTGGTGCCGCTGGGTTTCGCCGTTCACCGCTTCACACGCGGCGACGGGCCTGAAGGCAGCGACGAAGCACCGGTCGAGAACCTGTTCGCGCTGCGGTCAGGGCCTGCGGGTTCGCGCCACTTCGCTTTTGCCGGGCACCTCGATGTGGTTCCACCCGGTGAGGGATGGGTCTCCGATCCCTTCACCCCCGAGGTGCGCGGAGAATTGCTGCACGGGCGCGGTGCGGTCGACATGAAGGGCGCGATTGCCGCGATGGTCGCTGCCGTGGCCGAGGTGCCTGCCGACGCGGGCACCATCAGCTTCATCATCACCGGCGATGAGGAAGGGCCCGCGCTGCACGGCACCCGCGCGCTGATCGATTACATGGGGGCAGAAGGCATCGAGCCCGATCTGTGCCTTGTCGGCGAGCCCACCAGCGTCGCCCGGCTGGGCGACATGGTGAAGATCGGACGGCGCGGCTCGGTCAACATCTTCATCGATGTCGAAGGCACGCAGGGCCATGTCGCCTATCCGCACCTGGCCGACAATCCGCTGCCCAAGCTGGTCGCGATCCTGGCGGAACTGGACGCGCTGACGCTGGATACAGGCACGCGCTGGTTCCAGCCCTCCAATCTGGAAATCACCGACATCAATGTCGGCAACCGCGCGCACAACGTGATCCCGGCGCTGGCGCAGGCGCGCATCTCGATCCGCTTCAACGACCTGCACACTGGCCACAGCCTGTCCGAACGGGTCATGGCGATTGCCGAAAAGCACGGCGGTCGCGCGCGGCCCGTGATTTCGGGCGAACCATTCCTGACCGAGCCGGGCGACTTTTCGCGGCTGGTCGCCGCCGCAGTCGAGGCAGAAACCGGCATCGCGCCCGAACTCAGCACCACCGGCGGAACATCCGATGCGCGCTTCCTGCGCGCCGTCTGCCCGGTGATCGAATTCGGCCTGTGCAACGCAACCATGCACAAGCGCGACGAGGCGGTGGCGATCCCCGATCTTGCCGCGCTCGCGCGCATCTACACCCGCATCGCCACACAGGCGCTGGGATTGGACAAAGGACAGTAAATTGGGCGCATGGCTCCGCATCCCGCTTTGGCAACGTGTCATTGCCGCGCTCGTCCTTGGTATCATAGTTGGGCGGTTGTGGGGGCCGGGGGCGGAGAGCATCAAGATTATCGGCGATGTCTTCGTCGCCTTCATCAAGATGCTGGTGGTGCCGCTGATCTTCTTCAGTCTGGTGGCAGGGGTCGCCAGCATCGGCGATCTGCGCAAGCTGGGCAGCGTGGGCTGGCGGGCGATGCTGCTGTTCGTTGTGACCGGGCAGATGTCGGTTTGGCTTGGCCTTGCGCTCGGCACCTTCATCGCGCCCGGTGTGGGGGTCGATACCTCGGCGCTGACGCTCGGTGTCGCGCCCGAACCGGCTGATACCAGTTGGCGCGAGATGCTGCTGGGCATGATCCCGCAAAGCCCGGTGCAGGTGATGGCGGACGTCAACGTGCTGCCGCTGATCGTGTTTTCGATGCTGATCGGGATCGGTATCCTGATGGCGCGGGAAGAAGGCGAGCCTGCGCTCAGGATCTTTGAAAGCGGATCGGTGGTGATGCAGAAAGTCACGATGATCGTGATGGAACTCACCCCGTTCGGTGTCTTTGCGCTGATGGCATGGGTCGCCGGAACGCTCGGCTTCGATGCGCTCGCGGCGCTCGGCAAGCTCGTGTTCCTGAACTACTTCGGCTGTTTCCTGATCATCGGTCTGATCTATGGCGGCATGATCAAGTTCATCGCGCGGATGCCGGTGATCGGGTTCTTCCGGGGCATGGTGGATGCGATTGCAGTGAGCTATTCCACCGCCAGCTCCAACGCGACGCTGCCCGTGACGCTTCGCTGTGCGGAACGCAATCTTGGCGTGTCGAACTCGGTCGCCAGCTTCATCATCAGCCTGGGCGCCACGGTGAACATGAACGGCACCGCGATGTATCTGGGCCTTGCGACCTTGTTCGGGGCGCAGATTTTCGGCGTGGACCTGAGCTGGGGCGATTACGGCATGATCGCGCTGCTGGGCACGCTGGGGGCAGTGGGCGCAGCGGGTATTCCGGGCGCGGGCCTCATCATGATGGCGCTGGTGTTCAGCGCGGTGAACGTGCCGCTGGAAACCATCGCCTTTGTCGCCGGCGTGGACCGGATCATGGACATGATGCGCACCACCACCAACATCACCGGCGATGCGGCGGTGGCGGTGACCGTGGCGAGCCTGACGGGGGAACTCGACACAGCCGAACTGGTCAGCGCGGACGATATTTGAGCCGCGCTATTCCTTCACGTATTCGATCGGCACGAACTCGCCCAGCGAACACCCGGCCCCGCGCTGGGGCACCCCGCCGATGTTCTGCAGGGTGTAGACAATCTGCTGCGTGCAGAGCTGATTGACGGAGGTTTCGTAGGTGATCGCACGGTCCCAGCCGAGGCCGGGGCAGCGGTTGGGCAGGGTGCTGCGGAAAACCTTGGTGCCGTTCATTTCGAAATCGATCACCCGGTCCGATCGCACCACTGTTTGCCGCACTTGCGAGCGGTCTATGCAATTCTGGCCCGGCCCGACCACCGTGGCGGCGGGTGCTGCGGCGATAGCGGCGGCGGCGCGCGCGGCGTGGGCGGCGGGATCGCTGGGCGCACAGCCAGCGATGACGAGAGGGAGGGGAGCAAGGGCGAGGAAGCGTGCGGTCATGGCAGGTCTCTCCACTGGGGTTCTGGCATCATCGTCTGCGCTTTTGAACCGCGCCTTAATCCGGGGCGACTTCGGGGGCTTGGCGGCCCTTGGGCGGCTCCAGCACCTTCTTGCGGAACGAACACAGATCCACCACTTTGCAGCGCCAGCACTCCGGCGTGCGCGCCTTGCAGACGTAGCGGCCGTGCAAAATCATCCAGTGATGCGAATCGCGGCGGAACGGCGCCGGCACGCGCTTTTCCAGCTTGGCTTCGACATGATCGGGGGTCTTGCCCTTGGCCATGCCGGTGCGGTTGCCGACCCGGAAGATGTGGGTATCGACCGCGAACGTCTCTTGCCCGAACCAGCAATTGAGCACCACGTTCGCCGTCTTGCGACCGACGCCCGGCAGCGTCACCAGCGCCTCACGCGTGTCAGGCACGATGCCGCCATGGTCATCGACGAGGATGCGGCTCAGTGCGATCACGTTCTTGGCCTTGGAATTGAACAGGCCGATGGTCTTGATATGCGCTTTCAGCCCTTCCTCGCCCAAATCGAGCATCGCTTGCGGGTTATCGACCTTGGCAAACAGCGCGCGGGTGGCCTTGTTCACGCCGACATCGGTGGCCTGTGCGGACAGTGCAACGGCGACGAGCAGTTGATAGGCGTTGCCATATTCCAGCTCGGTCTGGGGGACGGGATTGTCTTCGGCCAGCCGGCGGAAGAACTCGAAAATCTGGGCCTTGTTCATGGGCGCGGTTACAGACCCAGAACGTCGTTCATGGTGTAACGTCCGGCGCCCTGCGCATTGAGCCATTCGCCCGCGCGTACGGCGCCGCGCGCAAAGATCATGCGGTTTTCCGCGGAATGGGCGATCGTCAGGCGCTCCTCGTTCCCGGCGAAGATCACCGAGTGCTCCCCCGCGACTGTGCCGCCGCGCAAGGTGGCAAAGCCGATCGCGCCAAGGCCCCGCGCACCGGTCATCCCGTGCCGTCCGCTTTCCATGTTTTCGGCCAGCGCAATACCGCGCCCGTCCGCCGCCGCTTCGCCCAGCAGCTTGGCTGTGCCCGAGGGTGCATCCACCTTCATGCGGTGGTGCATTTCGAGCACCTCGATGTCCCAGTCAGGCCCCAACCGCGCGGCGGCCTCGCGCACCAGATGCGCCATCAGCGTTACGCCAAGCGAGAAGTTGCCCGATTGCAGCACCGGTACCGCCTTGGCCGTATCGGCCAGCATTACGAAGTGGGCGTCTTCCAGTCCGGTCGTGCCGACGACAATCGGCTTGCCCGCCTCGCGCGCCGCAGCAAGATTGGCAGCGAGCGCGTCCGGCGCCGAGAAATCGATCAGGACATCGCATTGGCTGGCATGCGCGCCGATACTGCCCCCGGCATCCACACCGACGCACAGAGCATGTCCTGCATCCGCAATCGCCGCCTCCAGCGCGCGTCCCATCCGGCCCTTGTGCCCGATCACCCCGAATTGCACCTGTGCCATTGCCTCGCCTCTGCCGAATATGCTTGGAGGCCTCATGGCAGACTTCAAACGCATCGTCATCCTCACCGGCGCTGGCATTTCGGCGGAAAGCGGTATCGATACCTTTCGCGCGGCGGGGGGGCTGTGGGAACAGCACCGGATCGAGGATGTTGCCACGCCCGAAGGCTTTGCAAGGAACCCCGGGCTTGTGCTGGGGTTCTACGACACGCGCCGCGCCGCCATGGCAGCGGCCCTGCCAAACCCTGCGCACATCGCGCTTGCCCGGCTGGAGCGGGAATTTCCCGGCGAATTGCTGCTGGTGACGCAAAATGTGGACGATCTGCACGAACGCGGCGGCAGTGCCCGTGTGCTGCATATGCATGGCGAATTGCAGTCGGCACTTTGCGCGTCCTGCGAAATGCGAACCCGCTGGGAGGGGGAAATGCTTGGCCGGCCGGCTTGCCCCGTCTGTCAATCCCGCAGTCTCAGACCCGACATCGTGTGGTTTGGCGAGATGCCATACCAGATGGGGCGTATCTACACGGCGCTGGAAACCTGTGACCTGTTTGTCAGCATCGGCACGTCGGGTGCGGTTTATCCGGCAGCAGGCTTTGTGCAGGAGGCGCGGGCGGCGGGTGCCCACACCCTAGAACTCAACCTCGAGCCGAGCGAGGGGTCACGACTGTTCCATGAGAGCCGCCTAGGCCCGGCAAGCGCGCTAGTGCCTGCCTGGGTCGAGGATGTGCTCAGTTGCGCGGGGCCATAGGGGTGGGATGTTCGGCCGTGGGCGGATTCGCGCCGCGCTCCTCACTCCAGGTGCGGCCCGCCGGTGCACCTTCGGTTTCAGGGCGTTCAAGCGCGCTCGCATCGTTGTGACCATGGGCGGCTTCGGCATCCTCATGATGGTCTTGGGCCCGCTTCGCCCGAAGCCATGACATAATTACCCAAAGCAGCACCGCGCCAAGCGTGAAGATTGAAAGGATCATGACTACATTGCCGTTCATCTGCGTATCTCCTTTTCAGGCAAGGGGAGACCGTGATCTGTACAGCGAAGTTCCTTAGGCACGCGATTCACGTGCTGCGCCGTGGCCGAATTCGGGCAAGGTGAGGTGTGGCGCCGATAGGGCGTGTCTAGTCTGGGGACGGCCCACACGCCTTGCAGGCGGGATCTTTCGCAATACGGATCGTGCGGAGCGCCGGTTCCAAACCGTCCATGATGTGAACCGTGCCCCAGCCCGGACGGCCCAATCCGCTCACACCTTCCAGCAACGCCTTAAGTGCCTGAAGCGCGGCGAAGGTGCCTGCCCACCCGGCCATGGCACCCAGCATCCCGTCATCCGCGCAGGTGTCGCAATCCTCGGCATCAAAGGCGTCACCGACGAAGCAGCGATAGCATGCCTGTTCTGGCAGGTGGCCAGCAAAAGCCCCGACTTGGCCCTGAAAGCGGCCCACAGCAGCCGAAAGCAGCGGGATCCCCGCGGCCACGCAGGCATCCGAGACGGCCAGTCGCGTGGCAAAATTGTCGGTGCCGTCGAGCACCAGATCGCATCCCGCGATCAGCCCGGCGATGTTGGCCACAGTGATCCGCGTATCGGAGACATCAACGATCAGCGAATCGTCAAAATTGGCGAGCCACCGGCGCGCCGAGACCGCTTTGCCGTAGCCGATATCGCGGATGGTGAAGATGGTCTGGCGCTGGAGGTTCGATACGTCGACCACATCGTTGTCCACCAGCGCCATCCGTCCGATGCCGCTGGCCGCGAGATATTGCAGTGCAGGGCTGCCGATGCCGCCCAGACCCATGATCGCCATCCGCGCTCGTGATAGCCGCACTTGCCCCGCACCGCCGACTTCCGGCAGCACGATATGACGGGCAAACCGGTCAAGCCGGGCGGGCGAAAGCGTCATTCAGGATCCTTGGGGGCTACACTGCGCCGTTCCTGTCGGAACGCGCCAATGCCGTTCCACCACAGAAAACCTATCACCGCACCTTTGACCGGTTGCAGTGTAACCAACAACAGCACCACGGCCAGCGGCAGAATAATTGTCAGAGTCGCCCAGGCCGACACGCCGCCGGAGATCATCGCGATCACCACCGGCGCGAGCAGGTGGCCGACCACGAAGATACCGATATAGGCGGGAAAATCATCAGCCTGCTGCATCGACCAGTCCTGCCGACAATGCGGGCAGGCGTCGACCGGCTTGAGCCATTTGCGAAAAAGCGCCGCCTCGTCGCAGCGCGGGCACTGGCCCTTGATGCCGCGCAGCAGGGCGGCAAACCACCCGGTAGGCAGGGTGATCTGGTCAGGAGGAAGCGGTGAAGTTGGCATGGACAGGCTGTTTACATCCTGTGCGCCGTCTGTCGACAGGTCTGTGGAAAGGCCTGTCGAAAGTGCGGTGCAAAGATTGCGCAAAATCTGTGCACGATCAGCTTTCCAACTGGCGCAGCAGGCTGCGCACATCGCCGTCCATGTCGGCATCGCGCTGGCGCAGATCCTCGATCAGCCGCACCGCATGGATCACGGTGGAGTGATCGCGCCCGCCGAACTTGCGCCCGATTTCGGGGTAACTGCGCGGGGTCAGCACCTTGGACAGATACATCGCCACCTGCCGTGGACGGACGACGGCGCGCGCGCGGCGCTTGCTGCTCATTTCCGACCGGTCTATCCGGTAGAACTGGCAGACGGTGCGCTGGATTTCGTCGATGGTGATGCGCCGGCGATTGGCCGACAGGATATCGGTGAGCTGTTCTTCAGCCAGTTGGAGCGAGACCTCCTGCCCGGTCAACTGGGCATAGGCGATCAGTTTGTTCAGACCGCCCACCAGCTCGCGCACATTGCGGGTGATGGTGCGGGCCAGAAACTCGACCACGTCTGCCGGCACGCTGAGTGGCGCAAAGCGGGTCAGTTTGGAGACAAGGATCTTCTTGCGCAGTTCGATATCCGCGGGCTGGATGTCGGCAACAAGGCCCATCGACAGGCGGCTGAGCAGGCGCGGCTCCACGCCATCCAGCGCCTGCGGGGCGCGGTCTGCGGCGAAGACCAGCCGCTTGCCCTCGGCCAGCAATGCATCAATCGTGTAAAGCAGTTCTTCCTGCGCGCTCGCCTTGCCGATGATGAACTGGATATCGTCCACCAACAGCAGGTCAAAACTGCGCAGCCGCGCCTTGAACTCGATGGTCTGGCTCGATTTGAGCGCCTGCACGAACTCGACCATGAAGCGTTCGGCGGAACAGTAGAAGATTCGCGCGCGCGGGTGGGTCTGCAAATAGGTGTGGCCGATGGCGTGCATCAGGTGCGTCTTGCCCTGGCCGGTTGCAGCCTTGAGATAGAGCGGCGAGAACTGCGGCTGTTCGAGCGCGGCCATGCGCTGCGCCGCATTGCACGCGAGGATGTTCGCCTCGCCGGTGACGAAGGCGGCAAAGGTCAACGAGGCATCAAGGCCTACCGACGACGTGAAGGTCGCATCGCCCAGCGATCCTGCGGCCATCGCGATGGCGCTGGCACCGTCGTTGGCGGCACGGCGGCCATCATCAAGGCGGATGTCAGGCAACTGACGGCGTCCGGGATGAACCACGATATTGATCTTGCGCACTTCACTGCGGGCAATGCTCCAGGCAAGCTGGAGACGATCGTGAAACCGGTCACGCACCCAAGTGGCGGAAAATTCTGTGGGGAGATAAAGATCAAGCGCGCCGCTTTCGCGATTGAGCGTGCCCAACTGGATCGGCTTGATCCACTGGCTGTGAAGCTGGTGTCCCAGATCCTTGCGCAGACCCTGGCTGATATCGGACCAATCGGCGGCAAGATTCACGGCTTCGGAATCTTCCATCAAATGTTCGTCAGCCTGGCGGCCACCCGTCCGCGCCTTGTCAGTTCTGTGCACAAGATCTTCCCCAATTCACTCACGGCCTGTGGAACCGGATGGTTTGCAGGCTCGTATTCATCTAATGCGACAGGCAACGGGCTTGCTTCCCGGAATCGCAATTCCTGGGAGCCCCCCTGTCGGCAAGTTCGTAAAGTCACCCGGACTGTCCCGTGCCGGGTGAAGGTGATGTAAAGAACGCTGAGCCCCTTTGCGCAAGCGCGGACTTTTAAAAAAAGTGAAATAATCCGATTGACTCGCCTCTGACCCGCAGGCTTGCGTTGAAGTGTCGGATATATAAAGGAAAAGCCAGTTTTTGCGACGCGAATCGCGGGGAATCCTGACATTTATGCGGCACAGGACTGTCGCATTTGTTGCAAACAAAACGGGCCGCGCTCATTGAGCGCGGCCCGTCTGGAAAACCTAGCCTCGGCTATCGCGGGTGCGTGCAAAACGCGACCCGACAAAACGCGGCGATTCGGCTTAAAGCGTGGACACCCGGCGGGTCAGGCGCGACAGCTTACGCGCCACCGTGTTCTTGTGCATCACGCCGCGCGCAACGCCGCGCGCCAATTCGGGCTGCGCTGCCTTCAATGCAGCGGCAGCCGCCTCTTTGTCGCCTGCTTCACAGGCCGATTCGACCTTCTTGACGAAGCTGCGAATGCGGCTGATGCGGGCGCCGTTGATTTCGGCGCGGGCGGTGTTGCGACGGATGCGCTTCTTGGCTTGCGGCGTATTGGCCATAATTCGTGTCTGTCTCGCGTTTGTTTCGGGCTGCTTGCGGCAGCCGGGAAAAGGGTGACGGTTTGCTCGAAAACGGACGAGCGGACGCTTGGCCCAACCGCCGGAAAGCAGCGCGCATAGTGGGGACAGCGCGCAAGGTCAATGATTCCCTTACTTCTGGCAGACCGGGCAATACCAGGTGCTGCGCCCACCCTGGGCAATCCGAGCGATCATGCCGCCGTCACCGCGGCGGCAGGATTCGCCCGTTCGGCCGTAAACATCAAAGCTGCTGGCGAAATAACCCAGTTTGCCATCGGGCCGCGCATAATCGCGCAACGTCGAGCCTCCGTCACGGATAGAGGCCTCAAGCACGTCAACGATGGCCGGAACCAGCCGAGCCAACTGCGGCCCCGTGACCTTGCCCGCCTGTTTCGTGGGCCGGACCCTCGCGCGCCACAGTGCTTCGCACACATAGATATTGCCCAGCCCCGCCACGATCCGCTGGTCGAGCAGCGAGAGCTTGATCGACTGTGTCTTTCCCTTCAGTGCCGCCTTCAAATACGCGGCGCTCAGCCCCGGCCCCAAAGGCTCCGGCCCAAGCGCGGCAAATTGCGGCCAGGTATCCAGCGCGTGCGTTCCCACCAGATCGACCGAGCCGAATCGGCGCGGATCGCACAGCGCGAAGCGGTGCTGCGCGGTTTCCAACAACAGGTGGTCATGGGGTTCGGCCGTTTCAGGGTCGATCCGCCAGCGCCCGCTCATGCCGAGGTGAAAGATCATCGTCGCCCCGCGGTCTAGATGCATCAGGCCATATTTGGCGCGGCGCGACAGGCCGGTGACGGTGGCTCCGGTCATCACCTGAACCAGGTCCGCCGGGAAGGGGCGCCGCAGATCGGCGCGGTTCAACGCCACGCGCACGATCCGCTCCCCTTCGAGGAACTTTGCAAGACCGCGAACAGTTGTTTCAACTTCAGGTAACTCAGGCATTGCAAACTTCGCACATGGGTTGCCCTGTAACACTCTTTGCGCCCGGCTCAATTGCCTCTAGGGAACCGCCCATGACACAGAGCACCGATGAAACCGTCTCCTTCGGCTACACCGAGGTCACGCCGGCCGAAAAGACCCGCAAGGTGGGTGAGGTCTTCTCCAGCGTTGCGCGCAAGTACGACATCATGAACGACGCGATGTCGGGAGGGATGCACCGGCTGTGGAAGGACCGTTTCGTCAAGCGCGTGAAGCCGCAGGCCGGTGAGCAGATCCTCGATATGGCCGGTGGCACCGGCGACATCGCCTTTCGCATGGCGGCGAAAGGCGCACACATCACGGTCGCCGATATCAACCAGGACATGCTGGACGTGGGCGCCGAACGTGCGCTGGAACGCGGCGCCGACGAGGACGATGGCAGCCTCGTCTTCACCTGTCAGAACGCGGAAAGCGTGACCTTCGCGAGCGGCACCTTCGATGCCTACACCATCGCATTCGGCATCCGCAATGTGACCCACATCGACCGGGCCTTGGCCGAAGCTTTGCGGGTTCTGCGCCCCGGCGGGCGGTTTTTCTGCCTTGAATTCTCGACCGTTGAATGGTCCGGGCTGAAGGAAGCCTATGACATTTATTCGGAACACCTGTTGCCCCGCATGGGACAGGCGATTGCGGGGGACGCTGATTCCTATCGCTATCTGGCCGAATCGATCCGCAAGTTTCCGCCCATGCCTGCCTTTGAGCAGATGATCCGCGCGGCGGGCTTTACCAACACCAAGGTCGAACCGATCATGGGTGGGCTCGTTGCGATCCATTCGGGGTGGAAGATCTAGCCGCGTGGCATCTTCCGCCGTTCACCTGATTCGCCTCGCCCGCTGGGGTGTGACGCTGGCCCGCCGCCGTGCCCTGGTCGGGATCGAGAACGATCCCAATGCGCCCGTTGCCGTGCGCCAGCTGGTGCGTCTTGCGCGGCTTGCCACGCTGACGGGCAAGAATGGCCCACGCGATTATGCCGGGGCATTCCGCGCCATTGGTCCGGCTGCAATCAAACTGGGACAGAGTCTCGCCACGCGGCCCGATCTGGTGGGCGACGAAGCGGCCAACAATCTTCTCAGTCTGCAGGACAGCCTGCCGCCGGTGCCCTTCGCGCAGATCAAGGCGGCGATCGAGTCGAGCTTCGGCCAGCCGATCGAAAAGCTGTTTGCCGAGATCGACCCCGATCCGGTCGGCGCGGCCAGCATCGCGCAGGTCCACAAGGGTGTCACCATCGAAGGCCGAACCGTCGCGATCAAGGTGCTTCGTCCTGGCATCCGCGAAAAATTTGCGCGAGACATCACCACCTATGAATGGGCAGCAGCCCATGTTGAGGCGATGGGGGGCGAGGCCAGCCGGCTGCGCCCACGCCTGACTATCGCCAATTTCAAGCGCTGGACCAACTCCGAACTCGACCTGCGGCGCGAAGCCGCGTCAGCCAGCGAACTGGCCGAACAGATGGCCGGCGTTCCGGGCTATCGCATACCGGGCATCGATTGGGACCGCACCAACGGGCGGGTGATGACGATCGAGTGGATCGACGGGGTCAAGATCAGCCGGATCGATGAATTGGTTTTGCGCGGGCATGATCTGGCGGCGCTTTCGGAACGGCTGGTAACCTGCTTCCTGACGCAAGCGATCAGCGCGGGATTCTTCCACGCCGACATGCACCAGGGCAACCTGTTCGTGGAGGATGACGGCACCATCGTCGCGATCGATTTCGGGATCATGGGCCGCATTGACCTGCGCGCTCGGCAATGGCTGGCCGAGATCCTATACGGCCTGACCACCGGCAATTACCAGCGCGTCGCCGAGATCCATTTCGAAGCCCAATATGTGCCGAGCTATCATTCTGTTGGCGAATTCGCCACCGCGCTGCGTGCCGTGGGCGAACCGATGCGGGGCAAGCCGGTAAAGGAGCTCAGCGTCGGTCAGATGCTCGACGGACTGTTCGCGATCACCCGCGATTTCGACATGCAGACCCAGCCGCACCTGCTGCTGCTGCAAAAGACGATGGTGATGGTTGAAGGCATCGCCACGCAGCTCAATCCCGATATCAACATGTGGGACACCGCCGCGCCTTATGTACGCAGCTGGATTCGTGACGAGCTTGGGCCCGAAGCGGCTCTTGCCGAACGGATCAAGCAGGATACCGAAACACTGTTCCGCTTGCCCGGCCTGATCCGGCGGCTGGAGGAAAAATACCCGCCCAAGGGTGGCGCACCGGAAACGCCGCCGCTGCCGCCGATCGCGCTCATCACAGACAAGCGTGAGGGCCGAGGCTGGCTGGGTTATGGGATAGCGGTGCTGGCAGGGGCGGGCGGTGTCTGGGGTGCCATGGCGCTGGGCTGGATCGGTTAAACCTTCGGCCGGGGGTCTCAACCCGCGGCGTGACGTATTTTTCCCAAGGCTGCGGTTGTCCATCAAGGCAAACTTAACCAAGCTTTGCGATGGGTGTCGCTTGCTTTAAGGCAGGCATCCGGCAGCGCGGCGCGAGAGGCGAGAGTTCAATGAGCACACCCCAGGCGAATGCGAGCAGACACCCTCGCATCCTGCTGGTCGTGGGCGGCGGGATCGCGGCCTACAAGGCCTGTGAACTTGTGCGCCTGATCCGCAAGGGCGGGGGCGACGTGACATGTGTGGTCACCAAGGGTGGGCAGCAATTCGTTACCCCGCTGTCACTTGCCGCGCTGAGCGAAAATCAGGTCTACACCAATCTGTTCGATCTCAGGAACGAGGCCGAGATGGGCCACATCCAGTTGAGCCGAGAGGCCGATCTGGTGGTGGTATGCCCGGCGAGCGCCGATCTGCTTGCGAAGATGGCGACAGGCATCGCGGATGACTTGGCTACCACACTGATTCTCGCCACTGACAAGCCGGTGATGGCCGTACCGGCCATGAATGTGCGGATGTGGGACCATGCGGCCACCCGGCGCAATATTGCCCTTCTGAAGGCAGCTGGCGTGAATGTGCTGCACCCTGACGAAGGCCCCATGGCGTGCGGGGAATTCGGCTATGGCCGGTTGCCCGAACCCGAAGCGATCTGGCACGCGATCGCAGCGCATTTCGGCATGGACGTGCCAGAGCCGCAATTGCTCGAGGCGCCCGCGCGCCGCCTTGCTGCGCCGGTGATTGAGGTCGAAGCGCTCGAACCCGAAGAAGAGGATGAAGATGGCGACGCTGCGGTTCCCGCAGGCGGGCTGAGCGGGTTCTTCTCGCGCATCATCCCGCGTTCCACCGCCAAGCGCACGCATGACGAGATCGAAGCGGAATACGAGGATTTGCCTGAACCCGAGGGAGAGGATTTTCCTTTGCCCGACGAACCCGCGCCCGACTTCGCGCCGGATTTCGGCGGACCGCTGCTGGCAAAAAAGGGGAAGGCCAACGCCGCACCACCGGTGGACGCAGGGGCTATCAACCACGAAGTCGACGCCCGCAAATCCCGGCCCGAAATGCTGGCGACCCCAATCCTCGCCCCCCAGACGCCAGACGAAGTCGAAGCCGATCTTGGCGAAGTGGTCGAAGGCGCCGCGCTTGGCGTGCCCGCGTCGCACCGGCCACTCGCCGGGCGGCACGTCCTGATCACCGCGGGGCCAACCTGGGAAGCGATTGATCCGGTCCGCTATATCGCCAACCGTTCAAGCGGGAAGCAGGGCTTTGCCATCGCCGCAGCGGCCGCGGCGTTGGGTGCGCGGGTGACGCTGGTGGCAGGCCCGGTTGCGCTCAAGACACCTGTTGGCGTCACCCGTATCGACGTGGAAAGCGCACGCGACATGGCTGAAGCCGTCAAACGGGCGCTTCCAGCTGATGTAGCCGTGATGGTCGCGGCGGTCGCGGATTGGCGTCCCAAGGAATATCGCAGCGCGAAGATCAAGAAACGCGGCGATGCGCCGCCGGCGCTGATGCTGGTCGAGAACCCTGACATTCTCGCCAATGTTGCAAGCAATCCCAATCGCCCGGCACTGGTGATCGGTTTTGCCGCCGAAACCGATGACGTGCTCGAAAACGCCAAGCAGAAGCGCAAACGCAAAAGCGCCGACTGGATCGTCGCCAATGATGTTTCGGGCGATGTGATGGGCGGGGATCGCAACCGGGTGACCATCGTCAGCGGGGACGGTATCGAAACGCTTGATGACATGCCCAAAAGCGCCGTGGCGATGGCCTTGGCCGGGCGGATTGCAGCGGTCTTCCGGGCGGAGGCGGCGGAATGAGCATTTCGGTGCAGGTCAAACGCCTGCCGCATGGTGCAGGCCTGCCGCTGCCCGCCTATGCCACCGCAGGGGCAGCCGGTATGGATGTTGTCAGTGCCGAGGATGTCACCATTGCGCCGGGTGCGCGCCATGCCGTGACGACCGGCCTCGCGATGGCAATCCCTGAAGGCTACGAGATACAGGTGCGCCCACGTTCAGGCCTCGCGCTGAAACACGGCATTACGGTGCCCAACACGCCCGGCACGATCGACAGCGATTTTCGCGGCGAATTGAAGGTGATCCTGATCAACCTCGGCGCAGAACCCTTTGTCGTCCAGCGCGGCGACCGCGTGGCGCAGATGGTGCTGGCACCGGTGGTGCACGCAGCGTGGGACGAAGTGGCCGAACTGGATGAGACTGAGCGGGGAGCGGGCGGTTTTGGTTCGACCGGAGGGCACGCCAAGCTCTGACCGGCCGGATTGCAGACAACAAAAAAGGCGGCGCGATCCCCTGCGCCGCCTTCTCTTTTCCCGTCCAAGGGACTCTTGAGCATGGCTCTACACCATCAGTCGGTGGGGCGCACGGTCTTTTCGTCGTCACGGATGGTGATACGTAGCGTCTCGCCCGAGTTGCCGGGGAAATCGGTGAACATCGCATCCACCAGATTGGGCACGAGCCGTGGCAGGTTGTTCGAACGCGAAACCGCTTCGGCTTTGCCTTCGAACAAGCGCTGGCCATCGGCCGCGCGGTCGATCTTCAAATCGATGCCGCTGGTGTAGATCGTGTAGCTGCGCACCTCCGGCCCGCCGAAGAACGGATCGTTGAAGCCGAGGCCCCAACCCGCGCCGCGCCAGCCACCCCAGGGGCCCCACGGGCCAAAGCGGCCAGCGCCGAAGCCGCCGCCAAATCCACCACCGTTCAAATCGGTCCGCACGCGTTCACGCCCGCCATCGACCCGGTAATCGAAACGCACCAGCAAATCAGCGCCTTCGGGCGATGCTGCACGGGCATAGCCCAGCTGCTGCATTTCCGCCGCGACCGAATTGGCGTAAGTCGCGAATTCAAGCCCGCCTGCGAGCTTGGGATCCTCCGGCACGATCGCGAAGGATTGGCCCTGCGGCGCCGGAAGCGGCACGGCAAAGCGCGACACGTCCGCCTTGAACGGCGTGGCGCAGGCCGAAAGGCCGATGACAAGCGCGACTGGCAGAGCAAGACGGCGCAAAGACTTTATCGAGGACATAGGAGACAACATGACACAACCCTTGTCTGGTTTCCATTGCAATGGCAGCAATGGTGATTACCCGCGCCATCATATTGCCCTGGCATGAACACCGATTGAATATCTGCCGTTCGCGCGCGTCGGCCTGTCCCAAAACCTTCGGGAAATCAGTGGCGGACCAGCCCCAGCGCGCGGTAGGCGGCATCCAGCGTCGGCTTGCCACGCTCGCGCGCCTTTGCCGCACCGCGGGCGAGAATGGCATCCAAGGCCTCGCTATCGTCCTTCAGCGCCACGAACCTGTCGCGGATCGGGCCGAGCCTGGCCACCAGCAGATCGGCCAAGGCTGGCTTGAAACCGCCGAAACCCTGCCCGCCATATTCGCGCAGCACATCTGCCGCCGATTGCCCGGACAGCGCGGCGTAGATGCCCACAAGATTGCGCGCCTCGGGCCGGTCGGCCAGCCCGGCTTCCTCGGACGGCAGCGGTTCGGGATCGGTCTTCGCCTTCTTGATCTTCTGCGCCATCGTGTCGGCATCGTCGGACAGATTGATGCGGCTCATATCGCTGGGATCGGACTTCGACATCTTGGCCGTTCCGTCGCGCAGGGACATAATGCGCGCGGCCTCGGCCGGGATGATCGGCTGAGGCAAGGTGAAGATCGGCGTATCTTCTGTCCCGAAGTCGTTGTTGAACTTCTGCGCGATGTCGCGGGCCAGCTCCAGATGCTGCTTTTGATCTTCGCCCACCGGGACGTGGGTCGCCTGATATAGCAGCACGTCGGCGGCTTGCAGCACGGGATAGGTGAACAGGGCGACCGACTGGCCTTCGCGGTTCTTGCCGGCTTTGTCCTTCCACTGCGTCATCCGATTGAGCCAGCCCATGCGAGCCGTGCCGTTGAGCAGCCATTGCAATTCGGTATGCAGCGGCACCTGCGCCTGATTGAACAGGATCGCCTTGTCCGGATTGAGCCCGCAGGCCACCAGCGTTGCCACCAGTTCGAGGGTGGAGGCGCGCAGGTCGGCCGGATCATGGGGCATCGACAAGGCATGAAGGTCGGCGATGAAGATCAGGCATTCACCGCCCGCCGCATGGGCATCGTCCTGCAACTTCACGTAGTTGCGGATCGCTCCGAGGTAATTGCCAAGATGGGGCTTGCCCGTGGGCTGGATGCCGGAAACGACGCGCATGATGGTCCTGCCTGAAGAAAGGTTAGCTTTGGCGGCGCATTAGGCGCTGGATTGTCGCCTTGTCGAGAACTCCGAGCAGCACGCTCGCACCGCCATAGGTTATGAGGCTGACCACCATGATTGCAGCGATGGCCAGCAACCGGCCACTAAGCGGCCCATCGAGCCATGGGGTGATGACGCTCATCAGCGCCGCCAGAGCAGCGCCCATGATGCCCGAAGCAACCGCGATCCGCCCGACTCGCCCGACCACGCGTACGGGGAGACGGAAAAGTCCCCGCCGAGCCAGGATCGCGCCGAGAAGCATGATATTGACCCACGCGCCGATGGCTCCCGCCAGCGCCAGCCCTACCACCCCCAGGCCAAGGCCAAAGATGAAAGCGGCATTCAGGCTGACCGTTACCACAAGCGAGACTGCCGCCGTAATGACCGGCGTGCGGGTATCCTTGCGCGCGAAGAAATTGGGGGTCAGCACCTTCACCAGCACATAGGCAGGCAAGCCAATGACCAGCGCCGAGGTGACCATTCCGGTGACGCGCGCGTCCTCTGCGGTAAAGGCCTGCCCCTCCATGAACGCCTTGACGAAAGCCGATCCGGTGAAGAACAGCGCCACCGCACACGGCAGGGTCAGCAGCATGGCAAGCTCGATCGCGTTGGCTTGCAAGCGCACGGCCTCATCATCCTGCGACTTGGCAATGTAGCGCGACAGGGCGGGCAGGATCGCAGTGCCCAGCGCAATGCCGATGACGCCAAGGGGTAGCTGATTCCAGCGGTCGGCATAGGCCATATAGCTGATCGAACCGTCGGGCAGATAGCGATAGAACGCCAGGTCGATGAAGCGGCTGATCTGATACACGCCCGCGCCAAACACGGCCGGTACGATCAAGATACCCATTTCTTTGACACTGGGGGTAATTTTGGGCGTGGTGCGGGGAATGCGAAACCCTGCGCGGCGCATGAACCAGTAGAGCCAAGCCAGTTGCAGCAGGCCGCTAACGGACACCGCAATCGCAAGGCCGACCCCGGTTGCAGCGCGGGTTGCTTCACTTCCCGGCTGGAGCGCGCCCCAGATCAGCGCGGCGAGCAGGCAGATGTTGAGCAGGATTGGCGCTGCGGCTGCCGCGGCAAAGCGTGATAGCGAGTTCAGGATCGCCGCAACCAGCGTCGCCAGGCTCATGAACATCAGATACGGGAAGGCGATCCGCCCCATCGTGACAGCGAGATCATAGGTCACCGCGTCGCCGCGCAACGTTTCGTTGGCAAAGGCCCACAGCACCCACGGCATCGCCACCATCATCAGCGCGCCAAAGACGACCAGGATTGGCAACAGTACCGCGAGCACCTCGCTCGCAAAGCGCCGGGCCGCGTGTTTGTCTTCGGCCATATGCCGGTTGAACAGCGGGATGAAAGCGCTGGCAAATGCGCCCTCGGCGAACAGGCGGCGGAACAGGTTGGGCAGTTGGAACGCCAGCTGCCAGGCGTCTGCCACCCCGCCTGCGCCCAGCACGCGGGCGAGCAGGATGTCGCGGGCAAAGCCGAACACCCGGCTCACCAACGTCAGACCACCGATGGTGCCGACGTTCCTGAGAAGGCTCATCGTAGGGGTCCCTTACCGGGAGCGCGGATCAGGCGTTGCCCGTGACCGGGTCAATCGGCTTTCCGCCTGACGCTTCTTCGGCGCGGCGTGATGCGAGCTGCTGCGCGTAAAGCCCGTTGAAATCCACCGGATCGACCATCAGCGGCGGGAAGCCGGCATCGCGCACAGCATCAGCCACGACGCGGCGAGCAAACGGGAACAACAGGCGCGGGGCTTCGGCATAGAGAAAGGCATGGGCCTGTTCTTCTGCCACGTTGCGCATCCCGATCAGGCCGCAATAGGCCAGATCGACAATATACATGGTCCCGCGCTGCGACGTTGCGGTCAGTGTCAGCTTGAGTGTCACTTCGTGCACGTCAGTGCCGATCACTTCAGTGCCGATGTTGAATTGTACGTCGATCTGCGGCGGTTCGGCCCATTGAAAGACGTCCGGCGCGCTCGGATTCTCGACGGAAAGATCTTTGACGTATTGCGTGATGATCCCGATCGCCGGCGATGTGTCGGCACCGTTGGGCTGCGGCCCGTCGGCGCCAGTGGTGTCGAGATTGGTGAGGACGCCTTCTTCGTCGGCCATGGTGTCGCTTGTCTTTCAAAAGTGTCGTTGGAAAAAGGGTAACGATCAGTGCGCCTGATGCACGCTATTTGTTCAGGTGCGCTTGGGCGTGCGCCTAGCAGGGGTGTGGCTGGCCCGCAACCGCGCCCGCATCAGGCCAAAAAACGCATTTCCGGTGTCAGGCCTCTGATCACAGGTGTTGCAAAGTTTCGACCCGCACAGCAACCTATTGGCCGTTGGCGAATTGTAATTGATGCCCACTTGAGGCAGGATAAGCGTCTGTGGGTGATGCCGCGCCGTAACTCAGCGGCTCCCCTGTTTGAAGATCGGAATTTTTGCTGTGCTCGAAATTGTTCTCCTCGCCATGGTCGCCGCATTTCTCGGCCTTCGCCTCTATTCGGTGTTGGGACGCCGTGCGGAACAGGAAGAAGAATCTGTGCCGCAGCGGTTCGATTCGGAAGATAAGCCAGCTGGCGTTCGCCCCGCAGTGATGCCGGCTGCTGCTGCCCAGCCGCGCCCGACCGAATTTGAAAGCATGATGCCCGCGGTTGAGCGCGGCCTGAAGGAAATCACGGCAGCGGATGGCAAGTTCAATCTTGCTCAGTTTCTGGACGGCGCACGCGGGGCCTATCGCATGATCCTCGAAGCCTTTTGGAAGGGCGACCGTGAGACATTGCGCGAATTGTGCGATGACGATGTCTATGCCGGCTTTGAATCCGCCATCGACGCACGTGAAGCGGCGGGTGAAAGCGTTGAAAACAAGCTGATACGGATCGAAGAAACCAAGGTTCACTCCGCCTCGCTTGACGGCCGTACTGCGCGCATCGCGCTGTTGTTTGTTGCCGATGTTGCAGCTGTCACGCGCGACAAGGACGGTAACCTGATCGCCGGATCGCTCGATGATGCGATTGAAAGCCGTGATGTGTGGACCTTTTCGCGCAATGTTTCCGCGCGCGATCCCAACTGGCTGCTCGACGAAACCGACGAAGGCTGATGTGCGGGGCCGTGTGCCCCTTACCAAGGAACGTGCGATGCGGCTGCCGCTTGGCCTTGCGATCCTGTTGACGCTGGGGGCTTGCGGGCGGGTGATCCCGCAGGGGAGCATTCCGCAGCCCGTCGCAACGCCGCCCCCTGCTTCTGTGCCGGTAATATCTGCGCCTGTTGCCGCCAACGCGGTGCTCGCAGGGATCGCGCTGGGCCCGGCTTTCGCCGCGCTGTCGGTCAATGATGCAGATGCACGCAACGCGTTGGCGGGCTTCATCGAATCCTGTCCGCGGCTGCTGACGCGTGATGATGCGAGCGGACTGACGCGTCGTGAAGACTGGCGCGGTGCCTGTGATGCGGCGCGCAGCACTCCGCAAACCCGTGCCCGCGCGTTCTTTGCGGAGCAGTTCATGCCGGTGCAGATCGGAGATGGCCGCGCCTTTGCGACCGGCTATTTCGAGCCGGAAATCGCCGGAAGCCGTACCCGCCGTCCCGGTTTTGACGTGCCGGTTTATGCCATGCCGCCCGATCTGGTGCGTGCCTGGCCTGATGATGTGCCAATGTCCGAGCGAACCGGTCGGGCGCCCCTAGGCCGATATGACGAGGCAGGCCGCTTCGTCTTGTATCACGACCGTGCGGCGATCGAAGACGGAGCGTTGAGCGGCAAGGCTCCGATCATCGCCTGGGCTGCCGATCCCGTCGAGTTCTTCTTCCTCCAGATTCAGGGCTCGGGCCGTCTGCGCTCGCCTGAAGGCGAGGTGATCCGTATCGGCTATGCCGGGCAGAACGGGCGCGAATATGTGGGCATTGGCGGCGTGATGCGGGAACGCGGTTTGCTGGGCGAAGGGCCGGGCAAATATTCCGGCTCGATGCAGGGCATCATGGCCTATATTCGCCAAAACCCCCGTGAAGGCCGCGATCTGATGCGGCTCAACAAAAGCTGGATTTTCTTTACAGAATTGAAAGGGGATGGCCCGCTGGGCGCCCTGGGCGTACCGGTGCGGCGTGAGACTTCGGTGGCGGCGGACCCGGCCTATGTGCCACTGGGCGCGCCGGTCTGGCTGGAGCTTGATCGAACCGAAGCTAACGGCCTGTGGATCGCACAGGATACGGGTGGCGCGATCAAAGGGGCTAACCGCTTCGATACCTTCTGGGGCGCGGGCGAAGAGGCCCGGCGGATCGCTGGTGGAATGAGCGGGCGCGGGCGTGCCTATGTCCTAGTGCCCCGCGCCGCCGCCGCGCGGCTGGACGCAGCCTCACAATGAGAGCGCCGCGCGGGCTGTCGACCGGAGAACAGGCGGCTTGGGCGCATCTGGCCTCAAGCGTGAAGCCGCTGCCGGGAAAGACACGGCCACGGCCGCCTGCGCTTCCCGTAACTCTGGCGCCGATCCCATCGGCAGCCGTGCGCAATGCGCCAATCGTCAAGCCCGCCGCGGTTGTCCGGCCGCGAAAACCGATCTCGCCGCCCCCGTCCGCTCCTCCCGCAGCACCGGGTCTCGATTCCCACTGGGACCGGCGGGTCAAGGCGGGACGGCTCGATCCCGATCTGACGCTCGATCTTCACGGCCACACGCTCGACACAGCCTATGACCGGGTCATGGCCGGGCTCGATCAGGCGCAGATGATGGGGGCACGGGTCGTGCTGGTGATCGCGGGGCGCGAGCGGCCGGTCGATCCGGCGGACCGCATGGCGAAACGCGGCGCAATCCGGGCCAAGCTGCTCGATTGGCTGGCCGCCAGCCGCCATTCCGATACGATCACGGCCGTGCGCCGCGCTCATAATCGCCATGGGGGTGAAGGTGCGCTCTATCTGATCCTCAAACGCCGGGGTTGATCCTGTTCGCGCCCTATTCGGGCGGCACGCGAGGCACATAACGGCATTTGTCATGACGCTGACAACGCTTGTCAATGTGACCGCCTGACACTCTGCGCCATGCCACAAGTCTGATCGGAACGGACTTGGGGGCTGGCTTACAGTGAAACGGACATCTGCATACCGCCTGCGTGCAGCGATGCTGGGGGCGTCGTCTTTTCTGGCGGCAACCGCTATTGGCACGCCTGCGCTCGCCCAGAATGAGCCCCAGCCGGACAGCGCAACTTCCAAGGCTGCGGCCGAAGCGGAATACCGGCAGCTCTCCAGTCAGGTGCCGCAGCGTGCGGGCGATCCGGGGTTCGATTTCGCCTTGGGCATTGCGGCGCTGGATTCGGGCAGATTTGGCGATGCAATCATCGCTTTTCAGCGCGTGCTTGCCGTCCAGCCGGACAACGCCGCCGCGCGGGCCGAACTGGCGCGCGCTTTTGCGCTGGCGGGCGATATCGACACCGCGCGCGAACAGTTTGCGACCGTGGTCGACGATCCCAGCCTGCCCGATCCGGTGCGTCAGCGTTTTACCGGGTTCGTGCGCCAGTTCGACAGGCAGATCGCAGGCGGCGGTTCGGACGTCAGCGGCTTTGTTGATGCGCGGGTGGGATATGATAGCAACATCAACACCGCGACCGAGCTGAATTCGATTGTCATTCCGCTGTTCAGCTTTCTTGGGCCCGGCCAGCTTGGCGGCGCGGCGGTGGCGCAGTCCGACGAATTCTACGACATCACCGCCGGCATCTCCGGCGTGACAGCAATCGGGCGGCAGGATCGCCTGTTCGCGTCGGTGCTGGGCAATTGGCGCGACAATTTCGACACTGCGATGTTCGATCAGGCCGCGCTGACCGGGACAGCGGGTTACGCCCACAGCTTCGCCAATGACGACGTGATCTCGCTGTCGGGACAGGTGCAGCAATTCTGGCTTGATGATGCGGGCTTCCGGACCTCATACGGGGTCACGACGCAATACACCAAGCCACTGGCAGGCGGAAAGGCACTGACGGTTTCGGGTCAGTGGAACAGGCTGGACTTCAATGGCGATCCCTTGCGCGATGCGGATCGCCTTTCCATCGGGACGGGTTTCGTCGGCAAATTCTTCGCTGCGAACATCAATGGCGGCACCGAAAAGACCCGGCGCCAGGCAGGTGATCACCTGTCGTTCGATTTCATAGGGGCCAATCTGGGTGCCGAAGTGCCGCTGGCACGGACGATCGCGGTGGTTGGCGGGATCGGCTTCGATCTGCGCCGTCATGATGCGCCCGATCCGCTGTTCCTGGTCAAGCGTGAGGACGAGCGGCTCGACCTGACGGCAGGATTGAAGGTCGCCATCACGGATCGTCTCTTCCTTCAGCCCACCGCCACCTATTCGCGCAACTGGAGCAATATCGCGTTGTTCGATTTCGAGCGATGGACCGCATCGGTCGGCGCGCGTTTCGAATTTTGATTGGCATCCGGGGAGGCCACCACATGACTGCTATCCTGACCATTTCGCCCGCGAAGACCTTCGCCCGTTCCGCCCGGCTGCTGCTGGTCGGCGCTTCGGGCCTTGCGCTGAGCGCACCACTGGCGGCCAACCAGCTGCTGTTCACCACCAGCGAAGCGCAGCCGGCGACCGGCCAGCGCATCGATCAGCGTGCTGGGCTGACCCAGATTGCGCTCACCGGCGGGGGCACGGTATCGATTGTCGATGCAGCGGAATACCGTCTGAACGAGGACGGTTCGATCGACCTTTACGAAGGCGCGATCACGGTCACATCGGGTCCGAGTGGCGAAGTGGTGGTGCGGATGCCCGAAGGCCTTGAAGGCCGCGTGGCAGGCGTAGGGTCTGCGAGCAATTTCACTGTGCGCGGGACGGGCGAGGCGAGCGGCCATGCGCTGACCGGCGCTTTGCAAATTGGCCGCGCTGGCGCGCTGGAGCGTTTTGGTGCCGGAGAAATGTGGCGGGCGCGCGGGCAGGGCGGGGTGCGCCGCGTCATTGCCAATAATGCGATTGCGCAACCTGCCGCGCTGGCCGCTGCTGGCCCTGCACAAGCGGGCCGCGTGGTCCCGATCGGGAGCGACGCTGGCCCCGTTGCAGCGGCGCTCAACGGCATTCCCACAGGGTTCGGCGATCAGCTTGCCACGGCTGGTGCATCGAGCGACATCATCGCTGCCGCCCGCCGGATCGAGGCTGTGGCCGGCAACCCTGCGCTCGACACGTTCCCGAGCGGTGATCTTGCGCTGCTGGTATCAGCCGCTGCGCAGATCGAAGACAGCTACGGCGGCACGCCTTTTCCTCAGGCGCAAGCCGACATCATTCGTGCCTATCTGCGGTTTCTGGCCGGCGGCGGCGCGGGCAGCGAATTTCTGGGCGCCTATAGCGGCTTTGTTGCCAGCTACCTCGATCTCATCCGTGCAGGCGGATTGCCCAGTGGCTTTGCTTCGTCAGGCCCGGACAATATCGACGCCTATCTTTCTTACATTCGCCGTACTGGTGCATTCTCTGACCTGGCGGCGCGTGACCGGGTGTTGGCCGACGCCTACCTCGCCTTCCTTGCCAGTGGCGGCAATCGCGATGGCTTTGCGCTGTCTTTCACCGACCTGACATCCGCCTATTTCGCCTTTGTTCGGGGCGGGGGCGATCCGACGGCTTTCACTGGTGCAAGCCAAGCGGCGCTTGCGCAAACCATTGCTTTCCTGCGCGAAAGCGGGCTGGTGGCGCAACTGGGCGCGACCGATCGCGCGCTGGCCGAAGCCTTCCTCGCCAATGGCGGACTGGCTTTCGCGGCGCAGTACGAGACCGCCCTGGGCGATTACTTCGCCTTCCTCGCGAGCGGCCGCCGCCCGAGCGCGTACACCGCGATCGATCAGGCTACCTTGCGGGCCTATCTTGAAACGCTGGCCAACACTGGCCTGCTCCAGACCGTGCTGGGCGAGAAGGCGGGCTTTTATGCCGATTACCTCGCGTTCCTGCGCGCAGGCGGTGAGGTTGATGGTTTTACGGGGCTGCCTGCCAATGTGTTTGCTGGCTATGCCGCGCAGCTCGACGCCTATTTCGCCTTCCTTTCCACTGGCCGGCGGCCGTCGGAGTTCAGCGGCACCGATATAGCGGTGTTGCAGGCCTGGGTGCTGCAATTGCAGCAGGCCGGTGCGCTCGACCGTTTCCTGGGGGATCGCGCCGCGTTCTTTTCGGCTTTTGCGAGCTTTGTGGCCGGGGGCGGCAGCATTGATGGATTTACCGGACTGCCCGCCAACGTGTTTGCGGGCTATGCTGTCGACTTGCGGACGTTCTTCGACTTCTTGAACGCTGGCGGCGTACCATCGGGCTATACGTTGCTGACGCTCGATCAGGTCCGCGCCTATATCGCCGCCCTTGAAGCAGCCGGGGCCACGTCGCGCTTCCTTGGAGACAGCGCGTCCTTCTACCGCGACTATGCGGTCTATCTTGCGAGCGGGGCCAATCCCGACCTGTTTGCCGGCTTGCCGGTCGCGCCCGATTTCCCCGCTTTTGCCGCCGCGCTCAATGCCTATGCGTTGTTCCTGCAAGGCGGGGGATTGCCAACCGATTACACCGCCCAGGATCTGGCGCAGTTGCAAGGCTTCATCGACGCGCTGACCCGCTCGGGACAGTTCGCCGCCTTGGTGGGCGACAACGCCGATCTGCTGACACGCTATTTCGCCTTTCTTTCGGCAGGCGGCACGCCCGACGGGTTTGCGGGCTTGCCGGTCTATAGCCAATATGTTGCGGCGCTGAACGCGTATTTCGCATTCCTATCGGGAGGCGGCCTACCGAGCGATTACACCGTGCTCGATCAGGCGACGCTCAACGCCTATCTTGACGCGCTGGCTGGGGCGCAGGGCGGTCTGGCCGGGTTCGGCGATCTCAACGGGTTCTTTGCCGCCTATGCCGCGTTCGTGTCGGGCGGCGGTAATCCTGCGAATTTTGCGGGGCTGCCGGTTTATGCCGATTACGTCGCGGCGCTGAATGCCTATTTCGCTTTCCTCGCAGATGGCGGGTTGCCGAGCGAATATACTGCGCTCGATCTTTCCATTCTCGAAGCCTATCTGGCCGCGCTCGCTGCGCTTCAGGGCGGGTTGGGCGGATTTGCCGATCTGAACGCTTTCTTTGTCGAATACTTCGCGTTCCTCCAGGGCGGCGGCAACCCCGATATGTTTGTCGGGCTTCCGGGCAGCGATGGCGGAGGTGGGCCGACCGATCCGGGCAACAACCCAACGCTTGTCTACTCGGGAGGATTTGACGGCCCGCAGCCCAACATTGCCTATGCTGGAAACGGTTTTGACGGCCAAAGCGTGAATGCAAGGCCCTTGCTCGCCCGACTGAACGGCTTTGCAGATGCCGGTATTGCCGCCAACGGTGCATTACAAAGCTATGGCGGTCTTATCAGCGAGACAGGCGCTGCTTCGGTGCAGGAGATCTCCGGCGATCGCAACCTGCTGATCGGCCGTTTCACCGATGGAACCTTCAAAAACCGTGCGCGCGATCTTACGCTTTCGGCCAACCAAGGTTTTCATTACCTGCTGGCACGCGACATCACCGGCGCGCTGACTTTGCCGAGCGGCGTTATCGAATATGATCTGCTTGGCGCGACGCGGCCCACATTGTTTTCCGGCGCAATCGCACCGGGCACTTTCGCGGCCAACCTTGCGGTCGAATTTTCAGGGCCAAGAGCGCGCTTTGGCATTGACGGCACGATCACTATGCCCGGCGACAGCGGGTTTGTTTACTCCTTTTCCACTCCGGGCGGATCGGTTAACCCGAATGGCAATCCAAGCTCGCTTGTCATCATTGACGGCGGGATCAATTTTTCGGCTAGCGGTTCGACAAATGAAGCGACGCCGCGATCCGGATCAATCGACTTTCAAGGGTTCCTTGGTGATGCAACGGCCAACCGTTTGGGAGTAACCTATCTCGCATCACTCAGCGGGTCAGACAACATCAGCGGTGCAGCGATCTTCGGGCGTGCTGACACCATAGGTGGCGGCGATACAGGTGGCGGCGATACAGGTGGCGGCAATACCGGCGGCACGCCGTTGATCCTTGCCAATCAAACGCCATTCACGGCCACCACCGGCATCAATTACAACCTGCGCGCTCCGACAACCGGCCTCAACGGATTCAGCGCCGATGGGATAACTTCCGATAGCAATGGCGCGATCACCGCGATTCTCGAAAGCTTCCGCCCGCGCAGCATCGGCACAGCCACCGCCGTTGATGTGTCGACCAATGCCCGCTTCGCCATCGGCCGTTGGAGCAACGGGATCTATGTTTCGGCAGATCCGTCCGAAAACACGACTTTGTCGGCCACGCAGGGCCTGCATTATCTGTTCGCCGGGCCAACCACGGGCGGCTTTGCCATCCCGACAACAGGCCGCATCGATTACGATCTGATCGCGGCCACCGCGCCGACGATTGCCGATGGGTCGCTTGCTCCGGGACAGTTCCAGGCCGATATGGCGGTGCTGTTTGGTGCAACCAACCGCGTGGCGATGGAAGGCAGCATCACCATGCCAAAGGCAGGTGGTGATTTTGTCTACGGTTTCTCCACCCAGGGCGGCATCGCCAACGCCCAACAAAGCACATCGGAGTTCCGCGTAACGCAGGGACGCAATGTCAATTTCAGCATTCTTGGCGATGGCATCACCACCAGCGACAACAGCTGCGATGCCAATTGCACGATCCAGTTTGCAGGCTATTTCGCTGGGGCTGATATCAGTCAGTTGGGCCTGACCTACAACGCCACGGGGCAGAGCAATCTCAAAAACCTCAACGGCGCGGCGATTTTCGGCAATGGCGCGCTGACCGGCCCGCCAGTCAGCGCGGTGACCGGCAACCGGTTGAGCGCCACTGTCACGACCGACCTGTTCGTCAGTCAGGGCAATCTCGTGTCACTCGATTTCAGCACCGCCAATCCGGGCCGGACCAATTCGCTCGACACAGTGCAGAATACGCCCGGCAGCTTCGGCTACAAGACCGATGCTGATGGCCGGGTGATCGAGATTGGCGGCAGAAATGGCTGGTTTGACCGGATCGCCCCGGTGGGCACGAACTTTGCCGCAGCAAGCAACACCGATATCGGCCGGACGACATCGGGCGCGGTGCGGTGGTCGCGCTGGAGCAATGGCGGGGTTGTTCCCAGCCGTTTCGGCCCGCCCCCGCCCTTCGGTATAAATGCCAACGGCGGCTATCATATCATCATCGGCACGCCGTCTACCAACCTTCCGACCGGCGGGAGGGTCGACTACACCCTCGTCGGGGGCACAAGGCCTACGGCAGTGGACGGCAGTGTGGCTCCGGGCATACTCACATCGGGCTCGGCCGCGGTGCAGTTTGGCGCGAGCCCCAAGGTCGGCATCTCGCTCGGTTTCGATTACAATTCCAACAGCTATGTGGCGCAGACCACTGGGGGTGTTGCCAATCTTGCCACCAGCGAGCTGTCGCTGGTCAATGGCGGGTTCACGGGGCGTTCGGCCAATGGCAGTGTGACCGGCGGTGCCTGCGCCGGGGCGTGTTCTGTCGAATGGACGGGCTTTCTCGCCGGGGTCGGCGGTACCGAAATCGGAGTCCAGTACGATATCCGGTTTGCTGCGGACATTGCCGTAATCGGCACTGCGGCATTGCGTGCAACCACTTCCGGCACGCAGCCCTCGACCAACCCTTACGCTGGCGGCGCGGGCGGCGGGGCCGTGTCGGTTGCTCCCAGCAGCGGCACGATCGCAGGGATCGACATGAACCGCTGGGGCGGGACGGGCACCGCCTCACCGCAAGGTGGCCCGGCGTCGATAGGCGGGCAGGAACTTTCGCTGCTCCCACCAGGGCTGACAGCGGGCGAAGGGACGGCGCGCGGCAATGCGTTGGCCCGGCAAGCGGCAGTCAAGCAGGCCGAACAGCTGATGGGCGGGATGATCACCTTCGATGGCGGCATGGCTGAGCGGCGCTGACGCGACCTAACAGCACTTGTCATGCCGATGACAGTGCATGTGTGTGGCTGCGCGAGGGCACCGGCGGCATCATCGCACCATTGATCGCAATGGGGAGATTGACAATGACGAAGACGAATTTCCACGCGCTTGTAGTGGCGTCGCTGGCCTCGGGCGCGCTGGTTGCGGCCCCGGCGCAGGCCAAGGGCGGCGACGAAGCGGTCAAACTGGCCACCTGTACCGAAAGCCTCGGCTCGATCGCGGTGGTGGAAGGCGATACACAGGGGTGGTCCGAGTTCGGGCTCGGCAGCCCTCGCGAACTGATCAATTCACTCGCGGTCGAATCCGGCTGCTTTACCCCGCACAGCCCCGCCAGCGGTGACGCGGCCGATTTCCTGATGAACGTGGTTGCCGGCGACAGTGAGGAAGTTGACCAGTCGATCGAGGTCGCCAAGTCTGCAGCGATGCAGGGGCTGGTGAGTTCGGGCGCGGCAGGCTCGCTGCTCAGCAGCGTGCCGGGGGCAGGCGCCGTGCTCGGCATGTTTGGCGGTCTGGGCGGAAAGAAAAAGCGGCTTGCGGCCGGGATCAAGTTGCTAAACCCGGCCAGCGGGCAGGCGATCGCCGCGGGACAAGGTGTGGTCAAGAAAAGCACATTAAGCTTCGGCGGTGCAGGCGCATGGAATGCGGGCGCTGCGGCGGCGGGCTACGGCTCCAGCAAGGACGGCAAGATGCTGGTCGAGGCGTTCGTAATCGCCTTCAATCAGTTGGTCGCCCAAAAGGCCACCATCGCCGCCGCTCCCACCTCTGGCGGCGCCGGTGACAACGACATGGCAACCGTCGCGGCCGCCACGGCAATGCTCGAAACGCCGTCTGCCAGCGCCAAGGTGCTGCGCAACCTGCGGGTGGGCACCACGCTTATCCCGACCGGCAAGCGCGAAGGCCTGTTTATCGAAGCGAAGGACAATTTCGGCACGCTGGGCTGGGTATCGGTCGAAAGCATTAACTGAGCGGACGCCTTGTCTCGCCTCCTGCCATCGCTTGCACCCTTGGGCGAGCGGTGGCAGCACGACAATTAAGGGGAGACACCGGGTTGATGGGCCAGGTTTCGTCAGGTGGGAAACAGCATTCATGAGGATCCTCTATGTCGAGGATGATCCGCGCTCTGCGGCAGCGGTGGGGGAGATCCTCGGCGCCAGTGGTGATGTGCTGGTGTGGGAAGACAATGGCAGCGCCGCGCTGCTGCGCGCCGGGCTGGAGCCATTTGATGTCATCATCCTTGACCGGATGCTCGGCGATATCGACGGATTGACGATCACCCGCCGCCTGCGCGAAGGCGGCATTGGCACGCCGATCCTGATCCTTTCGGCGCTCGGCCGAAGCAGCGATCGCGCCGATGGGCTGGATGGCGGGGCTGACGATTACCTTGCCAAGCCGTTCGAACCGGAGGAGCTGGTTGCCCGGCTCAGGGCACTGCACCGCCGTGCCACGGGGCGCGAACATTCCGCCGTGATCCTCTATGGCGCGTTCGAATGTCATGTGAAAGCGCGCACGGCCTTCCGCAACAATCGTCACCTTGCGCTCAGCCCCAAGGAGTTCGAATTGTTTCGTTATTTCATGGAGAATGCCGGTGAGGTCGTGACGCGCGAGATGTTGCTGCGCCATGTGTGGAAGATGGACTTCGATCCCCAGACCAACGTTGTGGATGTCAATATCGGGAGGCTGCGCCGCAAGCTTGAGGATGGCTTTGATCGGCCGGCGCTGGAGACGATTTTGGGATCGGGCTATCGCCTGCTCGATGGAACGCCGTGATCGAAGCGCGCCGTTCCATTTTTTCGCGCCTGGTGGCGGGTGCGATTGTGCTTTCGCTGGTCTTGCTGGCGGGCCTGTGGTGGCTCACGCACCAGACGGTGAGCACGACCTTGCAGCAGGCGGCGCAGGCTGAAGTCGATGTCGACCTTGCCGGGCTTGCCGATATCTATGCCACCGGCGGGAGGGTCGAGCTGGAAGCGCGCATCGCCGACCGTATCGCGCTGACCCCGATGGAAGGCGGGGCACCGCACTACCTGCTGGCGGATGACAGCGGCCGGGTGATCGCCGGCGATCTGACGACATGGCCGGCGCTGGATCCCACCGTGTCGGAAAGCGGGATCATCGCGATTGGCGCCAATTCCAAAGGCTTTGCCCGCGCGGTCCAGCTTGGCCCGGATTTGCGGCTGGTGGTCGCCCGCGGCATCGATATCGAAACGCCGGTGCTGTCAGGCATCGCGATGGCCTTTGCGGGCGGGGGCGCGGTGTTCATCGGGCTGGTGGCGCTGCTCGGGCGCTTCGCTGCGCTTGGCCTGCAGCGCCGGATCGGGCGGATCAACCTGGCCTTTCGCGAACCGCAGGATGGCGCAGGGCTCGCCGCCACCGGGCGGATCGACGGGGACGAGATCGACGAATTGACCGCGCATAGCGGCGCGGCGCTGGCGCGGGTGAATGATCTGCTGGCGGCCTACAAGGACACATCCGAACAGCTCGCCCACGAAATCCGAACGCCGCTATCGCACCTCGACAACCGGTTGGTGAAAGCGCTCGCACAAAAGCCCGACACCGCAATTGCCGAGCGGCTGGCAGAAGCGCGCGGCGAAATCCGGCGGATCGTGCAGACGCTCGAATCCCTGCTCGATATCGCCGCGAGCAAGGCTAATCGCGGCGATCGCAGTGGGCTGGTGCCGGTCAATCTCAGCGGGTTGGTAACGGGCATCTGCGAGCTTTACGCCGGTAGCGCCGAGGAAGCCGGGCTGGAACTGCGCTGGACGATCGCGCCGGACGTGATCATCAATGGCGACGAACGACAATTGGGAAGGCTGATGACGAACATGCTCGACAACGCCCTCAAATACGTCCCCCGCGGCGGCCAGATTGCGATCACGCTGGAGCGGGGGCCTGTTCTGGTGGTGGCCGATGACGGGCCTGGGATCGACCCGCGCGATCGGGCGCGCATCTTTGAACGGTTCTATCGCGGGCGGCTGCGCGGCGAGGAAACTTCGGGCAGCGGCCTGGGGCTGGCGCTGGCGCACGCCATTGCCGAGCGGCACGGCCTGTCCCTGACGCTGGAGGAGCGAGAGACCACCGGATTGGGAGGCGCGGTGTTTCGCATCGCGGCCGCAGCATGATTGCGGGGTATGGGCTTCGCGCAGGGGTGATGGCGACGCTTTGTGCGCTTGCGGTGGGCTGCGCTGCGCCGGGGGCGGGCGATGCAGGGCAGGCACCGGCCGCGCCCGTTCCGGGCGCCGCGCTTCCAAGCCGGGCGGAGCGGCTGGCCGACGCGTTGCTGATGGCCGATCGGGCCGAACGGGCGCAGGATGCCACCGCTCTGGCGCTGGCGGCGCAGCGGCTCGAACAGCTCGGCCCGAAGCCGCAGACCGAACAGGACGACGCGGCAATGCAACGCTGGATGGCTCGATTGCCCGGCGATGCGCGCCCGATGCGTGGGCGCGCGTTGGGCCCGGCCTATCGGTCCGCTGCGCTCAATCCCGGAGCGACGACGCAGCTTAACCAGACCTTCCTAGGCGGCCGATCGGCGCAGATCGTGCTCAAGGTTTCGCGCGGCCCGGCACCGCAGCTGGTGGTGCGTGACCAGTCGGATCGTCAGGTGTGCAAGACCAGCGATGATCCGATCAAATGCCTGTGGGTGCCGCTCTACACCCAGCGGCACAGTATCGAAATCGTCAATATTGGGCCGGCAATATCGGAATTTTACATCGTATTCGACTAAATCCGCCCTTATGCTCCCACCAGTTGGGGGGGAAAGCACATGACCGGATATTGCGGTAACCGTCGCTTTGGTGGCGCTGTCACGGCCAGGGTCTGCGCGTTGGCACTGGCATTGGGCAGCGCGCCCGTGGGGGCTTTGGCTGCGCAAACACCATCCGAACCGCAGGTGGCACTTCTTCGAGAGCAGGCCGAAGCCTTATTTGCGGAAACCACCCCTGATGCGAACGGCGCGCAGCGCATTATCGACGCGTGGGAGAAGGTCGCTGCCGCCGCGCGCCTGTTTGCACCCGATCACCCCGAAGTGGCGCGAGCGGACATCCGCGTCGCCTCGCAGCTCTACGTCCTTGGACGCAACGCCGATGCCCGTGTCGCGGTCGAACGGGGGCTGGCCGCGCTGCCCGATCGCGATCCCGAAACGCTCGTGGTGCGCGCCGAGGGGGTAGCGTTGCTCGGCACATTGTTTGCGCAAGCAGGTGAAGCCGACGCGGCGATCGCATCGCTCGAAACCGGCTATGCAGCCTATATGGAGAGTTTCGCCGCGCTTGCGCCAGATGAGATCGGCCGCGGGGCGGTGGTCGCCCGGTCCAACCTCGAATTCTCGCTTTCCCAAGTGCTGCTGCAACTCAGCCGGACCGACGATGCATTGCGCTACCAACGCGCCAGCCTGGACACCCGCGAGGGATTTCTCGGGCCGAACGATCCCGACACCATCAGTTCCTACTACGGCTACGCCGGCACGCTGCGCCGGGCCGGGCAGGTGGACGAGGCCGAACGCTATGCGCGGATCGCGGTCGAGCGGGCGGTGCAGCATATCGACTCCGCCCACCCCACCTATTCGCGCGCGCTGGAAATGCTTGCGATTGTCCTGTCCCGCAGCGGACGCCCGATCGAAGCGACCGGCTATCTGGCCCGCAGTCTGGAACTCAAACGCCAGCACGAAGGGCCTGACAGCCTGTTCTTCGGCTATGGAATCCATCTGCTGGCGACGATCTACCATCAGCGCGAACGCTACGCCGACGCGGTGCCATTGTTCGCGGAAGCTGCGCCGATCTTCGCCAAGTATCAGGGGGAGGGCAGTCCCTTCGGGCTGGGTTCGCAGGCCTATGCCGCGCAAGGCACCTTCGCGTTGGGCCGCGGGGCCGAGGCGCTGGCACAGCTGCGCGCGGTCGATGCGCGCATGGAGACGAACTCGGTCGATACCGATATCGCCAAGCGGATCGGGCCGGATCTGGTGCGCGCCTTGATCCGCAATGGGGACAGCGTGGAAGCGGCGCGCATTGCCGCGCGCGATTATGCCCGGTTGCTCGAGACGGAGAAGAGCGGCGCCTTTGCGCTGCGCCATGCGCGACTGGTCGATATCCGGGCGCAAAGCGTGGTGGCGGGCCGGCCGCAGGCTGCGGTTGACGAGGCGCGCACGATGCTCGCCTTTCTCGGACGCGACCGGGCGCGGGGGCAGGCGGGGACATTCGAGACCGAACAGCGTGCGGCGCTCGATCTGGTGATGGAAATCGCGGTGGATTGCGCTGTGCCCGATCTGATGGCGCAGGCCATGGCGCTGGCGACCGGATCGGGATTGGCCCAGGCGACCGCCTTTCGGGCCGAGCGGCTGGCGGCGGACGATCCCGAGATCGCGGCCGAACTGCGCGCGCTCCAGCAGGCCGATGCGGCGGTGGATGCGGCTGACCGGGCGTTTCTGCGCGCGCTGGCCGATGGCACCGCGGCCGATGCGGCGCGTGACACGCTGGTGCAGGCCGATGCGGTACGCGCAGCGACGCTGGCCGCCCTGAGCGCGCGCGATGCTGCGGCCGGACAGATGCTGGATCCCGGCGATGCCAGCATTGCTGCGATCCGAGCGCAGCTTGGCAAGGGGGAGGCGCTGCTGGCGTTCGCCCCGGCCTATGATGGGGCGTACAGCCTGTTGGTGACCGCCGATCAGACGATCGTCCGCAGGCTCGATCTGCCGCGCGCGGATCTGATCGCGCTCGCCTCTAAGGTGCGAGACGGAGCGGCGACGATGGCCTTCGATGCGGCCGCTTCGGCCCAGCTGGCCGCCGTCTTGCTCCCTCCCGAGGCTCGCATGGCATTGGATGAGGTTGAAACGCTGCGGATTTTGGCAGGCGGTCCCCTCGCCTCGCTGCCGTTCGGGGCGCTGCTGCTGGACGAAGGCGGTCAGGGCAGGGCGACGGAATGGTTGGCGGATCGCTTCGCGCTGGCGAACATCGCCGCGCTGGGTCGGGAGGATCGCGCCAAACGCCCGCGTGGGGGCGGGCTGGTCGCCTTTGCTGCGCCCGCGCCCTTCAACGCGGGCCAATCGGGCGAGTCGGGCGAGGCTGCCGGGTCCGCGACGTTCAGTCCTGCCGCTTATTTTGAGCGCGGCGGCGTCGATGCCACTCGGCTGGCGCAGCTTCCCCGGCTGCCCGGTTCCGCCAACGAGGCGCGAACCATTGCGCGTGAGTTCGCCAGTGGCTCTGCCCAAGTGTTTCTTGGAGACGCGGCCAGCGAAGCCAATCTTGCCGATCCAGGCGTAGCCCGCGCCGAGGTGTTGCTGTTTGCCACCCACGGCCTTGTCGCCGGAGAGCTGGAGGGGATTGCGGAGCCTGCATTGATCCTGTCGCGCCCGCAACAGGGTGAGGGCGACGGGGTGCTGACCGCGAGCGAGATTGCGCGGCTCGATCTGGTCGCGGATTGGGTGATCCTCACCGCCTGCGACAGCGCCGCCGGGTTCGAGGGCGGGGTGCCCGCCTTTGCGGGTCTGGTCAGCGCCTTCCGCTTTGCCGGAGGGGGTAGCGTGTTGGCGACCCATTGGCAGGTGCGCGACGATGTGGCGGCCTATGTCGCGGTCGAGATGCTGCGCCACTACCGCCAGCACGGCGACAAGGCGCAGGCGCTGCACCACGCGATTGGGCGTTTGCGGCGTGACAGCGGCCTGCCAGGCGCGGATCGCCCCGAGATCTGGGCGCCCTTCGTTCTGATCGATTAGCTTGGGTGCCGGGGATCAGACGCGGGCGGGCGGTGCGGTTGTCACTGCCGCCCAACGCTCGCGCAGCATGATGGCATCGCCAGCGCCGAACACATAGCGTTCGGGACGCACCAGCACCGCCTGCACCCCATGACCATCAAGCCATTCGCGCAGCGGGTCTGCAAAGGGCGCAAGTTTGTCCGACAGCAAGTCATCGCGGGTGGCAAGCCATGCGGCCGGGCCAAGCAGATCGTCGATCCGCGCGCCGCATATGGCGCGGGCCTGCGGTAAATAGCATCCCGCCCCGGCGTGCCGGATAGGATCGCGCCAGTGGCAATCGGCAGGTAGGCGGGCGGGGCATCGGGGAGCTTGCCCAGCAATCGCGCCAGCGTGAATTGCAGATCGCGGATTGCAGCACGGACCCGGCTGGTGGTGCACACCATCCGTCCCATCATAACTGCCATGTCGATCGTGGCGCGCAGGTGCGGTGCGCGCTCGCACTGGTAGGTGTCGAGCAGGCCTGCGCCAGCTTCCCCTCTGACCGTCCAGCGATGTACCAGCCGAAGCCGTCATAGAAATCCTTGGTGTCACGCGATCTTTGGAGCTTATCGTTTCCGGCAAGATTGCGAAGAGCGCTGCGCGTTCGTGCGGGGCGATCTGGCCGAAGTACGCGAGTGTCGCCTCTTCGCTCCCGAACAAGCAGTGCGGAAACCCCCACATAAGCGCCGATCCTGCGAGGCGCATGTTCGATAAAATTAGCCCTCGCAAGGCTTCGTCGTCAGGCTCTCGGAAAAAGAGGGCGCGGGCGGTCTCGGCGTGCTGGCAGAATTCAGCAAGGGTAAGGTCGAGCAGGCGAATTTTCCGCACTAGAAGCTCTGCCTCCAGCCATTCGCTGACGTAGCTTGCGTTTCCATGCTGGTTCGCTCGCGCTATCAGGCTGTCTCTGACGCGTTCGGCAGAGCTCGCCAAAAGTATCTCACCATCGGCCCACGAAGTTCGCCCCACCTTTCGGTCACTCGATTCTGATTTGCCGGCCGAGCATGAAAATGCATAAGCTATTCATGGGTTTGAGCGCGCCTCAATCAATTCTGATTGGCGAAATTCGGCATATCCGGATCTGATGGGGAAGCTGCCATCTACGGAGATGCTGGCCATCTCACTGTTACGCTGGGCATATTCCTGCTATTAGGTGCTGCGATCTGGTGCGTAGGGTGTGCTTCAGCCTGAAGCTTTGGGTCGGGAATCAGATTTGAACCCCGACCAGATTTGAACCCCGACCAGATTTGAACCCCGAAATGTCTCTGCGCCGTTATAAGGCAGGGCATTCCACCCTTAGGCGGCGACCTTCCACCCGGTATCGTCCTGCGAAAGCGTGATGCGCGCGTCGGACTCTTCCAGGTCGGAGTCTACCAGCCGCTCGATCATTTCGCGGATTTGCGCGTTGCCTTCATTGAGCTCCCGATAAATCGCACGGATGAAGCGGTCGGCCATCTTCGGCTGTCCGCCTCGTTTCTCCCATAGGGCGACTGTCTGAGCCTCATTGCCAAGCATGGTCGCCAGCTTGGCTTGGCTAAGGCCCATTTCCTGACGCAAAAAGCGCAGTTCAGTGCCGGTGAGTTTTCCGCCCTTGCTGACAATTCCATGCGCGATTGCGCGGTGTAGGCCCTCCACGTCGTGGATGGCTATACCCTTCCCGTAAGGGGTGTCGTGCTTATCAAAGCCGTTCGCCAGCCAAACGTTGCGAAGGCCGCACTCCCGATAGTGATATATGCTCGCCTCCCAAAATACGGTGATGACGATTGCTCGGCTGGGAATATCGATCGCCACCGCCACGTTCAAATCCTAACCTGCGACGCGGTGCGCCACAGTCAGCTTCCAATTCCCGTGCGGATCAAGCGGCACAGGCTCGCTGATTATCCCGCGCTGTAGGCAGGTTAAAACCTGCGCCACAGAAACCTTCCGCTGCCGCATCCGCAGGCGTGCATGGTCCGTCAAGACCACGCGGGCGCTGTCCGTCGCTATTTTCCGCAGGACCTTGAGCGCCGTTGCGTCAATCATCCACATGGGGACCGGCTCGGCCATAACCTATAAATATTATGGGTCGGCGTTGGCATCAAGCACCATCGTGCAAACGGCTTGATAATCTTCCGAGGTGTATCTCCGCTGCCGCGACGCGCAGTGACCGTCGCTCAGGCGCTGCGTCTATTGGGGAGTGGATAAGGGAAGTTAGCCCCGGTCGGGGAAAATATCTGTGATTTTCAGTAGCCGGTGGCGGAGACGGAGGGATTCTCTATCAACCTATGTAAAACAATGACTTGTCCGTGTTTACATGGGCGTTTTGGGTAGCACTTTGTAGCGGCTGGGTGAAGCGGTTTTTAATCTGTGCCGCCACACCAGTAAGAAACATCAGCCGCCTTGCTTAGCGGCAATTCTGGCTCTCAGTTCCCGCTCCCGTTCGAGGTTTTTCACCGCTTGCTCGATGTATTCATCCAATTCCGCGACCCCATCGGCGTCCGCATATCGAGGGGTTTCTTTTTTACGCTCCATGCTTTCGATGAATTCCAGAATCCTTTCCTCGGGATGGCGAGGGATTGATACGAACATTGTGGGCGCGCGCTTCATGATCTAATCCCCCATGCAAGGTAAAGGATATATCCAATCCTCTGCGTTCAAATTCCAAGTGAATTGCGCAGAGCGAGGACACCTGCGAGCAAAAAGAAAAAGCCTGCAATCACGGCAGCGACTAACATCACATAATCAAGAAATCTCGATGTCCTATCGGATAATCGGGCAACGCGCGGGTCATTGAATGCGGTGACAGCGAAAGCGACCGTAATAAACAATCCCGCTGCTTCAAGCGCACTAGTCCACAACATCCCCTGAGCCTTTCTATTCGATACCTAGTTAGCGGCTAAGTCCCCCTTTAGGTATCGCCCCATCTACTCAGTCAGCGAAGGAATAATCGAGATCGGGCTGACATTCAATTCTCGCCTTAAAACAATGGTATCGAAAACGGTCGATTCCGATACACCTGCCATACCTGTATCGAAACATAGCTTGACAGGCATTTCGATACACCGCATAGGCAATACAGCGTTTTCGATACAAGGTTTGCCGTTATGTCCCGCATTTTCGCATATTGCCGCGTAAGCACCAGCGATCAGGTTGCCGAGAACCAAGTTCGCGATATCGCAGCGGCTGGGTTTGCCATCGATGCCCGTCGCACAATCACTGAGACAGTCTCAGGCTCTGTGGCTGCAATGCAGCGCCCCGAATTCGCTAAGCTGGTGGATCGGCTGGAATCGGGCGACATCTTAATCGTTACCAAGCTGGATAGGCTCGGGCGCAATGCCATGGATGTGCGCGCCACGGTCGAAGCCTTAGCGGCTATCGGAGTGCGGGTGCATTGCCTCGCCCTTGGCGGCGTAGACCTGACTTCACCAGCGGGCAAAATGACTATGGGCGTTATCAGCGCCGTGGCTGAGTTTGAGCGCGATCTATTGATTGAGAGAACCCAAAGCGGACTTAGCCGCGCCCGCGCGCAAGGTAAGACGCTCGGGCGGCGCTCCAAGCTGACAGAGGCACAGAAAGAGGAAGTTCGCACCCGCAAGGCGCAAGGCGCGTCCTATGGCGAACTCGCCAGCGAGTATGGCACCAGCCGCGCAGCTATCCAAAGAATTATGGCGCATCACACCTAGGTGCGATAAATACCAAGTCTAAGTGTTGAGTGACGTTTCAGAGGCTGGGGTGATTCCCAGCCTCTTTTATATTGTCGATAGTTGACGCCATTTGATATCATTTGGACACCCGCAACAACCGTGGTTTTTGCGCTGTGATTGGCTTGGTTGCGGGGATTGCCGCGAGAGACGCTACTTGAAGGGTGGGATTGGCCGCTTTTC
>JAACPW010000035.1 GCA_009995225.1 Sphingomonadales bacterium | reverse complement strand
GCTTCGAGCACGGTCAGCTTCGAAAGTTCTTCAACAAGCTTGGCAATATCAGCCATGATGGTTCACTCCAAATTGTGGCGGGGCCGGACACCATGTCCAAAGCCCCAAGATTGTATCGTCTGACGAAAAACGTCTCTTAGGCTGCCTTGTCCGCGTAAGCGGCGAAAACACGGGCGACCTTCGCGGCGGGTGCGGTAACGACCTGGGCGATCTTCGTCGCAGGCGCATTGACCAGACCGATGAGCTTGGCGCGCAGCTCGTCGAGGCTGGGCATCGAGGCAAGTGCCTTGATACCGGCTTCGTCGAGAACGACCGAACCCATCGAACCGCCGACGATTTCAAGCTTGTCATTCGTCTTGGCGAATTCGACAGCGGCCTTGGCAGCCGCAACCGGGTCAGTCGACCAGGCCAGCCCGACCGGACCGGTGAGCATGTCACCAAGCCCGACATAGTCGGTGTTTTCGAGGGCGAGATTGGCGAGACGGTTCTTCGCAACCTTGTAGGTGGCGCCAGCATCGCGCATCTTCAGACGCAGGGCAGTGGACTGAGCCACCGTCATGCCAAGGTTACGGGTGACAACCACCACGGCAACCTCATTGAAGACTGCATTGAGCTGGGCAACCGCGTCGGCTTTTTGCGAACGATCCATGCCATACTCCTTCACTAATGGCCGATCGGGCGGCTGCCCGAACGACCGGCTACGTTTGTCCGCGCACGGGACCGCAAGGGCACCGAACACGGGCGAGTCCGTCGAAAGGGAAGGAGGGTGTGTGCCACCATCAAGGAAGGCACGCGGGCGATTGCTTGCGCAGAACGCCGGAATCTCGTTTCCCCGTCTAGGCTGGAAATTAAGAAGGCCATATTGCCTTCACCAACTGTCTCGGACGGATGAGCGGCGAACCGAAAAGGGCCCGCCGGCCACGGCGAGCCCCTAAAGAAATGCGAGACAGAGTCAAGCCAGCGTTGTGAACCCCGGCGTGTCCGGCCGCACCGATGCGACTTACATCTTGTCGGCAGTGTCTTCCATCGCCTCGGCCCTGGCTTCGAGCTGGTCGGCCTTCTGCTCCAACGCAGCGGCGCCCGCGGCATCGCCGGCTTGAGCGGCTACGTCGGCTTTTTCTTCTGCCAGTTCAGCCTGATCTTCGACCATTCCCGATGCCGAATCCATGACCTCGCCTTCGGCTTCCATCACATCATCTTTTTCTTCGCCCATTTCTTCAGCCGGGCCGTCACAAGCGGCAAGAGCCAGTGCAAAGGGAAGGGCGGCGACGAGTACGATACGCTTCATATGCTTTCTCCTGTTAGCGGCGCGCAGATATCCGATTTGATGCAACCAGTGCAACTGTTTGTGCATGGCTGGTCAGGCATTCACTGCGCCATCATCAAAGGCCAGCAGGTCGCCTGGCTGACACTCCAGTTCCCGGCAGATCGCGGCAAGGGTGGAAAAGCGGATCGCCTTGGCCTTGCCGGTCTTGAGGATTGACAGATTGGCTAGGGTGAGGCCGACGCGTTCGGACAGGTCGGTCAATGTCATGCGGCGGGCGTGGAGCAGGTCGTCGAGTTTGACGGTGATCCGCGTGCCTTCGATCTGGTCATTGACGGGGGGCATCACACGGTCCCTTCCAGATCGTCGCGCATCGCCGCGCCGTGGCGGAACACGCGGGCAAGGATGAAGAGGGTGAGCGACAGGAACAGAGAGCTCAGGGAAAAATCCTCCCCGGAGACAAGTGCTTCGAGGGGTTCGACATTCAAGACGCTGACCCAAGGAAAAACAGCCCCGCCGAGACAGCCTGATAGGCCAGCGCCAGCGCCGCCATCATGCGCAGCCGCTCTGCGTTGACGAGCGTGAACGGGTCGCTTTCAGCAATACTTCTCACGATTTGCGCCAACACCTGCGTGAAGCGGAATGCCAGTAGCGTTGCGATCAGCGCAAGCATCATGGCGAGCGGCAGTTCCGGCGCGTTGGCCGGGTGGAGCCCGGTCGCCGCATCCGGGATCGGGCCGAGCAGGCCGGTCTGCCAGACAACGAAGGTGCCAAGGCCGAGGCAGATCAATACCGCCCCCACAGCCAGAATGGCCATGAAGCCCAAGAGCAGAAACTGGCTTGCGCGAAGAAGCATGTCATTTGACGCGTGGCTCATCGTGTTGTGTCCTTATGAATCTGCTTCAGGCCAGTTCCGGGGCGGAAAAGGTCGCGATTGCGGCAGCGTGTGCAGGCGGCACCGTGACGATCGCGCCGATCGAGGTCAGGAACAGCACGAGCGCGGCACAAGCCGCAAGAACGCTGTTGGTCAGGCGGGACATATCGTTTTCCTTTCGGTTGCTCGTTGTTATTCGATAAGCCTTTCTAACCCGAAGCGCGCCATATCGTAAATCAATAATATTGAAAAACAATACGGAGCATGCCGTTTTACGGAAAATTCATGGTCTGCGACGCGCTGCGCCGGGGAATCGTTGACACTGGAGGGGCGCAATCCTACATGCGCCCCTCGCGTTGGCTTCGAGCAAGACTGATTCATACGCGGTGGATCGGTCCGGGAAGGAAGCAGCGCCTGCCAGTTTCGCGACGCACATAATCATTGCTGCTGCCAGCTCCGGCCATAGCCGGGGTTAGGCGAGCGGCTCATGCGCGTTTCCGAATGGCTGCCCGATCGCGCCGGACACAGCGAATTTCCCAGCCTTTGCGGAAACCCTCCGCGCGGCACAACTAAAGAGGCCCACTCCTCCATGGCAACCAAGGCGAAGCCGCCCGTAACCCGCAGCCGCAAGGCGCAGGGCACCGCGAAAAAGCGCATCCGCAAGATCTTCGGTGATATTCACGAAGTGGTGCAGATGCCAAACCTGATCGAGGTTCAGCGCGAAAGCTACGAGCAGTTCCTGCGTTCCGACAAGGCCACCGGCTATGTCTCGGGCCTTGAAAAGACGCTCCGCAGCGTGTTCCCGATCCGCGATTTCGCCGGCACCGCCGAGCTTGATTTCGTGCATTACGAACTCGAAGATCCCAAGTACGACACCACCGAGTGCCGTCAGCGCGGCATCACCTATGCTGCCCCGATGAAGGTGACGCTGCGCCTGATCGTATTTGAGGTCGACAGCGAAACCGAAACCCGCTCGGTCCTCGATATCAAGGAGCAGGACGTCTACATGGGCGACATGCCCTTGATGACGGATAACGGCACCTTCATCATCAACGGCACCGAGCGTGTGATCGTGTCGCAGATGCACCGTTCGCCGGGCGTGCTGTTCGATCACGATCGCGGCAAGACGCACTCGTCGGGTAAGCTTCTGTTTGCGGCGCGCGTTATTCCGTATCGCGGTTCGTGGCTCGATTTCGAATTCGATGCCAAGGACATCGTCAATGTCCGTATCGACCGCAAGCGCAAGCTTCCGGTTACCGCGCTGCTCTACTCGCTCGGCCTGGATGCCGAGGAAATCCTGCAACAATTTTACAACACGGTTGTGTGGGAGCGCGCTAAGGACGGCTGGAAGATTCCCTTCCTCGCCGAAGCCTGGCGCGGTGTGAAGCCGACCTTCCCGCTGATCGACGGTGTCACCGGCGAGGAGGTTTTCCCCGCCGGCACCAAGATCAGCCCGCGTGCGGCCAACAAGGCTGCCAAGGACGGTCTGACCGAATTGCTGCTTCCGACCGAGGAAGTCGTCAGCCGCTATGCTGCGGTCGACATGATCGACGAAGCGACAGGCCGCATCCACATCGAAGCGGGTGATGAACTGACGCTCGAGCATATCGAAGCGTTCGACAAGGCCGGCATCGATCGCTTGCCGCTGCTCGATATCGACGAAATCAACACGGGACCCTGGATCCGCAACACGCTCAAGGCTGACAAGGCCGAGAACCGCGATGAAGGTCTGGAAGCGATCTACAAGGTCATGCGTCCGGGCGAGCCGCCGACGAAGGAAACCGCCGAGGCGCTGTTCGAAGGCCTGTTCTTCGATGCTGAACGCTATGACCTGTCGGCGGTGGGCCGTGTGAAGCTCAACATGCGTCTGGCTCTCGAGTGCGAAGACACCGTCACCACGCTGCGCAAGGAAGACATTCTTGCCGTGGTGAAGGAGCTTGTCGGCCTCAAGGACGGCAAGGGCGAAGTCGACGACATCGACAACCTTGGCAACCGCCGCGTGCGTTCGGTGGGCGAGCTGCTGGAAAACCAGTACCGCGTCGGCCTTTTGCGCATGGAACGTGCCGTCAAGGAGCGCATGAGCAGCGTCGACGTCAGCACCGTGATGCCGAACGATCTGATCAACGCCAAGCCGGCGGTGGCCGCGGTGCGTGAATTCTTCGGCTCCTCGCAGCTGTCGCAGTTCATGGATCAGACCAATCCGCTGTCGGAAGTGACGCACAAGCGCCGCGTTTCGGCCTTGGGCCCAGGCGGTCTGACGCGTGAGCGCGCCGGCTTCGAAGTCCGCGACGTTCACCCCACGCACTATGGCCGCATCTGCCCGATTGAAACGCCCGAAGGCCCGAACATCGGTCTGATCAACTCGCTGGCGAGCTTCAGCCGCGTCAACAAATATGGCTTCATCGAAACCCCCTACCGCAAGGTTGTGGACGGCAAGGTGACAGCCGATGTGGTCTATCTTTCTGCCATGGAAGAACAGCGCCACACCGTTGCGCAGGCTTCTGCCGGGCTCAATGACGACGGCAGCTTCGTTGAAGAACTGGTTTCGGCCCGTCACAACAGTGATAACCTGATGGCGCCGCGTGAACACGTGACGCTGATGGACGTCAGCCCCAAGCAGCTGGTTTCGGTTGCTGCATCGCTGATCCCGTTCCTGGAAAACGATGACGCCAACCGCGCGCTGATGGGATCGAACATGCAGCGTCAGGCCGTGCCGCTGGTCAAAGCCGAAGCGCCTTGGGTGGGCACCGGCATGGAAGAAACCGTGGCGCGTGATAGCGGCGCGGCGATTGCGGCCAAGCGCGGCGGGATCGTCGATCAGGTCGATGCGACCCGGATCGTGATCCGCGCCATTGGCGATGTCGAAGCCGGCCAGTCGGGCGTGGACATCTACACGCTGCAGAAGTTCCAGCGTTCAAACCAGAACACCTGCATCAACCAGCGTCCGCTGGTGAAGGTGGGTGACGTGATCGAACAGGGTGACATCATTGCCGATGGTCCCTCGACCGATTTGGGCGAACTGGCGCTGGGCAAGAACAGCCTCGTCGCGTTCATGCCGTGGAACGGCTACAACTACGAAGACTCGATCCTGATCAGCGAACGCATCGTGAAGGATGACGTCTTCACCTCGATCCACATCGAGGAGTTCGAAGTCATGGCGCGGGACACGAAGCTCGGGCCGGAAGACATCACCCGCGACATTCCGAACGTCGGCGAGGAAGCTCTGCGCAACCTCGACGAAGCAGGCATTGTTTACATCGGGGCCGAAGTGCATCCCGGTGACATTCTGGTCGGCAAGATTACGCCAAAGGGCGAATCCCCGATGACCCCGGAAGAAAAGCTGCTGCGTGCGATCTTCGGTGAAAAGGCGAGCGACGTGCGTGACACATCGCTGCGGCTGTCGCCGGGCGTTGCGGGCACTGTGGTCGAAGTCCGTGTGTTCAACCGTCACGGTATTGAAATCGACGATCGTACCCGTGCGATCCAGAACGAGGAAATCGAGCGGCTGCGCAAGGACGCTGCGGATGAGCGTGCGATCCTCAATCGTGCGACCTACAACCGCCTGCGTGACATGCTGATTGGCCAGACCGCTTCGGCTGCACCCAAGGGCGCGAAGAAGGGTGTCGAGATCACCGCTGAAATGCTCGAAGAGCTTGAACGGTTCGAATGGTTCAAGTTCGCCGTTGCGGATGATGGCCGTCAGACCCAGATCGAAGCGGTGAAGACGCAGTACGACGAAGCTGTGGCAATCATCGATGCCAAGTTCCAGGACCGCAAGGAAAAGCTCGAACGCGGCGATGAACTCGCTCCGGGCGTGCTCAAGATGGTCAAGGTGTTCGTCGCGGTGAAGCGCAAGCTGCAACCGGGCGACAAGATGGCTGGTCGTCACGGCAACAAGGGTGTGATCAGTCGCATTCTGCCGGCCGAGGACATGCCGTTCCTGGCCGACGGAACTCCGGTGGATATCGTGCTCAATCCTCTGGGCGTGCCGTCGCGCATGAACGTGGGTCAGATCTTCGAAACACACCTTGGCTTTGCCGCACGAGCGTTGGGTCACGAGATCAGGGATATGCTGGCCGATTGGCGTGCACAGCACCCCGATGCCGCCGAAGATTTCGCAGGGATCAAGCCGCCCGAAGCGGTCGTTGACCGTCTGAAGGACATCTACGGCGATCAGTACTTCGAGGATCTCAACGGTCGCGCAACCGCCGATATCGTTGAATTGGCCGGCAATCTTTCGGCAGGCGTGCCGATGGGTACGCCGGTGTTCGACGGCGCACGGGAGCCTGACGTCACGGAAATGCTGATCAAGGCGGGCATCGATTCGTCGGGTCAGTCCACCTTGTATGATGGCCGCACCGGCGATGCGTTTGACCGTAAGGTGACAGTGGGCATTATCTACATGCTCAAGCTGCACCACTTGGTCGACGACAAGATCCACGCGCGTTCCATCGGGCCGTACAGCCTTGTTACCCAGCAGCCGCTGGGCGGTAAGGCGCAGTTCGGCGGACAGCGGTTTGGCGAGATGGAATGCTGGGCCTTGCAGGCCTATGGTGCGGCTTACACCCTGCAGGAAATGCTGACGGTGAAATCCGATGACGTCGTCGGGCGGACCAAGGTGTACGAAGCGATCGTCAAGGGTGACGATACCTTCGAAGCCGGTATTCCTGAAAGCTTCAACGTGCTCGTCAAGGAAATGCGCTCACTGGGCCTAAATGTCGAGCTGACCTCGATCCTCGATGAGGACGAAGACCAGACCGATTACAGCGCGATTGCAGCGGAATAAGGCGCGGGGGCCACATGCGCCCCCGCAACGCCGCCTGATAGTTTCATCCCTAAAGGGAACACAGTCATGAACGACCTGACCAAATTCACCAACCAGCTGGCGAAGCCCGAAACCTTCGACCAGATCCAGATTGGCATCGCTAGCCCCGAGCGTATCCGCTCGTGGTCGTTTGGCGAGATCAAGAAGCCGGAAACCATCAACTACCGCACGTTCAAGCCTGAACGTGATGGCTTGTTCTGCGCACGCATTTTCGGTCCCGTGAAGGATTACGAGTGCCTGTGCGGCAAGTACAAGCGCATGAAGTACAAGGGCGTCGTCTGCGAAAAGTGCGGCGTTGAAGTGACCGTGACCAAGGTGCGCCGTGAGCGCATGGGCCACATCGAGCTGGCCGCTCCCGTCGCGCACATCTGGTTCCTGAAGTCGTTGCCGTCGCGCATCGGCCTGCTGCTCGACATGCAGCTCAAGCAGCTTGAGCGCGTGCTGTACTTCGAAAGCTACATCGTCACCGAACCCGGCCTTACCCCGCTGGAAAAGTTCCAGCTGATGACCGAAGACGAACTGCTCGAAGCGCAGGACGAGTATGGCGAAGACGCCTTCACAGCGGATATTGGCGCCGAAGCCGTGCGCACCATGCTGATGCAGCTCGACCTCGAAAACGAGCGTGACGTGCTGATGGAAGAGCTGGCGACCACCAAGTCGCTGCTCAAGCCCAAGAAGATTATCAAGCGCCTCAAGGTTGTCGAAAGCTTCATCGATTCGGGCAACCGCCCGGAATGGATGATCCTGGAAGTGATCCCCGTGATCCCGCCCGAACTGCGCCCGCTGGTGCCGCTGGATGGTGGCCGCTTTGCAACCTCGGATCTCAACGATCTGTATCGCCGCGTGATCAACCGCAACAACCGTCTGAAGCGCCTGATCGAACTGCGCGCGCCCGACATCATCGTGCGTAACGAAAAGCGCATGTTGCAGGAAGCCGTTGACGCCCTGTTCGACAACGGCCGCCGTGGCCGCGTCATCACCGGCGCCAACAAGCGTCCGCTGAAGTCGCTGTCCGACATGCTCAAGGGCAAGCAGGGTCGCTTCCGTCAGAACCTTCTGGGTAAGCGCGTCGATTATTCGGGCCGTTCCGTCATCGTGACCGGTCCCGAACTCAAGCTGCACCAGTGCGGCCTGCCCAAGAAGATGGCGCTCGAACTGTTCAAGCCGTTCATCTACGCCCGTCTTGATGCCAAGGGTCTGTCAATGACCCTCAAGCAGGCAAAGAAGTGGGTCGAAAAGGAGCGCAAGGAAGTCTGGGACATCCTCGACGAAGTGATCCGCGAGCACCCGGTTCTGCTCAACCGTGCGCCGACGCTTCACCGTCTGGGCATCCAGGCGTTCGAGCCGGTGCTGATCGAAGGCAAGGCGATCCAGCTGCACCCGCTGGTCTGCTCGGCCTTCAACGCCGACTTCGACGGTGACCAGATGGCGGTCCACGTTCCGCTGTCGCTGGAAGCCCAGCTCGAAGCGCGTGTGCTGATGATGTCGACCAACAACATCCTATCGCCCGCCAACGGCAAGCCGATCATCGTGCCTTCGCAGGACATGGTTCTGGGAATCTATTACCTCTCGATGGAGCGGCAGGAGAAGTTCCCCGAATACCTCGACAATGCCGATGGTACCAAGGTCGAGCGCCTCGCCCGCTTCTCGGACATGGCCGAAGTGCACCAGGCGCTCGAAGCTAAGGCCGTAACGCTCCACACCCGTATTCTCGCCCGCGTTCCGCAGGCCGACGAAGACGGCAAGGTGGCGATGAAGCGGTTTGAAACCACACCGGGCCGGATGCTGATCGGTGAATGTCTGCCGAAGAACTACAAGGTTCCCTTCGACATCATCAACCGTCTGCTGACCAAGCGCGAGATCGGTGACGTGATCGATCAGGTGTATCGTCACACCGGTCAGAAGGACACTGTGCTGTTTGCCGATGCGATCATGTCGCTGGGCTTCCGTTACGCGTTCAAGGCCGGGATCAGCTTTGGCAAGGACGATATGATCATTCCCGAAGCCAAGATCGAACTGGTCGAAAGCACCAAGGGGTTGGTTGCCGAGTACGAGCAACAGTATCAGGACGGCCTCATCACGCAGCAGGAAAAGTACAACCGCGTGGTCGACGCCTGGTCGAAGTGCGGTGACCTCGTGGCTGACGCCATGATGGAGCGCATCAAGGCGACCCCGATCGATCCAGAGACGGGCCGTGAAGCCCAGATCAACTCGATCTACATGATGAGCCACTCCGGTGCCCGTGGCAGCCCGGCGCAGATGAAGCAGCTGGGTGGGATGCGTGGTCTGATGGCCAAACCTTCGGGCGAAATCATCGAGACGCCAATCATCTCGAACTTCAAGGAAGGTCTGACCGTTCTTGAATACTTCAACTCGACCCACGGTGCCCGCAAGGGTCTTGCCGACACCGCGTTGAAGACGGCCAACTCGGGTTACCTCACGCGGCGCTTGGTCGACGTGTCGCAGGACTGCGTCATCGTCGAGGAAAACTGCAAGACCGAAAACGCGCTCGAAATGCGTGCGATCGTTCAGGGCGGTTCCGTGATCGCCTCGCTTGGCGAGCGTATTCTGGGTCGCACCGTGGCCGAGGACATCCTCAACGCAGCAACCGGCGAAGTCATCGTTCCTTCGGGCACACTGCTCGATGAAGCGATGGTGAAGGACATCGAGGCGGCTGAAGTGCAGTCGGCGCGAATCCGTTCGCCGCTGATCTGTGAAGCGGAACAGGGCGTTTGCGGCACCTGCTACGGGCGCGATCTGGCCCGCGGTACGCCGGTCAACATTGGTGAAGCTGTTGGCGTTATCGCCGCGCAGTCGATCGGTGAACCCGGTACGCAGTTGACGATGCGGACCTTCCACATCGGCGGCGCGGCGCAGCTTAACGAAACCTCGCACCTTGAGGCGATTTCGGAAGGCCGCATCGAGCTTCGCGATATGCCCACCATCTCGGACAAGCAGGGCCGCATCCTCAGCCTTGCCCGCAACGGTGAAATCGCGGTGATCGATGCCGAGGGCCGCGAGCGCGAAATGCACAAGGTGCCTTACGGGACCGTCATCAAGTTCGAGGATGGTGATCACGTGAAGATCGGCGATCGCATTGCTGAGTGGGATCCGTTCACGCTGCCAATCATCACCGAGCAATCGGGTGTGGTGAAGTATCAGGATCTGGTCGAGGGCATCACGCTCGAAGAACAGGTCGATGATGCCACCGGTATTGCCCAGCGCGTTGTTACGGAAAACCGTGCGACGGGCCGCAAGAAGAAGGAAGACCTGCGTCCGCGTATGACCCTTCTGGCCGAAGGCAGCGGTGAAATCGAAGCGGCGCGTTACATGCTTGCTCCGGGTACGACCTTGTCGGTGACGGATGGTGACACGGTGCAGGCGGGCGACATTCTCGCGCGCGCCAGCCGCGAAGCCGCCAAGACCCGCGACATCACCGGCGGTCTGCCGCGTGTGGCCGAACTGTTCGAAGCGCGTATGCCCAAGGACGTTTCAGTCATCGCCAAGATTTCCGGCCGGATCGAATTCGTCCGCGAATACAAGGCGAAGCGCAAGATTGCGATTATCCCTGAGGAAGGGGATCCGGTGGAATACCTGATCGCCAAGACCAAGGTGATCGACGTGCAGGAAGGCGATTTCGTGAAGAAGGGTGACACCCTTGTTTCCGGCTCGCCCAACCCGCACGACATCCTCGAAGTCATGGGCGTCGAGGCGTTGGCCGAGTATCTCGTTGACGAGATTCAGGAAGTCTATCGCTTGCAAGGCGTGAAGATCAACGACAAGCACATCGAGGTGATCGTTCGCCAGATGCTGCAGAAGGTCGAGATCACCGATGGCGGGGACACCACCCTGCTGCCGGGCGAACAGATTGATCTGGCAGAAATGCTGGAGATCAATGGCAAGCTGGGCAAGGGCAAGCAGGGCGCTTCGGGCAATCCTGTGCTGCTCGGCATCACCAAGGCTTCGCTCCAGACCCGCAGCTTCATCTCGGCCGCTTCGTTCCAGGAAACCACCCGCGTGCTGACGCAGGCGGCGGTCGAAGGAAAGAAGGACACGTTGATCGGGCTGAAGGAAAACGTGATCGTCGGCCGTCTCATCCCTGCCGGTACGGGTGCAGGCATGAACCGTCTGCGCGTTACCGCCAACAGCCGCGATGCGGCGCTGAAGGCGGCCTGGAAGAAGCAGCAGGACGCTCTTGTGGCGACCGGCAAGCGCGAAGCCGAACCGGCGGCCGATGCCGTCGGATCGGAAGAGAAGATGAAGGCCGCGATGGCTGCGATGGCGACCGCAGCGCCCGCAGCCGATGCGGATGATGCCGGCGAGGAATAAAAACCCTCACCTGTATCTGAGGCAGAAATTGGCCCCGTCTGAGCTTCTGCTCCGGCGGGGCTTTTTCTTTGGATAGATGGCAGACAATACGGATAAAGAGCCAGTGCTATTGCAATTCACTCGCAAGTGAGATAGGTGGGTTACCTGTTATTCGGCATCCTAAGCGAGGTTTCATGTCCCGACACCACCAGTCCTCCGCCGCCGCGCATACCACCATCGCCGCCTTGGCTGCGGCACCACGGATTGATGAATTTAGCCCGATTGCGGGCCGTTTTCTTCACGCGTTGAGGCTGATCGCGCTGCATGATCGGATGGGACGCGATCCGGTGCCAGAGCTTGCGATACGGCTAGGCAGTGTCGAGGTAGCCGCCAAGGCTCTCATCCTTGCGCAGACCATCTCGGCCACCTGGCCTGAAAACATCCACGTTTCGCGCTTTTGTTGCCGCTTGCTGAGCCATGACGAGGCGACCATCGCCGCGTTTGTCGATGCAGCCGCGCATGGTGATCTCGGGGCGTTCGAAGACGCGCTCTCCGGTCTCATCCGCACCGACCGAACCCATCGGCTATGGGAAGGGGCTTTGGCGCTGGCGGCGGCGGAATTGCGCGCTGTGTGAGTGCTTGCGGGCGGGCCGCGCGCGCTCTACCGAACGCGGCATGATCATCACGCGCTTCGCTCCGTCACCCACAGGCCGACTTCACGTCGGCAACATCCGCACCGCGCTGCACAACTGGATGCTGGCGCGCCAGGGCGGAGGGCGCTTCATCCTGCGGATCGACGATACCGATGCGGCGCGCAGTAGCGAGGCCTATGTCGACGCGATCCGCGCCGATCTGAGATGGCTGGGTCTGGAATGGGACGCCGAGGAACGCCAGTCCGCGCGGCTCGATCGCTATGAAGCGGGTTTCAAGGCGCTCCACGACGCCGGGCGGATTTACCCGTGTTACGAAAGCGCGCAGGAACTTGAGGTCAAGCGCAAGATTGCCCTGGGCCGTGGCTTGCCGCCCATCTATGACCGTGCTGCGCTCAAGCTGACCGAGGCCGAGCGGGCAGCTAAAGACGCCGAAGGCACCCCTGCGCATTGGCGCTTCATGCTCGATCATGCCGAGCCGATCCAATGGGACGACGGCATTCGCGGCGCGCAAAAGTTCGATGCTGCGCAGCTTTCAGACCCGGTGATCCGCCGCGCCGATGGATCGTGGCTCTATATGATGCCGAGCGCCATCGACGATGTTGATATGGGCGTCACGCAAGTGCTGCGCGGCGAGGATCATGTTTCCAACACAGCTGTTCAAATTCAGATCTTTACTGCGCTTTTTGCTGCAGGCTTTGCTGCGGCAGAAAGTGCAGCAAAGGCGCTTCCCGCTTTTGCGCACGAGGCGCTATTGGTGGGGCGCGAAGGCAAGCTTTCCAAGCGGCTCGGTTCGCTGGGTTGCGATGCGTTTCGTGAGCGGGGGATTGAACCCGAAGCGATTGTCGCGCTGCTGGCGCGGCTCGGCACGTCGCTCCCCGTCGAGCCGATCGCGGACCGCAGTGCCTTGATTGCCAGCTTCGATCTGTCGTCGTTTGGCCGAGCGCCGGCGAAGTTTGACGAAGAAGACCTTGAACGCCTCAACGCAGGGATCGTGCATCAGCTTGCCTTCGATGCTGTCGCTGCGCGTCTGCCACAGGGAATGGATGAAGCCGGGTGGCACGCGATCCGCCCGAACCTTGCGCATGTCGGTGAAACAGGCGATTGGTGGAAACTGGTCACGGGGCCGATCGCGCAGCCCGAATTCGGCGATGATGACAAGGCGTTCCTTGCGCTGGCGGCCAATTTGCTGGTGTGGGGTGAAAGTCCGTGGGTTACTTTGACTGGCGCCCTCAAGGAGGCGACGGGCCGAAAGGGCAAGGGCCTGTTCCTGCCCTTGCGCCAGGCGCTGACAGGCATGGACCACGGGCCCGACATGGGCGAACTTCTGCCGTTGATCGGTGAGACGGAAGTGCGCGCAAGATTGCATCAGGCGGCGGCTTAGGTGCGGGCTGGCGCAGCTTCTGCCTGACCGCCTTCAATCGGCGCTTGCGGCCCGTGAAAGCCACCGGCGTTCACCCAGCCACAGCAGGCCGGTCAGCAGCAGCCAGCCTATGAAATAGGGCCACGCCGCGCCGCGCCGGTCCGGAAGCCCGCGGGCGCTTGCTGCGCTCTGCTCTGCTACCCAGCGGACGGTCGCTTCGCCCACCGCCCTCGCGTGCGATGCGGCCAGCGCGGCCTCCGGCAGGACGGTAAAGGCAAACTCTTTCAGTCCATCGGGTCCCGGCTGCACGATCCGATATATGCCTGCGTCTGCGGGCCAATAGGCAGCGCATCCGCGCGTGCCTGTCAGCGGATCGAGCACGAGCGTAGTTTCCGCGGCATCCGGGCCGATGACACGGGCCGTTTGGCCGATGCGACAGATCGCCATGCGCTCGGTGGCTACCGGCAGTGCCGGAACGTCGGGGCGGAACGTATCGTCCGACCGCGATACCGCGCTTACCGTGTCGCTCCACCATTGGTAGTAGCGTTCGGCCTGACCGTTCAGGACCAAGGCAAAGCTGTTCGCACCGGTCCACAATGCCATGCGTCCTTGTCCACGTTGCTGCCAGCCGGACAGCATCGCCCCGGCCGCGTCGGTGACGGTGGGGACGAAGGCGGGGCCGGTGCGCACCGCCCATCGTTCAAGTTCGGGCGCAGGATCGTCGATCCCATTGGTCGCGGCGGGTGCATCTGGCGATCCGGGCCCCCGGCGCGTCGTAAAAGCGTCGGCATCGAAGGCGAGCGGTGGAAGCGCGACCGGCTGGAGATCGGTTCCACCCGCAACGGTCATCCCCAAAGAGCGCAAGAGCCCGCGCCCACCGGCATCGGCCGGTGCCGTCATTCTGATCACGACCCCAAGACCGTTCGTGACTGCAGCGGCCAGCGCGGCGCGCGAGCCGCCGCCCAGCATCGCAAGCGAGCGGTCGTCGATGATCACTACATCCGTCTCGCGCAGCGTGCCCGCATCAAGGCTGACAGGCTCGTCCCCCAAATTGATACCGCCGCCTGCATCGAGCCGGCTTTTGAGGGCGATTCCGGAATCCTCTGCCCAGCGGCGCAGATACTTCAACTCGGGCGAGGGCGCGCCGATCAGCAGGGCGCGCAGGGGCCTTTGTGCGATCGTTCGCAACGGCACCGGCGTGTCCGAAAGGATTGCGCGGTCTGGCCCGCGCAATCGCAAGGTAAACGTGGCCAGACCCGGCGCGCGCGCCGCTGCGCCCATCGTAAAAGCGCCGTCCGAACCGATAATGCGCCGGTCTACCCGGCGTCCGGCCGGATCGAGCAGTTCGGCAGAGCCGCCTGTCACCGCGTTGACCGTGCCTGCCATAGTGAAGATCGACCCCGCCTGCGTGTCGGTAGGCGGATCCAGCCGGATCAGACCCTTGGGGCTGGGTATGGGGGTGAACTCGACCGGCAAGCCTGCGACTGCATCACGGTCACGATCGACAAGACCGCGTCCCAAAATGCGGAGACGCTGAACGCCATCATGGCGGCGTATCGCCGTTGCCAGATCGGGCACCCGCTCGGCGTTGGCGGCAGGCGCGGCTTCGGGCAGGGCGACCAGCCTTTCGCCGGGCTTGGCCTGAACCTCGGACGGGGCTTCGGCGGTTAGAACCACCAGCGTCTCCCCGCCCATCGGCAGGCGAGGCGGGAATAGCGTGAGATAAAGCAGCAGGCCGCTCGCCAGCGTCAAACTCGCCAGCAGGCCAGCGCGCCAGTCCCGTTGCCGCCATACCAGCCGGACAACCGCCGCAAGCGCACCCGATGCAATCAGCACCGCAGCCAGAGTGTCGGGCGCCGGCACTCAGCGAAGCCCCTGGACATAGCGACGGCCCAGTTCGCCGCCATCATGGCGCCGCCGCACTTGCACCGGCGGACGCGTCAACACGGCCCAGAGTTGGCTGCGCAGGGTGTCCCGCAATGTGCGGGACGCGGGTTGGGCCCGCAGCGCATCAATCGCCGCAAGCACAGCCAGCGGGTCGCGGATCCGGCCACTATTGGCGCGCACCCATTGGTCAAGGCCGCCCAGGTCGATGGCTTGCGGGGTCAAAAGTGTCCGCCATGCCGTGGCCGGGACAGCGTCCGCAATGGCAAAGGGAGTCAATGTCGCGCCACCCCCTACAATCCCCTCGCGCTTGCCAGCCATCCGCCGCGCCATGTCGATCGGGGGCTGGGTAGAGCCGGTCCGGGGGAGATAGATGCGGCTGGCCTGCTGCACCTGCTTGATGAAATCGAGCGCCGTCAGTTCAAACGGCAGGGCCGCTTCGGGCTTGCCGGAACGCAGGTTGAGTTCCGCTTCCCACATCGCATCGAGCGCGCTTTTCAGAAGGGCGCGCGTGCCGGGATCGAGAAGGGTCGCCGCTTCGCTTTCGTCATGCACATGGCCGAATTCAGCGGTAATATTGCCGAGGCTTCCGAAGACCGGCGATTCCGGAGCGGGCCCGTGATCGTGGCCGTCGCCATCATGATGTTCGCCTTCGGTTGACGCGCCGGGCGCGTCCTTGTCGGCCACGGGCATCGGTGGCCGCCGTGGGCCTTCTTCCGCTTCCATCCCGACGAATTGACCATAGCGCAGGCGCAGCAGCCGCTGGTCGACCCCGATGGTATCGGACCGCACCATAAAATCGTCCGCGTTCAGGCTGGCACGCTCGCGGATCAGGGCTTCGGTATCGATGATGACCTGGCGCTGGCTGCGGAAATAGGCGGGCATGGTCTGCTTCGCCATCAGTTCCATCCCATCAGCCGTTGGCGGAACGGGCGCGGGCCAGCGCAGGATGACCCCCGGGCCGCGCACGACTTGCGGGCTGGGAGATCGCGTGTCCGCCACGGTCAACTGCGCCACCAGATCGCTCCCGGGCTGAAGTCCAAAGGCCGCAAGATCAAGATCGACCGCAAACCGCCGGCGCCTGGGATTGCCTGTCCCGGTTAATATGCGGGTGCGCTCGGAAAAGTTGACATTTTCGCCTTCACCGATCGCGGTAGTGAGCGTGAGGCGGGCCATGGGATCGACGACATAATCGTCGCTCGCTTCGAATACGACGCGCCAGCGCCGCTGCCCGCTTTCCATCGTCACCAGCCCGGACGCGGGCTCGATAATCTGAACCTGCGGCGGTTCGTCCGTGATCGGCTCGAGACGATGGGGCGCCTGCGTGATCCGGATGCCTTGCGCGGTGATGTGGTACAGGGACGGAATGTCGAGCCTGAGCGCGCCGCTCCAGCCCTCGTCGTCCGGTGTCAGCGCAAGGGTCTGCCCTCCGACCAGTTGCACCGCGGCGGACCGGGCCTGCGGATCAAACGCGAGGGTCCACTCGATCCGCGAACCCATCGGTGCACGGACATCGAGAGTCTGCACATAGCGCGCCGGCAGGCCGGTATACGCGGGTGGCACGATCCTGATGCGCTGGCCTGCAAGCTGCGGCTGGCCGGGCTTGGTGGCTTGCGGTTGCGCAACGGGCGCAAGCGGCGGCGTGGAGGCTTGCGTGGGCCACAAAGCGACGGCAACGAGCGCGGCGGCACCAAGCGCCCAGGCAAAGGTAATGCGGCGCGGCGTCCAGCCATCGGCCAGAGTGGCGGGGTCAATCGCCGCGATGCGTAATGCGATCCTGTCAGCCTGCAGGCGCGCAATCGGGGCAAGTTCGGCATCGGCGAATAGCAGATCGGCGCTGTCTTCCAATTGCGCTTCGCGCGCGTTCAATCGGCGGACCAGCCAGCCCTGATCATATCGGCCTGCGATGTGCCGCACGGCCACAGCCATTGCGATCGCGCCGATCAGCAGCACTGTCCCCGCCACCGCGAGGCTCACAACCCGCCAGCACAGCGCCGCAAGCACGACAATTGCCGGGCTCCACACAAGGGCGGCGTTGGTGCCAGCGCGCCGACGCGCAGGGGCCACCCACGCATCCGGGTTGAACTCCCGGCTCACGCGCCAAATCTCCGCCGACTGGTCGCCAGCAGGCGCTCGGCAAGGAACACGAGGGCAATCAGAACGCCGAGCCACGCCGAAAGCTCGCGCGGAGGGAGCGGAAACGGGGCAATGCCGGCCGTGGGCGCAAAGGCAGCCGAGGTGACGCGTGAAGGTGGCGGCGGTGACGGCGTGATGACATCGCGCAAGCGTTCAGCAAAGTCAGCGTCGAGCAGTTCCGGCATCGCGGCAGGAACCAGCGCCCGTTGAAAGCGCAGCAAGCGTCCTGCGGAAAGAGCCCCGCCTTCTACCAGCACATCGCCCGCCTCGTTGCGCCAGAGCGCCGCAGTCGTTGGGGGCATGGCAACTTGCGCGTTATTGCCAAGCAGGGCCGTTCCCCCGGCAGCGACCCATTCGACCACCTCCTGCGGCACACGGCCGGGCACCAGCCAGATCAGGACGTGGTCGCGCGGCGGCAATTCGCTTAGCGTGCCTGCCTCAAATCGCGGCGGATCGCGCCATGCCCTTGCCGCTGCACGAAAATATCGCACGGGCCCATCGCTGCCCGCGGCATAGCGCACCGCGAGGGCCGGGCCTTCGGTGGCGGCAGGATCATCCATGCGCTCGACCCCATCGACGATCCGCCATGTGACACGGCGTGTCAGCCGCAGCGGTTCGGCATCGACACCGTTCAGCAACGGCGGGACGAGGATTGTCAGTCGCGCATTCGGCGCAAGCTCGGCATCGAACTGGCGGATCAGACTGGACAGGGGCGATGGGGCTGGACCCGGCGTATCCAGCGAAGGGAAACTCGGTGCGATCCAGCGCAGATCGGCGTCCGGTTCGGCAGTGGCGCGTGCGGCAACAGGATCGACACCGGGGGCCACAAGCACAACCGCGCCCTCGTCGTGCCACCCCAGCACCGCTGGCCGCGCCAGCAACAGTGACAGCAGCGCGATCAGTAACAGCCTGAGCGCGAGCAGCACCAGCTCGTTCCAGCACAACTTGCTGCGTGGCCGGGGCAGGGCATTGAGCCAGCGCAGCGCGGCGAAATCAACGGGGACCTCTTCAGTCCGCCGCCGCAGGTGGATCAGCAGCGGAACGATCAACGCCGCAAGCGCAGCCAATCCAAGTGGGGCCAAAAGCAACGGTGTCACTTCGGCTCTGCCCCGCGCCCGAACAAGACGTGCAGTGGGCGATCGATCGGTTCGTCGAGGACGTAAGTTGCATGGCGAATGCCCGCCTTGTCCAGCCGCGCGGACAGCGCTGTCTGCGCTGCGCCAAACCGGCTGAGGAAGGTTTCGCGCAAGGCCACGCCGTCGCTGACCAGCTCCGCGCCGCTTTCCTGATCGCGGAACCGGAAGCCGCCATCGAACGGGAAGTCCCGCTCTTCCACCGTGAGTACCTGGATAGCCAGGACCTCGCGCCCTGCCTTTGCCAGCCGCTCGATCAGCGCAATGCCCCCTTCGTCGAAGCCATCGCTGACAAACAGCACCAGATCATGCCGCCCGATCCGCTGCCACAGGGGGGCGAGGGTTGTGTCGTCCGGAAAAGCGCCTGCGGCATCCAGACGGCTGAGTTCAACCTGCATCCGGCCTGCCTGCGCCCGCCCTGCGCGCGGGTCGGCGACGCCGAGCGCGGATTCCTGCAAGATCATCCAGCCAAAACGGTCGCCTTGCGTCATCGCAAGTTCGGCGATGCACAGGCACAGCAATCTCGCCGCATCGAACCGCGACCAATCGGGCGTTGCCCGGTCGGCCTGCGCCATCGAGGCGCTGCCATCCAGCAACATCCAGACCGCGACCGGGCTTTCCTCCTCGGCCTCGCGCACGAAGAACCTGTCGGACCGGGCGAACAGCCTCCAGTCGATGCGGCGCGGTTCGTCTCCGGGCTCGTAGGCACGGTACTGCGCGAATTCGAGACCTGCGCCCTTGCTGCGGCTGGCGTGCATCCCGAAGCCGCTGGTGCCCGATCTGCGCCGGGTGGTGAGCGATAGCCGCTTCAACCGGCCCCTGATTTCGGGCGGGATGATCAGCGGCGAACGGGTCACGGGATCAGGCCGCCGGGGGAGGGATACGGGCCAGCAGCGCGGCGACGACATCATCCGCGCTCTTGCCCTCGGCTTCGGCCGCGAAGGACAGTAACAGGCGGTGACGCATCACGGGCGCAGCCAGCGCGGCAATATCGTCACGCGTTGCGGCAAAGCGTCCGTGGAGCAAGGCGCGGGCCTTGGCGCACAGGACCAGCGCCTGGCCAGCGCGCGGCCCGGCGCCCCAACGAACGTAAGCCTCGACCTCCGGCGGTGCGGCGGCGTCCCCCGGCCGGGTGGCGCGCACCAGCGTCGTGATCCAGCCGAGCAGATCGTCGCTCAGATAGACCTCGCGTACATGGCGTTGCAGGGCGAGGACATCCTCGGCCCCCATGACGCGCGGCACCACATTCGCGGCGCTGCCGGTGGTGAGCGAGAGAATATCGCGTTCCTCGCTGGCGGTCGGATAGCCGACCCGCACCAGCAGCAAGAAGCGGTCAAGCTGCGCTTCGGGCAGGGGATAGGTGCCGGCCTGCTCCAGCGGGTTCTGCGTCGCCAGAACGAAGAACGGCTTGGGCAGTTGATAGGTCTGGCCGCCGTAACTCACCGTCTTTTCCTGCATCGCTTCCAGCAGGGCAGCCTGGGTTTTGGGGGGCGTGCGGTTGAGTTCGTCGGCCAGCAGCAGGTTGGTAAAGACCGGGCCCTTTTGAAAGCGGAAGGACCGATGGCCGGTGCCGTGATCCTCCTCCAGCAGCTCGGTGCCCAGAATGTCGCTGGGCATGAGGTCGGGCGTGAACTGCACCCGCCGGAAATCGAACTCCAGCGCCTCGCCCAGCGTGCGGACAAGCAGCGTCTTGCCGAGGCCCGGCACACCTTCGAGCAGGCAATGGCCGCCTGCCAGCAGTCCGATCAGCAATTGATCGACCACGTCGGTCTGGCCCACGATCGCGGTAGCAATCGCACGCTTCAGATCGCCGAGTTTCGCCGTCCGCTGCTCAAGGTCTGCCGCGCTTGGGGAAGCCTGGTGTGACACGAAGTTGAACCTCTCAATTGGTAAGCGCGTATATCACGATGTTGACCCCGAAACGGGTGTTGTCTTCCGCAAGAAAGCGCTTGTTGCGCCAGTCGTAATCCCATTCGCAGCCGTAATCCTTGTTGCTGTAGAGCACACCGAGGCGGCCGTTGATGGTGATGCCCTTCAGGTAATCGTGGACGATGTCGTCGCCCCAGCCGTTGAGCTCGAAGGTGGTGGCGGGCGGTCCGTCGAACTTGAAGAAGCTGGAATAAAGCGCGTGGTTTTTGGGCAGCTTCTGCAAGGCCGAAGCCCCGAAGATCCCCGCCATCTTCGCTTCGAAGGATTTGGCAAACAGACCATCGATGTCGTGGTTACAATCATCGACGAACACAAAGCCGCCGTTTCGGACATAGCGTTCGAAATTGCGGCGTTCGGCATCGGAAAATTCGACAGCCTTGTGACCGGCAAGGTAGCAGAAAGGCGCCGACAGCATCCGCGGATCTCCCAGATCTATGACGCGTTCCTCGGGATCCACTCTCAGCGTAGTGTAATCGATCAGAGATGTCAGCAGGTTGGCGGGCATCCGCTGGTCCACGTCCCAGTCGCCTGAATTGTATTTGAGGCGTGTGAACCAGAAGTCGTAGCCGCTGCCCGATCGCTGCGCGGCTGACAGCATTCCCGGCGACATGGCCGCGGCGAAACCGGCTCCCATCAGTCGCAGAAACTCGGCGCGGGTCATGGTTGTCATCTGTCCCTGAACCCGCGCCCCAGCCGATGAGGCTTCAGACGGCGTCCGAAAGCGAGGTGAAGGTGAAATCGCGGACCTTCATCGGTGGCACCATGATTGAGCCGTCCTCGACCCGGACGGAGCGGCCGAGCTCTTCAATGTTGTTGAGCATGATGACGGGGCTTTCATTGAAGCGGAAATTCTTGATCGGGTACATCAGCTGTCCGTTCTCGATGTAGAACGTCCCGTCACGGGTAAGGCCCGTCAGCAGCACGGTTTGGGGATCGACCATGCGGATATACCAGGTGCGGGTCACAAGGATGCCGCGCTCGGTCCCGGCGATCAGCTCGGCGGTCGACTTGGTCCCGCCCTCCATGATCGTATTGCCCCAGCCTGCGGTTTCGGGCTTGCCCTGCTTATTGGCCCAGTAACGCGAATACTGGAGGTTGGCGACCTTGCCGGCATCGATGATCTTGGTCCGTTCGCGCGGCAGGCCGTCGCCATCCCACGGCAGGGTTGGCACGGTCGGATCCCATGGATCGGTGTAGATGTTGACGCGCGGATCCATGATCTGTTCGCCGATCTTGTTGCCGCCGCCTTGCTTGCTGAGAAAGCTGCGACCTTCATCGGCAGAGCGCGCGTCGAAGAAGTTCATCATGAAGCTGATAAGGCCGGATGCGGCCGCAGGCTCAAGGATGACGGTGTATTTGCCGGGCTCCAGCGCCCTCGCATCCGCCGATGCCGCAGCCTTGCGCATGGCGATCTGGATATCGTTGGCGGCGTCGAATTGCGCCACGTCCTTGACGTTGCTGGCAACCCAGCCCGAGCCGCGCCCGTCTTCGGTTCGCACGGTGCAGGTGTAGTCCGCGACGGTCGAACGTTGATATCCGAAGTTGCCGTTGGAATTGGCGTGGGCGAAAAAGGTCTGCCCGTCTTCAAGGAAGCCCGCCGCCACCAGATTGCGTTCGCGGCAGGGCAGGATCGAGGCTTCGGCGATCTTGGCGCGGGCCTCTGCCGTCAGCGCGGCGGTCGCCTCGCTGAAAGTGTCGGTGGCCCTGTAGGTCTGCTTGGCCACAGCCGGCATGAATTCCGGGTTTTCGGGCGCAAGCTTTGCCAGATCCTCGGCCCGGCGCATAACCCGCTCAAGCGACGCATCGTCGAATTGGTTGATCGTGGCAGTGCCTATCCGCTTGCCGAAGGCGACCTGAACCGCCAACTCGGCCTCGTCCACGATCCCGGAAGTGGAAATGTCGTTGCGTGCGAAGCGCACGTTGCCGGTGATCCCGCCACCCACTTGTGCGCTGACCTCGTCCGCCGTCGACAGGGCGATGACCTTGTCGAGAATCGCCTTGGCCTGCGCTTCTGAAAGAATGCTCATTGCTGCTTCTCCTGCGCGCGGTTCAGCCCAGCGACCGGGCGGTGTTGATAACGTTGATCCCGTCAAAACGGGTGGTCGACGAACCGTGGCTCACGGCCGAAACCTGGCTCGGCTGGCCCTTGCCATCGAAGAACGATCCGAACATCCGGTAATCGCTTTCGTCGCAAATGGCCGAGCACGCGCCCCAGAACTCCGGCGTGCGCATCTGGTAGGCAACATCTTCGATCATCGGGCCAAGCTTGCCGTTCTTGATCTCGTAGAACACCGTTCCGCCGAATTGGGCGTTGTACCGCTGCTGATCGATCGAGAAGGAACCGCGGCCCGCGATGTAGATCCCGTTCTCGACCCCGGCGATCATGTCGGCAGGGCTCATCTTGGTCTTGCCCGGCGCCAGACTGACATTGGCCATGCGCTGGAACTGCACGCTCGACCAGCTATCGGCATAACAGCAGCCGTCCGACGCATCCTTGCCCACGATATGCGCCTGATCACGGATCGTCTGATAATCGACCAGCGTGCCGTCCTTGACCAGATCCCAGCGTTTGGTCTTCACGCCTTCATCGTCGTAACCGACCGCGCCGAGCGATCCGGTCTGGGTCTTGTCGGCAAACAGATTGACGATCTCGCTGCCGTACTTGAACCCTTCATCGCGCTTGTCCATGGTGGCAAAGCTGGTGCCGGCGTAATTGGCCTCGTAACCCAGCACACGGTCGAGTTCGAGCGGGTGGCCAACGCTTTCGTGAATGGTCAGACCCAGGTGGTTGGGGTCGAGCACGAGGTCGTACTTGCCCGGCTTGACCGAAGGCGCCTTCAGCTTGGTCTGCGCATCCTGCGCCGCCGCGATGGCATCTTCCTTCATGTCATAGGACTTGCCGTAAGTGGTCAGCCCGTTGGACAGCACGAACTTGTCCTCGGCCGCGCCGTCCATGTATTCCCAGCCAAGACCCATCGGGGCGGAAAGACCCTCGCGCGAACGGAACTTACCGGTCGATTGGTCAACCGCCGTCACTGTCAGCGGCGCCCAGATACGGTGCACGTCCTGATCGATGTAGGACCCGTCGGTAGAGGCGAAATACTTTTGCTCGTTGACGAGGAACAGCAGCGAATTGACGAAGCTGGCGCCCGCGTTCAGCGCCGCATCGTTGACCGACATCAGCAGATCGACCTTGTCCGCGATCGGCACCTCCATCGCGTTCTTCTTGATCGGCGTGCGCCAGCTGACCTCGCCTACGCCGGGGGTCGGTGCAAGCTGGATAGGTGCGGTCTGGATGCGGGCATTGGCTTTGGCGATCGCGGTCGCCTGCCGTGCTGCGGCAGCCACGGCGTCCTCGGTCATCTCGTTGGTTGCGGCAAAGCCCCATGATCCGTCGGCAATGACGCGCACACCGGTGCCGGTGCTTTCGGTGTTGACGATGTTCTCGACATTGCGTTCGCGGGTGATCACGAACTGGCGCAGGTAGCGGCCCACGCGCACATCGCAGTAACTGGCGCCCGCCGCCGTGGCGGCCGCGAGCGCCGCATCGGCAAGGCGCTTTTTCACGGCCAGTTCGATATCGTTTTGCAGCTGGTCAGCTGCAATCGCCTTGCCGAAAAGCGCCGGGGTCAGCGCAACACCTGTGAAGAAGGTGCTGAGCGCCAGAAAATCGCGTCTGTCCACGTGAGAACTCCCCAATGCGCCCGATGGCTTCGTTCCGGAAAACGGGAAGCTGTCTGGCATTTGCGTTTTGAAGCGTCAGTTTAATGCCGATAGACACCATCAGGGTCAAACCGTTTGACACTTAGACGGCACGAGTATCCCGCGCGCCTGCTGCAATTTCATGCGATACCGCACCACGCGGCATTGACCGTGGCTCCAATCCAACCTTCGCGCTGGTCATGTCTAGGTGTGGGCAAGGGACAGACGAAGTTGACCGCCTCCATCATGCCGCCGAGGGCGGAATGCCGATGCGATCATCATTGACCCTGCGCTCTTTTTATTGCGGGTGTCCAGCTGGACACCCGCAACAACCGTGGTTTTTGCGCTGTGATTGGCTTGGTTGCGGGGATTGCCGCGAGACACGCTACTTGAAGGGCAGTCGGTCGAAGTTATAGGCCAGATTGGCGAGCGTGAGTTTTGCTTGCGCACGGGCGATGCCGATGGTGCGGATGAACAGGCCATAGCGGTTCTTCTGGTGCGCGAAGACATGCTCGACCCTGGCGCGGATCGCGGACTTTGCCGCGTTGGCGCGCGCCATGCTCTCGGGCATCGGCCTGCCCTTGGGCTTGCGGCGATGGATGCGGCTCTTGAGCATGTTGCTCTTCAGCAATGCCTCGTTCCTGGCGCTGCGATAGGCGCTGTCAGCCCAGACATCTCCGGCGGTGTTG
>JAACPW010000034.1 GCA_009995225.1 Sphingomonadales bacterium | reverse complement strand
GCATCCGACAAGTCTCCGCGACCCATGACTGCTCCTCAAAAAGCAGTCTTGAATCAGAACTCAGGGCAAATGGGAATCTCTTTTGTCAACACAGCCTAGTGGTCCGCTTCCAAGTTATCTCATTGAGGTAATCACCTCCCTCGCCAACAAATACAGCATCGCACACCAGCTTGAGGTAATGCGAAGCAGTCGGGTCACAGTGGAGATAAAAGCTGCCGGTCGGCTTCAGCACGCGATGGATTTCGACGATCCGCAGCGTCATATGAACAAGATAGGCCAGCAGACTGCCACGCCCCAGCACCTTCTCCAGCCCCCGGATCAGTTCGACCGTCTGTTCGGTCCAGCGTGTATCGCCTGCACGCGGGTTCAGGCGTTCGATATCGAGGATGTATTCAAGCCCCTCAATCGCTTCCTCGCCCCAGTTCCACGTATCGACAAAGGCCTGCGCCTGAGCGCGATCCTCGCTGCCCTGATTGTTGTAAATCTGGAAGTAGTTGCGCTTCGAATTAAACGGCGGGTCGATGTAGCAAAGATCGACGCTCTCAGCGGCAATCTTGCGGCGCAGCACGTCCAGATTATCACCATAATACAGTTCGTTTTGCATCGCTGCCCCCGGTTTCGCTGTCGCGCCAAACAGCAGGAAGCCTAGCCCCGGGTCAAGCCCGGGGAGACGAAAAGGGGGGACGGACGCTGGCGTTGGTGGCTTCCCGAGTCATTTGTGGGCGCCCTCAGGCGCCGGGCGCGGGCCGTCCGGCCCGCTTGGCTACGCGCCATAAGGCGCGGCGCGCGTGCAGGCGTGCTACGCACGTCTGCGCCTTCGGCTCCGACTCCGCGCTTGCGGCGCTGCGCGCCGTTATCGTGCCACACGCGCCTTCGGTGGCTCCGCGCCCCCCCCCGGCCCCTCCCGTGAACGGGAGGGGAGTTCGGGTTTTCCTACTTCCTCCGCCTTGTGCCATCGTCCCGCGCGCCATGATCCATTGCCCTGCCCTTTTTCCTCTACCAGCGCAGCGCGGCCGAACGGGTGCCAGCGGCGCACGGATTTGCCGCCAGCTTTTCCTTTCCTGGACAGTGTCTCATGTGTCTCCAACAGCCTCCAACCTGAACGCGGGGGGCCGAATCGGGCTATTCCTAGTCGGTGTGGGCCGCTTCAGGCGGTCAGATAGGCGACCAGCGCGCGCACCTTCTTGGATCGCCATTGCGGCGCAGGCGCGAGCAGCCAGTAGGCGCGGTTGCCCGGTTCCGGATCGGTCAGCGCGGTCAGCGTGCCGCGCGCGATCGCCTGTTCGGCCAGCGCCAGCGGCAGCACGGTGCGCCCCATCCCCGCCAGCGCCGAGGCGAGCGCCTGTCCCGGACTGCCGGCCTTGATGCAGGGGTTGACCCCGTCGGCCAGCGGCATCCCCGGCCAGTCGATCCACGCATCGCGGGCGTTCGGCGCGGCGACGGTGACGCGGCTGGGCGGGGCCAATTGGATGCCCTGCAGCTCACCCGGCCCGTCGACCAGCCGGATCGCGAGATCGAGGTTCGCCTCGGTGAAATCGGCGTGTTCGTCCGGGGCGAGGATGTATTGGACGCCCCCTGACCCTGTGGGCGTGCCGGCCTGGAACACGGCCAGCCGGGGGGCGAGCCACTCGGCGTAGAATTCGCGGGGGACAGCGATGGTGTAACGGTCCGACGCCTGGCCCGCCTGCATCGCCTCGACGCTTTCCTCGAACCGGAGGAAGCCTTCGCGCAAGGGGTCAAGCCCCGCCTCGCCCTCGGGCGTGAGTTCGAGGCCCTTGGAGGTGCGGCGGAACAGGACGACGCCGAGCACGTCTTCGAGCGCGCGGATCTGCTGGCCGACGGCGGCGGGCGTCACGGCGAGCTCGTCCGCGGCGCGCGTGAAGGAGAGGTGCCGCGCGGCGGCATCGAACACGCGCAGGGCGTTGAGGGGCAGATGGGTGCGCTTCACTCCGGTGCGATTAGGCGCGCTTCCGCCGCCCCGCAAGACCTAGCGCGAGGGGCGGCCCTCGGCGGTTTCGGGCGCGGCGAGCGGGAAGAAGGGGATGCGCACCTCGGCCGGCGATCCATCGGCACGTTCGAAGGTGTAGAAGCCCTCCATCGAGCCGAACGGCGTCGTCAGCGGGCAGCCCGAGACATAGTCGTGGCTCTGGCCCGGCGCGAGCAGCGGCTGTTCGCCCACCACGCCTTCGCCATCGACATGGTTCACCACCCCTCGCCCATCGGTGATGCGCCAGTGCCGGGTCAGCAGGCGCATGGCCTCGTGCGAGGCGTTTTCGATGCGGATGTGATAGACCCAGAACCACTTGCCCGCCTCCGGGTGCGACTGCTCCGGCAGGTAGTTGACGGCGACGCGGACGGTCACTCCATCGGTGGTGGCGGCGTGCTGGAAAAATTCTTTCATGTCGCCTCTCAAGTTAGCGATTCCTCGCCGGGTCACAAGAGGGTCAACGCAGGTAATCCCCGCTGTATCCCGAAGGCTGGCGGGATTTTCCCGCGCCGCGCCTTAGCCCTTGGCCAACAATTCCTCGATCTGGCCGAGACGTTCCTTGCCGAAGAACATCTCGCCTTGCCCCTTTGGCCCCACGAACATCGTCGGAATGCCGAAGACGCCGCGGGTCACCACGGCATCGGTGTTGGCGGCAAGGCCCTGTTTTACCGCGTCAGTCTGCGCACGGGCGAACAGGTCGGGCGCGTCAAAGCCTGCCGAATTGATCGCGGCACTCAAGGCTTGCGGCGCGGTCACATCGATCCCCTGCTCCCAGATCGGACGCAACAGTCCGTCCACAAACTGCACCCCGCGCCCGTCCTGATCGGCGGCATAGAGCATCCGCTGCAAGGTGATCGAATTGAACGGAAATTGCGGGTGGAGCCGATAGTTTGCCAGATCATGCTTGGCGATGAAGCGGTCCATCTCCAGCATCGCATAGGCGTTCTTGCCCTTCACCCCGGCGTCGCGGAGCATTGGCGGGGCATTGCCGGTCAGCTTGTGCATTCCGCCGAGGAACACAGAGATCACGTCCAGTTCCGCTTCGTAACGGTTCACCAGTTCGCGCAGCGGCCACCAGACGAGGTAGGCATTGGGGCTGACGAAATCGAACACGAGTTCAACGCGGTTGGCCATCGTATGCGCTCCTTACATCCCCGCAGCGGCGAGGGCCTGATCCATATCCTCGACCAGATCGGCAATGTCTTCCAGCCCCACGTTGATCCGCAGCAGGCCTTCGGTCACACCCATCGCCGCGCGCGCCTCGTCCCCCATGTTGGCGTGGGTGCTGGAGGCCGGATGGCACATCAGGCTGCGGGCATCGCCGATATTGTTCGATATATCGACCAGTTTCAGCCCGTCGAGAATCGCGAAGGCCCGCGCCCGCGTGCCCACATCCAATGCGAAGATCGGGCCGGTTGCGTCCATCTGCGCCTTCGCCAGTTCATGACGCGGGTGGCTGGGCAAGCCGGGGTGGCGCAGGTGGCCGCCCGCCGCCGTAACGCGCGGTTCGAGAAATTCGCCCAACGCGACCGCCTGCTCGGATTGCTTGAAGGCGCGCAGCGGCAGCGTCTCCAGCCCCTTCAGCACCACCCAGGCATTGAAGGCCGAAAGCGTCGGCCCGGTGTTGCGCTGGAACGGCATCAGCACCTCGTCGATCCACTGCTTCGATCCGCAGATCGCGCCGGCAAGCACCCGGCCCTGCCCGTCCATCAGCTTGGTGGCGGAATAGGCGACCACATCCGCGCCGAACGCCATCGGGCGCTGCAACACCGGCGAGGCGAAGGCATTGTCCACCACGGTGGTGATCCCGTGCGCGCGCGCAAGGCCGCAGACATATTCGAGATCGACCACATCGAGCGTGGGATTGGCGGGGGTCTCGAAGAAAAACACCTTGGTGTTGGGCCGGATCGCAGGCTCCCACGCGGCATTCTCCGCGCTGTCGACCAGCGTGGTTTCAATCCCGAACTTGGGCAGCAGCGTATCGGTGAGCCAGCGGCACGAACCGAACGCGGCACGCGCGGCAACCACGTGATCGCCGGCCGAAAGCTGGCACAAAAGCGCCGCGGTCATCGCGGCCATCCCGCTCGCCTGCGCCCGGCAGGCCTCGGCCCCTTCCATCAGCGCGATGCGTTCTTCCAGCATGGCGACGGTGGGGTTTTGCAGGCGCGAATAGGTCATGCCTTGGGCTGTGCCGGCAAACCGATCCGCAACGGTCTGCGCGTCATCATAGGTGTAGCCCGAGGTGAGGAACAATGCCTCGCTGGTCTCTCCGTGTTCGCTCCGCCAGGTGCCGCCGCGCAGCGCCTTGGTTGCGGGACGCCAATTGGCCGTGGCGGCGCGGTCCATGCCTGTGGTTTTCTTCATACCCGGGCCATTAGGACGGCAACAGTCCGCCCGCAAGCAGGCCTTCGCGGGCCGTGTCCTCATGGCCGACGGCAGAAAGCATCAACGTGCCTTCGATTGCCGTCATCAGGAACCGCGCACCCCCGGCGGGGTCTGGATCGTCCTCCGGCATCTGCCGTTCCAGCCATTCAAGCTGCTGTGTCATCATTTGCCGCGCCGCTGCGCGATAACCCGGCACGCCTCTGGCGGCACCTGCGACAATATCCCACCACAGCACCAGAAACGCCTGCATTGCCGGCTGGCTGCCCACAGCGAGAATCCGTTCCGCACATTCCTGCCGCGTCTTGGCCCGTTCACCGCCCAGCGCCGCGTCGAGCGCGCCGGAATAGATCGCGGCGATATGGCCGAGCAATTCGGTGATCAGTGTTTCCTTGTTGCCGAAATGATAGATCAGCATCCGGTCGCTGGTGCCCGCCGCCTTTGCCAGCGGGCGCAGGCTCGCCCCGCCCAGCCCGTGTTCGAGTACATGGGCGGCCAGCCTGGGCAGCAGGGTATCACGGGACAATTTCACTTGCGGCATTTTCCTCTTGTAGCGGGCGCTACACCACTCTAGCACTTTTGTAGCAACCGCTACATAGACAGGGAGTCACGCGCATGACCGCCTTCGAATTCATCTGGCTCGCCGCTTACGCCGGCGGGTTTATCGCCCTGCTTACCATCCTGATCGCGAAACGCGAGGTGGGCAGCACCGCCATCGCCGCAATCCTGTGCGCCGTGTTCGGTGCATTCACCGCCGTGCAGATCGTGCAGGACGGCGTGATCGGCTTCTTCATCAACCACACGCAGGATCTTACTGGCCTTCAGGTATGGTGGGATCTGCTGATGTGCGCACTGATTGCGCTGTTCTTCATTGCGCCGCGCGCCCGCAAACAAGGCATGAACGTGACCCTTTGGGGCCTGTTTGTCGGCACCACTGCCAGCATCGGCTTGCTCGCCATGTGCGCACGCCTGTTCTGGCTGGAGCGACAGGCATCGGCGCGCGCTGCATAATCCACCTTGCTCTCGGCCACACCGCTGCCTAAGCGCGCCGCCATGGCTGAGGCGCAAGCATCTCCCCTTCCTGCGTCTTTTCCGCCGCCGCGTCCGCGTGACCCGATGGCGTGGTGTCTGGCAGCGACCGGGCTGTTCGCGCTGCTGACCGGCTGGCGGCTGGCAATCCCCTCGATCCCCTATTTCGACGAGGTGCATTATCTGCCCGCCGCGCGCGAAATCCTGTCGCTGTTTACCGAAGGGCAAGGCGCCTATCTGAACCGCGAACACCCGCTGCTCGCCAAGGAGTTGATGGCGCTGGGCATCGGATTGTTCGGCGACAATCCGCTGGGCTGGCGGGTCATGGGCTGGCTGTGCGGGGTGCTCGCCTTTTTCGCGGCCGTGCGGGCGATGTGGCATGGCAGCGCGGATCGCTTTGCGACGCTCGCCTTCGCTGTGTTGCTCGCCACCGGCTTCCACCTGTTCATCCATGCGCGGATCGCGATGCTGGATATGGTGATGGTAACGGGCCTAGCGGTCGCAGCGTGGCAGTTTGCCGGGGCCTGCGCCCAGCCAGAAACGGGACGACGCCGGCTGGCGCTCACCGGCATTGCGATTGGCGCCGCATTGGGGGCGAAGTGGAATGCCATTCCACTTGCGATGGTGCCGGGGATCACCTTCTTCATCGCCCGCGCTTTTGCCGGACGCCGCCGCCTGTTCCTCTCCCGCCGCGGCGCGCCGGTGCCGGGGATCACGCTGATCGAGGCGTTTGTGTGGCTCGGCATCGTGCCGCTGGCGATTTATGCGCTGACCTTTGCGCCGGGGTACTGGCTCTCCGAATATCTTCATCCCTCGCCGGTCGCGGAAAAAGGGCTGATCGGGTTTCATGAGGAGATTTTCGCACTCCAGAGCCAGCTGATGACCCCGCATCGCTATATGAGCACGTGGCCGCAGTGGGTGCTGAACCTGCGCGGCATCTGGTATCTGTATGAAGCCGTCGACGGGGCGCAGCGCGGCGTGCTGCTGATCGGCAATCCGCTGACGATGTTGCTGGGTCTGCCGGCGCTGCTGTGGTGTCTTGCTGCGGGCGCGGTGCGGCGCGATTGGACGCGGCTGGGTGCGGTGATCGGTTATGCTGTCAGCCTCGGCCTGTGGCTGATCGCGCCCAAGCCGGTGCAGTTCTATTACCACTATTTTGTGCCGCATTTCTTCCTGCTCGCCGCGCTGGCGCTGGCGTGCAGCGATCTGCGCCGCTTGCCCAAGGGGGCTTGGCTGGCGTGGGCTATCCCTGCGGCATCGGTCGCAATGTTCGCGTGGTTCTTTCCCATCATCGCTGCCCTCCCGCTCAAGAGCGTGAACAGCTTTGTGACATGGACGTGGCTTGCCGGGTGGCAGTAACGGTCTAGAACCGGCCCCACACGAAGCGGCTCGACAGCGCGTAGTTCCAGACCGATCCCACGACGATCCCGGCGAGCGCGGCCAGCGCCCAGTGGATGCCGCGTCCTTCCATGAAGGTGGCAATCGCGACATTGGCGAAGGCACCGATCGCGCAGGTGGCGACAAAACTCAGCCACCCGCGCAGCAGCGCGCCTGCGCCGGTGAGGCGCTTGTCGCGGTAGGTCAGCCAGTTGTTGAGCCAGAAGTTGAAGCTCATCGCGACCAGCACGGCGGCGGTCTGGGCGATGGTGAAGCGTTCGCCAAAGGCAAACAGCAGCGCGGTCAGCACGGCGAAATGCACCACCACGCCCAGCGCGCCGACCGTGCCGAACAGGGCGAAACGGGTCGGGATCACCTTGCCCAGCGTCTTGTCGTACAGACCGGCGAGGAAATCGAACAGGATGGCGCGGTCCAGCTTGCTTTCTCCTTCGCGCCTAGCCGCGAAATTGAGGGGGAATTCCTTGACCCGCATCGGCGTAGCACTGGTGGCAAGCAGGTCGAGCAGGATCTTGAACCCGATACCCGACAGCCGCGGGACCAGCGCGCGCGCGGTGGCGGCGGGTAGCATAAAATAGCCGCTCATTGGGTCGGTCAGCGCCACGCCGGTGATCTTCCGGGCAAGCGCATTGGCATAGGTCGACAGCTTCTCGCGCTCGGGCGCGGCCCAGTCGGCGGTGCTGGCGCCTTCGGCAAAACGGCTGGCGACACAGATGTCGGCTTGGCCGTTTTTCAAGGCGGCGATCATGCCGGGCAGCAGCGCCGGATCATGCTGATGGTCGGCGTCCATCACCGCGACGTAAGGCGCAGCGGTCGCGCAGAAGCCTTCGATGGCCGCGCTCGCCAACCCGCGCCGCCCGATGCGCTGGATCACGCGGACGCGGCTGTCGATCAGCGCGAGGCTGCGCGCCTCGTCCGCCGTGCCGTCGCGGCTGTCATCGTCGACGATGATGACCTCCCAGCGCGCGGCATCGCCCATCGCCCGGTCGATCCGTTCGACCAGCGGGCTCAGATTGCCACGCTCGTTTAGCGTGGGCAGGATGATCGCCAGATCGAGCGACATTGCTGTCAGAGCCGCGCCCGCACTGCTTCGCCGATGGCCGCCGTGCCGTGACTGCCGCCCAGATCGCCGCCGAGGATTCCGTCGGCCAGCGTGGCGGAGACGGCGGCCTCGATCCGCGCAGCCTCGGCCTCGCGCCCGAAGGAATGGCGCAGCATCATCGCCGCCGACAAGATCGTCGCCATCGGATTGGCCTTGCCCTGCCCCGCGATATCGGGCGCGCTGCCGTGGATCGGTTCATAGAGGCCAAAGGTGCCGTGATCGGTTTCCCGCTCGCCGAGCGAGGCCGAGGGCAGCAAGCCGATCGAGCCCACCGCCGCGCTGGCGAGATCGGACAGAATATCGCCGAACAGATTGCCGGTCAGCACCACGCCGAACCGATCGGGGTGGCTCACCACCTGCATGGCGGCGTTATCGACATACATGTGATCGAGCGTGACGTGCGGGTATTCGGCCGCCACTTCCACCACGACGTCGCGCCACAGCTGGCTGGTTTCAAGCACGTTGGCCTTGTCGACACTGGTGAGCGGCAGGCCCGCCGCCTGCGCCGCGCGGAACGCGACATGGGCGATGCGGCGCACCTCGTGGTCGGCATAGGACATCGCGTCCCACCCCTCGCGCTCGCCCGCGTCATTGGTGCGCTGGCCCTTGGCGCCGAAATAGACATCGCCGGTCAGCTCGCGCACGATCAGCATATCCAGACCCGCGGCCAGATCGGCGCGCAACGGGGAAAGGTGCTCCAGCCCGGCAAACACCCGCGCCGGGCGCAAGTTGGCGAAGAGGCCTAGGTGCTTGCGCAGCCCGAGGATCGCCTGTTCCGGGCGCAAATGCCGCTCCAGCGTGTCGCAGGTAGGATCGCCCACCGCGCCGAACAGGATCGCATCCGCCGCCCGCGCCATGGCCAACGTCTCGTCCGGCAGGGGGACACCATGGCGCTTGTAGGCTATGCCGCCGACATCGCCTTCGAACAGCGTCAATCCGGGCAGCGACAGCATTTCCAGCACCGCAACCGCCTCTGCGGTGACCTCCGGTCCGATTCCGTCGCCCGGCAGGACTGCAATTTTCACGCCGATATCCCCTTAGCCCATGCGCGCCAACCGCTCGGTCAGCAAAAGCCTCGCGCCCATAACATCGCTTCTGGGCCCTGCAAGCAGGTAGTGCGACAGCTGCCGTTCGAGCGTGGCGAGCATCGCCAGTTGCGCCGCCAGATCGGGCGCAGGCTGCGGCAGCGCGCCGCCATAGCCCATTTCGCTCAACAACAGCGTTTCATAGGCGATCAGCCCGCTCACCCACCCGCGCGCCGATGGCGCTGATGCGATTGCGGACAGAAGGGCGTCGAGCGCCTGATACAGCGCAGGATAGGCCTGCCGTTCGGGCAAGGCAGCAGCGGCCAGCCCGCAGGCCCACTGGATCGCGGCGGCAGGCAGGGGTTCGGTCATCAGGGCGGCGCGGGAATGTTCCAGCTCAAGCCGCGCAAAGGGTAGCTGACTGCCGCCCGGGCGCGTGGTCAGTTCCACCGCAACGCGGTTGCCCGGCACCATCACCGCGCGCATCTGCCGTCCGCGTCCGCCAGCTACATAGGCGGCGATCATGCCGTGATCGGCGGTCAGCATCCGTGCGAGCGCGCCGGTTTCGCCCTGCTGGCGCGAGGCGAGCAGGATAGCCGGGGCGCGCAGGTTCATGGCCTACGCGCCTGCAATCTTACTTGGTGGTGGACTTCGCTTCCAGCGCCGCCAGACGCGCTTCGAGCGCATCGGCCTGTTCGCGGGCCTTTTGTGCCATCGCCTTGACCGTGTCGAATTCCTCTCTGGAGACGAAATCGATACCGCCAAAGGCTTCACGCATCCGTTCGCGCGCGCTTTCGCGGGCTTCGCGGCTCATCCCCGCCATCGTCCCGGCGGCGCTGTTGGCGAGTTTGACAAGGTCGGCGATGATCGGGTTCTGGCTTTGCATAGCTCTTATTTGGAGATGCCCCCGGCGCTTGTCCAGTGCGGTCGCGTCACAAATCGACGCGGATTTCCGCGCCGTCCGCGCCTTGATCGCCGCCTTGCGGGTTGGCAGCGATGAATTGATAATTGAGCACGCCCGCAAAGCACAACCACGCCAGATAGGGCAAGAGCAGCAATGCCGCGTTGCGTCGCACGCGCCAGATCAGCGCCATCGCGATCAGCAGGCTTACAGTGCCAAAGCCAAGCACCATCAGCCCGGTGGTCATATCCTGCATGCCGAAAAACACCGCCGTCCATGCCTGCGTGACCGCGAAATGGATGGCAAAGGCAAACAGCGCAAGGCCCCGCCCGTGCGCGCCCCAGGCGCTTGCCACCAGCGCCAGCGCCAGACCGATCATCACAAACAAGGCCGTCCACACGATCCCGAAAACAGCCGGCGGGGGATAGATGGCAGGCTTCGCCAGACCCGCAAACCAGGGGGTGTTTGGCCCGCCGAGCTGGCCAGCGGCAAAGCCGATCAACAGGATCGACGGCACCATGAACAGCGCCCAGCGAATAAAACTCGCACGCAATTGGGCAGGGGACGCAAGGATGTTCATGCTCTCTCCAGACTTTAGGCGTGCAGGCGCACGGGCGTATCAGACCTGCGCGCATGTCACCCTAAGGCCTCAAGTAGTGGAGCGATAGACCGAATGCACGCCTCAAGTAGCAGAGCGATAGGCCGAATGCACGCCTCAAGGAGCAAAGCGATAGGCCGAAAACGGCTCGCGTGACACGATGCAACACGTCGCCAATTTCCCCGGCGCAAAGGGGAAAAAGGAAATGTGGTCAAATTTGGGCAGAATTGGTTTGGGGTCTGACAAACTTGCTGCTAGGCGCTGCCTTATTCCTGCCGTGTTTCGAAAAGCGCGTTGGCGGCGGGATCCTTCAACAACGCGCTTACGCTCATCACAGACCCGCAAGGGTCCACAGGGAAAATGACCATGAAGAAGACCTTTGCGCTCGTCGCCGTTCTCGCCCTCGCCACCGCTGCTTGCTCGCAGCCGGCTGATGAAACTGCAACCGCAGCAGACACCACCACCGTAGCTGAAGAGCCGATGGCTGCTGAAACGCCGATGGCTGAAGATGCCATGGCTGCTGACGCGCCGATGGCTGCTGAAACCCCGATGGTTGAAGAAACCCCGGCGGCTACCGAAACTCCGGCCATGTAATCCTTCGGGATTATCGGCCCCGGCCCTGCGCCGGAGCGGACAAGAAACAGGCCGGCAGCACCATCGGGTTGCTGCCGGCCTTTTCTTATGTGCGGCTTGATCGGCGATGGCCTTGGCGCGTCAGGCGCGCCGTGCGCTGATGAGAAACTCGACATTGCCTTGCGGCCCGGTGATCGGGCTGGTGGCGATGCCCTGCACCTGCCAGCCCAACCCTTCGATCCAGTCGCGCACGTCCTCGCACACCCGCGCGTGCAGCGCCGGATCGCGCACCACCCCGCCCTTGCCCACTTCCTCGCGCCCGACTTCGAACTGCGGCTTGATCAGTGCGACCAGTTGGCACTCCGGCGCCGCTAATTTCAACGGCACGTCGAGCACCTTAGCCAAGCTGATGAAGCTCGCATCGCACACCACCCAGTTGCAGGACCGGTCGATATGGGCGGGCGTGAGGATGCGCGCGCTGGTCTGTTCCAGCACGGTCACGCGGGCATCTTCGCGCAGGCGCCACGCAAGCTGGTTGGTGCCGCTGTCGACCGCAAAGACGTGTTCTGCGCCGTTTTGAAGCAGGACATCGGTGAACCCGCCAGTCGACGATCCGATGTCCATTGCAGTCGCGCCCGCCGGATCGAGGCCGAAATGTTCGATCGCGTGGGCCAGCTTGATCCCGCCGCGGCTGACCCAGGGATGATCGCGCCCGCGCACGTCGAGCGCAGCGTCTTCGGGCACCTGCTGTCCGGGCTTGTCGATCTTGCTCTCGCCCGCGAACACCAGCCCCGCCATCACCAGCGCCTGCGCGCGGGCGCGGCTTTCGGCAAGGCCACGTTCGACCAGCAGGTGATCGACGCGGCGCTTTTGCGCTTTTGCGGGACGAGGCGAGTGTTCAGGCATGGACAAGCCGAGGCTCTAGCGCGCAAAGTGTGGGGATGAAAGCCATCTACACCCAGCTTGCCGCCGCCCTCGCTCTGACCTTCGGCATCGCCGCCTGCGTGCCTGCCAGCACTGCGCCTCTGCCCGCCCCGGCCCCGGCTCCCGTTCAGCGGCCCGCCCCGCCGCGGCCCGCGCCCGTGCCGCAAGCGCCCGCCTATGATAGCTGGATGGATGCCCCGGCGACGGCGGGGGCTTGGCGCTATCAGCGCGAGGCACGCGGATCGCTGGCGGTCTTTGCGGGTGGCGTCGCCGGAGAATTCGCGCTGTCGTGCAACCGCGACACCCGCAGCATCGCGCTGACCCGCTACAGCGGCACGCGGGCGGCACAGGCGATGACCATTCGCAGCGAAACCGCCACGCGCAGCCTGCCCGTCACCCAGTCAGGCGCGAACCCCGCCCAGGCGGCTAGCACTCTTGCACCGACCGATCCGTTGCTGGACGCAATAGCTCTGTCTAAGGGACGCTTCGCCGTGGAAACCGATGGCCTGCCGCCACTCTACCTGCCGAGCCACGCCGAGGTCAGCCGCGTGATCGAGGATTGCCGAGGGTAAGACCCAACCCACTCTGTTTTCGCGGATTTCGGACCCGCAGGGTCCGCAAGGGCGACGGCCCGCCCGCAGGTGCCCGAAGCGCAGCGAAGGAACGGCACCGAGGATGCCCACGCGGAGGCGCGGACACACCCAACGACCCCCTCGTCCGATTCTATACATTAATATCCACAGGCTTGTCCGCAACCTGTCCACAGCCTGACCCTGAAACGCAAAATGCCCGAGGTTTCCCTCAGGCGCTTCCCGCCACGGTGTCCCGAAGCGAACGACGAGTATGACGGCGGAAAAGATTTATACAAGTCTTGCAGAACGCCCGCTCATGATTCACATTGCACATCGAGGCTAGCGGCGAACGCGGCTCTCGGCCCCCGGTGATGCGAGGGGTCTGGCTCACAAGCGCGAAAGGAGGTGATCCGATGTCTCATGGTTCAGTAGCGAGGTCGGTGAAGATCCCTACGGAGCATACTCGGTAAACCGCTTGCCAAGTAAGGCTTCGTGAGCGGCACTTCCGGCCGCTGACCATGCAAAGGGCAGTTCAACCTTCGGGTGGGACTGCCCTTTACATTTGTGTGCTCCGCATCGCATCCGCGATGCGAAATCCTCGCTCATGCGACCTGAAGGTCGCAACGCTGCGGTCGGGCGGTCGCCCTTGCGGGCCTGCGGCCCGGTAATGCCGTTCCAACACGCATCTTGCTCTCGGGCGCGCGCGGGATTAGGCGCGAGGGATGCACTTCACCCGCCTGCCCCACCCCGCGCCCACGCCTGACCACGTCCGCGAGAGCCTGATCGCTGATCCCGGTTTCGGGACGGTGTTCACCGATCACATGGTAGTGATCGATTATGACGAGGCGTTGGGCGGGTGGCAGACACCAACCATCGGCCCACGCGGCCCTATCGCGCTCGATCCGGCGGCGAGCGTGCTGCACTATGCGCAGGAAATCTTCGAAGGGATGAAGGCCTATGCCCATCCCGAAGGCGGGCTGTCGCTGTTCCGCCCCGATGCCAACGCCCGCCGCTTCAACAAAAGCGCGCAGCGCATGGCGATGCCCGCGATCCCGGAAGATTTGTTCATCGCAGCTGTGCGCGAAGCGGTGCGCGCCGACGCGGCGTGGCTCCCGCCGATTGCGGGCGGATCGCTCTACATCCGGCCCTTCATGTTCGCCTCCGAAGCCTTCCTCGGCGTGAGGCCTGCCAAGCAATACAAGTTCATCGTAATCCTCAGCGCGGCGGGCAATTACTTCAAGAAGGGCGTCAACCCGGTCAAGATCTGGGTAAGCCAGGACTACGTCCGCGCCGCGCCCGGCGGAACCGGTGCGGCCAAAACCGGCGGCAATTACGCCGCCAGTCTCGTGCCCCAGGCCGAAGCGACGGCGCAAGGCTGCGATCAGGTGGTGTTCCTCGACGCGATCGAGCACAAGTGGGTCGAAGAGCTGGGCGGCATGAACCTGTTCTTCGTCCGCAAGGATGGCTCGGTCGTCACCCCGCCGCTGACCGGCACCATCCTGCCCGGCATCACCCGCGACAGTCTGATCGCGATGCTGACCGAAGAAGGCCTCACCGTGCGTGAGGAGCCTTACAGCATCGACCAATGGCGCGAAGAAGCCGAAAACGGCACTCTGCTGGAAACCATGGCCTGCGGCACCGCAGCGGTCGTCACCCCGGTCGGCACCGTCGCTTCGCCTTCGGGCGAGTTCCACATCGGCGCGGGCGGCATCGGCCAGATCACCGCCAAGATGCGCGAACGGCTGGTGGGCATCCAGAACGGCCAGATCGCGGATAGCCACGGCTGGGTCATGCGGGTCTGATCCTGCCAGATGATCCACGTCGCGGCCCTCTACCACTTCACCCCCTTGCCCGACCCTGAAGCCCTGCGCGCCCCCCTGCTGGCGGCGTGCGAGGCGCATGGCATCAAGGGCACGTTGCTGCTGGCGCGTGAGGGGATCAACGGCACCCTTGCGGGCACCGACAATGCGCTGGCATCGGTGCTCGGCCATATTCGCACGCTGCCCGGCTGCGCGGATACTGAAGTGAAGTTCTCCACCGCGCCGGAAATGCCGTTCCACCGCATGAAGGTGCGCGTGAAACGCGAAATCGTGACGATGGGCGAGCCTGATATCGACCCGACGCTGGCCGTTGGCCACTATGTCGACCCGCATGACTGGAACGCGCTCATCGCGGACCCGGACACCATCGTGATCGACACCCGCAATGATTACGAAGTCGCGGTCGGCACCTTTGCAGGCGCGGTCGATCCGCAGACTCCTTCGTTCCGCGATTTTCCCGCCTGGTTCCGCGAACACCGCGAGGCACTGCTGGACGGCAAGAAGAAGGTCGCGATGTTCTGCACAGGCGGCATCCGCTGCGAGAAATCGACCAGCTTCCTGCGCTCGGAAGGGGTCGAGGAGGTCTATCACCTGAAGGGCGGCATTCTGAAGTATCTCGAGGAAGTGCCTGAATCGCAAAGCCTGTGGCAGGGCGAATGCTTCGTGTTCGACGAGCGTGTGACGGTGCGCCACGGCCTTGCGCAAGGCACGTTTCAACTGTGCCGCGCCTGCCGTCGCCCGCTCGATGCCGAAGCCTTCGCGCACCGGGATTACGAGGACGGGGTCAGCTGCCCCGCCTGCATCAACGAACGCACGCCCGAGCAGCGCGCCGGTTATGCCGAACGCCAGCGGCAGGAGGCTCTCGCCAAGGCGCGCGGCGAATTGCACGTGGGCGCGGTGCTGCCCCCGAAGGGATGACCGGAGCGCCGATCCTCTATTCCTTCCGCCGTTGCCCCTATGCGATGCGGGCGCGCATGGCGCTGTGGGTGGCGGGAATTGCAGTGGAGCTGCGCGAAGTGAAGCTCGCCGCCAAGCCGCCGGAATTGGTCATCGCCAGCCCCAAGGCAACCGTGCCGGTGCTTGTGCTGGCCGATGGAACCGTAATCGACGAAAGCCTTGCCATCATGCGCTGGGCGCTGGGCCGCAATGATCCTGAAGGCTGGCTGGCGGGGGATGACACGGCGCTGATTGCGGCCAATGACGGGCCGTTCAAGCACCATCTGGACCGGGCGAAATATCCGGGGCGCTACGAAGAGGATGGCGTGACGGATCACCGCGCGGCCGCGCTCGCGTTGCTGGTGCCGCTGGAGCTACGACTGGAAAATGCGCCCTACCTGTGCGGAGACAAACGTAGTCTCACCGACATTGCGCTGTTTCCCTTCATCCGCCAGTTTGCGCATATCGACCGCGAATGGTTCGCCGCCCAGCCCCTGCCGCGCCTGCAAGACTGGCTGGACCGGCTCATGGCCTCCGAACTTTTCGCCACGATCATGCCCAAATTCACGCCTTGGAAAGCTGGTGACGCGCCGATCATTTTTGCGCCGTCGGCATAAGGACCACTACTGCTTTCACTGCGACATGTTATGCCCCCCTGCTTTTGCAGCGGCACGATCAACACGCGCTATCGCGACAGCGCCGGGTTCAACCACCAGCAAGGAAGCTATAGACCACCATGTTTGATCTGCCGCTTGAATGGGACATCCTTGCCAGAGGGATCGTCCTCACCGTCGCTGGACTGGTCTGGATTCTCCTGCTGGTCCGGATTATCGGCCTTCGATCTTTTTCCAAGATGACAGCGTTTGATTTTGTCATCACCCTTGCCACAGGTTCGCTGCTCGCAAGCGCCGCGACTGTGACGCGCTGGCCTGCCTTTTTTCAGATCACCGTGGCCCTTGTTGTCCTGATGGGTGTTCAGGCCGGATTGGCGTTGCTTCGCAAGTCCAACAAAACAGTGCGCAAGCTGATGGGGAACACGCCCCTGTTGCTTATGCGCGATGGTGAATTCCTGGATGAGGCCATGCGCAGTTCGCGGGTCGCGCGTGAAGACGTGCTGGCCAAGCTCAGAGGCGCCAACGTCACCGAATTGACCGACGTTCGCGCCGTGGTGCTGGAAAGCACCGGCAATATTTCGGTCCTGCACGGCAAGCGCATTGATCCGGAAATGCTGGAAGGCGTACGCGGAGCCTAGCCGCGCCGGGACACTACCGCAGCGATAAGCCTGCGCGAAACGCATCAACCAGCCAGCTCGCCGCAGGCCCTAGCCGCGTGTCGCGCCGCCAGATTGCGCTGAGGCCATAATGTGCGCCCGGCTTCTCCGGCAGGTCGAGCGCCACCAGCGCGCCGGACGCCAGATCGCCGGCTACCATCGCGCGCGGCATATTGCCCCAACCCAGCCCTTCCTTCAGCAGTGAATGCTTCGCCCCCAGATCGCCCAGCCGCCAAGTGAGCGGACTGAGCACCGAAAACTCGCGCCCCTCGGTCAGCGGCGAACGGTCGGTCAGCACCAATTGCAGGTGACTGCGGCTCTCCCCCGGCGCGATGCCCGGCCGGGCAAGCGGGTGCGACGGCGCGGCCACCGGAATGAGGTCGATCGCGCCGATGGCCTGGCGTTCCAGCGCGGGGTGATCGCCCGGCACGGGGCCGCCGATGGCAAGGTTTGCCCCGCCATCGATAACGCAGGCCGCCACCGCGCCCAGCCCTTCGATCCGCAAGGTGAGCGCGCAAGTGGGAAACATCCGGCGGAACTCGCCCAGCACATGCGCGGTGACTTCGCCCGGCACCATCACGTCGACCACCAGAGTCAGCGCCGGTTCCTGCCCCGCATGAAGCGAACGCGTCTTTGCCAGCAGCGCGTCCACCCGGTCGGCGATGCCGCGCGCTTCGGCCAGCAGGCCCTCTCCGTCGGCGGTCAGCACGGGACGCCGCGATCCTTCGCGTGCGAACAGCGTCAGGCCCAGCTGCGCTTCAAGCTGCGCGATGCCGTAGGATATGGCGGAAATCGCGCGGCCCATCGCCTTGGCGGCGGCGCCGAAGCTGCCGTGATCGGCCACGGCAATGAAAAGGCGCACATGATCGAGACTGGGGTCGCCGAGCTTCATGGGGGTTATGTTCGGATTTTCCGAACATCTTGGCAAGTTTTATCGCAGTTTTCCGGATGCCTCCCATCCCCTATCTCCCGTTGCAACAGAGCGAGCCCAGCCACGGGCCACTCCGCAGCAAAGGAGAACCGCCATGATCGAACTTCGTCCCTTCAACACGCTGGGTGCCGCCAACCACGGCTGGCTCGACGCGCATCATCACTTCTCTTTCGCCAATTACCACGATCCCGCCCGTGTCCACTGGGGCGCGCTGCGCGTCTGGAACGATGACAAGATCGCGGCCGGCACCGGCTTTCCCACCCATGCGCACAGCGACATGGAAATCATCACCTATGTCCGCAGCGGCGCGATCACGCACCGGGACTCCATGGGCAACGAAGGCCGCACCGAAGCGGGCGACGTGCAGGTGATGAGCGCCGGCAACGGCGTGCGCCATTCGGAATACAACCTCGAAGGCGCGGACACCACGCTGTTCCAGATCTGGATCATCCCGGACGAGCGCGGCGGGAGCCCAAGCTGGGGCGCGCGTCAGTTCCCCAAGGATGACCGCACCGGGGCCTTCGTGCCGCTCGCCAGCGGGGTCGCGAATGACAATGATGCCTTGAAGATCCGCGCTGATGCGCGGGTTCTGGGTGCCACGATCCGCGCTGGCGAAAGCGTGACCTACACGCCCCGCAGCGCCGACCGTCATGTCTATCTGGTCCCTGCCACCGGCAAGATCCGCATCGACGATGTCGAAGCGAATGCCCGTGACGGCGTGGCGATCACCGCACTGGACAGCATCACCATCACTGCGCTCGAAGATAGCGAAGTGGTGCTGGTCGACGCAGCCTGACCCTTCCCCTCGGAGCCGGCCGTTCTCCCCCATCTCCCTCTGCCGGCCGGCTCCACCCGTTCATCACATCACAGGATTTATCCCATGAGCAACATTCTCTACATCACCGCCAGCATCCGTTCGGATTCCGAATCCGTTTCGCGCGGGCTGGGTCAGCGGATCGTCGACGGCTTGGCTGCCAAGTCGGGCGCCAGCGTCACAACCCGCGATCTGGGCGCCAATAATGTGCCCTACGTCACCGCAGAAAGCTTCGCCGCCGAGCGCACCCCGGTGGCCGAGCGCACGCCGGAGCAGAACGAACTGGCCGCCTTCGCCGACACGCTGATTGCCGAATTGCAGGCCGCCGATACCGTCGTGATCGCTGCGCCGGTCTACAACTTCGCCCCGCCCGCAACGCTCAAAGCCTGGGCCGATCTGGTCGCACGCGTCGGCACCACCTTCCGTTACACCGAAGCCGGCCCCGAAGGTCTGCTGACCGGCAAGAAGGCCTATCTCGCCATCGCCAGCGGCGGCACCCCGGCGGGTAGCGACATCGACTTCATGACGCGTTGGCTGACCTTCTTCCTCGGCTTCCTTGGCATCACCGATGTCGAAATGGTGGCCGCTGACGGGATCATGGGCATCGACGGCGCAGAAAAGATTGCCGCGGCCCAGCAGAAGGCCGAACAGATCGCAGGCTAATTTGCAAAACCCTTCTTCAGCCTAGGCTGGAGAGGGGTTTTTCGAACGCCGACCTATAGTCGCGGCCTCACCAGCAGAGGTTTGAAGATATTGCGGCTCGGCCGGATCACGATGATCGCCACGCCGATGATCGCGAGGCCCCCGCCCACGATCAGCGACCAACCGATCGTATCGCCCGTCAGCCATGTGCCGAAGGCGATCGTCAGCAGCGGGGTCAGCAAGGTCAGCGGCACGATCAGATTGGCGTCATGCGCCTGAAACAGCCGGAAATAGGCGGAATGGGCACCAACCGAGACGACAAGCCCTGCAAACAGCACGCAACCGGCCACTGCGATTGGGGCGCCCTCGACGGCGGCAATTTGTCCTGTTTCAAACAGAAGCGTGGCCGGGAGCATGACGAAAAGCGAGGCCAGCCCCGCCCACGCTTGCAAGGAGACTGCACCAACCTCCAACCGTTTCACGAAGACTGACGCAAAAGCGCCAATCAACACGCCAGCAAACGCAAACCCCAGCCCCACCGGATCGCCCGCCTCGGACGGCGCGCCGATGGCAAGGCCCACGCCCCCCAGCGCCAGCGCCATGCCCAGCCTGCGCCGCCAGCGCACTTCCTCGCCCAGAAAGATGACCGCGAACAGCACGGTCAGCGGTGCGCCAGCCAGGTTGACGATGCCCACTGCAGACGGGGTCGCAGTCTGCAATCCGATGAATTGCAGCCCGAAGCTGCCCCCTGTAACGGCAAAGCCGATCAGCATGACCAGTGGCAACCGCGCAGGCCGTCCGCGCAGCAGCAGCGGGAACAGCACGGCCAGCACCATCACAGATCGCAGCACGGTGTAGAACAACGGCGGCAGGCCCAGCGTCGACACCGCGACTTTGCTGACCACAACATTGAGCGCCCAGGCGACATTGCAGAACAGCATGATGCCGAGCGCCGAGAGAGGCAGGCTTTTGGGCATCAGGCTGCGGTGCTGCCGTAAACCTCTGCTGCCACATCATCGGGAAGCGCCAGGCGCAATTCCTCGCGCCACACGGTCGCAACAGCATCGGACGGCGCGCGCCAATCCCCGCGCGGAGACAGCGCCCCGGCGGATGATACCTTGGGGCCGTTGGGCAGCGCCGAACGTTTGAACTGCGAAAAGCCGAAGAAGCGCGCGCAGAACTTGTCCATCCAGCGCGCAATGGTGGCAAGGTCGTGGGCGTTGCGGCCCTCATCGGGGAAACCAGTGGGCCACAGGCCTTGGTTCGCGTCCTTCCATGCGTGCCAGGCGAGGAACGCGACCTTCGAGGGGCGCTGGCCAAAGCGGATTACGTGATGGAGGAAGAAGTCGTTGAGCTCGTATGGGCCGATGAGGCTTTCAGTCGACTGCATCGCCCCGTCGGCACCCGGCGGCACCAGTTCGGGCGAGATCTCGGTGCCGAGCACGTCTTCAAGCACATGGCCGCAGGCATCGGTGAACTGGCCGGTGCGGATCACCCAGCGGATCAGATATTGAATCAGTGTCTTGGGAACGCCGGCATTGACCCCGTAGTGGCTCATGTGATCCCCCACGCCGTAGGTGCACCAGCCCAGCGCCAGTTCGGAAAGATCGCCCGTGCCGACCACGAAGCCGCCATGCCGTCCGGCGAGGCGGAACAGGTAATCGGTTCGGAGGCCCGCCTGCACGTTTTCGAACGTCACGTCATGCAACGGCTCGCTGTTGGCAAAGGCGTGGCCGATGTCTTTCAGCATGGTGTTTGCAGCGGGGCGGATATCGATCTCGCCCGCGGTGATCTCCATCGCCTCCATCAGGCGGTGGGCGTTGGCTTTGGTGCCATCGGACGTGCCGAAGCCGGGCATGGTATAGCCGCGGATCGTAGTGCGCGGCAGGCCCAGCCGGTCGCAAGCCTTGGCCGCCACGATCAGCGCATGGGTGCTGTCGAGCCCGCCCGAAATGCCTATAATCAGGCTCTTCGTGCCCGTGGACTCGATCCGCCGCATCAGGGCATCGACCTGGATGTTGAAGGCCTCGTAGCAGTCCTCGTCGAGCTTTTCGGGCCGGTCGGGGACGAAGGGGAAGCGCGCCACGGGGCGAAGCAGCCCGATATCGCCTTCGGCATAGGCATGATCGAACAGGATCCGGCGATAGGTGTCAGCCGGGCTTCCGGCCCATTCGGCGGCATCGGCAAAGGTCTGGTTGCGCATCCGTTCGGCAGCCAACCGTTCGGTGTCGATATCGACGATGCACAATTCGCCCGCCAGATCGAAGCGTTCGCTTTCTGCCAAAAGATCGCCCATCTCGTAGATGACGCCCTGCCCGTCCCACGCGAGGTCGGTGGTGCTTTCGCCATATCCGCTGGCGGAATAGACGTAGGCCGCAATGGCACGGCTGGCGAGCGAGCGGCAATGCAGGTGGCGATCATCGGCGCGCCCGATGGTGACGGGCGAAGCGGACAGGTTGCACAGGATCAGCGCGCCCGCCATCGCGGCCTGCATCGCTGGCGGCACCGGCGCCCAGAAATCCTCGCAGATTTCCGCGCCGAACCGAAAGCCGGGTAGGTTCGCCGCGGCGAACACCAGATCGGTGCCGAACGGCACTTCCTCCCCCGCCACGCCAATCCACAGATCAGTGCAGCCGCGCCCATGGGCGAAGTGGCGTTTTTCGTAGAACTCGCGGTAATTGGGCAGGAAGCTTTTGGGCACCACGCCCAGAATCTGCCCCCGCGCGATCACCACCGCGCAATTGTAAAGCTTGTCCGCTCGCCTAAGCGGCGCGCCCAGCACCAGCACCGGATCAAGATCGGCCGACGCGGCGACCACCTCGGTCAGCGCCTGCTCCACCCGCTCGATCAGCGCGTGCTGGAGCAGCAGATCGTCAATCGCATAGGATGACAGGGTCAGTTCCGGAAACACCACCAGGTCGACATGAACGTCATGCGCCTTCTTCGCCTCGGCCAGCACGCCCGCCGTGTTGTAGGCCACATCGGCAGGGCGGCAGCTCGGCGTGGCGGTTGCCACGCGGACAAAGCCGTGAGCGTGCATATCGAAAAAGGGGTGGGCTTCGTTCATTACTGGCACGTCTCCTGCTGGCGCCGGGCATAACGCGCAAGGGAGCGGCTGCCTAGGCCGCGTCGTCACCCATCAAATCAGCCGACGTGCCGCACTCCTCAAGAAATGCGATCAGGCCGCGCTCTGCCCGCGTCTGCCAGCGCGTCGCGCGCGGCAATTTGAAGGTTGCACGCCATTCCGCCTGCCCCTCAATCCGCGCAATCACCGCCGGGTGGACATAGGAACTACGCGCAATCGCAGGCGTATTGCCCAGCTTATCGGCGACGTGTTGCAGCATCTCGCCCATCTTCACCTGCCCGCTGCCGGTGGCCAGCTTTTCGAACGCGAGGCTGCTGGCATGGAAGGTGCAGAAATGCTTCGCGCTGAAATCCTCGCCCATGGTTTCGCGCAGATAGGCGTTCACGTCGGCGGAGGTGACGGGGCGCACCTCGCCCTCTTCATCCTCATACCGGAACAGGTGGTCGTCATCCCCGCCCAGATCCTGCATCCGTCCGACAGCGCGGGCGAGACGGGAATCGTCGAGATCCAGCTCGCGCTCCTTGCCGCCCTTGCCCACGAAACACAGCGCGATCCGCCGCGTCCCAACCTCGGCATGATCGGCGCGCAAGGTCGTCGCGCCGTAGCTTTCATTGGTACGGGCGTAATGTGCATTGCCCACGCGGATCGCCGACAAATCGAGCACCCGGACCACCGAAGCAATTGCGCGGGTGCGCGTTACCTTGGGCTGACTGAGATCTTCATCCACGCGTTTGCGCATCAGCGGCAGCAGCTTCCCGAAGCTGCCGCAGGCATCGTACTTCGCACTCTCGCGCTGGCTGCGAAAGGCAGGGTGATAGCGGTATTGCTTGCGCCCGGCATCGTCATAGCCGGTGGCGAGGATGTGGCCGGTATCGACCGGACAGAACCATGCGTCGGAATAGGCCGGCGGCAAGGCGATGGCGTTCAGGCGCTTGCGTTCTGCCGCATCGCGGATCAGCGCACCCGCCGGATCGTAATAGGCCCACCCCTTGCCCGCCCGGCGCCGGGTGATGCCGGGAAGATCGTCGTCAACATAGACCAGCTTTTCCATGGGCAAACAAATGCGGTAGCGCAGGGCAATGTTCCACCTTGCGCTGCGACGCTGCCGACGCCAGCTAGGTCACACGATCATGCGCGCATGTGCCGCGCAGCAAGGAGCAGACCCCATGGCCGATACAACCTATACCCCACCCCCAGTCTGGAGCGCGGACACCGTCTCGGGCGGCCGCTTCGCTTCGATCAACCGGCCCACCGCCGGCGCGCGCGAGGACAAGGAACTGCCCGTCGGTGAGCACCCCCTCCAGCTTTATTCGCTCGCCACGCCCAACGGTGTGAAGGCGACCATCATGCTGGAAGAACTGGTCGAAGCGGGCCACGCCGGGGCGGAATATGACGCCTGGACGATCAACATCGGCGACGGCGAACAATTCGGTAGCGGCTTTGTCGGCGTGAACCCCAATTCGAAAATTCCCGCCCTGCTGGATCGCAGCGGCCCGGCCCCGTTCCGCGTCTTTGAAAGCGGCGCGATTCTGGTGCACCTGGCCGAAAAGTTCGGGATGTTCCTCCCCACCGATCCCGCCGCGCGCGCCGAGGTGATGAGCTGGGTGTTCTGGCAGGTCGCCAGCGGCCCGTTCATGGGCGGCGGCTTCGGCCATTTCTACGCCTATGCGCCCGAGAAATACGAATACCCGATCAACCGCTATGCCATGGAAACCAAGCGGATCTTCGATGTCGCGGACAAGCGGCTGGCGGAGAGCCGGTTCCTTGGCGGGGACGAATACACCATCGCCGACATCGCCAACTTCCCGTGGCTGGCCCCCTTCACCGAAGGCAACATCTACAACGACGCCAAGACCTTCCTGAGCATCGATGAATACCGCAACGTTGCGCGCTGGGTAGCAGAAATCAACGCGCGCCCGGCCGTGAAGCGCGGGCGGATCGTCAACAAGGTTTGGGGCGATGAAGACACCCAGCTCAAAGAGCGCCATTCGGCCGTCGATTTCGAAGGCAAGCGGCTGGAAGCGGGCCCGCCCGTCTAGGCGCGCAAAGAAAAAAGGGGTCGAACAGACGATTTCGCCCCCTTCACAACCCTAATTCAGCCGCTATAGAGCGCGCTCTTGCTGGGGCGTAGCCAAGCGGTAAGGCACCGGTTTTTGGTACCGGCATGCGAAGGTTCGAATCCTTCCGCCCCAGCCAGCAATATCTCCAGATTCAAACATCTGAAATATAACGAGTTTCTCCTCGAGTCAAAACCCCGTGGCACCCTGTCGTGGTCCTGAATTTGGCATCATGATTCGAGTGGATTCCGAGCGCATGACGGCCATCGGATTTGCGCAGCTTTTCCACCGGCAAATGCACAAGTTTTACACCGTGTCTCTGCGTCGGGACCACTGATCGGCTGTAAGCCGACGAAGCTGTCGATCAGCCACAATGACCGTGTTTGGGACATACCTGCCAACCGGCACAGTGTGTCTGAACGACTGATCCCGCCGAAACCGGCGGTTCGTGAAACAGCGAGGACAGCGCTGGCGAAGCCTGCAAGTGGTCGATTAGAGCGACAGCATTTTCAACCGTCTGACCTGCAGACATCCTTCTGGTGACCATAGAGGTCATAAGAGAACAATCATGGGGATGCCTGAAACCGGAAACACCACCACAACGCGCCAAGCTTGGAACGCTGGAAGGAGTGTCGGCGCTAAGCGTGCGCTTAAGCCGAAGCAGATCTGGGAAATCCGATTCTATCTCAATGAACGCCGCCGCGTGCGTGATCGTGCTCTGTTCGATCTCGCCATCGCTAGCAAACTGCGTGGCTGTGACCTTGTTCGGATGAAAATCGGCGACATCGTCAGCGGCGGTCTAATCCGAACGCGTGCGCTCGTGATGCAGCAAAAGACGAGCCGCCCTGTTCAGTTCGAGCTTCTGCCAGATGCCCGGGCAAGTCTCATCGCCTGGCTTGAGCGCCGTGGCGGCACTGTGGACGATTATGTGTTCCCTAGCCGGGTCGATCGCTGTGGGCACCTGAGCACCCGCCAATATGCTCGGCTTGTCGATGAATGGGTGACCGGTATCGGCCTGATGCGTAGCGACTACGGCATCCACTCTCTTCGGCGAACCAAAGCGTCGATCATCTATAGGGCGACCGGCAATCTGCGTGCCGTCCAAATCCTTCTCGGCCACAGCAAGATCGAGAATACTGTGCGCTATCTCGGGATCGACGTGGAAGACGCGCTCGCTCTTGCCGAGAATACAGAAATTTGACTGATCGGCTCCTCGGTGGGGGCTAGGAGCCGACACCCCAATGCAAAGGCCATGCAGGGAGGGCATCCTAAATTCGAGAGCCGACACTGCTCAGCTCAGGCCGCAAATAGCGGCTTTGCCGCACTTCTGGAAAATTCCTGCCGTTCAGAAATCGGCCCCAGAGCAGTCATTCTGCTTAACGTTTTACGCCTTCGACATGGCCTCGCTTGTCATTGCCAACAATGCCCCGCTGAAACAGCAAACTGTTTCGAATTGACGCTTTTTTGACGGTAGCGCGCTTGACCGATTTCTCGCCCCCGCCCATTCATCGCACCGATCTACGGCGACACCTTTCGCTTCATGTTGCCCAAATCTTCGAGGGGAAGTCAATGGGGGTCCTCATGCCGTTCGTCCGCGCATTTTCGGTGATTGCGCTGTTCCCACTTGTCTGCGTTCTGCCAGCGCAATCAAGCACTGCACAGACGGCCACGGATCAGCCCGCGCTCGACCTGACCTCGCTCGAAGATTTCATCGATGGCTATGTCGCTGCAAAGACCGTCGATATGGAGCCGCCGGGCATGTCGGTGGCTGTTGTTACCCCGCAAGGCACGATCACACGCGGTTATGGCATGGCCAACATGGACACTGGCGACGCGGTTACCGAAGACACGCTGTTTCGCATCGGTTCGATCTCCAAAGTGTTCATCTGGCTGTCGGTCCATATGCTGGTGGACGAAGGCAAAATTGATCTTGATGCCGATGTGAACACCTATCTCAAAGGCGTTACGATCCCCGAAGCCTTTGGCCGGCCCATTACCATGCGCGATCTGATGGCGCATCGCCCGGGCTTTGAGGGAAGACGAGGCCAAGAGGCCCCTGGCGACGCCGATATAACTCTGCGCGAAGCGGTAGCGCGCTACACTCCGCGCCGTGTCGCGCCTCCGGGTGAACGGACCAGTTACTCCAATGAGGGCACCTTGATTGCTGCGCTGGTGGTCGAAGATGTGTCGGGCACCGACTATTACGAGTTCGTGCGCACCCGCATCCTTGTTCCGGCCGGGCTCACTTCAACCACGCTGCGTGATCCGGACACGGGGCGAAATCCGCCCAAGCTTGATGGCCGCACCGCCGCTGCGCACACGCTTGAAAACGGCATGGCAAAGGTCACTTCCTACGCCCATGTCCGGCCGCAAGGCCCCGCAGGCTCGACGTCGA
>JAACPW010000002.1 GCA_009995225.1 Sphingomonadales bacterium | reverse complement strand
CGCCACTCATATCTGGGCGGCATCAGCCCGCTCGCATTCGAGGCCAAGGTGGCATAAAGAGATCGGTGACCGGCGCAAAACCGTTACAAGTCCAGAGTGGAGTTCGGGAACGGGGTAGGGAAGTCGCCGGGGTGTTGGTGGCTTGGCCTAGCCATTCGTCGGAAGAACCGCCCTGGAAGAATGTTCATCGTCTCGATGGTCCAAGCGCTCCCGCGAAACTTAGCCTTGAGCTCATTCGCTAGAGCGCCCCTAATTTCCATTTCCTCGGGATAACGGACCATGTAGCCGCCATGGTGTGCAGGTTTGGGAATGCCGAGCAGCCACGCACATCGACCCTTGATCTCGAATATGCGAGTGGGGTCACCGTGATCATTCGGATAGACCTCGGCGCCAATGAAGCGGTCTGAAGCGGTTGCGAGATCGACGAATGCGCGCGGACGCGGCTGCCCTAAATCTGTAGCGATGATCATTACGCCTCTCCCTTCAGTCGGACTGCCGAGGTATCGATTGAAAGCCAGGCGCTTTCAATTGCTCAGATTGAAACCAAGCGAAGCCCAGCGCAACGCCCTGCCGGACTTGTGAGGATGTTGGGGGCAAACGGCTCGGTGCGGCAGCGTCTCAGGGGACGAGTGAATTGCCGCCCTGATTGCTATTTGCTTGCTGGGTTCGCGCGACCCAAGGTCAAGAAGCGAATTCACTATCTAAGATGTTGAAATATGGTGGACGCACTTGGGCTCGAACCAAGGACCCGCTGATTAAGAGTCAGCTGCTCTACCAACTGAGCTATGCGTCCACTCCGACAAATCCCGTAGGGGGCCGGACTGCGAGATTGAGAGGCGAGGCCGCGTCTCGAATCGCGTGAGGCGCTGCATTTAGCGCGTCTCAATCTGATGGCAAGAATATAATCTCAGGAATCTTTGCTCAGACCGTTAAACCCCGCCGTGGGGCAACCTGATTCCAGCGGTTCACCATCATGAGCAGGCCGATACAGATCATGTTTGTCATCATCGACGAACCGCCGTGGCTCATCCAGGGCAAGGGAATACCCTTGGCCGGAGCCATGCCCATCACCATCAGAAGATTGATGGCGATATAGAAGAAAATCGTTGCAGTGGCACCGGCCGCGAGCAGGGCGCAGAAGCGATCCTGAGATTGATTGGCAACCTTCCAGCCCCATCGCAGGATCAGCGTATACATCGCCAGCACAAACAGGCCACCGATGAGGCCCCATTCTTCGGCCATGCTGGCAAAGACGAAGTCGGTGTGGGGTTCTGGCAGATAATTGAGGTGGCTTTGCGTGCCGTTGTTGAAGCCCTTGCCAAAAATGCCACCCGATCCGATCGCGATCTTCGACTGCGCAATGTGGTAGCCGGCACCCAAGGGATCACTTTCCGGGTCGAGAAAAGTGGTCACCCGCGCCTGCTGGTAATCATGAAGCGCGAAGAAATAGACGAGCGGCATCGCCGCAACGCCCAGTCCTCCTGCCGTCAGAAACCACCACAGCGGCAGGCCAGCAAGAAACATGACAACCACGCCTCCGAAGGCAATCGCAACGGACGTCCCCAGATCGGGCTGCATCAGCACAAGCCCGATAGGAAGCAAGATCAGCATTCCCGCAGGAACAACGGATCGCCACGAGCCGATCATGCCAGATGGCAAGGTTTCGTAGAAGCGCGCCATCGCCAGCACGACTGCAGGCTTCATCAACTCGGACGGCTGAATACGGATCGGACCAAATTCAAGCCAGCGTTGGCTTCCGCCGCCAACCTGTCCCACGATCTCCACCGCGAGAAGCATGAGCAGAACGATCAGATAGGCAGGATAAGTCAGGATCCGCACCGCATCGCGCGGGAGCGCGGCGATAATTCCGGTCATCACTGCGAACACCATAAACCGGATGAAGTGCGACAAGGCAAAGGGCTGCATCGCGCCGCCGCCCGCTGAATAGAGCACCAAACCACCGAAGCTCGTGAGCAATACGAGCGGAATCAGCATCTCCCAGGGCTGGCGTGCGATGGGTTCCGGGATGATTCCGCGCGCCGTCAGGCTGTTCATTCGCTGACCTCCACAGGCGGCGTATCAGTGGCCAGCGGCGCAGATGGCGTCGCTTGCGGCGGTAGGGCTGCGCCGGGTGGCGTGCCCGACGGGTTGGCTTCGGGCCGCGGGGCAATCACCTCGTCAGCGATCGCCTCAGGTTGGGCGGCCGCGCGGCGCGCTTCGGCCTCAACGCGGTCAAAGATTTCTTCCTCGCGGCGCGGCGGGGGTTTCACCGCAGCCCCGCGCTCTGCGGCATAGGCAGCGTAGCGAAGTTCAAGCCTTTGTTGAGCGGTGCCGCCCCATTGCTTTTCCAGCGTGTCCAGCGCCTCAAGACCCTTGGTGGGGTCGAACATGAATGTCATCACATCGCGCGCAATCGGATAGGCTGCGCCTGAGCCGCCACCATGCTCGATCACCACCGCTCCCGCGTAGCGCGGATTGTCATAGGGCGCGAAGAAGATGAAAAGGCCGTGGTCCCGATATTTCCACGGTCCGGTCTTTCCGTTCGATTTGCTGAGCGAGACGACCTGCGCCGTTCCCGTCTTGCCGGCAATCTGAACACCATCGATCGGTAATCGGGCGCGCCCGGCGGTGCCGGGTCCGTTGACCACATCGCTCATCGCCTTGCGGACATATTCGACCTGCTCCATCGGAAAATCGATGTCGTCAAAACCCTTTGGTTTTGTGCCCAGTGTCAGGCGCGGCATCACATGACGGCCTGTCGCAATCCGGGATGCCATAACCGCAAGCTGGAGCGGGCTCGAAAGCATGTATCCCTGACCGATTGTCGCGTTGACCGTGTCAAAGGTCTGCCATTCGCGGCCCCATTTTGCCATTTTCCAGGCTGGATCAGGCACCGTTCCGTAAAACTGGCTTGTGACGGGAAGCGGGAATTCCTGCCCCATGCCGCAACGCCGCGCCATGGCTGCGATCGGGTCCATGCCCACACGCTGTGCCATTGCGTAGAAGTAGACGTCACAGCTTTGATAGATGCCCTTTGCCATATCGACCGAGCCGTGTCCGCGTCGGTTCCAGCAACCAAAGACGCGATTGCCCACACGCAACCCCCCACCGCAGAACACCGTTTCCTGAGGGTCGACGCCTGCTTTCATCAAAGCCATCGATACCATGGGCTTGACCGTTGAACCGGGGGGATAGAGCCCTTTCAAAACCTTGTTGCGCAACGGCACACGCTCGTCTTCGCGCAGCATGGCATATTCAACCCCGCCAATCCCATCGGAAAAAGAATTGGGATCGAAGCTGGGCATTGATGCCATGCACATGAGATCGCCGGTCCGGCAGTCCATGACGACGACCGAACCACTTTCCAGCCCGATCCGGCGCGCGGCATAGTCTTGCAGGGGGCCGTCGATGGTCAGCCTTACAGGGGGGCCCTGAACGTCCTCGCGGGTTTCAAGATCGCGCACGATCCGGCCCGCAGCGGTCACCTCAACCCTGCGTGCGCCGGGGACGCCGCGCAAATCCTTCTCGAACTGCTTTTCGAGCCCGTCCTTGCCGATCTTGTAACCCGGTGTGATCAACAGCGGATTGGGATCTTTTTCATACTCTTCGGATGACGCTGGTCCGACATAGCCGATCAGGTGGCCTACGCTTGATGCGGTGGGATAGAAGCGGGAAAATCCGCGCTGCGGGACCACGCCGGGAAGGTCGGGAAGACGCACACTCAGTGCGGCGAACTGTTCGTAGCCGAGGCCGCTTGCCACCTCGACCGGTTGAAATCCGCGCGAAGTCGACACCTTGTCCTTGATATCGACAATCCGCGCCGGTTCAAGCGACAGCAATTCGCCCAGCCGGTCAATGGTCGCATCGGCATTTTGGAGCCGCTCGGGGATCAGATCGACCCGGAAGTCGGCGCGGTTTGAGGCGAGCGGCGCGCCATTGCGATCGAGGATCCAGCCCCGACGTGGCGGAATCAACGTAAGGTTGACCCGGTTACTTTCCGATTCCAGTCGATACTTTTCGTTCTCGGCAATTGCGAGATATCCAAGCCGCAATGCCAGCAGCACGCCGACGCCGCCTTGCACAGCGCCAATGATCAGGCCCCTGCGTTCAAAACTGCTGCGCAGGATCGAAGCGTTGATCATTCGCGGTGCGCGCTCGGGTCCGTCGCGCAGAAACGGGATCTTCATCAGTTGATCCTTCGTGCGCGCGAGAGGCGAAAGCGATCCAAACCGGCAACCATGCGTGCGATTAATGGATAGAGCAGCAGCGACAGCACGGCCTGCGGCAAAGTGACCGCCAGAAGTTCCGGCGTCAGGCTTGCGCCGGAAATCAGCAGCGCGGCAAACCAATAGGTTACGGCCATGCCCCCCACTGTCAACCAATCCTGCCACAGCCCCCGCCAGGGAAAGCGGGTTTCAATCATCTCAATCACGATCATGGCGATGGACCATAGCATAATCGCGCTGCCGAAGGGCTGCCCGCTGACGAGATCATCAAACGCGCCGAGCGGTGCACCAGCCCACAGGGGCAACAGTCCAGGGCGCACCATGCGCCAGCTCAGCAGCAGCAGAAATCCAAGAGATGGCAGCAGCGGCATCACGTCGGCGATGAACAATACCGGGAGCAGTGAACCGAGCATGATCGTGACATAAGGCACGGAGTGCGCGCGCAGGGGCGAAGGCGCCCGGTTGATGCGGAGACCATACATGTCCGAACGGGCGCGATGATCGAGCCGCTCCATTATTCTTCCCCGGCCGCATCGCTGCGCGGCGCGGCGGTCGTCGGGGAGGGACTGGCCGAAGGTTCGGCCCCTGGCGCCGCTTGCTGTGCACCCAACTCGGCCACGGCTGCTGGCTGAAACACAGGCTCCACCGCAACAAAATTGGTGGCGCTCGGCTCCGCCACAAGCCGCGCGATTCCGCCATCGGGGGTGATCTTGGCAATGACCGCCACCGCGACGCCAGGCCGGTAATATCCGCCCGCACCGCTGGTTACCATCATATCGCCAATCTTCAGTGGATTGACGCCGAGATTGACGAGCCGGATGCGCAGCAGGCCGTCGCCGCGGCCTTCGGCAAAGGCGATCACATTGTCCTTGGCACGCCGGACCGGCAAAACGCTCTCACTGTCTGTGAGGAGCAAAACGCGCGCCGAATTGCGCCCCGTCTCGAGCACGCGGCCAACCACGCCGCGTTCAGACACGACCGCCATCCCGAGCCTGACGCCGTTGTTTGCCCCTGCGCTAAGGTAGGCGTGGCGCCGCCCGCTGGTCGCCGTCGATCCAACAAGCCGCGCCATAGCAACTGGTTTTGTCTCGCCTTCCTTGAGCCCAAGCAAGCTTTTGAGACGCCGATTTTCGGCCGTGACCGCGTCGGCTTCAGCCAGGCGGATGCGCGCAATTTCCACTTCGCGGCGCAAAGCCGCATTTTGCTGACCCGCTCTGAAGTAGCCTGCAATATTATCCAGAAAACCTTGGGATCCGGAGCGGGCAACCGCACCGCCTGTCCCGACCGGGGCGACAACATCGCTGGCAACGCCGCGCACGGGTGCAAATGCGCTCGGCTGCCAGAGCGATAGCGCCAGCAATGCAAGGCCAAGCACAACACCCGCGCCCGCCAGCAAATAGCCGGTGAACGCGGAATATTGCGCCTTCTTCGAAAAGCCTGAGCGGCGCGAAGAGGGGGGCGCCATGGCCTAAAGTCCCTTCAGGATTACATGCCGGCGCGTCACGCGGTCATCAAAACGCCGCGATAGATCGGATCTTCCATCGCCCGGCCAGTCCCGATGGCGACACACAGAAGCGGATCTTCGGCGACCGAAACCGGCAGGCCGGTTTCTTCACGCAGATGCTCGTCGAGCCGCCGGATCAAGGCACCGCCGCCAGTGAGCACTATACCCTGGTCAACAATATCAGCCGCCAGCTCAGGCGCGGTGTTTTCAAGCGCGATGCGCACGCCTTCGACAATGGCACCGATCGGTTCGCTCAACGCTTCGGCGACATGCGCCTGATTGATGGTGATTTCCTTGGGCACGCCGTTAACCAGGTCTCGGCCCTTGAGCGTGATTGTCTCACCCACGCCGTCTTCGGGGATCATGGCGATCCCATAATCCTTTTTGATGCGCTCAGCCGTGGCGTCACCGATCAGCAGGTTGTGGTGACGGCGGACATAGGAGACGATCGCTTCGTCCATCTTGTCGCCCCCGGTGCGCACTGACGTGGTGTAGGCCAGCCCCCGCAAGGACAGCACAGCGACCTCGGTCGTGCCTCCGCCGATATCCACGACCATCGAGCCGACCGGTTCCGTCACCGGCATGTCGGCACCAATCGCTGCGGCCATCGGCTCAAGGATCAGGTGCACATCCGACGCGCCTGCGTTGGACGCCGCATCGCGGATCGCACGGCGCTCGACCGAGGTCGAACCCGAGGGGACGCAGATCACGATTTCCGGATAACGGAACATGCTCTTCTTGCCATGAACCTTCTGGATGAAGTGCTTGATCATCTGCTCGGCCACTTCGATGTCGGCGATCACGCCGTCGCGCAGCGGGCGGATCGCTTCGATACTATCGGGGGTCTTGCCCATCATCATTTTGGCATCATTGCCCACTGCCTTCACGCGGCGGATTCCATTGATCGTTTCGATCGCAACCACCGATGGTTCATTCAGGACAATGCCCTGATCTTGCACATATACCAGCGTGTTAGCGGTGCCGAGATCAATCGCCATGTTTTGAGAACGGAACTTGAAGAAATTGGACAGGAAGCTCATCTGTGGTGGTATTCCAATGAAGGCGGGGCAAGGGCGGAAGCGGGAATTTGCGGAACGGCTGCGCGGAATTTCGACCCGGTTATGACATGACACCGCGCGCCTAGCGAATCCGAGGGCAAAAGGCCAAAATATTTGTCCACTGCCAAAGCGATTTCCGGCCGTTCGCCCTCGAAATTGCGATGCCTGAAGGCTAGCGTGCGACAAATGCCCGAAATCCGTCGCCTCCCTTCCGTGCTTGTGAACCGTATTGCTGCGGGCGAGGTCGTTGAACGGCCTGCTGCAGCCCTGAAAGAGCTGGTCGAAAATGCAATCGACGCTGGCGCACGCCGAATCGGTGTGGTGCTGGCAGATGGCGGTTTGGCCCGGATCGAAGTGGTCGATGACGGCTGCGGGATGGGGCCGGACGGTATGGCGCTGGCGCTGGAACGGCACGCCACCTCAAAGCTGCCAGATTCGCTGATCGGCCCCGAAGGTGCCATTGAACTTGTCACAACGCTTGGATTTCGTGGTGAGGCCCTGCCATCGATCGCCAGCGTTGCCCGCCTCACCATCGAAAGCCGGGAAGCGGGAGCGCCGGAAGGTTGGCGGCGCGTTGTCGATCACGGCGCGGTGCTGGCCGATGAGCCGACCGCTGTGCCGCCGGGCACGCGCGTCCGGGTTGAAGAGCTGTTTGCCAAGGTGCCCGCGCGCCGCAAGTTCCTGCGGACAGCCCGCAGCGAATATGCGGCGTGTCTGGATGTCGTGCGGCGTCTCGCCATGGCGCGGCCGGATATCGGTTTTACTCTTGAAACAATCACCGAGACGGGCAAGCGCACGGTGTTGTCCTTGCAGGCGGGCGAGGAACTTGCGACCCGTGTCGCGCGGATCATCTCCCATGAATTGAAGGACAATTCGGTTGCGATCTTGCAGGAACGCGACACGCCTTACGGGGTGATGCGGCTGACCGGTCTTGCGGGCTTGCCAACCTACAACCGCGGGGTTGCCGACCACCAGTACCTGTTCGTCAACGGGCGTCCGGTGAAGGACCGCTTGCTGGTAGGGGCGGTTCGCGGCGCATACGCCGATATGCTCGCGCGCGATCGCCATGCGGTGTTGGCGCTGTTTCTTGAATTGCCGCCGCAGGATGTCGATGTGAACGTCCATCCCGCCAAGACCGAGGTTCGTTTTCGCGATAGTGCCGGGGTGCGCGGTTTCATCGTCTCAGGCCTTCGGCAGGCATTGGCGACGGGGGATCGGCGCAGCGCACAAGGGCCGGATCGTGGCGCGATGAGCCGCTGGGTGAGCGAACCTGTGATGCCGGCTCCACCGCCATCGTCGCCGCTCGAAAGCATCTTTTCGGGCCGGGACTGGAGCGCACAGCAGCCGCGTTTCAGCGATGCGCGATCGGCCTGGAACGCCCCGCTTGCCGAACCGCATGGTCGTGCAGAAGAAGCCTTGCCGGTTTCCGACGATGCGCAGCACTATCCTTTGGGAATTGCACGCGGGCAAGTTGCCAACACCTACATTGTGGCAGAGTCGGCCGATGGACTGGTACTGGTCGATCAACATGCAGCGCACGAACGGCTCGTTCTTGAACGTCTGCGCGCAGCCGGAGCAGATGCCGCCAACCGCCGCAGCCAAGCCTTGTTGGTGCCCGATGTCGTCGAATTGGACGAGGTCGATTGCGACCGGCTGGAAGATGCCGCCGACGGCCTGGCGCGCTTCGGCCTTGTGATCGAACGCTTCGGACCATCGGCCATGCTCGTGCGTGCGCTGCCCGCTGCGCTTCCCAAAGCCGATGGTGCCGCGCTGCTGCGGGATCTTGCCGACGATATTGCCAAGCATGGCAAGCAAGAGGACAGCGGCGCTCTGCTGTTGGCAGAGCGGCTTGAACTGGTGCTTGCGACGATGGCCTGCCACGGCTCCGTGCGGGCAGGGCGCACGCTCAGCGTCGCAGAAATGAACGCGCTTTTACGCGAGATGGAAGTGACGCCGCGGTCGGGCCAATGCAATCACGGACGCCCGACATGGGTGAAGCTGTCGATGGACGATGTCGAAAAGCTGTTCGGTCGGCATTAGGATGAGGCGATCGACGCCTCGGCGTCAGCGCATCCGAAACTTCGGGATGCCCGCATCGGGGTCGATTTCCGGGATGATGCGATAGCGTGAGAGGATCAGGCTGAAAAAGCCGAAGATCAACAGGCCCAATGCCGTCAGCGTGAACAGGAAGCCCGTGCCCGCAAGGTCTGACAGTGCCGTCCCGAGCGATCGGACGCTGTCAGCGCCGCTCGCCATGAATCCGGCCTTGATCAGCGACCATCCGATCACCGCATACACCACGCCGCGCGCCGCAAAGCCGATGCGGCCGAGTGTGCACGTGAACGAAGGGGCTGACCCTGAAATGCGTTGCATGAACTGGGCGGTGACCGCCTTCTTGAACTGAAAGACCGACGTCAGGAAAAACGCAAGTCCCAGCACACCCAACGCCATTTCGCCAAGCGGCAGCCCTAACACACCGGCCGCTGCCGTCTGGGCGCCGTCACCCGATCCTTCTGATGTGCTGGTTGCGAACTTGTAGGCCGTCCATGCCAGCGCGAGATGGCCGATGCCGGAGCCTGCATGGCCAATTCGTTGACCCCATCCGGTTGTATCCGAGCCGTTATTTTCGATGTCGAAAACCGGCGAGGCGAAGCGGAAGAGCGCGTAAGCCACCAATCCAACCACCATCAGCCAGAGAATTGCGGTTCCGGCCGGGAAATTCTCGATGGCTTGGAAGATCCCATCGGTGCCTTCGCTGATCGCGCTCGCGCTGGTGAGAGCAAGGAAGCCCAGCATCACATAGAGCAACGCACGTGAAAGATACCCGGCCCGCACCAGCCATTCGAATTTCTCGGATTTATCGATCACGACCATGTCCCCGTTTCATTATGAGCGGGGCAAACAGGATCGGGACTGCCGATGTTCCAATTTACCTTTTTCAACCTTGCGCGAAAACTGGGAGGCAGATGAAGGGCGTCAGCGCCTAAGTGCCCCGTCAAGATCGGCCAGCTTGCCATCAGCGTCGGCATCTTGCGGCAGACCAATCGCGGCGCGCAGCAGCGCGGCAACGGCGACATTATCGAAAACCGCCACGCGGCGCCCTTTGGAAAACGCAGGGCCGTTGGCAATGAACAGCGCAAGCATTTCCGGATCGGCGTTATCGTATCCGTGCGCACCGCCTGACACAGGGTAGCTGGGTTCGCCCGAAAGGATCGTCCAGCCGTTCTCGGCGATGCAGATGATTGCCGCGACCCGCGGATTGCTTCCATAATGGAGGCGCTCTGGCAGGTCTTCCTTGCGGGTGCAGGTCATGTGTTCGTGCGGCACCAGCAACGCCTCGGCAACGCGGGCATCGGTTCCGGTGACAGGCTCGACCGCAGCATAGGGACCAGCCTCGACAGCGATGTAGCTTTCCCGGTCGATCAGTTCGTCAAGCTGGATCACCCGCGCCGCATCGACCTGACGCATGCCATGGTCCGCGACGATGACGAGGTTCACCGGAACGCCCATCGCTGCGATCCCGTCCACCAGGCCGCCGATCCTTGCATCCACCTCGGCGATGGCGGCGTTCACTTCGGCGCTGTCGGGGCCAAACCGGTGGCCCTGTGTATCGACCGTATCGAAATAGAGCGTGGCAAAAGCCGGGCGGAGCGACGCAGGGCGGCGCATCCAGTCCAGCATCGTATTGACGCGCTGAACATTGCTCACATTCTGGTCGAACCGCAACCAGTCACTCGGGCGAATGTCGTTGATCGGCACTTCACTGCCCGGCCAGAACATCGTCGCGGTTCTGATGCCTGCGCGCTCGGCGGTTACCCAGACCGGTTCGGCCTCGCCCCACCAAAAGGGGTCAAGCGCCTGCCGGGCATTGCCCAGGCTGAAAATCTGACCCGGCCGACGCGGATCGATCATCGAATTGCCAACAATGCCGTTGCGGTCGGGCCGCTTGCCGGTGACGATGGCATAATGGTTGGGGAAGGTCTTGGTCGGAAAGCTTGGCCGCATGGCTCCGCTTGCCCCGTCCGCGGCCAAAGCACTAAGCCGCGGGGTTATCCCCCGGTCCAGATAATCAGGCCGAAAGCTATCGATCCCGATCAGGATCGTCACCGGTCGCGGCGGATCGTTTTCGATCTCATCAGCCATAAGCGGCGCTGGCAGAAGCAGAACGGCGAGCAGGAGAAGAATCCGGTGCATGACAGCGCCCTTATTTGCGATGCACGACAATTACGCGACGCTGCATTTGACCAAATTCAGACATTGAACTTGAACATCAGCACATCGCCGTCTTGCACCAAGTATTCCTTGCCCTCTTGCCGCAGCTTGCCCGCTTCCTTTGCGCCTGCTTCGCCGCCAAGGGACACGAAATCCTCATAAGCGATGGTTTCGGCGCGAATGAACCCGCGCTCGAAATCGGAGTGAATCTCTCCGGCAGCCTGCGGGGCCTTGGCGCCATCCGGGAAGGTCCAGGCGCGCGCTTCCTTGGGGCCGCATGTGAAGAATGTCTTGAGGCCCAGCAGCTTGTACCCTGCGCGAATCACGCGGGCGAGGCCGCTTTCGCTGAGGCCGAGGGCTTCGAGGAATTCACCGCGATCTTCCACCGGCATGGTCACCAGATCCGCCTCGATCGCCGCTGAAACGACCACGGCTTCGGCGCCTTCAGCCGCGGCCTTGGTAAAGACCTTCGCGGACAGTTCATTGCCCTGGGCGGCATCTTCCTCGGCGACGTTGCAGACGTAAAGGACGGGCTTGGCGGTCAGGAGCTGGGCTTGCTTGAACAGGCGTTCCTCTTCCTCATCGCCGGGCACAGTGAGGCGCGCAGGCTTGCCTTCGCGCAGGAGCGCCAAAGCCTGACCCAATACGCTCGCCATGGCCTTGGCTTCCTTGTCTCCCGCCGCACCGCGCTTGGCAGCGGCAGGCACGCGCTTTTCGAGACTTTCGAGGTCCGACAGCATCAGTTCGGTCTCAACCACTTCGGCGTCCGCAATCGGATCGACCTTGTTGGAAACGTGCTGGATATCGCCATCCTCAAAGCAGCGCAGCACGTGGACGATGGCGTCCACTTCGCGGATATTGCCGAGAAACTGGTTGCCGAGACCTTCGCCCTTGCTCGCGCCCTTCACGAGGCCGGCGATGTCGACAAAGCCCAGCTGCGTTTCGATGATCTTGGCGCTCTTGCCGATCGCGGCGATCATCTGCAGGCGATCATCCGGTACCGCGACCTGCCCGACATTGGGTTCGATCGTGCAGAACGGATAGTTCGCGGCTTGCGCGGCCTGCGTTTCAGTAAGGGCATTGAACAAGGTGGACTTGCCGACATTGGGCAGGCCGACGATTCCGCAACGGAAACCCATGATGTGTTCTCTTCACTAGCTGGAAAGCGGTGGGCCTTAGCGGGCGGGCGGGGCGCTGGCTAGAGCCTCACCTGCGATGCACCGCGCGGATCAACGGGCCAACCGCAGGCGAAGCACCCAGCCATTCGGTCTGCACCCGCGACGTCACATCGTTGATCGGCACCTGCGGCTTGTTCCCCGGCGAGACTGGCAAGCGAAGCGGGCGTGTGCCGGGGGGCTGGGCGATCAAACCGGCAATAGCCTTGGCAACGTCGGCGGGATCGTTGCTGCGACCCGATCCGTCCTCGGTTCCCATCCGGGCGACCTGCAGGGGATAACCATCCGTATGCACCGCGGCGGCCCGCGCTTTCAGGGCCGAAGAATAGGCGTTGCGGTTGACCCATACCTTGGTGGGGTAGCCGCCGGGTTCGATGATCGTAACGTCGATATTGTGCGGCACCAGTTCATAGGCAAGCTGCTCGCTCATCGATTCCAGGGCAAACTTGGTGGCGGAATAATGCCCGGAGTAAGGCGCAATGACCCGGCCAAGCTGGCTCGAAATCTGGATGATCTGCCCGGCGCCCTTGGCGCGCATACCAGGCAGCACCGCACGCGCCATGCGGTGGGGACCAAAGACGTTGGTTTCGAACATCTGGCGGGTTGCCTCCATGTCCTGCACTTCGACCGGCGAAGTGATACCGATTCCGGCATTGTTCACCAGCACATCGATCGGGCCGCCCGCAATCATTTCCGCCTCAGCGACGCCATTGATCACCTGCTCATCGGACGTCACGTCGATTGCGATGACGTGCAGATCAAGCCGCTCGTTCAGTGCGAGGACGCGCAAGCTTTCGGCTTCGGGCCGGGGGAGGGCGCGCATGGTGGCAAACACCTGGGCGCCCTGCCGCGCGAGCAATTCCGCCGTCAGCCGCCCGAAACCCGAAGAGCACCCGGTGATCAGGACGCTTTTGCCCTTGAAGCTGGCATCGGGGCGATAGACAGTCTCTGCCGCGCCTGCCCGGACCGTGACGACAAGCGATGCAGTGGCAGCGGCTCCGGCAAGCAGCGTGCGGCGGTCGAGACGGGTCATTGCAAAGGTGTCCTTGGTAAGGGAAACGGCTGTCATCCAAGGTTATTGGCTTTGACCCAATGTGCAAGATGGCGCGGCGATGTGAGGCGAACCACCTTTTCGGCGTAAGGCGCAAGGCTTGCTTCGGTTCGCACCCTTGGGCCGCGGTTCCAATTGATAACATACCAGAAAAAGGCGGCGTCGAACCGCTCGGGACAGCCATCGGGCATATCGGGGCGCGACTGGCCACGCAGCGTCGCGACCCGCCGCAGCAGCCGCCACAGGCACACGCGGATCGGGAAATCGAGATAGATCACTGTATCCGCGCGTTGCAGCCGCGGGCCGAGAGTGCTGCCGTAGTTGCCCTCGATCAGCCATTCCTCACCCGCCACAGCAACGGCAAGGCGGGCGGCAAGATCGGCCTTTTCGACTTCGACCCAGCCGGCTTGCCTTCCGAGCTGGTCCATGTGGATCAGCGGCAAACCCATCTTGGGCGCCAATTTTCGCGCAAGAGTACTTTTGCCCGATCCGCAAGGGCCAATAACCAGGACGCGGCGCATGGGCCGGCCTGTTTTTGGAGCGCGCAAGGTTGCGGAACGGGGTGCCGACACGCCGGGCGCCCTAGCAGCGCAGCGGCCATGCCAGCAACCGTGCCAGTAACCGGGCTGATTGTCCGGTATCAGTCGGGTGTTTTACGGCGGCGGCGCGCCATCATGAAGGCAGCGGCGCCAGCGCCGAACAGGACGAGGCTTGAAGGTTCGGGAACAGCGGTGCCGCCACTCGAAGATCCACCCGATGAACTGCTACCCGGTTCCGTCGGCGGCGGCTTCATCGCTTGCGCCGGGGCAGCAAGGGCTGCGCCGAGCAGAACCAGTGCGGTCATACCGGAAAGCGCGGTGTCGCGCACCTTGTGCATCAATGTCGTCATCATCGTCCCCTTGCCATGCAATTCACTTGATGAACGACATACAAGAAATCCTGTTCGCTGTCCCAAGTCTAGGGGGCGGTGTGCCGTAATGGCGCAAGTGGGCGCCGTGTTGCTACCCTTGCATCCTGAGCGCTACGTCATTCATGAAGCGCACGTCGTCGCCTTTACCCAGCCATTCGGCCTCTGCGCCAAGAGCGCCGAGCATGGCAATCAGATCGTCTTGTTCGTCCTTGGCATAATTGCCGAGCACATGGCCCGTGACGCGGTCTTTGTGCCCCGGATGACCGATGCCGAGGCGAACGCGGCGAAAATCCGCGCCGCAATGCTGGTCGATGGAGCGCAGGCCATTGTGCCCTGCATGGCCACCGCCCTGTTTCACCTTGACCTTGAAAGGCGCAAGATCGAGTTCGTCATGGAACACGGTCAGCGCGTCGGTGCCCAGCTTGTAGAACCGCAACGCCTCCCCGACCGAGCGGCCGCTTTCGTTCATGAACGTCGCTGGCTTGAGCAGCAGCACCTTCTCGTTGCCGATACGACCTTCCTGAGCCCACCCCTGAAACTTTGTCTGGACCGTGCCAAACCCGTGCATGTCTGCAATGACATCCACCGCCATAAACCCGACATTGTGGCGGTGAAGCGCATAGCGCGGACCAGGATTTCCAAGGCCGACCCAGATCTGCATGGCATGTTCCTAACGGCGACAGACACAAAGCGAAACGCCGGACCTCTTTCGAAGCCCGGCGCCAAAACGTCATAGAAAAGCAAAGCCGATTATTCGGCCTCAGCTTCCTCAACTTCTTCTTCGGTCTCGCTATCGCTACCGCTGCTCTTGAGAGCAGACGGGGCAACGAGTGTGGCGATGGTGAAATCGCGGTCCGTGATCGCGCTGGTGACACCCTTGGGCAGGGCCACTTCGCTGATGTGGATCGAATCACCGACATCCTTGCCGGTCACGTCGACCTGAATATCATCGGGGATGCTGGCATTCGGGCAGACCAGATCAAGCTCGTGACGCACAACGTTCAGCACGCCGCCCTTCTTGAGGCCGGGCGAGGCATCTTCGTTGATGAACACCACGGGAACCTGCACCTGCACCATGCTGTCGCCAGTCATGCGCAGGAAATCGACGTGGATCGGACGGTCGGTCACCGGATTGAAGGCCACATCCTTGGGCAAGGTCCGAACGGTTTTCCCACCGATCTCGATGTTGACAATCGAGTTCATGAAGTGACCGGTGTTCAAAAGCTTCACCAGTTCCTTCTGCTCGAGGTGGATCATTGTGGGTTCTTCCTTACCGCCGTAAATGACAGCAGGTGTCCGACCATCGCGACGAAGTGCACGGGAGGCTCCCTTGCCAGCCCGTTCGCGCGATTCAGCCGGCAGGTTCAGAGCGTCGCTCATAATCGTGCCTTTCGAATGCAGGTTGATAGTTTGTCATCGCGCGCACCGCCTCCAGGGATGACCGGTACGCCGAAGGATGGGCCGATAGATACACCTTGCCGGATTTGCAACCGATTTAGGGAAGGCGCCTTATCCGGTAGCCTTGCGCCGCGAGCAGGCGCTCAAGTCCATCCGGGCCAACAAGATGTGCCGCGCCCACCGCAATCAGCGGGCGCGGTTGCTGTTCCAGCACAGCACCCAGCGCGGCAGCCCAGCGTTGATTGCGCGCCACCAGCAACGTCTCACGCAAGGCCGGATCGGCAAGAATACCGGTATGGGTTGCCTGTTCGATCGTATCACTATCGCCCGACAGCCAGGCACGCTGAAGCCGCGCCGGGTCTGCACTTTTATCGGCACTCTCGCGAATGACCGCCGCCAGCATGGCCCGCTGTTGAGGCTCGGGCAGCCGGTCAAAGATCGAAAGCTGCGCTGTCGCCCCTTCCAGTTCACGCACCGAACGGTCGGCAAATTGACGGATCAACATGCGGTCGACCCCGTTGGCCGGATCGCCGACCGCAGTGGCCTGTGCCAAGACGATCGCTGCTGCCCAAGTCTCCATCGTCGCGAAGCGTTCCGTGCCGATCCCACCACGCCCCATTAGCGACGCCAAGGGCGCCTTGAGGTCCTGCGGCACTCTTTGCACGAGCGGCGGAAGGCCTTGTGTGGTGCTCAAGGTTGCAAAGGTGGAGGCAAGCATTTCGCCATCGTCCAGCCCAGCGACTTCAACCACGAGCAGATCGGCTTCGGCAGTGACGCGCGCAATTTGGTCCGTCTGCCACGCAACGCGATCGGGAAGGGCGTGGATGGTGCCCACCATCCAGCCCTCCACCGTGCCATCGGCCGAGGCAATTTCGTAAAGCAAGGGATTGGGCGCCGGCCCGGACGCCGTCTCGCCGGATGCATTGCTGCATCCGGCGAGAACGAGCATCATGATCGGCGCCAGGATCGCAGCGACGATGTTGAACCTGATTCTGATCAAGCCCGCCTGTCGCTCCTGAACCACTACACCAATACTCCCCTTATTTCACACGGTCGGTGGTGATGCCCTTTTGCGCAAGGTAATCCTGCACGCTCTTGGCTCCGGCAAGGTGGCCTGCACCCACCGCGATGAACACCGTGCCCGGCGTATCGAGGCGGGTGTCGATCCATTCGGCCCAGTTGGCATTGCGGCTGTAGAGCAGGGCTTCGGCAACAGCCGGATCATCCATGCCTTCGTTCATCACGTCAGCCAGAGCATCGGCATCGCCCTTGGCCCATACCTCGACCATCCGATCCAGCATCGGCTTGACCTCGTCGATCCCGCTGGCGGCTTCCATCATGAAGGTGACCTGCGCATCCTGCGGCATCCCATCGAAGATACCGAGCTGGAATTCTGCGGTTTCCAGCGCGTCACGCGGCTTTTCGGGCACCTTGGCCAGCAGCACCTTTTCCACGCCGCTGTTGGGATCATAGCCCTGCTGCATCAGCGGCAGAATCGAAAGCGTCAGGCCGGCCAGCCAGGGCTTGAACGGATCGAAAGCCTCGGCCGGAGCGCCGATTTTCGCCATCGCAGCGGCGTAGATTTCGGTCTGTTCAGGCGTGAGAAGCGAACGCAGCGTGGTCCCCGAAGGAAGCATCCCCTTGGAAAGGGTCAACTGCTGAAGCGCCGCTTCACTGGCCGCGTCCATCGGGATCTCGGTGACGACAGTGTCCGAACCGGTCAGCGCCTCGGCAATCGTGGCGTCATACCATTCCAGTTCCTTGGGCAGGACATGGACGGTGCCGAACAGATAGATCGTGGTGTCTTCGTCCGCGACCTTCCACAGGGCCGGGCCGTTGCTTGCTGCCGCGGCCGCCGCGTGGTCTGCGTGATTGTCAGCCAAAGCCGGGCTTGCAGCCAGCAAGGCGAAGGGGGCAGCGGTAAGGGAAAGCAGTTTGGCAAGTTTCATGGGGATTTCCTTTTGGTTGTTAAGAGGCAGTGGTTTGCAGGCAAAAGGGGGATAACGCGGCAGGTTCACACCCGCCAACGCGCAAAAAGGTAGGAAGCGGACATGCCGAGAAAGGCCAGCAGCCAGATCCCAAACGGATTGGGCGCCGCGCCGAAACCGCCGGCATGGAGCACCGCCCACATCGGGAAGCCGGCAAGCACGGCAATGCATCCGCCGGTAAATCCGACGAGGCTCTGATCGCGCTTGAGCTCGTCGATCGACCGGAAGCCATGGAGCGGCAGCAGCGCAAAGCCGAACAACAGCATCGCAGCCAGGGCCAAGGCAATCGCCGGATCGAGCGCGAGCTTGTCCCAGTCGCCTGAAAACAGGTTGCCATCGCCGAGATCGAACGCTCCGACCGTCAGGCCGATAATGCCGCCGACAAGGCCGGAAAAGCCAAGATAGAACACGAAGCGCCGTTGCCGCTGGCGGGTGCGGGCCTCGCCGGGCCCGGTTTGGGAGAGATTGGTCATGCGAAACGCCTCCACAGTGTGACGGCCGAGCAGACGATGCCCGCGCCAACGAACAGGATCATAACATCGGGTTGCGAAAAGAACCCGCCGCGCCAGCCCATCCACCAGATTGGTGCCGCGTAGTAGAAGGTCTGGAACCCGGCCGCCATACCGGCGTCATGCGCGGTGCGGGCGTGTTCGTCCGCAGTGCGCCGGCCCAGGATAGCGAGGATCGGGAGCGCGACGCTCCACATCAGCAGTACGATCAGTGCAGTCCGCGATGGCACAGGGCCGTTGCCGAACAGCAATTGCCCGCCCTGATCGCTGCCGGCGAGGTTGATTGGAAGAGACGTCGCGATACCTACCAGCACGACCCCCCAGACAAGCCATCGCACCCGCTTCCCGCGCGGCGTTTGGGGTTCGCCCAGGGTGAAATCGGGCGCGGTCTTCCAAAGATATGCGAATGCCGCGAGTGTGATCGGGGCGCCCAGCAAAACCAGCCAGAGATCCGCCGTTTCGCCCGAGATGCTGTAATCCCTGATGCCGAACATTACGACTAGGCCCGCGATAAGCACCAAAGACAGACCCGCCGACCAGATCGTCAGGTGGGCAAAATAGCGCTTTGCCGAGAATGGCGCTTCGTCATCTTGACGTTCAGATTTCATCATCGAAAATCTCCTCGATGCGCATGTCGAACAGGCGGGCGATACGGAAGGCGAGAGGCAGGGAAGGGTCATGCTTGCCGGTCTCGATGGCGTTGACCGCCTGGCGCGACACGTCGAGCCGTCCGGCGAGTTCCGCCTGGCTCCAGTCGCGCTCGGCACGCAGGACTTTGAGGCGGTTTTTCATTCTTCTTCAGACGCTCCGAAATGATCGCGCGCCCATTGGAAGATGTATCCGGCATAGAAAGCGACGCTGAGGCACAGCGCCAGCATATAGCCGTCAAACAGGATGGCCGTTTTTGCAGTCATGTCCGCAGCCGATGCTCCGGCAAAGGCGACTTGCCCCGGCGATACGCCCAGATCGCTGCTCTGGGCGATGAACATCGCAAAAAGATAGGCGGCCAGCACCGCCATCGCCCACTTGTGCCCCACAGCGCACAGACTGCGGAAATAGTCGTCGGCACGGCCATTGATGCTCGATGCCAGCACACCGCCGATGGCGCCGCCCATGATCCATGCGGGCAATATCCCGTCATAACGAAGGAAGAAATTGGCACATGTCAGCGCGCAACACACCGCACCCGCCCAGAAATAGCGGTAGAGATAGCTGCGATCCATTTCGGGCGGGTTATAGGCCTTGGGATTGTACGGCATCATCTGTCTCCCAGCAGGAGCTTCGCGAACAGGCCGATGTAGAAAGCGGCGATGGCCAACACCGGGATGATGGCGGCGGGTATATCCTGGCCGCTCTCGTTCCCGGTCAATCCGGCAAAGAACCCCTCGGCGGCGGGCAGACCGGGAAAGGCCAGCAGCATTGTGCCAAAGGCAACGCTTGCACCCGCGTTCCAAAGGCTGTTCGTGAATTCATCCGCGCGCCGTGTCCACAACAAGACCGCGGCGCTCAGGATAGCGGTCGCTATCCCAGCCGTGCCGATGCCATCGGCAGCCGAAAGGAGCGCCCCGCCGAGCGCAATGCCAAGCCCGGCCAGACCGACCCAGCAGGCGTTCATGAAGATGGTGGCCTTGTTCATTGCAAATCCCTTGGATGCAGGAACTGGGTCGCGGCGTCTGATGTGCGAGTCATGCAGTCGATCTTTCATGCTGAATATCGGTCAGAAACGGCGGCGGAGGGGCGGGGCTTGCCCCTCCGCCGGGGTCATCACACGCCGGGAGTGGCGGCGGGCGATGCACCGTCTGTCTGGGCAAGACGCACTTGGTCGAGCCGCGCATTGGCAATCGCCAGGCGGATCGCCGGCGCGGTGGCAGCCAGCGCGGTGGCTCGGCATTCGCGCTCAAGCCGAAGTGAGGTGCCATCGCGGCCGCCAAGGGCGCACATCCGGCGAACTTTGGTCAGCACACGCTGCTCCAGCCGCGCCGCACCTTCGGGCGTGGTGAGATCGAGGTCATCGTGGGCAACGGTCGTCTCGAAAGGAGTGGAGTCTGCGGGCGCAGCGTAAGCAGTGGCCGGAACCAGAGCGAGGGCGAGGGCAAACGTAACGGGCATACGAAAGGACATGTTGGATCTCCTGGGGAGGAAGAGTGAATGTGTCGCTACAACCTTCCGTTATGTCAGGTTGCCCTGACTATATGTCGCGATTCGCTGACCATGTCAACATGACCTGACTTTGTGTCGCCACAACGTGACCTCACCGCCGTGATAAGCGAGGATGCTGCGGCGCGGCATTGACGCTCGTGGGGCGTTCGGCCATGGCCAGCCGCCATGAATACACCGCCCGTCCTCACCCCGCCCCCAAGCTTTCCGGCGCGCGATCCGGCGCGTTCGTTTCAGGACATGATCCTGACGCTCCATGATTTCTGGAGCCACGAGGCTGGCTGCGTGATCCTGCAGCCCTACGATATGCGCATGGGCGCAGGCACGTTCCACACCGCCACCACGCTGCGCGCGCTCGGGCCCGAGCCGTGGAATGCCGCCTTCGTGCAGCCCTGCCGCCGGCCCACCGACGGGCGTTACGGTGAAAACCCCAACCGGCTGCAGCACTATTACCAGTACCAGGTCATCCTGAAGCCCTCGCCGTCCGACATTCAGGAACTCTACCTCAAAAGCCTCGGCGCGATCGGCATCGACCCGCTGACCCACGATATCCGCTTTGTCGAAGACGATTGGGAATCACCAACGCTGGGTGCATGGGGGCTGGGCTGGGAGGTCTGGTGCGACGGGATGGAAGTCACCCAGTTCACCTATTTTCAGCAGATGGGCGGCTTCGATTGCAAGCCGGTCGCGGGCGAATTGACATACGGGCTGGAACGCCTGGCGATGTATATTCAGGGCGTCGATAACGTCTATGATCTGGCGTTCAATTCCGCCGGGACCACCTATGGCGACGTGTTCCTTGAGAACGAACGCCAGATGTCGAAGTGGAACTTCGAGGTGGCGGACACCGACGCCTTGTTCGATCTCTTCGCCAAGGCCGAGGCGGAATGCCGCAACGCCTTGGGCGCGGGCGTGCCGATCGCCGCCTATGAACAGGCGGTCGAGGCGAGCCATGTGTTCAACCTGCTTCAGGCCCGCGGCGTGATTTCGGTGCAGGAACGCGCCAGCTACATGGGCCGGGTGCGCGATCTGGCGCGTTCATCGTGCGAGGCCTTCGCCGCCAAGATGACCCCGGAATGGGAAGCGAAATATCCCGGATGGAGCCTCGTTTGATGGCCGATTTCCTGCTTGAACTGCGCAGCGAGGAAATTCCCGCCCGAATGCAGGCCGGCGCGCGCGCCGAACTGGAAAAGCTGTTCCGGCGCGAGTTGGACGCGGCGGGCGTGCGTGCGGGCGACCTCACCATCTGGTCGACCCCGCGCCGCCTCGCGCTGATCGCGCGCGGATTGCCGCTGGCGACCGAGGCGGTGAGCGAAGAAGCCAAGGGCCCGCCCGAAGGCGCGCCGGATGCGGCGATTGACGGCTTCTGCAAGAAGAATGGCGTCACCCGCGATCAACTGGAACTGCGCGATGTGAAGGGGCGGATGACGTTCTTCGCCGTGATCGAGCAGCCGGGCCGTGCAATGGCCGACGTACTGGGCGCTGCGATCCCGGCGATCATCCGCGATTTCAGCTGGCCCAAATCGATGCGCTGGGGCGCGGCGTCCGTCACCACCGACTCCTTGCGCTGGGTGCGGCCGCTTTCGGGCATCGTTGCGCTCCTCGATGGCGAAGTGGTGCCGTGCGAAGTCGCCGGGATCGTCGCAGGTGCTGTCACCAAGGGCCACCGCTTCCACCACGCAAGCGAAATCACCATCGCCTCCGCCGAGGATTACGCACCGACCCTGCGCGCCGCCCATGTTATCGTCGACAACGAAGAGCGCGCCGCCATGATCCGCGACGGCGCAGCCAAGGCTGCGGCCGCTGCGGGCCTCACGCTGGTCGCGGACGAAGGCCTGGTGATCGAGAACGCAGGCCTCACCGAATGGCCGGTGCCGCTGCTGGGCCGCTTCGACGAGACATTTCTCGACGTGCCGCCCGAAGTCATCCAACTCACTGCGCGGGTGAACCAGAAATATTTCGTGTGCGAAAGCTCGGATGGCACGCTGGCCAACGCCTTTGTCTGCACCGCCAATATCGACCCGCTTGACGCGGCCGTGGTGGTCGACGGGAACCGCAAGGTGCTGGCCGCACGGCTATCCGATGCGCGTTTCTTCTGGGAACAGGACCAGAAGACCCCGCTTGCCATCCACGCCGAGAAGCTGGCGCGCATCACCTTTCATGAGAAGCTGGGCACGGTTGCCGACAAGGTGGAGCGGGTGGCCAAGCTGGCCCGGTGGCTGTGCGAGGAGGAGATTGTCCAACCACCCTCCGTTTGCCCTGAGCCTGTCGAAGGGCCGCACTTCTCTTCTGAAGAAAAGAACGGGGCTTCGACAAGCTCAGCCCGAACGGTTGAAGAGTTGGCGAAGATGGCCGAACAGGCCGCGCGCCTGTGCAAGGCCGACCTCGTCACCGAAATGGTCGGCGAATTCCCGGAATTGCAGGGCCTTATGGGCGGTTATTACGCCGCCAAGGAAGGTCTGCCGCAGGAAGTTTCGGACGCGATCCGCGATCACTACAAGCCGATCGGGCAGGGCGATGATGTGCCCACTGCGCCGGTGACGGTAGCGGTTTCGCTGGCGGATAAGCTGGATACGTTGGTTCAGTTCTTTGCAATTGATGAGAAGCCAACGGGGTCAAAAGACCCGTTCGCACTTCGTCGCGCCGCGCTCAGCGTGATCCGCCTGCTGGAGATCAATGGTCTTCGCTTCCCTCTAAATTCCGTTCGCCCTGAGCTTGTCGAAGGGCTGCCGTTTTCTTCAGGTGCCGTGCATGAAGGGAAGTACGGTGCTTCGACAAGCTCAGCACGAACGGTGGAGGGGACCAGCCTTCTCGATTTTTTCGCCGACCGCCTCAAAGTGCAACAACGCGAAGCCGGCGTCCGCCACGACCTCATCGACGCCGTGTTCGCCCTCGGCGGGGAGGACGATCTCGTCCGCCTGCTCGCCCGCGTTCATGCACTGCAAGCCTTCGTCACCACCCAAGACGGCGCCAATCTCCTCGCAGGATACAAGCGCGCGGCCAATATCCTGAAGAAGGAAGACTGGCGCGGGATCGAAGGCGAAGTCCCCCACACCGGCGAGGAAGACCCGCTGGCCGGAGTCGATGATCCCGATCTGGCCCCGGTGATCGCCGCCAAGATGGCCGAGCGCCATGCGGCCGAAACGCACCTTTCCTACACGCCCGAACCGGCCGAAAAGGCGCTGATCGACGCGCTTGCCGCTGCCGCGCCCCGCGCCGCCGAAGCGGTGGAGGCCGAGCGGTTCGCCGATGCGATGGCTGCGCTGGCCACCTTGCGCGCGCCCATCGACCGGTTCTTTGAAGAGGTGATTGTCAACGCCGATGAGGCCAACAAGCGCGCAGCGCGTCTTGCGCTGCTGGCCGCTTTCCGCGACGCGGTTCACCGGGTCGCCGACTTCAGCCGGATCGAGGGATGATTTCGTTTCTTGGACTGTGTCTCATGTGTATCACGGTTCAGCCTTGCCATGCCCAAGCTTAACAGGATGACGTAAAGTGCAAACAGTCTATCCCTTTGGCGGAAACGCCGCGCATGAGGATCTCCGCCAGAAGGACAAGACCGTCACCGGCGGCAAGGGCGCGAACCTTGCCGAAATGGCAAGCATCGGCCTGCCGGTTCCTCCGGGCTTCACGATCACCACCGAAGAATGTGTTGCCTATCTGCGGGATGGGGCTGACTTCTCGGAGAGTCTGCGATCTGCGGTGGCCGACGCATTGACTCATGTCGAGGCCACCGTGGGCAAGCGTTTCGGAGATGCAGCCGATCCGCTGCTGGTGTCGGTCCGCTCGGGCGCGCGGGTGTCGATGCCGGGGATGATGGACACGGTCCTCAACCTCGGGCTGAACGATGCGACCGTGGAAGGGCTCGCCGCGTCGAGCGGGGATGCGCGGTTCGCGTGGGATTCGTACCGCCGGTTCATCCAGATGTATTCGGACGTAGTGCTCGGCCTCGATCATGGATTGTTTGAAGAAGCACTGGAGATCGCCAAGGAAGACAAGGGCTTCTACAACGATACCGAGATGACCTGTGAAGACTGGCAAACGCTGGTGGATCAGTTCAAGGGCATCGTCGCAGACGAACTGGGGCGCCCGTTCCCGCAGAACGTGCACGAACAGCTATGGGGCGCGATCCGCGCCGTGTTCGATAGCTGGGATTCCGACCGCGCCAAGGTGTACCGCCGCCTGAACGACATTCCCGCCGACTGGGGCACCGCGGTCAACGTGCAGGCGATGGTGTTCGGCAACATGGGCGACACCAGCGCCACCGGCGTTGCCTTCACCCGCGATCCGGCCACCGGCACACGCGCCTATTACGGCGAATACCTGATCAATGCGCAAGGTGAGGACGTGGTCGCTGGTATCCGCACGCCGCAATACCTCACCAAAGCCGCGCGCGAGGCTGCGGGGGCCAAGCCGCAGTCGATGGAAGAGGCGCTGCCTGACGCCTACACCGAACTCGCCCGCGTGTTCGACCTGCTGGAACTTCACTACAAGGACATGCAGGATATTGAATTCACGGTAGAACGTGGCAAGCTGTGGATGCTGCAGACCCGCTCGGGCAAGCGCACCGCCAAGGCCGCGCTCAAGATGGCGGCCGACATGGTCGCAGAAGGTCTGATTGACGAGCGCGAGGCCGTGCGGCGGGTCGATCCGATGGCGTTGGACCAGCTGCTTCACCCCACGCTCGATCCCAAGGCAGAGCGCGATGTGCTGACCAAGGGCCTTCCGGCCTCGCCGGGGGCGGCCGCGGGCAAGATCGTGCTCGATGCCGATACAGCCGAACAGTGGGCTGGGCGCGGCGAGAAGGTCATTCTGGTTCGGGTCGAAACCTCGCCCGAGGACATTCACGGGATGCACGCGGCGCAAGGTATCCTGACCGCACGGGGCGGGATGACCAGCCACGCAGCCGTCGTCGCGCGCGGCATGGGCCGGCCTTGCGTGTCGGGGGCCAGCGGTGTTTCGATCGACCGCAAGGCACGCACGTTGCGCATTGGACAGGTCGAGCTGACGGAAGGCGATGCCATTACCCTCGACGGGGCGACCGGGGAGGTCATGCGCGGCATCGTTCCGACCGTGGACCCCGAGCTGGCGGGCGATTTCGGCACCTTGATGGTGTGGGCCGACAAGCTTCGCCGGATGGGCGTGCGAACCAATGCCGAGACGCCGGAAGATTGCCGCATGGCGCGGCAATTTGGCGCGGAGGGCATCGGCCTGTGCCGCACCGAACACATGTTCTTCGAAGCTTCGCGTATCTCATTGGTGCGGCAGATGATTCTTGCCGATGACGAAGCGGGACGCCGTCGCGCTCTTGACCAGCTTCTGCCCGAACAGCGCGCCGATTTCACCGCGATTTTCGAGGTGATGGCGGGGCTACCCTGCACCATCCGCCTGCTCGATCCGCCGCTCCACGAATTCCTGCCGCACGCTGACGAAGACTTTGCGGAACTCGCCGATGCCACCGGGTTGGGGGTGGATCACTTGAAACGCCGTGCGGGGGAATTGCACGAATTCAACCCGATGCTGGGCCACCGTGGCTGTCGCCTTGGGATCACCTTCCCCGAAATCTACGAGATGCAGGCGCGGGCGATCTTTGAAGCGGTGTGCGCCGTGAAGAACGCAAGCGGTGAGGCTCCCCTGCCGGAGATCATGATCCCGCTTGTTGCAACCAAGCGTGAGCTGGCGATCCTTCGGGTGCTGGTGGACCGTGTCGCCGAAGCCGTGTTTGCCGAGGTCGGAACCCGGGTCGAGTATCTCGTCGGCACCATGATCGAACTGCCGCGCGCTGCGTTAATGGCGGGCGAGATCGCCGAGGAGGGGGCGTTCTTCAGCTTCGGCACGAACGACCTGACGCAAACCACTCTGGGCGTGTCACGCGATGATGCGGCACGCTTCCTCAGTGTGTACGTCGATAAGGGCATCTTCCCACGTGATCCCTTCGTCAGCCTGGATATCGACGGCGTCGGCCAGTTGGTCGAGCTCGCGGTCGAGCGGGGGAGAGCGACTCGGCCCGATATCAAGCTCGGCATTTGCGGCGAACATGGCGGTGACCCGGCAAGCATCGCCTTTTGCGAGAAGGTTGGCCTCGATTACGTCAGCGCCTCGCCATACCGGGTGCCGATTGCGCGGCTCGCGGCAGCGCAGGCTGCGCTGAAGAACGCCTAAGTCCCGGCGAGTGATCGTCGTCCGGTCAGAGTGATGATTTCGAAGGTTTCGGACGTTTTGCCATCAGCGTCGGCGCGCATGGCAAAAGCGGTGCGCGCGCGGATGAGGGCATTTTTCGCGATGGGCCCAGCAGGTTTGGCCAAGGCATTGCTGAGTGCCTGGTCGCGCAGATCGGACGCGATCCTGTCGAACGACGCGTAACGCACTGTAAGCGCGTGCGTATCGACCACCGGGTCCTTCCATCCAGCGCGTTGCAGCAAGCCGGGCGCTGCACGCGGATCGACCAGCGGATGAATGCGGGCTGCGGGCCGATCCTGCTCTGCGGCAAGCAGGGCGGCACGTAGGCTCGGCAGGCTTTGTCCTCCGATGAAGTGCACCATCACCAAGCCGCCGGGGGCCAACGCCGAATGCAAATGGATCAGCGCGCCGGGCAGATCGTTCACCGCATCAAGCAAGCCGAGCACGGCGACAAGTTCAAACCCTCCTGACGGATGCGGAGCTTCGAGATCGAGCGCAATCGCTTCCTCAACCGATCCTCCATCCGCGCGCAAAACGCCTGCAAGACGCCCCGTCCAGTCACCCAGAACCCGCGCGCGGGCGGGCCTGTGTCGCAGGAAAGCGAGGCGTTCGAGGGTATCATCGACCATGTCGTCAATGATGAACCGCGCGGCGCCGTCGACAGCCGAACGTCTTCGCGCGCGCTCAAACCGCATTTCGCGGCGTTTCCGACTGAAGATGGTGGGGATACGGGGGGTCATGCGCGGTGCCCTGCCTTGCTTGCAAGATCAGTGCAAGCCGTGCGACAATCCAAGCCGTGGTGACGGTATCGCAGCTTGCCAGACAATTCCTGCCTGTGGTGGATTTGCTTTATCCACCGCGCTGTCCTGCCTGCGGCACGGCAATTGCTAGCCAGGATGGCTTGTGTGGCAGTTGTTGGAGTGCGCTTGAGGCTCCTTCGATCAGCGAACAGGGCCATGGCGCTGTGCCGGTCTATGCAGCGGCGTTTTATAACGAAATGTCGCGGCGGCTGGTTCTCGCCTACAAGCACGGCGGCAGGATTGCGCTGGCGCGGCTTCTTGCGCGGCTAATGGCGGTGCATCTTCCGGGCCGGCCGGCAGGGCAGCGCCTGCCTGTGCTGGTGCCGGTCCCGCTGCATCGCTGGCGAATGTGGCAGCGTGGTTTCAACCAGGCCGCGCTGCTAACGATCGAGCTTGAGAGAATGGGCAGGGGCGAGGCCGAACTTGCCGCCCTTGTCCGTCACAAACGCACCCCCAATCTTGGCGGACTGGGTCGCGAGGCGCGCGAAAGAACACTGAACGGGGCCATAAAGCTCAATCCGGCGCTTGCGCACCGTTTGAAGGGGCGGGATGTCATCATCGTTGACGATGTGCTGACCAGCGGGGCCACCACGCGTGCCTGCAGTGCGGCTATCTCGGAGGCGGGTGCCGTTTCGATCAGCGTCGTGTGTTTTGCGCTGGTCAATCAGGATCATCGCTAAAAACATAACGCCCGAGGCCTTTCGACCTCGGGCGCCACGTGACGAGACGGTGTGGATCCACCCTTACGGGCCGTGGCAGCCACCCCCTAACTTGGCTGCCGGGATCCAATCCCTTTCGTTCCATCGGTCGCACTAGCACCCCACTGCCAGTCTGCGGTCCGATGGCCCCCTGAACCTGGCACCGGGCGGTGCCATTGTCCGAGATGTGAACCCCCTTGCAGAAGTTCCGCCAGCTTCTTTCCACTGTGTTGCGCCGAGCGGAAGGCAAAACCACGTAATCGCGCATTTTTTGCAGCGGGCTGTTGTGTGTGTGCAACAATCGTCGCTAAAGCGGGGCGTTGACGACATTTTGCGCGTGCCGCGAGGGGCGTGTGCGCATCGCGTGTTCGTGCGTGGAGGATAATGTGAGCGGCCCAGTCTTGACCACGACAGAGCGGGAAAGCGGCACCGTGTTTGCGCCGAAATTCGATGCAAACGGCCTGTTGACGGCAGTGATCGTTGACGATGCTGACGGCGCGGTTTTGGTGGTTGCACACATGAATGCCGACGCGCTTGATGCCACACTTGAAAGCCGGAAAGTTCACTTTTGGTCACGCTCGCGTGGACGCTTGTGGATGAAAGGCGAAAGTTCGGGACATGTGCTGCATGTGGTCCAGATCACGGTCGATTGTGATCAGGATGCCTTGCTGATCAGAGCAAGACCTGATGGACCCACTTGCCATACCGGCGCACGCAGCTGCTTCTACCGGGGACTAGAATTGCATGACGGAAAGCCGCTGCTGCGATCCGTCTGAACTTGACGCTCACGTAAACGGAAGGTATGCCTTGAGCATGGCAACCGTTTCTGTAACCACGACCGCCCCGGACCTTTCCGCCAAGGACGCCAACAGCGAGCCGCGGCGTAACGGCGCGCATCTCGACAGACCCGATGTGCATGAGCGCGAACAGTTTACGATTTCCGATCTGACAACGGAGTTTGGCTGCACGGCGCGCGCGTTGCGGTTTTATGAAGATGAAGGTTTGATCAATCCCGCCCGTGTCGGGCTGACCCGCGTTTACTCGAAACGTGACCGCGCTCGGCTTGCCTGGATCATGCGGGCCAAGAATGTCGGCTTCAGCCTTACCGAAATCCGCGAAATGATCGACCTTTATGATCTTGACGATGGCCGTGTCGAACAGCGTCGCGTCACGATTGCCAAATGCCGCACACACATTGCCAAACTCAAGGCACAGCGTGACGACATCGATTCGTCGATCAAGGAACTTACCGATTTTGTGGCGGAAATTGAAAAGCTTGACCTCGGTTGAGCCGATAGCCGCACATTTAGACTGCCCATCAGAACGCTCACTAAAGGGATATGTGATGCCGACCTATACCGCGCCCACCCGCGACACCCGTTTCATCGTCAATGAAGTGCTTGATCTGGCCAGTTACGGCAACTTGCCGGGCTTCGAGAACGCCACGCCTGACATGATCGATACCGTCATCAACGAAGCCGGCAAGTTCTGCGCCGAAGTTCTTGCCCCGGTCAATCAGGCGGGCGACGAGCATGGATGCAAACGACACGAAGACGGCAGCGTCACCACCCCGCCGGGCTTCAAGGAGGCATATCAGGCCTATGTCGAAAGCGGTTGGGGCACGCTTGCGCAGCCGGAAGAATTTGGCGGGCAGGGATTGCCTCACGTCCTGGGCTTCGTGCTGGAAGAATACACCGGCACCGCCAATCAGGCATTCGCCATGTATCCCGGTCTGACGGCAGGCGCGATCTCGGCTATTCTTGCCAAGGGTTCGGACGAACAAAAGGCTGCGTTCCTGCCCAAGATGATTTCTGGCGAATGGTCGGGCACCATGAACCTGACCGAGCCGCATTGCGGAACCGATCTTGGTATGATCCGCACCAAGGCCGTGCCGAATGGCGATGGCTCCTATGCGATCACCGGCACCAAGATTTTCATCTCTGCAGGTGAGCATGATCTGACCAGCAACATCATCCATCTGGTGCTCGCCAAGACACCGGGCGCGCCCGACAGCACCAAGGGCATCTCGCTGTTCATCGTGCCAAAGTTCATCCTCGATGAAAATGGCGAACCTTCGGCGCGCAATGGCGTGACGTGCGGTTCGATCGAGAAGAAGATGGGCATCCACGGCAACGCGACCTGTCTGCTCAATTACGACGGTGCGACCGGGTATCTGGTTGGCGAAGAAAACAAGGGTTTGGCCGCGATGTTCATCATGATGAATGCCGCACGCCTTGGCGTTGGCATTCAGGGCTATGCCCAGGCTGAGGTCGCCTACCAGAACGCCGTGACCTACGCGCTTGATCGCCGCCAAGGCCGTGCGCTGGGCGGCCCGGCGGAACCGCAAGCCAAGGCTGATCCGATCTTCGTCCATCCTGACGTGCGCCGGATGCTGATGGACGCCAAGGTGTTTACAGAATCAATGCGGGCGCTGTGCTTGTGGGGCGCGTTGCAGGTCGATCTGACCCACAAGGCGCAGACCCCCGAGGAACGCGAAACCGCCGATCTGCTGATCGGACTGATGACTCCGGTGATCAAGGGCTACGGCACCGACAAGGGCTATGACATCGCCACCAACATGCAGCAGGTCTATGGCGGACACGGCTACGTCAAGGAATGGGGGATGGAACAGTTCGTGCGCGATAGCCGGATCGCGATGATCTACGAAGGCGCCAATGGCGTGCAGGCGATGGACCTGTGTGGCCGCAAGCTGGCGTCGAATGGCGGCAAGGCGATCCAGGCCTTCTTCGCGATGATTGACGAGGAAATCGCTGCGGCCAAGCAGGTTGGCGAATTGAAGGATATGGCAGAGCGTCTTGAAAAGGCGCTGGGAGAGCAGAAGGCCGCGACCATGTGGTTCATGCAGAATGCGATGGCCAACCCCAACCACCTCGGCGCGGGCGCACATCATTACATGCACATCATGGGCATCGTGACGCTCGGCTTCTTCTGGTTGAAGATGGCCAAGGTCGCGATGAACAAGCTGGCGGGTGAGCCGGAGGACGAGGCGTTCTACGAGGCCAAGCTGGTTTCGGCCAATTACTATGCCGAGCGTTTCCTGCCCGACGCAGGCGCGCTGCGTCGCAAGCTGGAGGCTGGCAGCGAATATATGATGAAGCTTCCGGCCGAGGCTTTCGCCACGGCTGCCTGAGTATGGCTTTGGTCGCGCGGATGGGTCGTCATGCAACAGCATGGCGGCCCGTCTTTGCGTTGGGGCTTAGTCCAGAGCGCCCATCATGCGCTGCGATCCCGCCTTGACCTTGAGGCCGCTTGACGTCGGTGCAGCCGGACGCTCCCAAAGCGAGGCTGAATTGCGCGGGACGGGGCGAGGGCGTGATGCCGCCGGGCTGACGGTTCGAGCTGGGGGAGCGGGGGCGGGCTCTGCCTCGGGTTCCGGTTCTGGAACCACCGCGACAGGTTCGGGCTCAGACTTCTGTTCCAGCGGCTCGGGTTCCGGCGCGATTGCCACCGGCTCTGATGCGGGCGGCGTGGCCTCGGGCGCGGGTGCCTTTGCGACAGGTTGCGACACCGGGACCGGAACCTCGACCAGAGGCGGCGGCGCAACCGGCGCTTCCACCTGTTCAGCGGGGAGAGGCGACGCCGGGACCTGAGCCTCGGCAGTGGCATTGAGGATCGTTTCCGCAACCTCCTCGATCGAACCCACCACCAGCAGCGGTTGACCGCCGACCATCCCGACGTTCGTCTGTCCGTTCTCCGCAGTGCGCAGCCACGCAACGTTGCTGGCTACCACGAGGTAGTTCCCGCCGCGTGAGTGGAGCTTAACAAACTTCATGGACCACCTATCCCGAGCAGCAACGCAAAAAGTGCGATAATTCCATGCTCGGGATACGCCGTCAGGGTTAAGGAAAGGCTCTATTCCACGGGCAGGAAGTCCGGCACCGAAAGGTAACGTTCGCCGGTATCGTAGTTGAAGCCCATCACACGGGCGCCCTGCGGCAGATCGGCCAGTTTGCTGGCGATGGCTGCAAGCGTCGCGCCGGAGGAAATTCCCACAAGCATCCCTTCTTCGGAGGCGGCGCGCCGGGCCATGTCCTTGGCCTCCTCCGCATCCACGGCAATCGCACCATCTATGGCATGGGTATGAAGATTGCCGGGAATGAAACCTGCGCCAATACCCTGAATTGGATGCGGCCCGGGCTGACCGCCATTGATAACAGGCGAAAGCGCGGGCTCGACCCCATAAGCTTTCAGGCTCGGCCAGTGCTTCTTGAGTTCTTCTGCGCATCCCGTGAGGTGGCCGCCGGTTCCGACGCCGGTGATCATCACGTCAATTGGCGTGTCGGCAAAGTCAGCAAGGATTTCCTGCGCCGTCGTGCGGGCGTGGATTGCAGGGTTGGCTGCATTGTCGAACTGGCTCGGCATCCAGGCACCCTCGGTCTGTTCGACCAGTTCCTGCGCGCGCTCGATGGCGCCCTTCATGCCGCGTTCGCGCGGGGTTAGGTCGAAGCTTGCGCCATAGGCGAGCATCAGGCGGCGCCGCTCGATCGACATCGATTCGGGCATCACGAGGACCAGCCTGTAACCCTTGACCGCGGCGACCATCGCAAGGCCGATCCCGGTGTTGCCGCTGGTGGGCTCGACAATTGTGCCACCGGGCTTGAGTTTGCCGCTGGCCTCGGCATCTTCCACCATCGCCAGCGCGATACGATCCTTGATCGAACCACCTGGATTGGACTTTTCGGACTTCACCCACACCTCGTGATCCGGGAACAGCCGCGAAAGCCGGATATGGGGTGTGTTGCCGATCGTGGCGAGGATGTTGTTGGCTTTCATATCAGGCCTCCATGGTGTTCGACTTAAGGTCGGCTTCTAGCACGTCTTCGGGCGGATCGAAGGTCTTGGTCGTGCGGAGTACGGGGAATAATCGGCTCCAGAGCGCCACCGTGACAATGGCGCCTACGCCTCCTGCGACGACGGCAGCAACAGGGCCAACAAGAAACGCGAGACTGCCGGAAAAAAAGTCCCCGCCTTCATTCGAGGCGCTGATCGTGAGCTGGCTGACGGAAGACACACGCCCGCGTTTGTCATCGGGTGTGTGTAACTGGATCAGGGACTGGCGGATGTAGACGCTGAACATATCAGCGGCACCGATGATAAACAGCATCGCCAAGCTCAGCGGCATGGATTTCGAAAGGCCGAAAATGATCGTTGCGATGCCGAAAGCGACCACAGACCAAAGCATCTTGGGGCCGACGTTGTTGTCGATGGGGCGCCAGGAAAACCACGCTGCGGTCAACAACGCGCCAACACCGGGCGCGGCCGCCAGCATCGCCAGGCCGATCTCGCCGCTATCCAGCACATCGCGGGCGAACACCGGAAATAGCGCCGTGGCGCCCGCGAGGAAGACAGCGAACAGATCCAGCGTGATTGTCCCCAGCACCATCTTGTTGCGCACGACATAGCCAAGCCCATCCACGATCTGACCGATGGGCCTGACATCCTTGCGCATCGCGGGCTGGGGAACCTTGCCGATCAGGCTGAATGCGATGATCGTGACCGCGAGCAGTCCCGTGGCTACCGCGTAGGGCAGGGCAGGCGACAGGCCATAGAGCAGACCACCGATTGCCGGCCCAGCGATCGTGCCCGATTGCCAAGCAATTGATGATAATGCGATCGCGGTTGGCAAAATAGGCTTGGGCACAAGGTTGGGAGCCAGTGCCGAAAGCGCCGGGCCGGAAAAGCACCGAGCAATTCCCAAAAAGCCGGCAACGCCGAACAATATGATCGTGTCGACCGTCCCGGCCCAGGTTGTCACGGCCAGGATTGCGGCACACATCAATTGCACCGCAACCATCGCCTGTCCAAGCCGCCGGCGGTCAAAACGGTCCGCAGCCAGGCCCGAAAAGGGCGTCAACACAAACAGCGGAAGAAACTGGAACAACCCGATCAACGCAAGCTGGCCCGATGCCTCCGCCACACCCAGTCCGCCATCGCGCGCCATGTTATAGGTCTGCCAGCCAATGATGAGCAGCATCGCATATTGCGCGAGCGTCATTGCAAGGCGGCCGACGAAATAGTAACGGAAGTTGTCGATCCGTAACGGATGCGGGTGCGCAATCGGCACCGAGGGAATTCCTGAGCTCATATTGCCGCCATGGCAGGCGTGGCACGCGCTGCCAAGCAGACGAAATTTGGGCAGGCTAAGGCTGGCCTATCGCTGGCGACGCAAGCGCGGATTAGGCTGGAGTTGGTCGATGATCGTGACGAAATCGTCCACGCGGATGATTCGTTCAAACTGGAAGCCAGCGCGATTGTCGCGGGTCCAGATGACATAGGCCTCGATCCGACCGACTATGGGCATGCGGATAATGATGCGATCGCCGCGCTGCAACTGGTCGGCATCATCGACCATGAAACCATGCGCGGACAAATTGCAGACGTGCAGATGCAGATCGCCATGCACGAAGTGCTCGACGATCGCGGGAAAATCGACCGGATGCCGCGCTGCACGCCGCAAGTCGGTTACGCTGAGATTAGCTCCACCCGTCACGCGATGCGATCCTTCCGTCGTCTTAGGCACAGGAAGGAAATGCAGCACAAAGGCTGACAATTGGTAAAGTTCCGAAGTCAGTAGGACACCAAGGCGTGACGTTTTTTACCGAGGCTCAGTTTGAATGTTTCGCCTTTTTCGGGCGAAACCAGATGCGCAGGGTCGGTCACTGTCTCGCCGTCCAGCCTCACAGCGCCCTCGGCTATCTTCCGCTTGGCTTCGCCGCCTGACGCGGTGAGCCCGATGGCGGTTAGCAGGGCCGCCATTCGCATCCCTTCCGCACCCACAGCGATCGAGGGAAGATCCTCACCCGCTCCGCCGCCAGCAAAGGTTTCCCGCGCGGTAGCCTCGGCGCGGGTCGCGGCAGCGTCCCCGCGCACAAGCTTCGTCACTTCATTGGCAAGAACGGTCTTGGCGGCATTGATCTCAGCGCCTTCCAGATTTTCGAGGCGGTTGATCTCATCCAGCGGCAGATCGGTGAACAACCGGAGAAACTTGCCCACATCGCGGTCATCGACATTGCGCCAGTATTGCCAAAAATCATACGCAGGGAGTTGATCCTCATTGAGCCACACCGCGCCGGCCGCGGTCTTACCCATCTTGGCTCCGTCCGCGGTGGTCAGCAAAGGTGTGGTCAGCCCGTACAACTCGGCCCCGTCCATGCGCCGGCCAAGCTCGATGCCATTGATGATATTGCCCCACTGGTCGCTTCCGCCCATCTGCAATCGTACATTAAGGTCGTGCGACAAATGTCTGAAATCGTACCCTTGCAGGATCATATAGTTGAATTCGAGGAACGTCATTGGCTGTTCACGGTCGAGCCGCAGCTTCACCGAATCGAAGGTCAGCATCCGGTTGATGGTGAAATGCGTCCCGACCTGTTGGAGCAGTTCAATGTAACCCAACTGTCCCAGCCAATCGTGATTGTTGACCATCACCGCATCCGTCGGCCCATCGCCGAAGGTCAGAAGCTTGTCAAACACCGTGAAGATCGAGCGGATATTCGCTTCGATCGTCTCATCGGTCAGCATTTTGCGGCTTTCATCGCGGCCGGTGGGGTCGCCGATCCGCGTCGTGCCGCCACCCATGACCACGACAGGCTTGTGCCCCGTTTGCTGAAGACGGCGCAGCATCATGATCTGCACCAGCGATCCGATATGCAGTGAGGGCGCGGTGGCATCAAAACCGATATAACCAGGCACGATCTGCTTGGTGGCCAAGGCATCAAGACCCGACGCATCAGTCAATTGGTGGATATAGCCACGCTCTTCGAGCAGGCGGAGGAGGGCGGAATCGTAGGTGCTCATAAGGTGCGCGCTTAACAGCCAGGGTGCGCGACGGGAAGGGACTTGCCCGGCTGCCGGGGCGTAGGCATGAAACGAAGATGCACCCGCTCATGCTTCACCGAGCCTGCGATCTTGGCCCCATTCGAGCCATCACCGCGTCCGTCACCGCGACAACGCAAGGCTGCGAGGTTGAATTCCGTCTGGATGGCCATATCCCGGCAATCATATTGCCGCCGCCTGCGCCGCCTGCGCGAAGGGACAATCTGTGGAAGACCACATGTTTCGAGGTTTTCTGGCAGCCTCTTGGCGATACTTGCTACCGCGAGTTCAACCTTTCGCCCTCGGGTCAGTGGGCGGCGTATGATTTCGACTCGTTCCGCAAGGCAATCCGCGATGCGCCGGTTGAGGCGATCGCCATTGCCTGTTCGCACACAGATAATGGAATGGCTCTGAAAGCCAGCATTGCCGCCAAGCTACCAGACCCTGCACAGGTGGCGCTGAACGCCATCGTGGAGCATCCGAACGGAGCTATGCAATACTGGGCGATGGCCTTCCCGCCCGGCACGCCGGAATTTCATTCCGAAGCCTGCCGGGCATTGATTATCGAGCGTTAGGCCGCAGCAGGGCGGTCGCCGAAAGGCGCGTTCAATTTCACGATCATGCCATTGAGCGCGAAGGCAAAGCTGACCCAGATGAAGTAAGGTACGTTCAGCCAGCCGGTGAAGCTGTCGCCAGTGACACGGGGCAAGACGACCATCAGCGCCGTCACTGAAAGCCACAGAAAGATGTTCTCCGCCAGCGCCCAATCTGGTCGACGCAACTTGAAGAAAAGCGGTGACCACAAAAAGTGCAGCAAGAAGTTTGCGGCAAACAGACCATACACAACAAATCGCGCTTCAGCCGAAGGGGCGGCCATCAAGGAAATGTAGAAACTCCAACCCGAAAGGCCGAGAATAATCGTCCAGGCTGGGCCGAACAACCAGTCTGGCGGTTGCCAATGCGGCTTTTTCAGCTCGCGATACCAAGGGCCGATATCGGTCAATACGCCGCCTGCGCCGCCCAGAATGATCGCCCAAGCGGCAGCGATGAGTGCAGTGTTCCAATCCATGTCACCGGTATAGAGACTAAATGCGCAAATACCATTGCCTTTGAAGGCTTCGTGTTCCACCCGTAGCGCCATGAAAACAGGTATCGACCGGCTTCTGGCCGACCCCGAACTCCTCCACCAACTCAAGGGGCGCCGCGTTGCGCTGGTAGCTCATCCCGCGAGCGTAACGGCGGATCTCACCCACAGTCTCGACGCGCTGATTGCCGCGGATGTGAACGTGAACAGCGCGTTCGGGCCACAGCACGGACTGAAGGGCGACAAGCAAGATAACATGGTCGAAACCGCGGACGAGATGGACCCGCGCTACGGCATCCCGATCTTCTCGCTCTATGGCGAGGTGCGCCGCCCGACCGGGCAAATGATGTCGAGCGCAGACGTCTTTCTGTTCGACCTTCAGGATCTGGGCTGCCGGATCTACACCTTCGTCACCACGCTGCTCTATCTGCTTGAGGAAGCGGCCAAGGCGGGCAAGGAAGTATGGGTGCTGGACCGGCCCAATCCTGCGGGCCGGCCAGTGGAAGGCACCTTGCTGGTGCCCGGCCAAGAGAGCTTTGTCGGGGCGGCGCCGATGCCGATGCGTCACGGCCTTACCATGGGAGAGATGGGCTACTGGTTCATCGGACATTTTGGTCTCGACGTTGCCTACAAGGTGGTGGCGATGGAGAGATGGCAGCCTGACGACGACGGTTTCGGATGGCCGACGTCACGGCTGTGGATCAATCCGTCACCCAATGCCGCGAACGTCAACATGGCGCGCTGCTATGCTGGCACCGTCATGCTCGAAGGTACCACGCTGTCAGAGGGGCGCGGCACCACGCGGCCGCTCGAGGTCTTGTTCGGTGCGCCGGATATTGACGCAGGCGGGGTGCTCAAGGTGATGCGCAAGCTTGCCCCCGAATGGCTGGATGGCTGCGCCATTCGCGAATGCTGGTTTGAACCGACCTTCCACAAGCATGCAGGCAAGCTTTGCAATGCCTTGATGATCCACGCGGAAAACACGTTTTACGGACATGACGCGTTCAAGCCTTGGCGTCTTCAGGCCCTCGCATTCAAAGCCATTCGGCTGCTTTATCCCGACTATCCTTTGTGGCGCGATTTCCCTTACGAGTACGAACGCGACCGTCTGGCAATTGACGTCATCAACGGCGGGCCGGCCTTGCGCCAATGGGTCGACGATACCACCGCGACACCGGAGCAGCTTGACGCCATGACGTCACATGACGAAGCTGCGTGGGTTGCCGAGGTGCGACCGCACCTGCTTTACTGATTGGCGTCATTCCGGCGCGGACGCACACAGCCAAATAACCACGCAGGATGGCGGAAAAAACCGCCACCTTTGGGAGAGAAAACACTATGGCAACCACGGCGGGCAAAGTGTCCGGTTCGCAATCCGTCAGGCTGACCTTGTGGATTCTGCTCACGGTCTACATCTTCAACTTCATCGACCGTCAGATCGTGAACATCCTCGCGGAACCGATCGCGCAGGATCTGGATCTATCCGATACGCAAATCGGGCTTATGACGGGACTGGCCTTCGCCCTGTTCTACACGGTGCTAGGCATCCCGATTGCGCGCTTTGCCGACCGACCGACGACGAGTCGCCCGCGTTTGATCGCGGTATCGTTGGGCCTGTGGTCGGCCATGACGGCGTTGTGCGGTTTTGCGCAGAACTTCGCTCAATTGCTCATGGCCCGCATTGGTGTCGGCGTGGGCGAGGCTGGCTGCACGCCGCCCGCGCACTCGCTGATCAGCGACATGGTGCCGCCCGAAAAACGGTCATCGGCGCTGGCGTTCTATTCGCTCGGCATTCCGATCGGAACCTTGCTGGGCATGATCATCGGCGGCACGCTGGCAGATTACGTGGGGTGGCGCGAAGCCTTCGTGATTGTCGGGTTGCCCGGCGTCATTCTGGCGCTGGTGGTGTGGTTTGTTCTGAAAGACCCGCGCCGCTCTGACGCTGCTGCCATCCTGCGCGCGAAAAACCCCGCGCCAACGCTGCCATTGCGTCAGGCCCTCGCCGAGGTGATGGGATCGCGCGCGTTCGTCTTGCTGCTGTGCGCAGGTTCTGCGGCGGCGTTTCTTTCGTATGGCAAGACCACCTGGACCACGATCTTCTTCCAGCGCACCCATGATCTCACGCCGGGGCAGGTGGGGCTGTGGTTCGGCCTGCTGGGCGGCTTTGCAGGTATCCTTGGCACGTGGGGCGGGGGCTATCTCGCCGACCGCTTTGGCTCGAAGAACCGCCGCCACGTTCTGACTGCGCCCGCGATCGGCATGGCCTTGGCGGTGCCGATGGCAATGCTTGCGTACAACGCCCCCACTTGGGAATTGGCACTGGTGCTCCTGTTCTTGCCCACGGTCTTCAATTCGTTCTACTACGGCCCGACCTATTCCGCTGCGCAAGGGCTGGTGCCGATGCGGGCTCGCGCAATCGCGGCGGCGGCGCTGCTGTTCTTTCAGAACCTGATCGGGCTTGGGCTGGGACCGCTGTTCTTTGGGGTGCTGTCGGACTGGATCCAGCCGATCTATGGCGAAGATTCGGTGCAATATGTGCTCTACGGCGCGGCGCTGCTGGGCCTGGTGCCTGCGTTCTTTTTCTGGCGCTGCAGCCTGCATCTTGACCGCGAGCTTGATCAGAAAGGCTAGTCCGTCGGAATTAGCGTGGAACCTATTGTTCCTTGTCGACGGGCGTAACCACGGCTTGTTCATCCGGGGCGGTTGGCAGAGGACGAATATCATCGGGATTGCCCTTTATCACCATGACGGCGCAGCCATCCTGCCGACGGTCGACGGCATAGATGTGGTGGGGCCTGTCAGGCGACGCCGGCTCGCGATCGAGCAATGGCGGCTTGCCTGCAGCCTCGCGCGCTCGGGCGATCCGATCGCGGCATTCTGTGTCTGATGGCGCCGCTTCGTTTTGCGCCCGTTCGATCAGCCTGGCCTGCTCGGGGGTGCGGACATAGGAAGGGTTATCGAGCGGTAAGGCAATCACCTGAGCGGTGTCCGCATTGTGGTCGGCCCTATCCACACCATCAGTCGCCCCCGACAGCGCAAATGCAGCAACGGAAAGAATAATCACCCGCATCATGTTGCTCCTATCCTCAAACCAACATTAGGCCCCGTGTTTGCGCGATAGCTCCCGCATGGCATCATCCAGCCCTTCCAGCGTCAGCGGGTACATGCGATCGCTCATCAACTGCTTGATCATCTTGGTCGACTGCGAATAATTCCACTGCTTTTCGGGCACAGGGTTCAGCCACACGGTCGCAGGGTAGGTGTTGGCGACACGCTGCAACCACACTGCGCCCGCTTCCTCGTTCATATGCTCGACACTGCCGCCCGGATGCGTGACTTCATATGGGCTCATCGCCGCGTCTCCGACGAACACGATCTTGTAATCGTGGCCATACTTGTGGAGCACATCCCAGGTCTTGGTGCGTTCCTGCCAGCGGCGCTTGTTGTCCTTCCACACGCCTTCGTAAAGGCAGTTGTGGAAGTAGAAGAACTCCATGTTCTTGAACTCGGTCGTCGCGGCGCTGAACAGCTCCTCGACCAGTTTGATGAACGGGTCCATCGATCCGCCGACATCGAGGAACAAGAGCAGTTTGACCGCATTGCGGCGCTCGGCGCGCATATGGATATCGAGCCAGCCCTGCTTGGCCGTGCCCTTGATCGTGGCGTCGATATCGAGCTGGTCCTGCGCACCTTCGCGGGCGAAACGGCGCAACCGGCGCAATGCCATCTTGATGTTGCGGGTGCCCAGTTCCTTGGTGTTGTCGAGGTTCTTGAACTCGCGCTTTTCCCAGACCTTGATCGCCTTGCCGTGGCGCGCCTCACCGCCGATGCGCACGCCTTCGGGGTTGTAACCGGAATTGCCGAATGGCGAGGTGCCGCCGGTGCCGACCCACTTGTTGCCGCCCTGATGGCGCTTTTCCTGTTCCTCGAGCCGCTTCTTGAGCGTCTCCATGATCTCGTCCCAATCGCCCAGCGACTTGATCTTCTCGATCTCCTCGGGGGACAGGAACTTTTCGGCGACGGCTTTCAGCCAGTCTTCGGGGATGTCGACCGGGTTCTGGCCATAGTCGGACATGATCCCCTTGAAGACCTTGTGGAACACCTGATCGAACCGGTCGAGCAGGCCTTCGTCCTTCACGAAGGTGGCGCGGGAGAGGTAATAAAACGCCTCGGGCGTCTGGTCGATCACGTCCCGGTCGAGCGCCTCAAGCAGGGTGAGGTGTTCCTTGAAGCTGGCCTTGATACCGGCCGCTCGCAGCTCGTCGATGAAATTGAAGAACATGCCATGTGCTTAACCCGCGTCTGTCGGCCTGACCAGTCCCCAATCTTGCGAGGGGTGTGCCAGGCCCTTTACGCTTCGCTTACCATCTTCGCGGTAGGTGTGGCTGACACACAAAAAAGGGCCGCATCCGCACATGAACCAGCTCGCCATCAATACCGCCAATGCCCAAGCTTTGGGGATGATCCCGGAAAGCTGCGGCGCGGTGACGGTGGGCTGCACCGATGTCGCCGGCGTGGTCGAAGCGGTGATCGCTTCGTCCAAGACGCTGCGTTCGGAGCACGAGGCGCTGGCCGAAACCGTCCGCGCGCTTGAGGCCGATCAGAACAAGGTTGCCCAGGCAAGCGATGAGGCGCGGCTCTTGTCCGAACGCGCGATCGAACGCCTGTCCGAAGGGACCGCGCTGATCCAGTCCTCGCTCAGCCAGATCGCGTCGCTGATCGAATTGGTCGATACGCTGGGCCAGCACGTCACCAGTTTTTCCGCCGCGATGGAGCAGGTGCGACGCTCTGCTCAGGACATCGACAACATTGCCGAAACCACGAATATCCTCGCGCTCAACGCCACGATCGAGGCCATGCGCGCAGGCGATGCGGGCCGGACCTTCGCGGTGGTTGCTGCCGAGGTGAAAAGCCTGGCCAGCGACACCCGCAAAGCGACAGAAGAGATTGCGGCGACGATCGATGCGCTGGGCGGTGAGGCAGAAGTGATGATCGGGCGGATCGAAACGGGCGCAAAGGCGAGCGGTGAAGCCCGAACCTCAGTTGCGCGGATCGAAAGCACGATCAGCAACGTCGGCGCGCTGGTCGAGGAAGTCGACAAGCAAAACGATGTCATCGCCCGTTCGACCGGCACCATCAGCAGTCACGTCGATAAGGTGCAGCGGGTACTCACCGGTTTCGATATCGCAGCGCGAAGCAATGAAGATCAGCTTCATGGCGCACACCGCAAGATGGAAGAGCTGGAGATCACGGCAAGCGAGATGTTCGATCGGATCGTGCACGCCGGCCTCAGCCCTGAAGACAGTGCGATGGTGGCCCAGGCGCAGGCAATGATGCAACAGATCTCCACCCATACGGATGCCGCGCTGGCACGGGGCGCGGTCACGATTTCGGCGTTGTTCGATACCGATTACCAACCCGTGCCCGGCACCAATCCGCAGCTTTTCCGCACCCGCCTGACAGATTGGGCGCACGCCGAATGGCGCCCCTTCCTCGACCAGGCAAAAGCGAGCGATCCCCGCGTCCTGGCTGCCGCCTGCACCGACATGAACGGCTTTTTGCCGACTCACCTCACCGACAGGTCGCGCACCCCGACGGGGGACGTCAACCACGACACCCAGTTCTGCCGCAACGGGCGCATCATGCTCGAAGCGATCGACCGCAAGGCCAAGGTGTCAAACGCGCCCTACATGATGGCGGTCTATCGCCAGGAGGGCGACGGGCAGACCTATCATGTGGTGCGCAACGTCTATGTCCCGCTGATTGTGGGCGGGCGACGCTGGGGCGATTTCGAGCTGGCGTACAGCTTCGATTGATACGGCCGCGTTCGGCCAGTGTTCCACGTGAAACACAGGCCAAACGCGCGCCCAGAAAGACCTAAGGCAGGGCAGGCGCGACCTAGGAGGGCGCTAGGTTTACCTGAACCGGGTCAGAAATCGCCTGCCTCAGTTCGGGTTGCGCCGGGCCATGAAGGCGAGGCGTTCGAACAGCATGATGTCCTGCTCGTTCTTCAGCAGCGCGCCGTGCAGCGGCGGGATTGCGCTTGCCGGATTGCTGTTTTGCAAAACCTCCAGCGGCATGTCCTCGTTGAGCAGCAGTTTGAGCCAGTCGAGCAGTTCGCTGGTCGAAGGCTTCTTCTTCAGTCCCGGCACTTCGCGCAGGTCGTAGAAGATATCCATCGCCTTCTTCACGAGCACCTTCTGGATGCCGGGGAAGTGGACGTCGATGATTTCCTGCATCGTGTCGCGGTCGGGGAACTTGATGTAGTGGAAGAAACAGCGGCGCAGGAAAGCGTCGGGCAGTTCCTTTTCATTGTTCGAGGTGATGACCACGATCGGGCGTTCCTTGGCCTCGATCCGCTCCTGCGTTTCGTAAACGTCGAAGCTCATCCGGTCGAGCTCCTGCAGCAGATCGTTCGGGAACTCGATATCGGCCTTGTCGATCTCGTCGATCAGCAGGACGGGAAGCTGGGGCGCGGTAAAGGCTTCCCACAGCTTGCCTTTCTTGATGTAGTTTCGGATGTCGTGGACGCGTTCCTCGCCCAACTGGCCATCGCGCAGACGCGCCACGGCGTCATATTCGTACAGGCCCTGATGCGCCTTTGTGGTGGACTTTACGTTCCATTCGATCAGCGGGGCGCCCAGTGCCTTGGAAATTTCATGCGCCAGAACGGTCTTGCCGGTGCCGGGCTCGCCCTTCACCAGCAGCGGGCGTCGCAGCATCACTGCGGCGTTGACCGCGACCTTGAGGTCTTCGGTGGCGATATAGGCCTTGGTGCCTTCAAAACGCTGCTGGTCGGACATCGGGTTTCCTTGTGAGACTGATATTTGTGCAAGGCGATAAGGAACCCCCGGCAGTGACGCAAGGGGGTGAGGGCCAGCCTCTCAGCGCGAAAGCAGCAAAATCCGCTGGGCGAGCGCCTCCAGTTTTCCGTCGTCGAGAACCGCAGCCGCATTGTTCCAGCCCAGCGTCAGCACATGATCGCGACCGGTCTTGTCGGTAAGCAGCCACGTCAGGTTCAACACGCCCGGTTCGCTGCCGCCCTTGTAGCCGATATAGGCCCAGTTTTCCTTGATCGCCGGTGTGGCCGAAGGGTTGATCGTCATGATCTCAAACGCCTTGGGATCGGCAGTGCGTCGCATATGGGCGAACAATTTGGCAAGGTCGTCAGGCGAGGCGAACCATTCGATATCGAGCGCCTTCGGACCATTGGCGAAGGCCGCGCTGATATCGGCAACAGTCATCTCGCTCATCGCAAGCGCGGATTGGGCAGCAGCATTATCGGCTGCATCTTCACTTTTCCAAGCGGCGACGATCTGCGGATCGCTTGCCTTGAGCAGAAACAGCTCACGGGTGGTCAGAAACGGATCATTCGCACCCGGATCGCGATGGCCACTGTCGGCCATCAGCTTGAGAATGCAATCTTTGCCCAGTTCCGTAATCAGCTGGTCGGTCGCGGTGTTGTCGCTGATCGCAATCATGAGGCTGGCGAGAGTGTGCAGCGTGACCGGCGAATTCGCGGGCCAATCCTGCAACTGCCCGCTGGGAAAGCTTTTCTCGCTCAGCGGCACGACGTCAGCCCACTTGCGCCGTCCCGCCTTCACATCTTCGGCCAGCGCGGCCAGCACATACAGCTTGAAGGTTGATCCCAGCGCAAGCGGCATCTGCGCGCCGATGCTGATGACAGGCTTGCCGCCATCCAACGGGCCAAACCACGCATTAACAGTCCCCGGCAAGGCGGTGAGATCGGCGGCGATCTTCTCGGCCGTATCGTCAGCCATCACCAGCGCCTCGACCGCGGTGAAGCGCAATTCGTTGATGCGGTTGTCTTGCGCCGGATCGATGGCGATTCCGCCTTTGGCGATCCCGCGTGCGAACCGGATTTCCAGCGCGGCACGCGTGCCTTCACGCGGGGCCAGCAGGGCGACAGCCTCGGCCGGGCCGAACTGCGCCGTCAGACTGGCACTCAGCGCCTTGATCTGCGCATCGGCCACGGCGGCGCGAAAGGCGGGGGTGAAAATGTCCGCCGGCTCCACTTTGCCGTTCAGCAATGCCACCACCTGTTCGGCGCGTATCTCCATCGGGCTGTTCTGGGTGGCCATGATTGGCTGTTCCTGTTGCGCCGCTGCCGGACAAGAGGAAAAACCGGTGGTCGCAAGGGCAAGCATCAGAATGGCGGTGCGGATCATGGTGTGGTCACTCCATCGCAGGCAAAAGATCTAAATTCGCGCGGCCGCCCCAAGGCACACAAAGGCAAGCTGCGCCACCAGCATCACCGCAGTCGCGATTTGCCAGCCCCGACCAGCGGTGTTCATCCCCCGCTCCCAGGTCCATTGCGCAAGCCCCGCCGTGACGAGCGTGCAAAGTCCGATCGTCACCCAACCGGGCCGGTCGATCAGGCCCACGAAGATGATGGTCAGCACGCCCATCTGCGCCAGAAATGCCGCCGCAAACCAAGCGATCGGCACGGGGCGATAGGCCGCGTCGGGCAGAATCGAATCCGGCAACGCGCTGTCCGGACGCGAGACGCGCCGGTCGCCCGCCATGATGTCGGTTTCGCACGGGTCCGGGTATTGGCGATCAGGCATCAATCGCAGCGCGATCGATTTCGCCGGCACGGTTTTGAATGAAATTGAACCGGTGTTCGGGATTGCGGCCCATCAATTCGTCCACCAGACGCGCAACGCCCGCCCGGCCTTCAAACTCCTGCGGCAGCGTGATGCGGATCAGCCCGCGTGTTTCCGGCGCCATCGTGGTTTCACGCAATTGCTGCGGGTTCATTTCGCCCAGACCCTTGAACCGCGCAATTTCAATTTTCTTGCCCTTGAACACGGTCGCTTCGAGTTCCGCCCGCGCGGCCTCGTCACGGGCGTAACGGCTCTCCTTACCTGCGGTAAGCCGATAGAGCGGCGGCTGGGCGAGGAACAGGTGACCTTTCCTCACGATGTCGGGCATTTCCTGGAAGAAGAACGTCATCAGCAGCGTGGCGATATGCGCGCCGTCCACGTCCGCATCGGTCATGATGATGATGCGGTCATAACGCAGATGGGCAGCGTCGCAGTCTTTGCGCGTGCCGCAACCAAGCGCGAGCGCCAGGTCTGCAATTTCGCTGTTGGCGCGAATCTTGTCGGCCGTGGCGGATGCGACGTTGAGGATCTTGCCGCGGATCGGCAGGATGGCCTGCGATTTGCGATCCCGCGCCTGCTTGGCACTGCCGCCGGCGCTGTCGCCTTCGACGATGAACAATTCCGTCTCACGCCCGCCTTCGCCGCTGCAATCGGTGAGCTTGCCCGGCAGGCGCAATTTCTTGGCGTTGGTCGCCGTCTTGCGCTTGATTTCGCGTTCCTGCTTGCGCTTCAGGCGCTCATCCATGCGCTCCATCACCTCGCCCAGCAGCGCCTTGCCGCGGTCCATATTGTCGGTGAGGAACAGGTCAAACTGGTCGCGCACGGCGTTTTCAACCATGCGGGCCGCTTCGGGCGATGTCAGACGATCCTTGGTCTGCGATTGGAACTGCGGATCGCGGATGAAGACGCTGAGCATCACCTCCGCGCCGGTCATCACGTCATCGGCGGTGAGATCTTTGGCCTTCTTGGCACCAACCAGTTCGCCAAAGGCCCGAAGGCCGCGGGTCAGCGCGGTGCGAAGCCCCTGTTCATGCGTCCCGCCATCGGGCGTGGGCACGGTGTTGCAATACCAGCTTGTCGCGCCGTCGGAATAAAGCGGCCAGGCAATCGCCCATTCGACCCGGCCTTGCCCCACGCCATCGACGTGCGGGAACTCCTGCATACCGGTGAAAGGTTGGGCTGTGACGCATTCGCGCGTGCCAATCTGCTCGGCCAAGTGATCGGCAAGGCCGCCGGGGAACTTGAAGGTCGCTTCAACGGGCACGTCTTCACTGGCCAGCGCGGCTGCGCATTTCCAGCGAATCTCGACGCCTGCGAACAGGTAGGCCTTCGACCGCGCCAGTTTGAACAACCGCTTGGGATTGAACCTGCGGTCGCCGAAGATCTCTTCGTCGGGGACGAAGCTGACCGTGGTGCCGCGCCGGTTGGGCGTGGGTCCGAGGTTCTGGATCGGCCCTTGCGTGATCCCGCGCGAAAACTCCTGCGCATAAAGCTGTTTGTCGCGCGCGACTTCGACCCGTGTCAAAACAGACAGCGCATTGACCACGCTGATGCCGACCCCGTGCAGGCCGCCACTGGTCGCGTAGGCCTTGCCCGAAAACTTGCCGCCGGAATGCAGCGTCGACAGAATCACCTCCAGCGTGGATTTGCCCGGAAACTTGGGGTGTTCGTCGACGGGGATGCCGCGTCCGTTATCCGCGATGCTGAGGCGGTTGCCTTCTTCAAGCTTCACTTCGATCCGGGTGGCATGGCCCGCCACCGCTTCGTCCATCGCGTTGTCGAGCACTTCGGCGGCGAGATGGTGGAACGCGCGGTCATCCGTGCCACCGATGTACATGCCGGGCCGGCGGCGGACTGGCTCCAGCCCTTCGAGCACCTCGATTGCAGAGGCATTGTAATCGCCGCTCGGTGTCGGAGTGTTGGCGAACAGATCGTCGGGGGTGGTATCGGCCATGCGCGGGTTATAGGCCCTCAGCGCGCACCGTCACAAGCCACCCCTGGTGATTTTACTCAGCGGCCGAAGCCGGTCGGGGCCGGATCGACCGGCGTGATCTCGCCACCCTTGACTTCGCGGACCTCGAGCGCGCGTTCCACCACGCCATTGCGGCCAAAGCGGAAGGCGCCATCGACACCCAGAAAACCGCCTCTGTCGTAAAGCTCGCCCTTGGGAAACGGCGCTCCAACCTTCCAGTCGCGCGCAATACGCAAGGTCAGCAGCACGGCGTCATAACCCAGCGTCGCAGCCCGGTAAGGCTGCCCGCCAAAGCGCGCCGCATAGCTTTCGGCAAAGCGGCGATAGCGTTGGTCCGAAACGGCGGCAAACAGGGCCCCTTCCAGCGCCGGTGCGCGGGCGAGAGCCGCATCGCCGCTCCACAATTCGGTTCCGAGGATGCGGGCACGGTTACGCGCGCCCCGCTGCAATTCGGCTGCAGCATCAATCCCAAGCCTTGCGCTGTCGGCAATCAGCACCGTGTCATAGCCGCCCGCAGCCCTCAACCGTGCAGCGGCGCTGACGATCGAGGTGTTGCCACGGGCATAGGTCTGCCTGCCAGCAATCGCGCCGCCATAATCGCGCAGCGCGTTCTCCAGCGCCGAGACAGCCCGCGTGCCATAATCCCCTTCGGGTGCCAGCACGGCAAAGCGTGTCGCACCGCGACCGCGCGCGAATTCGACCGACCGCCGAATCGATTGTTCCGGCATGTGACCGATCACGAACACGTCCGGGCTGGCGACCGAAGGATCGTTGGAAAACGCGATGACCGGAACGCCAGCAGGGCGGGCAGCAGCCTGCACCGCCGGCACCGCGTCAGCGGTCAGAGGCCCCAGGATCAGCGCATTGCCATCGGCGACCGCCTTTCTCGCTGCGGTCGCGATGCCCGCGGAGGTATCATAGGTGGTGATGCGCAGATTATCGGCAGAGGTATCCAGCAGCGCCATCATGGTGGCGTTGGCGATGGCCTGGCCGACGGCGGCGGTATCGCCGCTCATCGATACCAGCAGCGCGATACGGTGACGGCCGGTATCTGTCGGCAGCGCCGTGGCCGAAGGTTCAGGCGCAGGCGCGGGCGGCACAGCAGGGCGTGCTATGTCGCCTTTGGGGATGACCTGGCAGCCTGCTGCCAGCAGCGCCGCGCCGGCGAGGGCAAGATTGCGCCCTGTCAGCCAACCTGCCGCAGACCCCAGGCCTGCTGCCAAATCCCGTGTGTTCCAAAGCTTCATTCTTGCCGACCCCTCAGTCGTGCTCCATGGACATGACGATGACCGTGGAGCTTCCATCCATTCCCGCAACCATTCCCGAGCCCGGGCTGTATATCGTCGCCACCCCGATTGGCAATCTTGGCGACATCACATTGCGGGCATTGAACGTGTTGCAAGGCGCCGCCGTGATCGCTTGCGAGGATACGCGGGTGACGGGCAAGCTTCTGAAACATTTCGGGATAAAGGGACGACTTCAGCGGCTTGACGATCACGCACCGCCCGAAGTGCGCGCCCGGATCATCGATGAAGCGAGGGGATCGGCGGTTGCGCTGGTCAGCGATGCCGGCACGCCGCTCATCTCCGATCCGGGCTACCGGCTGGTGCGCGAAGCGCGCGAGGCCGACGTCAATGTGGTCAGCATCCCCGGCGCCTGCGCAGCCGTTTCGGCGCTATCAATCGCGGGCCTGCCCAGCGATCGCTTCCTGTTTGCAGGCTTTCTGCCAGCCAAGGACAAGGCGCGCGGGGAGGCGCTGGCAGGGTTGGCCAAAGTTGCAGCGACTCTGGTGTTCTACGAGACCGCGCCGCGGCTTGAACGGTCATTGCGCGCCATTGCCGAGTTGTGGCCGGATCGCGAAGTTGCTGTCGCGCGCGAGTTGACCAAGATGCACGAAGAATGCCGATCGGGCACCGCTACCAGCCTTGCTGCCCATTACGCCGCGCACCCGCCCAAGGGAGAAATCGTGCTGCTGATCGGCCCGCCGACCGAGGCTGAAGCCCCCATTCTGGACGCCGATGCGCTGCTGCGCGCAGCGCTTGTCGATTCCGGGCCGGGCAAGGCAGCGGGGATTGTGGCCAAGGCAACGGGTATCGACCGCGCCACGCTCTATGCCCGCGCTCTGGAACTGAAGGACGAATGAGCCCGCGCACGCCCCTGCAACGGCAAGAGGCTGACCGGCGCGGGCGCGAAGGCGAGGCCGAGGCCGCGATGTTCCTGACCCAGCAGGGTTGGCGCATATTGGCGGAGCGCGTGAAGACAAAGGCGGGGGAGATCGACCTGATCGCCAAGCGCACCGGCCTTGTCGCCTTTGTCGAGGTCAAATGGCGGGCCCGTGCCGCCAGCCTTGGCGATGCGATCGACGAACGCCGGCTTGCCCGCGTGGCTGCGGCGGTCGAGATCGTGTGGCAGACTTACGCGACCCAAGGCGAAGACATTCGGATCGACGTGATCCTGCTTGCACCCGGCCACAAGCCCACCCACATCGAAAATGCCTGGATGCCCTTCGGCTGATCCCCACGGAGTTATATGAATGACCTTGCGCGTCGCTGTCCAGATGGACCCTATCGACACCATCAATATCGCGGGCGACAGCTCGTTTGCGCTGATGCTGGCCGCACAGGCACGCGGGCACACGCTGTTTGAATATCACGTCGAAAGCCTGACATTGGACGAAGATGACAGACTGTTCGCCCATGCCTGGCCAGTCACGGTCCAGCGAGTGACGGGCGATCATTTCACCCGCGGGGATCAGGTGCGGCTCGATCTCGGCAAGGACGTCGATGTGGTGCTGATGCGTCAGGACCCGCCGTTCCACATGGGTTACATCACCGCAACCCATATGCTCGAACGCATCGGCCATGAAACGCTGGTCGTGAACGACCCCGCCCATGTCCGCAATTCGCCGGAAAAGGTGATGGTGCTGAACTACCGCCGGTTCATGCCGCCCACGCTGGTCACGCGCTCAGTGGACGAGGTGCGGCGCTTCATGGCGAAGCACGGTGCGATTGTCGTGAAACCGATTCACGGCAACGGCGGCAAGGCGATTTTCCGTATTGGCGAAAACGCCGAGAATCTCACCGCCCTGTTCGAGGTGTTCAACCAGACCTGGCCCGAACCGCACATGGTTCAGCCCTTCCTGCCCGAAGTGGCGCAGGGCGACAAACGCATCGTGCTGATCGATGGCGAGGTGGCCGGCGCCATCAACCGGGTGCCGGGCGAGGGGGAGTTTCGATCCAACCTTGCGATGGGCGGCTCTGCGCAGGCAACTGATCTTACGGCCCGCGAAATCGAGATTTGCGAGGCGCTCGGCCCGGATTTGAAACGGCTTGGCCTCACCTTTGTTGGCATCGACGTGATTGGCGGTAAGTGGCTGACGGAGATCAATGTGACCTCTCCCACCGGCATCGTGGCGATTGACCGGTTTAACAACACTGATACGGCGGGCATGATCTGGGATGCAATCGAGCGGCGTTTGGCCGTCCGTCCCGGCGCCGCCTGACTCACCAACCGGAACAGCAGGATCCATGACCGAATTCCTGATCGAACTGCTCAACAAGGGCGGCTACGTCGGCATATTCTTGTTGATGATGGCCGAAAACGTGTTTCCCCCGATCCCTTCCGAGGTAATCATGGGCGGGGCGGGGGTGCTGGTCGCCAGAGGCGAGATGACGTTCGGCGCGGTCTGGATTGTCGCCACGCTTGGCACCGTGGTGGGCAACCTGTTCTGGTACTGGATCGGCGTGCGCTGGAGCGAAGAGCAGTTGAAGGCGATCATTGACCGCTGGGGTCGTTGGCTGACGTTCGAGTGGGACGAATTCACCAAAGCACGCGATATCTTCCGCAAATATGGCGACGGGATTGTTTTCGCTCTGCGTTTTTCTCCCATCCTGCGCACCATCGTTTCGCTGCCGGCCGGATTGGCTCACATGAAATTGTGGCGCTTTTGCCTTTTTACCTTCCTGGGTTCGGGCGTGTGGAACGCGATCCTGATCTTCGGCGGAAAGGCGATCGAACCGCTGGTCAAAAGGTTTGAAAGTCTCGCAGGCTACGGAATTGTCCTCTTCGTGCTCGCCGGGGTAGCTTTCTACATCTACCGCGTCGTGACCTGGAAGCCGGTCAAGGCGCACGAGGCCGACGATCAGGTCTAAACCGGATCAGCCGCGCGGATGCGCCTTGCGGTAGTTTTCCAGCAGACTGGCCGCATCGACACGGGTGTAGATCTGGGTTGAGCCAAGCGACGCGTGCCCGAGCAGTTCCTGCAAACTTCGCAGATCGGCGCCTGCACTCAACAAATGCGTGGCAAAGGAATGGCGCAGCGCATGGGGCGTCGCGGTATCGGGCAAACCCAGCGCACGCCGCGCGCGCGCCACCGTGCGTTGCACCATCGCAGGCGACAACGGTCCGCCCCTGGCGCCGCGAAACAGCGGTTCCTCCGGCGCGAGGGGCCATTGGCACAGCCGGACATAGTCGGCGACCGCCGCGCGCGTAATCGGCAGGACCGGCACCACGCGCTGCTTGCCGCCTTTGCCGGTGACTTGCAGCACCTCGCCCAGCGCCCCGTCGTGCCCCGTCAGTGATAGCGCCTCGGCGATTCGCAGGCCCGATCCGTACATCAGCAGCAGCACGGCCCGGTCGCGCGCGCCGATCCATTCGTCGGCGGCCAGGCTATCGACCAGTTCGGTAAGGTTGACCGCTTCATCGGGGGTGACAGGGCGGGGAAGCCCTTTCTTGATGCGCGGCCCGCGCAGGCGCGGGGCGGCAGGTTCGGGGTCGCCCGACCGGGTCCGCGCAAAGGTGATGAAGGCCTTGAGCGCGGAGAGTTCACGTGCGGTGCTGGCATTGCCCAAGCCGTCGGCCCGCCGCGACGCGAGGTGGGCGCGCAAGGCGTGCGCCTCGGTCCTGGCAACAGCCTGCCAATCGCCCAGATGGCCCGCAGTCACGATACGCTGCGCGGCCGCTACATAAGCCCGAACGGTATGGGGCGAACGGCGGCGATTGTCGGCAAGATGGGCGCGCCATTCTTCAATCAGCGCACCGGCGGTCATGCCGCGACCAGCGTATCGGCCACCAGTTCCGCCAGCACCGAGTCGAGCAAACCCCGTCCGGGCGGCGCCACCCCGATCCGCGTCCCATCGGCCCAGACCATGCCAAGATTCTGCAAGCGGAAGAGGGCGCCTTCATCCACCAGCCCCGCACGCGGCAATCCGAAGCGGGCGCCAAGGCCAGCGAGATCCATGCCCTCGGTCAGACGCAGTCCCATCAACAGCGCCTCGGCCGCCTGTTCGCAAACCGCCAACTTGCGCGCTTCGGCAATGCCGTCACCGTGGCGTGCAACGGCGGCAAGGTAGTTTTCGGGCTTCTTGTGCCGCACCGTTGCCACCCCGCCGCGCCGCCCATGCGCCCCGGGGCCGATCCCGGCATAATCCTGATACCGCCAGTAGGCGAGGTTGTGGCGGCTCTGCTCGCCTATGCGGGCGTGGTTGCTTGTCTCATAGGCTGGGAGCCCCGCCGCTTCAGTGAGGACCTGCGTGATATCGAACAGGTCGGCCGCCGCGTCATCATCCAGTGGGACAAGCCGTCCGCGCCGCACATCGCTGGCAAAGCGCGTTCCGGGCTCGATCGTCAGTTGGTAAAGCGAAAGGTGCCCGGTTCCGAACCCTAGGGCGCGGGTCAGGCGATCATGCCACAATTCAGGCGTGTGGCCGGGGAGGGCGTAGATCAGGTCGAAATTGACCCGACCGAAGTGCACTTGCGCGGTTTCGAGCGCCTGCAACGCCTCGTCGGCGCCGTGAAGCCGCCCCAGAAACCGCAGTTCGGCATCGTCGAGCGATTGCATACCCAGCGACACGCGATTGATCCCGGCGCTGGCCAATGCGGCAAAATTTGCCGCCTCGACTGACGAAGGGTTGGCTTCCAATGTAATCTCGATCGCGGGATCGAAACCCCACAGCGTCTCGGCCTCGGCCAGCAGGGCCGCCACCAAGGCGGGCGGCATCAAGGACGGGGTGCCCCCGCCGAAAAAGATCGACGTCAGCGACTCACCGACTGACACCTGAGCTTCGGCCCGCATGTCCGCCAGCAAGGCCGCCTGCCATGCGTCCGCATCCACCCCATCACGGACATGCGAGTTGAAATCGCAATAGGGGCATTTCTTGGCGCAAAACGGCCAGTGAATATAAAGCGCGCGGGCCACGGTGGAATGCTTTCAGCCTCGCTTAATCATCGTGGGGTAAGTCGGTGTCATGCCGCACCCTAGCCTCGTATGTCGCTTTGCCCAAGCTTTGGGTTTGACGCTTGTCATGACAGCTGCGCCCGCGCATCCGCAAGCGTCGCATTACCCCGATCCGGTGGAGCGCGATTTTCTGACCGCACACAATCTCGCTCGCGTCGATGCCGGTGCACCGCTGCTGGGGTGGGACGATGGGCTTGCCCGCGATGCGCAGGACTGGGCCGATCACCTTGCTGCGCGCAACCTTTATGACCACGCCTCACCCCAACAACGCAAGGGGCAGGGCGAAAACTTGTGGCGCGGCCCGCGGGATCGGTGGTCGCCGTGGGAGATGGTGGGCTTCTTCGTTGAAGAAAAGCGCCATTTTCGTCCCGGCAACTTTCCCGATGTCTCGCGCACCGGCCAATGGAGCGATGTTGGTCATTACACACAGATCATTTGGCCCGAAACCCGCAAGGTCGGCTGCGCCATTGCCCTAACGCAGGCCGACGAAGTGCTGGTGTGCCGCTACTGGCCGGCGGGCAATATCTGGGGCCAGCGCATCACTGTCTCGGAACAGCGCACACGCCGCTGACCAGTCAGCCGAAATGTTCGGCGACCAGTTTGGCAAACGCATCGGCCCGGTGGCTGATGGCGTGTTTTTCCTCCGGCGCGATTTCAGCGAAGGTCTGTGCGGCGCCCGAGGGGACGAACACGGGATCATAGCCAAAACCCAGTGCGCCGCGCGGCGGCCATGTGAGGCTTCCGTCGCAGCGGCCTTCGTAAATCGCATAATCGCCATCGGGCCATGCTAGTGCGAGGACGCAGTGGAAGGCTGCTGATCGGTCAACATCCGGCCCCTTTTCGGCCAGCATCCCTTCGACCTTGCCCATCGCCATGAACCAGTCGCGGCCCGGCGCACCCTCGAACCACCGCCGTTCGGCCCAGTCGGCGGTATAGACGCCAGGACGCCCATCCAGCGCCGCAACCGATAGCCCGCTGTCATCCGCCAGCGCCGCCAAGCCCGAAGCCTCCGCCGCAGCCCGCGCTTTCAGCAGTGCGTTCTGGACGAAGGTGGTGCCGGTCTCGGCCGGTTCCGGCAAGCCAAGCGATCCGGCGGACAGGCACTTAACGCCATAGGGATCAAGCAGCGCCGAAATTTCCTTGAGCTTGCCCGCATTATGCGTGGCAATCACAAGAGAGCCGGAGCCGAGACGGCGTGTCATTTTCGGAGTCTCCAAGGGCGTTCGAGGCCTGACTGCATCATTTGGTTGCGCATGAAGTTAATCACGCCCTCGCTCACTTGCTGTTTGGGAATAATGATCGCCATGGCCCTATTTGGAAAGACCGCAAAAATTGCGGAATTCTCGTCCCATCGCGCAAGCTGTTGCCATTGGACTCGCCACAAGCCCGAGGGTTGCTCGATCCTGAAGCCATTGTCCTCATAGACCAAGGCCATCTCCTCTTTGAGCGACGCGGATTCTTGATATATCTTGCGTGCTCTTGGCTTGAGCGAGGCAAACAAAATACCGACTGTCGCGCTACCAACGGCAATCCCGACAAAGATCGGAATAAGGCCGTCAAGCAGTGGTCGCTCGAGCAAGACGTTAAACAGAATCGATAGCGCAGCGAGGGGAACGGCCAGCATCAGGGCAAGCTTGGGAACCTTCAATGATCGGTGAAACATCAGCTTATAAAGCGCGTAATGATCGCCCTCGGTGATACTGAATGTGATCTCCCCCGGCAGGTTCACTTTATTTTACCGCGTCCAACTGTGCGGCAAAAATCCGGTCGCAGCCGATGCGGGCAAGGCGCAGAAGGCGCAGCAGTGCTTCCTCGTCATAGGTCGCGCCTTCGGCTGTCGCCTGCACTTCGGCGATCTTGCCGCCGGTCAGCAGCACGAAATTGCCGTCGGCTTCGGCATTCGAGTCCTCGTCGTAATCCAGATCGAGCACCGGGGTGCCTTTGAAGATGCCGCATGAAATGCCCGCAACCTGCGCGGTGATCGGATCATGCTTGATATCGCCCGAAGCCATCAAACCGTTGATCGCCAGTCGAAGCGCAATCCATGCGCCGGAAATGGCGGCAGTCCGCGTGCCGCCGTCTGCCTGAATGACGTCGCAATCGAGCGTGATCTGGCGCTCGCCCAGCTTCTGCAGATCAACCACGGCGCGCAAGGAACGCCCGATAAGCCGCTGAATCTCTTGCGTTCGGCCCGACTGCTTGCCCTTGGCCGCTTCGCGCTGGCCACGGGTGTGTGTGGCGCGCGGCAGCATCGAATATTCGCCCGTCACCCAGCCTTCGCCCTTGCCGCGCATCCACGGCGGCACCCCGCGTTCGACGCTGGCAGTGCAGAGCACCTTGGTGTCACCAAAGCCGATCAGCACCGATCCCTCGGCGTGGCGGGTGAAGCCGGTTTCAATCGTGATGGCGCGCATTTCATCGGGCGCGCGTCCTGAAGGGCGCATGAAGGTCTCCGTTGGCAAGATGGGGCCAATAGGCGCGGGCCACTTGCCGCCGCAAGCGCAAAGACTAAACATCAGCAGATGACATCGCTCCCCGTCACCGAACTGACTGCCCGCGCCCGCGAGATTTTCCGCAGGGTGGTGGAGGAATATATCGATAGCGGGCAGCCGGTCGGTTCGAAAACGCTGGCGGCAGATGGCACCTTGAACCTCTCGCCCGCGTCGATCCGTTCGGTGTTGGCCGATCTGGAAATGGCGGGCCTGCTGGCCGCGCCCCATACCAGCGCCGGACGGTTGCCGACCGATGCAGGCTTGCGGATCTTTGTTGATGGCATGATGCGCGTGGCCGAACCGACCATGCAGGAACAGGCGGCGATCGAGGCACGGCTGGCTGGAGCAGGGCCTGTCGAAGCCGCACTGAAACAGGCAAGTGCGATCCTTTCTGACCTGTCGGGCGCGGCAGGGATGGTACTGGTCGCACCGCGCGAACAAAGGCTGGCGCAATTCAGCCTCGTCGATCTGGGGCAGGGCCGGGCGCTGGCAGTGCTGGTGGGCGAAGATGGCGGTGTCGAGAACCGCGTGGTCACCATCGGCGGGGCGATCAGTGCAAGCGCGCTCGATCAGGCGTCGAACTATGTAACCGCAAGGCTCGCCGGACGAACGCTGGCCGAGGCTGCGCAGGCGATGCACACGGAGATTAATGCCGGCCAATCGCAGCTCGACGACGCCTCGCGCGATCTGGTCGAGCGCGGGCTTGCCGTCTGGAGCCAAGACGCCGCAGCCCGCCCCGTGTTGATCGTGCGGGGGGCAGCCAATCTGCTCGATGAAAGCGCCTTGGGCGACATCGAGCGGGTGCGCAGTCTGCTCGAAGATCTGGAAAACAAGCAGTCCGTGGCCGAGCTTCTTGATTCGGCGCGTCAGGCAGATGCGACCCGCATTTTCATCGGCTCCGAAAACCGGCTGTTTGCGCTCTCGGGGTCCAGCGTCATCGCTTCGCCTTACCGCGATCGTGAAGGCCGGGTTGTCGGCGTGCTGGGTGTGATCGGTCCCACGCGGTTGAATTACGCGCGGGTTGTCCCCATGGTGGATATGACCGCCCGTTCCCTGGGCAAGCTCATCGCTTGAATGGAAGCACACACGACATGACCAACAATGGCAAGCCGCACGATGCGGCGGCAGAAGCTGAACTTAAAGGCGTTCCGGAAGAATTCCTGGAAGGCAACGATTTCCCCGAAGGCAAGGATTTCGATGAAGGGGTCGATCACGATTCCATCGCCATGTCCTCGGAAATCGCCGGGCTGCGTGCCGAACTGGGCACGGCCAAGCAAGAAGTGCTCTACGCGCAGGCCGAAACGCAGAATGTGCGCCGCCGGCTGGAGCGTGAAAAGGACGAAGCGCGCGCCTATGCCGCGACTGGATTTGCCCGCGATATCCTGAGCGTTGCCGACAACCTTTCGCGCGCTGTGCAGGCGATTCCGGAAAGTCTGCGCGCAGATGACAGCATGAAGGGTCTCGTCATCGGGATCGAAGCCACCCAGCGCGAACTGGAAAAGGTGTTCGCCAGTCACGGCATTACGCGCATCGCTGCCGTGGGCCTGCCGCTCGATCCCAATCAGCATCAGGCCATGCTCGAAGTTCCCACGAACGATCAGGAGCCCGGCACGGTGGTTTCGGAGATGCAGGCCGGATGGATGATCAAGGATCGCCTGCTGCGTGCCGCGATGGTGGCGGTGGCAAAGGCGGCGGAGTAACCGCGTCGATACGGCGAGTGCTGCCTGACTTGGGACAGGCTGCGGAACATTGAAGTGGCTCTCCTTGTTGTTGATATGAAGTCACATCAAGGAGAACCCCATGAAAACCTCGCTGAAAACGATCGTCCTCGGTGCCGCCTGCGGGCTTGGCCTTAGCGCATGTGCGGGCAATTACGCCGGCGAAGGTGCATTGGGCGGCGCGCTTGCAGGGGCGGCGGGTACTGCCGTTGCCGGCGGCGATGTTGCGACCGGCGCAGCCGTGGGTGCCGCAGTCGGCGGTGCAGGTGGTTCGCTCATCAAGAAGAACGGCAATTGCTACCGCGTGGACAACCGCGGCCGGGAACGCCGCGTGCGCTGCCGCTAAAAGCTGAAAATCAGGCGGGCGTGAAAGGCAGGATCGGCTCATAGGCCGATAAGCCCGGAGCGCCCGCCACTTTTGCGCCGCTCCGCAACAGGAATGCATGCCGCACAATCTCGGCCTGCTGTTCAATGCCGTAGCGATGCAGCGGCCAGCCCGGTTTGAGGGCATAATCATAGCGGCACCATGGGTGACGCATCAGCACCAAATACCACTCGCCGCGCGTTTGCGCCTGCCACACGTGCACCATTTCATGGATGAAGTGGGCTTTCAGATGCAGCTTTGCCGAGGCGAAATCATCGCAATAATGCGTGGCAGCAGGGTGGAAGTGCAGATGACCGCGAGGCGCCATAGTCACCCGGCGCGGATGCAGGGGAAAAAACTTCCGGCGCCTGATCCGCACAGGATCGTAATCGATCGCATCACCGAAAACCGACCGGGCAAGATCAATCTCGCCCGGCGTCAGCGCGCGCTCGCCGCCAACCGGGCAAGCGGGAACGAGAGGCACATTGACCTCTGCACCATCCAGCCCGGCCAGCGGAGCGTTCAGCGTTCTTCCCCGGCGGCGCGCACAGGTGCATTGACACCCGCGCTGGTGCCGTCTGAAAGGTTGATCGTAATCATTGCTGTGCTGCCCGGCTTAAGGTCTGGACCTGGGTCCATGGCCATACCGTGAAGTCCGCCCGGCGCGAGGCTTACCGGCTCCTCGGTGCTCAAGACCACGGGTCCGGCCATTACCATTTTCCGCGTTCCTTCGCTCTCGGCGTAATCGTGAATCATCGTCATCCCGACACCCTCAACCGCAATATTGACGATCGAGACTCCCGGCTTCCCTTCGTAAGCGAGATCGAAATAGACCGCTGCCGGGTTTCCGGCGACCGGCGCGAGCACCACGCGGGCATTGCTGATGGTGACGCCCTTCGCTTGCGCGGCCTTGGCGATCTCTTCACCAGAGGGAACCACGTTTTCGGGCGCGCAGGCGGTAAGGGTGCCAAGCGCAGCCGCGCAAAACAGAGTGACCAAGGGGCGGGGGGTAATTGTCACGTCAAAATGTCTCCTATTGGAAAGGCCGCAAAACTAGGGCGCTGCGTCTCTTGTGCCAAGCGAAACCGCACCTATATCCCGCCCACAATCGAGCCGCCCAAGCGCTTTGCCTCCAAGCGGGAAGCGCGATGCGCGGTGTCCAACAATTGTCCAGATGGATGGGAAAACTATGGCTAAAGTTATCGGTATCGACCTCGGCACCACCAATTCCTGCGTTGCTGTCATGGATGGCGGCAAGCCCAAGGTCATCGAAAATTCCGAAGGCGCGCGCACCACGCCGTCGATCGTCGCCTTCACCAAGGATGGCCAGCGCCTCATCGGGCAGCCGGCCAAGCGTCAGGCGGTCACGAACCCCGACAACACGCTTTTCGCGATCAAGCGTTTGATCGGTCGCCGTTTTGAAGACCCGTTGACCAAGAAGGATATGGGTCTCGTCCCTTACACCATCACCAAGGGCAAAAACGGCGATGCGTGGGTCAAGGCTGGCGAAGACGAATACAGCCCGTCGCAGGTTTCTGCTTTCATCTTGCAGAAGATGAAGGAAACCGCCGAGAGCTATCTTGGCGAATCCGTGACGCAGGCCGTCATTACCGTTCCCGCTTACTTCAACGACGCCCAGCGTCAGGCGACCAAGGACGCCGGCCAGATCGCCGGCCTTGAAGTCCTTCGCATCATCAACGAGCCGACCGCAGCCGCGCTTGCCTACGGAATGGACAAGGAAGATGGCAAGACCATCGCCGTCTATGACCTTGGCGGCGGCACCTTCGACGTGTCGATCCTCGAAATCGGTGACGGCGTGTTTGAAGTGAAGTCAACCAACGGGGATACCTTCCTCGGCGGTGAAGACTTCGACAATGCGATCGTCGAGTTCCTGGCCGATTCCTTCAAGAAGAAGGAATCGATGGATCTGAAGACCGACAAGCTTGCCTTGCAGCGGCTGAAGGAAGCGGCGGAAAAGGCCAAGATCGAGCTTTCGAGCGCGGCGACCACCGAAATCAACCTGCCCTTCATCACTGCGCGCATGGAAGGTGGCAGCACCACTCCGCTGCACCTTGTCGAAACAATCACCCGTGCCGACCTCGAAAAGATGGTCGATGCGCTGATCCAGCGCACGCTCGATCCGTGCAAGAAGGCTTTGGCCGATGCCGGTGTCACGAAGGATCAGATCGACGAAGTGATCCTCGTCGGCGGCATGACCCGTATGCCCCGCGTGCGCGAAGTTGTGGAGCAGTTCTTCGGCGCGAAGCCGCATACCGGCGTGAACCCTGATGAAGTCGTTGCGATGGGCGCTGCCATTCAGGCCGGCGTGCTGCAGGGCGACGTGAAGGACGTGCTGCTGCTCGACGTGACCCCGCTGAGCCTCGGCATCGAGACGCTGGGCGGCGTGTTCACCCGCATGATCGACCGCAACACCACCATCCCGACCAAGAAGACCCAGACCTATTCGACCGCCGAAGACAACCAGAACGCGGTCACGATCAAGGTCTATCAGGGCGAACGCGAGATGGCGGCGGATAACAAGATCCTCGGCAACTTCGACCTCATCGGTATCCCGCCTGCACCACGCGGCGTGCCGCAGATCGAAGTGACCTTCGACATCGACGCCAACGGGATTGTCTCGGTGGCGGCAAAGGACAAGGGCACGGGCAAGGAGCAGACGATCAAGATTCAGGCTTCGGGCGGTCTCAGCGACAATGACATCGATCAGATGGTCAAGGACGCAGAGAAGTTTGCCGAAGAAGACAAGAAGCGTCGTGCATCTGCCGAAGCGCGCAACCAGGCCGACAGTCTGGTTCACGCAACCGAAAAGCAGCTCGAAGAACACGGCGCCAAGATCGACGCCGCAACAAAGACCGAAGTCGAAGAAGCCATCGCGGCGGTGAAGTCTGCGCTTGAAGGCGGCGATGCCGATGACATCAACGCCAAGGCGCAGGCGCTGACGCAATCGGCCATGAAGATGGGCCAGCAGATCTACGAACAGCAGCAGGCCGCAGGTCCGGATGCTGAAGCTGCCGCTGCCGAGCCCGAAGGTCAGGAAGACGTCGTCGACGCCGAATTTTCCGAGGTCGACGAAGACAAGAAGGGCTAACGCCTCGATGCAATCCAACGTACCGCCGCAGCGACCGGATCAGGGATCCGGCGCGGCGGCGGGCGATGGGAACGGGGAATAGGTCAAGACCATGTCCAGCGCACAATCCAATTACTACGCCACGCTTGAATGCGCGCGCGATGCCGATGCAGCCGCGCTCAAAAGCGCCTATCGCAAGCTTGCCATGAAGTATCACCCGGATCGCAATCCTGGCGATGCCGGTGCTGAAGCCAGGTTCAAGGCGATCAGCGAAGCTTACGACGTGCTCAAAGACCCGCAAAAACGTGCAGCCTATGACCGTTACGGCCATGAGGCCTTCACGCAGGGCATGAATGGCGGCGGAGGCGGCGGCGGTCCGTTCGGCGGCCGCGGCGATTTTGCCGATATCGGCGACATCTTTGAAACCATCTTCGGCGGCGCATTTGGCGGCGGCGGTGCGCAGCGACCGCAGACGCGCCGCGGCGCCGATCTGCGGTACGACATGCAGGTGACCTTGGAGGAAGCCTTCCATGGCAAGTCCACCGAGATCGAAATCGAGGTAAGCCAGGCCTGCGATACGTGCGATGGCAGCGGCGCGACGCCGGGCACCTCCGAACGTCAATGCAACCTGTGCAATGGCATGGGCAGCGTCCGCGCCAAGCAGGGCCTGTTCGTGATCGAACGTCCGTGCCCCACCTGCAACGGGCGCGGCGCCGTGATCGAAAGCCCCTGCCGCAATTGCCGGGGTGAGGGCCGGGTGGACAAAGCCCAGACGCTGCAGATCGATATTCCCGCAGGTGTCGATACCGGCACCCGCATCCGCCTGTCAGGCAAGGGCGAGGCTGGCCAACGCGGCTCGCCCGCCGGCGATCTTTACATTTTTCTCCACGTCAAACCGCATCGGGTGTTTGAGCGTGAAGGCACCACCTTGGCGACCCGCGTTCCGGTGAGCTTTACGACAGCGGCGCTGGGCGGCCTTGTGGAAATCCCCGATCTCGATGGGTCGACCAACAAGCTTGAAATTCCGGTCGGCATCCAGTCGGGCAAACAGCTGCGAATTCGCGGTGCCGGGATGCCGGTATTGCAAGGGCGCGGCCGGGGCGACATGGTCGCCGAAATCGTGGTGGAAACGCCCACCAAACTGTCACGCCGCCAAAAGGAAATCCTGGAAGAGTTCAAGGCGACCGAGACCGGTGATGAATGCCCTGAAAGCCGCGGCTTCTTCGACAAGCTGAAGGACGTCTTCGGAAGCTGACGCCCGCGCGATGCTTGTGCCGTCATTTGGCACAAGCATCGCGCGGGTTCATCCCATCCGTTCACGCACTTCGGCGCGGATCTGGTCGATCAGTCCGCGGCGGCAGCGCCCCGATTGCGCCTCTTCCTCAAGCACCGTCAGGAACACCGCCCGCTTCGCCGATCTGACGGCGTCGGCGGCGACGCCTTCGGACACGGTGGATGCGATCAGATCGATCATCCGCTCCGCGCCATGGAGGCGTCCCCACAGATAGTCGTTCTCACGGTAATCGCGGCTGAAGAACGCGCCGAAATTGTAAAATTCGATGCCGCGCAAAGTGGCCGCCGTTCCGCCCTCCCGGATGCTCAACGCATCATCGGGTGAAATGCGGTCGATTTTGACCGGATTGAATTCGTCGAACCCCTGACTGCGCGACAGGGGGAGAGTGGCGACATCGTAAAAGGGAAAGCCAAGGTAGGTCAGCAGCATCCGCCGCTTGAGCAGCCGGGGCATATCTTCCAGCGCATCGATCAGCAGCTCTTCTGCGGCAAGGTCGGTGGCAGGCAGCAGACGCTCGCCACCGAGAAAATCAAGCAGCGCGCTGGGGGCGTTGACCCCGTTCGCCGCCAATTCCCGGAACTTAGGCGACTGCAGCACGCCTTCGTCTGCGCGGTGATAAAGCGCGAGAATCTCGTACAGTCGGTCGCGCGCCCGGTCGAGCGCATCTTCCGAAATATCGGGATCCACCTGCCAATCGCGTGCCAGTTTGCGCGCCAGCATCTGCAGGCGCCGGATACGAAAGCCCGTGTCGTGCGCGCGAAAGAAACCGATCGCAGCTGCGGTTGCGCCGCCCTGCGTGTCGGTCAGTTGATCAAGCCCCTTTGCCTCAAGCGCGCTGCGAAGGGCGTTAACAAGCGGGACGCTATCCACCATGGGTTGCCCGGCGGCCTTCAAGGTAATTCGCGCCAGCTGATCCAGAATGCCATCAAACTTGGTCAGCGCGTAAGCGCCAAAGGCATAGCCGGCGCGCTCGGCTGCGGCCTGTTGTGCCTTGGAACGCCATCCCGCGAGGCGCTTGGGCGTCGGGCGGGCGAGCAGGAAAGTATAGCCAAATAGTTTTTCCACCGCGCGGTCGATATCGGGTTGCAGATCCATGACGATCCGCTTGAGCCGCGCAGCATCGCGCGATTGCTGGTCAATGCGTTCCAGATCGTCACGGATCGGCTGTTCGCGCGGGATGGTGGAGAGCGACCCGAAGATTGCGCCAAAGAAGCCCACCTCGCGCGTCAGAGTGCCGGGGGCAGGGCCAGCGCGGTCGGGGCGGGGGTCGAGATAGACGAAGCGGCGGTCAACTTCGCGCTGGGCCGGGCGGCCATGCAGCGCCGCCAGCGCCGCGCCAAAGGGTGCGCCCACCAGCACGGCGCCGTCGATCAGGGCAACGGTATCAAGGCTGTCGCTCGCCACGTGCGCCGGCATGGTGCGTGCCAGGAAGGCATCGCGGGTGTCCCACGACCGGCCTTCATCCGCAGCAAGAGCGTCAATCTCAGCGATGGTCAGCGGCGGGAACGCGCCCGGGAAGCTCGCCGTGGCGCGGGCCGCCAGCACCAGCTCGAGCGGATCGGCCAGCATCTCAGGCGACCCGTCGATCCCGGTATTTCCCACCCGCGCGCGGAACGCAATCGACAGGCGGTGCTCGGTCTCCTCGACATGGGGCGGGGAGTTCAGGCGAAGGCGGTTGGGGTGCCCGCGAAAATCCGTAGCGGTGACGGTCAGATCGACCGGATAGCCGGGCGGCACCAATGGGATGCCATCGCCTTCTTCCGCCATCCTGCCCAGCGCCTCCAACAGCATCGCGGAAAACCTGGCACCCGAAAAGGGCGGGCTGAACCAGCGCCCGCGCACCAGACGCGAAACCTTGGCGCGCACTTCGGCGCGGGTTTCCGGGGACACGGTCGCGCTGACAGCGTTGCCCGGCCGGCTCAGGAACCATTCGGCGATGGGCTGCGCCCATAGCTTGCCGTAACGCCAAAGGGGCTCGGCGTCGGGATCGGTCAATTCGGTCACATCGGCATTCGACAGCCACAAATCGGTCAACGGCTCCAGACTGTGCCCCGCATGAACCGCCTGGGCGAGAAACACCGCGTTGATCCCGCCTGCGCTGGCTCCGGTCAGAACATCGGGCAGCACGCGCAATCTGAGCGCATGGTCACGCTCCACCGTCCGCAGGAAATCGCGATAGGCCGCCGCCACGCCGCTGACCCCGGTGGCCGAGGGGTGATGATATGCTCTGCTTGCACGGGCAAGGTGCCACACCTCTTTGGTGATGCCGTGCATATAGACCGCAAGGCTGACCCCGCCGTAACATACCAAAGCTAACCGCAATTCCTTCTGCCGCATGGTGACCATCTTGCGGGCAAGAACGGCGAGATGCAATTGCGTTCAGCATCTGTTCTCATTATGGCGTGGGCTTATGGCAAAATCGAAACGGCGTTACGTGTGTCAGGATTGCGGCTCGGTGTCGCCGCGCTGGCAGGGGCAATGCGCCGATTGCGGGCAGTGGAACACGCTGGTCGAGGATGTGCCCGCGACGGTGTTTTCGCAAAAGCACGACCTGTCGAGCGGCGGCCGCGCGGTGATGTTCGAGCCGCTGAACGCGCCAACCAAATTGCCGGTGCGCAAGTCGACCGGTTTGGCTGAGTTCGATCGCGCCCTGGGTGGCGGTCTGGTGCCGGGCAGCGCGGTATTGCTGGGCGGGGATCCGGGGATCGGCAAATCGACGCTGCTGCTGCAATGCGCAGCCACCATCGCCCGCGGCGGAAACGATGTCGTCTATGTCAGCGGCGAGGAGGCGGCAGGGCAGGTGCGTCTGCGTGCAAGCCGCATGGGCGTGGCCGACGCGCCGATCCGGCTCGCGTCGGAAACCTCGGTGCGCGACATTCTGACGACGCTGGGCAATGGTGCACCGCCGGCGTTGCTGGTGATCGATTCGATCCAGACGATGCATTCCGACACGATCGAAGGCGCGCCTGGCACGGTCAGCCAGGTGCGCGGCTGCGCCTTGGAACTGATCCGCTATGCCAAGGAAACCGGCTGCGTCGTTTTCCTTGTCGGCCATGTTACCAAGGATGGCACCATCGCCGGCCCCCGCGTGCTCGAACACATGGTCGACGTCGTCATGAGTTTTGAGGGTGAGCGCAGCCACCAGTACCGCATCCTGCGCGCGCTCAAGAACCGGTTCGGCGCGGTCGACGAGATCGGGGTATTCGCCATGGCGACCGAGGGGCTTGAGGAGGTCGCCAATCCTTCGCTGCTGTTCCTGTCAGGGCGCGAATTGCCCTTGGCGGGCAGTGCGGTGTTTCCGGCGCTGGAAGGCACACGCCCGGTTCTTGTCGAGATCCAGGCGCTGATCGTCCGCCTGCAATCGGGCGCGACCCCGCGCCGGGCGGTGGTGGGGTGGGACAGCGGAAGGCTCGCCATGCTGCTTGCGGTGCTGGAATCGCGCTGCGGGCTGAACTTTTCGTCCGCCGAAGTCTATCTCAACATCGCCGGCGGCTATCGCCTGACAGACCCGGCGGCCGACCTTGCCGTGGCTGCCGCGCTGGTTTCGGCACTGGCCGATCGGGCCTTGCCGGACAAGGCTGCGTGGTTTGGCGAGATCAGTCTCGCCGGTGAAATTCGCCCCGTCGCCCATGCGCCCTTGCGGCTTCGTGAAGCGGCCAAGCTGGGCTTTACGCGGTGCTATGGCCCATCAGGCGCCGCGACCGAGAGCGCGGGCGCGGATTATCGCGGGCTCGCCGCACTTGCGAACGTCGTTGACCAGGTGATGGGCAGCGCATAATCCTCTGCCCATGGCTCTGCTCGACATTCTTATCGCGATCATCGTGGCCGTAGCAGCCATTGGCGGCTTCATGCGCGGTCTGGTGCAAGAGGTGCTTTCGTTGGCAGCGTGGGTGCTGGCGGCCTTTGCGGTTCATTTTCTTCACCCTGATCTGACCCAAGGCCTGCGAACGCTTTATCAGGCCGAGCCTGCCGTCTCGTTGCTGGCCTTCGCGCTGCTGTTGCTCATTCCCTATGCCGCGATGAAGGTTATCATCGGCAACGCCAGCAGCGCATCTGACGGCGCTGTGCTCGGGCCGATTGATCGGGTGCTGGGATTCGGCTTCGGCGCCGTCAAAGGCGCCCTGATCGCGATCTTTGCGTTCGCGCTGTTGGTGACCGGCTTTGACCAGAACTGGGGGTACGCCGGCCGGCCCCTGTGGATCACGCAAGCGCGCACCTATGCCGCCGCCGATGCGTTCTCACGGCAATTGCTTCCCTCCATCGCCGTGCGACGGGATCAGCTGCGCGGGGAGCAGGAAGAGCGCGAAGCTGCGGCCAGACGGGCGACACGCTGATTGCCATGACCAATCGTCCTGCGGTGAAGCTGTATTCGCCCGCCCTGCTTGGCCTTGCGACCGAGCTGTCGCACTTTCCGCTGACCCAAACGCTCGAATTGCGCGCCGAGGCGCGGTCGCGCAGCTGCGGCAGTGTGATCACAATCGGCCTGACGCTGGGCGCAGATGACACGGTATCGCAGATCGGGATGCAGGTTAGCGCCTGTGCCATCGGTCAGGCCTCGGCAGCCTTAATGGCTCGTAGCGCGGTTGGCGCAGCGCCGTCGGCAATCACCATGACGACGGCGGCGATCAGCCGGTGGCTGGCGGGCGAGGGCGATTTGCCCGATTGGCCAGCGCTGGAACTGGTTGCACCCGCGCTCGCCCACCCCGGCCGCCACGGCGCCTTGTTGTTGCCGTGGAAGGCGGCGTGCGAGGCGCTTTCACACACGTCAGGCTCGCGCTAGGGACAATACGAGAGTTTACCCGACACGGTCACGGGCCGGCGGCGCAAAGGGGATGGGACACACATGGCAGAAGCCGAGGCGCTCGCGCTGCGCGAGCCGAGCGAGAAAGAAATCCGGCTGGTGATCGGCGCATCGAGCGCGGGCACCATCTTCGAATGGTACGATTTCTTCATCTACGGCACGCTCGCCTACATTCTCAAAGACGCCTTTTACGCAACGGATAACGAGACACTGGGCCTGCTGCTGGTGTGGTCCACATTCGCGGTCGGTTTTGCGTTTCGCCCTTTGGGAGCGGTGCTGTTCGGCTTTCTGGGAGACAGACTGGGGCGCAAATATACGTTCCTTGTCACCGTCACACTGATGGGGATTGCCACGGCAGGCGTGGGCCTGATCCCCACGGTCGACACCATCGGCATGGCCGCACCCATCATCGTCATCGCGCTGCGGGTGCTGCAAGGCCTTGCGCTGGGCGGCGAATATGGCGGAGCGGCCATTTATGTTGCCGAGCACGCGCCGCCCGAAAAGCGCGGCTATTACACCAGCTTCATCCAGGCGAGCGTGGCGGGCGGCTTTGTGCTGTCGATCATCGTGGTGCTAGCCTGCCGCGCGCTGATCCCGGAAGACGCTTTTGCGGCCTGGGGCTGGCGGGTGCCGTTCCTGTTGTCGATCGGGCTGTTGGCCATCTCGCTGTGGATGCGGTTGAAACTGTCGGAAAGCCCCGTTTTTCAGGCGATGAAGGCGGCGGGGGAAACCTCGACCAATCCCTTTGTCGAAAGCCTGACCTATCCGGGCAATCCCAAGCGTCTGTTTGTCGCGCTGTTCGGGATCACCGGCATCCTGACGACGATCTGGTACACGGCCTTTTTCTCAGGCATGAGCTTTTTGCGCGGGCCGATGCATGTCGATGATCTGACGGTGGAACTGGTGTTGCTGGTATCCGGCCTCATCGTCATGAGTTTCTATGTTGTCATCGGCAAATGGTCTGACCGGGTGGGACGCAAGATGCCGATCATTATCGGCGCGGCCGCATCACTGGCGTTACTTTTTCCGCTGTTCTGGCTTATGGGCAGCTTTGCCAATCCCGGCCTCGCGGACGCCGCCGAGCGTACGCCCATCATCGTGAGCGGCCCGGCCTGCGAAACCGATCCCTTTGCCGAGCTGTTCCAACGCGATCAGACCGATTGCGGCAAAGTGCTGGAAACACTCACCGCATCAGGCGTGCCCTATACGCTGACGGCAGGCGAAACCTTGCGCGTCACGGCAGGCGGCAATCCGGTCGCGATTGATCCGGCGTGGTTCGCCGATGGCGCGGTGCGGCGGAGCGGACTTCACGCCGCGCTGGGCGCTTACGGGTTCGACTTTGCCAAGCAGCAACCGCCGCTTGCCAACATCATCGGAATCGTGGGCGTGCTGCTGGCGCTGGGGATGCTGTCGGCGCTGACCTATGGTTCGGTCGCGGCGCTGCTGTCCGAGATGTTCCCGCCGCGCATCCGCTATTCCTCGATGTCCATTCCCTACCACATTGGCGCTGGCTATCTTGGCGGCTTCCTGCCGCTGATCGCCGGAGTTATCGTGGCCCGCACCGGCGATATCTACGCCGGCCTGTGGTATACGTGGGCGGTGGTGGCCTTCGGACTGGCCGTGGCATGGTGGGGCATTCCAAGCGGGCCTCCGAAAGATTTCACCGATGATCGATAACGCCCCGGTCGGCGAGGCGGCGCTTGCCGGCCCGCCTTTGCCCCCTCCCAGCCTGCGCCTGGGCGTCGATAAAGCGGCGCTTGCCGCCAATTGGAAGGCGCTCGACAGGCTTTCAGGCAGCGCCAGAGCCGGGGCGGCGGTGAAGGCGGATTGCTATGGCCTTGGCGCTGCAACCTGCGTGCCGGTGCTGCGCGATGCCGGATGCGAAACCTTCTTTGTCGCCCATTGGAGCGAAGTGCCCGATGTTATAGCCCACGTGCCCGGCGCACAGGTCGCCGTCCTCCACGGCGTCTCGAACCAGGCCGAATGCGCCTATGCCCGCGCGGTCGGCGCGGTGCCGGTGATCAACTCGGTGGAACAGGCCGCGTTGTGGTCAACAACGGGCGGGGGACGGTGTCACCTGATGCTCGACACCGGGATCAACCGCCTCGGCATTGCACCTGGGGAGGCAGGGGACACTGCGATAGGGGGGCTGGCGGTCGATCTTCTGATGAGCCACCTCGCCAGCGCCGACGAGAACACGGCAATGAACCGGATGCAGGCCGAACTGCTGGGCGAAGCCGCCGATGCGATACCGCACCAGCGCCTGAGCCTCGCCAACAGTGCAGGCATTGCGCTGGGCAACCGTTTTACTCTGGATGTGACCCGGCCCGGTCTTGCGCTTTACGGCGGTGTCCCCCGCGAAGAACTGGCCGATGTCATCCGCCCGGTCGTGCGTGTCGCAGCGCAGGTGTTGCAATGCCGCCAGCTCGCGCCCGGAGACGGCGTCGGCTACAATTCGGCCTTTATCGCAAATAGCCACATGCGGGTCGGTACAGTCTCGATGGGCTATGCCGACGGCTTTTTGCGCGGCCGCGGGCCGGGCAATGCCCTTTGGCACGAGGCCCGCCGCTTGCCGATCCTTGGCAAGGTATCGATGGATATGGTGGTGGTCGATCTCACCACAGCGCCCGATCTTGCCGCCGGAGACTGGCTGGAGGTGCCTTGGAACATCGCTGATGCTGCGCAGCAAAATGCTCTGTCACCCTATGAAATGCTGACGGTTCTCGGGGCACGGCTGCGGCGCATCTGACTGTTTGGCCGGTGGTTATTGCACCGCAGCTTGTGCAGGTGCTAAGGCATCTTATCCGGGTTCATCTAACGGGACAAAAAACCAATGGTCGGCAGGGCGAAAGCAGCATCGGGTCAAGCAGGCGATGCGATCACGATCAAGAAATACGCCAACCGGCGGCTCTACAACACGGCATCGTCAAGCTACATCACGCTGGATGACCTTGCTCGCATGGTGCGCGAGAATGTCGAATTTCAGGTGCTTGACGCCAAGAGCGGCGATGACATCACCCATTCGATCCTGACCCAGATCATCATGGACGAGGAAGCCAATGGCGAGCAGATGCTCCCTGTCAGCTTCCTGCGCCAGCTGATCGGCATGTATGGCAATTCGATGCAGGCGATGATGCCGTCCTATCTGGAAGCCAGCATGGCCAACTTCCGCGACAACCAGACCAAAATTCGCGAAGCTTTCGACAAGGGCATCAGCGCCACGCCCTTTGCCGCGATCCATGAAACCAACATGGCCATGATGCGCGCCGCCGCCGATGTGTTCCTGCCCGGTGTCGCCAAGCCCAAGGACAAGGCCAAGCCGCAGGCCGCCGAAAACCGCGACGAACTGGCCGTCCTGCGCGAGCAAATGGCTGCGATGCAAAAGAAGCTGGACGAATTGGACAAATAACGCGAAGCGGCGCGCTTTGGCGGCGCGACAGCCGCACCCGTTCAAACAGGAATCGATCCCGTGTCCCAGATCCGCCACGCGCTCACCGTCAAGCGCGAAACCGACTTTGCCAAGTGGTATCAGGAAGTCATCAGCGCCGCCGACATGGCCGAAGAATCGGGCGTGCGCGGCTGCATGGTCATAAAGCCGTGGGGCTACGGCATCTGGGAGCGCATCCAGCGCCTGATGGACGACCGGATCAAGGCGGCAGGCGTCCAGAACTGCTATTTCCCGCTGTTCATTCCGCTGTCAAACTTCACCCGCGAAGCCGAGCATGTCGAAGGCTTTGCCAAGGAAATGGCGGTCGTCACCCACCACCGGCTGATTTCCGATGGCAAGGGCGGGCTGATCCCCGATCCTGCCGCCAAGCTGGAAGAGCCGCTGGTCGTGCGTCCGACGTCTGAAACCATCATCGGCGATGCGATGGCGCGCTGGGTGCAAAGCTGGCGCGATCTGCCGTTGCTGACCAACCAATGGGCCAATGTGGTGCGCTGGGAAATGCGCACGCGGATGTTCCTGCGCACCAGCGAATTCCTGTGGCAGGAAGGCCATACCGCACACGAGGATCGCGAACAGGCGCTGGCCGAAACGCACCGCGCGCTCGAAATGTATCGCGCCTGCGCCGAGGACGATCTGGCGCTCCCGGTGATCGCAGGCGAGAAGCCCGAGAACGAACGCTTCCCCGGTGCGGTCGAGACCTGGTCGATCGAAGCGATGATGCAGGATGGCAAGGCACTGCAGGCTGGCACCAGCCACTATCTCGGCACCAATTTCGCCCACGCCGCAGGTATCCGGTTTCAGGACCGCGAAGGCACGCAGCAATTCTGCCACACAACCAGCTGGGGCGTGTCCACCCGGCTGATCGGCGGCGTGATCATGACCCACGGCGATGACGACGGGCTGCGCGTTCCGCCGGCGATTGCGCCGCAGCAGATCGTCATTATTCCCTTGCTGCGCGATGCGCCGGAGGATGCCGAACTGATCGCCTATTGCGCCGAGTTGCGCGTCGCCTTGTCTGAACAGACGGCGCTTGGCGAAAAGGTGCGCGTGCTGCTCGATGCCAAGCCGGGCAAGGCCGCGGCAAAGCGTTGGGACTGGGTCCGCAAGGGCGCGCCCGTTATCGTCGAGGTCGGCCCGCGCGACATGGCCGAACGCAAGGTGGCCATGTTGCGCCGTGACCAGCTTTGGAACACTGCTAACGGCAAGCCGGCCTTCACCTACCCGGCTCAGGATGAGTTCGTGGCCGGGGCCAGCGCAATGCTCGAAACGATTCAAAGCAGCCTTTACCAAGAAGCCCGCGACCGGCGCGATGCCAATATCACGCGCGGCGTTACCGATTGGCAGGCCGTGGCGGATCATTTCGAAAAGGGCGGCAAGTATCCGGGCTGGGTCGAAGTCGAATGGGCCAAGCCCACCGGCGCGGCGCTGGACGCGGTGGTCGAAAAGCTGAAAGCGCTGAAGCTCACGATCCGCAACGTGCCGCGCGGCGGCGCGCTGGCGGACGGCGCCTGCATCTTCACCGGCGAGCCTGCGCGCGAGCGGATTCTGGTGGCGCGCGCTTACTAGTCTTGCGCCGCGCGGGCGGGGCGGGCAGACAGGCGCGCATGATCAAACATGCCCTGCTGCTATCCGCCCTCATCGCCGCCCCGCTCGCCGCGCAGACCCACCCCGCCGAAGCGGTGTCCGAAGACCGGCTGAAAGGCGATGTCGAAACGCTGGTCAGCTTCGGCACCCGTCACACGCTGTCGGTGCAGGACGATCCGAAACGCGGGATCGGCGCGGCGGTCGATTGGGGCTTGGCCGAATTCAAGCGCATCGGCGCACAGTGCGGCGATTGCCTCGAAGTGCTGCCCGTCGGCGACACCGTCACCGGACCGCGCATCCCTACACCGACCCTCGTTCGCAACGCGGTCGCGATCCAACGCGGGACCGAGCGGCCGAACGAGGTCGTGATCGTTCAGGGCCATATCGACAGCCGCGTGACCGACGTGATGGACGCGACCTCCGACGCGCCCGGCGCCAACGACGATGGCAGCGGCACCGCACTGGTGATCGAAGCGGCGCGGGTGCTCAGCGGCACGAAATATCCCACCACCATCATCTATGCGCTGCTTTCGGGCGAGGAGCAGGGGCTGCACGGCGGGCGCATTCTGGCCGATTGGGCCGAGGCGCAGGGGTTCACGGTAAAGGCCGTTCTGAACAACGACATTGTCGGCAATTCCTGCGGCAAGGACGGCTATTGCGAGCCCAAAGTGGTGCGCGTCTTCTCCGAAGGGCCGCGCGCTGACCTCACAGATCGCTTGCGCGCCTCGCAAACGCGGTTCGGGGGCGAGAACGATTCGCCCGGGCGCAACCTGTCGCGCTGGGTGGCGGGGCTGGCGGAAAACCACCCTGATGGCCTGCAAGTCCGCCAGATCTGGCGCACCGACCGCATGGGCCGGGGCGGGGATCAGGTGCCGTTCCTGCAAAAGGGCTACCCCGCGATCCGCTTTTCCGTGGGGGTCGAGGATTACGACCACCAGCATCAGGACCTGCGCACCGAAGACGGGGTGTTCTATGGCGACACAATTGACGAAATGGACTTCGCCTATCTGGTTGGCGTGACAGCACTGAATGTCCGGGCGCTCGATGCGCTGGCCCGCGCGCCGATGCCGCCCAAAGTCACGGTGGATGCGGCGGTGCGGGTGGATACCGAGCTCAAGTGGGCCAAGACAGCCGGAGCCCTGACATATAATGTCCTGGCCCGGAGAACCAATGAGACCGAGTGGCGTTCCTTGGCTGGCAGGATGGGCAATTCGCGCTTGGTTGATGTGATTGAAGGGGGCCACGAGCGGGGCGACTATCTTGCCTTGGTGGATCTTCGCGGCGACGACTGGCTGTTCGGCGTCGCGGCGTGCGTGGATGAATACTGCTCCCCCGTCGCCAGCGCCGTCCCTGGCGGGGCGTTCGAACCGGTGGGCAAGGAGTAATTCGTCATTGCGAGGCCCGTAAGGGCCGCGGCAATCCAGAGACTGTGCGCGCCGCTTTGGATTGCTTCGCTCCGCTCGCAATGACGACAAGTATCGGCTAGGAGCATCCGATGCACAAACCGCCCAAACTTCCTCAAGGAATGCCAACCGCCAAGCAGGTGCTCGATTTCGTCCAGTCCTCCGACATTCCCGCCGGCAAGCGTGAGATCGCCAAAGCGTTCGGGCTGAAGGGGCAGGAGAAGATCAAATTGAAGGCCCTGCTCAAGGACATGGCCGAAGATGGCCTGATCGACGGCAAGAAAAGCGCCTTCCACCGCATGGGTGGGGTGCCCAAAGTCACGACGTTGAAAATCGTCGCCATCGAAGATGGCGATCTGATTGCCGAGCCGGATAACTGGGATCCCGAAGCGCCCGGCCAACCGCCGCGCCTCACCATACGCGAACCGCGCGCCAAGCCCGGCGTGAAGCGCCCGCCCGCTCTGAAGCGCGGCGACCGCGTTCTGGCGCGAACCGAAGAGAATGAACAGGGCTGGCGCGCGCACGTCATGAAGAAGCTGCCCTCGCGCACCGAAGGGCTGATGGGCGTGGTCGAGATCGACAAGACCGGCAAGGCGTGGCTCGCCCCGGTGGACAAGCGCGTGCGCCAGTCCACACCCATCGCCGATGTCGGCGGGGCCGAGGCAGGCCAGCTTGTGATTGCGGAACGCGTCGGCCGTTCGGAGCGTGCCGGGGTAAAGGTGGTCGAAGTGGTGGGCGATCCGCTCGCGCCGCGCAGCTTCAGCCTGATCGCGATTGCCAAGCACGGCATCCCCAATGTGTTCCCCGAAGAGGTGCTGGCGGAAGCGCCGTTGGCAGCGAAACTCAAGCTGTCGGACACGGCGCGAGAAGATCTGCGGCACCTGCCGATCGTCGCAATCGACCCCGCCGACGCGCGCGATCACGATGACGCGATCTGGGCCGAGCCGGACGGGCAGGGCGGCTTCAACGCGCTGGTGGCAATCGCTGACGTATCGTTTTATGTGCGCCCGGGCAGCTCGCTCGACCGCGAAGCAAGGAAGCGTGGCAATTCGGTCTATTTCCCTGACCGCGTCGTGCCGATGCTGCCCGAAATCCTGTCAGCCGATGTCTGCTCGCTGAAGGAAGGCGAAGACCGCGCCGCAATGGCCTGCCATCTGCACATCAACGCCGATGGCAAGGTATCGAGCTTCCGGTTCACCCGTGCGTTGGTGCGGATTGCGCATAATATCGCCTATGAAGATGCGCAGAAGGCTGTTGATAGCGGTAATCCGCCCGAATATCTCAACCATTTGTGGGACGCATGGAAGTCGCTCTCCGCCGCCCGTGATGCGCGCGATCCCCTGGCGCTGGAACTGCCCGAACGCCGCGTGGTGCTCAACGAACAGGGCCAGATCGCTGAAATCGCCATCCGCGAACGGCTCGATGCGCACCGCGTGGTCGAAGACTTCATGATCGCCGCCAATGTCGCTGCGGCCAAGGCGCTGGAGGCCAAGACCGCGCCCGTGGTCTACCGCATCCATGAACCGCCAAGCCGCGAAAAGCTGATTGCCCTTCGCGATTATCTCGCCACGATGGGCAAGAAGCTGGCGATGGGTCAGGTGATCACGCCCGGCCTGTTCAACCGGATGCTCAAGGACGTCACCGACGAGGCGGAAAAGGCGCTGGTGATGGAAGCGGTGCTGCGCAGCCAGACGCAGGCTTATTATGGCCCCGCCAATGCCGGGCACTTCGGCCTGTCGCTGGGCTCCTACGCGCACTTCACCTCGCCGATCCGCCGCTATTCCGATCTGCTGGTGCACCGCGCGCTGGTGGATGCCTACAAGCTCGAACAGCCCGCGCCGCCGGGGTCGATCCCCGACACCAGCGGCTTGTCAGACCGTGACCGCGCCAGCCTGCAACAGGTCAGCGACGCCATCAGCCAGACCGAACGCCGTGCGATGGAGGCCGAACGCGATACCATTGATCGCTATGTCGCGGCGTGGCTTTCCGTACGGGTGGGCGAGGTGTTCGACACCCGCATCACCGGCGTGCAAAGCTTTGGCTTCTTTGCCACCATCGTCGGCATGGGCGGGGATGGCCTGGTGCCTATCTCGACCCTTGGGAATGAATATTTCCGCCATGATGAAGCCGCACAGGCGCTGGTCGGGACGGACAGCGGCACGACCTATGCCAGCGGCGATCGGCTGAAGCTGAAACTGGCCGAGGCCAACCCCCTCACCGGCGCGCTCAAATTCGTGCTGCCGGACGCAGATGCCGGTGCCATCGAGGCCCGCGGCGCGCGCCCGGATGATCGCAAGCGTGGGTCAGGCGGCCCGAAGAAAGCTGGCAAGTTCACAGTCGGGCAACGCGGCCGCCCCGGCAATATCCGGCATCAGGGGCGCGGCAAGCGGTAGGGCGATGGAACAGCGCGGCGCGCGCGCGGTTGGTTCGGGTATAGGAGAAAACAATGCTCAAACCCGATCAACCCGTCCCCGCCCTTGACCTGCCGCTGACCATCGGCGCGCGCTATGACCTGTCCAAGCAACACCCCGAGCATTTCACGATGCTGGTGTTCTATCGCGGCAAGCATTGCCCGATCTGCAGGTCATACCTTGAGGAACTGGGCGGCAAGCTGGAGGATTTCGTCGCCGCCGGAGTCAACGTCGCCGCCGTTTCGATGGACAATGAAGACCGCGCGATGGTTGCCCACAATGACTGGAAAACCGGTGATGTGCCGCTGGTGTATGGTCTGACCGAAGATCAGGCCCGCGCATGGGGTCTGTATATCTCGCAAGGACGCGATGACAGCGGTGAACCGTCGATGTTTTCGGAACCGGGCCTGTTCCTGATCAGGCCTGACGGCCGGCTCTACTTCGCCAGCATCCAGAACGCGCCGTTCACCCGTCCGCCGCTCGATCAGTTGCTGGAGGGCATCTCCTTCGTCACAGAGAAGGGCTACCCCGTTAGAGGAACACTGACCTGAAGCGTCACGCGTGGTGATCGCTGGCGGTCTCGTCGTAATCGGCGGGAATGATGTAAAGCGGGCAGGGCAGATTGCCTGCCGCTGCCGAGAAATGCGTCACCAATGGGCCGGGCACTGCGCCCTTTGCCGCGCCCAGCACCAGCGCGGCGACTTCCGGATGCTCGGCGAGAAATTCGCTGACGATCTTCTGACCCTGACCGATTGCAACCGAAATGGTCGGCATGATCCCGCTTTCCGCCAGCAGATTGCCAGCGACCCCGTGGGCCAGCATTTCGGCCCGGTCGCGCGCTTCTTCCTCGATGGTCGCCTGCACCGCGCCGAACGCGCTGAAGTTCTGTTGCGGGACCAGCGCCAGAAGATGCACCGCACCGCCGACCGCCACAGCGCGGCGCGCGGCGTAGCGCAAGGCCCACGTCGCCTCTTCGCTCTCGTCAATAATGACCAGGAATGTGCGCATAAACTGATGTCCCGTTGCGGGCGGAGGTATCAATGCATTCGTATGGATTGGCAAGTCCCCCCCACCAATCGCCCATTCTGACCCTTGCCCGCCGCTAGGGAATTGGCCAGAGACGCAGGGCAAATCGTTTATTGGAGTTTCGCGGATCATGGCCCTGGACATCAAGATGCCGGCTTTGTCGCCCACCATGGAAGAAGGCACGCTCGCCAAATGGCTGGTGAAGGTCGGGGACACGGTTTCGTCCGGCGACATCATGGCCGAGATCGAAACCGACAAGGCGACGATGGAGTTCGAAGCGGTCGATGAAGGCGTGATTGCCGAAATCCTGGTCGAAGCGGGAAGCGAGAACGTGAAGGTCGGCGCGGTGATCGCACGGCTGACGGTGGAAGGGGAAGACGAAGCGCCTGCAAAGGCGCCGGCGGCCAAGGACGCGGAACCCGCACCTGCCGCCAGCGAGCCCCCCCCGGGGCCTGCGGAGAAAAGCCCTGCTGCCAAACCTGCGCCTGCGCCCACACTCGCGACCACGCCTGTTGCAACCGGCGATCGCATTATCGCATCTCCGCTGGCCAAGCGGATCGCTGCGGACAAGGGGATCGACCTAGCGCAAGTCACGGGCACCGGCCCCAATGGCCGGATCGTCAAGAATGACGTGGAGACCTTCACACCCTCGGCCAAAACCGCACCTGCAAAGGACGATAGCGCGGCCGCGCCCAGCGCCAAGCCGCAGCCCGAGGTCGAAGGCGGCGCGCCCTATGCCGAGGAGAAGCTTTCCGGCGTGCGCAAGGTCATCGCCCGCCGCCTGACCGAGAGCAAGCAGACCGTTCCGCACTTCTACCTCACCATCGACATCCGGCTCGATCCGCTGCTGGAACTGCGCAGCCAGCTCAACAATTCGCTCGAACCCGATGGCGTGAAGCTGTCGGTCAACGATCTGCTGATCAAGGCGCTCGCCCGCGCGCTGATCCGCGTGCCGCAGTGCAATGTCAGCTACCATGGTGACACGCTTCGCCGCTACGAGCGGGCCGACGTGTCCGTGGCCGTGGCCGCGCCTTCGGGCCTCATCACCCCGGTGATCACCCACGCCGACACCAAGGGTCTGGCCGCGATCTCGACCGAGATGAAGACGCTTGCGGGCAAGGCGCGCGACGGCAAGCTGATGCCGCACGAATACCAGGGCGGCACTGCGAGCCTCAGCAACCTCGGCATGTTCGGGATCAAGCAGTTCGACGCGGTGATCAACCCGCCGCAGGGCATGATCCTCGCGGTCGGGGCCGGGCAGCAGGCGCCCTATGTGGTCGACGGCGAGATCAAGGTCGCAACCGTGCTGCACGCCAGCGGCAGCTTCGACCACCGCGCCATCGACGGCGCGGATGGGGCGCAGTTGATGGAGGCAATCAAGCAGCTGTGCGAGAACCCGTTGGGGCTGGTGGTGTGATGTCCGAAGAAGCGCGTGCCATGCCGGGTGGGGCGACTGCGCTCAGTCTGTTCCTTCTGGGCACTGCCGCTGTTTTCCTGTCTGCCCTGATTTTTGTCCTGTCATGGTCTGATGCAGCCGGATTGGGCAGTGCAGGCTGGATTATCCCCGTTTGGGGGTTGGGTGCTGTCTTTCTGGCGGTGACGTCAAGGAAGGAGCGCGGTCCGGTGGTGTCGTCGGTATCGAAGGCGTGGCTCGTCATTGGCATTCTAGGACTGGCAGCGATTATATTAGGCTCGAGCGTGAGACTAGGATGACCGAACGCTCACCCCAAATCCGCGTCACCGCGACCCAAACCCCCTCTCCCCCTGCGGGAGAGGAAGGGGCCCGCCGCGCAGCGGTGGGAAGGAGAGGGGGCAGGCACGATCTTCTCCCCCTTGCCAAACGAATGCGGCGCGAACCGACCGAAGCCGAAATAAAGCTGTGGTCGATGTTGCGCGGTCAGCGGCTCGGCGGCCTGAAGTTCAAGCGGCAGGAGCAACTGGGCGATTACATCGTGGATTTCGTATGCTTTTCAGCCAAGTTGATCGTCGAAGCGGATGGCGGGCAGCATTCGGAAAATGCGAGTGATGCTGAGCGGGATGCTTGGCTTAATGAGCAAGGCTTTCGCGTGCTGCGGCTGTGGAACAACGATATTCTGGGGAACCCTGATGGGGTCGCGCGTCTGATTGCGGAGGCGGCCTTGCCCCCTCTCCCCAACCCCTCTCCCGCAAGGGGAGAGGGGCTTTGACCGAACGCTCCCCCCTCATACGCATCACCGCCATGCCCGCCGACACCAACCCCTATGGCGGGGTGTTCGGCGGGTGGTTGATGGCGCAGATGGCGCTCGGCGCAGGCTCTCTCGCGAGCCGCGTGGGGCAGGGCAAGGCGGTGGTGGTCTCCGCGACCGACTTCGCCTTTCCCGGTGCGATGGCGGTGGGGGATGAACTCAGCGTCTATGCCGATGTGATCGCCACCGGCACCACCTCGCTCACCATCGCCGCCGAAGCCATTGCGCGCGAGCGTAACGGCGAAGCGACCACCAAGGTCGCTCAAGGCACCTTCAAATTCGTGCTGATCGGCGATGACAACCGCCCTCGCGCGGTTGCGCAACCAGTTAGCAACCGTTCGGGCTGAGCTTGTCGAAGCCCTGTCTTTGACCTTAACCGGTGGTGCGGAAGAAGATCAGCCCTTCGACAAGCTCAGGGCGAACGTAAGATTGAGGTATCGCGCAATGCTCGCCAAAGATGTCACCAGCCCTGTCCTACGATGCAACGCTCTGCCATCATGTCCGCCATGACCAGCGTCTTTCTCCCACCCGCTCGCAAGCCTTTCGACACTTCCCTTCGGGGCCGGTTTTCACTTTCTGGACAGTGTCTCACTGTCTCCTACAGTTCAGCCAAACAAGGGATAACCTGAATGTCTGCCTCCTACGACGTGATCGTGCTTGGTTCCGGCCCCGGCGGCTATGTCGCGGCGATTCGCTGCGCGCAGCTGGGCCTGAAGACCGCAATCGTGGAACGCGAGAATCTGGGTGGCATCTGCCTCAACTGGGGTTGCATCCCGACCAAGGCGATGCTGCGCTCGGCCGAGATCTTCCACTACATGCAGAATGCCAAGGATTACGGCCTCGTCGCCAAGGGGATCGAGGCGGATCTCGCCGCGATCGTCAAGCGCAGCCGCGGGGTGGCCAAGCAGCTCAATCAGGGCATTGGGCACCTGATGAAGAAGAACAAGATCACCGTCCACATGGGCGAGGGCAAGCTGACCGGCGCCACCAGCCTCACCGTGACAGGCGAGAAAGGCGAGGAAAAGCTCACCGCCAAGCACATCATCGTTGCCACCGGCGCCCGCGCGCGCGACCTGCCCTTCGCTAAGGCCGACGGCAAGCGCGTGTGGACCTATCGCCACGCCATGACGCCCGCCGAACTGCCCGAAAAGCTGCTGGTGATCGGATCGGGCGCAATCGGGATCGAATTTGCCAGCTTCTACAACGATCTAGGCAGCGAAGTGACCGTGGTGGAAATGCTCGACAGGATCGTGCCGGTGGAAGACGCGGACGTCTCGACCTTCCTCGAAAAGTCGCTGAAAAAGCAGGGCATCACCATCATGACCGGTGCGGGCGTTGAGAATCTCAAGTTGTCGGACAAGGGCATCACCGCCACGATCAAGGACAAGGCGGGCAAGAGCGCCGCCAGCGATTTCACCCACGTCATCGTCGCCATCGGGATCGTCCCCAATACCGAGAATATCGGGATCGAAAAACTCGCTGAGATGGATCGCGGCTTCATCCAGATCGACCCCTATGGCCGCACCAAGACCAAAGGCCTGTGGGCCATCGGCGACTGCACGCCCGGCCCGTGGCTGGCGCATAAAGCGAGCCACGAAGGTGTGACCTGCGCCGAAGCCATCGCGCAGGAACTCGGCAACACAGACGTCCACCCGCACCCACTCAACCGCAACAACATCCCCGGCTGCACCTATTGCCACCCGCAGATTGCCAGCGTCGGCCTGACCGAAGCCAAGGCGACGGAAGCGGGCCACGAAATCCGCGTCGGCAGCTTCCCCTTCATCGGCAACGGCAAGGCCATCGCGCTGGGTGAGGCCGAGGGCTTCATCAAGACCATCTTCGACGCGCATACCGGCGAGTTGCTGGGCGCGCACATGGTCGGCGCGGAAGTCACCGAACTGATCCAGGGCTACACCGTCGGCAAGACGCTGGAGACGACCGAGGCCGAACTGATGCAGACTGTCTTCCCGCACCCGACCTTGAGCGAGATGATGCACGAAAGCGTGCTCGACGCTTACGGACGGGCGATCCATTTCTAGGGGGATACCTGTGACACAATCCGGCACCGAAGCCTTGAAGGGCGAGGATTGGGCGGGCGAGATGGGCGCGCGCTGGCTCGCCAATCTCGACCGGTTCGAAAACATGATCGCTCCCATCGGCGCCGCCTTGCTGGAGCGCGCCGGGTATCAGGCGGGCGAGCGGGTGCTCGATCTGGGCTGTGGGGGCGGGGCAACGACGCTTGCGATTGCCGAGACCGTGGGGCCAGGCGGCGCGGCGCTCGGGCTCGATGTCGCGCCGATGCTGATCGAGCGGGCCAGGGCCCGCGCGACGGAGGCTGGCAGCCTGGCCCGATTCGTCTGCGCCGATGCGGCCACCGCCCGGCTCGATGAACCCCCGTTCGACCGGCTGTTCTCGCGCTTCGGCTCGATGTTCTTCGAGACGCCTGCACCGGCCTTTGCCAATCTGAGCGGCATGCTGAAGGCCGGAGCGCGGATCGATCTGGCGGTCTGGGCCAACCCGCGTGACAATCTGTGGATGATGGAAGTGATGGGCGTTGTGCGCCAACACGTCGACATCCCGCCCGCGACTCCGCGCGCACCGGGCCCGTTCGCTTTTGAAGATCGCGGCTATCTGAACGATGTGCTTGAGAGCGGCGGCTTTTCGGACATCGATGTAGCCACCTATCAAGGGCTTCAACCGGTCGGCGGACCGGGGGCAACGCCCGATGAAGCCACTGATTTTGTGCTCGCGTCGATGGCAGTCGGCCGAGTGCTGGGCGAACAGGGTGCAGGCGTCCGGGACGCTGCCAGGTCCGATCTCACCGGGATGTTCACCCGCTACCATCAGGTGGGCGAGGGCGTGATGCTCCCCTGCAAGGCGTGGCTGGTGACGGCCCGCGCAAAACCGGTCGGATGATTGCAGGTGCTGGCGGACAGGGTGGGATTCGAACCCACGGTAGGCTTGCACCTACGGCGGTTTTCAAGACCGCTGCCTTAAACCACTCGGCCACCTGTCCGCTGCGTCATCTGGCTAATGCCGGATCTTCGCCTTGTCACCCTTCAACAGCGACGCCGCGCCCTCTAGCCAAGACATTTGGCCGAGTCATCCCCAGTTCGGTTGTTGGGGATTCAGACAGAGTATGACATCCCTGCACCCATGATACATCGTTTTCTCCCTGCCGCCGCGCTTGCACTTGGTTCTCTCGCGATTTTTGGCGCGCCGCCCGCTGTTGCCCCGGCAGCCGCGCAGGCCAGTGTTGATGGCATTTCGTTCGATGCCTACCTTGAACTCCTTAAGGCGCGCGCGCTGGGAGAAGGCGTGCGCGCGGATACGGTTGCCCGGATGACCGCTGGGCTGACACCCAATCCTCGCGTCATCGCACTTGATAATAACCAGCCTGGCAGTTCCACGTCGCGCGGCTATCCGCCGATGTCGAACTACATCGCCACCCATGTCGATGCAGCGCGGATTGGAAGAGGGCGTTCGGTTTACAGCCAGCACCGCGATCTCCTTGCCCGAATCGAAGCACAATACGGCGTTCCGGGGGCGATCATTGTTGCAATCTTCGGGCATGAAACCAGCTATGGCCGGGTCAAGGGGGACTTCGATCTGGCCCGCAGCCTCGCAACGCTGGCCTGGGAAGGGCGGCGGCGTGAGCTGTTTTCCGGCGAATTCATTGCGTTGATGAAGATTGCTGACAAAGGTTTTGACCGTTCGCAACTGGTGGGCAGCTATGCCGGGGCTTTCGGCAACCCGCAGTTCCTGCCCAGCGTTTACCTCCGCCTGGCAACCGATGGCGATGGCGATGCGCGCGCGGATATCTTCTCCAACCGCGCTGACACCTTCGCGTCGATCGCCAATTATTTCCGTGATGCCGGATGGCGGCAGGGCCAACCCTGGGGTGTCCGGGCCAGCGTGCCTTCGGGCTTCGACGCTTCGGCTTATCGCACCCGGCTCGTGTCGCCTGTGTGTCCGCGCGTGCATGAACGCCTCAGCCGCTGGATGACGGTGGCCGAATGGCGTGCTGCCGGCGTCGTGCCGCAGCGCCCGCTCGCCGATGATGTCATGGTGTCGTTTTTCCAGCCCGATGGTCCTGGCGCACCCGCATGGCTGCTGACCGGCAATTATCGTGCAATCCTGGAATATAACTGCTCAAGCTATTACGCGATGAGCGTGGGGTTGCTGGCAGACGAAATCGTGAACTGAAGCGCCGCCGTGCCTCGCCAAGCACGAAGGTGGCCGATATAGGCCGTGCCGTGATGCCTTCGCAAACTCTTCGACTATGTGCCCTGTTCCTTGCCGCCACTGCGATGCCCGCACAGGCGCGCGTACCTGATCCTGGCGCGGTCCCCCCGGCCGTGCCCGATGCCACCGAAGCGCCCGTGGCGCTGCTGGTGGATCTGGGTAGTGGTCAGGTGCTTCATGCCCGCCATCCCGATGCGCGTTTCATGCCCGCATCGGTGACCAAGGTGATGACGCTCTATCTCGCCTTCGAATTGATCGAGGCAGGTCGGTTGGATCCCGCGCAGGTCTTCATGATGAGCCCCACTGTTGCGCGCGAATGGCGGCGGAAAGGTTCGACCATGTTTCTGGATCGGGGCGAACAGGTGCGAGTCGACGATCTCCTGCTTGGCATCGCCAATGTCTCGGGCAATGATGCGGCGGCGGTGCTGGCAGAGGGTCAAGCGGGATCGGTTGCGGCCTGGACCACGGCCATGAACCGTACAGCGCGGAGTCTCGGAATGACGGGGAGCCATTTCAGTACGCCTAACGGCTGGCCCGACGAAGGACGGACATTCACGACCGCCAACGATCTGGTGGCTTTGGCGCGGGCGCTGATTACCCGTCACCCGGACAAGTTCGGCTATTACATCGGGCGTGCGGGCTTTGATTACAAAGGCATCGCGCAAATCAATCACGATCCGATGATCGGGCGCGTTCCTGGCGCGGACGGGATCAAGACTGGCTTCACCAATGAATCAGGCTTTTCTTACCTCGGCACGGCACGGCGCGACGGAAAGCGACTGGTCATGGTGCTGGCCGGTGTGGAAAACGGACGGCTACGGGCCCGTCTGGCCAAATCCTATATCGAGTGGGGGTTCAACGCCTTTGAACGCCGGCGCTTGTTCGCACCCGGTGCAGTGGTTGGCACGGCGCGGGTGCAGGATGGCGGCGCGCGAACCGTAGGCTTGAAGGCTGCCGGCCCCGTGGCGATCAATCTGCCACGCGGTAGCGACGGCGCCTTGACCGCTACGATCCGTTACGAAGGGCCGCTGCGCGCGCCGATCGCAGCAGGACAGCAAGTCGCCGTACTGGAAGTGGTGGCCCCCGGTGTCGCGCCTGCCCGTGTGCCGCTTTATGCTGCCGAAGCGATCGGCACGGCGAGCCCGTTCGAACGGATGATCAACGCAATGGCGGCGGTGTTCTCTTGAGCGCCCTGCGCGGCCGTTTCATCGCCTTTGAAGGCGGGGAGGGTGCTGGCAAATCGACCCAGGCGCGCCTACTCGCCGAAGCGTTGCGGGCTCGCGGATACACGGTCGTCACAACGCGGGAGCCGGGTGGAACGCCAGGTGCCGAAGCGATCCGCGATCTCTTGCTTCAGCCGCCGGGGCAAAACGGTTGGCCTGCTCAGGCTGAAGCGCTGCTCTTCGCTGCTGCCCGCTCCGATCATGTCGCGCACCTGATACGCCCCGCGCTTGGCCGGGGTGAATGGGTCATCTGTGACCGCTTCGTCGATTCAAGCCGTGCCTATCAGGGCGCCGCAGGCGAACTGGGGGATCAGGCGATTACCGCGCTCCACGCCTTTGGCAGCGACGGCCTTCGGCCCGACCGCGTGATTCTTCTGGAAGGCGACGAGGTTATTCTTGCCGACCGACTGGCAAAACGCGGGCAAACCGCAGATGCGATCGAGGGGCGTTCTGCCGCCTATCATCGTGCAGTCGTCGCCTTCTTTCGCGAACTCGCCGATGCCGATCCGCAGGGCTTTGCCAGCATCGACGGCGTTGGTACGCCGGCGGCCGTCCACGAACGGATCCTCATTGCGCTCGAAGACCTTGTCGCATGACCCGCTGGCCCAACCACGAGGAAGCCTGGCGGCAATGGCGCGATGCGCTGGCCGGGGAACGGATGCATCATGGCTGGTTGCTTGCAGGCAAGGCCGGGCTGGGCAAGCGTGACTTTGCCCTTGCAGCTGCACGGGAACTCGTCACCGAGCCCGGTATCGCGCAGCCCGCGGGCGAGCATCCCGATATCATCACGCTGACCTACGGGCCCAAGGACGACAAGGGCGAAAAGGCACAGGCTGATGGCAAGCCGTTCGAGCGCGCACGTTCGATCCGCATCAAACAGATCCGCGCGATGCAGCGCCGGCTCATCACCCGCCCGACGCTTGGCAGCCGCCGTGCGATCATTATCGATCCGGCCGACGACATGGAAAAATCTGCCGCAAACGCGCTGCTCAAGAGCCTTGAAGAGCCACCAGTCGGCACCTTCTTCCTGCTTGTCACCCACCGTCCGGCACGGCTTCTCCCGACCATCCGCTCGCGCTGCCGCACCTTACGCTTTCCGGTGCTGACCGAACTCCAGCTTTCCGCGCTTCTGGCAGACGCGGGGCTTGCGCCCGATCCGCAGGCCATTGCCGCAGCCGAAGGCTCATTCGGCGTGGCCAAGCGGTTCGCTGCCCAGGATCTCGCACCTGTCGCCCGGGTGATCGCAGGGCTTCTGCATGTCGGCGACACGGGGCTTGCAGGGCGGGGGGAACTCTCACGTCTGATCGGACCACGCGCCGATCGTGACCGGGTGCAGGCCGTGCTTGACCTCGCTCAATCACTGGTCGCCAGCGCCGCGCGGACAACTGACGATCCGCAGGCCCGCGCGCGTCTGATCGAAACGCACGGCGCGCTTGTCAGGCTCACCGCCGAGGCCCCCACCGCCAATTTTGACTCCGGGATGCTTCTCTTCGAGATCGGCAGCTTGCTTGTCGCCGCCGCGCCCGCTAGCGAAACCGCCCATGGCTGACCCCGACAACACCCCTTTCTACATCACCACCGCGATCAGCTACCCCAACGGGCGCCCGCATATTGGCCACGCGTATGAGGCCATCGCAGCCGACGTGATTGCGCGTTTTCAGCGCCTTCAAGGCCGCGCGGTGCGGTTCCAGACTGGCACGGACGAGCACGGTCTGAAAATGGCGCGCAAGGCCGAAGAGCAGGGCCGTGCGCCATCCGATCTGGCCGACGAAATGTCTGGCTATTTCCGAAGCATGTGCGACGCACTTGATATCTCGTATGATCGCTTCATCCGCACGTCCGAACCCGATCATCACCGTGCCAGCCAGGCAATCTGGCAGGCGATGGAGGCGGCGGGCGATCTCTACCTCGATCGCTACGAAGGCTGGTATTCGGTCCGCGACGAGGCCTATTACGACGAAAGCGAGCTTGTAGAAGCCGAGGGCGGCGAAAAGCTGTCGCCGCAAGGCACGCCGGTCGAATGGACGGTTGAGGAAAGCTGGTTCTTCCGACTTTCGAAGTATCAGGATCAACTGCTTGAATTGCTGAAGACACCCGGCTTCCTAGAACCGGCAAGCCGCCGCAACGAAATGATGGCTTTCATCGAAGGGGGCCTGCGCGATCTTTCGGTCAGTCGCACAAGCTTCGACTGGGGGGTCAAGGTTCCGGGCAGTGATAGCCATGTCATGTATGTGTGGGTCGATGCGCTCACCAATTATCTGACAGGCCTGGGTTACCCCGATGACATGGGCGATTTCTGGCCCGCCAATCTTCACCTGATCGGCAAGGACATCGTGCGGTTCCACACGATTTACTGGCCAGCGTTTCTGATGAGCGCCAAATTGCCGGTTCCCAAAAAGGTGTTCGGCCACGGCTTCCTGCTCAATCGTGGGCAGAAGGAATCAAAGTCGCTTGGCAATGTCACCGATCCACTGACGCTTGCCGAGACATTCGGTGTGGATGCCTTGCGCTACTTCCTGATGCGCGAGGTCGCCTTCGGACAGGATGGTAGCTATTCACCTGAAGCGATTGTTTTGCGCACCAATGCCGAGCTCGCAAACAGCTTCGGCAATCTTGCGCAGCGAACACTATCAATGATCGTAAAGAACATGGATGGCAGGCTGGAAGCGTTCGATCGGACCGATGCAGATGTCGCTCTTTTACAGACGGTAGCCATTGCATGTGGAACGGAACTGCCACGCGATTTCAACGCCCTTTCTTTCTCGACCGGCATCGAAGCGTGGCTGCGCGCGGTCTATGCATGCAATCAATACGTCGATGAACAGGCGCCTTGGGGTCTTAAGAAAACGAATCCGGAGCGGATGAAGGCCGTGCTGCAAACGCTGTTCGTGGCGCTGCGCGATCTCGCCATCGCTATCCAGCCAGTCGTTCCAAACAAAGCCGGAGCATTGCTTGATCAACTCGGCATTCCAACCGGGGAGCGAAACTACGTTGCACTCGGCGATCACGACTGGTTCATCCGACTCCTCGCCAGCGATCACACAGTGGCGGCGCCGACCCCGCTGTTTCCGCGCCTTGAATTGCCGGAGCCGGAGGCCACAGCCTGATGCTGGTCGATAGCCACTGCCATCTTGAATACAAAGGTCTGGTCGAAGATCAGACCGACGTTCTCGACCGTGCGCGTACCGCCGGGGTCGGCGCGTTTCTCAATATCTCCACCCGCCAAAGCGAATGGGGCCAGGTAGTCGCAACCGCAGCCCGCGAACCGGACGTGTTCGCCAGCGTCGGGATCCATCCGCACGAAGCCGATGCGCATCATGATCTCGGACGGGCCGCTTTGCTTGAGGCGACGCAGCATCCCCGTGTGATCGCGATTGGTGAAACCGGTCTCGATTATTATTACGACAAGTCGGACAGAGATGTGCAGAAGTCCCTGTTTCGCATGCACATCGATGTTGCACGCGAAACGCAGCTTCCGCTGATCATCCACACCCGCGATGCCGAGGATGATACCCACGCAATTCTCGCCGAGGAAATGGGGAAGGGGTCTTATCCCGCCCTGATCCATTGCTTTACCGCATCGGCAGACTTCGCCGAAAAGGTTTTGGCGTTGGGGCTGACCATTTCGCTTTCAGGCATCGTAACCTTCAAGAACGCTAAGGCGTTGCAAGAGGTCGCGAAGAGTGTTCCCGAAGATCGCTTGCTGGTCGAAACGGACAGCCCTTTCCTGGCACCGGTTCCGCATCGCGGACGGGTGTGTGAACCGGCCTATGTGGTCGATACTGCCGCGTTCATCGCCGAACTTCGCGGAACGGATGTAGAACAAATCAAAATGCGGACCACCGCGAATTTCTTCAATCTTTTCAATAAGGCCCGGCTGTGAAGCTGGTCATGCTCGGCTCAGGCACCTCGACAGGCGTGCCACGGCTGGGTGGTCCGGATGGTGCGGGCGACTGGGGTGATTGTGATCCACAGGAGCCGCGCAACCGCCGCACGCGCGTTTCCATCATGGTCGAAAGCGACGAAGGCAAGCGGCTGCTGGTCGATACCTCGTCGGATTGCCGCGCACAATTGCTGGCAAATCGCGTGGGCCACATCGACGCAGTGTTCTGGACGCATGACCATGCCGATCATTGCCATGGCATCGATGATCTGCGGACCTTGCGCTATGGCCGTGCCGGTCCGATCCCGGGCTTCGCAGAGACGGAAACCGTTCGGCGGCTGCGCCAGCGCTTTGGCTATGTTTTTGCAGGACAGGAAGGCTATTCCACGATCTGCCATCTCGATACGCTCGACCGGCTGCGGATGATTGCTGGATTTGGTGTGGACTGGTGCCAGATGGCGCATGGTCCGGGCGAAACGACCGCCTATCGTTTTGAAGCGGATGGCAAGAGCATCGGCTATGCCACCGATTTTAGCGTTATTTCTGATGACATGGTCGATTTGTTCTACAAGGTCGACATTCTGGTAAGCGACTGCCTTCGCCGGGAACCGCATCCGACCCACGCGCACCTTGCGATGGCGCTGGAGCTTGGTGAAAAATGTCAGGCTGACCGCATGGTGCTGAGCCATCTCGACAAGAGCATGGATTATCGCATGCTGTGCGATGAAGTTCCTGGGTTCGTCACCGTTGGCTTCGATGGCCTGGAACTGATCGCATGAGCCCGGACATGCTGTTGCCGATCGTGACGACGCTGGGTTGGCTGATCTTGTGCATTGCTGCGGTGGCATCCTATCGATTGAAATGGAGCCAGGTGGTGAAGTTGGCGCTAATCTGGCTGGCCATTTTTCTCGGCCTGTTTCTCGTCGTCGAGTGGTTCACTGTCGCTCGAGAAGCCACAAGCACTTCTCTAGATTTAACATAATATATATTATCAAACTTGAGGACCGGCATGCCCGAGACCCCTGAACAGAGCCCTATCGAACATCTCATTTCGATCATGGCCCGATTGCGCGATCCGGCCAGCGGATGCGACTGGGATCGCGCGCAGGATTTCAACACCATCTCGCCCTATACAATCGAGGAAGCCTATGAAGTTGCCGACGCTATTGCGCGCAAGGACATGGGCGACCTGCGCGATGAACTGGGTGACCTGTTATTCCAGGTCGTGTTTCACGCGCGCATGGCAGAGGAAGCAGGTCACTTCAGCTTCGACGATATCGCAGCCTCTATCAGCGCCAAAATGATCGCCCGTCATCCGCACATCTTCGGTGACGCTGGAGGGCGCATGGACGAAACGCGCTGGGAGGATCTCAAAGCCAAGGAACGCGCGGCCAAGGGCACCGAAAGCGCAGTGGATGGAGTTGCCCTTGCGCTTCCGGCCTTGATGCGCGCCGAAAAGCTTCAAAAGCGCGCCGCTCGCACGGGGTTCGACTGGCCCGATCCATCAGGGTCGGAAGCCAAGATTACTGAAGAAACCGAGGAGCTTAAAGCCGCAATCTCGCAAGATCACAAGATCGAGGAAGCAGGCGACCTGCTGTTTGCGGCCGTCAATTTTGTTCGCGCTCACGGCGTGAGTGCTGAAGATGCCCTTCGCGCCGCCAATGCGAAGTTCGAAAATCGCTTCCGGGCAATGGAGGCGCTCGCTGGACCCGCCTTCCCCGCGCTTTCATTGGAGGCCAAGGAAGAGCTTTGGCAGCGCGTTAAAAAAGGCACGTAAGTCACTCGGAAAGGTTGGCGAATTGCCCCAGTTCTTTTGGGTTTAGCCGCACAGTGAGACGGCGCATCGGGCCGGCATCGCTGGCCTCGGCATCGTCTTCGGTCAATACGTCACCATGCGCGTGTAACCAGGCAATCCGTCGCCCGTCGCTTACTGGCAGGACAAAACTAACTTCCCGCGCTGCACCGGTCAGCATTCGCGTAAGCTCAACCTCAAGCAGATCCACGCCTTTGCCCGTCACCGCTGAAAGGATCACCGCCCCCTGCCCTTCGGACGCCTCGTGCAATTCTGAAAGCTCGTCAGCGTCCAGCAAATCACACTTGTTCCAGACTTCCAGAATGGGAATGGTGCTGGTCCCCGTCTCGCCGTCCACCACACCGAGATCGGCCAGCACGTCGAGCACCTGCTTCTTTTGTGCCGCGTGGCTGGGATTGGCCATGTCGCGTACATGGCAGATAACGTCAGCAGCCGTCACCTCTTCCAAGGTCGCCCGGAATGCCGCAACAAGCTGGGTCGGAAGATCCGAGATAAAGCCCACCGTGTCTGAAAGGATTGCCTTTTCAACGCCAGGCAGCCCGATGGCGCGCATTGTCGGATCAAGCGTTGCAAACAGCAAGTCCTCCGCCATCACCTCGGCACCGGTCAATCTATTAAATAACGTGGATTTTCCTGCGTTGGTGTAGCCGACCAGCGCCACCACTGGCCACGGTGCACGGCCCCGACGTTCGCGATGAAGCGTTCGGGTTTTTCTCACCTGATCGAGTTCGCGCCGCAGCCGTCCCATTCGCTGACGGATCATCCGGCGGTCAGCCTCGATCTGCGTTTCGCCCGGACCGCCCAGGAAGCCGAAGCCACCACGCTGGCGTTCAAGGTGCGTCCAGCTGCGCACCAATCGGCTTTGCTGGTAATCTAGATGAGCGAGTTCGACCTGAAGGCGCCCCTCAGCCGTCGCCGCACGCTCACCAAAGATTTCCAGGATCAGACCCGTTCGATCGATCACCTTTCGCTTGAGTTTGTCTTCCAGATTGCGCTGCTGGATTGGCGTCAACGCCCCATCGACGACGACCAGTTCGGCGGCGTGCTGTTCACACCACACTGCAATATTTTCCACTTGGCCCGAGCCAAACAGCGTGTTCGGCTGCATTTGGCGAACTGGCAACACTGCGGAATGCGCAATCACCACGCCGATCGCCAGCGCCAGTCCCTCGGCCTCGGCAAGACGTTCGCCAGAGTCGAGGTCATAACGCAACGAACGGATGTCCGGACACAACACAAGCGCCCGCGCGCCGCGAGTTACCTCGTCTTGGAGATCGCTATCAAAACTCAGTCGTCTGCCCCAAAATCGTCGCCATCCTCGTCGCCGACGCTCAGGTCGACCGGGCTGGCAGGCTGGATTGTCGACACGGCGTGCTTGTACGCAAGCTGTACGGCGCCATCGCGTTCCAGCAACATGCAAAACAGGTCAAAGGCCGCGATCCGGCCCTGCAACATCACGCCGTTCACAAGAAACATCGTTACCTGCACATTGGCTTCAGCAACGCGGCTGAGAAATATATCCTGCAGCTGCTTTTGCTTGCGGTTGCCCGGTTGGCTGCCGAACTGCGCAGGATCGAGTGCCTGACCAGGCATGATCGTGCTGATTGCGTGCTTATACACCAGCTGCGATTGTCCGTCTCGGCGGAGCAGGATCGAGAAATTGTCAAACCACGTGACGATGCCCTGCAATTTGACGCCCTTCACCAAAAACATGGTGACGGGAACCTTGTTTTTGCGCAGCAGATTGAGAAAGGCGTCCTGAAGGTTGCCAGCCAGACGCGGCGCTGGGCTGCTGACTTCAGTGCTGCTCGGCTCGCTTGGCGCAGAAGGCCTTGCAACAGGACGAGGGGAGAGCGTTCGCCCGCTGGACATGGTCGTGGCTCCTTCTTCTTGGCGGCCGGCATGGGGTCCGCAGGTAGCAGGCCGCCGTAAAAACGAGACACGACGCCTTACGGGATCCATAATGGCGACTGGATCGCCACCCGACAAGAACTCATTTCAATGAAACGCGTCCGAAAATCACTGGGTGTCAATCATCGTCATCGCGCCTGTCAGCCATGCCCAACAGCTTAAGTTTGCGGTGTAATGCTGAACGTTCCATGCCGATGAAGGTCGCGGTCTTCGAGATATTGCCGGAAAAGCGCCGGATCTGGATCGCAAGATACTCACGCTCAAAGCTGACGCGTGCCTCGCGCAGCGGGACACCCATGATTGCCGAGAGGCTGTCGCTGGCAAGACCGATTTGGCCGCCGATGATTTCAGGTGGAAGCATGTCGGGTTCAACGGTGCCGAGCTTTTCGCGCGGGGTCATGATGATGGTACGCTCCACCACATTGCGCAGCTGGCGAACATTGCCGGGCCAATCATAGGCCTGAAGCGCCGCCATCGCCTCACTCGAAATCTCCGGCGGAGCAAGCCCCTGATCGTTCGAATAGCGGGTAAAGAAATGTTCGGCGAGCGCCGGAATGTCCTCGCGCCGCTGGGACAATGCAGGCAGCACAACCGGCACTACGTTAAGCCGGTAGAACAAGTCCTCGCGAAAACGCTTCTCGGCCATTTCGAGCGTGAGATCGCGCGTGGTCGAAGACACCACCCGGACATCGACTCCGATCTGGCGCGTTCCGCCAACGCGCACGAAGCTCTGGTCGGTCAACACCCTGAGGATACGGGCCTGCGTGGACAGCGGCATATCAGCGATCTCATCGAGATAAAGCGTGCCCCCGTCCGCCAACTCGAGCAGCCCAGGCCGCATTTGCTTGCCGCCCGCTTCTTCGCCAAACAGTTCCTGTTCAAAGCGTTCAGGCGTGATCCGTGCGGAATTGACCAGCACAAAGGCTCCGTTGGCGCGCGAACTCCAGGCGTGCAGCAATCGTGCGGCGACTTCTTTGCCCGCCCCCGGAGGACCGGAAATCAGCACCCGGCTACCGGTGCTCGCGACCCTTTTCAAGGTTGCGCGCACCGCGTTGATAGCGGGCGAATTTCCCGTGAATTCCGCGCTGCCCCAGCTGCCTTCGCGCAGGCGACTGTTCTCACGGCGCAGCCGCTCAGTCTCGGTCGCGCGCTCCACCAGCAGCAGCAGGCGTTCGGCCTCGAAGGGCTTTTCAATGAAGTCCATCGCTCCGCGTCCGACCGCCGCGACCGCCGTGTCGATATTTCCGTGGCCTGAAAAGATGATGACAGGCAGGTTCGGTTCACGCGCCTTGATGGCGTCAAGCAGCTCGAGCCCGTCCATCTGGCTTCCGTGAAGCCACACGTCGAGCAGCACCAGACTGGGGCGGCGTTCGTCAATCGCTGCAAGCGCTTGGGTGCTGTCGGCTGCAGTGCGACATTCATAGCCCTCGTCGCCCAGCACGCCGGCCACCAGTTCACGGATGTCGCGTTCGTCGTCGACGACCAGGATTTCTATCGCCATGGAGCGGGTCCTTCGGCTGTTGGTTCGGGGGGAAACAGAAGCGGGGTCACAGCGGCCCGCCTTCGATGGGTTTGGGGTTGCGTGCAAAACGCATGCAGACGCGGGTCCCGCCACTGGGTGTGCTGGCAAAGCTCATGTCCCCACAGTGTTCGTCGACGATCTTGTTGACGATGGCAAGGCCAAGCCCGGTGCCCTTTTCGCGGGTGGTCATGTAAGGTTCTGTTATGCGTTCGCGATCATTGGGCAATCCGATGCCGTTGTCTTCGACGATCACCACAATGGCGTCACCTGCATCCTGCATGATGACAGCGATCTCACCGGCATAGGCCCCCTTGGCCTCACCTGCGCGCGCCTCGACCGCTTCGACCGCGTTCTTGAGCACATTGGTCATAGCCTGGCCGAACTGGTGGCGGTCGCAGTGGACCTCGCGATCAATCAATTCCGATGAAGCCACGCTGAAAGCGATCCCCGAATGTGCAACCTCCTGCAAAAACACCGCCTGCCGAACCAGATCGAGGGCGTCCTCATCGCGAAACACCGGTTTGGGCAGGCGCGCAAAAGATGAAAATTCGTCAACCATCTTGCGAAGGCCTCCGACCTGCCGCACAATGGTGCTGGTCAGCTCGTCAAACAATTCGCGGTCTTCATCGCTCACCTGCGTGCGATAACGTCGCTTCAACCGCTCGGTCGCCAACTGGATCGGGGTCAGGGGATTCTTGATTTCATGCGCGATCCTGCGCGCCACATCCGACCAGGCTGCCTGCCGCTGATCGAGCAACTGCCGGGTAATATCCTCGAAGGTTATCACATGACCATCGGTGCCCGGCGCAACCTTGACCGCGAGGGTCAGAAGCTCGGTCCCCTTCGCGTGCGTGATGATCGCGCGCTCCTTGCGCTCCGTGATCATGAAGCACAGTTCGGGCGAGAGCACTTCAAGCGATTGGCCGATCATGCTGCCACCGCCTTCGCTTCCGCTTTGCGATCCGAGCAGTGCCTGCGCCGATGAGTTCATCAGGGTTACACATGCATCCGCATCGACCGAGACAACGCCCGCAGTCACGGATTCAAGCACAGCCTCGGTAAAGGCTCGGCGATCGTCAATCTGGCGGTTGGCGCTGACTAGCGCCTGCGTCTGCTTTTCGAGCTGCGCGGTCATGCGGTTGAAGGCGCGGTTGAGCAGGCCGATCTCGTCCGCGCCGGTGCGCCCTTCGAGCCGCAGCGCGAAATTGCCCTGCCCGACCTTGCGCGCCGCGCCGACGAGGTTGGTCAGCGGCTCAACCTGACGATCAGCAAAGCGCAGCGCGAACCAGATCGCAAGGCTCACCAGCAGCAGGCTGACGCCAACCAGCGCGATATTGAAGCGCAGTTGGAGCGTGCGTGCGCTGCCGGTCAGGCGATCATAGGCGGCCACGACGGACTGTGCCCGCGACCAGGAATTAAACATGGTCTCTTCGGTTGTGCGAGCATTGTAGAGGTATACGCCCGATTGCGGGTCAATCGGCACTAGTGCTTCTATCCGCTCCGGGCTGCCGACGACAACTGCTATCGCGCCGTTATCGAGCTGTGGCACGGCATCGCGGCTGAAGGTCAGCGGATTGCTTTCTAATGTCAGGTTCAGTGCTGCCGCCGTCCGGAATGATCCGTCGGCCATGCGCTGCAGGATCGCACTTTCGGAAATCTCGCGGCCCTGCGCCTGATAGGCATAAAAATCAGGAAAATCGGGATCGGTGATTGGCACCCGCGCAAGGATCTCCCGCATGTCCGTTGCCATGATCACGGTGTTTTGTTCGACGTTACGCTGATTGGCGTCGTAATAATTCTGTGCGAGCGCATTGGCATTTTCCATCAGCCCGCGCGATTCATCGGAGAACCAGAAGTCGACGCCGGTCTGGAATAGGAAGGCGGCAAAACCTGCCACCAGCAGGGTCGGCAGCGCGGCGACCATCGAGAAAAAGAACACCAGACGCACGTGCAGGCGCGCGGTGCTGCCTGCCGCGCGGCGCAGCGCCAGGCGGCGTCCGATCAGCACCAGCAGCGCCATGGCCGGCACCAGCGTTGCCATCAGCAGCACCGAAACCCACATCGTCGGCAAGAGATTATCCGGCTGGCCGCTCTGGCTATATGCAGACCACGTGCCCCAGATCGCCGACAGCAAGGCGATGACAGAGAAGCCTTCGAGCCACAAAAAGACATTTGCCCGCCGCGCCGCGATGATGAAGCGCCGCCACCAGCGCGGGGGGCGGCGCAACGAAAAGCTCAATGTGCGGGGTGGGGATGGCTCCATCGTTGCCGCTTTACAACAATGGTGTGGCACATATGCAAGATCATTCTGACGGTCTGCCCTGCGCGAGCGTCGTCATGACGCGGTAAATCGCTCTGGTTCAAGCGCCAGCTCACCGATCCGCTTGCGTAGCGTGTTGCGGTTAATGCCCAGCAATTGCGCCGCGCGCAACTGGTTGCCGCCGGTGCGGCCCAGCGCATATTCGATCAGGGGCTTTTCGAACGCTGCCAAGGCGCGGTGGTAGACAGCACCAGAAGGCGGATTTTCGGCTGCCAGCCAGCCCGCCAGCGCCGCGCCGAAACCACCTTCCCCGCTCTCCCCCCGCGGCAGAGCCGATGGCGTATTTTCCGACCCGATGATGTCATCAACGCTGTCGGCGTCAATCCGCTCCTCTCGGGCCATCAAGGCAAGGCGATAGACCACATTGCGCAATTCACGGACATTGCCGCGCCAGTTGCGCTGCTCAAGCCGCTCAATCGCGTCGGTCGTCAACAGCCGGCGCGGCAAGCCATCTTCGGCGGCAAGCACCAGGAAGTGCTGCACCAAAGCGGAAATATCTTCGCGCCGATCACGCAACGGTGGCAGCACGATTGGCACCACGTTGAGCCGATAGAACAGATCCTCGCGGAAGGTGCCGGACGCGATCATCGGGCTCAGGTCGCGATTGGTCGCGGCGATGATGCGGACATTGACCGCGATTTCCTGCCGGCCGCCGACCCGCCGGATGCGACCCGATTGCAGCGCACGCAAAAGCCGGGTTTGCGCCTCGGGCGGCATATCCCCAATTTCGTCAAGAAACAGGGTGCCACCATTGGCCTGTTCGAACTTACCGATGGCTTGCGCGATTGCTCCCGTAAACGCGCCTTTTTCGTGACCGAACAGTTCGCTTTCGACCAGATCTGTGGGGATCGCGCCGGTATTGACCGCAACAAAGGGCCCGCTGCGGCGGTTGCCGAGTTCGTGGATTGCTTCAGCCACCAGTTCCTTGCCCGTGCCGCTTTCGCCGGTCACAAGGACGGTGAGATCATTGCGCAGCACCCGCGTGATCATCCGGTAAACGCCCTGCATCGCCGGACTGCGCCCGACCAGGGGCATCTTCTCACTTTCGCTGCCGGTCATCGAATGGCCAAGCTCTTCGGCCGCAGGTGTGCGCATCCCGGCCGCCTGACGGACAGCATGAACCAACTCGTCAAGATCGAAGGGCTTCGGGAAATATTCGAAGGCGTCGCTTTCGCTGGCGCGCACCGCGGTATCGAGCGTATTTTGTGCCGACAACACGATCACCGGCATGTCCGGGGCACGGTCACGCACCGCTGTGAGGCTGGCAAGCCCATCGCCATCTTCAAGGATGACGTCGGTCAGCATCACCGCAAAGCTGCGTGTTGCAAGCTGCCTGTCGCGGGCCGCGATGCTGCTGCAATGGGCAATCGCAAAGCCCTCGTCTTCCAGCGCGGCGATGATCACTGTGGCGATGGCGGCATCGTCTTCGACCAGCAGGACAAGATCGGTTGCAGTTGTGGGCATGGGCCGGGTGTTCGTCCTAGGCCTGCGGCAGATGCAGGCGAAAATGCGTCAGCCCGGCGCGCGGATCACGGTCATGGCTGACATTGCCGTTCATATCGCGCACCAGCTTGCGCACCAGCGACAGCCCAAGGCCCTGGCCAGAGGGTTTGGACGAAACGAAGGGTTCGAACACATGGCCCTGCAAGGTAGGGTCAATGCCGGGACCATTGTCGGAGATGGAAATCTCGATCGGGAGCGGCACCGCACGACCATTGCGAATGGCGCTGAAGGCAAGTCCACTGACGAACCGGGTCTGGACAATCACACAGCTTTGCGCGCCAGCTCCGCCCGGCCCCAAGGCCGCATCGCGCGCATTGGATATGAGATTTATCAGAACCTGTTCCAGCGCATCGCGATTGGCCAGAACCGGCGGAAGCGATGGATCAAACTCCTCGCGGATCTCCACTTCACCAAGCGTTGATCCGGCAGCCCGCATCGTGGCGATAGCGGCGCGGATTGCTTCGTGCGGGTTGCAGGCATCGACCGGTCCGGTTCGGGTGCTGCCAAGCTGTTGCATTCGGTCAATCAGTCGCGCGATCCGGTCAACCTCGTCGGTGATCATGCGCGCCAGTTTCTTGTCGGCGTGCGCCAGCTTGCGTGAAGCCAGTTGCGCCGCGCCGCGAATTGCCGCGAGCGGATTCTTGATCTCGTGTGCGAGGACAGCGGGCGCGCCCAGCAGCGCCTCTCCGCCGGTAGCCGCTTCTTCATGGCCGATCTGCGACAATGTCACCACCCGCCAGCCCGGAAAGCCGCCGAGCGGGGATGCCGTGAGGTTGATGCGGGTCTGCCCCGTGCCGACTGTAATCGCCAGATCCCTTGCGACAAGGGCTTCGTCGCTGGCGAGCAGCCGGGCTTCAACCCGCGGATCCAGCGGCCCGATCCGGTCGACCATACGGGTACCCAAAAGCCGGCTTGCACTGGTTCCCAGAAGGTCTTCAGCGGCGTGATTGACTTCCGCGATCCGCCCGTCACGATCAATCAGGAGCAGCGCGAAGATGAGGCCTGAAAGCTGCGAACGGGGATCCGGGCGGCTTTCAGCCACAACCGGGACGCCGCCGCTTCCCTCAATCGCGCCAGCTGCCACCGCTCAGGCGGCCTGCTGCATCAGAAACGGCGTGTAGAACCGTTCTATCTCACCCAGAACCTGATCAGCATCGTCGATGAAATTGGCCATATTGCGAAACTCCGCCGACCCGTGCAGCCCCTTGGTGTACCAGCCCAGATGCTTGCGCGCCATTTTGACCCCGGTAACGGGGCCGTAGTGATCGAGCATCCGGCGGTAGTGTTCGACGACCAGTCGGTATTGCTCGTCGATGCCGGGCGTGCCGCGTTCTTCACCCGTGCGCCACCAGTGCATGACTTGGCCCAACAGCCATGGCTTGCCGTAAGCACCGCGCCCGATCATCAGACCGTCAGCCCCCGATTGTTCAAGCGCCTTGGAAGCATCCGCGATGGAGCAAATGTCGCCGTTGACGATGACGGGAATGTTCACCGCGTCCTTCACCTTGCGCACGAAAGCCCAGTCTGCGCTGCCCTTGTACATCTGGTTGCGGGTGCGGCCATGGACCGTAATCATCTGCACACCAATGTCTTCGGCCATGCGCGCCAGCTCAGGCGCGTTGAGACTACCGTGATCCCAGCCCATCCGCATCTTGATCGTCACCGGCACCTTCACCGCCTTGACCGTCGCTTCCATCAGCCGGACTGCAAGCGGCACTTCGCGCATCAGCGCCGAGCCTGCGAGCTGGCCGACGACCTTGCGCACAGGACAACCGAAATTGATGTCGATGATCGCCGCGCCGTTGCCTTCCTGGATCTTCGCCGCCTCGGCCATGCTGGCAGGATCGCAGCCGACCAGCTGCATCGACACCGGCTCCTCGACCCGGTCCCACGCGGTTTTCTGCGTGCTCACCCGCGTTTCACGGATCGCGGCCTCGCTCGCCACCATCTCGGTCACGTTGAGGCCCGAGCCATAGCGCCGCACCAGTGTGCGGAACGGCATGTCTGTGACGCCCGTCATGGGCGCAAGCACAACCGGCTCGGCAACCGTTATCGGTCCGATGGCAATCGGCTTCAAAGCCGGAGGCGGAGGGAGCGTGGTCATGTCTGCGGTTATTGCCTAATAATTGGGCATGCGCTTAGTGGATTGCCGAAAGCGCGTCCAGACCCTAAGCGAAGGTCGCGATGGCCGGCCCCTCCCCCCTTCCCCCATTCGCCGCAATTGTCGTGGCCGCTGGCAAAGGTCTGCGCGTGGGCGGCAGCACGCCCAAACAGTTCCGGGCTTGGCACGGCAAACCGCTGATCCGCCATTCAGTTGAAGCGTTGGAAGCTGCCGGAGCCAACCCGTTGATGGTTGTGGTTGCGCAAGATGCACAAGATCACGTCGAGCAGGCACTGACGGGGATCGAGGGCCTTACCTTCGTCACCGGCGGCGTAACCCGCCAGGATTCGGTGCGATGCGGGCTTGAGGCACTGGCTTCGGCATCACCCGAACGCGTGCTGATCCACGATGCCGCGCGCCCCGATTTGCCGCATGCGGTGGTTGACCGGCTGCTGACAGCGTTGGACGGTCACGCCGGAGCGATTCCGGTTCTGCCTGTGGTCGATAGTCTTGCCATCGCCAGCGGCAGCGTCATGGCAGGCAAGGCCGAACGTGAAACCCTGCGCCGTGTCCAGACACCGCAAGCCTTCCGCTTCGTCGATATCCTCGCCGCGCACCGCGCCTGGATCGATGCAACCGATGCGGGTGACGATGCGCAGGTTTTTATGGCAAGCTCCGGTTCAGTCGCGCTCGTCGATGGCGATGAACGCCTCAAGAAAATCACCTTTGCGGAGGATTTCGTGAACACCGCCCCTCTCCCCGCTTTTCGCATCGGCCAAGGCTTTGATGTCCACCGGCTCGAACCGGGTGAGGAACTGTGGCTGGGCGGCGTGCTGATCCCGCACGACAAGGGCCTTGCCGGCCATTCTGACGCCGATGTCGCACTCCATGCGATCACCGACGCCGTGCTTGGCGCGGTTGGCGAAGGCGATATCGGCACGCACTTCCCGCCAAGCGATCCGCAATGGCGCGGTGCGCGGTCCGGGAGGTTTCTTGAGCACGCCGTCAGCCTTGCGCGCGGCGCGGGCTATGTGGTTGCCAACGTGGACCTTACACTGATCTGCGAGGAGCCCAAGATCGGCCCTCACCGCCCCGCGATGCGCACCGAAGTCGCCCGGCTGATGGGCCTTGCGGAAAATGCTGTCAGCATAAAGGCGACCACTACCGAAAAACTCGGCTTTACCGGCCGCGGCGAAGGCATCGCTGCGCAGGCCATCGTTTGTGTCACGCTTGCCAATGAAGGAACATCGACATGGCCCACCGGATGATTGCCCCTGCCCTGGCCCTGGCCGCGCTTGCTACCTCCCAGACTGCGGTTGCTCAGGCGCAGGTCTGTGTTTCATCGGCGGATTTGTCGGACGCCGTGGTTTACGCCATGCCAATCGCCTATGACGCGACCCGCACGGCCTGCGCAAACCGGCTTTCGGCAACCGGCTTCATGGTCACGGGTGGGGATGCCTATATCGGCCAATTTCGCGCTGGCCAGAACCAGGCCTGGCCAGGTGCATTCCGCGTCCTTAAGACTTTCATGGCGTCCGATAGCGCAGCCGAAAGCGGCGCGCCGATGGAAATGGATGCAATGCTCAGCGCCATGCCCGAAGAATCGCTGCGGCCCTTTGTCGATGCCCTCGTGGGACAAATGATTGCGGAAGAGATCAAGGGCGATACCTGCGACAAGATCGAGCGCGGGCTGGAACTCATCAGCCCGCTACCGACGGGGAATGTTGGTGGTCTCGTGGCCTTCATTGCGGAAATGACCGAGTTGAAAAGCCCACCGATCTGCGGCGCCGCTGCACCCGGCGGCACGGCGCGAAAGTAGGCCTGCGGTGCCTCACTCTCTATTACCCGGCGATATTGCCGCCCTTGCCGCTCGCGTTATTGCCGAAAATGCCGCCATGGGGCGCCAGGTTGCTCTCGCCGAAAGCTGCACCGGTGGTCTTGTGTCAGGGGCATTGACGGAAATCGCAGGATCTTCGGCGGTCTTTGATCGCGGCTTCGTGACCTATTCGAACGAAGCCAAGATGGAAATGCTGGGGGTTGCCCGCGACATCATCGAAACCTTCGGCGCCGTCTCGATTGCCTGCGCTTGGGCCATGGCCAAGGGCGCGCTTGATCGTTCAAATGCCGATGTGGCAGTGGCAATCAGCGGCGTGGCCGGGCCGGGCGGGGGAACAGTACACAAGCCGGTAGGGACGGTCGTGTTCGCGCGCGTCGTCCGCAACGCAATCGGCGACCCCGAAGGCGAACTCAGGTTCTTTGAAGGTGGCGAAGGCCCCGAAGGCCGCGCTGAGATCCGCCGTCAAGCAACGCTTTGCGCGCTGGAACTGCTGTTACCATAAAGCTGCGCTGCACGCATCTCGAACGCCTCGACCATCTTGCGGAACGCGCGGTCGAAATACTGCCCTGCGATCCGCTCGAACAATCTGTTCTTGAAGGTAAAATCGACAAGAAAATCGATTTCACACGTTCGGTCATCCACCACCCGAAACGTCCATACATTGTCGAGATCAGACAGCGGCCCATCGACGTAATGGACTGCAATCTCGCTCGCGCGCTGCTTGGTAACACGCGATGTGAAGCTTTCGCGGATGGCCTTGAAACCTACCACCATATCGGCAATCATTTCGGTCTCGGTGTTTGATCGCACGCGGGTCGCGATCACCCACGGGAGGAATTCACCATAGCGGCCGACATCCGCGACCAGATCGAACATTTGTTCGGCGCTATACGGCAGGCGGCGGGTTTCACGGATACCGGGCATCAGGCGCCAGCCCTTGCTCCGGCGCGTGCCAGCTTTTCTTCCCGCGCAGCGCGCATCTTCGCAAAGTCATCGCCCGCATGGTAGCTTGACCGGGTAAGCGGGCTTGAGGCGACCTGAAGAAACCCCTTGGCCCGCGCAATGGCACCATAGGCGGCAAACGCCTTGGGCGTGACGAATTCTTCGACATTGGCATGCTTGGGCGTGGGCTGAAGATATTGGCCCATCGTGATGAAATCGACCTCGGCCGAGCGCATATCATCCATCACCTGATGGACTTCGAGACGCTGTTCACCGAGCCCCAGCATGATACCAGATTTTGTGAATATCAGCGGATTGTGCGCCTTTACCTCCTCAAGCAGACGGAGCGATGCATAATAGCGCGCGCCGGGTCTGATGGTGGGGTATAGGCGGGGCACGGTTTCGAGATTGTGGTTGTACACATCCGGCCCCGCCGCGCAGATCATCTCCACCGCGCGGCGCATCTTGCCGCGGAAATCCGGGGTCAGGATTTCGATGGTGGTGTTCGGCGTGTTGCGGCGCAGCGCCTCGATTACCTTGACGAACTGCGAGGCACCGCCATCGGGCAGATCGTCACGGTCGACGCTGGTGATGACGATGTGTTGAAGGCCCATCTTGGCAGCGGCGATTGCCGTATTTTCCGGTTCAAACGGATCGACCGCCTTAGGCATCCCGGTCTTGACGTTGCAGAAGGCACAGGCCCGCGTGCAGACATCGCCCAAAATCATCACAGTTGCGTGCTTCTTGGTCCAGCATTCGCCGATGTTCGGGCACGCGGCTTCTTCGCATACGGTGTTGAGGTTTAGCTCGCGCATCAGTTTACGCGTTTCGTGATAGCCTTCGCTCACGGGCGCGCGAACGCGGATCCAGTCGGGCTTGCGCTGGCGAACGGGCCGTTCGGCGGCTTCATCGGCGCAAGGGGCAGTTTGCGGTATGCTTGCGAGGTCATTCATAAAGACCATTTAGGCGCGCATCCCCCTCCCCGCAAGCATAGCGCTGGTTGCAATTGCGGCATCGCCTTTGGCAAAAAATAGCGCCGGGCAGCTACACCGCCCGGCGCCTCTCTTCAAAACCGGGTCAGACCGGTTACCGATTAGCCACCAACGGCTGTTTCGGTGGCAGTCGCGCCGCCGGCATTCTGCGAGGCGTAAGCGCTCCAGAGCTTCGCAATCGGAGCACGATCACCGTTCACCTTCGCAAAAGTGGCCTGCGCCGCAGCGGCATCACCTGCACCGATCTGGGCAATGCCGAGACGGGTCATGGCAAGATTGGCATCAACTCCCGGCATCCCGAGCGCACGCTCGTAAAAGCCGGCAGCCTTGGTGTACTCACCATAGCTGAGGAAGGTGTCCCCAGCCGCCAATACCGTACGCAGCTGAGCCGAAGGCTTATTTGCATCGCTTTCAAGCGAAGGAAGTGCTGCACGGTCTTCCGCGATCAGGCCGTTCGCTGTTGCCAGCTGCTCGTCCACCCACGAATCGCTACCCTTGGGGATTGCACCCGAGGCATTGGCCTCCTCAATGATCGACTTCACCTCCATCGGCAGACGGCGCGTATCGGCGGCCTCGATGTAGAAAATGTAGTCATTCTTTTCCTTGAGCGTACCCACTCGCTTGCCCAAGCGCAGCAGGTCGAGCAGCACCGGGCCGTCATATTCATTGAGGTTGCGGGTAATGTTGACCGCATCGCGCCAATTGTTGTCGGTGGGGACATCCATCACCCAATTCTGGACAAGATCGTAGATTTGCGGCTCGATTTCGTTGTTGTAGGCAATCTGCACACCGCGCGCATACCACTTTGGATTGACCTCCTGACCTTCCGCCTTGCGTTCAGCGATCAGCGTGTTGACGTAGTCCAGGCCCTCGGCGTAGCGTTCTTGGGCAAACAACAGTTCGGCCCGGTTCATCTTCACATCAGCGGTTGTAAGATTGGGGGCGCTGTAGTTGAGATCAATCGCCTGCTGCAGATAGGTATCAGCCTTTTCATATTGCTGAAGCGATGTCGCAATCTGCGCAACGACGAAGGCAAACCGGGCCGTGTCTTCCGGCTTGGTTTTGCCGCTGGCCAGCATCGTTTCAGCACCGCGCATCTGCAGCGCAGTGTCCTTGCCAGTGATACCGGCATTGAAGATCATCCCGCCCACGGCGAGCTTCTCATCAGGAGAGGAGGCCATAGCCGCAAGAGCTTCGATCTGCGGCTTGAGAGCGGTTACATCGGCTGCCGGATCCTTCAATGCGGCTTCGATCGGCTGATAGGCCTCAACAAATTCCTTGGAATAGACAGGTGCCGCCGCCTCAGCGGGCGCATCCTTCTTCTTTCTCTGGGCATAGGCCGCATCGGTGAAGCCCGGAACCGCGAGCACAGCCGTGCCGCCGGCAAGCGCGATAGCCAGAGCGAACTGACGGGTCAGGTTGCCAGCCAAAAGGCGGGGGCGACGGGGCGAAGACAAATAGATCAATGCATCCTCCAGATAATATCGCGGCGTCGAGCAAGAAGTAGCCCGCACACTGCCGAAACTTCGTTCGAACCTTAGAACGGCTCATACGACATTTGCAATTCCTGGTAGGTGTACCGTGCTGAACGTGCTTTGAATGCCCCTGTCAGGTGGCGAACACAAAATGTCTGCAAATGTGGAAAAATGCACGCCGTTCTCTCTACGTTCCCATCGTAAGGTGGCGAAAGCGACGGCGTAGGCCTAGATAGTGTTATTGTATCGGCCTCCATAAGGCCTGATGTGCCGCAGCGGCATCAAACCACAAGCAGAAACGGCCCCGATCTTGAGCGACGACACCGACATTCTCGACTCCACCGCCCCTTCACCAATGGGCGGCTATGACCGCATCGACATCGTTGATGAGATGAAGTCGAGCTACCTCGATTACGCGATGAGCGTGATCGTCAGCCGTGCGCTGCCCGATGTGCGCGATGGTCTGAAGCCGGTGCACCGTCGCATTCTGTGGACCTGCCAGGAAAATGGTTACGTCGCAGGAAAGGCCTATCGCAAGTCGGCGCGTATCGTCGGCGACACGATGGGTAAATATCACCCCCACGGCAATAGCGCGATCTATGACGCGTTGGCGCGAATGACCCAGCCGTGGTCGATGCGGGTGCCGCTGATCGATGGTCAGGGCAACTTCGGCTCGATGGACCCCGATCCGCCGGCCGCCGAACGTTACACCGAAGCGCGGCTTGAACGGGTGGCGCAGGCGCTGCTGGCCGATATTGAAAAGGACACCGTCGACTTTCAGCCCAACTACGATGGGACTGAGCGCGAACCGACCGTATTGCCAGCGCGGTACCCTAACTTGCTGGTCAACGGCGCGGGCGGGATTGCGGTGGGCATGGCCACCAATGTGCCGCCGCACAATCTTGGCGAAGTGATCGACGCCTGCTTTGCCTATATGGACAATCCGGCGATCACCTCTGAAGAACTGATCGAATACATCCCTGGCCCCGATTTCCCGACTGCGCCGCTGATCCTCGGCACGCATGGCGCGCGGCAGGCTTACACCACCGGACGCGGGTCGATTCTGATGCGCTGCCGCCATGAGGTGGAATCCACCAGAGGCGCCAAAAGCGAAGGCCGCGAAAGCATCGTCTTCACCTCGATCCCCTATCAGGTCGGCAAGAACAACCTGGTCGAAAAGATCGCCGATGCCGCCAAGGAAAAGCGGATTGAAGGCATTTCCGACATTCGCGACGAAAGTTCGCGCGAAGGTGTTCGGGTGGTCGTCGATCTGAAGCGCGATGCCACGGCTGACGTGGTGCTCAACCAGATCTGGCGTCACACGCCGGCGCAATCGTCGTTCCCGGCGAATATGCTGGCGATCCGCGGCGGGCGTCCCGAAACACTGCATCTGCGCGACTTCATTGCCGCGTTCATCACCTTCCGCGAAGAAGTGATCACGCGCCGGACCAAATTCGAACTCGCCAAGGCGCGGGAGCGGGCTCACATCTTGCTGGGCCTGGTGGTCGCCGTATCCAATCTGGATGAAGTTGTGGTGATGATCCGCACCGCACCCAACCCGGCAGAGGCCCGTGCGCGGCTGCTCGCCAAGGAATGGCCGATTGGAGATATCGCGCAATATATCCAGCTGGTCGAAGCGATCGAGCCGAGCGCAGACCAGGAAGGCGGCACCTATCGTCTGTCCGAACGGCAGGTAAAAGCGATCCTCGAACTGCGCCTCCACCGCTTGACGGCGCTGGGTCGTGACGAGATCGGCGGCGAATTGCAGGGCCTTTCGGTCGCGATCGAAGAATATCTTTCGATCCTTGCAGATCGCGTGAAGCTCTATGGTGTCATGCGCGATGAGCTGGCCGAAATCCGCGCAACCTACGCCACCCCGCGTGTGTCAGAAATTGCGCCTGCCTGGGATGGCCTCGAAGACGAAGATCTGATCGAGCGTGAAGACATGGTGATCACGGTCACCCATGATGGTTACATAAAGCGCACCACGCTCAGTACCTTCCGTGCGCAGGCACGCGGGGGCAAGGGTCGCTCAGGAATGGCGACCAAGGACGAGGACGCCGTGGTCGAACTGTTTGTCACCTCGACCCACAACCCCGTCTTGTTCTTCACCAACACGGGTCGTGTTTACCGGATGAAGGTGTGGAAGCTGCCTGAAGGCGGCCCGCAGACCAAAGGTCGCCCGATGGTCAACCTGCTGCCACTGGCCGCCGAAGAACGCGTCACCAATGTGCTCCCATTGCCGGAGGACGAAGCAACCTGGGCTAATCTCAATATCGTGTTTGCGACCGAACAGGGCATGGTCCGTCGCAATTCGATGGACGCCTTCACCAACGTGCCGACCGCAGGCAAATATGCGATGGGTTTCGTCGAGGGATCGGGTGACCGCTTGATCGGCGTGAAATTGCTGACAGAAGAGCAGCAGATTTTCCTCGCCAGCGATTCCGGCAAGGCGATCCGCTTCGCCGCTACCGATGCACGCGAAACCAAGAGCCGCACCGGCATCGGTGTGCGCGGCATGAACCTTAAGAAGGGCAGCAAAGTCGTCAGCATGGCGGTGCTCGATCCGCTTACTGCCGGCATGGAAACCCGTGAGGCTTACTTGCGCGCCGCCGCATGGAAAAACAATGACGCCGCCCCTACCCTTCCGGGCACCCAGGCGGCGGAAATGGGCGAAGGCGAAGAGTTTATTTTGACGCTTACCGCCAATGGCTACGGCAAGATCTCTTCGGCGTACGAATACCGCACCACTTCGCGCGGTGGCCAGGGAATTACCAATATCGGCACGCCAGATAGCAATCCGGAACGTAACGGGCCTGTGGTGGCCAGCTTCCCGGTGAAGCATGGATCACAGCTGATGCTGGTGACAGATCAGGCCAAGCTGATCCGGCTGGGGATCGATTTCCGCCACCTGATCGACGGCGGGTTCGAGGAACACAAGGGCTTTTCGATCTCGGGACGCGGTTCATCCGGCGTGAAGATTTTCGACGTTGCCAAAGGCGAACACATTGTCGGCGCAGCATTGATCGACGAGACGACCGAGCCGGAAAACCCCGCAGAGGAAGCCGTGGCTGCTAAACGGAGTACCGAGATGGACGCAGGCGAGCCGCCTGTCACCTGACGGGCTGCTCTCCGCGCAGACATTGGACGATGCCTGTGGCGATCATGACCTGCCCGGCATAGTAGAGCGGCCAGATCAACATGTCGGGCAGCGGTGCAAGATCGATCGTGCCCATGCGCGAGAACAGCAGCCAGTCGCTCACGACGAATAGAACGGCGCCTGTGCCCACCCGGTAGCGTGGAAAGTGGCTCATCCACGCCGCGGCAGCCATCGCGCCAAGGAACCCGGCGTAGACCGCAACCAGCGGATCTCCGCTCAGCGCATAGCTTACCAATGGCGTCCCGATAAACAGGCCGGTGCCCATCAGCTTTTGTGTGGGTGACGGGCGCTTGTGGCGATTTCTGAGATACAGCCCAGCCGCGACGAGGTGGGCAGCCGTGAAAAGGACGCCTCCAGTTACAAAGTCCAGTTCGATTGCGATATCGCCTGCCGATGCCAGCGCGAGGGCTATGACCAACATCACCCCATCTATTCCGCGGCGAGTATGAGGAACGCGCACCATCACGTATAATGCCAACAACCCGACGCTTGCGCCCTTTGCGGCCAAACCCCAGGTGCCCTCTCCGACGGGATTGTCGCGCAGAAAATAATAAGCCGTCGCCGCCGCGATGCTTGCCAGAAGCCATGGTCTTTGCTCGATCAGCGCCTGTTTTGCCATGTATTGCCCTACCCCTTTGGCTTTGAGCCACCCGCAATCTTGCCTGCACGGGGCTTGCAGGCGAGCTATCACCGAATTACTTGCCCTGCCATGACCGCAAAAGCGACTTTTCACGATGTGCACATTATTGGTGGCGGCCTCGCCGGGAGCGAGGCGGCCTGGCAGCTCGCCCAGCGGGGGGTAAAAGTGCGCCTTTCGGAAATGCGCGGCAGCGGCGAGATGACACCAGCGCATCAGACCGATGGCCTTGCCGAGATGGTCTGTTCCAACTCCTTCCGGTCCGATGACGACACCAAGAACGCGGTCGGGCTGCTGCATCACGAAATGCGCGCCCTCGACAGCCTGATCATGCGCGCTGGCGAAGTGGCGCGGGTACCCGCAGGCAGCGCGATGGCCGTGGACCGTGATGTATTTTCAGCAGAGGTCGAACAGGCGCTTCAGGCCCACCGCAATGTCACCATCGTGCGCGAACGGATCGATGCCCTGCCTGACGCCGGTCTTACCATCGTCGCCACCGGGCCGCTGACGTCCGAGGCGCTGGCGGGAAGCATCGTGCGCGCCACCGGGGCTGAGCGGCTCGCCTTCTTCGACGCCATTGCGCCGATTATCCACCACGACAGCATCGACATGAGCAAATGCTGGATCCAGTCGCGCTGGAACAAGACGACCGAGGCGTCCAACGAAGGCGGCGATTACATCAATTGTCCCATGAACGAGGCACAGTATCGCAGCTTCGTCCAAGGCCTGCTCGATGGCGAGAAGACCGAATTCAAGCAATGGGAAAAGGACACGCCCTATTTCGACGGATGCATGCCGATCGAGGTGATGGCCGAGCGGGGCTGGGAAACGCTGCGCTATGGTCCGATGAAGGGCGTCGGGCTGGACAACCCCTTGGATGTCACGCCCGAATTTCCGCAAGGACGCTGGCCTTATGCCGTGGTGCAGCTGCGCCAGGACAACAAGCTGGGCACGCTGTGGAACATGGTCGGTTTCCAGACCAAGCTGAAATATGCCGCGCAGATCGAGCTGTTCCGCACCATTCCGGGGCTGGAAAATGCCGAATTCGCCCGTTTGGGCGGATTGCACCGCAACACCTTCCTCAATTCACCCGAGGTGCTTGATCGCCAGCTACGTCTGCGGGCCGCACCGCATATCCGGTTCGCAGGGCAGGTTACGGGCTGCGAAGGCTATGTGGAAAGCGCAGCTATCGGCCTTGTCGCAGGCATGATGACCGCGGCAGAACTTGCCGGGCGCGATTGGCAGCCCCTGCCCGCCACCACCGCCATGGGCGCACTGCTCAGCCACATCACCGGTGATGCGGAAGCTGCGACCTTCCAGCCGATGAATGTGAATTTCGGCCTGTTCCCGCCTCTGCACGAAATCGGCAAGAAGGTCCGCAAGGAAGCCTATACCGACCGTGCCAAATCCGATCTGCAGCAATGGATCAGTGAGACGCGTGAGGCTGTGCCCGCTTAGCCGATCAGCATTTGCAGGTGGGCTTCTTCGCGGCTGGTTTGGGCGCCGTGGTCGCGAATTCCCGCGGGGTCAGGCGTTCATCACCATCGCTGTCGGCGGTTTCGAAGCGGATCACGGTTGAGACCGCCCATTCTTCAAAGGTCAGCAGATTGTTGCCATCCTTGTCGAGAGCGCGAAAACCATCGGTGCGCGAGGAAAGCATTTCGTTACGTGTAATCAACCGATCACGGTTGCGATCATAGCGGAAAAATCGCTGCTCCTCGCGGCTGAGGTCACTCACCTCAGGTGGCGCCGGGCCGACCATGTCGCCGGGGTCAGCCAGTGGAAGCGTATCGCGATCGGGCGCAGGTTCGGCCACAGGCAGCGGCGGCGCACGTTGTTCGACCGCGGCGCGGCCTTGCCACCAGAACATCCCGATCCCGGCAAGCGCGAGCCCGCCAAACGCCCCCAACACGGCCTGTCGCAATGGTCTGCCCCCATTCGCTGCGTGGGCTATGTGAATATACCTAGTCCGTTCCGAAAGATAGCGGCCTTTAACGCTGCCAGCGAAGCGGAGCGCCCTTCCATCAATGGCCGTCCTCCACGCTTGAGCGCGCGCAAGGCGAGCGCATCGAGGACAGCAAGCCCGCGTAGGTCTTTCGAAAGCGGCGAATACGTGTTTGCTGTTACATTCGTGGTCGCAAGACCTGTCGCGATCAGCGCAGCCTGTTCGTCACGGTCCGATACTGCCGCCGCAGCATCGGCCAGCGCCCAGCGGCAACCTGCAACTGCCATGCGCTCGGCATCGTCAGGGGCGAGCGCGGCAAAGAAAGCCCCGCGCCCCATGCCGAAATCTGCCGCCTCACTCTGGCCCAGCGTCGGTGCGCTCACAAAGATCTCCCACCCATCGACCATCGCGGCAAGCGCAGGCTCTTTGCCAGCCCAATGAAGCCCGATCCCATCAAGCACCACATCACCGCGCGGACGTTCGGTCACTGGCTTAGCCAGCGCATCGCGCCACCATGCCAGTCGCATCTGGCCGAGCATCGGCTCGCTTGTCCGCATGACGATCCGCGCCAGGCGTCGATCAAGCTCAAGGGCAATGCGTAAAGGCACGCGCACCTCTGGGCTGCACCATGCCAGCGCAAGTTCCGCTTCGGGCGGCAGGGTTTCAGCAGGGTCATTGGCCATGCGGTCAGCGCGTAGCCATGCCCATGCACAATTGGCAAGTGACCTGTCTTACAGTGCCGCACTGCTTCGTCGGGAAAGGACACAGGGACGGGTTAAGACATTGCTAACCATACTCCTTGGCGATCCGCTTACCAGAACCTTTTAAACGCGAAGGCTGCATCTGGATTGTCCGCGATATTTTCGCGCGGGCAGCGGAAGAAGGGCAGCAAAGACATGGGGCGAGAAAACCAGAGCAACGCGTCATTCATGCGCAGACTGCAGCAGGACACCGCGGCCAATACGCTGGTAATCTGCGCAGCAGCGCTGCTTCCGTTGTTGGCCATGGTGGGCAGCGGTATTGACGCAAGTCGGTATTACATGGCGGCATCGCGAATGCAGAACGCCTGCGATGCCGGCGCGCTCGCCGCGCGGCGGGAAATGACCAATGACACCTTCACCACCGCCAATAAGCAGACGGGTCTGAATTTTTTCGATCAGAACTTCAATGACGGCATCTTCGGGATCCAGAACCGCACGCGCGATTTCACCACCGATGGCAAAGGAAAGGTCACCGGAACCGCATCGGGGGTTTTGCCGACCACGATCATGGACGCTTTCGGTTACAACCAGTTCAACATCACCGTGAGCTGCTCGGCCGATGTGAACATCTCGAACACCGACATCATGTTTGTGCTCGATGTCACAGGTTCGATGAATTGTCCCGATACCAACATCGCCAATTGCCCAGGCGGCGGAAACAATGGCAACAAAGAAGAGTCGAATTCACTGATCAATGGTCTGCGCACTGCGGTGATGAACTTCTATGACACCGTCGAAGCGTCGACCTCCTCCAGCGCGCAGGTGCGGTATGGCGTCGTTGCCTATTCCAACCTGGTGAATGTCGGCTATTCGCTCAACCGGAACTGGATGGCCGATAACGCGACTTACCAATCACGGGTGCCCGATCCGGTCGAGACCGAAGATTGGGTTAATAAAACCGTCACAAGTTCCAACCGCACGGGAAACCGCAGTGGTTATCCCTCTTTGGGCACCAGAACGACGGTGTGGAACAATATCGCCACATTCAACGAGTGCCAGACGATTGCCAATCAAGAGCATTGGGATATCTTTGTCAGCACTAATCCCACAAATATGGCTCCAACGTCGCAGGTGGTCAACGGAAACACCAGGACATCTACCTTCACTGGAAATCACACATGGAAGGTTCTTTATCAATTCAGGGGTGGAACATATAATCAAAGTGCAAAAACATGTTCGTTGCAGTATGATGAATATTCTTTCACTGCTGATGGTACGGTGACTACAACAGAACAGCGAGAGACAACGACTGTTTTCGCCTGGAGTTATCGCCCAGTTACATTTGACGTGACCGGCGTGTATGACACAGCGCGCACCATGACCGCCGCGACAGGTAATAATGGTGCCAATGCAACTCATACCTGGAAAGGCTGCATCGAGGAGGCAAATACTGTCTCTGGCGCGTTCGACCCGGTGCCAGCCAATGCGTTCGACCATGACATCGATCTTGTTCCTGACACCGACGCGGAGCGGTGGCGGCCAGCCATGCCTTCGCTCGTATATTATCGGTATAACCCTGGAACCACGGGTAATTGGAACAGCAATTGGCGCTTTGCTAACGTTCTTCAGACTCAGGATAATTGGACCCGCAATCCGGAAGACTATTGTCCGAAACCAGCGATGAAGCTGGCCGATATCAATCGCCAAACGCTCGCCGATTATATCAAGAAAGAAAACGGTTTCGTTGCTCGCGGGGCAACCTATCACGATTATGGCATGATCTGGGGCGCGCGTTTCATTGTGCCCGATGGTATCTTTTCCGCGCAAAACAAGACGGCACCTAACGGAGATGCCATCGGCCGCCACATCGTCTTTATGACAGACGGCAAGCCTGCCGGTAGCCAGGAAGTCTATGGCCTGTACGGGATCGAATTCTGGGACCGGAAGGTGACGACCAACGGCACGGCCGAGGAAATCGAAGATCGCCACGCGGAACGTTTCAAGGCCGCATGTAATGCCGCAAAACAACGCAACATCACCGTATGGGTGGTCGCCTTTGGCACCGAGCTCACCCCTGAACTTTCCAATTGCGCATCACCGGGACGAGCCTTTGAGGCCAAGGATAACGCAACGCTCAATTCGAAATTCCAGGAAATTGCGCAGAAGATCGCCGCTTTGAGGTTGACGTCATGATCCGGCGGTCTGCTCATCAAGGCCGTACCGGTCAGCGCGGGTTGTTGATCGATCGCAGCGGCGCGACGTTGGTAGAGTTCGCCTTCGTCGCCCCGGTTCTGATCATGATGATCATGGGCCTGTTCGACATCGCGCATACCCAATATTCATCCGTGTTGCTTAACGGCGCTCTGCAAAAGGCAGGCCGGGATCTGACGCTTGAAAACGCAGGTTCCCAGATGGCGACGGTAGAGGCGCGGGTGCGCGCGCAGGTTTTGACGGTGATGCCGTCAGGGGCAACGGTCGAATTTGAAGAACTGTCTCACTACGATTTTGCCGACATCGGTGAACCGGAGGAGATTTTGGGCGATGATCCCTTCGGCGCGCCCGGGCATGGCGTTTGCGAAGCGGCCAAGAACGAACGCTACATCGATTCCAATGAAAACAATCAATGGGATAAAGATCGCGGGAAAGAAGGTATCGGCGGCGCGCGAGACGCGGTGCTTTACACGGCGATCGTCGAGTATCCCCGAATGTTTCCGATGTATGGCCTGATCGGAGCTCCCAAAAATGTGACGCTGACAGCGTCAACCGTCCTTCGCAACCAGCCCTTTGACGAACAGGATGACGCTAAGATCGAAAGGAAATGCTGATGGTTGCCGTTACCAGAAAATCTCTCGCAACAGCCAGCGGCCTTTTCGCTCGCCGCTTGCGCGGTGACACGTCCGGTCTAGCGCTGATTGAATTTGCGTTTTCTGCCCCATTGGTTCTGGGGATGGGTCTGATGGGCACAGAGACGTCCTATCTTGTTCTCACCCACCTCCAGGTCAGCCAGATCGCCATGCAGGTGGCCGACAATGCTTCGCGTGTCGGCGAACAGGATGTGTTGACCGCCCGCAAGGTTTACGAACGCGATATCGCCGAGACATTGATCGGCGCTGAAAAGCTTGGGAAGGGGATCGGCGTCTTCGACCAGGGCCGTGTGATCATCTCCAGCCTGCAACGCAATTCGAAAGACGGGCAGTGGATCGCGTGGCAGCGATGCCGTGGCGCAAAGGTTCATGCCTCCACCTACGGGCTGGAAGGCGCCGGGGCGAATGTGACAACATACCCCGGCATGGGAACGCCCGGCCGGTACATCAAAGCCTCGCAAGGGACTGCGGTGATCTTTGTGGAGGTGGCTTATGACTTTGAGTCGATCACGCCACTCAATCTGTTTGACGGTAATGTGATTACCTACACCGCCGCTTTCAATGTTCGCGACAATCGCGATCTGACCGGCGGGCCCGACAAAAACGGGCTTTATCCAGGTTCGCCCGCCGGACCAGTTGCGCGCTGCAACACCTATTCCGCCGCTCGCCCGGCCTGATATGTCCGGGCGGCGGTGGCAGCTCTCAGCTTATTTGTAGCAGACCTTGCGCGCTGTTTCGGCAATTCTTGCCGCATCGATCAATGCCAGCTTTTCGAGATTAGCCGCATAAGGCAACGGAACGTCCTCGTTGCACACGCGCAACACCGGCGCATCGAGGTGGTCGAAGCCTTCCTCCATACAGATCGCAATGATTTCGCTCGCGATCGAGCAGGTCGGCCAGCCTTCTTCGGCCACGATCAGACGATTGGTCTTGGCGAGGCTTTCCAGCACGGTCTGCTTGTCGAGCGGACGCAGCGTGCGAAGGTCGATCACCTCGGCATCGATCCCTTCATCGGCAAGCGTCGCTGCCGCATCGAGCGCCAGGCCTACGCCGATCGAATAGGTGACGATGGTGACATCGGTCCCTTCGCGAACGACCCGCGCCTTGCCGATCGGCAGCACGTAATCATCCAGATCCGGCACGTCGAAGCTGCGGCCATAGACCAGCTCGTTTTCGAGGAACACCACCGGGTCTTCGCAGCGGATTGCGGCTTTCATCAGACCCTTGGCATCGGCGGCGTCATAGGGCGCAATCACGATCAGGCCTGGAACGCTGGCATACCAAGGACCGTAGTTCTGGCTGTGCTGCGCACCAACGCGGCTGGCAGCGCCATTGGGGCCACGGAACACGATCGGGCAGCGCATCTGGCCGCCTGACATGTAATTGGTCTTGGCAGCCGAGTTGATGATGTGGTCGATCGCCTGCATCGCGAAGTTGAAGGTCATGAATTCGACGATCGGACGCAGCCCCCCCATAGCCGCGCCGGTGCCAATTCCGGCAAAGCCGTATTCGGTGATCGGCGTGTCGATCACGCGCTTGGGGCCGAATTCGGCGAGCAGGCCCTGCGTGACCTTGTAGGCGCCTTGGTATTCGGCGACTTCCTCCCCCATTACGAACACGCGGCGGTCGGCGCGCATTTCTTCAGCCATGGCGTCACGCAAGGCTTCGCGCACGGTTGTGCTGGTCAGGCTGGTGCCTTCGGGGATCGCCGGATCGCGCGCCGGCTCGGCCCTGGCCTTGAGCGGTTCGTCGGCGGACTTGGCGTTTTCTTTCTTCTCCGTCTCTTCCGTTTTTTCGGGGGCAGGCTTTTCGGCCCGCTCTTCTGTCGGTGCCTCAGAGGAAGACGGCTCCTCCCCTTCCCCGGTGATCAGCGCGATCACCGTGCCCACCGCCACGTCCTCGGTCCCGGCGGCAACCATGATCTTTTCGAGCACGCCTTCATCGATGGCTTCGAATTCCATCGTCGCCTTGTCGGTTTCGATCTCGGCGATAATATCGCCCGGTTCGATCCGGTCGCCTTCCTGCTTCAGCCACTTGGCGAGCGTGCCCTGCTCCATCGTTGGAGAAAGGGCCGGCATCTTGAGTTCAATGGCCATGGTTCAATACTCCCCCACCAGAACATCGGTGTAGAGTTCGCCCGGCCGCGGTTCGGGCGAGGATTCGGCAAAATCAGCCGCCTCGGCCACTTCGGCCCGGATCGCCTTGTCGATGGCTTTCAACTCGTCTTCAGCCTTGCCACCTTCAATCAGGGTCTTCTTGAGCCTTTCGATCGGATCGTGGTGGTCGCGCTGGTCCTGCACTTCTTCACGGGTGCGATACTTGGCCGGATCGGACATCGAATGGCCACGGAACCGATAGGTGTTGCACTCCATCAGCACCGGCCCTTTGCCTTCGCGAACATGCGCAAAGGCGATTTCGGCGGCAGCGCGCACTTCAAGTACGTCCATGCCGTTCACTTCCATGCCGGGGATGCGGAACGACGTGCCGCGCCGATAAAACCGGGTTTCGGCCGAGGAACGCTTGGTCGATGTGCCCATCGCATACTGGTTGTCTTCCACCACAAACACGATCGGCAGGTTCCACAGCGCCGCCATGTTGAAAGTCTCGTAAACCTGTCCCTGGTTGGCCGCGCCGTCACCGAAATAGGCAAGGCAGATGCCGCCGTCCTCGTTGTACTGGTGCGCCAGCGCAAGCCCGCCGCCCAGCGCCACCTGTGCGCCGACGATGCCGTGGCCGCCGTAAAACTTATGCTCGGTCGAGAACATGTGCATCGACCCGCCCTTGCCCTTGGAAATCCCGGCTTCGCGACCAGTCAGCTCCGCCATGATCACCTTGGGATCGATCCCGTAGGCGAGCATGTGGCCGTGATCGCGGTAGCCGGTGATCACGCTGTCGCGATCATTGTCGAGCGCCGATTGCAGCCCGATGGCGACCGCTTCCTGTCCGATATACAGGTGGCAAAACCCACCGATCAGACCCAGGCCGTATAGCTGGCCGGCTTTCTCCTCGAACCGCCGGATGAGGAGCATCTGGCGGTAGAATTCGAGCATTTCCGCGTCGCTCGCGGCATAGCGCTTCTTCGCCTCAAAGGCGTCCTGCAAGGAATGCAGCAGAAAATCGGTGTCTTCGCCGGCGGGGGCGGCGGTCTTTGCCTTTGCAGGCGTTTTGGCGGGTTGCTTGGCCAAGACAGTGGTTCCTCTCGCTGGCGCACTCATGGGGAGGAGACGCGCATCACGGGCTCTATAGGCAGGGACACTGGGCAGGTGCAACGCCAAGCCGTAGCGGAACAGTGATCCCGCATACGAAATCAGCCATTGGGCCGGCTCGCGCGAACCTTATTCGCCCTCAAGCGTTATCACGACCTCGTCTTCGCGCATCACGCCCAGCTGATCGCGCACCAGCTCGCTGGCAAGATCGGGATCGGCGGCTTCGGGATCGAGCAGCATCACGCGATTACGCAGAGCATCGCGCCTGGCCGTGAGCATGGCGATTTCGCTTTCGCGCGCTTCAAGCGCGGCCGCGTTTTCGCTCCACGCAAGCAAGCCCGTCGGGCCGGCCACCGCCAAACCTGTCAGCAGCAGCAGGAAGCCTAGAGCCCCGAACCGCTTAAGCCGATTTTCCGATACTGGTTTGCGCATCACAGCGAATGATCCCTCGTCCGTTGATGATGACAGAATCATACTTGGTGCACCGCTGCAAGAACATTGCGGCGTAATGGGTAGGAATCCTTGGGGATTGCGGAATTTAGTAGCTGCGCGGCAACCCGAGCACGTGTTCGGCAAGGTATGACAGGATGAGGTTGGTGGAAATCGGCGCCACGGTATAAAGGCGCGCCTCGCGGAACTTGCGCTCCACGTCATATTCCTCGGCAAAGCCGAATCCGCCGAACGTCTGCACGCACATATCCGCCGCTGCCCAGCTGGCCTCCGACGCAAGCAGCTTGGCCATATTGGCTTCCTCGCCGGGATTGCCGCCCTCGTCGTAAACGCGTGCAGCGTGCAGCACCATTAGCTCGGCAGCGCGCATCTGGGCATAGCAGCGCGCGATCGGGAACTGCACGCCCTGGTTCTGGCCGATGGGCCGCGCGAACACGTTGCGATCCTTGGCGTAGGCGGTGGCCTTTTCGATGAACCATTTGGCATCGCCGATACATTCGGCTGCGATCAGGATGCGTTCGGCATTCATGCCCGAAAGGATGTAGCGGAAGCCCTTCCCCTCTTCGCCCACCAGCGCAGAGGCCGGAATGCGCAGATCGTCGAAGAACACTTCGCAGGACGAATGATTCATCATCGTGCGGATCGGCTTGACCGTCATGCCTCCGCGCAAGGCGGCCTGCATGTCGACAAGAAAAATCGAAAGGCCTTCGGTCTTGCTCGCCGCTTCCTCGCGCGGTGTGGTGCGGGCGAGTAGCAGCATCAGATCGGAATGCTCGGCCCGGCTCGTCCAGATCTTCTGGCCCGTGATGACATATTCGTCTCCGTCCCGGACAGCACGAGTCTTGAGACTTAGCGTGTCGGTGCCGCTGGTGGGTTCCGACACGCCGAATGCCTGCAAGCGCAATTCACCGTTGGCGATACGAGGGAGATAATGCGCCTTCTGCGCGTCACTGCCGTACCGCAGCAGAGTGTTCATGATGTACATTTGCGCGTGGGCGGAACTGCCGTTGCAGCCCGATGCCTGGATTTCCTCCATGATAACGCAGGCCGCCTCAAGGCTCAGGCCGCTGCCGCCATGTTCGGCCGGGATCAGGGCGGCAAGGAAGCCGGCCTTGGTCAGCGCATCGACGAATGCGGCGGGATATTTGCGAACCGCATCCTTGGCACGCCAATACTCACCCGGAAAATCCGCGCACAGACCGCGCACCGCACGGCGGATTTCGGCAATTTCCTCGGGTTCGCGGTGCGACATCGACAAGCCTTCTCTCCTGCTGGCAGGCGGTTGCTTGCCCGCTCGCCGCGCGCAAGTCCACCTCATCAATCCGGGCGCCTTTGGGCAAGATGCGGGCCATGGCAATCCCGTTTCGATCTGCTACGCGCTGATGGCATGAGCCCCGATATGCCCGCCTCCACTAGCCCGGCGCTGCTGACCCGCGCCCAGGAACGCGCACTTGCGCTCACCATCGCAGTGGTGACGGCCAACGCCTATTACATCCACCCGATCATAGGTGAGGTCGCGCGGGGTTTTGGCGTGGGCGAGGCTGAGATCGGCCTGGTACCGGCGCTCAATCAACTGGCACTGGCGCTGGGCATCCTGCTGCTGCTGCCGCTGGGCGATTTCTATTCGAACCGGCGCCTGTGCATAATCTTCGTCACCGCGCAGACGGCGTGCCTTGGCGGGATGGTGCTGGCGCAGGATCTGGTGTTGTTCACCGCCGCATCGACCGTGCTGGGTTTTGTCACCATCGCGCCTTACCTGATACCCGCTTTCGCGTCCAAACGCGTTGCGCCCGAACGGCTTGGGCTGGTGACGGCGCAACTCACAGCCGCAGTAATTTTCGGCATTCTGGTTGCGCGCGTAGGCGCGGGGATCATCGCGGAATATGCCGATTGGCACGCGGTCTATGTCGGCGCGTTTGCGCTGATGATGGCGGTAACGGCGCTTTTGCCGATTGCGATGCGCAGCGAAGCTGCTGCGCCCAAGCGACCGGACGCCCGCTATGGCGCGCTGATCGCTTCGGTCTTCAGGCTGGCCGCAGAGCATCCCGATGTACGGATATCCGCCGCTATCCAGGGACTGAACTTTGCGATCTTCACGGCCAGCTGGCTGGGGCTGGCGCTTTACCTCACCAGTCCCGCGATGGGATATGGCACGGATGATGTCGGCTATCTTGCGGGTGTTGCCGCCATCAGCGTTTTCACGACCCCGCGGCTCGGCCGCTGGGCAGACAAGGTTGGGCCGCGCAAGGCCCGGCTGACGGCCGCTGCCGTGCAGATTGCGGGCATCGCGCTATTCTATCCGCTGGGCTTCAGCATTTGGGGCGTGCTGGTGCCCCTGCTGGTGGTCAACATGGTCGGGCCGAGCATCGATGTGACGGGCCGGATGACGATGTTCACCCTCGCCCCGGAAATCCGCACGCGATTGACCACTTCCTACATCGTCGTGATGTTCGTGGGCGGCGCCATCGGCAGCGCGCTGGGTACGGCGGTTTATGATTTTGCCGGATGGGGCGGCACCTGCGCGCTGATGCTGATCATGTCCTGCGGCGTACTGGCGTTGTCCTGCCATGCTGAGCGCCGTTGGCAGCGATCAGTCACAATCCAGCCCATCTGACAAAGGTCTCGTAAAGATTTACCGTTTGGTAAGGTTTACAGGGCAATAAAGGTTACGAAGGCGCTACGGCCAAATACCGAATGACGCGGATTTTTCGCATCACTCAGGTTGGGCCGAGCGCCTTTTCCTTTTTCCCCACATGGTCGGATTTGGTGACCCCGGCGCGATTCGAACGCGCGGCCCCCAGATTAGGAATCTGGTGCTCTATCCGGCTGAGCTACGGGGTCCCGAGCGGCGTCATAGCACCCGTGGCTTACCATTCAATTCAACTTTTCGGGCGGAGCGACCGGGAACGGCAGCGGCGCAATCGGCACGCCCTCCTCGATCAGTGCCTTGGCCTCGGCAAGGCTTGCCTGCCCGTGAATGGGCGCTTCATCGCGCTCCCCATAGTGCATCCGGCGGGTTTCCTCGGCGAACTTGTCCCCCACCCAGGTTGAATTCTTGAGCGCGGCGGCCTGCGCCTTGGCGAGCGCCAAGAAGGCCTGCTGCACTTCGGCCGGCATGGGCGTGTTCGCCACCGGCCGGGTGGTATTTTCAGGGGGAAGAACCTCCTGTCGGCTGTTGCCCTTGGCTGGCACTGCAGGTGCCATCGGCGCCTTGATCACGTCAACAGAACCGCAGAACGGACAGGCCAAGAGGCCGTCCGTGCGCTGATCTTCAAAATCGGCAGAGGATGCAAACCACCCTTCAAATCGGTGGCCGTCGGAGCAGGAAAGGTCAAATACGATCATGGCAAGTCAGGATGTGGCAATCGGACGGCGGTTGGCAAGCGCGGGAACTTGCGCACGTACCTCGGCTACGCGGCGCATATCAATGTCACAAAAGGCAAGGCCCGGCTCGTCGCCACCCATATCAAGCAGAACCTCGCCCCACGGATCGACCACCAACGAATGCCCGTAAGTCTCACGTCCGTCTTCGTGCTTGCCGACCTGCGCGGCGGCGATGACAAAGGCGCTCGCCTCGATGGCGCGGGCGCGCAGCATTACGTGCCAATGTGCAGCGCCAGTCGGCCTGGTGAAGGCCGCGGGCACCGCGATGGCATCGCACCGGCGGTTGCCGAGTTCGCCGAACAGCGCGGGGAACCTGAGATCATAACAGATCGCCAGGCCGAGCCGCCCAACTGGAGTGTCCGCCAGCGTAACAACTTCATCGCCTGGCCGATAGGCTGCGCTTTCGCGCCAGGTCTCTCCAGTGGCGAGTTCGACATCGAACATGTGGATCTTGTCATAGGTTTCCGGGCCCTCCCCGCTCGGCGGAAAGACCATTGAGCGATTGGCATTCTTGCCCCCCGGAACCGCCACCGCCATCGATCCGAGCGCGAGCTCAAGCCCACACTCCTCGGCAACATTGCCGAGCATTGCGACGTAACGCGACTGGTCCTCGGGCACGATATGCTCCGCCGCCCGCACGCGGTCACTGTCGAGCAGCAGCGACATCTCGGGAGTAAACAAAATCTCCGCCCCGCCATCGCGCGCACTATAGGCGGCATCGCGGATCGTGTCGAAGTTGCGCCCGGGATCGATGCCCGAACACATCTGCAAGACCGCAATTTTCGCCATTATCCCACCAGCAATGCGTCGAGCTTGCCGGCGGCTTCCAACGCGGCAAGTTCGTCCGATCCGCCCACGTGGGTATCGCCGATAAAGATTTGCGGCACTGTCATCGCGTTTGGCGCGCGCACGCGCATTTCGTCGCGTCCGGGGCCGCCCATGGTGATGTCATGCTCGGTGAATTCCGCACCCTTCTGGCTCAGCAGTCGCTTGGCGCGCACGCAGAAAGGGCAGGCGAACTTGGTGTAGATATCGATCTTGGGGCTGGCCATGGGCGCTCCTCGCAAATGCTCTTGAAAGGCTGGATGGACAAACCAGATAAGCGTTGTCGCCACGTTTCGCCAGCCTTGGGAAACGGCAACGACGACACACCGGGTGCTGCAACCGGCAGGCCCACAACCGGACCAGATTGCTCAGACAAGAGGATTTGCACAATGTCACGTTTCGATTTTACCCCCTATCGCCGCTCCACCGTTGGATTTGACCGCCTGTTCGACCTGCTCGAAAACCAGGCGAGGCTGAATGCGGGGGACAATTATCCCCCCTTCAACATCTCGCGCCGCGGCGAAGACAATTACCGCATCACACTGGCGGTTGCGGGCTTCCGTTCGGGCGATATCGAAATCACCGCCCAACAGAACCTGCTCGTCGTGCAGGGCCGCAAGCGCGACGAGGCCGAGGACGGGTCCGAACTCATCCATGTCGGCATCGCCAACCGTGGATTCGAACGCCGGTTTGAACTGGCAGATTTCGTGCGGGTTGAACGCGCCGATCTGGCCGATGGCCTGCTGATCATTGATCTGGTGCGTGAAGTGCCTGACGCCATGAAGCCACGCAAGATTGCGATCGGCGGCATGGCAACGCTGACGGCAGTTCCGACAACGAACGGCAAAAGCGACGAGGAAGCCAGCGCCGCGTAAGGCGCAAACATCCTGAAACAAAGGCTTAAGTAGAAGGGGGCGGATCTCGCGATCCGCCCCCGCGGCTTTCGCCGCCTCGTCTGAACCTATCCGTCCGGGTCGCAGAAGACGGACAAGACCAGACAAGCCTGTTTCATGGTGACCCAAAGACCTCGGTTCCACCTGCGACTGGAAAGCACCAACGCGCCTATCGAAGTAGCACTGCGATCACTCAGAAATCATGAAAAGCAGCCCCCGTCTAATGCGTAAGGGCAACAACGCGCAAGGCGAATCTACAAAGTTGGTAAGGATGCGACACACAGCCCAAGCATCGCAAAACAAATGAAGCTAACCCTCAATAATTCCGGATCGAATTGACATCCACAGCGGCGGGTCAGACGGCGCTATAGTGTAGTGGGCCGGCCGCTTTGACCCTTGCGTGTCCTACACGAGTCGCGATTGCTCCAGCGCAGCGGCGATAAAACCCGAAAACAGCGGGTGCGGATCGAAGGGGCGCGATTTCAGTTCGGGGTGGAACTGCACGCCAACGAACCACGGATGATCGGGCCGCTCGACAATCTCGGGCAGCAGGCCGTCGGGGCTCATCCCGGCAAAGATCAGGCCCTGTTTTTCCAACGGTTCGATATAGGCGCTGTTGACCTCGTAGCGGTGGCGGTGCCGTTCCGAAATCATCTCGGCGCCGCCATAAATCCGCGAGGTGTGGCTGTTTGGGCTGAGCTTGGCGGGATAGGCGCCAAGACGCATGGTGCCACCCAGATCACCGTCTTCGGCGCGTTCCTGCAGACCTTCCTTGCTCATCCATTCGGTAATGATACCAACCACGGGCGTTTCGGTCGGACCGAATTCGGTCGAGGACGCATCTGCAAAACCGGCCGCGCGGGCGCCTTCGATACAGGCCATCTGCATACCCAGACAGATACCGAAAAACGGCACGCTGCGCTCCCGCGCGAAGCGGACGCTGGCAATCTTGCCTTCCGAACCGCGCGTACCAAACCCGCCGGGCACCAGGATGCCGTGCATGGGTTCAAGCGCCGCGATGATCTGCGAATCGTTGTCACCTTCGAAGATCTCTGCGTCGATCCACTTGATGTTGACCTTGACCCGGTTGGCCAGACCGCCATGGACCAGTGCCTCGTTGAGGCTCTTGTAAGCATCAGGCAGGCCCACATACTTGCCCACCACCGCAATGGTCACTTCGCCTTCGGGGTTGAAGTGGCGGTCGGTCACGTCGGTCCACGCCGCAAGGTCGGGCATGGGCGCATCGGTGATGCCAAAGGCCCGCAACACTTCGCGATCAAGACCCTCGGCGTGATATTGCTGGGGCACCGAATATATTGACGGCGCGTCCAGCGCCGGAATCACCGCTTCTGGCCGAACGTTACAGAACTGCGCGATTTTGCGGCGATCGCTTTCGGGGATGGGGTGCTCCGCGCGGCACAGCAGGATATCGGGTTTGATGCCAAGGCTGGCAAGCTCGCGCACTGAATGCTGAGTCGGCTTTGTCTTAAGCTCGCCCGCAGCCTTGATGTAAGGCACCAGTGTGACGTGCACCGACAGAGTCTGGAGCGGTTCGAGTTCGTTGCGCAGCTGGCGGATTGCTTCCATGAACGGCAGCGACTCGATATCGCCCACCGTCCCGCCGATTTCGCACAAGATGAAATCGTGATCGTCCTGACCGGCAAGTGCAAATGCCTTGATCTCGTCGGTAACGTGGGGGATCACCTGCACCGTCGCGCCCAGATAATCGCCGCGCCGCTCGCGCGCGATGATGTCGCGATAAACCCGGCCGCTGGTGATGTTGTCGCTCTGCCGCGCCGATACGCCGGTAAAGCGTTCGTAATGTCCAAGATCCAGGTCGGTTTCGGCCCCGTCATCCGTCACATAGACCTCGCCGTGCTGATACGGGCTCATCGTGCCCGGATCGACGTTCAGGTAAGGGTCGAACTTGCGGATACGGACCGTATAACCGCGCGCCTGTAGCAGGGCCGCCAGTGAGGCTGCCATGAGACCTTTGCCGAGCGAGGAAACCACGCCGCCGGTGATGAAAATGTACCGCGCCATGGGATTTGGGCCTTAAGCAACTGGAGGGATTCGGGGCAAGCGAATTGCGGACGCTTTCGCGCCCATTCCACAATGCCGATGATCTAGATGTCGTGAAAGGCTGTGAAGGCCGCCTTGCGCGAAATATTACTGCGCGCCCTCACTAGCGGGCGCTGCAGGTGCGGGGGCAGTCTCGGCCGAAGCGGGCGCCGGGACCGGATCGGCCAACAGATCCGGCCTTGCCGGCGCAGCCGCACCGGGCGCGTCGCGATCGAGCGTCGTCGTTACCCCGGCAACCCGGCTTTCACGCACCGCAAGCGCAGCCAGCACGATCGAGAGCGCAACAAAGGCCACAGCCAGCCACTTGGTCGAACGCGTCAGGAAATCGGCCGCCCCGCGTGCGCCCAAGGCGCCGCCCGGGCTAGAGCCGATGCCAAGCCCTCCGCCTTCGGAACGCTGCATCAGCACGACGCCGACGAGCGCTGCGGCCACAAGGGCCTGTATCACGGTGAGGAAGAGGAACAGGGACATGAATGCATCTCGTGGCCGTGGGCGAGCGGGTGCCCGGTTATGAATATTCCGCGCCATGTAGGGGGCGAGCGGCCTCGCGGCAAGCCCGCACCATTACACCGCGCCGATAAGCAGCGTAGGCGAGCCTAGCTGTCGAACGGCTCGCTTGCGGCAAGTGCAATGCCCATGAAGCTGTCTGCGGTGAGGCTTGCCCCGCCCACCAACGCGCCGCCAACGTCAGGCACCGCGAAGATTGCGGCGGCGTTTTCAGGCCTGACCGACCCGCCATAGATAATGCGTACTTCGTTGCCCTGGTCTTCCCCGAACAACTCCACAAGCAATGTGCGGATGGCGCCATGCATTTCGGCAATGTCATCGGTGGTGGCCGCTATCCCGGTCCCAATCGCCCAAATAGGCTCATAGGCGACGGTCAGTTTGTCAGCGACCTCAGCCGGCATCTGCACGGCAAGCGGGAGAGAAGCCTTGAGCTGCTTTTTGACAAAGGCAACGGCCTTCCCCGCTTCGCGGGTTGCCGCACTTTCGCCGCAGCACATGATGATCCGCAGGCCCGCCGCAAGCGCGCTCTCCGCCTTGGCCCGGACGCGTGCATCACTCTCATCATGGTCGGTGCGGCGTTCAGAGTGACCGAGGATCACGAACTTCGCGCCGGCATCCGCGATCATCGCGGCGGAGATATCGCCGGTATGCGCGCCGCCTTCGGCATGGTGGCAGTCCTGCGCACCGACACCGATTTGCTCGGCTTCGCGATGGATGGGATGGATCAGCGTGTAAGGCGGCGCAAGCGCCACCTCAACCTTCATGTGACGCTGTGCGGCACGGTCAATCGCACGGGCTTCTGACAGCATCGCGCGGGTTCCGTGCATCTTCCAGTTTCCGACGATGTAGGGTCGGCGGGTCATGTCGTGTCCTGCACTTTTCATAATTGAGAGGGATAACCCGATAGAGGCATGATTCTGCGGTTCATGTACTGCCCCGGTGCCGCGTCCGCTAGCTGAGGAAGCGCCGCTAGTCAAAACGCGCGCGAACCTGTTGCCGCGCGGTCGCAGGGCCTCTAAAGCGCCGGGGCATCGCGCGCCGCCGTGGTGCGAGAAAGGGGCGCTTGCGTCCTGCTATCAGCCAGTCTCGCATGGGTCAGTCACGTCATGTTTTCGTTTTTCCGCCGTTTTTTTCAGTCGAAGATCGGGCTTCCGATCTTTCTTGCGTTTCTGGCTTTGATGGCACTGGCCTTTGTGGCCGCTGACCTTACCGGTTCGAGCTTCGGCGGGGTCGGCAATAGCGATCGTATCGCGGTCGTCGGTGACGAAGCGATCCCGGCATCCGATCTCACGGTTTCGGCCACCACCGCGCTAGATCAGGTGCGTCAGCAGAACCCGACGCTGACCATGCCCGAATTCGTGGCCGAAGGCGGCTTTGACGAAGTGCTCAAGCAGTTGATCGACCGTTTTGCCGTGGGTGAATACGGCAAGGATTACGGTCTGCGTGCTGGCGACAATCTGGTGAACAGCGAAATCCTCAAGATTTCCGCCTTCCAGGGTCTCACCGGGCAGTTCGACCAGCAGGCCTATCTTGGCGCGCTGCGTCAGCGCGGGTTGACCGATGCGATGTTCCGCCGGGATCTGGAGGCGGGCCTGATCGAACAGCAATTGCTGCGTTCCGCCGTCGCCGCGCCACAGCTGCCTGAAAAGATCGCCCGTCAATATGCCGCGCTGGTGCTGGAAAAACGCAAGGGCGAAATCGCCTTGATCCCCAGCCAATCCTTCGCGCCTGCCGGTAATCCTTCCGATTCGCAGCTGACCGCATGGTATGGTGAAAATCGCGCACAATTCATCCGTCCCGAGCGGCGCACGTTGCGTTTCGCAGTGTTCGGTCCCGAGGCGCTGGATGTCAACGCCACCCCCACCCCGGTCGAAATCGCGGCACGCTTCAAGCGCGATGCCGCGATCTATCAGGCGACCGAACGCCGGGTTGTCACCAGCTTTGTTGTCCCCACCGAAGATGCGGCCAAGGCGCTTGCCGCCCGTATCCGCGGCGGAGCCTCGCTAGAAGCGGTGGCCCGTGAGGCAAACTTCACGGCATCACAGGCCGAAGCGCGGGACCGCGAAGCCATGGCAAGCGCCACCAGCTTTGCGTTTGCCCAGAACGCCTTCAAGGCCGCTCAGGGCGGGATCGTTGACCCCGCGCAGGGCACGCTTGGGTGGTATGTGGCACGGATCGACAGTGTCGAACGCGTTCCGGCGCGCACGCTGGCACAGGCCACACCAGACATCACCGCGCAGCTCACCACGGAGAAGCGCGCTGTCGCCATCGCCGATCTGACATCCGAGATCGAGGCTGAGATCGATGGCGGCACCGCGCTGGCAGACGTCGCCAAGGCCTATGACCTGACGGTGGAAACCACGCCGGCCCTGCTCGCCGATGGGCGTGCTTTTGGCCAACCACAGGTTCAGATCGTCCCGCAGCTTGCCGAGATCCTGCCAACCGCGTTTCAGATGGAGGAAAGCGAGCCTCAGCTGGCCGAAGTCGCGGGCGGCGAAGAATTCGTGATTTTTGAAGTCGCCCGTGTCGAAGAAGCCACCGCTCCGCCGCTCGGCGAAGTGCGCGACGCGGCCATCGCCGGATGGAAGCGCGCGCAGGGCGCGGTCCTTGCCAAGCAGGCGGCCGACCGGATCTTGGCCAAGGTGCGCAGCGGAACGCCGCTCGCCGCGGCGATGGCAGCCGAAAACAAGCAGGGCTTCGAACGCGAGGCGATTGACCTGGAGCGGCGTGAACTCCTCGCCAGCCAGCGCGATCGGATCGCGCCGCCCCTCGTGTTGCTGTTCAGCATGGCCGAAGGCACGGTGAAATCCCTCGAAGGCCCGCGCGGGCTGGGCTGGTATATCGTCGCGCTCGACGATATTACCACCCAATCGCTCGACGATCAGGGCGAACTCATCGCGCAGACCCGTCAACAACTGGGAACGGCTCTCAGCGAGGAATATCGCGATCAGGCGATTGCTGCGATGCGTACGGCGCTGAGCGTGACCCGCAACGAACCCGCCATTGCGGCCGTGCGCAAGCAGCTCACCGGCGAACAGTAAGTGACAGGCGTATTATTCCGGTGACTGCTTTCCCCTCCGGCACTGCGGCCGACCTGCCTGAAAATGCCGACCACGCGGCTGCGATGCTGGCAGAAGGCCGTGCGGCGTTGGTGTGGCGCCGGATCATTGCCGACAGCGATACGCCAGTGGGCGCAGCGCGGCGGCTGATCGTACCGGGACGCGGCGATTTTCTGCTAGAATCGGTCGAAGGCGGCGAGGTGCGCGGGCGCTACAGCTTGCTGGGACTGGACCCTGATCTGGTGTTCCGGGCGACGGGCAACATGGCGGCGATCAACCGTGAATGGCGCTCCAATCGCGAAAGTTTTGTTCCGTGCCCCGGCGATGCCTTGGCCGAACTGCGGGAATTGGCCGCGACGTGCCGGGTTGAACCGATGCCCGATGGCTTGCCGCCTGCTTTGGCCTGCCTTGTGGGCTATCTGGGCTACGAAACCATTGGCCTGGTCGAAACCCTGCCTCGCGCTGCCGATAGTCCGCTTGACCTGCCTGACCTGCTGTTCGTGCGGCCCACAGTCATTCTGGTGTTCGATGGTCTGACCAATGCGCTATTCGCCATCGCTCCGATCTGGGAAGCGAACGATCCTGCGGCCGCCGTCGTCCGCGCAGGCGAGCGGATCGATGCGACGCTGAGCCAGCTTGGCCAGGCCCGCTTTGAGGAAGCGAAGCCTGCAATCTCAGCCGACATGTTGCCCGATTGCCTACCAGAACTCGCGCCCGTAATCGCCGCCGAAGATTACAAGGCGATGGCGCTCAAGGCCAAGGATTACATCCTTGCCGGTGACATCTTCCAGGTCGTGTTGGCGCAGCGTTTCACCTGCCCCTTCACGCTGCCGCCGCTGGCGCTTTACCGCGCGCTGCGGCGGGTGAACCCCTCGCCCTTCCTGTATTTCCTCGATCTTCCGGGCTTTGCGCTGGTGGGATCGAGCCCGGAAATCCTTGTCCGGGTGCGTCCCGATGAAAAGGGCGCCAACGAAATAACGATCCGTCCGATTGCAGGGACACGTCCCCGTGGGCAGTCCCGTACCGAAGACGCCGCGAATGAAGCCAGCCTGCTCGCCGATCCCAAAGAGCGTGCCGAGCACCTCATGCTGCTCGATCTCGGGCGCAATGACGTGGGCCGGGTCGCGGCCGCTGGCAGCGTCACCGTCACCGACAGCTTCACGATCGAGCGATACAGCCACGTTATGCACATCGTCAGCAATGTCGTAGGCAATCTTGCCGCCGGCAAGGACGCGCTCGACGCGCTGTTCGCCGGTTTCCCCGCTGGCACAGTGTCGGGCGCGCCCAAGATCCGCGCCTGCGAAATCATCGCCTCGCTCGAACCAGAAACCCGCGGCGCCTACGCTGGCGGTGTCGGCTATTTCGCGCCCGACGGCAGCCTTGATAGCTGCATTGTCCTGCGCACCGCCGTGGTCAAGGACGGCCTGATGCACGTTCAGGCGGGGGCAGGCATCGTTGCCGACAGCGACCCCGATTATGAGCTGGCTGAATGCCGTGCCAAGGCGGGCGCGTTGATTGCCGCAGCGCGTGAAGCCGTGCGCGTCGCGGGCGAGCCGGGATACGGCCAGTGACGCGCCGTGCTTTTCTCACTCTTGGCCTGATGCTTGGTCTTGGCGCCTGTTCCGAAGCGCCTGCGGGTGAGGCTTTGGTGACGGTCAATCTCGATGGGTCCGAAAACACCGACACGCCCTCCCCCCCATCCCGTCCGACGCTGGCTGCCGTACCATCGGACTGCCGCGCCGTGGTGTTCGAGACGGCGGCGCTCACCCATTGCACCGCCGATCCCGCCATGCACCGGATCACTATGGCAAACCTTGGCACGGACAAGCAGCCCTTCGGTTCGATGGGCGCCTTTGCAGGCAGCGTCGATCCGGCCACCATTGCCTTTGCCGTCAATGGCGGGATGTATGGCGATGATCTGAAGGCGATCGGATATTACGTCGAGAAGCGTGAGCGCCTGTCCGAGCTGAATCGCGGCGACGGGACCGGCAATTTCTACATGAAGCCCAACGGGGTGTTTTTCGGGACAGGCGGCCAATGGCGCGTGCTGGGAAGCAACACCTTCTTCGAGACCGTGGGCGACCGCCCGGAATTCGGCACGCAGTCCGGCCCGCTGCTGTTGATTGACGGCAAGCTTCACCCCGAAATTCAGGATAATGGCCCCTCCAGGGCGATCCGCAATGGCGTGGGTGTGGACAGCGCAGGCAAGGCGCATTTCGTGATTTCCGATGCGCCGGTCAGCTTCGGCCAGCTCGCGCGCTATTTCCGCGATGAGGTGAAGGTTGCAAATGCGCTTTACCTAGATGGTCAGGTTTCGAGCCTGTGGGATCCCGCCTCCGGGCGATTGGACAAAGCCCGTGTCGGCCCGATCATCGTCGTGACAAAACGCGAAAAGGCGCCCGCACAATGATCCTCGTCATCGACAACTACGACAGCTTCACCTTCAACCTTGTCCATTACCTGATGGAGCTGGGAGCAGAGGTGCGCGTCGAACGCAATGACGCGCTGACTGCGGCAGACGCGCTGCGCACCAAGGCGGCAGGATTCCTGATCTCGCCCGGCCCCTGTACGCCCAACGAGGCCGGGATCAGCCTGGATCTGGTGGCGGCCTGTGCGGATGCGGGAAAGCCGCTGATGGGCGTCTGTCTGGGGCACCAGGCGATCGGGCAGCATTTCGGCGGGACGGTGCAGCGCGGCGGGTTGATGCATGGCAAGACCTCCCCCGTGACGCATGATGGGACGGGCGTGTTTTCCGGCCTGCCCTCCCCGTTCGTCGCCACCCGCTATCACAGCCTTGAAGTGGTGGACCTGCCTGCCTCCCTGATCGCCAACGCCCATGCCGACACGCCGGGCGCCGATCACCCTTCCGTGATGGGCTTCCGCCATGCCAGCCTGCCGATCCATTCGGTGCAGTTCCACCCGGAAAGCATCGCCACCGAACATGGCCACGCATTGCTGGCCAATTTTGCGCGTCTGTGCGGGCTTGAGCCGGTAATGCCCGCCAGGCTTGCGTCATGAGCCATCTCCCCGAGGTCACCGCGCCGCTTTCCGAAGCCGAAGCCGAAGCGGCGTTCGGCGTCCTGCTCGACGGCGCGCCGTCCGAGGCCGAGATTGAGAGCTTTCTGGTCGCCCTGTCTGCCCGCGGCGAGACGGCGGACGAAATTGCGGGCGCTGCGCGCGCGTTGCGGGCGCGGTTGATCCCGATCAGCGCGCCGGAAAATGCCATCGACGTGTGTGGCACCGGGGGCGACGGGCATCACACCCTCAACGTGTCGACCGCCGTGAGCCTTGTGGTCGCGGCCTGCGGCGTTCCCGTGGCGAAGCATGGCAACCGCGCGGCATCCTCCAAAGCGGGGGCGGCCGATACGCTGGAAGCCCTCGGGCTCGACATGGACGCAGCCGGGCGCACCGCTGAAAAGACCCTCGCGGACATCGGCATCTGTTTCCTTTTTGCCAAAAACCACCACCCGGCAATGGCTCGGATTCAGCCCATCCGCCTGAAAATCGGTCAGCGCACCATCTTCAACCTGATGGGACCGCTCTCGAACCCTGCCAAAGTGACCAGCCAGCTGATCGGGATTGCACGCCCCGCCTATGTGCCGATCTATGCCGGCGCAATGGCGCGACTGGGCACGGGCACATCGCTGATCGTGTCGGGCGATGAAGGCCTCGATGAATTGAGCCTGGCAGGTGGCAACGAAGTGGCGGTCGTGACAGGCAATGCCTTCACCATGGAGCGGATCGACGCGAGCGCAGCAGGGCTGCCTCATGCGCCCATCGAGGCAATCCGCGGCGATGATGCCAAGCACAACGCGGCGGCCCTGAAAGCGCTGTTGATGGGGGCGACGGGGCCCTATCGCGATGCGGTGCTGTTCAATGCGGCAGGCGCACTGACAGTGGCGGGGCGCGGTGCCGACTGGCAGACCCGCGCCGCAATGGCGGGCGAGGCGCTCGATTCCGGCCGCGCGCTCGCCCTGCTCGACCAATGGATTGCCCTTGCCCGGTAAGTCACAAGCCCCGGTCAATCACCAGCAAAGTGAGACGATGAACAAGCTCGAAGAAATCTGCGCCGCAAAGCGGGACATCGTCACCGCCCGCAAGCAGGCGATCAGCCACGCGCAACTTACGCTCGCCATGCGGACCCATTCCGCGCCGCGCGGCTTCGAAGCGGCATTGCGCACGCGCGCAGCCGCAGGCTACGCCCTGATTGCCGAGATCAAGAAGGCCAGCCCCTCAAAAGGTCTGATCCGCGCCGATTTCCGGCCGGCCGATCATGCCGCCGCCTATCAGTCGGGCGGAGCCACCTGCCTCTCGGTGCTTACCGATGCGCCCTATTTTCAGGGTCATGAGGATTACCTCGTCGCCGCCCGCGCCGCCTGCACGTTGCCGGTGTTGCGCAAGGACTTCATGGTCGATCCGTGGCAGTGCCTCGAAGCGCGCGCCATCGGGGCCGATGCGATCCTCATCATCGTCGCCGCGCTCGAAAATACCGCCATGGCCGAAATCGAAGCGGCAGCCATCGAACTGGGCATGGACGTGCTGGTCGAAGTCCATGACGAATCCGAGCTGGCGCGCGCCGCCTCCCATCTGAAATCGCGCCTGATCGGGGTGAACAATCGCGACCTCAAGACCTTCACCACCAGCCTTGCCGTTACCGAACGCCTCGCGCCGCTCGCGCCTGAAGGCACGTTGCTGGTGGGCGAAAGCGGGATCAACACGCCCGCTGACATCGCCCGGCTGGACGCGGCGGGCGTGCGAACGTTCCTCGTGGGCGAAAGCCTGATGCGGGCTGACGATATTGCGATTGCAACGGCAACCCTGCTGGGCGCACAGACGGCGGCATGAGCAGGCTTACCCATCTCGATGAGGACGGCGCAGCGCGCATGGTCGATATCGGCGCAAAGCCGCAGACGGAGCGCCGCGCGGTTGCATCGGGTCGGATCACGATGGCGGCGCAGGTGCTCGATGCCATTCGCACCGGCAACGCGCCCAAAGGCGATGTCCTGGGGACAGCGCGCATTGCCGGCATCATGGCTGCCAAGCGCACGGGCGATCTGATCCCGCTGTGTCATCCCCTGGGACTTGAAGCGGTCAGCGTTGAATTCACCTATGAGGACGGCGCCATCCGCGTCACCGCCACCGCTTCGCTCACGGGCCGGACCGGCGTGGAAATGGAAGCGATGACAGCGGTTTCTGTCGCGCTCCTGACAATCTATGACATGGCCAAGGCCATCGACAAGGGCATGGTCATCTCCGACATACGACTGATCGCCAAATCCGGCGGCAAGTCGGGCGATTGGGCCGCGCCGCTTTGAGCGAGCTTCTGGGCCTCGAAGACGCGCAGGCCCGTCTGCTGGCACTGGCCCCCCTGTTGCCGCTTGTATCGGTGCCCACCGAAGCCTCGCTTGGCCGCATCATCGCCGAGGATATCCACGCCGCCCGCACGCAGCCTGCCGCAGACCTATCGGCGATGGATGGCTATGCGCTTGGGCCCGGAGAAGGTCCGTGGAGGCTGGTGGGTGAAAGCCGCGCAGGCGCGCCCTTTGCAGGGACACTCGGTTCCGGCGAATGTGTCCGCATATCGACCGGCGCCATCGTACCCGGCGGCGGAACCTGTGTGCTGTTGCAGGAGGATGCGGTGCGCAGCGGCGACGCCATAACCGCTACAAACCTGCTGCCGCCCGGCCGTCATATCCGCGCACGGGGGTTTGATTTTAACCGTGGCGATCGCCTTTTGGGCCGCGGCAGCCGCATGACGGCAGGGCGCATGGCACTGACGCTCGCAGCCGGACATGGCACGGTCATCGTCACGCGGCCCTTGCGCGTTGCGGTGATGGATTGCGGCGACGAACTGGCGACTGATCCCGCCGATTGCCTTCCTCACCAGATACCGGCCAGTAACGCAGCCATGATCGCCGCGATGCTGGCGCCGCTGGGGTGCGAAGTGACACGGATCGGCCCCGTTCCCGATGCTCGTGCGGCGCTGACTGCGGCGCTGGCGAAGGCTGAGGGTGCGGACATCCTGATTACCTCGGGCGGTGTGTCTGTGGGCGAACACGACCTTATCAAACCTGCGCTGGCCGATTGGGGGGCGCAGATTGCGTTCTGGAAAATTGCGATCAAGCCGGGCAAACCGCTGCTGGTGGCCACGCGCGGCGCGCAGGTGGTGCTCGGCCTGCCAGGCAATCCGGTGTCCAGCTTCGTCACCGCGTTTCTGTTTGCCCTGCCGCTGGTCCGGGCAAGCCAGGGCGACCCGGAACCGCGCCCCGGGTTCGTGACACTGCACGCTGGCGAAGACCTTCCGGCCGTAGGCCCGCGTCGGGAGTTTCTTCGGGCGGTCCGCAACGGCGATACGGTGCAGCTTGCCGGATCGCAGGATTCCAGCGCGCTTTCTGCACTGGCCGACGCTGATTGCCTGATTGACCGCCCCGCCCGCGCCCCTGCCGTGACACGCGGAGCGCCGATCAGGGTATTCAGCCTCCAGAATGGCTGAAATCCTTGAGTTTGGCGCGTCGCGCGCTTGACACCCTTGTCTGGGTTGCCTAGTTGTTCCTTGTTCGTTCACCTTAATGGCGGATCGAACGTGCATGCAACGCACCGCGCGCTTGATGGCGCCGGTGCCTCTTGGGGCACAGATGGAACTGGCGCGGGCCCGATTGGCGTCGGCGTGAATGCGACCAAGGGAGATTTGATCCATGCTGACGGCCAAGCAGCACGAGTTGATCCGTTTTATCCAGCAGCGCCTGGAAGAGACCGGGATCTCGCCAAGTTTTGAAGAAATGAAGGAAGCGCTCGATTTGAAGAGCAAGTCGGGCGTTCACCGGCTCATTTCCGCACTGGAGGAACGTGGCTTCCTGCGGCGTCTGCCCAACCGGGCACGGGCGCTCGAAGTGATCCGTCAGCCTGAAGATGCAACGCCCGGATCGCGCGCCGTCCCATCGTCGGGCGGCAATGTCGTACCGATGGTGCCGCCTGCGCCAAGAGTTGCTCAAGCCGTAGCGGCGAATGACGTGGTGGAATTGCCCCTGCACGGCCGCATTGCGGCGGGCGCTCCGATCGAGGCGTTCGAGGATCATTCGACCTTACCGGTGCCAGCAGCCTTGCTCGGACCGGGCGAGCATTACGCGCTTGAAGTGTCCGGAGATTCGATGATCGAAGCCGGGATCTTTGACGGTGATTTTGCCTTGGTGCGGCGCACAAATACGGCGCGCGACGGCGAAATCGTAGTGGCTCTGGTGCGCGGAGCGGAAGCGACGCTGAAATATCTGCGCCGCGAAGGGAGCCAAGTGCGTCTCGATCCGGCCAATGCATCTTACGATCCGCAATTCTACCGCCCGGACGAAGTCGAAGTGCAGGGCAAACTGGCAGGGTTGCTGCGTCGCTATCACTGATTGGCGTCGGCGTTCACAGATTCGGCGTGTGCGCGCATACGTGATTACCTCCGCATTACAAGTGTTTAGGAACATTCAAGGCCGCTTCAGGGGACACCTTGGGGCGGCCTTGCTGTCTCCAGAGCCGCTTTAGACTGCGCTAGCCCCGCGTTAGACCCGCCCAGACCCCCGCTTGCTGATGGCCTGGGGTGGCCAACCCGGCGCGGACGATCAGGCTCGATCCACCACCAACCATGCGATCCCTGCCCGGCAGCAACCGTGGTGATGTGCTGACGCGACAGGTCAATGGACAGCCCCCCGCTTTGGCGAAGGTAGCGTCGGTCCGCCTTCAACCATCGGGGGCGGCAAGAACGGGGAAGAAATCTTTCGGAAACAACCACATCTGCCTTGCCACACGCCGCGGCCAATGCGCGCTCCTCCACCTGTGCACGCCCCCGCCCGAGCAGCAGCACCCAGTCCCGTCCGCCGCGATGTAGCACCAGCGTGCAGAAGGCAGAAGAACAGCGTGCCCCCTCCCATCGGGCAAGCGGCACCGGTTCGCCCGCCACACCGGCAAGCTCCATCAGATTATCGCGGGTGTAGGAGGACCGGCTGTCGCGCAGGGAGAGCAGCCGCGAAGTTCCATCGTGGCCGGGGACGGTGATGCCAACCTGCTGCCCATCGTCCGCCACAAGAAGGTCGGGGATGGGTGTAAGAAGCACCAAAACGCTTGCCAGCATCACGGGGATAAGCCCAGCCAGGCGGACCCGCCCCTGCCACAGCGCAAGCCACAACCCGCCAGCGGCAAACAACCCTACCACAAACCCACTGATTTGCGGCATCAAGGTGACGGCTCCAGCTTGCGCCGAGGTGACATGAGCGATGGCGAGCAGTAGCGCAAGCGAGCGTTCGACCAACCACCACGCAGGGCCGCCAAGCCCCACCAAATCGAGGAACAATCCCAACGCAATCAGCGGCATGGAAGCGAATGTTACCAAGGGTATAGCGACCACATTGGCGACCGCGCCGTAAATCCCGGCGCGGTGAAAGTGGAACAGCACAATCGGCATCAGCGCCAGTTCGATGACCAAGCCGGTCACAAACAGCATCACCACGCGCCGCCCTGCACGGGCCCACCACGGCTCTTCGCGCGGCGCAAGGAAAGCGCGCACGGGGCTACTGTTAGAGAGCGCGACGATCGCCAGCACGGCGGCAAAGCTCATCTGAAAACTGGGTCCGATGGCGCTCTCGGGCCATAGCAGCAACACAAACCCTGCCGCCACCGCTACCATCCGCAGGGAAAGCGCCTCGCGACCCAGTGCCAAAGCGCCCAGCACCAGCAATGCGGCCACACAACTGCGCACCGTGGGCACCTCGGCCCCTGTCAGCAGCGTGTAGCCGACACCGGCAAACGCGCCGATTCCGGCCGCTGCGACCGGCAAGCGCACCCGTAACGCAAGCGCAGGCCAGAGTGCCAGCGATCGCAGGGTAACAAAATACGCCGCTGCAATCACCGCACTGACATGGAGCCCGCTGATCGAAAGCAGATGCGTGAGGCCGGAATCGCGCATAGCCACCTCATCTGCCTCGGAAATCCCACCGCGATCACCGCTGGCAAAAGCCGCGGCGATTGCGCCGGGAGACCCATCGACACGGTCGCGTACATGCACCGAAAGCCATCGCTGAAGACTTGCGATCCCACCCTGTTCGGGCGCTGCACGGATCACGACGAGCGGACCGACCATTGTGCCGGTGGCGGCAAGCCCCTTGAACCACGCCGCTCGGGCAAAATCATAACTGCCGGGCAACATCGGGCTGGCCGGTGGCATCAGGCGCGCGCGCAGACGCACCACCGCGCCTTCGGCAAGCCCAGTCGGCATCTCGCGCTCATTCAAGGCAGCAAACGGCACATTGACCCTCACCTTTTGCGCCACCGTTTCGACGGGCAGACGCACCGCGAGGGTCAGGCGCAGGCGTTCATCGGCGGGTTGGTCCTCGCGTGCCAGAACATGGCCTTCAAGCAACACGACCGTGGGCGCGCGAATGGGCGGCGCACCGACGATTGCCGACCGCGCCCACACCACCGCTATCCCGCTAGCAAACACCAGCCCGCAAACGACCATCGCAAGACGCAGGTTGGCGCGGGTTTCGTCTGCAGTGCTGCCCGGCGGCCAGACCATCAGCGCCCCCAATGCCAGCGCCCCGCCCCCGGCCATTGCGAAGCACCAATGCGCCGCGTCGGGCAGTACGAACCACGCGATGATTCCCAGCGCAAAGATCACGGCCAGCCACGGTGCACGGTCGAACCCGGCCTCATCCAGAAACCGTTCTGCTGCGTCCAGTGCCGCTGCGCGCGTGCCCCGCATGCTGGACAATCGTCGCATGGTTTGCCAAGGGCGCGGCACAGGTTCTCCGGGGCCACTGCGGCCACCCGGATCGTCCCCCATCGGAATGATCGGCACATCGCGCACCGGCTTGTCCCCCCGACCGGCCTGGCAAACGCCCAAGCCGCTCAAAGTGAACAGGAAGTCAAAGCCCATGGCAAGCGAAAGCAGCATTTCCCACGCGGCAACGCCAAGCGAAGTCGTGACCCGCTTTGCCCCCTCCCCAACAGGCTTCCTGCATATTGGCGGCGCGCGCACGGCGTTGTTCAACTGGCTTTATGCCCGCCACCATGGCGGACGAACCTTGTTGAGGATTGAGGATACCGACGCCAAGCGCTCCAATCAGGACGCGATTGATGCGATTATCGACGGCCTCGCCTGGCTTGGTCTGGATTATGATGCGCCGCCAGTTTTCCAGTCCGACCGCGCCGAACGTCATGCCGAAGTCGCTCTTCGATTGCTGGCAGCGGGCCACGCCTACAAATGTTTCGCAACGCCCGAAGATCTGGAAGCGATGCGTGCAGAGCAACGTGCGAACAAGCAGCCAATGCGGTATGACGGGCGCTGGCGGGACCGCGACCCTTCGCAAGCACCGGAGGGCGCGCCTTTTACCGTGCGCCTGAAGACCCCCAACGAAGGCGAAACCACGATCCCCGATCAGGTGCAGGGCGACGTGACCGTTCGCAATGCCGAACTTGATGATTACATCATCCTGCGCGCGGACGGCACGCCGACCTATATGCTCGCAGTGGTGGTCGACGATCACGACATGGGCGTGACCCACGTGATCCGCGGTGACGATCACCTGAACAATGCCTTCCGCCAGCTGCCGATCATCCGTGCGATGAACGAAATCGAAGGCGGCTGGCCCGATCCGGTTTACGCGCACATCCCGCTGATCCACGGATCGGACGGGGCGAAGCTTTCCAAGCGCCACGGCGCTTTGGGTGTTGAAGCCTATCGCGACGAATTCGGCATCCTGCCCGAGGCGCTATTCAACTACCTGCTGCGTCTGGGTTGGGGCCACGGCGACCGCGAGGAGATTACCCGCGCCGAGGCAGTCGAACTGTTCGATCTGGCCGGCGTGGGCAAGAGCCCGTCGCGCTTCGACATCAAGAAGCTGGAAAACCTGAACGGCCATTACCTGCGCGAAGCCGATGATGCACGGCTCGCGGCGCTGGTGGCGGCACGGATCGGCGAGACGGCCGACGAAACGCTGCTCACCCGCGCCATGCCAGTGCTCAAAGTACGTGCCAAGAACCTCGACGAAATCGTTGAGGGCGCAGGCTTCCTTTTCGCGCAGCGACCGCTTGAGATGACCGAGAAGGCGGCGCAACTGCTTGCAGGCAACGCACCTGACATCCTGCGCATGGTCCATGACCGTTTTACGGGCGAAAACGACTGGACAAGCGAAGCACTCGAAGCCACTACGAAGGCGCTCGCCGAGGAGCAGGGATTAGGACTTGGCAAGCTGGCGCAGCCGATGCGCGCGGCGCTGACCGGGACGACCACTTCACCCGGTATCTTTGACGTTCTGGTCCTTCTGGGCCGGGACGAAGCACTCGCTAGGCTCAACGCACAAGCGGCGTAAGGGCGCTGCGGCGGGGGCCCGAAAACTAGGACAGGAGACACATCGTGGCAGACAAGCTGGCGAAACTCGAACTCGGGGGCAATTCCTTCGACTATTCCGTGCTCGAAGGCAGCACCGGCCCGGATGTGATCGACATCCGCAAGCTCTACGCGCAAACCGGCGCCTTCACCTTCGATCCGGGCTTCACTTCGACCGCGAGCTGCGAAAGCGCGCTGACCTACATCGACGGCGATGAAGGCGTGCTGCTGCACCGCGGTTACCCGATCGGCCAGCTGGCTGAAGATTCCAGCTTCATGGAAGTCAGCTACCTGCTGTTGAACGGCGAGTTGCCGGGCAAGGACGAGCTCGACGATTTCACCTACACCATCACCCGTCATACCATGCTGCACGAGCAGCTGATGACCTTCTACCGCGGTTTCCGCCGCGATGCGCACCCGATGGCTATCATGTGCGGCGTGGTCGGCGCTCTGTCAGCGTTCTATCACGACAGCACCGACATTTCCGATCCGACGCACCGCACCATCAGTTCGCACCGCCTGATCGCCAAGATGCCGACGATTGCGGCGATGGCATACAAGTATTCGGTCGGCCAACCCTTCGTCTATCCGGACAATTCGCTGAGCTATACCGGAAACTTCCTGAGCATGACCTTCGGCGTTCCGGCAGAACCCTACGTGGTGAACCCGGTCGTTGAACGCGCGCTGGACCGGATCTTCATCCTCCACGCCGATCACGAACAGAACGCTTCAACCTCGACCGTGCGGCTCGCCGGTTCGTCGGGCGCGAACCCGTTTGCCTGCATCGCGGCCGGCATCGCCTGCCTGTGGGGTCCGGCCCATGGCGGCGCGAACGAGGCTGCACTCAACATGCTCCGCGAAATCGGCACGCCGGATAGAATCCCGCACTATATCGAGCGCGCCAAGGACAAGAACGATCCGTTCCGCCTGATGGGCTTTGGCCACCGCGTGTACAAGAACTACGATCCGCGCGCAGCAGTGATGCAGAAAACCGTGCGCGAAGTGTTCGATGCCCTGAAGGTCACCGATCCGTTATTCGAAACCGCCTTGCAGCTGGAAGAGATCGCGCTGAACGATCCCTACTTCATCGAGAAAAAGCTGTTCCCCAACGTCGATTTCTACTCGGGCATCATCCTTTCAGCGATTGGCTTCCCAACCACTATGTTCACCGCGCTGTTCGCCTTGGCGCGCACTGTGGGCTGGGTGGCACAATGGAACGAGATGATCAGCGATCCCGGCCAGAAGATCGGTCGTCCCCGCCAGCTTTACACTGGCCCCACAAAGCGCGACTATATCCCGCTCGATAATCGCTGACGACAGAGATACCCATGATGATGCTCCGCGTGATCGGTTTTTTCCTGATCGCGATGGGCATCATCTGGGCGTTGCAGGGAGCGGGTTGGCTAAACTGGCCGGCGGACAGCTTCATGCTGGGGGACGTGTTTTGGGCGCGGCTCGGGACCGCAACCGCAGGAGCAGGAGCGGCCCTGGTGGGGATCGTCCAATACCGCAAACGGCCGTGATGGGTGCTCTGTTTGATTGACACAGGGCCGATCTTGCAGCGCGGCCAAACAAGAATCCGTCACCGCATCGGTTTGCTGAACGGTTCGCTTGAGCCTTACCCGCGTGGCAGTTCAAGCCGGAACAGGGCACCTCCACCTTTCGCGCTCTTGACGCTCAATTCTCCATCCATCGCCCGTGCCAGACGACGCGAGATGTAAAGCCCCAGACCTGATCCTGCCTCTTTGGTGCCGTTCAAGCCGCTGTCGCTGCCCCGGCCGAGACGCTCGCCCTTGTCGAAAATACGTTCGGCTTGCTCCGGAGTAACACCTGCACCCTCGTCGGCGACCGTCACTGCGACGCGCCCTTCACTTATGACGAGCGCCGTGATGGTCACCGTGCTGGCCGCGGGCGAATAGGCAATGGCATTGCCTATCAGATTGATAAGGATCTGGAGCACGCGGCGGAACTCCGCCACGGCAATCGCCGCGCCATGTTCGCCTTCGACCACCAGCATCGTCTCGCGGTTCTGGGCGCGCACGCCCAGAATACCTGCGGCACGCACGGCGGCATCGGCAAGGTCGACCGGTTCCTTGGCGGTGGCGAAATCGGGCGTCTCGACCACTTCAAGATCGGCCAGGTCGTCAAGCATCGCTGCCAGATGTTGCCCGGCGCTGGCAATGGTCCCGGCATATTCGCTGTACTCATCGCGCAAAGGCCCGGCGAGGCGCGCGCGGATCGTTTCGGCATTGGCGATGATACGGGCTACAGGCTGGCGCAACACGGGTGTAAGCGCCGTGCCAACCAGGCGCGTTGGCGCAGTATCGGGCGCTTCAGCCACCGCCGGCCCTGTGATGGACGAACAGGTAAAGGGCTCATCGGCAATCAGCAGCAGTTCAAACCCGGCGGGGCTTTGCAGATCCCGACCCAACGGGATCAAGCGCACACGCCAATGGCGATCGGACCCGTCGAAGCGACACGATGCACCGTCAAGCAGGCGCCAATGAAGCGGCTGGTGATGGCTTATGCCGGTCAATTCGACAAGCTCGGTCCAAACCACGCCTACCGCCGACTGCGCGACCGCCTGAAGCGCGGCGGCATCGGCTGCGCGCGCGCTCAACACCTGCAGGCATTGGCCGGAATCGAGGCGGGCGCTGACTTCGGCGGTAGCGCGGTCGATCGCATCGATTGTCTCGGCAACTTCCCGCGCGTTCGCTTGTGGTTGCGGTCGGCGCTGCCAGTTCTCCACCTGTACCTCGCAGCCACCGCCTTCGTGATGTGGCAGCGGATGTATGCGGGCAAATCCGGAAATCTCTGCATCGCCATCAAAGGCGCTGAACGCTCGCGCAATCTTGAGGCCCATGCGCCGTGCCTGTTGCACCAGCGCGAGCAATTCGGGCACCGCAAGCGTGCCCGGCAGATCGCCGCCGCAGCGTTCCTGCAATTCTGCCAGCGGCGCGTCAGCACTCAGCAGCCGGTCATGCGCGTCGGTCAGGCCATAGGCGCTCACAAGAGTGTCGGACCGGTCCAACGCGTTCATCGCATCATGCTGCTGCCGCCGAGCAGCACCGCCGCCTGCTCGGCTGTGAGCGCATCCACCCCGCGAGGCAAACGCTCCGAAGGTTGAACCAAAAGGATATTGCGCTCGATCGCGACAGCACCAGCCCCGCCTGAGCGCAGCATCAAGGCTAGTCGCAAGCTCTGCCCTTCATGGCAGGCCAGCACCGCAGTCCCGCGCGGCTGGCGCACGGCAAGGGCCAACGCGCTCGCAAACAGCGCCAGTCCCGCGTGATCAAGGCCAAAAGCAGCAACCACACCGCCACGCATCGCCCCTACCAGCCTGGCTAACAGCCCGAGCCGCGTGTTGGCCTCATCATAGATTGCCTGAAGGCCCACTAAGGCCGCGTTGTCATTGGCTTCCATCTGGCCGCCAGCAATCAGCCGGTGAAAAAACTCGGCCGGCAATTCGTTCAGCGGCAACTCCATCCGCCGCTGCGCCTGCACAAACCGTGATTGTGCGGCCAGCGCGCTCATCGCGAGACTGGCGACCGCGGCATCCTGCGATGCGATCAGTTCCTGAAGAAGCGGACTTAACACCGGATCAATGCCACTGCGGTGCTGCAATCGGTCGGCAATCATCCCTTCAGCGGCCAGGGTATGGCAGAAGGCAAGCAGCGCTTCGTCCGTCATCAAGGATATGGCAAGATGATCGCGCGCGGACGGGTCAATAAGGTCAAACCCACGGATGAGCGGGTCGTGGCCGGCCCGAGCGGTCAAGACTTGTGCAGCAAGATCCAGGATCATGCCGCGAACCTTCGCCAAGATGGCCTCACTCACCAGAGCATCGGCATCGCTGCTGAGCAGATGGCGCAAAACCGGGACGACCGCAGCCAGCGCGCGGGTTTCGCGCGCAAGCTCGTCCGTGAGGATCGCCTCGACTGAAGCGTCGGCGGCCAGGTCCATCGTCTTTTCGCCCATACTTGCAAGGCATAGTGCCCGCATAGTTAAGACGGCGTTAGATCAAAGCTGATCGGCACGCAGCAGCAAAGCTGCAAGCAGCCCCAACGCGAGACAGGCACAGATTTCCGGGAGAAACCCGGTCGCGGCGGCTGCTGCCAGAACAAGCAACAACCCTGTCCGATCGGAAGCCATGACCGAAAGTGCGCTATCCTTCTTTCGCGAAGCAATGCGCGCAAGTCCGAAAACGAGCGGTCCAAGCGCCGCAAGCGGTTGCCACAGGGGCAAAGGCGCTAATGCAAAAAAGGTGGCCAAGGCCGCAAAACCGTCCACGACCCATGCCAAAACCGCCTTGCGAGGCACGGCTACGGTCTCGCGCCACAGCCGAGCCGCGATCGTGCCATAGGTTTCGGCAACAACCGCACAAAACGCGCCCGTCGCTGCCAAAAGCAGCCCCGTGGTGGCTAGCCCCAACGCTGCGGCGATCACGCCCGCGATAAGGAGTGTCAACGCAGTTGCTTGTGAAACATTCGCGCCTTGTAAAAGGCCTCCGGGAGCATGGCCTCGCACCACCAAGGTCGCCAGTTTCGACGAGGGACAGCTCCGATCAGACTGTATCGCAGCGGCGTCGACCATCGCTTGCCCGGCATGGGCGGCCTCCGCCGCGCTATCGACAAGAAGCCAGCGTTCCGAAGCGAGATCGCGCGCGCGCAAATCATGGCATGGCGTTCCCGCTTGCAAGGCAAGCCGCAAGAGTAACGACACAGGGTCAGAATCGGCGGGAAAATCCTCAAGAGGCTGAACGCCGGCGCCTCGCATCACAAGCAGGCCTGCCCAATGCCGTGCGGCATCGATACGTTCAAAGTCCTCAGGATATGCGGTGGCCAGCGGATTTTCGGCAGGGATCGCGGTGACGACTCGCCGCAGCGCCCCGTTCCCGTCGAAGATTGCCTGGATCACGGATGGATCAGGGACCAGGCCATCGCTCAGGATAATAAGATCGTCTTCGGCCCGCACCAAACCGGGAAGCGCCGAGAAGCCCTGTAAAGTGTGAAAGGACGCCCCGCCCGCTTCGGTATTGCGCTGCATGTGCAGCACCTCACCTGTCGCGGTCGCGGATAGGCATACGATCCGCTCGGCACCCAGCGAGTGCATCAGGGCCACTTGCCACGCCAGCACGCTGCGTCCCGCAAGCGGCAGTTCAGCGCGCACAAAACCGTCCGCACTGCGACGGATCGCGGTGATCAGACCAATACGCATTCCTGATACCGCTCCCACAACACGCCGCGCCAACTTGGAGGAAGGCTTGGCGGTTTCAGCGGGAGCGTTCAAGCAAGACGGCGCGATTTGCCCCCGAACGGTGCCCAGGCAGCCGATTAACGGTGAATGGCGCGCTGCCGATCGCGGGCTTGAGCACGGGCGAAGCGCGCAATTACAGCTTCGACCTCGCGGATCGCTGTCGGTTCTCCCGGCGCGGCGTGGAGGGCATTTTCGGCAGCCTGAAGCAGGTCTTCGGCATGAAAGCTCGCTGCAAGCCCCTTCAGCCGCATGGCCGCGACATGCCAGTTGCCGTCACAGCGCGAACGTTTGAGCAAATCCAACTGCCGCTCTGCACTCTCCAGAAAGGCTGTGCGCAATTCGCGCAGCAAGGCAGCATTGCCGCCGGCCGCAGCTGCAAGTGTCGCATCGAGAGCACCGTGGTTGAACGCCATGCCATCCGGATAGACCGAATTGGGTTAATGCGGGGTTTATCCGGGTTCTGGCTGTGGTATGCATCGACCCATGACAGGACGGCACCAGATGCGCGCTTTGGGGCGCAAGAGCGGCGATGACGGCGCAGGCGATACGGCGATTGCTGAGTCACAGCATCTGGACGATGCGGGCGACGATGCGCTCGAATTGTCTGAAATCTGGACTGAGGACATGGATGAACCTGTGCCAACGCAGCGCGGCTGGATCGCACTGTGCCTTGCTGGTGCGACCATTGCGGGGTGGACCGGGTTTTTCGTCTGGGCTCACCTTGCCGAAATTCAGGCCGGCACTGTGCCTGTGCAATGGACCGGTTGGATTGTTGAGTGGGCCGTTCCGGTTGCCCTGGTCGGGATCATCTGGCTTTTGATGATGCGGTCTTCGCACGCCGAAGGGCGACGTTTCGCCAAGATCGCTGCGACAATGAACCGAGAAGGCACCGCGCTGGAAACGCGTCTCAAGGTGGTGAACCGGGAATTGAGCCTTGCCCGCGAATTCCTGGCCGCCGAAGCGCGCGATCTCGAAGCCCTCGGCCGGATCGCTGCTGAACGCTTGTCGGCTCATGCAGGCGAGCTACAGGCACTGATCGCAAACAATGGCGCGCAGGTGGAAGCCATCGGTTCCACCAGCGAGACCGCGCTTGGCAACATGGATCGCCTGCGAAACGATCTGCCCGTGATCGCCAACGCCGCGCGCGATGTCGCCAATCAGATTGGCAGCGCCGGGAGAGTGGCCGAAGATCAGCTTGGGCGGCTGAACAGCGGATTTACGCGCCTCAGCAATGCAGGCGCGGAGAGTGAGACGCAGATTACACGGCTCACGGAACGGGTCGGCAATATCCTTGGTCACTATGCAGAGCAACTTAACGAGGTTGAAGCGTCGGTCACGCAACGGTTTGCAGCCTTGCGCGATGAGGCAGACGCGTATCGCGCACGCATCGCCTTGCTTGAAGAAGAAGCAGTTTCGTCGCACGCCAACCGGACGCAGACCCTCGCCGAACAAAGCGATACGTTGGCCGAACGACTGCGCGAAGCGGGCGAAAACGCACGCGCAAACTTCGCTACAGCCATTACGGTGCTGCATGAAACCCTGGTCGAGAAGCTCACGCTCGTCGACCAGATTGATCGCACCACCGGCACCGCCGCGAGCGAGCGGATCGCACTGCTACGCGAAGATGCCGTCCGGTTCGATGCGCAATTTGCTGATCGAAACCGTCAGTTTGACGAGCTGATTGAACAGCGTCAGGCCGCTTTCGAAACCCATGAGGCGCAGGCAAGCGAAGTGCTGTCCCAGCGACTGGCGGCGCTCGACGATGCGCTTGCCCAGCGCCGCGAGGCACAGATCGCCGAGATCGAGAAGCTGATCGTTCAAGGTGACGTGATGACCGAGCGCGTCGCTGAACTTGGGCGCGTGCTGGCCGATGTCGGCCAAACAGGAGATGCCGCGCGCGAAAGCCTGGGTGCGGGTCTTGTCACGCTCGGACAGCAGCTTAGCGAAAAGCGCGACGTGCTGGCCGCAACCGAAGACCAACTGGTCCGTTTGACCGATAACAGTATCCGATTGCTCGAGATATTACAGTCAGGCGCGCGCACATGCCGCGAGGATCTGAACACTGCGATCAGCGGCGCTGACTCCGGGCTCCAGGATGTCGAAACGCGGGCTGCCAAGGTCGAAGCCCTGATGATGCGCAGCACGCAGCAGGGCAGCGATCTTTCTGCCTACCTGTTGCAGACCCGGTCCGACATTGATGCGGCCGAGGTCGCCATCTCAGGGTTCAAGGCCCATCTTGCCGATGAAACCGATGATGCCCTCGCACGGCTGCAAGGCCTTCGCGGCGGCTTTGCCCGACTGGCGGAGGAAAGCGGCACGTTGGCTGGCGAAACACAGGAGAAGCTGCGCCATTCCCTCGCAACGCTCGAAGCGGCAATCACGCAAGCATTCGACACGCTGGATGAAGGCACGCGGGAGAAGATGTCGGCCTTGGCGACAGGGATCGGCAGTGAGGCCGTAGATGTGCTTGAACGCGCGCTGCGCAACGAAACTTCCTCGACGCTCGGTAAACTCGAGCAATCTGCTGCCCACGCTTCGGGCGTTGGGCGCGAGGCTGCCATCCAGCTACGCGACCAGCTTGTGAAGGTGAACGAACTCACCGGGAACCTAGAACAACGCGTGATGCGCGCCCGTGAATTGGCCGAAGAACAGGTCAACAATGATTTCACTCGGCGCATGGCACTGATCACGGACAGTCTCAATTCTGCTGCGATCGACATCACCGGCGCCTTGTCGACAGACGTCGCCGATACCGCGTGGGACACCTATCTCAAGGGCGATCGCGGAATCTTCACCCGGCGCGCCGTGCGACTGATTGACAACGGCACAGCCAAGGACATCGCTACGCTGTATTCCAGCGACGAGACCTTCAAGGCCAATGTCAGCCGTTACATCCACGATTTCGAGGCGTTACTGCGCCAGACGCTTTCAACGCGCGACGGTCATGTCCTGAGCGTGACGATGCTGGGCTCCGACATGGGCAAGCTCTATGTTGCCCTTGCCCAAGCGATCCAGCGCCTGCGGGCCTAATCGGCGGCGGACGGCGGCTTGGGCAGGATGTCGATGTCTGCGACGGTGATCCAGCGATATTCGTAATTGGCGAGAAAGAGACCCGTCGCCAGAGCCGCGAACACGGTTGCGCGCAGCATCAGCTTCTTCGGTCGGAAATTGACCGGCGCACTTTCGGCCTGTCCGGGCACGGTCGCCTCCCCTGCTTCTTCGGCGGTACGTACGCCAAAGGGAAGCATCAGGAACGCGCTGATGACCCAGAACAGGAAATATATCGCCGCAATCGACGTGATCTGCATCAGGCAGGCGCCCCCGGCATCACGACCCGCACCTGCGGCTTCTTGCCTGACCATCGCTGCGCTGCACGGCGCGCCGCAAGCCGCGCGGCCTCGCGGATCACCGTCTGATCCCGTGCGTCCTTGCCCTTGAGCCGCTTGATCGCATTCAGAACGTCCTCAGCCGCTTCTTCAAGGAAATCGGGAAGATCCTCGTCGAGCGGGAGTCCGACCGCTTCGATCACCGGCCTGCTTCCGCGCGCCAGCACCACGACCAGCAAACCATCGACTGAAACGCGGCGGCGCATGGTAACCGCCTCACCGTCGGCGGGCGTGATAATGTCGCCATCCAGCACCAGGCGCCCGGCGCGCACCTCGGCAACCTTGCCCGGCTTTCCGGGAGCCAGACGCACGATATCGCCGTTCTTCTGAACCACTTGTGACGGAATACCGCTCTCTTTGCCGACGCGGGCCTGTTCCGCCATGTGGCGGATTTCGCCATGCACAGGAACAAGGATCTCGGGCTTGAGCCAGCTGTAAAGCGCCTCCAGCTCCGGCCGACCGGGGTGGCCCGAAACGTGGATCAATGCCTGCCTGTCCGTCACCATCTGGATGCCGCGCGCGGCAAGCTGGTTCTGAATCTTGGCAATCGGGATCTCATTGCCGGGAATCTGGCGCGAGGAGAACAGGACCACATCACCGGCCACCAGTTCGATCGGATGGTTCTTGTCGGCCATCCGGCCCAGCGCAGCGCGCGGTTCGCCCTGCCCGCCGGTTGCAATGATCAGCACTTCGCCCCGCGGAAGGCCCATCGCAGTGTCGAAATTTACCGGAGTGGGAAAGTCTTCAAGGTAGCCGTTGTCCTGCGCGACCTCGATAATCCGGTCAAGCGAGCGACCGGCCACACAGACCTGCCGACCCGTCTCGCGAGCCACCTCGCCAAGCGTTTGCAGGCGCGCCACGTTGCTGGCGAAGGTTGTGACGACGACCCGCTTGCCCTTGTGGCGCGCGACCTCGTCCATCAGTGCACGGTGCACCGCACCTTCCGAACCGGAAGCATTGGGATTGAAGACATTCGTGGAATCACACACCAGCGCGAGCACGCCCTCATCGCCGATGTCGCGCAGTTCTTCCTCGGTGGTAGGCTCTCCGATGATCGGTTCATCATCGAGTTTCCAATCTCCAGTGTGGAAAATCCGACCATGCGGCGTGTCGATCAGCAAGGCGTTGCCTTCTGCAATCGAGTGCGCCAGCGGCAAATAGGTGATGGTGAACGGCCCGATTTCAATCTCGCCGTGGTCTTCCTCAATGATGTTGAGTTCAATCTTGCCGAGCAGCCCTGCCTCTTCAAGTTTGCGAGACACCAGATCTGCGGTGAACGGCGTGGCATAAAGCGGCACACCCAGTTCTTCCGCAAAGTAGGGCACCGCGCCGATGTGATCCTCGTGCGCGTGCGTCAACACAATGCCGATCAGATCCTTGCGGCGCTCCTCGATGAAATCGAGATCGGCAAAGACCAGTTCCACGCCGGGATATTCGTTGCCCGAAAAGGTCATGCCCAGATCGACCATGATCCATTTGCCCTGGCACCCGTAAAGATTGACATTCATGCCAATCTCGCCGGAGCCGCCGAGGGCCAAAAACAGAAGTTCGTCTTCGGGAGTAAAATCGTTCTTCAAGGGATTTCCGGTTCTGTGAGAGGAGTCAGGCGGCGTCTGCCTGCCTGGCAAGAATAGCAAGGCCGTCCAGTGTGAGGTCGGCATCGACGTGATCGAAGATTTCGGTCGCGTTATCGAACAATATGGCGAGCCCGCCGGTGGCTACAACCTTTGCGGGCCGGCCGATTTCCGCTTTCATTTTGGCGACCATGCCTTCCACCATGGCGACATAGCCCCAGAACACGCCGATCAGCATTTGATCTTCGGTGTTGCGGCCAATCACGCTGCGACTGGCAGGCTCGCGGATCGCAATGCGCGGCAGTTTTGCGGTCTTGCCCACCAGAGCGTCAAGCGAGAGATTTATTCCCGGAGCGATTGATCCACCCTTGTACGCGCCGGTAAAGTCGACCGCCTCAAACTTGGTGGCCGTGCCGAAATCGACCACGATCAAATCGCCGCCATATTTCTGATGGGCGGCAAGGATGTTGAGCGCACGGTCCGCGCCCAGCGATGAGGGCTGGTCGACATCGATCTCGAACTGCCAAGCCGCTTTTCCCTGTCCCGCGAAAAGCGGCATGATGCCAAAGTATTTCTGGCACAATACGGTCAGATTATGGTCGGCACGCGGCACAACCGAAGCGACAATGATCTGGGTGATCGCGTCGCGCTCAACCCCTTCGATCTTGAGCAGTTGCAGCAGCCATACCGCGTATTCGTCACCTGTGCGGCGCGGATCGGTCGCGATGCGCCAACGCGCGCGGATCGTATGCGTGCCGTCTTCGCCGTAGGAGAACAGGGCAAAGACAACATTGGTGTTCCCGACGTCAGCGGCGAGCAGCATTGGGACGGTCCTTCCTTACGAAATATCGCCCGCGCGAATGACACGTTCGCTGCCATCCGCCAAGCGCAGCCGCAATGCGCCGTCGCTTTCCTCTAGGCCTGCAAAAGAGCCTGACACCCTCGATCCATCGATATCGTGAACAGTTACGGGCGAACCCTGGGCGTGGATGGAGTGGCGTAGAAACGCTTGAAGCGTTGGACCCAGACCCTCGTTGCGCCAGGTCTGAAGCCTGCGGGCAAAATGCGTCGCAAGACTGACCGCAACGTCCCACAAGGCGGGCGGAGGCATAACATCACCAAGAGCGGCCGTTTTACGGTCACGCAATTCCGGGGCGCGGGCCAGGTTAATGCCGATCCCGACGACAATATGACCGCGCACCATCTCCAGCAAAATACCGGACAGCTTGCCGCCATTCATCAAGACATCATTGGGCCATTTGAGCGCAAGTTCAACGCCTGGGTCCAACAGTCCTGCAACCGCATCGTGCACGGCAAGCGCCGCAACGACGCTAAGGCTTGCTGCGGGTGGGCCGCCCACACCTGCTTCGACCACAGTCGATCCCATGAAGTTTCCGGCGCCATCGAACCATTCGCGTCCCTGCCGTCCACGCCCAGCCACCTGGCGCCGCGCGACAAGCCATTGCCCTTCAACCCAGCCTTCATCGGCACGGATGGCCGCGGCAAGGTCGGCGTTGGTCGATCCGGTTTGCTCGACCAAATGGATGTTCGCAAGATCGGTCAAACCGTAAGAAACAGCGAGGCGGCGGCCTTGTCCGCCAGATCGGTAAGCGACGGCGTGAGGAGATAGCCCAGCGGGGATACAATCAGTGCGGTGATGCCAAGCAGCGCCCAATGCGCCGCACCGCTCTTGCCGGTAATCACCCCTGCCGGTTCATCGAAGAACATCACCTTGACGAACTTGATGTAATAGAATGCCCCGATCACGCTCGCTGCGATGGCGATGGCGCCGAAGACCACCAGATCGGCTTCGATCGTCGCCTGGAACACCACGAACTTGCTGTAGAAGCCGAGCAGCGGCGGAACACCGGCGAGGCTGAACATGAACAGCAGCAGTGCCCACGCAATCGCCGGTTGGGTTACCGAAAGTCCGCGGATATCGGCGAACGTTTCAAACAGGCAGCCATCCTCGCCGCGCAGCATGAGCAGAGCAACAAAGCTGCCAAGGCTCATGGCGACGTAGATGAACAGATAGACCAGCATCGCCGATGCGCCGTCCACGTTGGCGACCGCAAGGCCCAGCAGAATGAAACCGACATTGTTGATCGACGAATAGGCCAGCAGCCGCTTCAGATTTTCCTGTCCGATCGCCCCCAGCGCGCCGAAGATGATCGAAGCAAGCGCCATGAACATCACGATCTGCTGCCACGCCGCAACCTGGGCACCGAACACTTCAAACACCACGCGCGCCGTCAGGGCGACAGCAGCAACCTTGGGCGCGGTGGCGAAGAAGGCGGTGACAGGGGTCGGCGCACCTTCGTAGACATCCGGCGTCCACATATGGAACGGCACGGCGCTGATCTTGAAAGCGAGGCCGGAGAGCACGAAGATGACGCCGAACAGGGCGCCTGTGCCCATCTCACCGGTCAATCCGGCGCGAACCGCGGTAAACGCCGTGCCGCCGGTAAATCCGTAAAGCAGGCTCATCCCGTACAGCAAGATACCCGAAGCCAGCGCGCCAAGCACGAAGTACTTTAGGCCCGCCTCACCCGAACGTGCATCGCGCCGCAGGATTGCCGCCAAGACATAAGCCGAGAGGCTGTTGAGTTCGAGTCCGAGGTAGAGGCTCATGAAGTCATTGGCCGAAACCATGATGCTCATGCCAACAGCGGCGAACAGGATCAGGACGGGATATTCCGCGCGCATCCCGCGTTCGGCCCCGGCTGCAGGGCCAGCGAAGAAGGCCGGCGCGATCATGAGTGCACCGATGGCAGCCAGGTAGATCAGCGCCTTGGCGAACAGCGCATAACTGTCGATCTTGAACAGGCCGCCGAACGCCAGCGTGGACGGCCCCGTGCCGCCGGTATGCAGGCCCGGCACCAGCAGGAACCCGGCCGCAAACAACGCAGCGGCGGCAGTAATGGCGATCGGACGCGCCGCCTTGTCACCGCCCCAGGCGGCGACCAGCAAGAGCGCCAGCCCGGCGCCGATCAGCACCAGTTCCGGCATCACAAGCGCGAAAGAAGCAGCGAATTCCATCAGTGCGCGCCCTCCCTGGCGCTCGAATGTTCAGGCATCGCATTGGCGGCCTCGGAACGCGGTGCGCCCGGTGCGAGGCGCGCGTCGCTTGCAGGAGCGGCTGCGGCGAGCCGCGCGTCGAGAACGGCAATGTCGGCGCGCATCGGCGCCAGGAAGCTTTCGGGATAGACGCCCATCCACAGGACCGCAGCGGCAATCGGCGCCATCATTACCCATTCGCGCGCAGAAATGTCGCGCATGGCGGCCGCATCTTCGTTGACTTGCCCGCCAAACGCCACGCGGCGGTAGAGGTACAGCATATAGGCAGCGCCCAAGATAATTCCGGTGGTGCAGATCAACGCAACAAGGCTCGATGTCTGGTAGATCCCGGCCAAAGACAGGAACTCGCCGACAAACCCGCTGGTGCCTGGCAATCCGATGCTTGCCATGGTGAACAGCAGAAAGAACAGCGCGTAATAGGGCATATTGATCGCCAGCCCGCCGTAACGCGCGATCTCACGGGTGTGAAGACGATCGTAGATCAACCCCACGCACAGGAACAGCGCACCCGACACAAGACCGTGCGACAGCATGACAATCATTGCCCCCTCAAGCCCCTGCACGTTGAAGGCGAACAGGCCCACCGTCACAATCGCCATGTGCGCCACCGACGAATAAGCGATCAGCTTCTTCATGTCTGCCTGCACCAGCGCGACCAGCGAGGTGTAGACCACCGCGATCATCGACAGCGTGAAGACCAACCAGGCGAACTGCGCGGAGGCTTCGGGGAACATCGGCAGGCTGAAACGGATAAAGCCATAGCCGCCAAGCTTCAGCAGCACGCCTGCCAGGATCACCGAGCCTGCGGTGGGTGCCTGAACGTGCGCGTCGGGTAGCCAGGTATGCAGCGGCCACATAGGCACCTTGACCGCGAAGCTCGCAAAGAAGGCGAGCCACAGCCATGTCTGCGCCTCTGGCGGGAAGCTGTACTGCATCAGCGTCGGGATGTCGGAGGTTCCGGCTTCGGCCACCATCCAGAACATCGCGATCAGCATCAGCACCGATCCGAACAGGGTATACAGGAAGAACTTGTAGCTGGCGTAGATGCGGTTGTCCCCGCCCCACACCCCGATGATCAGATACATCGGGATCAGGCCAGCCTCGAAGAAGACGTAGAACAGGAACAGATCCTGCGCCGCGAAGGTGCCGATCATCAGCACTTCCATGAACAGGAAGGCCGCCATGTATTCGCCGACGCGCTTTTGCACCGATTCCCAGCTGGCAAGAATGCAGACCGGCATCAGGAAGACACTGAGCATGATCAGCATCAGCGAAATGCCGTCGATCCCCAGCGCATAGCTGAATCCTGCGAACAGGTCCGCCTTCTCGGTAAATTGCCACTGCAGGCCGCCAATCTGGTAGTCGGACCACAACAGGACGCCCAGGACAAAGGTAACAAGCGTCGCGGCGAGCGCAATCCAGCGGGCTGCAGCCGCGCCGGAAAACAGGCACGCTGCTGCACCGGCCAACGGCACGAGCATCATCAGCGACAAGATGGGAAGGCCTTCCATTACGAAGCGCGCTCCTAAAGCAGAACAAAGGTGACAGCGGCGACCAGCCCGAGCAGCATGATCAACGCGTAGGTGTAGACGTAGCCCGACTGGATCGACTTGGCGGCGCCCGCACCGCGCTCGACCACCCAGGCAATGCCATTGGGACCAAAGCGGTCAATCGTGCCGACATCGCCCAGTTGCCAGAACTTGCGGCCCAGCCAGAACGCGGGCTTCACGAAGATCGCATCATAGAGCTCGTCGAAATACCACTTGCGGTACACGAAGTTGTGAAGGGCGCCGAAGGTGGCGACGAACTTCGCGGGAATGTCAGGCTTGGCGATGTAGGCGACATAGGCCCCCGCAAAGCCAATCAGCATTACGATCAACGCGGTGTACTTTACCCAGTAAGGCACCGCATGCATCGCGTGGATCAGGTCTTCGTTGTAGAAGATCGAACCGTCCCAGAACGCCGCGCTGTCGAGGAAGGCTGGCGCGAACACCTGCCCCGCGGCAATTGCGCCGATGGTCAGAAGACCCAGCGGGATCAGCATCGATACCGGGCTTTCGTGCGGGTGGTAACCGCCCGTAGTGTCGGCCCCGGCCTGTTCGGGAGTCTTGTGGACCGAATGCTGGATATGCTCACTCTCGATCCAGCGCGGCTTGCCCCAGAACGTAAGGAACATGAGGCGCCACGAATAGAAGCTCGTCAGCAGAGCCGCGATAGCGCCCGCCCAGAAGGCAAACTGCCCTGCCCCGTTGCCGCGCGCGAAGGCAACTTCAAGGATCGCGTCCTTGGACCAGAACCCCGCAAAGCCGACGCCGAGGTGATAGACGCCCAGACCTGTGATTGCTAGCGTGCCCGCCAACATCGCGTAGAAGGTGAACGGGATATGCTTACGCAGGCCGCCATAATAGCGCATATCCTGTTCGTGGTGCATCGCGTGGATCACGCTGCCAGCACCGAGGAACAGCAGCGCCTTGAAGAAGGCGTGCGTGAACAGATGGAACATCGCCGCCCCATAAGCACCAACGCCAGCAGCGAAGAACATATAGCCAAGCTGCGAACAGGTCGAATAGGCGATAACCCGCTTGATGTCCCACTGCGTCGTGCCGATCGTGGCGGCAAAGAAGCAGGTGGCAGCACCGACGATGGTCACGATAAACAGCGCGGTCGGCGCAGTTTCGAACATTGGTGAGAGGCGGCACAGCATGAACACGCCTGCTGTCACCATCGTCGCCGCATGGATCAGCGCGGAGACCGGCGTCGGCCCCTCCATCGCGTCCGGCAGCCAGGTGTGCAGCCCCAGCTGCGCGCTCTTGCCCATCGCGCCGATGAACAGCAGGATGCACAGGATATCCATGGTGTAGAGACGCAAGCCGACGAAAGTGATCGTCGAACCGCTCATCGCCGGGGCGGCGGCAAGGATTTCGGGGATCGACGTGGTCTGGAACACCAAATAGGTGCCAAAGATGCCGAGCATAAAGCCCAGATCGCCCACGCGGTTGACCACAAAAGCCTTGATCGCCGCCTTGCCCGCGCTCGGTTTTTTGAACCAGAAACCGATCAGCAGATAGGATGCAAGGCCCACGCCTTCCCAACCGAAGAACATCTGCACGAGGTTGTCGGCCGTCACCAGCATCAGCATAGCGAAGGTGAACAGCGACAGGTAGGCAAAGAACCGCGGCTGATCCGGGTCTTCCTCCATGTATCCCCACGAATACAGGTGGACGAGCGCGGAAACCGAATTGATCACGACAAGCATGATCGCGGTCAGCGTATCAACCCGCAGCGCCCAATCGAAGCTGAGCGTGCCGCTTTCGACCCACTTCAGAACAGGGACGACCGCAGCGGTCTCAGACCCGCTGAGGAACCCGAGAAAGATAGGCCAGCTCAAACCAGCGGACAGCAACAGCGCGCCCGTGGTGATCGACTTGGCTGCCACATTGCCGAGCATCCGGTTGCCCAGCCCTGCAATCAGGGCGGCAAGCAGCGGTACGAAAACGATGATGAGGATTTGCGTAGACACGAACGCTTACCCCTTCATCCGGTTGATATCATCAACCGCAATGGAGCCACGCGTCCGGAAGTAGATCACCAGGATCGCAAGGCCGATCGCCGCTTCGGCCGCCGCCACGGTCAGCACCAGCATCGCAAACACCTGCCCCACAAGATCCTGCATGAAGGCGCTGAAGGCGACCAGGTTCAGGTTCACGGCCAGCAGGATCAGTTCCACCGCCATCAGGATGACGATGACGTTCTTGCGGTTGAGGAAAATCCCCAGCACGCCGAGCACGAACAGGATCGCGCCCACGGTGAGATAATGTTCGACGCCGATCACAATTCGACCCCCTGCCCGATCTCCGGGTTCTTCATGACGGTTGCATCTTCCGGACGGCGGCGGGTCTGCTTGCCCACATCCTGCCGCGCGCGCGCACCGGGCTTGGGTGCCTGAAAGGTCAGCACGATCGCGCCGATCATCGCGACCAGCAGGATGATCCCGGCGATTTCAAACAGCGCGATATAGCGACCATAAAGCAGCGCGCCCAAAGCTTCGATATTGGACTTGTCCGCCGCCTGCACCGCAGCGCCATCGGGCGACCCTAGCGAAAGACCGCCGGCGCTGTAAGCGCCTACGGCCAGAAGCAATTCAGCCAGCAATACCGCCGCGATTAGCAGCCCCAGCGGCGCATTGCGGCTGAACCCTGCGCGCATCGCAGCAAGATCGATATCCAGCATCATCACCACAAACAGGAACAACACCGCGACGGCACCGACATAAACAATCACCAGCAACATCGCGATGAACTCCGCGCCCACAAGCACCATCAGGCCAGCAGCGTTGAAGAAAGTCAGGATGAGCCACAGCACGGAGTGCACGGGATTGCGCGCCATGACGACCATCACGGCGCTGGCGACGACAATGGTCGCGAAGAAATAGAAGGCGATGGCCTGTATCATGATATTACTCCGCCGATCAGGCACCACGGCGCCGGGCCGAGGTTCAGAAAGCGGCAATGTGTTCCCTAATCCAAGTGTTATCCCGGTGCCTGATCCACGGGCACCCGAACATCGATAATTCTGACCCCGTGTCCTTCGACCGGCGCGCCCTAGCGGTAGGGGGCGTCGGCTTCAAGGTTGGCCGCGATGGCCCGTTCCCATTTGTCACCATTCGAAAGCAGCTTGGCCTTGTCGTAGAGCAGCTCTTCGCGCGTCTCGGTGGCGTATTCGAAGTTCGGACCTTCCACGACCGCATCCACCGGGCAGGCTTCCTGGCAGAAACCGCAGTAGATGCACTTTGTCATGTCGATATCATAGCGGGTGGTGCGGCGGCTGCCGTCTTCGCGCGGTTCGCTCTCGATGGTGATCGCCTGCGCGGGGCACACGGCCTCGCACAATTTGCACGCGATGCAGCGCTCCTCGCCATTCGGATAGCGCCGCAGCGCGTGTTCACCGCGGAAGCGAGGCGAGAGCGGGGCCTTCTCGAACGGGTAGTTGATCGTCACCTTGGGCTTGAAGAAATATTTCAGCGTCAAGGCGTGAGCCTTGAGGATTTCCCAGAGGGTGAAGGATTTGATGAGGTGGGAGACGGTGGTCATGACTGGCCTCTCTCGGCGGTCGCCTGTGCGGGAGCGGCTTGAACAAAATCAGCGGTATTGGCAGGAGCGGTTGGCGCCGTGGAATCAAAATGCCCCGTGGCCATCAGCCACCCGCTCGTGACCACAACGAACATCAGGCTCATTGGCAGGAATACCTTCCAGCCCAGACGCATCAACTGGTCATAGCGATACCGCGGCACGGTCGCCCAGATCCAGCTGAACATCAGGAAGAAGGCGAAGGTCTTGAGGAGGAACCACACAATACCCGGCACGAAATACAGCGGTGCCCAGTCCAGCGGCGGCAGCCAACCTCCCCAGAACAACAGCGTGTTCAGCGAGCACATCAGCAGGATGTTGGCATATTCGCCGAGCCAGAACAGCGCGAAGCTCATCGAGGAATATTCGGTCTGGTAGCCCGCGACGAGCTCGCTTTCGGCCTCGGTGAGGTCAAACGGCGCGCGCGCGGTTTCGGCCAGCGACGAGATGAAGAACACCACCCACATCGGGAACAGCAGCGGGTGGACCACATAGCCGTTGATGAGGCCGAAGCCGAACCCGCGCTGCGCCTCAACGATGCCGCTCATGTTGAAGGTGCCGGCAAACAGCACCACACACACCAGCACGAAGCCGATCGAAACTTCATAGGAAATCATCTGCGCCGAAGCGCGCATCGCCGAGAAGAACGGGTATTTGGAGTTCGACGCCCACCCCGCCATCACCACGCCATAAACCCCCATCGATGAGATCGCGAGGATGTAGAGCAGGCCGACATTGACATCGGCCAGCACCACACCCGCCGAGAAGGGGATCACCGCCCACGCCGCGAGAGCGACGGTAAAGGTGATGATAGGCGCGAGCAGGAAAATGCCCTTGTTCGCGGCCGAAGGGATGATGGTTTCCTGCAGGAACACCTTGAGCCCGTCCGCGAAGGATTGCAGCAAGCCGAACGGCCCGACCACATTCGGCCCGCGCCGCATCATGATCGCGCCCAGCACCTTGCGGTCGACATAGATCACCATGGCCACGGAGAACATCACGAGCAGCGAGATCACGATGATCCCGGTCAGCGTCGCGACGGTCCAGGCCCATTCGTAGCTGAGGCCGAGCGATTGGAAGAAGGCGGTCATTCCGCGGCCTCCTTGATATCAGCCCCATGCAGCAGCTCGTCAGAGCATTGCTGCATCACCGCGCTGGCGCGGGCGATGGGGTTGGTGAGGTAGAAGTCCTTGACCGGGTAGCCGGCGATGTCGCCTTCAGCCTTTGCATCGCTGCCAGCCGTGGGGAGCGCGCCATAATGCGCGAGGCCTTCTTCGCCCAGCGCGGGGACTGCGGCGATCATCTTGGCCTGCAATTCGCCAAAGCTATCAAAGCCGACGGTTACGCCCAGCGCATCGGCCAGAGCGCGCAGGATCGTCCAATCCTCGCGCGCATCGCCGGGGGCGAATACCGCCTTCTCGGCGAACTGCACCCGGCCCTCTGCATTGACATAGGTGCCGTCCTTCTCGGCATAGGAAGCGCCCGGCAGGATGATGTCAGCGTGATGCGCGCCCTTGTCGCCGTGGTGGCCGATATAGACCTTGAGGCTTCGCGCGTAGGGCGCATAGTCCATCTCGTCGGCACCGAGGCTGAGCAGCACCTTCGGATTGGCAGCGGCAACGTCGCCCATCCCGCCCGGAAGCGTGAAACCGAGCATGAGTGATGCCATCCGCGCCGCCGAGATGTGGAGCACGTTGAAACCGTTCCAATCGTCTTTCACTAGGCCGAACTTGTCCACCAGCTTGAGCGCCGCCGGAAGCGCACCCTTGGCCAGAGCCGCCGCACCGAAGATCACCGCCGGCCGCTGGGCCGACTTCATGACGTCACCCAATTCCTTGGGGATATGGTTTAGCAGCTTAAGATCGGACCCAAGGAAGGTCGCCGGATAGGTCGGATCCCATTCCGCACCGATGATGTAGACCTTGGCACCCGCCTTCACCGCCTTGCGCAGGCGGACGTTGAGCAGCGCGGCTTCCCAGCGGACATTGCTGCCCACGATCAGGATCGCATCGGCTGTCTCGATCCCCGCAAAGGTGCTGTTGAAGTTCACCGCCGCAAGGTTCGACACGTCATAGGTCATGCCGGTCTGGCGCGCTTCGGTGAGCTGCGACCCGCAAGCGTTCACCAGCGCCTTGGCCGCAAACATCGTCTCGGCATCGAGCAGATCGCCCGCCACCGCCGCGATGCTGGCCGTGTCACCCTCCAGAGCGCCCGCGATCATGCCGAAGGCTTGCGCCCAATCCGCCGGTTGCAGCTTGCCATCCCGGCGCACCCACACGCGGTCAAGGCGGCGCTTGGTCAGGCCATCGACCTGATAGCGGCCCTTGTCCGACAGCCACTCCTCGTTGACGTCGTCATTGATGCGCGGCAGCGCGCGCAGGACTTCGCGGCCCTTGGAGTGGAGCGTGATGTTCGCGCCAACCGCGTCAGACACATCGATCGAGAGTGTCTTCTTCAGCTCCCACGGACGGGCCTCGAACGCATAGGGCCGCGAGGTCAGCGCGCCGACCGGGCACAGGTCGATGACGTTGGCCGAAAGCTCGTGCGAAGCCGCCTGCTCCAGATAGGTCGTGATCTGCATATCCTCGCCGCGATACAGCGCGCCGATTTCGTCCACGCCCGCGATTTCCTCGGAGAACCGCACGCAGCGGGTGCAGTGGATGCAGCGGGTCATGATCGTCTTGATCAGCGGGCCCATGTACTTCTCGGTCACCGCGCGCTTGTTCTCGTGATAGCGCGAGCCGCCGCGGCCATAGGCGACGGCCTGATCCTGCAAATCGCACTCGCCGCCCTGATCGCAGATCGGGCAATCAAGCGGGTGGTTGATGAGCAAAAACTCCATCACCCCTTCGCGGGCCTTCTTGACCATCGCGCTGTCAGTGCGAATTTCCTGACCGTCAGCGGCAGGCAGAGCACAGCTTGCCTGTGGCTTGGGCGGTCCGGGCTTCACTTCGACCAGGCACATGCGGCAATTGCCCGCAATGCTGAGCCGTTCGTGATAGCAGAAGCGCGGGATCTCCTTCCCTGCCAGCTCGCACGCCTGCAACACAGTCGCGCCCGCCGGGACTTCGATTTCCTGACCGTCTACGGTGACTTTAGGCATCGGGATTGCTCTTAAGTTGCGAGCCGTTGGTTCGATCACGGACCAGCCAGATCGTCAGACCCAGAAGGAGAACCGGCACGAATGCCACTCCAATGAATGAACTGAAACGTGCAAAATCTTCGGTGCCGCCAATCAGGCCGATGAAGCAGAGAAACCCGCCGATTATGGTGCCTAAGATAGCCCACAGTCCAACGAGGACATGGAGAAGGTTAAAGACGAAGTTCCTCACGCTGCTGCCTCCCGGACCTCTTGCGCAAACTGCGCGTTGTGTTCGTGAATCCGGCGCTCCAGCTCGGGGCGGAAGTGGCGGATCAGGCCCTGGATCGGCCACGCCGCAGCATCGCCCAGCGCGCAGATGGTGTGGCCTTCAACCTGCTTGGTAACCTCGTGCAACATATCGATTTCCTCGATCGCCGCATCGCCAGTGCGAAGACGCTCCATCATGCGCCACATCCAGCCCGTGCCTTCGCGGCAGGGGGTGCACTGGCCGCAGCTTTCGTGCTTGTAGAAGTAGGACAGACGGGCAATCGCGCGGACGATATCGGTGGACTTGTCCATGACGATCACGGCAGCTGTGCCGAGGCCTGAGCCCAGCTCTTTCAGCCCGTCAAAGTCCATCGGCGCCTGACGGATTTGCGCGGCAGGCACCAGCGGCACGGACGAACCGCCAGGGATTACCGCCAGCAGATTATCCCACCCGCCGCGAATGCCGCCGCAGTGCTTTTCGATCAACTCTTCAAAGCTGATGCCCATTTCTTCTTCGACGACGCAGGGCTTTTCCACGTGACCAGAAATCTGGAACAGCTTGGTGCCCTTGTTATTTTCACGCCCGAAGGACGAGAACCACGCAGCGCCGCGCCGCAGGATCGTCGGCGCGACCGCAATGCTTTCGACGTTGTTGACGGTTGTGGGGCAGCCATAGAGCCCAGCGCCCGCCGGGAACGGGGGCTTGAGGCGCGGCTGGCCCTTCTTGCCTTCGAGGCTCTCGATCATAGCGGTCTCTTCGCCGCAGATGTAGGCGCCCGCGCCGCGGTGCATGAACACGTCGAAGTCGTAGCCCGAACCACAGGCATTCTTGCCGATCAGGCCCGCGTCATAGGCTTCGTGAATCGCCTTCTGCAGCGTCTCGGCCTCACGGATATATTCACCGCGCACGTAGATATAGGCGGCGCGCGCACGCATCGCGAAACCGGCGACCAGCGCGCCTTCGATCAGCTTGTGCGGATCGTGGCGCAGGATCTCGCGGTCCTTGCAGCTGCCTGGCTCGCTCTCGTCCGCGTTGATGACGAGGAAGCTCGGCCGCCCATCGCGCGATTCCTTGGGCATGAAGCTCCACTTCAGACCCGTCGGGAAGCCCGCTCCGCCCCGACCGCGCAGGCCGCTGGCTTTCATCTCTTCGATGATCGCATCGGGCCCGCGTGCCAACAGCGCCTTGGTGTCATCCCAATCGCCGCGCGCCTGCGCTGCCTTGAGGCCCCAATCCTGGAACCCGTAGACATTGGTGAAGATGCGGTCCTTATCGCTAAGCATCGCTGCGTCCTTCGTTAGCGGCATTTCTTTTGGCGCGCTTCAATCGCACCAGCGAAATCACCTGAAATGCAAGGCCGAGACCCATGAGGATCACGCCCATCTCAAAAGGCCCGAGCGCCGTTACCATCGCGCCCAAGGCAAAGCCCGACAGCCCAAGCACGGCAAAGGCAAGCGTTACCGGGTTCATCCGATCGCTCCCGATTGCCACAGCCCGGCAAGCACCGCGATGATGAGCAGGATCACGCCGACGCGTGCAAGGCCCATCAGCAGCTTGTAGGCGATGAACGCCAACAGCAGCGCGCCAAGGAGAGATACGGCTCCGGTCACGTTACCAATCGCCCCGATAATCGTGGTTGGCGCTGACCATGTCCTTCAACGTGGTAGGCCCGCCCGCAGGCTCGGAGGTGTGCCGCCCCGGCTCCTGCGTGCCAGCCTTGGGCGCTTCACCCGCCGCCAGCGCATCGAGCACCGCGTCGAGGCGTTCGGGGGTCAGGTCTTCGTAATTGTCGTCATTGATCTGGACCATCGGCGCGGTGGCGCAATTGCCCATGCATTCGACTTCGGTAAGGGTCCACAGCCCGTCTGTCGAAACGTGGCCCTTCTCCATCCCGCGCTTCTTGCAGGCGGCGATGATGTCGTCACTGCCGCGCAGCATGCACGGCGTGGTGCCGCACACCTGCACGTGAAATTTGCCCACGGGCTTGAGGTTGTACATGAAGTAGAAGCTGGCGACTTCGAGCACGCGGATCACCGGCATCCCGAGATATTGCGCGACATATTCGATCACCGGCAACGGCAGCCAGCCCTGCGTATCGGTCTCCGCACCCACCTGCCGCTGGGCAAGATCGAGCAGCGGCATCACCGCAGAACGCTGACGCCCTTCGGGATACTTGGCGATGTGCCAGTCGGCGGTAGTCTTGTTTTCCGGCGTCCACGCAAAACCGCCCCAGCGGGCGCGCAGTTCAGGGGTGTCGGGTGCGGGGGTACGGTCAGCCATTGGATTTCTCACGGCGCTTGTTTGATTTCAATTCGAACCAGGTCGACAAAACCACGGCCCCAAGCATCACAAACATGAATTGATCGTAACCTGCGATCCACAAACCGATGGCAATTCCCATGACGAGAATTGCGAGCGGCAGCAGGGCAAAATCGAAATGGCTCATTTCGATCACCGGTCACACTCCCCGAACACGACGTCAATCGCGCCAAGAATGGCGGTCGCATCGGGCAGCATGTGGCCCTTGCACATGAAGTCCATCGCCTGAAGGTGCGAGAACGCCGTAGGGCGGATCTTGCAGCGGTAGGGTTTGTTGGTGCCGTCGCTGACGAGATAGACGCCGAACTCGCCTTTGGGGCTTTCGGTCGCCACGTAAACCTCACCCGCAGGCACGTGGAAGCCTTCGGTGTAGAGCTTGAAGTGGTGGATCAGGCTTTCCATCGACTGCTTCATCTCGCCGCGCTTGGGCGGCGACACCTTGCCGTCGGTCGAGGCAATCGGCCCTTGCGGCATGTCACGCAGGCACTGCCGGATAATCTTGGCGCTTTCGTAAACTTCCTTCACGCGCACCATGAAGCGGTCATAACAATCGCTGTTGGTGCCGACCGGAATGTCGAACTCCATCCGGTCGTAAACGTCGTAGGGCTGGCTCTTGCGCAGATCCCACGGAATGCCCGCCGCGCGGATCATCGGGCCGCTAAAGCCCCACGCAATCGCATCATCGCGGCCAACCACGGCGATATCGACATTGCGCTGCTTGAAGATGCGGTTGTCCAGCACCAGGCTCATCGCGTCTTCGAACAGCTGGAAGAAGCGGTTGTCGAGCCAGTCGCCGATATCCACCAGCAGCTTTTCCGGCACGTCCTGATGGACGCCCCCCGGACGGAAATAGGCCGAGTGCATCCGCGCACCGCTCGCCCGCTCGAAGAAGTTGAGGCAATCCTCGCGCAGGTCCATGATCCACAGGTTCGGCGTGAACGCGCCGACATCGAGGATGTGCGCGCCCATGTTGAGCATGTGGTTGCAGATGCGGGTCAGTTCGGCAAACAGCACGCGCAGATATTGCGCGCGGATCGGCACCTCGATGTTCAGCAGCTTCTCGATGGCAAGCACGTAGCTGTGCTCCTGCGCCAGCGGGGAGCAGTAATCGAGCCGGTCGAAATAGGGCAGCGCCTGAAGATAGGTCTTGTGCTCGATCAGCTTTTCGGTGCCGCGGTGGAGCAGGCCGATGTGCGGATCGATCCGCTCGATCACTTCCCCGTCCAGCTCCATCACCATGCGCAAGACGCCATGCGCGGCAGGGTGCTGGGGGCCGAAATTGATCGTGTAGTTGGAAATCACCTCGCCATCGGTGGTGGGCGATTCTTCAAGTTGCATGCTCATCGTCCACCCTCCTTCGCGGTGGGTTCGGGTGCCGGGGGCGCGTCCTTGCCGGTATCCTTCTGGTCGGGCGAGCCGGGCGAAACCGGCTTGCTGGCCGCCGCATCCGCCTTGGCACCGTCGCCTGTGTCCGCAGGTTTTTCGGTGGTCTTCGGGTCAGCCACATTCGGCGCACCGCGTGACTTTTCATCGCCCGGCAGCTCGTAATCGGCCCCTTCCCAAGGGGACAGGAAATCGAAGCTGCGCATTTCCTGCGCCAGTTCGACAGGCTCGTACACCACCCGCTTTTCCTCCTCGGAATAGCGCAGTTCGGTATAGCCCGTCATCGGGAAGTCTTTGCGGAACGGGTGCCCTTCAAAGCCGTAATCGGTGAGGATACGGCGCAGGTCCGGATTGCCCGCGAAGGTCACGCCGAACATATCGAACACTTCGCGTTCGAGCCAACCTGCGTTGGGCCACAGCGTCGTCACCGTGGGCACCAGCGTATCCTCACTGGCGGAACACTTGACCATGACACGGTGGTTCTTGGTCAGGCTCTGAAGCATGTAGACTACCTCGAACCGCTCAGGCCGCGAGGGGTAATCGGCGCCCGCAATTTCCATCAGCTGCTGGTAGGCATGATCATCGCGCAGGATTTCGAGCACGCGCGCAACCGCGTCGCGCTGGACCCGAAAGATCAGCTCGCCATGCGCTTCATGCGCTTCGATCAACCAGACGCTGATGCTTTCGCTCAGAACCTCGATCACACCTTCGTTGGAGGCGTATTTCGGGGCGGAATGGAGTACAGCCATGTTGCTCGCCCTTACCTCTCGATCGTGCCGACGCGGCGGATTTTCCGCTGCAGCTGCATGACGCCGTAGAGCAACGCCTCGGCGGTCGGCGGGCAGCCGGGGACATAGATGTCGACCGGCACGATCCGGTCACAGCCACGCACGACGCTGTAAGAATAATGGTAGTAGCCGCCGCCGTTCGCGCAGCTGCCCATGCTGATCACATATTTGGGATCGGACATCTGGTCATAGACCTTGCGCAGTGCCGGTGCCATCTTGTTGCACAGCGTGCCCGCCACGATCATCACGTCCGACTGGCGCGGAGACGCGCGCGGTGCAGCGCCGAAACGCTCCATATCGTAACGCGGCATATTCACGTGGATCATCTCGACCGCGCAGCAGGCAAGGCCAAAGGTCATCCACCATAGCGAGCCGGTGCGCGCCCATTGGAACAGATCCTCGGTCGACGTGACAAGGAAGCCCTTGTCGTTCACCTCGGTTTGCATCGCGGTGAAATAGGACGCGTCCGGTTGCCGCACGTCCCCGCCCTTGGCGGTTGTCAGCGCAGAAATGTCAGGCAGTCCTTGGGGAGGAGTAACGATCGTATTCATTCCCAGTCCAACGCCCCTTTCTTCCATTCATAAGCGAGGCCCACCGCGAGGATGAACAGGAACACCATCATCCCGCCCCACCCGGTCCAGCCCGTCACGTCCAGGCTCACTGCCCAGGGAAACAGAAACGCCGCTTCAAGGTCGAATACGATGAAGCTGATCGCGACAAGGTAGAACCGCACATCGAACTGGCTGCGCGCATCTTCAAACGCCGGAAATCCGCACTCATACTCGGACAGCTTTTCAGCGTCCGGGTTGTGCGTGCCGGTCAGACGCGACACCGCCATCGGCGCCACAACGAAGAGCACCGAAAGCCCGAAGGCAACGAGCACGAATAACAGTATCGGGAGATACTGGCTGAGATCGATCACAACGTTGTCCAACTTATTAATCCCGACGCCGCCCTAAGCCTGTCGCGTTCGGGGTGCAAGCCTGCGACTCGGGCAAAAGCCCCCACGACTGTTGCATGAAATCGAACAAAGGTTGCGACACTCCGCGGTGGTCGCCCGCGCCTACTTCATCATACGTGCCACAGCCGCATCGGTCGTCTTGCCATAGGGCGGCTTCAGACCGCCCAGCTTGGCAATGTCGATCTTGGGCTGGTGGTAAACCGCACGGGTGTGGCTGAACTCGCGGAAACCCTCGATTGCGTGGTAGCTGCCCATGCCCGATGGGCCGACACCGCCAAACGGCAGATCTTCCATCGAGACATGAAACACCACGTCATTGGTGGTGACGCCGCCGGAAATGGTGCGGGTCAGTACCCGCTCCTGCTCGCCCTTGTCCTCGCCGAAGTAGTAAAGGCCCAGCGGGCGGTCATGTTCATTGATGTAATCGACCGCCTGATCGACCGCCTTGTAGGTCATCACCGGCAGGATGGGCCCGAAGATCTCCTCCTGCATCGCCGTCATGTCATCGGTGACGTTTTTCAGGATCGTCAGGGGCATCTTGCGCTGATTGGCATTGGCAAAGTCTTCGCCCGCCGGGTTGACCTCAATCACCTCGGCGCCCTTTGCTCGGGCATCGGTGACAAGGCCCTGAAGCCGTTCAAAGTGACGGTCGGAAACGATCGAGGCGTAGTCATCATTGTCCAGAAGGCGCGGATACATGGCATTGGCCGCACCGACCACGCCCGCAACCGCTTCGTCCTGCTTGTCCTCGGGCACCATCAGGTAATCGGGCGCAAGGCAGATTTGCCCCGCGTTCATCATCTTGCCGATCGCAATACGCTCGCCCGCCTTGGCGAAGTCCGCGCTGCGGCCCATGATGACGGGCGACTTGCCGCCAAGTTCGAGAGTGACCGGCACAAGGTTTTCCGCAGCAGCCTGCATCACCCGGCGGCCCGTCGCGGTGGAGCCTGTGAAGACGAGATGATCGAAGGGCAGCGAGGAGAACGCAGCCGCGACTTCCGGGCTGCCGGTGATCACGGCGACTTCCTCTGGCGCGAAATATTCGGCCGTGAGCTGTGCCATCAGTTCGCTGGTGCGCTCGGTGAATTCCGAAGGCTTGATCATCGCCCGGTTGCCCGCAGCCAGCACCTGCATCAGCGGCCCGAAGGCGAGGTTAACGGGGAAATTCCACGGACTGAGAATGCCGATCACGCCCTTGGGTTCATACCGCACCTCGGCTTTCGCACCGAGCAGGCCGAGCGGGAACTGCACCTTGCGCTTTTCCGGCTTTGACCAACTGTCGATGTGCTTCAAGGCATGATTGCCTGCACCCACGGTCGAAGCAATATCGGTCAACATGGATTGCGCGTAGGAACGATTGCCGAAATCGGCGCTCATCGCCTTGGCCAATTCTTCGCCATGATCCTTGAGCAGCGCGATGGCACGGCGGACGCGATCTTTTCTTTGGGACAACGGCTCCGGGCGCGAAGCGGTGAAGGCGGCGCGCTGGCGCGCAAGCAGAGCTTCAAGTTCATCGCGGCGATCGTCAGCCATGTCGTTCTCCCGTTCGGACATAGACGCATCCTGCTGGATGCGTTTTCATTTGCGACGTGTTTTGCGCAAAGGGGCGTTCATGGCAAGGCGCTTCGCATTGGCCAGGCGGGTGCCGCTGTGATTGCCATTGACGCATTGCAACATTACATCCCCTGCAACACCCCCCTTTCGTCACGCAAGGACTTTGCCATGACCCACCTTTCCCCCGCCGATCCCATCGTGATCCTCTCTTACGCCCGCACGCCGATGGGCGCGATGCAGGGCGCGCTGGCCGATGCCTCTGCCACTGATCTTGGCGCGGTTGCCGTCAAGGCCGCCATGGATCGCTCGGGCGTTGCCGGCGAAGATGTCGACCGCGCCTATATCGGCTGCGTTTTGCCCGCCGGCCTTGGCCAGGCACCGGCACGTCAGGCCGCGATCAAGGCAGGCCTGCCGCTTTCGGTCGAAGCCACCACGGTCAACAAGGTTTGCGGGTCTGGTATGCAGACCGTCATCATGGGCGCCGAAGCCCTGGCCAGCGGCACCATCGATATCGTCGTCGCCGGCGGGATGGAGAGCATGACCAATGCGCCCTATCTGCTGAAAAAGCACCGCTCGGGCGCGCGGCTGGGGCATGACACGGCCTACGACCACATGTTTCTCGACGGGCTGGAAGATGCCTACGAACAGGGCCGTGCAATGGGCACCTTCGCGCAGGACACCGCCAATGATTACCAGATGACCCGCGAGGACATGGACGCCTACGCCATCGAATCGCTTGCCCGCGCCAACCGCGCCATCGCCAGCGGAGCCTTTGCAGATGAGGTTGTCCCGGTCACGGTCGTCACCCGCGCAGGCGAAGTCACGATCGAGTATGACGAAGCCCCGTCCAAGGGCCGCCCGGACAAGATCCCGCAGCTAAAGCCCGCCTTTGCCAAGGACGGGACGATCACGGCGGCGACGTCCAGCTCGATCTCGGACGGCGCCGCCGCTGTCGTGCTGACCCGCGCCAGCATTGCCGAGGCCAAGGGCCTTTCGCCTGTTGCCCGCGTGGTTGCCGTCGCTTCCCACGCTCAGGCGCCCGCGAAGTTCACCACCGCCCCGATCCCGGCGATCCAGAAGGTGCTCGACCGTGCCGGATGGACTGTCGATGATGTCGATCTGTTCGAAGTCAACGAAGCCTTCGCCTGCGTGGCGATGTTCGCGATGCGCGATCTCGGCATCGGGCATGACAAGATCAACGTGAACGGCGGCGGCACGGCTCTCGGCCACCCCATCGGCGCCAGCGGCACGCGTATCATCGTGACGCTGCTCAATGCGCTGAAGCAGCAGGGCAAGACTCGCGGCGTCGCATCGCTGTGCATCGGCGGCGGCGAGGCGACTGCCATTGCGGTCGAATTGATCTGATTGCAGCGCGCCGGGCGGCGTTATTCGTCGCCCGGCAGCGGATCGGAACCCCACAGGCGCGCTGCGTTCATCCAGCCCTTGCGGCCTGCGATATCGACCTCGCACCAACCCGTGCGGCACGTGCGCAGACGGCTCACGACGCCAGCTTCGGCCCGCCAGTTCAGCGCCGAGGCATTGTTCGGTTCGGCCCGGACCTCGGCCAATCCTTCACCGACCACCAAAGCTCCCCGCGCGGGATCAAGCTGGCTCGATGCGATCCAGCCTTGCGTGCCTTCGTGATCTTCGACCAGGCGCCAGCCTTCGCGCACCCGCAACACCTTCACCGGCAAGCCTTTGCGCAAGTAGACCCAGGTCACCGGATATTCCGCGCTCGGCCCGACACGCATATTGACGCGTTCGTAGCGCAGGCTGGCCCAATAAGGCAGTGTGCGGTCCTGCGCGCTGAGCGGCGCCATCAGGAAGGCTGCGGCCAGCATCGGCACAAGGCCGAGCATCGAAATAAAACGGGTTCCCTGCATAGCCGCCGCGATAGCGCCTTACGCCCTGCCGATTCAAGCGGCGCGTGCGCATCCACGCCTTGACCGCGCGGCCCCTGTGGCACTAGCCCATCGGCCATGAACCAGCGCCCTACCCGCCCGCTCGCCAATACCCCGCGCGTGATCGTCACCCGCCACCTCATGCCGGAGGTGGAGGCGCGAATGCGCGAACTGTTTGATGTGGTGCTCAACGAAGGCGACGTGCCGCTGACCCGCGATCAGCTCGCCGCCGCGATGCAGGACTGCGACGTGCTGGTGCCGACCGTGACCGACCGGATCGATGCCGATCTGATCGCCAGCGCGGGCGAGCGCCTTGGCCTGATCGCCAACTTCGGCGCAGGCACCGAACATATCGATCTGGCCGCGGCGGCCGCACGCAGGATCCTCGTCACCAACACCCCCGGTGTGTTCACCGACGATACCGCCGACATCGCCATGGCAGGCATCATCGGCGTGCCGCGCCGGATTCGCGAAGGCACCGGGCTGGTGCGCAGTGGCAAGTGGACCGGCTGGGCGCCTTCGGGTCTGCTGGGCCGCAAGCTGGCGGGCAAGGTGCTTGGCATCGTCGGCATGGGCCGCATCGGCCAGGCAGTCGCCCACCGCGCCCGCGCGTTCGGGCTGGAGATCGCCTATACCAACCGCAAGCCCCTGCCAGAGGCCTTGGAGCGTATGCTTGGTGCGCGCTATGTGGCCGATGTCGATACGCTGATGGCCAAGGCCGATATTCTCACGCTGCACTGCCCGCTGACCGAGGAGACGCGCCACTTAGTCGATGCGCGCAGGATCGCGCTGATGAAGCCGGGCGGCAGCATCATCAACACCGCACGCGGCGAGCTGATCGATCAGGACGCGCTGATTGCCGCGCTGGAATCCGGCCATCTGGCGGGCGCAGGGCTGGACGTGTATCCTGACGAGCCGCACGTCGATCCGCGCCTGATCGCGCACCCCAACGTGATGACCCTCCCCCACATCGGCAGCGCCACCGCCGAAGGCCGCGAGGATTCGGGTCACAAGGTGATCGCCAATATCCGGATGTGGGCCGACGGACACCGCCCGCCCGATCAGGTGCTGACGGCGCTGGTGCGGGGCTGAACGCCGCCGCACCGCGCGCCAACCACTCAATCGCCTGTCAAAATCCGCTCGACCAGTTCGCCCACGCTCGGCGTGTAGCCGTTGGAATAGAACGGGTCGATCTTGAACCGGTAGGCCGCATGGCCCGCAAAGGCGAGGTTGTTGTCAGGATCGCCGCCATGGGCGATATCCTGCAACGTCTTCTGGATGCAGAAGCTGCGCGGGTCGGCCAGACGTCCGGTCGTATAATCGTCATGATCCTTCCAGCTCGAAAACGAGCAATGCGACAGGCAGCCCATGCAATCCTGTTGATCTTTGCGGATAATGTCGCGCGATTCCGGGGTGACGAAGACGATGGAATCGTCTGGCGTCTTCAACGGTTCGCTGTGTCCTGCACGCATCCACATGTCGGCGCGCGCCTTGTCTTCGGGCTTCACCCAGAAATTGCGAGCCTTGCCGTCTTCGCCCAGCTGCACCGTGCCCTCTTCCGCGCCGCGTTTGAAGAACGGGATCTGGCGTTCGGACCGATGCATCAGATCATAAAGGAACGGGGTCTTCACCGCGCTCGAATAGAACCCGGTGGGCGAGAACTTGTGGAGCAACACATCGCCTGGCTCAACCTCACGCAGCATATCCTTCCAGATCTGCGGGATCGGGCTTTCTTGCGTCACCAGCGGACGGGTGCCGAACTGGAAAGCGATGGTTCCCAGTTCGGGGTTGTCGATCCAGTCGTTCCATTCGCGCAGGTACCATACCCCGCCCGCCATCACGATCGGAACGGTGTCCGCAATGCCTTCAGCGCGCATCATGTCGCGCAGCACCTTGACGCGGGGATAGGGATCTTCGGGCTTGGTCGGGTCTTCGGCGTTGCTGAGACCGTTGTGCCCGCCCGCCAGCCATGGGTCTTCATAGACCACCGCCGCCATCAGATCGGGCACCTTGTGATAGGACCGCTTCCATAGCGCGCGGAAGGCCCGGCCCGAACTCACAATGGGAAGATAGCAGACGTCGAAACGCGCCGCGATTTCCGCCAGCTTGTACGGCATCCCTGCACCGCAGGTGACGCCCGTCACCATGCCGCGGGTGTTTTCCAGCACGCCTTCGAGCACGGCTTGCGCCCCGCCCATTTCCCACAACACGTTGATGTTGATCGCGCCCTTGCCGCCGGCGATTTCATAGGCCTGTTTGACCTGCGTGGTGGCCCCGTCGATCGCGTATTGGATCAGTTCCTGATGCCGTTCCTCGCGCGTGCGGCCATGATAGACCTGGGGTATCGGGTTGCCATCCGCGTCATAGCTATCGGCGTTGACCGCGCTGACAGTGCCGATCCCGCCCGCGGCAGCCCAGGCACCGGAACTGGCATGGTTGCTCGCCGAAACACCCTTGCCGCCTTCAATCAGCGGCCAAACTTCACGACCGCCATAGACGATCGGGCTCAATCCCTTGAACAATGAAAATCCCCTCTGCGCGAAAGCCGCGCGTGTTTTCGTTTTTCAGACATAAGGTGGCTATCCACAGGTCGCAACCTTACTGCTCTACGCTTCAGGCCGCGTTGCAGACTTTGATATCTTCAGGCCGGGTGCGTTCTTCCCCGCGTTGGAAACGGGCAAAATAGCCTTTGATGTCGGGACGCTCGGTGTACTCGACGAGAACATAACCGATCGCCTCATACTCGCAGAACAACAGCCTGTGGGGCATCCCGTGGCGTCCCGCCGGACTTTCGCTCTCGACCACCACAATCTGCCCACCGGTCGTCAGGGCGGGCCACATGTTCCACAGGAAGGCATAAGGGTCCGTGACCTCGTGGTACATGTGCACCATGAATATGCGATCGAAACTGTCAGCGGGAAGCTGCGGATTGTCGGCCTCGCCAAACTTGATCGAAATATTCTCGAGCCGCTCGCGTTCAACACGGCGCCCCAGGCGGTCAAGCGCCTCTCGGCTGATATCCTGCGCCAGCACGCGCCCCTCCGTCCCGACCCGTTCTGCAAGGCGAACCGTGTAATAACCCTCGCCCGCCCCGATATCGGCAATGGTCATCCCGGGTCGGATGTCGGCGAGGTTCATCACGACCTGCGCTTCGTTGCGTTCGTCACGGGCGTCTTCGTTGGAAAACTGGGTGGAGACGACCTTGGCCACCGGTCGATCAGGCTGAGGAAAGACCGCGCCGTTCTGTGTTTCAGCGGCAAATGGCAAAAGCCCGTCGCACGCCGACAATGCCAGCGAAGCACCCAGGGCCAGAGATGAAATGACCGAGCGCCGGAGCATATTGCTTAATCCACGTCCTCAATCTCGACCTTCTCGCCCGTCACCCGCTGGGCAAGCGCGGCGGAGATGAAAGGATCGATCGCCCCGTCGAGCACCGCGTCGGGCGAGGTCGAGACCACACCCGTGCGCAGATCCTTGACCATCTGATAGGGCTGCAACACGTAAGAACGGATCTGGTGGCCCCAGCCAATATCGCTTTTGGCCGAATGTTCGGCGCTGGCCGCTTCCTCACGGGAACGCATCTCCGCTTCGTACAGACGCGCTTTCAACATGTTCATCGCAATATCGCGGTTCTTGTGCTGGCTGCGGTCCTGCTGGCTCGCCACCACGATGCCCGAAGGCTGGTGCGTGATGCGGACAGCGGAATCGGTGGTGTTGACGTGCTGCCCGCCCGCGCCTGATGCGCGATAGGTGTCGATCTTGAGATCGGCGGGATTGATATCAATTTCAAAGGTGTCGTCGATCACCGGATAGACCCACACGCTGGAAAAGCTGGTGTGCCGCCGGGCCGAACTGTCATAGGGGCTGATCCGGACGAGGCGGTGGACGCCGCTTTCGGTCTTGGCATAGCCATAGGCACCGTCGCCCTTGATGTGGAGCGTGGCCGATTTGATCCCGGCCTGCTCGCCGCTCTGATATTCGACCGTCTCGACCTTGAAGCCGCGCCGTTCGGCCCAGCGGCCATACATGCGAAACAGCATTTCGGCCCAGTCCTGGCTTTCGGTGCCGCCTGCGCCTGCGTGGATTTCCAGATAGGTATCGTTGCCGTCAGCTTCCCCTGACAGCAGCGCCTGGACCTTGTCGGCATCCGCCCGGTCCGCGAGACGCTCCAGCGTGCGCATGCCATCATTGACGATGCTGTCCTCGCCTTCAGCCTCACCCATCTCGATGAACTCGATCGCGTCGGACATCTCGGCGGCGATTTCATTCACGGTGTTCACTGCGGTCTCGAGCGTCTTCTGCTCGCGGCTGATCGCCTGCGCCTGCTTGGGATTGTCCCACAGTTTCGGATCCTGCACGCGCGCGTTCAATTCGTCGAGCCGGCGCAACGCACGATCCCAGTCGAGCGCCAGGCGCACCAGCGCCAGCGCCGCTTCGATCCGGTTGATGTAAGCCTGACCCTCGGCCCGCATGGTCGATCCTTCATCGTAATGCTGACAAGGTCGCTCCGCTTAGCGTCGGCGGCGCAATTGTAAAGCGGCCTCGCGGCGGTCAGACCGCTCTACTTTCTGAGCGCGCGAACCGCAGCGAGTGTCTTTTCCACATGACCGCGATAGTCCGGGTTCGAATGCACCGCAACGATGCTGCCACCGGGCGCGATGACATAGGATGTGCGGCTGGCATAGGCAGACCCGCCACCATCGACATCATAGGCGGCCATGATCCTGGCCGAGGCAACCCCCACGGGAAACGCATCCCGGCATTCTTCGCGGCTGAACCGCTTCAGGGTTGCGATGGTGTCGTTCGACATGCCGATGATGCTGGCCCCCGCCGCTTCGAACTGCGGCGCCGCAGCCGCAAAGGCGTTGGCTTCAAGCGTGCAGCCGCCCGTGAACGCCTTCGGGTAGAAATACAGCACCACCGGCCCCTTCGCGAGCGCCGCGTCGAGCGTGAAGCGGAACTCCTTGCCGGCGAGCGCCGCCTGCGTCGAAAAGCCGGGCGCCTTAGCGCGCTTTGGCAATTCGGCCGACACCGGGGTGAAGGTCAATGCGGCGGCGGCGGCGAGCGCGGCAACGGCAGCAAAGGGGGCAAAACGGGTGCGAGCGCGGTTCATGGATGTTCAACCCCGCAGACCCGCCACCGGTTCCAGACAGGCCTACTGATTGTTGCCATCTTCAACGAATGAGATGGTTTCGGGTTCGGGCACATCAACAACGGCGCTTTCAGCGCTTTGCCGCCCTGCCCGCACCAGCGTGAGGATCTCGTTACGCTTGGCTGCAATCGCATCCTGCCGGGTAAACCGCTCTGGCTCTGTGTCGGGCTTGAACGCTTCCCAGATGATGGCAGACCTCGGATCGTCCGTCGGCCAACCCTCGAACACCCGCTTGCCTGAGCGTCGGTCGACCCGCACCATCCGCACGCCCGCTGGCGCAACCGCCGGGAGATCGGACCATTTGGACTTGGTCTTTTCGATCAGGCTCTTGACGATGGGCGCTGCAATCGTGCCGCCATAGGCATAGCCGCCCATGTTGCGCGGTTGATCGAAGCCCACATACGCGCCCGCGATCAACTGCTGGGTGCCGCCGATGAACCACACGTCCTTGGGCCCGGTGGTCGTCCCGGTCTTGCCGAACAGAGGCAAATTGAGCGGGTTGAGCACCGTGGCGGTCCCACGGCTGACGGCGCCGCGCAGCATGTTCATCACCTGGAATGCGGTGCGCGCGTCCATCGCCTGCGCCCCGCGCACACCGAAGCGCGGCATGGGCTGGCCATCCCACCTAGCCATGTTGCAACCGCGGCAATCGCGGTTGTCCGCACGCCAAAGCAACTTGCCACGCCGGTCCTGCACATAGTCGATCACGGTCGGTGGATTGAGCCGGCCGTGATTGGCCAGCGCGCTGTAGGCGGCGACCATCTTCACCAGCGTCGTTTCACCTGCACCAAGCGCGGTGGAGGGATAGGACGGAAATTTGCCGATCCCCAGCTTCTCGATCCCCTTGACCACATTGGACATTCCGGCAGTCATGCCGATCTGAACGGTCATGATATTTTGCGATTGTTCCAGACCGTAGCGCATCGGAAACTGTCCGCCCCGGCCGGTGCCACGGATACATTTCTCGCCGAGATTGGCGCCCTGATAATAGCAGAAGCGGTTGTTATCGACTTGAGTGGACGGCGTCATGCCACTGTCCAGTCCGGCGGCGTAGACGAATGGCTTTATCGTCGAACCCGGCTGGCGCATTGCCTGGGTCGCACGGTTGAAATCCGACAGCCGGTAATCGAAGCCGCCCTGCATCGCCAGCACACGTCCGGTCTGCGCGCTCTCGACAACCAGCGCGCCTTGCGCTTCGGGGATGGTTCGCACGCGCCAGCCATCGCCGCTCGGGCTGGCCGCGATCACATCGCCGGCCTTCAGGGCATTGGGCAGGCCGCTGAGCGGTGCTTCCTTACCATCCGAAAAGCCGATCCGCGCCGATGATTGGCTCCGACTGGTCACCACGCCAATGCGCCAGTCCTTGTAGCTTATCCCGAGCGGCGAGCTTTGCAGTTGGCTCGACCAGTTGCCCTCGCTCACATCGATGGTTGCTACCGGCCCGGCCCAGGCGCGCCCGCCGTGATAGCGCAGCAAGCCTTCGCGCAGCGCGTCGCGCGCCGCCGCCTGCATGTCCGGATCAAGCGAGGTGCGCACCCACAATCCGCCCGCATAGACCGAGTTGGGGCCCGTTTCCGCCGTCTCGCCGAAGCGATCGATCAGTTCGCGGCGCACTTCTTCAAGGAAATAGCCTGCATCGACGCTGCGTTCACGGCGCTGCGTGACAAGCCCCAAGGGCTGCGCAGCGGCGGCGCGGCGATCGGACCCGGTAATGAACCCGTTGGCCTCCATCTGCGCGAGCACAAAATTGCGGCGTTCGAGCGCGATCTCTTCCTGCCCCGTGCGGCCATAGCGTTCGGGCGCCTTGGGCAGGATCGCCAGAAACGCCATCTCGTGCAAAGCAAGATCGTCAACGTCCTTGTCGTAATAGGCGCGTGCGGCGGCCTGCACGCCGAACGAGCGACGCCCCAACGGGATTTCGTTCAGGTAGAGTTCGAGGATTTCCTGCTTGGTCAGCACCTGCTCGATCCGGCCGGCCAGGATCATTTCCTTGAGCTTGCGCGTCACCGAGTATTCATCGCCCAGCAGCAAGTTCTTGGCGACCTGTTGCGTGATGGTCGATCCGCCCACAGCGCGCTCACCCGAGCCGAGCTTGCTGGCGTAATCGAACACCGCGTTGGCAGTGCCGAAGAAATCCACCCCGCCATGGCTGAAAAATGTCTTGTCTTCGGCCGAAAGATACGCCGCGATCAGTTGTTCGGGGAAATCGGCATATTGCAACTGCACGCGCCGTTCGCGCGCGTAGGAATGAACAATCTCGCCATCCACACCGCGCACCACAGTGGGTAGCGGCGTTTCATAGGTGAGCAAGGTGTCGGCTTCGGGAAGGTCGCTTGCCAGCCAGACGAACAACGCAACCCACAGCACGATCGCCAAGCCGACAGCGGCGGCGATCAGCTTGAACAGCAGGCTCTGGCGCCAACGTTCACGGAACCACACGAAAGCGCCTATGATATCGCGGTTCACGCGGTAGCGCAGGTAGGCCCAGGTGGAGGGGGCGCCGGGTTCGGCTGCGGGCAAGGTGGTGGGCTCAGTCATGGACAAGAGGGCGATTAGCACGCGACGATTGGCGAAGGCTAGCCGGTTTTCCGATCCTATCCGCCGCTCGCGGTGGTCGGGAGGCGGCGGGCAAAGTACACCGCGACGGCGCGCGAGAGAACGGCAGCATACCGGGCCCGGCCATCTGCCGTCGTCAGGCGTGCGCGATCCTTGAGATTGGTCACGAAACCGCTTTCAAACAGGACCGAGGGCACATCCGGTGCCCGCAGCACCGCGAGTGCGCCGGCGCGTCTGGGCTGCGGCACGAAGGCAAGCCGGTCTTCGCCTTCGCGCAAAACCAAATCGGCAAAAGCCAACGCCTCTTCCTGGGTGCGCTGCTGCGACAGGCCGACGAGGATCGCACTTACGGCTTCGCTCTGCCCTTCAATCGTTACGCCGTTCAGGCGGTCGGCATCGTTCTCACGCGCCGCAAAACGCGCCGCCGCTTCGCTCGAAGCTGCATCCGAAAGCGTGTAAATGCTCGCCCCGCTGACATCATCACGCTCTCCCGCGGAATCGGCATGGATGGAAATGAACAGATCCGCTTCGAGCAGACGGGCAATTTCTGGGCGGTAAGACAGTGGCAGGAGGCGGTCATCCGCCCGCGTCAGCGCAACCCGCACACCGCCTTGCCGCAACAATTCGTCACGCAAGGCCAGCGCCAACGCGAGCGTGATGTCCTTTTCCTTAATCTGACGTCCTTCAGGATCGGTGCCGATCGCGCCGGGATCGCGGCCCCCATGGCCCGCGTCAATCACCACCAGCGGACGCGAGAGATCGTCAGGCCCGGCAACAGGCGGCAGCGAAAGCGGCTGTTGCGCCTCGTCCAGATCGAACCGCAGCACATAACCGCGACCCCATTCGGGCACCGGGATGATCCCGCCCAGCGCCATCGCTCCGCCCATCAACGCCAAGGGCGCCAGAACCAAGATCAGCAAAAGAGTGCGAAAGCTCATGACGATAAAGTGCTTAGGGTCTCGTCTGCCGCCAACGCAATAGAGTTGCGGGGTTTGCCCCACAGTGCTAGCGATCATGCCAGAGAGGTTGCATAAACACGCAGACTGCGTACCAAATGCGCCCTTCTCTCGCCGGGATCGATGCAATTTTCGCATCCGGCATAGTACAGGTTGATGCAGTGACGACACGTTTTTCCCAGTCGATGAGCACAATGCGCATTCCGCGCGTGCGTGCCTTCGCGGGTCAAGACTCGGCACCTAGCCGCACGTTCCTCTCTGCAGACACGAGCTCCGCGCTGTGCGCCGCTGGCGGCCAATGCGCGATTTCCCCTTCCGGCATACCGATTTGGCACGCCGGATCACCACAATATGCGCGCCCCCTTTACGTCCCTTCGCGGGCAAGGCCGGGCGCATGGAGACTATTCAATGGCAACGCGCATGCTTATCGATGCGCGCCACCCGGAAGAAACACGGGTGGCGGTTCTTCAAGGCAACCGGATTGAAGAATTCGATTTCGAATCTGCCGAACACAAGCAGATCAAAGGCAATATCTATCTTGCAAAAGTAACACGGGTCGAACCCTCACTGCAGGCGGCCTTCGTCGATTTCGGTGGCAACCGGCACGGCTTTCTCGCTTTCAGCGAAATCCATCCCGACTATTACCAGATCCCCAAGGCTGACCGCGACGCACTTCTGGCCGAAGAAGCAGAAGCCGCCGAGGAAGAGGAACGCCTGCGTTCCGAAGACGAGGAAGAAGGCATTTCTCCCGGCGACGAATATGACGCCGATGATGACAGCGGGGAATCCCTCGCCGAGGATTTTGCCGAGAACGGCGTTGAGGAAGTCGACACGTCCGACAAGGATGATGTCTCCACCTTTGAAGACGGCGCATCCGACGATGACAGCGCGGATGACGACAACGACGACGATCAGAACGGCGAAGAAAACGCCGATGGTTCGGATCAGGATCGTGGCCGCGGTCGCCGCGGACGCCGCCGTCAGGGCAGCAAGGGCGGGGACAATACCGCCAACAACAAGAACGGCCGCACCCGCGCCAAGCAGGTTGATGAAGTGCGCGCCAAGCGCCAGGAACTGCGCCGCCGCTACAAGATCCAGGATGTGATCCAGCGCCGTCAGGTGTTGCTGGTGCAGGTCGTGAAGGAAGAACGCGGCAACAAGGGCGCGGCGCTGACCACCTATCTCAGCCTTGCGGGCCGCTACACCGTTCTGATGCCCAACAGCTCCAGCGGCGGCGGGATCAGCCGCAAGATCAGCTCCACGAGCGATCGCAAGCGGTTGAAGGACATGGTGTCCGACCTCAAGCTGCCGCGCAGCATGGGGCTGATCGTACGCACCGCCGGCATGAGCCGCACCAAGCCCGAGATCAAGCGCGACTTCGATTACCTCGCCCGCGTGTGGGACGAGATCCGCGAGAACACGCTCGCGTCGGTTGCGCCTGCGCTGATCCATTCCGACAGCGACCTGATCAAGCGCGCGATCCGCGACATCTACAACAAGGAAATCGAGGAAGTCGTCGTCGAGGGTGAGGACGGCTACAAGTCGGCCAAGGCCTTCATGAAGATGCTGATGCCCAGCCACGCGCGCCGGGTGAAGGCCTATTCCGACCCCGTGCCGCTGTTCCAGCGTTACGGCGCGGAAGACCAGTTGCGCGCCATGTATGATCCGATGGTGCAGCTCAAGAGCGGCGGCTACCTGATCATCAACCCGACCGAGGCGCTGGTGTCGATCGACATCAACTCCGGGCGTTCCACCAAGGAACACGGGATCGAAGCGACCGCGCTTCACACCAACCTCGAAGCGGCCAAGGAAATCGCCCGCCAGCTGCGCCTGCGCGACATGGCAGGTCTTGTCGTCATCGACTTCATCGACATGGAATATTCCGGCAACGTCCGGAAGGTCGAAAAGGCGATGAAGGACGCGCTGAAGAACGATCGCGCGCGCATTCAGGTGGGCCGCATTTCCAGCTTCGGGCTGATGGAAATGAGCCGCCAGCGCCTGCGCACCGGCGTGCTGGAGGCAACCACCCGCCCCTGCCCGCACTGCGACGGCACGGGCCTTGTCCGCACGGCATCGTCGGCCGGCCTTTCGGCGCTGCGTCTGATCGAGGACGAAGCGGCGCGCGGCAAGGGCACGATCATCCGGCTCTCTGCCAGCACCGAAGCGGCGATCTACCTCCTCAATGAGAAGCGGGGCGATCTGGTCGAGATCGAGCAACGTTACGGCGTCACTGTAGAAGTCCTCCCCGAAGGCGAGGATGAAGGCGCGAAGATGAGCGTGTCGAGCGCAGGTCCGCGGCCAGAGTTTGCGCCCAAGTTCGAACCGATCATCGACGAGGACGAAGAGGATCTGCCCGAAGAGGAGGAAGAAGACTCCGCCGAGGAAGAGGCCGAGGACCGCGCCCCCCGACAACGCCGTGACCGCGCTGAGACCGACGATGAAACGGGCCGCAACAAGAAAAAGCGCCGCCGGCGCCGTGGTGGCCGCAATCGCAATCGCGGGGATAACGACGACGGCTCCGAGGGCGAAAACTCCGAGGATGGCGATGACGATGATCGCAGCAACGACGACGCTGATGATGAAAGCCAGGGTGCCGCAGATAATGATGACGGCGCCAATGATAACGGCGACAACAATGCCACTGACAGTGAAGGTCGCCCCAAGAAGCGCCGTCGTCGCGGTGGCCGTGGGCGCAAGCGCCGCGATGGCACGTATGAAGGCGGCGATGGCGCTTCCGATGGCGATGCGGACGAGGGTGCGGCCGTTGCGCAGGAGGGTGGCGAAGCCGCTCCGCCTGCAGATGTGACAGCCGAGCCGGAAGCTGAACCCGCAGCGCCCGAAGTCGTCGAAGCCGCGCCGGTTGAAAAGCCCAAGCGTGTCCGCGCACCGCGCAAGAAGAAGGAAGCGGCGCCGGTTGCCGAAGTGGCAGCCGAACTCGCGCCGGAACTCGCCGCAGAGGCCGCTCCGGTTGAGGCTGAAACCGAGGCTCCGGTTGAAAAACCCAAGCGCAAGCGTGCGCCGCGCAAGGCGAAAGTGGCCGAGTCCAGCGAGTCCCTGTCGCAGCAGGTCAAGGAAGACATGGCCGTGATCGCGGGCCCGGACGATGCGCCCGATACCGCCGAAGCAACGGCCGCAAAGGACGCTGCGGCGGACGAAGTGCCCGCACCGACCGAAGCGGCAGCTCCGACGGACGGCGACAAGCCGCGCCGGGGCTGGTGGCAGCGCACCTTCGGCGAATAAACGCACGCCGATCAGGCGGACAATCAAAGGGCGGGAGCGGGCAACCTCTTCCGCCCTTTGCTATTGCGGCTTGCGCGCGATGCCCCACTCCATCCACCCGGCAAAGCGCGGCGCCTTGGGTGTGTAACCCTCTCCCAGCGTTTCAACAAAAAAGCCCGCGCCAGCCAGCGCGCCGGCAACCGGGCGGGTGAGATGACATCCGCCGGCAAGGTGTTTCCACACAGGCTCAATCCGTCCCTGCCAACGGCGCACATTGCTATCAGGGGCGCGGCCATGTTCGAGGAACAGCATCTCTCCGCCGGGGCGAAGGATGCGGCGCAGTTCACGCATGACCTGCGCAGAGTCGCTGACCGAGCACAGCGTGAAGGTGCACACGACACAGTCGAAACTGGCGTCATCGAAGGGGATCGCCTCGCCCCGCCCCTGCCTGAGATCCGCGCTCCAGCCCTTGCGGTGCGCGGCGGAACGTGCCGCCTCCAGCAGCCCGTCATGCGGGTCGATCCCGGCATAGGAGGTGATCGCGCCCGCGTCGTAGAATGCGTGGTTGATCCCGCCCCCGCAACCCAGTTCAAACACATCACCGCGCGCCAGCGGCACCACGGCAGCGCGGCGTTTCATCACCTGCCCCTGGCTACAGGCGCAGGTGATCAGGCGCGGCATGATGTTAGTCTCGTACCAGCGGATCAGTCCCATTATTGCCCAGTCCCCCTTGCGCCCTCTATCCTCGCGCCACCTTGCGTGGCACGATAACCGCACTTTGCCAATTCCTGACAATGTTAAAGGATGCCGCCATGACAACGAGGCCCGCACCCAGATCCAGCTTCCGGTTCCATCCGACACTATGGCTTTGCGCCGCCGTGCTGCTGGCCTTCCCGGCACTCGGCACAATGATGAGCGACGAGGTCAATTGGGGCGCCGGGGACTTTGCCATATTCGGCCTGATGCTGGCGGGGCTGTGCGCCGGGCTGGAGGCTGCGTGGCACCTTCTTGCCTCGCCAATGTGGCGCATCGGGGCAGCCCTGCTGGCGGTCCTGATCTTCCTGACGCTCTGGGCGCATCTGGCGGTCGACCTGTTCGATTAGGCCGGAACTTCTTCCCCCCGAAAATCGAACACCCTGCCCGATTGCTCCGGGGTCAAAGCGGCCATCACCCGCAGCAAATTGTTCGCCGCATCGTGAGGCGCGGTCAATTGCCCGTCCGCCAGGCCCGACTGGAAGGGCTCGGACAGGGCGCTGTCGACCGTGCCGGGATGCAGACCCACAATCACGCTTTCGGGATGGGTGCGGGCCATCTCCAGCGCGAAGTTGCGCAGCAGCATATTCAGTGCCGCCTTGCTCGCGCGGTAGGAATGCCACCCGCCGAGCCGGTTGTCGCTGATCGAACCTACACGTGCGGAAAGCGCGGCAAACGTCAGCGGCGCGCCGCGTGGAATAATGCCCAGAATGTGCTTGGCAATCAACGCCGGGCCGATGGTGTTCAGCGCGAAAACCTCGGCCATCGTGCCCGGATCAATCCGCTTGTAGCTGCGTTCCGGCCCGGTGCCGTCCGCAAGGGTCAACACTCCGGTGGCCAGAATCACCCACGCAGGCGGATCGGCCTTCATCGTGGCGCAAGCGGCGGCGATGGTGGCCTCGTCCGTAAGATCGAACGCGAAGGGACGGAAAGCCGCCCCAATCGGCCCGTCGCCCTTGCGTGATCCGGCGTAAATGATTTCGGTGCCACCCGCCGCAAGGGCCGCGCAAAGCGCCGCGCCGATCCCGCCAGAAGCCCCGAAAACCGCTGCGCTGCGGGGCCATGTCGGCGGCCGCTGTCCTACATCATCCATGTCAGATAAAGCCCGCTGATGCGGCAGTGGTTCCGGTCTTTTTTGCAGATGCTTGTGCGCGTCCCCGGCAGGTCTCATCGGCGCGGCGGATTTCTCTTTCTGGACAGTGTCTCATGTGTCTCCAACATGGGTGCTGTGCGGCGCTCAACCCTTGTTCCAAACCCTGCAACAGCCCCGGCTTGCACACGCGGACAATGACGTTAGATAGGGTCCAACACCAAACGGGATCCACTCATGGCGACTTTCACTCTCCCCAAGAACTCCAAGATCAATGCCAATGGCAAGACGCACAAGGCCGAAGGCGGCCGCGTGAAGGCGTTCAAGGTGTACCGCTACGATCCCGACAGCGGCCAGAACCCACGCTACGACAAGTTCGAGATCAATCTCGACGAGTGCGGCCCGATGGTTCTGGATGCGCTATTCAAGATCAAGAACGAGATCGATCCCACGCTGACCTTCCGCCGTTCGTGCCGCGAAGGTATTTGCGGTTCGTGTTCGATGAACCTGAACGGCAAGAACGGCCTGGCCTGCACCACCGCAATCGAGGATCTCAAGGGCGAAATCCGCATCACCCCGCTGCCGCACATGGACGTGATCAAGGATCTCGTTCCCGATTTCACGCACTTCTACGCGCAATACGCTTCGATCCGTCCGTGGTTGCAGACCGTCACCCCGACGCCTTCTGGCAAGGAGCGGTTGCAATCGCCCGAACAGCGCGAACAGCTCGATGGCCTGTATGAGTGCATCCTGTGCGCCTGTTGCTCGACCTCGTGCCCGAGCTACTGGTGGAACAGTGACAAGTTCCTCGGCCCGGCGATCCTGCTGCAGGCCTATCGCTGGCTGGCCGACAGCCGCGACGAGATGACGGGTGAGCGGCTGGACGATCTGGAAGATCCGTTCCGCCTCTATCGCTGCCACACGATCATGAACTGCGCGAATGTGTGCCCCAAGGGTTTGAGCCCGGCCAAGGCGATCGCCGAAACCAAGAAGATGATGGCCGAACGGGCGATCTAGCCTGGTGTCGATCAAGGACGATCTGTTCGACCATGGACCCGATCCGGACAATCCGGGCTGGAACCACTGGAACCTCAAGGACGACACGCTGTTCAACGGCGCGGTGATGGGCAAGCTCATCACCCGCGTCGATCCTGACGGAAAAGCGCGCCTGCGGATGTTTCCGGAGCGCCGGCACGAGAACCTGCAAGGCATCGTCCACGGCGCGGTGACACTGGCGCTGATCGACATCTCGCTGTTCACCACGATGCACACACTCGGCACAGGCGATGCCGGACCCTCGGTCACGCTGGAGCTGTCGACGCAGTTCGTGGGCGGCGGTAATCCGGCGCGTCCGCTGGACGCGGTGACGGAGATCGTGCGCGAAACAGGCAAGCTGGTGTTCGTGCGCGGGATGGTGGAGCAGGACGGCGACGTGGTTGCCAGCTTCTCAGGGATCGTGCGCAAGATGGGGCCGCGCGCGTGAGCGGGTTGCTGGCGCGCTATGAGGCGCTGATCGCCAGCGCAGAGCTGCGCCTGGATGCCGATCAGCGCGTAGCGGTGGACCGGCTCGCGGCGCTTCAGACCGCGCTCGAAGCGGATACACCATCGGGCGGTTTGCTGGGCAAACTGTTCGGCAAGAAATCCGCTCCGCCACGCGGGCTCTACATCTGGGGCGGTGTCGGGCGCGGCAAGTCGATGCTGATGGACCTGTTCGTGGAAACGCTCGGCATCACGGCCAAGCGCCGGGCCCACTTCCATGCCTTCATGCTGGATATCGACCGCCGCATTGCCGACGCGCGCAAGGCGCAGGTGGAAGACCCCCTGATTGCCGTTGCCAGACAAATCGCAGACGAAGTGCGTTGCCTCGCTTTCGACGAAATGGTGGTCAACAACACCGCCGACGCTGCAATCATGGGGCGGTTCTTCACCGCGCTGATGGAAGCGGGGACCGTGATCGTCACGACCAGCAACCGGCCCCCATCCGATCTCTACAAGGATGGCCTCAACCGCTCGCTGTTCCTGCCGTTTATCAAGCTGGTCGAGCGCGAGATGGATGTGCTGTCGCTGAACGGCCCGACCGATTACCGGCTCGATCGGATCGGTGATCTTCCGACGTGGCACGCGCCGATGGGCGATGCGGCGACGGCGCAGGTGCGCGAGGCCTTCTTCCGTCTCACCGATTTCGAACCCGAAGATGCCGCCCACGTCCCCAGTGGTGAGCTTGACCTTGGGGGCGGGCGGACGCTCCATGTCCCCAAATGCCTGAAGGGCGTGGGCGTATTCAGCTTCAAGAAGCTGTGCACGGCGAACCGCGGTGCGGCAGATTACCTCGCCATCGCGCAAGACTTTCACACGGTGATCCTCGTCGGCGTTCCCAAAATGGGTCCGGAGAACCGCAACGAGGCGATCCGCTTCACCAAGCTGATCGATGGGCTTTACGAACACCGCGTGAAGCTGTTCGTCACCGCCGCGGCTGAACCGGAAGACCTTTACACGTCCGGTGACGGGGCCTTCGAGTTTGAGCGAACGGTGAGCCGCCTCAAGGAAATGCAGAGCGCCGACTACATGGCAATGGGACACGGCATGGTGGACTAGGCGCTGACGTCCAGCTGGCTCAGTGACTTCTCCAGCATCAGCAATTGCCAAAGCGTACGCGAATGATCTGCGCGGCCTGCAATATGGGCCTCGGCCAAGCCGCTGATTGCCTTCTGGTCGAAAAAGCCGGTCTGCGCCAGACCGCCACTTGTGCCGATGCCCCGCGCGGCACCCGCCAAGGGCCCGCGCAGCCACTCTGCGATCGGCGTGACGAAGCCCTGCTTGGGCCGATAGAGAATGTCGTTTGGCAGGTAATGTTCGAGCGACTTCTTAAGCAGATACTTGCCAGTCGATCCGCGAACCCGCATCGCTTCGGGCAGGCGTGCGGCAAACTCCACCAGACGGTGGTCGAGCAACGGTTCGCGCGCTTCGAGGCTTACCGCCATGCTGGTGCGGTCGACCTTGGTGAGGATGTCGCCGGGCATCCAGAAGCTGAGGTCGGCATATTGTGCCCGGTCGAGGCCCGAGCGGCCCGGTGCGGCGCGCATCAGGGCGATCAGCTCGTCCTCGCCCCGAAAGCCTTCAAGGCTGGCGGCGAAGGCGTCGGAATACAGCGCCCTGCGTGCTTCAGGGGGCGTCACTGACAGGCCGCGCGCATAACCTTCCTCGCCGCTTTCCGCGAGCGCAAGCAAGGTCGTTTTGGCGCGCAACTGCCGCGGCGCCCAATCGGCCTTGGGCCATGCGCGGCCCAAAGCGCCGAACAGCGGTGCGCGGAAGCCTGCGGGCAGAATGGAGCGTGCCCGTTCCTCGTGGTGGTGAAACACCTGCCGGCGGTATCCGCCGAAGGCCTCGTCCGCGCCGTCACCGGACAGCGCGACCGTCACCCGCTCACGCGCCAACTGGCACACCCGCCACGTCGGCAAAGCCGACGCGTCGGCGAAGGGCTCGTCAAACATCGCTGCAAGCTGATCGATCGTCCCGAAATCATCGGTGGCAACGATCCGTTCTGCATGATCCGCCCCGAATTTCGCGGCCACCTGGCGCGCGTAACTCGTCTCGTCATAGGCAGCGACATCGAACCCGATCGAGCAGGTTTGCACCGGCGCAGCACTGGCCTCGCTCATCAGCGCGACCACACCCGAACTGTCCACCCCGCCCGAAAGAAAGGCGCCGAGCGGCACGTCCGACACCATCCGCGACCGCACGCCTTCACGCAGCAAATGGATGAGCTGCGCCGCCAGATCAGCCTCGCTCCCGCGTTCGCGCTGCGTAAAGTCGATGTCCCACCACCGTTGCGGCCGGCCGGGCGCCTTGCCTTGCTCCAGCAGCCAGAAATGGCCTGCTGCTAGCTTTTCCACCCCCGCCAGGATCGAATGCGTGTCGGGCACATAGCCCCAAGTCATGTAGGCCTCGATCGCCTGCGGACTGATACGGCGGCGCAGCAGCGGGTGGGCGAGCAAGCCCTTCAGCTCCGAGGCAAAGGCGATGCTCCCGTCCGACAGCGGCGCATAGAACAGCGGTTTGACCCCGAAGCGGTCGCGCGCAAGGAACAGCTGGCGCTTGTCGCGGTCGAACAACGCGAAGGCAAACATCCCGTCAAACCGCTTGAGGCAATCTGGCCCCCATCGCTGCCATGCCGCAAGGATTACTTCGGTGTCACCCGAGGTGCGGAAGGTGAAACCGGCCTGCTCCAGATCGCGGCGCAATTCGCGGAAATTGTAGATTTCGCCGTTGAAGACGATCACTGCGCAATTATTGCCTGCGTGCATCGGCTGGGGCGACCCGGCAACGTCGATGATCGACAAGCGACGATGGCCAAGGCCCACGCCCTGATCGGTCCACACCCCCGCCCCATCAGGCCCGCGGTGGGCCAACACATCGCACATCCGCTCAACCCGGATCGGATCGACCGGCTTTGGCGTTTCGGCATGAAATATCCCGGCAATTCCGCACATGGCCTTGCCGCCTAGAGCAGCGCGGTCAGCGCGGCAATCGCCGCAAGGGCAACGATTGCAATCCCCGCAGTGGTGGGCGCAAAACCGAGCCGTTCGGTGCGGGTGACCAAAGACCAACCTGCGATTGTCTCGGCCCGCCACCCGTAGGCCTCTGGCTCGCGCTCGAAGAACCGCCATGCAGCGCCAAGCAGGGCCGCGACGATAAGGGCGAAGAAGATCCAGCCATAGACAATATGGTCAAATCCCGTTGCCCGCTCTGCGCCGATATATTGCGCGACGTAGATCGTCGCCCACGCTCTCACGCCGTTGGCGAGAATCGGAACGATGATACACGCAATAAGGAAAGCCACACGGCGGCTCCAGCGTTCAAACCGCGTGAAGCAGACCAGCACCGCCAGCGTCACCATTGCGATCAGGAACTTCACGCCCGAACACGCCTCGGCAACGATGAACAGGCCGGCAGGGGTATCAATATAGATGCCCTCGATCTGCGCCGGCACACCGCTCGCCTGGGTGAGCGTGATCGCAATGGCAGCCGTGATCGCTTGCAATGGAGGGATAATTTCGTCGCCAAATGGCACCAGAAAGCTGGCATAGACGAGCGGCAATGCTAGAAACAGGCTGACGCGCAGCCCCAGCACGGTGATGACCGCCGCTTGCAACGCGGCAACGGCGCCGGCCTGTGCCAGCAGATTGACGCCTATTGCTTCGCCCGTCCGCCAAATGCCAAGCCCTAAAGCGACCAGCACAAGGCCGGGCCAAAAGGCTTGCGGGGTCATCGTGGCCAGATCATCCTCTTTCAGCGCCACCAGCCAGATGGCGATGAACGGGACAAGCAGCAGGTGGTTATAGGTGTCGATATTCCACCACTGGTGGAACATCGCGCCCCAGCTTTGCGCCGTGACCGTAACGAGCGCAAAGGCGGCAAGCGCGAGCGCGACGAGCGGTTTGCGCCATGCCAAAGGGATGCCTGACGCCTTGTGCGGGGCAGGCAAAGCGCCAATGTCAGGCTGCATGACGATGGTCCTGCGCACGCATGGCCAGAAGGCCTGACAGCGGGGCCATCATGGACTCCCATCCATGATGTTCGAGCACGAAGGCCCGCGCAGCCGCACCGATCCGGGCGGATGTGGCAGTGCCGGTAAGAAGATCTGCAAGGCGTGCCGTCATCGCATCGGGATCGGGCTGGCAAACGAGCCAATCCACGCCGTCGCGGGCGGCGATACCGGTCGCAGCCTCGGGCGTCAGCACCACGGGCTTGGCCATCGCCATCGCTTCAAGCACCTTGTTTTGCACCCCGCGCGCAATCAGCAGCGGTGCCAGAACGGCATCGGCGGCAGCGATGAAGGGCCGCACATCGGGTACTTCGCCCCACACCTGAACGCCCGGTGTGCCATGGTGCGCCATCAGCCTGGCCGTCGGATTGCGGCCAACCACATGGAACACCGCCTGCGGAAAGCGGGCGCGCAAGCGTGGCATCAGCGCCTCGATCACCCACAGCGCCGCCTGTTCGTTTGGGCGATAGTCCATCTGCCCAGTGAAGGTGAAATGCGGCCCCGGCAGGCCTGTGATCGCCGGATGCGGCAAGGTGCCGGCGGGATCGAAATACGCAGCGTCGATGCCGTTACCGATCACCTGCACATTGACCTTGCCCGGTGCCGTCAGCCGGCCACGATAAAGCTTAGCCTCAGCCTCGGAAATCAGGGCTGTCGCATCAGCACGGGCGCCAAGCCGTTCTTCCTCAATCGCCAGCAATCGCGCCTCGCGGGCATTCAGCCAGACCCGCTCGCCCGCTGCGGCATAGCTTGCAAACTTGGCGCTATCGACATCGCACAGGTCGATGACGACGCAGCCCGCAAAATCATCGGGGACATATTGCCCCATCTGGCCGGAGAAGACGACGATGGCGGTGATGTTGCACGATGCGATGGTTTCTCGCACCCAATCCTTGAGCTTGCTAGAGTGGAATGCGGTCAGGCTGACCGGCTTGCCCGTCAGCACCGCCTCGATCCCGGCCAGAACAAGCGGCTTGGTGCGCGGGGCGATGCAATGCGATGCTGCCAGCGCCAACAACGCCGACAACGCGTCCCTGCCCTCACCCGAACCCGAACCCTCACCTTCGTCAAAGCACCCGACATGCACAGGCGCGAGCCGTGCAAGGGCCTTCAGCAGATGATGCGAGCGGATGCGGTCGCCGCGATCCGGTGGGAACGGCACGCGGTGTGCAAGGAAGAGAATTTCGCCCATCACGCCAGCCCGCGCGCGATCCACGGCCCCAGTGCATTCGCGATGGGCAGCGGAAGTTTCTTCCACAGACCGATCTTGCGGGAATAGCTTGCGTCAGTCGGGTCGATATTGCGCGGGGGCTGGCCCGGCGCCGTCCATGCGCCATAGGTCAGCGGCACGGGATCAAAGCCCCAGTTCTTCTTGAACGCAAACGGGCCGCTGCCGGTCTTGGAGCGGCCAAAATCGAAGCACTGCATCCCCTGCCGCCGTGCGTGGAGCATCAATTCGTAATACATGACCTCGTTGGCCCGCGCCGCGCGGGCGGCGAACACGCCCCCGCCCCAGAACGGCAGGACCGTGCCGTCGTGATAGAAGCTGAGCACGCTCGCCAGCGGGGTATCGCCCTGCCAGACGGTCAGAATATCGCTGCGTTGCGGAAAGGCTGCCAGCATCGCGGTGAACAGCCGTTTGGGGAACACTGGCGTTCCGAGGTTGCGCACGCTCTGGCTGTAACAGGCGTAATGCGCGGCGAGATCCTTCGCCTCGCAGCCGATGGTCATACGGTGACGGAAAGCCAGCCCTTTGCGCACCTCGGCGCGGGCCTTGCGCGGGATCGCCAGCAATTCCGCTTCATCATTGGCGCCGAGCGGGCGCACGAAGCCGCAATGCTTGTCGCTCCACGTCTCCCAATCTTGGGGTATCGTTCCGCCGCGCAGTTCAACGCCTGAAAAGCCGCCACCCACTGCGTGTTTCTGCGCTGCTACTGCAAGAGCCTCGGCGGCATCGGCACTGTCAGCAATGATCCCGCCGCCGACGCCAAAGCCGCTGGAGACCAGAGCCTTGCCGAACAGGGCCGAGCGCACTTCGGTTAGCGGCAACCAGCCCGTTACCACGCCCATGCGTTCGGCCACCAGCCCGGCGGCGCACTGGCCGGTGCCGGCTTCGACACCCAGCAACCAAGCCGGACGGTGGAACAGGCTTGCGCCGACATCGGCAACGAAGCCCTCGATCCGGCGCAATTCCGATGGATCGCGCAAATCGACTGCGCGCACCTGCGTCCCGGTTTTCACCGGCGCGTTCATGCCGCGATATCCGCCGCCGACAAATCGGGGTCCGGCAAGTACAGATCTTCAGCGCGGGCCGCCTCGCGGTGCGCGACCAGATCCATCCGGCCCCAGCGGAAATCCTGCACCAGACCACGCAACTTGTCGGCCATCCGCGCAAGGCCGGTATAATGCCGGAAGCGCGAACGCAGCGGCGCATGGCCAACGCGTGGCTGCTGAGGATCGACTTCCCACGGGTGGAAATAGAACACCGCCGGACGCCCTTCGGCGCGGTTCACCTGCCGGATCGCCCAGCGCGAAAAGCCATACGGCAGCACCCGGAAGAACCCGCCCCCACCCGCCGCCACACGCCGCCCGCCAAGGATCGCGGTGGTCACCGGAAGCTCGATCAACGAAGACCACGGCAGCGGCTTGAAGGCAAAACGCGGTGCTTCGGGCCAGCCATAATGGTCATGCGCGACCGGCGCGACGCTGGAGGAGTAGACATAGCCCTGCTCCGCCAGTTCGGCGAAAGCCCAGGGCGTGCGGCTGTCGATCGAAAAGCTCGGCGCGCGGTAACCGGTGACGGCGTGACCCGAACAATCCTCGATAATGGCGCGCGCCTTGCAGATATCTTCTGCAAATTCCTTGCGGGTGAAGGTGAACACCCGCGCATGGTCATATCCATGGCTGGCCAGTTCATGCCCGGCGTCGGCAATGCGCCGAACCATCTCCGGATGGCGCTGCGCCACCCAGCCAAGCGTGAAAAAGGTCGCGGTGACGTCGGCTTCGGCAAAAAGGTCGAGCACGCGGTAGACATTGTCCTCCACGCGGGTCTTGATGCTGTCCCACTCGCCGCGCGCGATGACATTTTCGAAGGCGCCGACCTGGAACCAGTCTTCGACATCGACCGACAGGCCGTTGACGATACCGGGTGCCGCGTCTGCGGGATGGTGGGGAAAAGAACCGTTCATGATCTACGCCGCCTCGCGGGACGGGTCTTCCTCGAGCCATTCGATCAGCATGGTGAGGACATGGCGGAAGGATTGCTCCTGTTCCTCGAGCCTGCTTTCGATCCGTTCCAATGCTGCGGCAAAGCGCGCCTCCGCGATACGCGCTTCCTCGGGCGAGAGGTCTTCGCCATTCACGCCGCTTTGGTCCACCCCGGCGGCCTGCAATTCCCCGATCGCAGCTTCGAGCTCGGCGGTGCGGGCATCGCGTTCGGCCAGCAGGGCGGCAACTTCGGTGGCGGGCAGGTGCCCCTGCTCCACCGGCCGGTTGGCAAATGGCAAAGTTGCAGGCGCACTGCGCAGATCGTTTTGGCCGCGCGCCCCGCGGTTCTGGTCTGACGCCATTTCAGCGATGACCTCGTCAAGCATTGCCGGGCTGAGCGTATCGCGTTCCTCGATTGCGCCGAGCAACAGCAGACGGTTCATGATCTGGTTGACGCGGCGCGGTATGCCATCGCTGTGGCGATAAAGCTTGTCCAGCAGCCCGTCATCGAACAGCGGTCGATCCGACCAGCCAACATGGTTCAACCGGTGGCGCACATAATGCTCAACCTCCCCGCCATCCAAGGCTTCGAGGTGATGCGAAGCGATGATCCGCTGGCGCAGTTGTTCCAGCCCCGGATGGTGAGCAAGCGTGCGACGAAACTCGGGCTGGCCCAGCAGCAGGCTTTGCAGCAACGGATGCGCGCCAAGCTGGAAGTTGGAGAGCATCCGCAGCTCCTCCAGCGCATCGAGATCGAGGTTCTGGCATTCATCCACCACCAGCAGACAGCGGCGCCCGGCGCGCGCTTCGTCTTGCAAGAAACGTTCGATCGCACCCAGCGCCGTCGCCTTGTCATGTCCCTCGACATGCAGCCCGAAGGCCTGCGCGACAACATGCACGATCTCTTCGCCATCAAGTGCGCTGGTCACAACCTGCGCCGCTGTCAGCGCGGCCGGATCGATCCGCTCCATCAGATGCGCCACCAGAGTCGATTTGCCCGCGCCGATTTCGCCCGTGATGACGATGAAACCTTCGCCTTGCGCCAAGCCATAGCCAAGGTAGCTCATCGCCTTTTTGTGGCTGGTGCTTTCAAAATAGAATTGCGGATCGGGGGTGAGCTGAAAGGGCCGTCCGCTGAAACCGTAGAATTGTTCGTACATGAGCGTCAGTTCCCCGTCAGAAATTGTAACGCAGACCAACCAGCGCGGTCGCAAAGGCGAAGTCCTGGGCGCTGAATTCGCTGTCGAAGTAATCAACCGCAATCGCGGCCCGTCCCGTAAGGCGCTGTGTGATCGACTGGTTGTAGGCGGCCGATGCGCCATAGGCCGTCACATCATTGTTGGTGCCTGCCGCGTCGAACCAGTTGGCATAGGCGTTGGCGGTGATGTTGGCATTGCGGCCGACTTCGCGGGTGAGGCCGCCGATCACGTAATAGCTTTCATCCGTCAGACCATCGACAGGGGCGAGCACAGTGCCGGACGCCGCGATAAAAGTGCGCCGGTCATAGCCAGCGCCCAGCGAAGCCACCGTGCGGCCCATTGTCCGCTGATAGGATGCACGCACCCCGCGGCCACGGAAGGCGGCGGAACGGCTCGACCCGATGCCTCCGATCAGGGCCTGTCCTTCGGTCCCGCTGACCAATCCGCCGAAATCACCGGTGACAGGATTGCGGATCGCCTCGAAATCGCTGTCCAGCCCGGCAAGCGCGTTGCCGAGCGTGCCGCCAATGCCGCTCACCCCGTCATACACCGACACCGCAAAGGCGCTGCGCGGGTTGGGGACATAGGTGAACGTGCCGTAATAGGTGGTGGAGTCGTAGCGCCGCCCGACCGCAGCCTGAAGGCTGGTGCGCGAGGATGGCCGCCAGAGCACGCCGACATCCCACAGCAATCCATCAACATCAAAGGCGATCCGGCGCGGCGCGGTGCCATCGGTGACGAAGCGGCCATCGGCGCCGATCACCGGCGCGCCATTGGAATCGCGCAGCGCATCGCGGCTGGAAATTTCCACATCCTCGTAGCCCGCGCCAGCCACCAGAGCGAGGCTGCGGGTCAACGGCACCGTCACATCGCCGCGCACGTAAAGATCGCGCACGCGCTGGTCGAGATTGCCGATATCTTCCTGAAACCCGCCTGCTGTCACCGCAAGGCCCACCGGCAGAACCTCTCCGGGGCGAACCCCGGCGCGCAGCTGGCCCAGATAGGTCACGCTGTCATCGAACACGTCGACAACCGCGCCCTGCTGCGTCACCAGCGCATCATCGGCCTCAAAGCGGTTATAGCCGACCCGTGCCAACCCTTGCACATCGACAGCGCCGACGCGGGTGTTGAGGCTGGGACCGGCATAAACGCTGTAAACGCGGCTTTCGGCATCGTCGCGCACCAGCGGGTTGGCGGTGGTGCCGCCGCCCGCGTCGATGCGGCTGCGCGAGGCCAGCGCGCCTGCTTCCAAGCTCAAAGTATTGGGAACGAGCGCCAACGTGCCGCGCGCAATCCCGCTGACCGTGTCGGTATCTATACTGTCGTCGCCGTAGCCGATGTTGCGTTCATACCTCACCGATACGGCTGCGCCGCTGTTGCGGCCCTGCACGTTGACATCGACGCCCACGGCAACCTGCGTGAACGTGACGACATCATTGCCGGGGCTGAGCTCCGCCGAGACGATTTGCCCGACTTCGATATAGGGCTGCACCACGCGGTTTGCGCGTTGGCCGGGCACATCGCCGCCCTGCCCCGGAACTTGCGATTGCGCGAACGCCGGAGCCGATGCGGCCATGAAGCCGGCAGCCATCAGTGCGGTCGCAAATGTGCGGGCGCGCATTGTCATTTCCCCTTGGTGACATAGGTGCCGAAACGCCGCCCAGAGGGGCTGTAACGCGCGGCATTCAGCAAAAGCTTGATATCGCCGCAGGCCGAGAGGAGCTGCTGGGCATCCTCCAGTGCAGCGCGGCTGGTTTCATCCGCCCGCACCACCAGCACTGCCTGGCCGACATGCTGGGCCAGTTCGGCCGCAGGTGACGCGGCAAGCGCCGGCGGTGTGTCGAAAATCACGATCCTGTCCGGCGCGCCCTGGGTCAGCCGGTCCAGCACGTCGCCGGTCCGCGCGCTAGCCAGGTATTCCGCATCGAGCGACGAGGCCGCGCCCGCAGGCAGAACGAACAAGCCTTCGATATCGGTGCGGATCACAAGACTTTCCGGCGCGATCGCGGGATCGGCGATCGCATCCATCAAGCCTTGTTCGGCCGCGATGCCGAGCCGAAGGGCAACCGATGGCTTGACCACGTCGGCATCCACCAGCAACACCTCAAGTCCGCGTTCGGCGGCAAGTGCGATGGCAAGATTGATGGCGCAATACGTCTTGCCCTCCCCCTGATGGGGCGAACACACGAGAATGCGGCGGGACAGCGCCCCATGCCCAGAAACGGCCCCGGCGCGGGCATCGGCCAGCAATTCGCGCTTGATAATCCGGAACTCTTCCAACAGGCCGGTGACGGGATCTTCCGGCACGATCAGCCCACCATCGCGCAGGTGCTCACGGTCGATCGGCGCGAACGGCCCACAGAATGCCACAGCACGCGGTGCTTCTGCTTCAGGCGGGACAGGCTCAGGGGCCGTGGCAGGCTTTGCCGTAGCCATCGGTGTGATTGGTGCAGGCTGCGGCTGCGGAGGGGCAGCACGGCGAACCGCCTGCGGCACCGGAGGCACAGCAGGGACGCGCGCCGGGCCAATTCCGAAAGCCGCATCAGCGCGCTCGAACAGCGATGCAGGCCGTGCGCCCTCGCGGTTGATCTTGCCCTGTTCGGTCATGTTTTGGCCCCCACCCTCACGCAATCGTCCCGATCGAGACGATCTCGATCGCGACAAGGATCACGAACATCAGGCCCAGCCCGCCACAGGCTCCGGCAAACTGCTTCAAGCGGCGTCGTTCGATCACGCGGGCGGCCTGCGAGACTGTCAACGAGATCGAGCCGATCACCGGCAGATCGAAAGCGCGTTCCAGCTTCTGCGGTGTGGCGAAGCTCGATTTGAGTTGAGCCAAGGCATAGGCCACCGCGACCCCGGCGCCCAAGCCGACGATCAGCACGCCAAACAACAGCAGCGGACGATTGGGCGCAGCCGGGTTCTGGGGAACACCGGGTTGCTGGATAATGTCAAAACGGAACTGGCTGGCCTTGTCCTCGACCTGACCACGCGTGCGCAGTTGTTCGCGATCCTGAAGAAGCTTTTCGTAATTCTGGCTCAGCACATCGTAATCGCGGCTGATCCGATTGGCCTCGGCTGCGACTGTCGGCTCGGTCGCCTGGCTTGCCATCAGCGCGGCGAAGTTGCTTTGCAGGGCAGCGCGGCGGGCCTGCAAGGCTTCGACCGAAGCCTGACGTTCGCTCTTGATCGCGATCAGCGAAGCATAGGCGGGATTGGGCGTCCCGCTCGCGTCGTCGCCTGCCGCTGCTGCTTGTTTGGCGAGAATTGCGACCTGCCTGTTGGTCGATACGACGTCGGGATGGCTATCGGTCAGCCCGCGCGAGCGCAACTCGGCCAACTGCGTCTGCGCCTGTTGCAGCGCGGCACGCGGCCCGGTTGCCTGCGGCCCGCCCGACAGCGTGCGCGGGGTGCTGGCAAGCTGCGCGGATATCGCTGCCAGCCCGCTATCCGCTGCCGCCAGATCAGCGTCGACATTGCGCAATTCGGTGCGCGCCTGCTGGACCTTGCTCGAAAGGCTTTCAGAGCCACCGACCAGATCGGGATATTGTGCTTCAAAGGTCAGGCGGCGCTGTTCGGCCTGTTCCAGTTCCAGCTTGCGCTCATCAAGCTGGCGGTCGAGATCGCCAATCGCGGTGCTGATACCGGTGCGATTGCCGATCACGTGTTCTTCGCGCAGGATATCGAGCAGTTTCTGCACCACATCACGCGCCAGCACCGCGTTTTCGGCATCGGTCAGATCGCCGCGACCGATCACGGCGGTGATTTCGAACAGGTTGTCCTGCTCGCTGGTGACTTTCACTTTCTTTTCAAGTTCGCCGATCATCGTGTCCAGCGCGCCACGCTCGGTGATGCCTTCGCCCAGACGTGTCGAAGTGACCACCTTTTCAAGATTCTTGGCGCTCGACAGGGTCTGCCGCACGCGCATGATCTCTTCCTTGCCATCACCCGCAATGCCGAGCTGCTTGGACAGCACATCCTGCACGTCGACATAGACGCGCGCCTTGGATTCATAGCTGTTGGGGATCATGCTCACGACCAGCCATCCGAGCATGCACACGCCCCAGGCCACCGCAATCGCGATCCAGCGGCGGTGCCATACCGACCATAACGCTGCACGAAGCTCGTCGAAAATCTCGCTCATCCCCCAGGCCGCCTCTTAGAACCGGCTCTCGGGAATGATAATGGTATCGCCCGGCTTCAGCATCACATTGGCAGAGGCGTCGCCCTTGCGGATGAGGTCCGACAAGCGCAGACGGTATTCAGCCTGCGTTCCGGCCTCATTGTCGAGGCGGATCAGCTTCGCGCGGTTTCCGGCAGCAAATTCATTGAGCCCGCCCACCGCAATCATCGCGTCGAGCACCGTCATGTTGGCGCGATAGGGCAGCGAGGCTGGCTGGGCGGTCGCACCGATGATGCGCACCTGCTGGGTGAAGTTGCCTTCGGGCGTATTGACGATCACCGACACGATCGGCTGTTCGATATACTTGGCAAGCTCGCCCGCGATGTAATCCTGCAACTCGGTTGCGGTCTTGCCCACGGCCGGGATGTCCTGCACCAGCGGGATTGTGAGGCGCCCGTCAGGCCGCACACGCACCTTGTCCGCGCTGAGTTCAGGGTTGCGCCAGACGTGAATGGTAATTTCGTCGAGCGGGCCGATGGTATACTCCTCAGACGGCGCGACGCTGCCATCGCCATAGCTTGCCGGGGGAAGTTCCGTACCCGTGCTTGTGCAGGCCGCCAGCGTGACGACGCTGAGGCCGAGAACCGCAGGGCGCAAAAAGGGCAGGCGGTGCAACATGTGTCGGGGATCCTTGGTCAATTCTTGCTGAGCCGCCCGTGGCTGCGCAGGAGCGACCTGCACCATTGAGCGACGTGATATTGGCTTCTTTGTCGCAGGAAATGGTGAACAATCGGTTAGTCATACAGGGGCAAATCCGGACCCTTCCCGCTATGGGACACCGGTTTTTCCGGGGTTAACAGCCGGCAGCCAGCACAGTGTCGACAGGATCACACCAGCAGTTCGGCCGCCGGTCCATGGCCAAGAAAGGCGCTCGGCGACGCGGTGGCACCGTAAGCACCGGCGCAAAACACCGCGACCAGATCGCCCACGGCTGCCGCAGGCATCGCGGCATTGTCTGCCAAGCGATCCAGTGGAGTGCACAGGCAGCCGACAATGTTGACAGCCTCTGTCGCTTCCGCCCCGTAACGCGTTGCAATGGCGGATGGATAGTTACGCCGAACAACCGTGCCGAAATTGCCTGATGCGGCCAATTGGTGATGCAGCCCACCATCGGTGACAAGGTATATGACGCCATGACTGACCTTGCGATCGATGATGCGGGTCAAATACACCCCCGCCTCTCCAACGAGGTAGCGCCCAAGCTCGATGCACAATTCGGTCTCGGCCAGCACGGCGGGCAGCTCTGCGACCCGATCATTCAAGGCCGCACCGACACGCGCCAGGTCCACCGGCGTGTCGCCGGGGAAATAGGGGATACCAAGGCCCCCGCCCATGTTGAGCTTGGGGCAGCCATGGCCGATGGCATCGGTCAGTTCCGCCGCCAGATTCAGCACGTTGCCCTGCGCTTCGATGATGGCGTCGGCGCTCAGGGTCTGGCTGCCCGTAAAGATGTGGAGGCCGCGCCATTCGGCCCCTTCGGCGATGAGGTGGCGCGCGAGAGCGGGCACGCGTTCGGCGTCGACACCGAACTGCTTGGCACCGCCGCCCATTTTCATGCCCGAACCCTTCATCTCGAAGCTCGGATTGACGCGCACCGCAATGCGCGGGGCAACCCCCAACCGCCGACCGATCACAATCGCACGCGTGCCCTCGCCCTCGCTTTCGCAATTGAGCGTCACGCCCACCGCAATCGCCGCTTCCAACTCGTCATCGCGCTTGCCGGGCCCGGCAAAGCTGATCCGCCGGGGATCGACCCCCGCCGCCTGGCATAGCCCCAATTCGCCTGAAGAGGCGATGTCAAACCCATCCACCAGCGGCGCCATGTGGGCGATAACGGCAGGGTGCGGATTGGCTTTCACGGCGTAGTTCAGCCCCACGCGGGCCGGCAGCGCAGCGCGCAATTCGGCAGCACGGGCATCCAGATGCGCGCGGGAATAGACAAACAGTGGCGTGCGCCCCGCTTTGGCTACCCATTCGCTTGCCCGCTTGCCACCGATGGCGAGTTCGCCCTTGATGGTCTCATATCCGGCAGGGATTGGGCCGACGGGCTTCATTCGCCATATTCCTTCGTAAGTTCAGACTGCAAGGCTGTGCGATCAATCTTGCCATTCGGGTTGAGCGGCATTGCGGCGCGCCAGTGAATATGCTGCGGCTGCATGAAATTGGGCAGGTCGCGCTGAAGCCGCTTGGGCAGTTCCGCCCGTGCATCCGCGTCTTCACCCCCGCGCACCACCAGATGCACCGCCTGCCCCAACCGGGTATGCGCCACGCCCAGCGCCACCGCTTCGGACACAAGGCCTGTGGCCAAGGCCGCCTCCTCTATCTCCTGCGGGCTGATGCGGTTGCCTGCGCTCTTAATCATCGCATCGCGCCGACCGGCGAAATAGAGCAAGCCTTCGGCCGAACGCCGCACCCGGTCGCCCGACCACACGGCCACGCCACCGCAGGACGAGGCCGCAGGCGCAGGCCTGAATCGCTCTGCTGTGCGCACCGGATCCTGCCAATAGCCCTGCGCCACCAGCGGGCCGCAGTGGACCAGCTCGCCCTCTTCGTCATCCGCAGTCAAGTTCCCGGCATCGTCGATAACGAGAATCTCTGCGAAAGGTATCGCCTTACCCATTGATGTGGCATGCGAATCCACCATCACAGGATCAAGATAGGTCGAACGAAACGCCTCGGTCAGCCCATACATGGGGAACAGCTGCGCATCGGCAAACAGGCCGCGCAAGGAACGCACAAGATCAACCGTCAACGCCCCCCCACTATTGGTCAGCCGCCGCAGGGGCTTGGCTGCCTCCTCAGGCCAGTCGATTTGCGTCAACTGCACCCATAGCGGCGGCACTGCGGCCAGTGTCGTCACCCCATGCCGGGCACAGGCTTTCACGACGTCCTTGGGAAACAGGAAATCGAGCGGCACCACGCAGCCCCCCGCAAACCACGTCGAAAGAAGTTGATTCTGCCCGTAATCGAACGACAGCGGCAACACCGCCAGCGTCACGTCGTCGCGCGCCAGCCCCAGATAATGCGCCACACTCACCGCGCCCAGCCACATGTTGGCATGGGTGAGCATCACCCCCTTGGGACGCCCGGTTGAGCCGCTCGTGTAGAGGATCGCCGCCAGTTCCGCCGGATCGGCCCTGGATGGCCCCAGTTCGCGACCCGCCGTCAGGGCGGCCGCCAGCGCCTCGGTCTCCCCCAATGCCGTGCATCCTGGCGGCAGGTCGCCCGGCGTCAGCGATGCGAGGCGTGCTTCTGTCCCGATCAGCAGCGTGGCACCACTATCGGCAAGGATATGCGCGGCCTGCGCGCGCTTGAGCAGTGGGTTGATCGGCACGTGCACCAATCCTGCTCGCGCAGCAGCCAGCGGCAACAGACAGGTCAATTCTCCCTTCGTCGCCCAGCTTGCTACCCGTGCGCCCTTGTCAGGCACCACCTGCGCCAGCCACCCGGCCAACACAGCGACACGCAGTCTTAACTGATTGTGGTTAAGCGTGCCCTCGCGAAGAACCAGCGCCGGGTCTTCTCCACGCCCTGCCGCTCCGGCCAGTTCGGCCAGATGATCGAGGGGATGTGGGCGTGGATCGGGCTGGTGTGGCATGGACGGGAGCAGTCTTTCAAGTGATCGAAGCGCGGTATCACGATAGCGTTAACGTCTTGCAAGCGCTCGCTGCGCAGGCCGCCACTGCGCCGTTCGACCGGGCGGAGTGGTTCGCGCTGCTGGCCGGCACGGGCCTCGTCCCGTTGATTGCGATCGCATGCGACGCCGATGCCACCGCCGCCCTCGCTCTGACGGAAGAATCCGGACGGATCACCCCATTGCGCAACTGGTACAGCTTTACCTGGCGCGACCTTGCGCCCGAGGGCGCAGCGGGCGATCGCCTGCTTGAGGCGATTGCGCGACAATTGAAAAGCCGGGGACATCGCGTGACCCTCGAACCTGTGCCGGGGGAAGATGGTTCCGCCGTGCGTCTGGCGCACGCGTTTCGTGCAGCAGGCTGGAATGTCATGGTGGAGCCTTGCGATATCAATCATATCCTGCCGGTGCAGGGCCGCAGCTTTGACGCGTATTGGCAAAGCCGCCCCGGACCCTTGCGCACGACGTTGAAGCGTAAAGCGAAGAAGGTCGCCGTGGACATCCACACGGATTTCGACGCAGGCGTGTGGGCCGATTATGAAGCCATTTACGCCGCCAGTTGGAAACCGGCCGAGGATCAACCAGCCATGCTGCGCGCCTTTGCCCAAGCCGAAGGCGCAGCCGGACGCTTGCGCCTCGGCGTGGCACGCGCCGATGGCATCGCTGTTGCCGCACAATGCTGGACCGTAGAAAATTCAATCGCCTATATCCATAAGCTCGCCCATCTTGAAAGCCACAAGCCGCTGTCTGCCGGAACCACCCTGACCGCCGCCCTGTTTGCGCACGTGATCGATATCGACCGGGTTGACCTTGTCGATTTTGGCACCGGCGATCAGCCCTACAAGGCAGATTGGATGGAAGAGGTGCGGCCGCGCTTTCGCGTGGATTGTCTCGACCCGGCACAGCCGCGAAGCTGGGCGCCGCTGGCCAAGCGGATGCTACGCCAAGGCACCCATTGAACGCCGCTCTCGACCGTTGCCGCGCTTGCACCCGGCTGCGCGCATGGCTAAGCCCCGCCGTCACGGCGTAACACAGGGATTTCATGGCCGATGACGACCATTCCGACCACCAAGGGCGCGGCCGACGGCGCCGCCCTTGATTGCGAACTCAAGGCGTTGATCGCTGATGTGCTGGGGTTGGACCCGGCGCAGGCGAATGCATTTGGACCGGAAACCGGATTGTTCGGCCACCTTCCTGAACTCGATTCGATGGCGGTGGCTGGTCTGCTGACCGAAATGGAAGACCGCCTGAACATCGTGATCGAAGATGACGATGTTGATGGCGCAATGCTTGAAACATATGGCGGCCTGCTGGCGTTTGCGCAGGCCAAGCTCGATCCCCGCTAGGCTGGTCTTGACCCCCGCCAGAGTGGCTCTCCGGTGATTTCCACGTGGAACAATCCTGGTTGTGGCGGCGGCCCACCGACCGAAGAATTGCTGGTTGCCTTTGATCGCAGCCGGGCGGTGCGGGTGCTGGTATGCCCGGCCTGGTATGACGAGGCGAACAAGCTGCGGCGCTTCACCGTCGAAGTCATGCGCCGCCTCGATGCAGCCGGGATCGACAGCCTGCTTTCTGATCTGCCCGGCTGTAACGAAAGCCTCGCTCCGCTTCAAAATCAGACGGTTGCAGGTTGGCGCGCGAGCATGGACGCCGCAGCGGACCTGCTGGGCGCCACGCATGTGCTGGCCATCCGGGCAGGCGCGCTGGTGGCGCCACAGGGGTTGCCGGGGTGGCGCTATGCCCCACAATCCGGCCCAAAATTGCTGCGTGGTATGATGCGCGCCCGCACCATTGCCGCCCGAGAGGCGGGAATTGCCGAAAGTTCCGAAACACTTGTTGCTTTAGGGAGGGAAACTGGACTTGTGCTGGGCGGGTGGCCAATCGGGGCGTCGATGTTCCGGGAACTTGAAACGGCCGAACCTGCGCTCACCGCTGGGCAATCCGAAATCGCTCAGAGCGCTATCGGCGGCGCGGGCCTATGGCTGCGCGCCGAACCTGATCATGACGCTGGCCAGGCCGACAGGCTTGCTACGATCATCGTCGAAAGCCTTGGAAATCCCGTGGCATGACACGGCTTTCTCACACCTTTGGCTGTGGTAGCCTGACACTGGCCGGAACACTGGATACCGCGCCAGGCCGCACCGGGCTGCTGGTCGTCAGCGGCGGTAACGAGATCCGGTCGGGTGCGTTTGGCGGTCAGGCCGATATGGCGGCCCGGATCGCCCGCGCAGGCTTTCCGGTGTTCCGCTTCGACCGTCGCGGAATCGGCGACAGTCAAGGCGAGAATCGAGGATTCCGATCGTCATCCAAAGACATAGGATGCGCTGTTAACGCATTCAGGGCGATGGCGCCGCGCGTGTCACGCGTGTTCGCCTTCGGCAATTGCGATGCCGCATCAGCCCTGATGCTGGCAGGCGGCGCGGGGTGCGATGGCCTGGTGCTATCCAACCCCTGGACCATGGATGACAGCGCCAGCGATGGCGGAAAAGATCACACCCTGCCCCCGGCTGCCATCCGCGCGCGCTATCTGAAGAAACTGAAAAATCCAAAAGACATCATGCGTTTGATGCGCGGAGGCGTGAACCTTTCGAAGCTTGCACGTGGTGTCTCCCATGCGCTGCGCCCACCGCCGCCGCCTTCCAGTCTGGCCCAGGAAATGGCGGCAGGCCTAGCCGGCTTCGAAGGCCCCGTGAGGATCCTGATCGCAACGGCTGACCGCACCGCGCAGGTGTTCGAGGCGTCGTGGGACAAGGATGATCCGCGCATAAGGCGCTGTGAAGGCGCAGGCCATGCCTATGTCGAACTGACCCATCGTGACTGGCTGGAAGCGCAACTGCTTGCCGCCTTGCGCGCCTAACGCTCGAAATAGCTTGCCAATTCGACATGGGTGGACCAGCGAAACTGGCCCACCGGACGCAATTTGACGAGGCGGAAACCTGCTTGTGCCAACACTGCCGCATCGCGTGCCCAGCTTGATGGATTGCAGCTGACATACACCACCCGTGATATAGTACTCGAAGCGATTTCAGCAATTTGTGCACGCGCACCAGCGCGAGGGGGATCGAGGAGCACCGCATCGAACCGGTTCAGCTCGGCAGGCTCGAGCGGGCTTCTGAACAGATCACGGTGCAGCGCAAGCACGCCGCCGCCCCCTGCCATCGCTCCGGCCGACTTGCACGCCAGATGCGCGGCCCGCTCAGCCTCAACAGCAAGAACCTTGCGTCCTTCCCGAAGCGCGAAGGCGAAGGTGCCAAGCCCGGCGAACAGATCGGCGACAACGCGCGCGCCTGCCAGCCATTGCGCCGCGTCGGCGGCCATGATCGCCTCGGCATCGGCCGTCGCCTGCAGGAAGGCGCCGGGCGGCAAGCTCACCGGAACGCCCGACAGGGTCACAGTCGCAGGTTCAGGCTCCCATAGCGTTTCAGGACCGTAGCCCTGATCGATCGTAAGCCGCGCAAATCGTTGTTCACGCGCCAAATCGAGCGCAGCCTCTGTCGGCCCGAGCCCTTCGATCGGGAATTGCGTGAAACTGGCGTCGACGCCCTGGTCGGCCAGTGTCAGATCGATCCCGACCATGCCCTTTGGTCCATTGGCGGACACGAAGCGTCGCAGTGGCCCGATCAGCGCAGCCAGCTCAGGATGCAGGACCGGGCATTGCGTCAAATCGACCAATCGGTGCGATCCACCCTCACGATAGCCGAGCACGGCGCTCTTGGCGGTGCGTAGCCCATGCAGCCCCGCCCGGCGCCGCGTGTGCGGCGGCGAAAGGTGGACGCGGAGCAGTTCCAGCGGTTCCAGCCCCTGCCCCCGCGCCGCGTTCAGCACCCGGCTTTCGACGAATTCCGTCAGCGCCGTATCGTCGACGTGCTGCAACAGGCAGCCCCCGCAGACGTTGAAATGGCGGCAAACAGGCGCAACGTGGTGCGGCCCTGGGGTGATGCCACCAACGTCGTCGATGATGTCGCCCGGCACGGCGCCTGCGATGTGGCGACCAGAGGTGGTTACGCCGTCGCCTTTGGCGGCGAGACGGATGATGGGTTCAGATGAAGTCACAGGCAGGCCGCTAGCGCCTCGGACACCCGTTCGGCAAGCTGAGACGGTGTAAAAGCTGGTCCGGCAAGCCTCGCTGCTTCGCCATGCAGCCATACAGCCTCACAAGCTGCCGTGAACGGATCAACGCCGGTCGCCATCCGGCTTGCGGCAATTCCGGCCAGCACGTCACCAGATCCTGCGACAGAAAGCCAGCTTGGCGAAGGCATGCCGAGCGCCAAACGACCGTCAGGCGCTGCGACAAGGCTGTCCGGTCCTTTGGCAAGCACCACCATGCCGCTTACCTTCGCCAGCGCCAACGCACGGTCGCGGCGTGCTGTGGCGATGATGCCGAAATTGTCGCACAGCGCCCCCAACTCGCCATCATGCGGGGTGGCGAGCAAGGGCATATCGCGCCCGAGCATCGCCGGCGTAAGCAAAATCAGCGCATCGGCATCCAGCACCAATGCGGGCGCGCGCAAAAGCGTTTCTTCCAGCATCACCCGCGCCGCCTCGTCCCGGCCGAGCCCCGGCCCAATCAGGACAGCCGCGATCCGGCGATCGGCCAAAGCCTCGGTCAGCGGCGAAGTGTCGGTCCCTACCTCGACCGGCGTGCGCGGATCGGCCTGGCGTGCGAACAGCTTGACGTAGCCTGCCCCCGAACGCTGGGCAGCGGCAGCAGACATCAGACTGGCGCCCGGCATTGCGCCCGCCACAATCGCGAGCAGGCCGCGGCGATACTTGTGACTGTCAACCCCCGGAGAGCTCAGGTGCGGACGCTGGATCACCTGCGCGGCGCCCGCAACTTCGCAAATCCCGATCGGCACGAGCCGCAGCTGCCCCATCAGCGCGCGGCCCGGCAGGCTCCAATGCGCAAACTTCCATGCGCCCAGCGCCAGCGTGAGATCGTAAGCGGGCAACCCTTCGTTGAGGACAGCACCACTATCGCTGGCGACGCCCGACGTCAGATCGATCGCCACTGTGTAGCGGTGCCGGGCTGCAAGTTCGCGCAAGAGAACCGCGTGTTCAGCGATCAGGGGACGCGAAAGGCCGGAGCCGAAAAGGCAATCGACAAAAACCTCGCCTCCGTTTGCTCCCGCTGTCGTAACCGGTCCATTCCATCGCCGCCGCGCCTCGTGTGCAGCAGCAGTTTTCGGCGGAAAAGGCGCGATCACCGTCACTGGGTTCCCCGCCGCACGCAGGCACCGCGCGATGACATAGCCATCGCCTCCGTTGTTGCCCGGTCCGCACAGAACCGTCACGGAACGGCCTGCTGCGATCCGCCGGACCCACTCCGCCGCGCCTCCCGCTGCGATTTCCATAAGCTCGCTTGCGCCCGCACCCGCATCGAACAGCGCCTGTTCGGCGCTGCGCATCTGGGCCGCGGTGAGCACCTGCGCGGCGGTCATGCCGGGGGCGGATCAAGCAGAGCGCGCGGCACAAGGTAGCGGTCTGCGCCAATTGCGAAAGTCTCGGCACCCTCCCCGCCTGGTTCTGTCACCAGCGTATCGGCGCCATCGCGTGCCGACAGCGTCCCGCTGACCGGATCGCGGGTCAGACGCCGAAAGCCGCCGTCGGGGTGATGCAGGATGATATCGCTGCCCACCCGCTCAAGCGTACAGACCGGCGAGAGCGACGCCCCGGCACCTATCGCGCATTCGACCATTTCGCCGGGCGGCGGCGGGCTTTCTTGCTGCCCGCATCCTGCGAGCAGCAAGAGCGCCACACACGCGCTAGATATCCGCAAAAACATGGGTTTCCGTCCTTGCTCCGGGGTGCGTGATCGCGCCGTAGCGGGCGAGCCCGACGACCTGGCTGTAACGCCAAAGTGCCCCCGACTGATAATCATTGACGCGCGGCTGCCATGCCACACGACGGGTCTCCAGCACGTCATCGGAAACATCGAGTTCGATTGTGCCTGCCTCGGCATCAATGCTGATGATGTCGCCATCCTCGATCAACGCGATCGGCCCGCCATCGGCGGCTTCTGGACAGACATGGCCGATGCAGAAGCCTCTGGTGGCGCCCGAAAAGCGCCCGTCAGTGATCAGCGCGACCTTTTCGCCCATGCCCTGCCCATACAATGCGGCGGTGGTGGAGAGCATTTCGCGCATGCCGGGACCACCCTTGGGGCCCTCGTAGCGGATCACGATAACGCAGCCTTCGGCAATGTCGCGCTGCTCGACTGCGGCGAAGGCATCCTCCTCGCAATCGAACACCCGCGCCGGGCCGGAAAACTGCAAGCGCGCCATACCGGCGACCTTCACGATCGCGCCCTCGGGCGCCAGGCTGCCCTTGAGGCCGACGACCCCGCCGGTGGGCGTAATCGGCGTCTTCACATCGTAGAACACCTTTTGGTCAGGGTTCCAGGTAATCTCATCGAGATTTTCGCCGATGGTTTTGCCGGTGACGGTGATCGGATTGGGATCGAGGAACCCGCCATCGAGCAGCGTCTTCATCGCCATGTAGACACCGCCTGCGTCATGCATATCCTTGGCGACATACTTGCCGCCAGGCTTGAGGTCCGCGATGTAAGGCGTTGATTTGAAGACTTCAGCCACATCGAACAGATCGAAAGCGATCCCCGCCTCGCTCGCCATCGCGGGCAGGTGGAGCGCGGCGTTGGTCGAGCCACCGGTGGCAGCGACCACGCGGGCGGCGTTCATGAAGGCCTCACGGGTGCAGATATCGCGCGGGCGCAGGTTGCGGGCGATGAGTTCCATTACCTGCTTGCCGGCGGCCACCGCGATATCGTCACGCGAGCGGTAAGGCGCGGGCGCCATGTTGCTGTTGGGCAGGCTGAGGCCGATCGCCTCGCCGACGCAGGCCATGGTGTTGGCGGTGAACTGGCCGCCGCAGGCGCCATGGCCGGGACAGGCAACCTTCTCGAGCGCAATCAGCTCTGTCAGCGGGCAGTTGCCGGCGGCGTATTGCCCGACCGCCTCGAATACGTCGACCACGGTCACATCATTGCCGCGGTGGGTGCCGGGGAGGATCGAGCCGCCGTATACGAAGATGCTCGGCACGTTGAGTCGCAGCATCGCCATCATCATGCCGGGCAGGCTCTTGTCGCAGCCGGCAAAGCCGACAAGCGCGTCATAACAATGGCCTCGGACCGAAACCTCGATAGAATCTGCAATGATTTCGCGGCTGATCAGCGAAGACTTCATGCCTTGGTGGCCCATCGCGATCCCATCGGTGACGGTGATGGTGTTGAACCGGCGCGGGGTCCCGCCGCCGGCGATCACGCCTTCGCGGCAGATATCGGCCTGTGCATTCAGCGTGGTGTTGCAGGGCGCGGAATCGTTGCCCGCGCTGACCACGCCGACGAAGGGCGCGGCGATTTCTTCCTCGGTCATGCCCATCGCGTAGTAATAGGAACGGTGCGGGGCGCGCTCCGGGCCGATCGAAACGTGGCGGCTTGGGAGCTTCGACTTGTCAAACGTCTGCGACATAAGATTTCCTGCTGAAGGCAATTTGTGAAACGTCCCCTGCCTTCAGGCGAGCGCCGACGCAACCCTTTGCGCAATATTCGCCAACAATGCTGCCCAGCGGTGATGGCTTTCGGGCGTCTGGACGAGATCCTGCCGGAGTTCGACGCCCAGATAAGGGCGACCATGCCCCTCGGCGTGGCGGTTCATCGTGTAGTTGAGATCGCGTCCTGAATAGGGAAGATTGTCGCCCACGTTCAGTCCCTCTGCCGCCAGCAACGGGATCGCGATCCGCGCGGCGCGGTCGTCCTGATTGTAGAGCACGCCGATCTGCCACGGGCGTGGCTCCTCCCGGCTGGCGAGGTGCGGGGTGAAGCTGTGGAGCGAGAGGATCAACGCAGGCTGGGCTGCGGCAAGCCAATCGGACAACGCGGTGTGATAGAGGCGGTGAAAGCGATCGAGCCGCCCTTCCCTGTCAACGCCAACATTGCCGGGGACCGGGTGGCCGTCGCTGGCTTCGGGGACGAGGCCGGGGGCGGTTTCCTCGCGGTTGAAATCGCACACAAGGCGGCTGACGGCGGCGATGTGGGCGGGGATGGCGTCGTTGCGGGCCAGCGTTTCGGCAATGGCGGCAGTGCCGATGTCGATGGCGATGTGTTCGTTCAGAAGGTGCTCGGGAATGCCGAGAGCGATATCGACCGGCACATGGTTGCTGGCATGATCGGCGGTGCAAACAATCCCGCCGGGAGTGGCTGTGCCGAGCTGGCGGAAGGCTTCGCTCACCGCAGCCGCCCCGTCATCGTCCACCAACCGCGCGGCATAACCGCCGCCGCCGCATCGCGGGCTTCGGGGGTATCGTAAAGCGCAAAGCAGGTCGCGCCCGAACCGGACATGCGAGCGAGCCACGGCGCGGTATCGCCGAGCGCCGCCAGCACCTCGGCGATCACCGGGCACAGCGCAATCGCCGGGGCTTCAAGGTCATTGCGCCCTTCCCTCGCAATTTGCGATGCGGGGCCTTCGGGGAGCGCACCCCTGTCCTTGCCATCCCACGCCTTGAACACCGGCCCCGTCGAGAGCGGCACGCGCGGGTTGACCAGCAGTACGGGGGTTCCGGCGAGGTCGTCCTGGACTTCAAGCTGCTCGGTGCCGGTGCCAAGGCCGATATGGGTGCGGCTGAGCACGCAGGCAGGCACATCCGCGCCGAGTTTGGCCGCGCGCCCCTGCCAGTCGTCAGGCAGGCCGTGGAGCGCCTCGACAATCCGGAACACCGCGCCGGCGTCCGCCGACCCACCGCCAAGGCCAGCTGCGACGGGGAGGTTCTTCTCTAGCGCCACGCTGAGCCCCTGAGAGCGCGGGAGAGTGGTAAGTGCGCGGGTCACAAGATTGTCGAAGGGGTTGTCCAGCCCGCCAGCAAACTCGCCCAGCGTCGTGACGCTGTCCTGCGCAGCCGGCGTCGCCGTCAGCTCATCGCCCGCATCGACGAAGGCGAACAGGGTTTCGAGTTCGTGATACCCGTCCTCCCGCCGCCTTCGGACATGCAGCGCAAGGTTGATCTTGGCGTAGGCGGTTTCGCGCATCTAAAATGCCGCCAAGTCAAGCAATCGGCCCCGGATCAGAAATACCGCTAACGCTTTATGGGCACTTTCAGCCAAGCGGTCCCATTCAGATGTTTCGATAAGCTCTTCAATCGAGTCTGGCATTGGCTCTGGCGTTAGGTCGGCCACCTCGTCCCACACAGAATGGAATCGTCTGATCGCGAGTTTCTCGTTTTCAGAAAATTCGGGCTCGCCATACCAATCAAAGTCGTTAGCGCGCACCCAATCTTCCCATTGGTTGATTACTTCGTTTGGCACGTTGCCCGGAGCGGCTGCCTCGCGGAGATTGCGTTCATACTGCCGTTGCTCGTCTTTCGAAGAAGCCAGTTCAAGATAGCGAATGATACCGACGCGAATGCGATACTTAATCGTCGACTCAGAAACCGCTTCGCAATCCGTCATAGCAAGCCGCCTCACATATTCGGATAGTTCGGCCCGCCGCCACCTTCCGGAGTCACCCAGTTGATGTTCTGGTTGGGGTCCTTGATGTCGCAGGTCTTGCAGTGGACGCAGTTCTGCGAGTTGATCTGGAACTTGGGCTCGCCGGTCTTTTCATCGACCAACCATTCATAGACCCCGGCCGGGCAATAGCGGGCCGACGGCCCGCCATAGACCGCCAGCTCGCTTGTCCGCTGCAACTCCCAGTCCTTCACCTGCAGGTGGCAGGGCTGGTCCTCGGCGTGGTTGGTGTAGCTGTAGGCGACGTTGGTCAGCTTATCGAAGGTGATCACGCCATCGGGCTTGGGATAGGCGATCTTCTTGAAGAGATCGGCGCGGCCTGTGTAGGTATAATCTTTCTTGTGCTTCATCGTGATCGGCAGGCCGATCTTGAGCGTGCGCATCCACATATCGACGCCGGCGAGCACCGTGCCGATATCGGCACCGTATTTGGCGACCGCGGGCTGCGCGTTCTGCACCTTCTTCAATTCGTCCGCGATCCAGCTTGAGCGCACCGCTGCGTCATAATCGGCCAGCTCGGTCTTTTCATGACCTGCTGCCACGGCTGCGGCGATGCTCTCGGCTGCCAGCATCCCGCTCTTCATCGCGGTGTGGCTGCCCTTGATCCGGGGCACATTCACGAAGCCCGCCGCGCAACCGATCAGCGCAGCCCCGGGAAAGGCGAGCTTGGGCACCGATTGCCAGCCGCCTTCGTTGATCGCGCGCGCGCCGTAGCTGACGCGCTTGCCGCCTTCGAGATATTCGCGGATCGCCGGGTGGTTCTTCCAGCGCTGGAACTCCTGATAGGGCGAGACCCACGGGTTCTTGTAATCAAGCGCGGTCACAAAGCCCAAGGCCACCTGACCATTGGCCTGATGATACAGGAACCCCCCGCCCCAGCTGTCGCTTTCCGTGAGCGGCCAGCCCTGCGTGTGGATCACCCGGCCGGGAACGTGCTTGGTGGGATCAATGTCCCACAATTCCTTGATGCCGAGGCCGTAAACCTGCGGCTGGCAATTCGCCTCAAGATCGAATTGCTTCTTCATCCGCTTGGTCAGATTACCGCGCGCGCCTTCGGCAAACAGCGTGTATTTGGCGAGGATTTCCATGCCTGGCTGAAAATCGCCCTTGTGACTGCCATCGGCGGCAACGCCCATGTCCTGCGTGATGACACCGGCCACGCGGCCCTCATCGTCAAACATCACATCAGCGGCGGGGAAGCCCGGAAACACCATCACGCCCAGACCTTCGGCCTGTTCGGCCAGCCAGCGCGCCAGATTGCCGAGGCTTCCGGTGTAGCAGCCCGAATTGCTCATCAGCGGCGGCATAATCGCATGGGGCAGCGATGTCTTGCCGCCCTTCGACAGCACCCAGTGCCAGTTATCGGTCACAGGCGTTTCGGCCATCGGGCAATTCATTTCGCGCCATTCGGGCAGCAATTCGTCCAGCGACTTGGGATCGACCACCGCGCCCGACAAGATGTGCGCCCCGATCTCGGAGCCTTTTTCCAGCACGATCACTTCCAGCTCGGCATTGATCTGCTTGAGCCGGATTGCTGCCGCAAGGCCCGCCACCCCGCCGCCGACAATCACGACATCGCAGGGCATTGATTCACGTTCGCTCATGAAGCTTTCCTGATCCTTGTTGGTTCTGGCGCGTGGGCCGCACAGTTTGGCGTTATCCTTGACTATCCACTTGATAACACCACCGTGGACAGTCAAGGCCTGCGTTGGATAGCATGGCCTGCCGATGACCGAACCCCAACTGACCCTAGCACGCGAATGTGCCGCAGCGCTTGCCTGGTGGCAGGCCGCTGGGGTCGATTGTGATTATGCCGATGACGCTACGGCGTGGTTGGCTGAGCCCGCTGCCACATTGTCCCCGCAAGACACAGGCCAGACCGCGGCCAATGGCCCGGATTCGCAGACGACGACGGATCGAACCAACGAACCGCACATTTCGCGCCTGCCGCCTGCTTCCCCATCGCGGCCCCCCTCACCCTTGCGCCATGACTATCTGGGCGAATCGCCGCCGCGTGATCTGGCGGAGTTCCGGGAATGGTGGCTGACCGCACCCGGTATCGACACCGCGCGCGCCTATCCACGGATTGCGCCACGCGGAGTGAAAGACGCCGCGCTCATGATCCTGGTGCCGCAGCCCGAAGAGGCCGACCGCGACACGCTGCTTTCGGGCAGCCAAGGCCGCCTTCTTGCCAATATCCTTGCGGCGGCGGGGCTGGACGAAAGCGCCGTCTATGTCGCCTCTGCCCTGCCCTGTCATACTCCCATGGCCGATCTGGCCACTCTGGCCGCAGGCGGGATGGATCGCGTCACCGCGCATCACATCGCACTTGCGCGGCCCGCGCGGCTCCTTGCATTTGGCACCGGGCTTGGTCCGATGCTGGGCGCGGCGACCGATCATCCTTTACGTGAAATCAACCATCCCGGTGGCAAGGTTCCGGTCATCGTGAGCGAAACGCTCGATGCCTTGATGGAAATGTCACGGCTCAAGGCCCGGTTCTGGCGGAGATGGATGGAATGGTCGCCCCCCTTATGAAATCCCGTTTGAAACGGCTTTGCGCGATGGTGATCGTCGCCGCGGCCGTGCCTTCACCGGCCGCTGCGCAATCAGGCGACCTTGTGGCGCGCTGGAATGGCGCTGTGCCCGCGGACTCAGCCCTGACGCCAGTGCTGGGCAACGAGGACCGCGCGCATTATCGCCAGCTGTTCGCCGCGATTGATGGCGAGCAGTGGGATGTGGTCGAAAATCTTCTGGCCCAGCGCCCAGATGGCGTGCTGACACAGGCCGCGCGCGCCGAATATTACACCCACGCCAACAGCCCGAAGATCTCGCCCGAACAAATCGCGGGCTGGTTTGCCGCCGGGACGGATCTGCCCCAGGCGGAACAGCTTGCCCGGATGGGGGCCAAACGCGGGGTTTCCATGATCCCGCCGCTTCCCGCCGCGCAAGGGCTCGCACGTCAACCTTACGCGCCCAAGCGCATCCTGCCAAGACCCGTCACGGACGGCACCATGCCAAGCATGACGGCAGACCAGATTCTCCAGGCGATCAAGGCTGATAATCCGGCCGAGGCCCACCGCCTGCTGGCCGAAATCGATCCGATGCTGTCCAGCGAAGCGCGCGCCGAATGGCGCGAACGGGTCGCCTGGAGCTACTATATTGAAAACAACGATGCCGCCGCGCTGGAACTTGCGCGCACCGTAGCCCAAGGTTCCGGCGCGTGGGTTGCAGAAGGCGCGTGGGTCGAAGGGTTGGCCTCATGGCGGATGGGCTATTGCCAGCTTGCTGCCGAAGCGTTTGCGCGGGTCGCGGGCAGCGCGCCCAATGTCGAGCTGGCAGCTGCCGGGCATTACTGGGCGCATCGTTCGCTGGTGCGTTGCCGAGAGCCTGAGCAGGCGCAGCGCCACCTTTCGGCCGCGGCACTGCTCGACGAAACGCTTTACGGGATGCTCGCGGCCGATCAGCTCGGCGCCGAATTGCCCGCGCACGCGCCGCCGCTGCCCTTCAGCCGGGATGATTGGGCGCAATTGGCCCAGCGGCCCAATGTCCGCGTGGCCGTTGCCCTTGCGGAAATCGGGCGGCCTTCGCTTGCCGATGAAGTGCTGAGACATGAAGCGCGGATCGGGCCTGCCTATCAATTCGGTGCCCTGTCCCGGCTTGCGCGGGAAATGGGGCTGCCTGCGACCCAGCTGTTCATGGCGCACAATGCGCCCTACGGGACCAGCAGCGATCCGGCGCTGCGCTTTCCAGTGGCCCATTGGCAGCCAGTGGGCGGCTGGCAGGTCGATCCGGCGCTGGCCTTTGCCCATGCGCTGCAGGAATCGAACTTCCGCGCCTCAGCGGTCAGCCCGGCCAACGCCCGCGGTCTGATGCAGATCACCCCGATCACAGTGCGCGAACACGCACCGCGCCTCAACATGAGCGCATCTTACGTCAATCTTGACGACCCGCAGGTCAATCTCGCCTTCGGTCAGCGCAATCTGGAGATGCTGCGCGATTCCGCTGCAACCGGCGGCACGCTGCCCAAGATTATGGCAGCCTACAACGCGGGCCTCACGCCAGTCGAACGCTGGAATACCGAGATCAACGACCAGAACGATCCGCTGCTGTGGATGGAATCCATTCCCTACTGGGAGACGCGCGGCTACGTGGCGATCGTGATGCGCAATTACTGGATGTATGAACGTGCGGCTGGCGTCATGTCCCCCAGTCGCCGAGCCTTGGCGCAAGGGCGCTGGCCGGAATTTCCCCGCGCGGCGACGACCCGCTCGGCCCAGTTGGCGCCATAATAAGAGGTCTGGCCAGTGGCGATTGACGAGAGCAGGGTTTTCAAGCCGATCAATATTGCCGTCTTGACCGTATCGGACACGCGCACGCCCGCGACTGATACGTCGGGCGATATCCTTGCTGCCCGCGTGACAGGCGCAGGGCACCGTCTTGTTAACCGGTCGATTGTGAAGGACGATGCGGCGCTGCTGGCGACGCAATTCGAAACGTGGATCGACGATCCGGCTGTCGACGCTGTGGTCAGCACCGGCGGCACCGGCCTTACCGGGCGAGATGTCACGCCCGAGGCGCTGGCGATGCTTGCAGATGCGCGCGCCATTCCCGGCTTTGGCGAGCTGTTCCGCTGGCTCAGCTTTCAGACCATCGGCACCAGCACCGTGCAATCACGCGCCTGCGCGATGGTGGCACGGGGCACTTATATCTTCGCGCTGCCCGGATCGAACGGCGCGGTGAAGGATGGCTGGGACGGCATTCTTGCCGAGCAACTCGATAGCCGCAACCGGCCTTGCAACTTTGTGGATCTGATGCCGCGACTGCGCGAGGTGTGACCTTGGTGAACCTCGCAGGCAGTTAGACCCCCTTTAGACCCGTGCTAGACCCCTGCTAGACCCTCTCGTGCTCAAGGGTTGCAGGCCTTTCTCTTGTTCTATAAATGTTCCACGTGAAACATTCGACGATCAAAGGGCGCGGGGCACAATCGGGGGCCGTCCCCACCCGCTTCGGCCTTGCCGAGCGCGAGGTTGATGGCGACTGGCGCGACCATGTCGAGGTGCTGGATGGCCCGCCTGTGAAACTGCGCACCACGGTGACGGAGGAACGGCCCAAATCGATCCTCACCTTCAACCAGTCACCCGATGTGCCCTTCGATCGATCAGTAAACGCCTATCGTGGATGCGAACATGGCTGCGTCTATTGCTACGCACGGCCCACCCACGCCTATCACGACCTGTCGCCGGGGCTGGATTTCGAGACGAAGCTGTTCGCCAAGCCTGATGCGCCAAATCTGCTGCGCGCAACCTTAGCGAAGCGCGGCTACCAGCCCAAGCCCATCGCGCTGGGCACCAACACCGATCCCTATCAGCCGATCGAGCGGGATTACCGGATCACGCGCCAGGTCCTTCAACTGTGCCTCGAAACGCGGCATCCAGTCACCATCACCACCAAGTCGGACCGGGTGCTGGAGGATGCCGATCTGCTGGCGGACATGGCGCGCGAAAATCTGGTGGCGGTGGCGATTTCCGTGACGAGCCTTGATCCCGTGTTGTCGGGAAGGCTCGAACCGCGCTGCGCGGCGCCTGCCAAACGGCTCGCGGCGCTGGGGCAGCTGGTGGAGCGCGGCGTGCCGGTGCATTGCTCGATTTCTCCGATCATCCCGGCAATCACCGACGAATTCATCGAAGGCATTGTCGCCGAAGTCGCGGCATTGGGCGTGCCAAGCATAAACTGGATACCCCTGCGCTTGCCCCACGAGGTCGCCCCGCTGTTCCGCGAATGGCTGGCGGTCCACTATCCCGAGCGTGCGGGCAAGGTCATGAGCATCGTGCGCGAGATGCGCGCCAATGCCTTTGGGGGCCGGGACAATGATCCCAATTTCCACAGCCGCTTCAACCCGAAAGGCGTGTGGGCCGACCTGATCCGGGCCCGGTTCAAACTGGCGTGCAGGCGGGCGGGGATTGGCCAAGGAAAAGAACGACCGCGGTTCGATCTGGACTGCTCGCGCTTCCGTGCGCCGGAGGTGGGCGGGCAGTTGCGGTTGTTCTGAGGCACTCTCCCAATCAGATCACTGCCGCTTCGCCGACAATCTTGTCCTCCCAGAGATAGAAACGACCCACCTGACGGAAACGATTGGCGGCCTCTAGTCCGAAAGTGAAGCAAAGCTTTGCCGTCACGGTTTCTCCGGGCTCGACCCAGTTCTGCTCGAACAGGAAGCGCGCGTCATTACCCTCGCGTGCCTCGCGATGCAGGATGCAAGGGCAACCATATCCATTCAGAACTGGCCCGTTTCGGCCTCCTTCAGAGCTCGGAAAGAACCTAACCTCAGCAATCAGGTCGGGCGTTTTGCCCGCAAGATCGTGAACCCTGTCCATAAATATGTCTGGCAGTGGAAGATCACTCACCCGAACGTCGCTCCCACCTCGCCAGGCATGAAGCGCACCAGTCGACTGTCCACCAATGCCGCAGTGCGGTTCACCACCGCCTGCTGATAATCCGCATCCTTGATCATCGCGAAGAATGCCCCCGCGTTCGGATATTGCGCGACAAAGCCATCATGCCAGCGCTCGCCATCCGGCCCGGTCACCATCGTCTCAAACCGCCCGCGCCACAGGATCTGGCCGCCCACACGGGCGAAGATCGGGCCGGAGGTGCGGCCATATTCCTTGTAAGCGTCACGCCCGCTCCAGCCTTTGCCCGCGTGTTCGTGACCCTCAGGATACGCGGCTTTGTCGCGGTACAGCAGCAGGTTGAGCATGTTGATCGGCGTATCGCGCGGCAGGTCCTTGAACGCCGCAAAGTTGGCGGGCGATGGATCGATATAAGTTTCGCAGGTCACAGGCTCACTCCGTCAGCGTATAATCGCTGAACCGGTCACGCAGGTCTTTTTTGCTGATCTTGCCGGTTGCGGTGTGAGGAATGTCGTCAACAAATTCGACCGCATCGGGCAGCCACCACTTTGCAACAATCGGCTTCAAGTGTTCGATGACATCGTATGCCGTCACCTCCGCGCCCGCCTTCTTCACCACAAACAGCACCGGCCGTTCATCCCACTTGGGGTGCGTAATCCCGATACAAGCGGCCTCTGCCACGTTCGGATGCCCGGCGGCCGCATTCTCCAGCTCGACCGAGCTGATCCATTCGCCGCCGGATTTGATCACGTCCTTGGTGCGGTCGGTCAGTTGCAGCGTGCCGTCAGGGTGAAGAATGCCGACATCGCCGGTGTCGAACCAGCCATCATTGCCCACCGCATCCTTTTCCGCCTTGAAGTAACGCTTGATCACCCACGGCCCGCGGATCTGGAGCGCGCCCGAGGTTTTACCGTCGCGCGGCAGCTCGGTCGTCATATCGTCAAGATCGACAGTGCGCAGCTGGACGCCGAATATCGGACGGCCCTGCATCGCGGTCTTTTCGATCTTCTCTTCGATGGTGAGCGTATCCCAATCCCACGTCGGCCCGCCAACGGTGCCGATGGGCGAAGTTTCGGTCATGCCCCAGGCGTGCTGCACGCGGGTGCCGTTCCTGAGCAAGCGTTCGATCATGAACTTCGGCGCCGCCGATCCGCCAATGGTGGCTGCCTTCAACGGCGGCAGATCGAGACCCTCCCGATCGCAATACTGAAAATGCGCGAGCCAAACTGTAGGAACGCCGGCACTATCGGTTACACCCTCACGCAACATCAGATCATGCAGCACCGCCGGATCATTCACCGCCGAAAACACGAACTTGATTCCCGCCATCGCGCCAGCATACGGCAATCCCCAGCTTGCCGCGTGGAACATCGGCACCACGGGCAGCATCACGGAAGCCGCGCTGAAATTGAAGCAGGACGGCTGCAGCCCCGCCATTGCGTGAAGCACGGTCGAGCGGTGCTCATATTGCACCCCCTTGGGATTGCCCGTGGTCCCGCTGGTGTAGCAGATCATGCAAGGGTCGGTTTCCGGCCCCGCGACCCATTCGAAATCGCCGTCCTCTGCGCCTATCCAATCTTCAAACGCGGGCGCATGCGTGCCGCTGTCGTAGCAGATGTAATGTTCGACCATCGGCCAACGTTCGCGCATCCGATCAACGATCGACTGGAAGGCGGCGTCGTAGCACAGCACGCGGTCTTCCGCGTGGTTGACGATATATTCGAGCTGATCGTCGAACAGACGGGGGTTCACGGTGTGAAGCACGCCTCCCATCCCGGCCACGCCATACCAGCTGACCAGATGGCGCGCGTGGTTCATGGCAAGACTGGCAACCTTGTCGCCCGGCTTGATCCCCAGGCGCTGAAGCGCCTGCGCCATTTTCAAAGCGTCGCGGCGGATGCCTGCCCAGTTAGTGCGGGTTTCAGTGCCATCGGCCCAGCGGCTGACAATCTCTCGCGTGGGCGCTTCGCGCGCTGCGTGATCGATCACCGCGGTCACCCGCATGGTCCATTCCTGCATTGCCCCGTTGCTGCTTCCGCTCATGGTATATCTCTCCCAAAATCTTGGCGTCTTTATCTCACGCTTTACGATGCTTTACCGGTAAAGCCGCCTGCGTGTGCGATCGTCAATCCCTTCATCGTGATTTCAACACGGGCCGCCGCAGGGGATTGAACAATACAGCGTAAGAACACTCTCCCCCTGTGCCACGGGACAGCACAGCCTGACCGTTAGGCGTGTCGCTTGCTCACGCTGCGATCACGAAATTGCATTTGAAGGAAAATAGAATGAAAAAAACAGCAATTCTTCTCTTGGGGGCTGCGTCGATTATCGCCGTGCCTGCCAATGCGCGCGATGGCCAAGCCTATGTGGGTATCGAGGGTGGAATGACCTTCCCGAACGATAACCAGATCGATGTTAACGGTGTTGAAGAGCAGATCTTCATCGATAACAAAAATGGTTGGGAAGCCGGTGGCGTATTCGGTTATGATTTTGGCGCGTTCCGTCTTGAAGCCGAAGGCTCCTATAAAGAATTCGGTGTAAAAACTGTCAATGCCCCCACAGTCGGCATTCCTCTCGGAACGGCTGTGAGCGTTCCGGGCTTTTACGATAATATCGATGGCGAGATCGACATCGCCAGCGGCATGATCAACGCCCTGTTTGACATTGGCGGCAACGACGGCATCGGCTTGAGCGCCGGTGGCGGTATCGGTTATGCCATCTATGATATGGATATCACGGCCAACAATGCTGGCCCCGGCATCGCCATCGATAAGGACGGCAGCCTTGCTTACCAGGCCATCGCGCAGGCCCGCATTCCCCTGAACGACAATGTCGACCTTGGCGTGAAGTATCGTTACTTCGTGCTTGACGACATTTCGCTCGTGAGCTCGCAAGGTCTTAACTACCGGGACGACTTTGAAACACACTCGGTTCTGGCAACCCTCACCTACAACTTCGGTGGCGCACAGCCGGCTCCGGTTCCTGCTCCCCCGCCGCCCGTGACTGCACCGCCGCCGCCGCCGCCGCCGGTTGCTGCACCGCCGCCGCCGCCGCGTCCGGCCTGCAACACGGGTCCGTACATCGTCTTCTTCGACTTCGACAATTCG
>JAACPW010000029.1 GCA_009995225.1 Sphingomonadales bacterium | reverse complement strand
AAAGCCGGGAAGAAAAAGTGAAAGCTGACCGTGAACGCGAACTGAATCCGTGCAAGCAGCAGAGCGTCAAGATTGTCAAACATGATCAGCAGCTAGTCCTATGCTGTAGACCGTCGAAAAAAGCCGGATGAACTCGTCAAGCCACAAACCCATCAAATCAGTCCCCGCGCCTCGTCAATCATGGGTGCGGGAGTCTCGTCGTCATTGGCAAGTGCGGCGAAAGCCTGATCTTGAGACAGAAACACCTGACCCGACAGGTCGTGGAGCAAATGGCTGCGCTTCAGGCGGTCCATCACCGGCCCCTTCACTTCCGACAGGTGCAGTGTGATGCCGCCATCGGCGAGGCGGTGGTTGATTGCTTCGAGGCTTTCAAGCCCCGAGGCGTCGATAGCGTTGACCGCGCTGGCCATCAACACCACGTGCCGCAGCGCCGGACGCTCGGCGACCTGTTCGAGAACGTACTCCTCGAGCCAGCGTGCGTTGAGATAGGTCAGGCTTTCGTCGATCCGGATCGACAGCAGATGCGGCAGGGTCAGGACCGTATGGCGTTCGACATTGCGGAAATGCTCGGTTCCCGGCACCCGGCCAACGATGGCGGCATGGGGCCGGCTGGCGCGCCACAGGTAAAGCAGCAGGCCGACGCCTACGCCTGCGATCACGCCCATCTCCACCCCGGCGATCAGCGTAACTGCGATCGTCGCGGCATGCGCGGTGAAATCGGCCTTGGAATAGGCCCAGAGATGACGCGGCGTTTTGAAGTCGACCAGGCTCAGCACTGCGACAATAATCGTCGCCGCCAGCGTGGCAGTGGGCAGGTTGTAGAGGAGCGGCGTCAGGAACAGGCTCGCAAGCGCAATGCCCACCGCCGTAAAGGCGCCTGCCGCCGGGGTCTGCGCACCTGCATCGAAATTGACCACCGAGCGCGCGAAGCCGCCTGTCACCGGATAGCCACCCGACAAGGCACTGGCGATGTTGGAAGCACCCAGCCCGATCAGCTCCTGATCCGGCACGATCCGCTGGCGGCGTTTGGCTGCCAGCGTTTGAGCGACCGAGACGCTCTCGACAAAGCCGATCACCGAAATCAGCAGCGCAGGCACCCACAGCGCCTCGATCAGTGCCAAGTCAGCCGATGGGAGCATGAACGGCGGCAGCCCTTGCGGAATGGCGCCGACGATCGAAACCCCTTGCGCTTCCAGTCCGAAGCCGATGACCGCGAGAATGGACAGCGCCACGGCGACCACCGGACCAGCCTTGGCGCTCATCTCAGCCGCGCGCGGGCTCAGCCCCAGCTTTTGCAGCGCAGGCTTCAGGCCCTTGCGCACCCAGAACAAAAACAGCGTAGCCGGGATACCGATGGCGAGCGTGGCAGGGTTGATGCTTCCCAGATTGCCCGCCAGTCCCGACAGCATCTCGGGCCATGTTTCGCCCCCTGCCCTGATCCCCAGAATATGCTTCAACTGGCTGGTCGCGATCAGCACGCCGCTTGCCGAGATGAACCCGCTAATGACCGGGTGCGACAGGAGGTTTGCGAGGAACCCCAACCGCAGCAGCCCCAGCACCACCAACATCACGCCCGACAACGCCGCCAGCGTGATCGCTGCCTCCCAGTATTCCGCTGTCCCCGGCGCTGCGACCGCGCCCGCCGCGCTCGCCGTCATCAGCGAGACCACCGCGACAGGGCCGACCGCCAATGTGCGGCTCGTCCCGAACACGGCATAGGCGAACAGCGGCAGGATCGAGGCGTATAGCCCCACAACAGGCGGCAGGCCTGCGAGCATCGCATAGGCGAGGCTCTGCGGGATCAGCATGATGGTGACGATCACCGCCGCCATCAGATCGCTGGTCAGCGCAGGCCGATCGTAGCTGCGGCCCCATTCGAGGATGGGGAAATAGCGGGCAAGCATTTTGATAGAGCCTTCTTACTGCGCGATCAGCCCGCCGGGGCCAGCCAGCCACTCGCGACCTTTGAGCATCCCGTTCCAGTAAATCCACGGTAGCGCATCGGCCTTGAGCATCCACGAAAGCCGCGCCGGACGGGTGCCGTCAACCAGCCAGGTGGGAAAACTCGGCGCCAGCTTGCCGCCATAGCCGAACTCGGCCAGCACGATCTTGCCGCGCTCGACCGTCAGCGGGCAGGAGCCATAGCCATCATACCCGGCGGTTGGCCCCTTTCCGTCCAGCTGGCGCAGCGCGTTGACCGCCACCACCGGCGCCTGTTTGCGCGCAGCTGCAGCTGTCTTGGCATTGGGACTTGAGCCGCTATCCCCGAGGCCGAACACATTGGAATAGCGTACGTGCTGGAGCGTGTGCTGATCGACATCAGTGAATCCGTTTGCCGCTGCCAGCGCACTATCGGCCAGAAACTGCGGTGCGACCTGCGGCGGGACGACGTGGAGCATATCGAAACCGACCGTCTCCTCTCCTTCGCTGGTGGCAAAGGTCGCTTGGCCCGCAGGGCCATCCACCGCCACAAGATTGCTGCCGAGTTCCAGATCAATGCCGTATTTCCCGACATATTCCATCAGCGCCGGGACATAGTCGGCAACGCCGAACAGCACCCCGCCCGCATTGCGGAACTGCACCTCGATGTCGCCCAGCACGCCCGCACGGCGCCAGTAATCGCAGGCGAGGTACATTGCCTTTTGCGGCGCACCGGCGCATTTGATCGGCATCGGCGGTTGCGAGAAGATCGCTCGGCCTGCGCGCGTAGTCTGCACCAATTGCCACGTGTAGGGCGCAAGATCAGCGCGATAGTTGGAGGTCACGCCGTTCTGGCCCAGCGTCGCCTCCAGCCCCGCGATTTTCTCCCATGCGAGGCGTATTCCAGGGGCAACGATCAAAACGTCATAGGTAAGCGTGCTGCCGTCGGCGAGCGTCACCTGATTGTTTTCGGGCTGGAACCCGGCGCAGGCCTGCTTGACCCACGTCGCTGCCTTGGGAATCACGCTCGCCATCGGGCGGATCGTTTCGTCGACATTGAAAATGCCGCCGCCCACCATTGTCCAGCCCGGCTGATAGGCATGGGTATCGGACGGCTCGACAATCGCTATGTCTAGGCCCGATCGGCGCTTCAGCATCGAGGCTGCCGTGGCGATCCCCGCTGCGCCGCCGCCGATGACGACGACCGTGTGTTTTGTGTTGTTCATATCCAGTCCCTCTCCTGATGCGCTGCTCTAGCCGTCTGCTTCCAACCGTTCGGCCATGGCCGACAGATCATACCCGGCCGCGCTTGCGCGGCTCAGCCGCTCGGAGACGGCAAGGCCATGCACATTGGCGAGCGCATCCAGCGTCACCGACCGGGTGCCGGTCCGGCAATAGGCGAGCAGCTTGCCCTGCGTGCCGCGCCGGACCGCGCCGAATGCGGCAATGGCGGCAGGCGGGAACACGCCGCCCGATACGGGCACGTGATGAAAGGCCAGGCCTGCGTGTTGTGCGGCATCGCGCATGGCATCGAGCGGGGGCTGGCCCGGCTCCTCGCCGTCCGGTCGATTGCACATCACTGCGACGAAGCCGTGTTCGGCAAGGCCCGCGAGATCTTCCGGCTGCATTTGCGCAGCGACCACAAGGCCATCGTCTACTACTTTGAGATCCATCATCCTTGTCCTTCCACCAACCGCACCGCCAGCATTCCGACAAGCAGAGCGATGACGAAGATCGCGGCTGAGCCGGGCGCAATTGCCAGTGCGGCAAAGCCGGGGCCGGGGCACAGTCCGGCAATGCCCCATCCGATCCCGAACAGCGCCGATCCGCCGACAAGGCGTGCAGTGAGGTCGCTGCGATCAGGCAGCGAAAAGCCTTCCGCAAAGATCGGGCGCGCCATCCGGCGCTGGATGAGCCAGGCAACCGCCATGACCAGCACCGCGCCACCCATCACGAAGGCCAGTGTCGGATCCCAGTTCCCAAACAGATCGAGGAACCCGCGCACGCGTGCAGGATCGGTCATGCCGCCAATGGTCAGCCCGGCCCCGAAGATCGTGCCCGAAGCGAGCGGGACAAGAATATCGCGGTTCATGACAGCACCTCGATCCCGAGGGCATTCATTGCCGCGACGGTCGCAAAACCGGTCGCCATGAAAGTCGCCACCGCCACCAGCGAGCGCTGCGAAAGGCGGCTCATGCCGCACACGCCGTGCCCGCTTGTGCAGCCCGATCCGAGCCTTGTGCCAACGCCTACGATCACGCCTGCAATCACGAGCAGCGCGGGGCTGGCAAAGGCAGGTGCCGCCGCGCCTGTCAGGCTCATCACGATCAGCGCGCCCAGCGGCAGGCCGATCACGAAGGCCCAAGCCTGGCTGCGCGGTTGCGAGCCATCGGCCAGCCCGAAGGCGCGCGCGGCGATGCCGGAAACCCCGGCAATCCGCCCGGCGCCCAGCAACATGATCGCAGCTGCGAGGCCAATCATCACCCCGCCGGCCAGACCGGCCAGCGGGGCTGCGTCAAGAAATCCCGGCAACATCATACGCCGTTTACCGGGATCTTGAGGTAGGTCACGCCATTGTCGTCAGCCGGCGGCATATGTCCTGCGCGCATATTCACCTGAATGGCAGGCAAGATCAGGCGGGGCATATCTAGGGTGGCGTCGCGGGACTCGCGCATCTGCACGAATTCGTCCTCGGTAATACCGTCATGGGCGTGGATATTGCCCTCACGCTCGGCCGCCACAGTAGTCTCCCACACGTAAGTCGTGCGGCCCTTGGGCAGATAATCGTGGCACATGAACAGCCGCGTTTCCGGCGGCAGCGACAGAATGCGCCGCAGCGATCGGAACAGGTTGCGCGCGTCCCCGCCGGGGAAATCGGCGCGCGCCGTGCCGTAATCGGGCATGAACATGGTGTCGCCGGTGAACACCGCCTCGCCCACGACATAGGCAATGTCGGCCGGCGTGTGGCCGGGGACGTGCATCACGGTCACCGGGATATTGCCGATGGTGAAGGTGTCGCCATCCGTGAACAGCGCATCGAACTGCGAACCGTCGCGTTCGAACTCGGTACCGGCGTTGAACAGCTTGCCAAAGACGTTTTGGACCGTGGCGATCTCGGCACCGATGGCAATCTTTCCGCCCAGCTTTTCCTGAAGATAGGGCGCGGCCGAAAAGTGATCGGCATGGGCATGCGTTTCCAGCAGCCACGTCACTTTCAGATTATGTTCTTTGACATACTTAATCACTTGATCGGCTGCCAGCGTGTCGGTCCGTCCGGAATTCGGATCAAAATCCAGCACCGAGTCGATAATCGCGGCGTCCATAGTGGCCGGATCATGCACCACATAGGTCACCGTACAGGTGGCGGCGTGGAAAAAGCTCTCAATCGTGGGGCGCAGCGCCGCATCGGAAGACGCTTGCAGAACCTGCTCGGTCGCTGCCTGAAGCACAGCATCGGTCTTGGTCATGGCATTACTCCAATTCGATTTCATAAATCATGTATATGTATTGCAATCCTCATGTCAAGTGGTATGAGGCTGTCATGAACCAGCCAAACTCTCTCACGCACCCCATCGCCCCTCCGTGCGCAGGCTTGCGGATTGGTGACTATGCGCCCGACTTCGAAGCGCGCAGCACGGTCGGCCCGATCCGGCTATCGGCCTTCCGGGGCCGCTGGCTCGTCCTGTTTTCGCACCCGGCGGACTTTACCCCGGTCTGCACCACCGAATTTGTCGCTCTCGCCAACGAAGCGGCAGCTTTCGAGAAGCGTGACTGCGCTCTGATGGCGCTATCAGTCGATAGCCTCTTCTCGCACTTTGCCTGGCTACGCATGATCCGAGACCGCTTTGGCGTGGAGGTTCGCTTTCCGATCGTGGAGGATCCGACCTTGGTTGTCGGCCGTGCTTTTGGCATGGTATCGGCGCAGGACAGTGATAGCGCGACTGTGCGCACCACGTTCTTCATTGATCCCAGGGGCGTGATCCGGACGATGACCTGCTACCCGGCTAACCTTGGTCGATCGATCCCTGAAATGCTGCGCATTCTTGATGGTCTGCAAGCGATCGATGCCCATGGCGGGATGGCGCCAGCCAACTGGCAGCAGGGTGAGACGCTGCTGAGCCCCCCCACTCAGGATCTGGACGAAGTGTTCGGCGCCGAGGACGCTACAAGCTGGTTCCTGCGCCACGCCGGAGAGGAAAGCCGATGAGCGAGGATGATCTGATCGAAGCCCTGAAAGCGCTGGCCCATCCGGTGCGGTGGCGCATCCTGACCGCGCTGATTGCGGGTGAACGCAATGTGGGTGAGATCGAAGCGGCAACCGGCATCGGCCAGCCTGGCCTGTCCCAACAACTGGGCGTGCTGCGAAAGGCGGGGCTTGTCGAAACCCGCAAGGAAGCCAAATTGGTTTTCTACTCGCTCCGCGACCATCAGATAGAAGGCACGCTTGGGTGCATATCAGCCCTTTTGCCGGGTTCGGACGTGTCTTTTGAACGGCCATCGCTCGTCGAACCGCCCGCCCACGGCGTTGCGAACTTTGCCCGGATGTTCTGACCCTTCCCTCCAAGCCCCGGCACGGTGCTGTCAGTCTAATCGCAACCCGTCTCCGATCGGCGAAGTTATCCTTAACCCGCTGTCGGCTCAGGCCATGAGGCTGCGCCACTCAGCCAGTGCGGCTGAGCGGGCGATCTTGTATGTCTGTCTGTCGGTGAGGTGGCGATCGAGATTGAAGTGATTGTGGACGTTGGCATGAACCGAGGCGAACTTCTGTAACGACTTCATCTGTCGGAACCGCAGCATAGCTCGTTCGCGTCTTCGGAACGGCAGGTGGCTATTTTCCACCCGGTTGTTGGCCCAGCGTCCCACCTCCTGCTTGTCGGTGTTGCCGAGCGTGGTCATCGCAGCCTTGTAAGAACGCAGACCGTCGGTGGTGATTGTCGCTGGCGATCCGTGGCGTTTCAGCGCCTTCTTCATGAACCGCAGCGCTGCCTTCTTGTCCCGCTTCTTGGTCACGTAACTCTCGAGGATTTCACCCTCTTGGTCGACGGCCCGCCAGAGGTAATACATCTCGCCGTTGATCTTCACATACACCTCGTCGAGGTGCCATTTCCGCTGACGGAAGCCCTTCATCCGGTTCACACGCTGTCGCCGGACATCAGCCGCAAACAAAGGGCCGAACCTGTTCCACCAGAAACGCACCGTTTCGTGGCAGATATCGATCCCGCGTTCAGCGAGCAGATCCTCCACATTCCGCAAAGAAAGCGGGAACCGCACATACATCATCACCACCAAGCAAATAATCTCCGGTGACGAGTTGAAGTACCGGAATGGGCTCGCTGGTTTATGGGGTCTAGGCCGTGTTGACAAAAGAGATTCCCATTTGCCCTGAGTTCTGATTCAAGACTGCTTTTTGAGGAGCAGTCATGGGTCGCGGAGACTTGTCGGATGC
>JAACPW010000015.1 GCA_009995225.1 Sphingomonadales bacterium | reverse complement strand
GGCCGTATGGAAAACATGATCCTGATGGGCGACATCAAGATCCCCAAGGAAGCCATTTCGCGCCAGATTGCCGAATCAGTCGATCTGATCGTGCAGGTGAAGCGTCTGCGCGACGGTTCGCGCCGCACCACCAACATCACCGAGGTGATCGGGATGGAAGGCGACGTGATCGTGACGCAGGAATTGTTCAAGTTCGAATATCTTGACGAAAGCGACGACGGCAAGATCATTGGCGAATTCCGCGCCTCGGGCCTGCGCCCCTACACACTGGAAAAGGCCCGGCAATTCGGCTTCGATCAGGCGTATCTTGAGGCCTGCCTGTAAGGCAGGCGGTTAGGCCTAACCGGTCGGCGGCCGGTCGGCCTTGCGACGCCGTTGGCGTCGGCTTGGAGGCCTACCTGTAAGGCAGGCGGTTCGGCCTAACCGGCCAGCGCGCGGTCGCGCTTGCGACGCCTGCGGCGTCGTTTCCAGGGCATCAGCTTGCCTGTCTAAAGCCCGCCGATCACAACCGGCAGGCTCATTGCCAGGCATCCGCCACCTGCAATTGCTGCGAGCATGAACAGACCTGTCCACGGCACCCACCCAACCTGTTCGAGCCGGGCGACATCGCGCCGCTTGGCACGCCGCCGCTCCATCACGCCGGCGAACGCCGCCACTACCCACAAACCCGCGCCCACCCAGGCAAGCTGCGCGGCATCGCTGAGCAGGGCGAACTGGGCGATCATCTCCATGGCGCCTCGCATGTAGGCGCGCACGTCGCTTGCGCAATCCCTGCCGCTCGGCCAAGCCCCGATACGATGGATGGCTCGATCGCCCGCCCCCGCCCCTTGCTTGCGCTCGGCGTGCGATTGCTTGCCGCGCTGGCGCTGGCAACGATGGGAATGCTGGTCAAGCTGGCGGGGGAACGCGGCGCGCATCTGATCGAACTGATTTTCTGGCGGCAATTGCTGACGCTTGTGTTGATCGCCACCGGGCTGGCGCTGACGCAGCGGCTGGCGCTTATCAGGACGCGCCGGCTACCCGCCCATGCCCGGCGCGCCGCCAGCGGGCTTTTGGGCATGCTGTTCACCTATGGCGCCGTGCTGCTGCTGCCGCTGACCGAGGCGACCACTTTGGGGTTCACCGCGCCCGTCTTTGCCGTGCTGATCGCAATCGTGCTGTTCCACGAACGCATCGGACGCTATCGTTGGGGCGCGGTCGCGATCGGTTTTGCGGGCGTGATCGTGGCGATGCAGCCCTTTTCAGGTCTCCATGAGGGCGTGACGCTGGCAGGCGTTGCGGTCGGCCTCATAGCCCCTTTCATGGTGGCGCTGATCAGTTTCCAGATCCAGGACCTCAACACTACGGAAAACCCCTGGAGCATCGTCTTCTGGTTCGCGGCGTTGAGCCTGCCTGTTGCCGCGATCGCCTTGCCCTTCGTCATGGCCGCGCATGATCCGCTGACCTGGGCGCTGATCTTCGGGATGGGACTGGTTGGCGCCGCGGCGCAAATGCTGCTGACGACATCGCTACGCTTCGGGTCGGCCGCCGTGATCCTGCTGATGGATTACACCGCATTGCTATGGGCAAGCCTGTATGGGTTTTATGTGTTCGAACGCGCCGCGCCCGCAAGCCTGTGGGTCGGTGCGCCGCTGATAATCGCGGCCGGATTGCTGATCGCATGGCGGGAGCGGCAATTGGCCAAAGCAAAACCTGTCGCTTCATCTGCCAGTCAGGAATAAGCTCGCAGCGTGATGTGTCAGTTTTCACACCAACAAGGAGTCTTCATCATGATTCGCAAGACCATCGTCATTGCCGCCCTCGCTGCGCTGTCACTGGGCACAGCCGCCTGCAACACCGTCAAAGGCGCAGGCGAAGATATCAAATCCGTGGGCCGCGCTGGCGAGCGCGCCATCGACTAATTGTAACGATAAAGCGGCATGACAATGTTGGCCGTGACGGTGTGGCGCGCGGTGCGGGCCACACCCCGTCAGACCGTGCTCATAAAATAGGCTTGCGAGAGCGCGAGACTTTGCGATGTTGCCCAACAAACAGGCAGCCCTCTGGAAAAGCCCGTGGTGCCGGCTGGGCGTCGTAGCGACTTATGTTAATGCGCGGCCTTGATGCGAGCGTAAATCTTGATCACACAGCAGTTCTGATTATCGATATCGGGATGTGGAGAGAACCGACATGAAGAAAATCAATGCATTCGTCGCGGTATCCTTGGCAAGTCTCGCGCTGATGAGTTGCGGTTCAGGCTCTGACACCGGCAGCGAAGCCACCGCAGAACAGAGCGACGGAACGTCCGAAATGATGGGCGGTGATGATCAGACCGCCGAGAATCTGGGCACGGCAGAGGGCCAGGATATCGATGACGTTGACGTCAAGACGAACCCGAACATGCAGTTTTCCGAAGACGAAATGACCGGTGCTGACGAACTCGAGGAACAGCGACCTGAGCCGCAGTGAATTGAGCTGACTGCGATCGCGCAAGTCGTCCAATCGCAGCGCATGAAGTCTCGCTTCGAACCGCTATAGGAGTAGCGGTGATTGTGCTGTTCCCATAACATGAAGCCGCTGTGAGGCGGCTTCGCTCGCTATGACGAACGCTTGCGATAGACCAGCATGAGATTGTTGGCGGGCATCTGGTATCGGCCAACGCGCGCGAAGCCATGATCCGATGCAACGCTGTCGACGTCATGGAGTTGCCGCAGACCCCATGCCGGGTTGCGCATCTTGAGCGATTGATCAAATTCAAGATTAGACGCTGTCGTTTCCACATCAGCCTCCAGATAGGGGCCATAAAGGATCAACGGTGCCGCTTGCGTAAGCACGCGGGCGCATCCCTCGAACAGTCCGATGGTGGCGTCCCACACGCTGATGTGGATCATGTTGATGCACACACAGGCATCGAATGCCCGGACTTTTGCGACCGGCCACGTGCCTGGCTCGGCGGCATCAAGTATCAACGGCGCAGCGAGGTTGTCGCCCGCATAATCCTCCCGGTAGGCGGCGATCGAGGCGACAGCATCATGCGATGGGTCTGTCGGGTGCCAGCCCAAATGAGGAAATGCACCGGCGAAGAACACCGCATGTTCCCCGGTGCCCGCCGCGATTTCGAGCACGGCGCCGCTGGCCGGTAACGTGTGCGCCAGCACATCCGTGATAGCGTCGCGATTGCGCTGGGTTGCAGGGGCGTGCTGTTTTGCCATCACGAAAGCGCCATCACGAAACCTGGCGCTCCTGGCCGTCCCAATAGGGCGCGCGCAGCTCGCGGCGCAGGATTTTGCCGCTGGCGTTGCGCGGCATCATCGGAATCACATCGACGCTTTTGGGCGCCTTGAACCCCGCGATCCGCGCGCGCGCCCAGGCGATCACATCGTCGGCGTCGATTTCATGGCCCGGTTTAGGCACCACGCATGCCTTCACCTCTTCGCCCCACTTGTCGCTCGGAATGCCGATCACGGCGACCTCGGCGATGGCAGGGTGGCCGTAAATCGCGCTTTCGACTTCGGCGGGATAGACGTTTTCTCCGCCGGAGATGATCATGTCCTTAATGCGATCCTGGATGTAGATGTAGCCGTCTTCGTCCATGATCCCGGCATCCCCTGTGTGCAGCCAGCCATCGGGGTCGATGGTATTTGCGGTGGCGTCCGGAAGATTCCAGTAACCCGGCGTGTTGGAGGGGGAAAGCACGCAAACCTCGCCAATTTCGCCGCGTGGCAACTCGTGATTGTCGGGCCCGCGCACCTCGATCCGGACGCCCGGGCACGCCTTGCCCGCTGAACGCATCCGCCGGTTGCCTTCAAGGGAGTGATCCTCTGCCGGAAGGTAGGACACCGTGCCCGTCGTCTCGGTCATTCCATAGGCTTGCAGGAACCCTGATTTGGGCATGGTGCGGACCGCCTCCTTGAGCAGTTCGAGCGGCATCGGCGCAGCGCCGTAAAGGAGATATTTGAGCCGGCTGAAATCGGTGTCGGCTGCCCGCGGATGCTGCACCACCATCTGCAACGCAGCGGGCACGATGAACATGTGCGTCGCCCCTGCGTTGATGGCGTCGATGACACCATCGGGAGTGAATTCGGCCAGCACCAGCGAACGCACGCCATTGGCGACCGCAATGTTGACAAGGCCCGTGCCGCCGATGTGCGCGCAGGGCATGGCCACCAGCATGCAGTCGTCCGGTTCGTAAAACTGCCATTCCAGCCCTGCCGCCAGCCCTGCCGCGCGCAGACCGAACAGGTTGGTATTGGTGAGCATCGCCCCCTTGGGATTGCCGGTGGTTCCCGAGGTATACAGTTGCAACACCGGATCGTGCGGACCGGGCGGCGTATATGTGGCAGGCTCGAAACCGGCGGCGGCGGTGCGCGCGGCTTCGGCCTCGATCACCTCCGGTTTGGCGGGAAGATCGGCTGCGATCTGCCGGGCCGTATCCATGAACTCCGCATCGGCAAACAGCAGTTTCGCCCCGGTATCGCCAAGGATATAAGCGATTTCGGGCGGCGCCAGCCGCCAGCCGATAGGCACCATCACCGCGCCCAGGCGCGCCGCCGCGATATAGATCATGTAATAGATATCGCGGTTCTTGCCGAGCCATGCGACCCGGTCCCCCTTGCCCACACCGCGCGCCAGAAGCAGCGCGATGATCTGACGGGTCAGAACATCGGCCTCGGCATATGTAGTGACCCGCCCGTCCTGATCGAAGGCGGGGCCGCCTGGGCGCTCCTGTGCCCAGAAATGCAAGATCGCATCAAAGGTTTTGTGATCGTGGTGAGCGGTTTGCGCCATGGTGTGCTCTCTCCCAAAAGCTGTTTGGCAGACGATTAAGCCGATGCACCCATGCTGGTCTAGCGAAACCGCCCCTGTCGCCGCGCAATCGGCTCGCGCAGGCCCAGCCACACAAGCAGACCCAACGGCCCCGCCATGAACGTCGCCAGCAACACCGGAGCCTGGATCAGCCGGGAAATGTTCTTCGCATCGCCATCGCGCGCAATCCACACACCCACAAACAGGTCGAAGGCAAGATAATGCGTCCAGCCAATCGTCACCCCTGCATCGCTGCCAAAGATCGATCGCACACCCGCAATCGTGGTGAAATCGGCGCCACCGCCGCCGTCATTGGGGATCAGCCCCGTCAACAGCCCGATCAATCCAGTCGCGTAGATCAGGCATAGCAGGCCCACGCCCAGATAAAGGACGGCCGATAGCAACGCGGGCCAGCGCGGCAGCAGGATCAAGGCTACCCACGCGATCAGAGCCAGCAGGTTCACCGCGCTGAAGACAAACGCCCAATCCATTATGCCGCCTCTCCTGTTTCGCCCACGCGGCGCCATTCACGGGCCGCACGGCGCATTGATTCGCTGTCGTGCGTAAAGCGCCCGCCGGCACGGCGCAGCGCAAAACCCAGCGCAGCCTCGGCCACCAGCCCGGCATCAATCGAACGGTACCGCGCCCATGAACCTGACAACAGCGGATCGACCAACGGCGCAGCCAGAATGGCGGCGCGCTCGGCAAACCGCAGGTCGCCCTCACGCTCACCGCGCAGCAGACCGGGATGGAGGATATCGAGCCGCTTGAAGCCAATCCGCGACAGCGCATTTTCCGTCTCGCCCTTGACCCGCATATACAGGGTCTTGGACCGCGCGTCGGCTCCGGCGGCGCTCACCAGCACCATATTCGGCACGCCGGCGCGCTTGGCCGCTTCGGCAGTGGCGATCACGAGATCGTGATCGACAGCGCGAAAAGCAGCCTCGTCGCGCCCGGCCTTTTTCCACGTGGTGCCCAGCGCGCAGATCAGCGCACGCGGCCGCACCGCATCGAAAACGTCGCCCCACTTGTCCGGCTCGGACACGAACATTTCCATCCGCGCACCTTGTGGTAGCGACGCTTCGCGCCGGGCGATGCCGACGATCCGCACGTCATCGCCCAGGCTGGCCACTTCGATCACACGGCGGCCGACAAGCCCCGTTGCGCCAACCAGCGCGACACGAACCGGCCCGATGGGGCGCGGATCAGACATTGGTGAGACCCAATGGCCGTTCGCCATAAATCTGGCTGACCGCCTGCATCGCGAAACCATCGCTCATGCCTGCGATAAAATCCGCGATCACCCGCGCGCGCTCCGGATCGCGCTGCGGCAGGCGCGCCCGCCAATCATCAGGCATCAGGGTCGCATCCTGCGCATAGGCCGCATATAGCCGCGCCACCACGTCACGTGCGCGCGTGGCCGCGGCGATCTGTTCGGGATGATAATACAGCCGTTCATACATGAAGGTCTTGAGCCGTCGTTCCTGCGTGGCCATCGTCGGAGAAAATCCGGCGAGCTGCCGCCCCGCCCCGCGCACATCGTCCACCGACGCGCAGCCTTTGGCCTGCGCCGCCGTGTGTTCGATTACATCATTCACCATCAGGCCGATCTGGTCGCGTATCATCTCGCGCAGCAAACGCTCACGCGGGGCATGAGGAAAGCGTTTTTCGATACTACGCCACTGGTCTGCGAGGAAATCGAGGGTGAGCAGGTCATCGAGGCTGAGGAACCCGGCGCGCAGGCCATCGTCAATATCATGGTTGTCATAGGCGATATCGTCCGCCACCGCCGCCACCTGCGCTTCCAGCGAAGGCCAGGTCGCCAGCTTCAACGGGAAGGCCGCGTCCAGTTCCGCCAACGCCCAATTCGGCGCGATCACCGGGCCATTGTGCTTGGCAAGGCCTTCCAGCAGATCCCAGGTCAGATTCAACCCGTCGTGTTCGGGATACGGACACTCGATCCGCATGACCGTGCGCAGTGTCTGCGCGTTGTGATCAAAGCCGCCGTGGCGCTCCAGCGAATCCGAAAGCGCTGCCTCGCCTGCATGGCCGAAGGGCGGATGTCCCAGATCATGCGCGAGGCACAGCGCCTCGGTCAGATCCTCGTCCAAGCACAAGGCGCGGGCGATCACCCGGCCGATCTGCGCAACTTCGAGGCTATGGGTCAGGCGGGTGCGGTAGTGATCGCCATCGGGCGCGATGAACACCTGGGTCTTGGATTTGAGCCGCCGGAAGCTCATCGAATGGATGATGCGGTCCCGATCACGCTGGAAGGCGCTGCGGGGGCCGCGCTGTTCGCCGCCGATTGCTCTTGCGAACTCCCGCGGTCCGTGGGCCTCAGGGTCGGCGGCATAGGGGGCACGGGTCATCACAACACCGGCGATTAGGGGAGCGAGACGGGGTTCTCAACGGGAACGGGGCATGAACACTGCACAAATCGCAGAGATACCAACGCGTCGGGATACGAAGTATGGGGCCGCCCTCCGGTGATTGGGGGGGAGGAGGACGGCCCCAAGGGCCCATCGGTGCGACCCGAAGACCCGGATAATGCCGATTACGTTTCCGTGACAAAATCCTCGCGCCGCGTAGTCGAGAACGTTAACAACATGCACCCCTCGATCGGTTGCAATGCGGCAAACTGACCGCGCAGACGGACGAGTGGAGCCCTATCCCACCGTGTCGTGTTCGAGGATCCAGTCGGCCGCAGCTTCGCAGTGGATTCGCGTGCTGTCGAAGATCGGCAGAACGTTCGCGTTCACATCCACCACCAGATCAAGTTCGGTGCAGGCCAGAATGATCGCTTCGGCTCCTTCCTGTGCCTTGTTGGTGATGATGGTTTTCATCGTCCGCTCCGCCTCGCGCGTGACCTTGCCGACCATCAGTTCGTCATAAATGATCTTGTCCATCATCTCGACGTAATCCAGGTTCGGCGGCAACAGGTCGATGCCGTGCGCGACAAGACGCTTGCGGTAGAAACTTTCGGTCATCACGTTGCGGGTGCCCAGCACGGCGGCGTTGTTGACCGCAAGCCGCTTCATCTCCAGCCCGACACACTCGGCAATGTGCAGGATCGGGATATCCACCGCTGCGGCAACATCATCATACAGGCGGTGCATCGAATTGGCGCCGATGATCAGCGCCTGCGCGCCCGCAGCCTCAAGCCGGCGGGCGCTATCAGTCAAGACACCGGCCGCGCGTTGCCAATCGCGTTCCTCGCGCAAGGCGTAAAGCTGACAGAAATCAAGGCTTTCGATCAGCAGCGGCGCGCTTGCCATCGGGGCGGCGCGTTTCTGGACGATGCGGTTGATGCGTTCGTAATAGGTCGCGGTCGACACCCAGCTCATGCCGCCAATGATCCCGAGTTTGCGCAAAGCCGCAGCCTTTCAATTTTGTGTGCAGATGCGAACGGGTGTAAGGCACACGCGTTCCGGCCGTCCAGTGTCCGCGCGCACACGGGCGGCGTTTACCGGGGATTTGTTGCCGGTGCGTGTTCGGCAAGCCACGGGCCGAGATCACTCAGGGTCGCCGCGACAGCCTCCTCGTGCGGCAGATGGCCGATGTCCGGATAGATAGCCAGCGTCGTGTTCGGTATGGTCCTGGCCAGCCATCGCCCTGCCTCGACCGGGATCAGGCGATCATCCTCGCCCCACAGGATCAGCGTCGGGGTGTCGATCGCAGCGATCTGTGCCTCGGTCAGCGGATCATAGGGATAGCCGAAGCGTTTCAATGTTGCCCGCCGGTTGCCGGGGTAACGCAGCAACTCCCAGTATCGATCCACCGCGGTCTCGCTCGCCACCGATTTGACCGACACCGACTGCTCAAGGCTTTGCGCGATCAGGCTGCGCGGCGTGATCTGTTCGACCAGCAGGTTGATGCCCGGCGTCTGGGCAATGGCAAAGCCGATATTCCCGCTGTCTTCATCCTCATTATTGCCCAAATCCAGCATCGGCCCGCCGCTGGCGTCCACCAACACCAGACCCGTCAGCCGCTGCGGATGCGCCGCCGCAAACGCCAGCGCGTGCTTGCCGCCCATCGAATTGCCGGCCAGCACAAACCGGTCAAGGCCAAGCCTGTCCACCACCGCCAGAATATCGGCCACGTAATTGTCGCGGCTGTAATCATGCGCGGGGTCAGGCCCCGTGAGGCCGTGGCCGACCTGATCGAACCGGATCACCCGGTATCGCTCCTTGAGCGCCGCAACCCAAGGCTCCCAGGTGTGCAGATCGGCGTTTGATCCGTGCAGCAGTACAATCGCGGGCCCATCCTTCGGCCCTTCGTCACGCAAGTGAACTGTCACGCCGCCGCCGATGGCGACGAATTGCGACGGCGGCCCGCCATACTTGGCGCGCATCGCGGCCGCGTCGGTGTCGGGCGTGCGGAAGATCAGGAAGGCGATCACCAGAACCACCAGAAGCGCGAGCAGTCCGCGCCAGATCCATTTCATTTTGCTTCCATCTCCGCAATCCAGCGCCGCACCACCGCAACGCCCTGCTTATCAATGCTCGATTTGCCAAGTTCAGGCATGGCAATGCCGGGTTCCGCGCTATTCATCCGGTAGAGCAGGATCGACCTGTCAGGCTGTCCGGGCAGGATCGAGAAATCGTGCACCCCCGCCCCGCGCCCCGCTGCCACGGGGCGCTTCATGATGCCAACGGCATGATCGCCATCCTGCTCCCAGCGCAGGTCGAGCCCCGAATTGGACGCCGCTCCACCTGGCTGGTGGCAATGGGCGCAGTTCACATCGAGATAGGCGCGGGCGAGCGGCGCGGCCGCGCCGGTTGCGTGGGCGCGCCAATCAGGCAGAGTGTCCGCGCCATCCGGCACATGGTCCAGCCATCCCGCCTTTGCCATGTCGCCCAACCAACTGGCCGAAAGATTGCGCGCCTTGGGGCCAATCGGGATCACTGCGCCATCCTTGGCATGGCAACCCTTGCACTGATTCTTGTTGGGAATGGCATAGGAAATCGCCTCGCCCGCCGGGGTTACAAGCTCCACCCGGCCGCCGGTCAAAGCCAGCGTCGCCTCGGTCTGTTCGTCGTTCCAGCGATAGGGAAGCGCGGTCCAGCCATCGGCGCGGTGCAGCAGCACGCGGGTTTCGATCAATCGGCGGTCGGCCCCTTCGCCGAAGGCAAAGGTCTTGATGATCGCCGCACCGACAGGGAATTGCAGCAGGCCTTCTCCGTCGGCGGTGAGCCGGGTGCCTTGGGGCAGGTAGATAAACCGCAGCTTGTCCGCCCCGTCCGACCACAGCGGGGTACTCAGCGCATAGGGGTGGACGTCCCGCGCTGGCGCCTGCGTCTGGGGAAGGACAAAGAAGCGATACTCCGACAGGTTGCGAGCCATGCCATCCAGCACGGCGACATCATTTACCGACGCCGGCGTGCGCGCGCCAGCAATCGAAGCCATCAGCAGGGCGAAGGACAAGGCCAGAAGCGTCGCCTGCCTCACTTCAGCCGGGCCTCCATCTCTTTCGGCAAACTGACAGAAAGACTGGCGACAGGTGGGAATATCTGCGGAATGTCAGGCACAGTAACTGCCGGATTCGCCTGATCGAAAGCCTGTCTCATCTCGGTCAGGCCAAGGGAAAGGACCGGCTGCAAATCCCACACTTTCAAGTCCTGATGCCGGCCATCAGTTATGATTGCGGGCAGATCACCACCTAACGCCGATGTCAGATCCGCGCCCCCGGGAATGTCGGGCGCAAAACCGGCGCGGCCATAGATATTCCCGCTGACAAGGATGTCGACAGGGCGCGGCTCATAACGTTCATCGCTGAAATCGCGCGAATATACAGTGAGCAAAATGTGCGCAGTGCCGTTGTTCACCAGAGCATTCTGCTGGATATGCACCTGCCTGTTTGCCATCACCATCACCCCTGTTCCCGCCGGAACGCTGGCGACGATGTTGCCTTCAGGCGCGAAATTATCTGTATTGTTGTCGATCACCGCGTTGCGGGCGATCAGCACGCTGCCACCGCCGACCTTGGGCAACCCTGGCAGATCGAACACCAGAATGCCGCCGGTGTTACGCGTGGCAAGGTTTTCGGTCACTTCGGCGTGGTTGGAGTTCTCGATCTCGATCCCGGCAACATTTTCAAAAACGCGGTTGCGGCGCACGATGATGTTTTCCGACTGACCGACGTAGATCCCCGCATCTGACGCGCCGCGCACATAATTGTCCTGCACCAACACGTTCATGCTCTCGACCGGGTAGATACCATAAGCGCCGTTGCTGGCTTTTGGCCCACCTGTCCATTCGACCCGCAAGCCATGGTAGATGATCTGGTCCGCGCCCTTGGATTTGATCCCGTCACCCTTGGGGTTTTCGACCGCGAAATCGCGCAAGGTAACATTGTCAGACGTGACGAGCAGACCTTCACCAGCGCCTTGCTGGCCCGTGAAATCGAGCACGGTTGTGTCCATCCCCGCCCCGCGCACTGTTACCCCGTCGACATCAAGGCTGAGTCCATCGGTCAAAGCGAAGCGGCCCGCGCCCAGTTCGATGACATCGCCCGGCGCGGCCAGGATAAGCGCCTCCTGCAATCGCTCGCCCGCACCCTCGCCCGGCTCCACCCGGAGCGTCTCGGCGACGAGCGGCGCTGCTGTCCAACCTCCCACGGATGTCAGCAGCACGGCGGCCAATGCCAGTCGGTTCATGATATTCTCCCTCTCCGTTCGCGCAGTGTGGCGCATCGCGGGGAGAAATAGCAAGCCTCAGCCGAGTCCCACGGCGCACAGCGCGGCCGAACTGCTGGTCACCGCCAGCACTTCGGCATCGCCCACCCGGCGAACGCGGTCGATGTAGCCATCCAGCGTGGTGGGGCGGGCCGATTCACCGTTTTGCGCCTTGAGCCCTTCAAGCTTGCGCAACTGGCTGATGCTGAGCCGATCAACCATACGCTCTGCCATGCAGGTAGCGTTGCGTTCGCCCAATCCGGCGTCGATCAGTGCGCTTTCGACCCGGCTTTTGGCGATGGTCTGAGCGCAGGCGGACAGCATGACCGCGCCCAGCATCAGCCCGGCAATCCTGGCACTGCTTGCCGCCGCTTTGTCAGCTGCAAAAGATCGGTTGCGCATTTCCATCTTCCTGCCCTGTCGTGTCCTTTCCGGAACGCCAAGTTCGCGCCATCAATCGAGCGACTTGACGATTTCCTCGACCATCTTCTTGGCGTCGGCCAGCAGCATCACGGTCTGGTTCATGTAGAACACGTCGTTATCGACCCCGGCATAGCCTACGCCGCCCATCGAACGCTTGATGAAGAACACCTGCTTGGCCTTTTCCACGTCGAACACCGGCATGCCGTAGATGGGCGATGACTTGTCGGTCTTGGCCGCGGGGTTCACCACGTCGTTCGCGCCGATGATAAAGGCGACATCGCACTGAGCAAATTCCGAGTTGATGTCTTCGAGTTCGAACACTTCGTCGTAAGGCACGGATGCTTCGGCCAGCAGCACGTTCATGTGTCCCGGCATACGCCCTGCGACGGGGTGGATGGCATACTTCACCTCCACGCCCTTTTCCTTGAGCTTGTCGCCCATTTCGCGAAGGGCGTGCTGGGCCTGCGCCACCGCCATCCCGTAGCCGGGGATGATAATGACCTTCTCGGCTTGTTCGAGCATGTAGGCGGCATCCTCCGCGCTGCCCTGCTTGTAGGGCCGCTGTTCGCGCGCGCCGCCGGCACCCCCCGCTTCGGGCGCGGCGCCAAAGCCGCCGGCGATCACCGAAATGAAGCTGCGGTTCATGGCGCGGCACATGATGTAGCTGAGAATCGCGCCGGACGAACCGACCAGCGCGCCGGTGATGATCATCGCCGAATTGCCGAGTGTGAAGCCCATCGCCGCCGCGGCCCAGCCCGAGTAGGAGTTGAGCATCGAGACAACCACCGGCATGTCCGCCCCGCCGATCGGGATGATCAACAGGAAGCCGATGATGAAGGCCAGCACCGCAATCGCGATGATCATCCAGCCCTCACCCGCGCCGCCATCGGGCGAGACGGTGTAAAGCCCGATCAGCGCCAGGATCGCGACCAGCGTCCCCAGATTGATGACATGCCGCCCCGGCAGCATGATCGGCGATCCGCTCATCCGGCCCGACAGCTTGAGGAATGCGATGATCGAGCCGGAGAAGGTGATCGCCCCGATGGCAATGCCAAGGCCCAGTTCCACGCGGCTGACGCTAAGGATCTGCCCGGCTGCATCGACGATCCCGAAGGATTCCGGGTCGAGCCACGCGCCAAAGCCCACCACCACCGCGGCAAGGCCGACAAGGCTGTGGAAGCCTGCCACGAGTTCCGGCATGGCCGTCATCGCGATGCGGCGCGCGATCACAACCCCGATGGCCCCGCCGATGCCGACCGCGATCAGGATTTCGATGATGTTGGCAATCTCATGCGTGATCAGCGTCGTCGCGACCGCAATGCCCATGCCGATCATGCCGTTGCGATTGCCGGTCTGACTGGTTGCCGGGCTGGACAGGCCGCGCAGCGCAAGGATGAAGAACACGCCCGACACCAGATAGGCGAGCATCGCCCAGGCCGGGGTCGCCGAAGCGCCAACGGCGCCGGAGGCAAGGATGGAGAAGCTCATCGCTTACTTGCCCTTCTTCTTGTACATCGCGAGCATGCGCTGCGTGACGGCAAAGCCGCCGAAAATGTTGATGCTGGCCAGTACCACCCCGAACAGGCCGAGATACTTGGCCGCCGGACTGTTGGCCTCTGCCGCCGCGATCAGCGCGCCGACGATGATGACGGACGAAATCGCATTCGTCACCGCCATCAGCGGCGTGTGCAGCGCCGGGGTCACCGACCAGACAACGTAATAGCCCACGAAGCAGGCCAGCACGAAGATCGAGAGAATCGCAATAAAATCCATGGAGTGCCCCTATTTCCCCGGCGCAAGATATTCGGTCAGCAGCGTCACCAGCCCCGGCACATCCGCGCCCCGGCTGACATTGAACGCAATCGGCGCGGCGCCCGAAATCGTCAGTGTGATTTCAGTATCGAGATCGAAGTGCCCTGCGCTTTCCAGCGTGAAGGTGGTGATCGCCCGGTATGGGATGGTCAGGAACCGCTTCTTCGATCCGGTCAGCCCCTGCACATCGATCATCAGGATCCGGCGGTCGGTGAAGATGATCGAATCGCGCACCAGCTTGGACGCCATGCGCACCGTTTCCCCCTTGCCCAGCGCATAGGCGAGGTCTTCGGCGGCGTCCTGGGCGTCCCAGACAGTGGCGTTGAGCAGGCCCATCGGCTTAAGCAAGCAGCCTTTCGTTGACGACCTTGCCACCGTGCGTCAGCCGGATCGCATTGCCGATTTCCTCGTCGAATACAGGCTTGCCCTGCTCCTTGTCCCAAAACGCCTGGAACATGATGAAATGGTTACGCGAAAACAGCGCCGATGCATCGGCGGGCAGGTGCGCAGGCGTGTTGGAAAAGCCGATGATCTTGACCCCGTGCTTGATCACGGTTTCATCGGGCACCGACCCTTCGACATTGCCGCCCTGCGCCACCGCCAGATCGAAAATCACGCTGCCCGGCTTCATCGTCGCAATCTGGGCGTCGGTGATCAGCCGAGGGGCTGTGCGGCCCGGTATCAGGGCGGTGGTGATGACGATATCCTGCTTGGCGATGTGGCTGGAAACCAGTTCGGCTTGCGCCTTCTGATATTCCTCGCTCATCTCGGTGGCATAGCCGCCCGAACCTTCGCCTTCGATTCCGGCGACATTTTCGACGAAGATCGGCTTGGCGCCCAGCGACTGGATCTGCTCCTTGGTCGCGGAGCGCACGTCGGTCGCCGAAACCTGCGCGCCCAGTCGGCGCGCGGTCGCGATCGCCTGAAGGCCCGCGACGCCGACCCCCATGATAAAGGCGCGTGCAGCCTGCACCGTGCCGGCGGCGGTCATCATCATCGGAAAAGCGCGGCCATAGGTGTCGGCTGCTGCCAGCACCGCCTTGTATCCGGCGAGGTTCGATTGCGATGACAGCACATCCATGCCCTGTGCGCGGGTGATGCGCGGCATGAACTCCATGCTCAGCGCCTCCAGCCCGGCAGCGGCATAGGCATCGACCACGGCGCGCTTCGCGAAGGGATCGAACAGCGCCGCCACCATCGCGCCCGGCCTTGCCCCTGCCAGCAGGGCGGGATCAGGCGCCTGGATCGCAATCACGATATCGGAGTCCTTCACCGTCGCAGCGGCATCGGCCACCTGCGCGCCCGCTTCGGCATAGGCCTCGTCGGGGATCGAAGCGATTACCCCTGCCCCTGCCTCAACCGCTACCGAGCAGCCCAGCGCAGCAAACTTCTTCACCGTTTCCGGCGTGGCGGCAACGCGCGTCTCGCCAGAGGCGCGCTCCTTCAATATGGCGATTTTCACAGGGGCGGCGGCTTAGCTGGCGATCAGAGCGACAACGATGAACGCGATGATCGCGATCACCGGCACAGCCCATTTGAGCGTCGCCATGAAGCTGCCATAGGTGGCTTCAGCCTTTTCCATGTCGTGAACAGTCATACGTCCTCATTCCCCTTGGGCTCTCGAACGCGCCGTAGCGCGATTGGTTGCCGGATGGTTGCCGCAAAATTACCGTGGCCGCAACCCGGCACCGCCCCGCTCCCGTATCGGAGCCGCCAGCCTATCTCAAGTCACCTTGCGCGTGCGACGCATTTGATTGCGGTGCGCAGCGCGCAAACCACCTGTCCCGGACCGGCACAGTCTTAATCCCGTTTTTACCTCCCGCCGCTATGCCAAAGGCTTGCGCTGGACCGCACCGTCGGCCCGGCAACCCAGGTGAAAGCGAGCGGCAGGACCGATGGCGGATATTGATTGCCTTCCCGAGGCGCAAAATGATGCGCGGATCGTCATGCTTATTGATGACGAGCCAGCCCAGTCGCGCCTCATCACCGCGATTGCTGCGCGCGATGGCTGGCGCACGATCGTTGCCACCGATGCCGAAACCGCCATTGCGATGCTCGGCACGCATGAAGGGATGCAGCTCTCCGCGATTCTGCTCGACCAGTGGGTGCCGGGGGACGATGCGTGCCAGCTGATCGCCGAACTCAAATCGCGCCGCCCGGCCCTTCCGATCCTGATGCTGACCACCAGCGCATCGCCCTTGCTGGCGGTGGAAGCGATGCGGGCGGGCGCTTCGGACTACCTCGTCAAACCCGTCTCGCCGGATCGGCTGATGGAGGCGCTGCGCACCGTCACCACCCGCGAATCGCCGCGCAACGAATTGGCGCCGCTCACTGAAAAAATGTCCGCACAGCTCGATTTCGATGCGATGATCGGCACCGCCCCGCAGTTCCGCACGGCGCTGGCGCAGGCGGCCAAGGCCGCGCGCGGCCACGGCCATGTGCTGATCGAAGGCGAAACCGGCACGGGCAAGGAAATGCTGATGCGCGCGATGCACGGCGCGTCGCCGCGGTCCAAGGAAACCTTGCGAATCATCAACCTCGCCAGCGTTCCGCCCGCATCGATCGATTCGGTGCTGTTCGGGCATGAACCCGGCAGCTTTCCCGGCGCGTTTGATCGCCAGATCGGCGCCTTCCAGCACTGCGACGGCGGAACGCTGATCCTCGACGAAATTGACCGCCTCAACCCCGTTCTCCAGCAACGCCTGGCCGAGGCGCTCGACACCGGCATTATCCGTCCCGTGGGCGCAAGCTACGGCTTTCGCGTCGATGTGCGGCTACTTGTGACCAGCAATGTCGGGCTGGACCGCATGGTGCAGGCTGGACAGTTCGATGCCAACCTGGCTGCAAAGCTGGGTGCGACGCGAATTGTCCTTCCGCCCTTACGCGACCGGACCGGCGATATCCCCGCCCTGACCCGCCATTTCCTCGCCCGGATCGGCGAACAGCCGGGTCTGATCCACCTTTCGGTCTCGGACAGCGCCCTGGCGCTGCTGGCGGCTTACGATTGGCCGGGCAATGTGCGCCAGCTGCAATCCGTGCTGTTCCGCGCTGCCGTTTATTGCGAAAGCAATTCGCTGGGCGCCGACAGCTTCCCTCAGCTTTCGGAAATGCTGGGCGAACAAGGCAGCGTCACTGTGGCCAGCGCGCATGAAGGCGTGGGCGTCATGCTCTACACACCCGACGGGAACCTGCGTCCGCTCGAAGAGATTGAAGCCGATGTGATCCGCCTTGCCATCGGCCATTATCGCGGCCGGATGACCGAAGTGGCCCGCAGGCTGGGGATCGGGCGCTCGACCCTGTATCGCAAGCTGTCCGATCTGGGGATCGATAACGCGGCTTGATCGGCGCGGCGCGTGGGCTTAGCCACGGCGTCATGACACACCATCAGGATTTCGCAGGACGCTCGGCGCTTGTCACAGGGGCAGCATCGGGCATCGGGGCAGCCTGCGCCAAGGCGCTGGCAGCACGGGGGGCTTCGCGGCTGTTTCTGGTCGATGTCGATGGCGCTGGGCTGGATCGGCTGGACCTTCCGGGCGACGTTCACCGCATTGTCGGCAGCGTCGCGGACGAGGCGCTTTGGCACAGCCTAGAGCCGCGCTTGACCGGTCTAGACCATGCCTTGGTCAACGCAGGTATCGGCGCTGGCGGGCCAATTGCGTCGATTTCGTTGACGGAATGGCGCCGGGTGATGGCGGTCAATCTGGACGGCGCTTTCCTGACGCTGGCCACCGCGCTCAGGGCCATGGGCGACACCGGCGGCAGCGCGGTGGTGGTCGCGTCGGTCACAGGATTGAAGCCCGTGCCCGGCATTGGCCCCTATGGCGTGTCCAAGGCGGCAGTTGCCCACGTGGCGCGGATCGCAGCGGTTGAAAATGCCGGAAAAGGCATCCGCGTCAATGCAATAGCCCCTGGCGGCGTGGATACAGCGATCTGGGAATCGGGGGAGGATTTCCAGCGTTCGGTCGCTGCGATCGGGAGGGACGCGACGATCAGGGCGATGGCCAAGACCACGCCTCTGGGTCGCTTCGCCACCTCCGAAGAGATGGCCGACAGCATTCTGTATCTGTTGAGCGACGCCGCTTCCAACATTACCGGCCATGTGATGGTGTCGGACGGCGGATTTACCCTTTGAATTTGCGCGATTATTCTGCACAAATCCTACCCGGCCCAAAGTGTTTCACGTGAAACATAAGCGGAACACCGCAGGCCGGGTCTGAATTGGATCAGAAATTGAAGGTCTGGCTCGCCAGTGTGGCGCTGGTGTTGCCCTTGAGGGTCATGGTCAGCGCCTTGGTCTTCCAGTCGATATCGACGAGACCGTAATTCTCCTCGGAAAAGAACTTCGTCACCCGCGCCGCATCCGGTTCGCGCTGGGTGCTGCGGTCATTGTCGTTGCCGAAGGCGAGGTTGAGCGAAGAACTGGTCAGCTCCCACATGGTTTCGCCCTTGTACTGCGCCCTGTAGATGCCCGCAGCGTGCCGGTCGCCCGACAGGACCACCAGCCCGCTCGCCTCGCGGGATTTCAGCGTTTCCAGCAGGCGATTGCGTTCCACCGGCATATTGGTCCAGCCTTCGAACTGGTGCGCGGTGGTGATCACCTGCGTCGATGACACCACGATCCTGAGGTCGGCAGGCTTGGCCAGCTCCTGCCGCAGCCATTCCCACTGAGTTTCGCCCAGCATGGTCTTGTCGAGGTTCTCGTCCGGCAGATAGCTGCCCAGCGGCGGGCGGTCCTTGGTCCATTCGGCGCGCTTCAAGTCCGACCGGAAAAACCGCGTGTCGAGCAGGATGACCTGCACGCGCGCGCCTTCCGGCCCGGTGATGCTGCTGTCATAGACGCCGGGGCGTGAACGCACCGCGTCGGACGATCCCCAGAAGGTCTCGAACAGAGTTTCACCCCAGCGCCGGAACGGGAACCCGCCGCCGGCATCATTGAGGCCGTAGTCATGGTCGTCCCAGGTCGCCATCATCGGCACCTGCGCGCGGAAACCGGCAAACTCGGGGTGCGAGGCTTGCAGCGCGTAGGCGCTGCGCAGGCTCTCCAGACCGGCATCATGATCCCACGCATTGTCGCCATAAACATTATCGCCGATCATCAGGAACAGCTGCGGATTGGCCGAGGCGATCTGCGCCCACATATGCTGCGGCGCGCTCTGGTGATTGCAGCTGCCCACTGCGATGCGGGTCAGCGTGGCATCGGCGGCGAGTGCGGGGTTCGGCCCTGCCACCGGCAATTCGACCTGCCGGGCCAGTGCCTCGTAATAGGGCGCCAGCAGCTGATCCGGCGTCAGGCTGACCGCGACCGGAGCGGTCTTGACAGGCGCCGGTTCGTCCTCATGCGCCACAACCGGCACGGCGGCGAAAGCGGCAAGAACGGTAGCGGCGAACAGCGAAAAGCGCATGGGTGGCTCCCTGAAAAAGGTCGGATTGCGGGTCTTGTGGCGATGCTCCGTGACAGAAGCATGGCAATGGGGAAAGGCCGTCAGCTCGGCGGGAGCGCAGTATAATCCGTCAGCGCCGCATCGCGCAGACCGCGCCACACATTGCGCGCTTGCACCGCTTCGGCCACGTCGTGAACGCGCAGCAGGTGAACGCCGACCTCCATGCCCTTGATCGCCAAAGCGATGGAACCGGCAAGCCGCTGATCCGCGTCTTCCTCTGCCGACAACGCGCCAATCATCCGCTTGCGGCTGACCCCCAGCAGCAGCGGACTGCCAAGCGCATGAAACAGTGGCAAGGCGTTCATCAAGGCAAGATTTTCGGTCAGTGACTTGCCGAAACCGATACCGGGATCAAGGATGATGCGGTCCTCGGCAATACCGGCAGCAATGGCCCGCGCACGGGCAGCCTTGAGGAAATCGAAGACGGCGCTGACCACATCCGCATAGACGCCGCCCGCATGCAGATCCTCCCCCGCACCCGGCGCGTGCATCAGCACCACCGGACAGGCGGCGCCCGCTGCGACTTCGATCATCCGCGGATCGTAGCGCAGGGCCGAAACATCGTTGGCAAGGTGCGCCCCCGCCGCAAGCCCTGCGGCCAGCACGCCCGCGCGCCGCGTGTCCAGACTGATCGCGGCGCCCATGTCGGCGCAATATGCGATGGCGGGAACGACCCGGCGGATCTCCTCGTCCTCGAAGGTGGCGGCTGCCCCCGGACGGGTGCTTTCCCCGCCGATGTCGATGATCGCTGCACCGGCTTCGAGCATGGCGGCGGCGTGCGCGCGGCCCGCTTCCAGGCCATCGTGCTGCCCTCCATCGGAAAAGCTGTCCGGCGTGACGTTGAGGATGCCCATTACCTGCGGCTGATCAAGCCGGATGGTCCGGTGGCCCAGTTGCAGGGGAGCATGGACCTTGGCGAGATTGGCCCACTGCCGGGCCGCATCGTCGCGCAATGCGGCAGGCAAGCGGGCGATCGCAGCGGGGATTTCGCTGCGGGTGCCGACGATCCGTTCGCAGACCTTACCGTCCTGCCGCACAACCAGCGCGAACTCGCGGGCATAGGCCATCGAGCCGCCCAGCCGCACAGCCTCCCCCTCGACCGTCTGCGGGCCGGGAACGAGCGTGAGCGGATGAAGATAGACCCCCTCAGCCATGCGCCGGATCAGTCTTCGGCTGCGAGCAGGTAAAGCTGCCGCGCGGCATCGATCGGCTGCACCTGACCGGCATCCTCGTAGTGCCAAAACAACCAGCCATTGCAGGACGGTGCGCCCTGCAAATCCTTGCCGAGCCCGTGGATCGATCCGGTCTTGCCGTCCCATTCCAGGCTGCCATCGGCCCGCACCGTGGCGACCCAGCGGCGTTTCTTGTCGAACACCTGGCTGCCCGGCGGGATCAACCCGCCCTCGACCACCGCGCCGAACGCCACCTTGGGTGCGGAGCGTGCGCTCTGCATCGTGGTCAGCGCGCTTTCATCAAGCGGGAGTTCCTTGTCGATCCGGCGGGTTGCAACCTCGCGGTAAATATCCTCGCGCTCACACCCGATCCATTCGCGCCCCAGCCGCTTGGCGACCGCGCCCGTGGTGCCGGTGCCGAAGAAGGGATCGAGCACGACGTCGCCCTTTTCCGTGGTGGCCAGCAGCACGCGATACAGCAGCGCTTCGGGCTTCTGGGTCGGGTGGGCTTTCTTGCCGTTTTCCTTCAGCCGCTCCCCGCCGGAACAGATCGGCAGAACCCAATCCGACCGCATCTGGAGTTCGTCATTCAGGGTCTTCATGGCTCGGTAGTTGAAGTGGTAGCGCGCTTTCTCGCCCATACTCGCCCAGATCAGCGTTTCGTGCGCGTTGGTGAAACGGGTGCCCTTGAAGTTGGGCATCGGATTGGTCTTGCGCCAGACGATGTCGTTGAGGATCCAGAAGCCCAGATCCTGCAGAATGCTGCCGACGCGGAAGATGTTGTGATAGCTGCCGATCACCCACAGCGCCCCATCGGGCTTCAGCACGCGCCGCGCTTCGATCAGCCATGCGCGGGTGAAGGCGTCATAGGCCGCCATGCTGTCGAACTGGTCCCAATGATCGGTCACGGCATCGACATGGCTGCCATCAGGACGGGCAAGATCGCCGCCCAGTTGCAGGTTATACGGCGGATCGGCGAAAACAAGGTCGACGCTGGCGGTGGGGAGCGAGCGCATGGCCGCGATGCAATCGCCGGGCAGGATACAGCTTAGCGGCAGATCATGCGCCCGCACGGTTTCCGGCGTCTTTACAACGCTTTTCGCCCGTAATTTCACTTTTTCTATCACGCCCACTGCTCAATTCCCGCCTGTTATACCGTCAACTTATCCACAGGCATGAGTCTTTGAAGAGTCCGCGTCAAGCGTCTAATTTTCCGCATTTTATGGTTGACAGGGGGTTGGTGCCGCAAGGCTTAGGCGGAACGAAGCGGGACCGGCACAAGATGTTGAGTCTGCCCTGTCCGCAGGGACTCGATATGCAGCGGTGTGGCGCGCAGGACTCACCTGGCGCGTGAACATCGTGCAAAAATCCGATTACAGCATGCTGGCCTGGGCGACGGGCGCAAAGCTGCGGCGATGCAGCGGCGTGGGGCCATGGAGACGCAACGCTTCCATGTGTTCAGCCGTGCCATAGCCCTTGTTGCGCTCCCATCCGTATTGCGGGTGCGCTTTCGCTGCGTCCAGCATCAGCCGGTCGCGCCACTCCTTCGCAACGATCGATGCAGCCGAGATGCACGGCTCGATTGCATCCCCGCCGACGATTGCACGCGCAGGCCACCGCCAATCAGCGCAGCGACCCTGCGGGGTCATGTTGCCATCGATCAGCACTTCGCAGGTTTCGCGTTCGAGCGCAGCAGTCAGGCTGCCGACCGCGCGGGTCATGGCCAGCATCGTCGCCACGAAGATGTTGACGCGGTCGATCTCGTCCGGCTCCACCACGGCGACAGCCCAGCCACACGATCCGCGGATCGCTTCGTCCAGAACGGCGCGGCGCTTGGCCGAAAGGCGCTTGGAATCATTGATCCCCGAAGGTATCGCAGCCCCAAGCACAACCGCCGCGGCCACCACCGGCCCGGCCAGCGGCCCGCGCCCTGCCTCGTCAACCCCGATGATCAGCGGAGCGCCTGTGACCGTCAAAACCGGAGTGACCCCTAGCATGATGCCTTCTGTTCGCCTGTTCACCACCCTCTCTCTCCCTGCGCTGATGCTGGCAAGCTGCGTCAATGCCGAAACGGGGGAAACCGCGCAGACATCGAACGAGATTTCGGCAACCACCGGCCCCGCCACGCCGTTCCGGTCGAGCGAGGTTGCCACCTTCGAGGAACCGTGGGCCATGGCCTTTGCGCCCGGCACGCAAATGCTCTTCGTGACCGAAAAGGCCGGCACCCTGAAGTTCGTCGATACCACCAGCGGAACTGTCAGGACGGTCAGCGGCGTGCCCGAAGTGGCCTATGCTGGCCAAGGCGGCTTGGGCGACGTCGCCTTCCTGCCGGCCGAGGCCGCGGCTACGCTCCAAAGCCGCACCATCTATCTCAGCTGGGCGGAATTCGGTGAGGCTGACACCGCCGGCGCAGTGGTCGGCAAGGGTACGCTTGTTTGCGCCGAGCCCAACGCTTGCACGATCGAAGGCCTCAGCGTGATCTGGCGTCAGACCCCCAAGGTGTCCGGCCGCGGTCACTATTCGCACCGCCTTGCGATCTCGCCCGACGGCAAATATCTGTTTGTCGCCAGCGGTGACCGGCAGAAGATGGAGCCTGCGCAGGACACCACCAACACGCTGGGCACGATCGTGCGGCTCAATCTCGACGGAACCCCGGCTGCGGGCAATCCGCTGGCCGCCAAGGGTCAGGAAACCGCACAGATCTGGTCATGGGGACACCGCAACATCCTCGGCATGGACTGGGACGCGCAGGGCCGCTTGTGGGAAGTCGAACATGGCCCGGCAGGCGGGGATGAACTCAACCTCGTCCAACGCGCGGCCAATTACGGCTGGCCGGTCCGTTCCAACGGCGAACATTATGATGGCGATCCGATCCCCGATCACAGCGCGGATGACGGCTTTGCCCAGCCCGCCGCGTTCTGGACCCCGGTGATCGCGCCGGGCGATATGCTGATCTACACCGGCGATATGTTCTCCGCGTGGAAGGGCCATGCCTTGATGCCGGGTCTCAAGACCAAGGCACTGATCGACGTCGCGATCGAAGGCGAAGGCGCGCGCGAGATGAAGCGTTACGGCTTTGAAAAGCGCCTGCGGGCCATTGCCGAAGGCCCTGATGGCGCCATCTACATTGCCGAGGACGGCAAAGGCGCCAAGCTGATGAAGCTCACCGCCCGCTGATGGCAACCGCCACGGCGACGCTGATCCCGCTGGAAGCGGTCGAGCCTGCCATGATCGAGGCAGTGCTCGACCGCGCGTTCGGCCCGGATCGCCATGCACGCACGGCATATCGCATCCGGCAGGGCATGGACTGGCTACCGGGCCTGAGCCTTGCTGCGCTGGACGAAAACGAGATGCTCGTCGCCACGATCCAGTGCTGGCCGGTCGCCTTGCAGACAAAGCAGGGTCAGGTACCTCTGGTGATGGTCGGGCCTGTCGCTGTGGTGCCTGAACGGCAGGGCGAAGGCTTCGGCGTTGGCCTGATGAGCGCGATGATCGCCGAGGACGCCCGCCTTGCTTCAGGTGGCGGGCCATCCCTGCCGCAGGTGCTGATCGGAGACGTGGATTATTATGGCCGCTGGGGTTTCTCGGCAGCGATGACAGGCGGGTGGCGCTGCCCCGGACCTTTTGAATCGCACCGCCTGCTGGCCCGCGGTACGGCAGTAGCCGCGATGCCGTCCGAAGGGATGCTGGGGCCGTGGGAAGGTTAGCCTCTTCACCTTCCGCTCATCATCTGCCATCGGTCTTGCAATGCCGTACGAACCGCCCCCCTATCTCGCCAGCCTGACCCTCGCCCAGATCGCCGATCTGGTGGAGCAGCGCAAACTGCCGCCGGTCGAAGGCTGGGCGCCGCAGCAAATCGGTGAGAGCCATATGCGCATCGCCGCAGACGGAACGTGGTTCCACGAGGGCGGAGAAATCCGGCGCGAAGCGATGGTGCGCGCGTTCGCGGGCCTGCTTACCCGAGACGCTGAAGGCCATCACTGGCTCGTCACCCCGTTCGAAAAGCTCAGCATCGAAGTGGAAGATGCGTGCTTTATCGCCACAGACTGCGTGCGAGCGGATGACGCACTGGCCTTTCGGCTCAACACCGATGATCTTGTGATCGCGGGTACGAATCATGCCCTTCGCGCAACCGGCGATCCAGAAAACCCTGCGCTGTACCTGCACGTCCGGCGTGGCTGCGAAGCGCGCCTCAACCGCTCGACCTGGACGCAACTGGCCGAGATCGCTTTGGCAGAAGGCGCGGACAAGAATGGCTGGCAGATCGCCAGCAAGGGCGCGACCTTCCGCCTCCTGCCATGACGTCGCTGCCTGCTGCCAGCATCCACGACAGGCTTGCGCGGGCCTTTGCCGATGGCCACGCGCGCGCCGTCCCCGATTTGCTGAGCGATGCGCAATTTGCCCGCGATGGGCGTGCAACGCCCGCTGCCGTGCTGATCGCGATTACGGACGTGTACCATGATCCGCAGGTGATACTGACTCAGCGCCCCCGTGCCATGCGCGATCATCCGGGGCAGGTCGCCTTTCCCGGCGGCAAGATCGATCCGGGCGAAGATGCGATCACTGCGGCCCTGCGCGAGGCGGAGGAGGAGCTCGCCCTGCCGCGTGAGGCGGTTCGCGTCATCGGCACCAGCGACATCTATCACACAGGCACCGGCTTTCTGGTAACGCCCGTGGTGGGCGTGGTCCCGCCCGGCCTGCCGCTTGTCCCCAGCCCCGCCGAAGTCGAAGCCTGGTTCGAAGCACCGCTCACCCGCTTGCTCGATCCGGCAAGCTGGACCACCAACGAGGTGTTCTGGCGCGGGGCGAACCGCCGCTATCTGGAGATGGAGTGGCAGGGCTACCGTATCTGGGGAGTCACCGCGGCGATCCTCGCCAACCTGTCGCGGCGGATTACGCTGGAGGCTTTGCGCGATGCTGCATGACCTGCGGGACGCCGACTGGACCCGCCGCGCAGGCCTCGCCGCGCTGACAGCGGCGCTTGGCGCGGAGAATATCCGTTGGGTTGGCGGCGCGGTGCGCGATGGCTTGCTGGGCGTTCCCGTCCACGATGTCGATTGCGCGACCCTGCTGCTCCCCGAAGAGGTGATCGCGGCCTGCAAGCGTGCCGGGATCCGCACCGTGCCAACGGGGATCGACCACGGTACCGTCACCGCAATCCTCAAGGACGGCCCCATCGAAGTCACCACGCTGCGCCGCGATGTGGCAACCGACGGGCGGCGCGCCACCATCGCCTTCGCACAGGACTGGCGCGAGGATGCTGCCCGGCGCGATTTCACCATCAACGCGCTCTATGCCCATCCGGAAACGCTGGCAATTCAGGACTATTTCGGCGGGCTCGATGATCTGCGCGCAGGCCGCGTGCGGTTCATCGGGGATGCGCGGCAGCGGATTGCCGAAGACCACCTGCGCATCCTGCGCTATTATCGTTTCCAGACGCGCTTCGGCGCGGCGCTGGACGAACAGGCAGAGGATGCCTGCGCCGATCTTGCCCATACGCTGAAGGGTCTCAGCCGGGAACGGATTGCAGCGGAACTGCTCAATCTGCTCGCCCTGCCCGACCCCCATGCCACGCTTGCGCGGATGAAAGCGCGCGGCGTGCTGGGCATTATCCTGCCGGAAACCTGCAAGGCCCATCTCGCCGCGCTTGCCCGGCTTGTGGCGGCCGAAAGCGCGCAAGGCATCGCCCCCGATCCGGTGCGCCGTCTTGCCGCGCTGCTGCCGCCCTCGTCCGAGGTTGCCGAAACGGTTGCCGCACGCCTGCGTCTATCGAAAGCCCAGCGTTCCCGATTGGTCGGCGCCGCAGAGCGCGGAGCAGGCGATGCCGCCGACCCCAAGGTGCTGGCCTACTGCCTTGGCCTGCAACTGGCGATCGACCGGCTGTTGCTGACAGCCGCGGATGCACGCGTGCTTGATGGGTGGAGCGTGCCGGTGTTCCCGCTGAAAGGCGGCGCGATTGTCGCGCGCGGGATTACCGCCGGGCCTGACGTGGCGCGGCTGCTCCATAAGATAGAAGCGCGCTGGCTGGCCGAGGGTTTCCCCGGCACCGACCGGGTCAACCAGATGCTGGCCGAGGAACTGGGCACCAGCGCCTTCAACTTCGATTAGTCGAACAGGTTGTCCTTCGGGAAGCCCTGCGGCGGCATCCGCCCGGCAGCCCCGCGCGCCACCTTCCACATCCGGATTTCGGTTTCGGTGCGGGTTCGCTCGCCCGATCCGCCCATCTGCCAGCTAAGGCCGTCGGCCAGCACGAAGGTGGTGGCGTCGGACATTCCGCCATCGCGGTAACGTTGCAACTGCACGCCCTGCCCGCGGGTCATCACGGGCATTTCTTCAAGGTTGAACACCACCAGCTTGCGGTTGTCGCCCACCACCGCGACGTGATCGTGGCTCTCGCCAATCGGGCGTATGACCCTGAGGACAGCGCCATCCTTCAGATTGACCACCTGCCGCCCCTTGCGGGTTTCAGCCAGCAGATCGTTCATCTCCGCCACGAAACCCTTGCCGTGGCTGGAGGCGAGCAGCAGCCGTCCGTCTGGACGATGCACCATCATTGCGCTGATATTGGCGTCGCTTTCCAGATCGACCATCGTGCGCACCGGATCGCCGAAACCGCGCGCACCGGGCAGCTTGTCGCAGCCTAAAGTGAAGAACCGCCCGTCGGACGCCGCCAGCAGCAGCTTGTCGGTCGTCTGCGCGTGGAGAATGAAGGCGAGCGCATCGCCCTCCTTGTATTTGAACTCCTGATCCAGCGGCACATGGCCGCTGGCCGCGCGGATCCAGCCCTTCTGGCTCAGAATTACCGTGACGGGCGCCTTTTCGATCATCGCATCCATCGAAAACGCTACCGTTGCCGCAGCTTCGGCAATCAGGGTGCGGCGGCGTCCGAGCGGCGTGTCTTCGGCATAGGATTTGCGCAAAGCGCGCAGATCGCGCTTCAGCCGGGCGCGCTGCTTGGCTGGACTGTCGAGCAAGGCCTGCAATTCGGCTTCTTCCGCCAGCAAAGCGTCCTGCTCCTTGCGCAGCTGCATTTCTTCCAGCTTGCGCAAGGACCGCAGCCGCATATTGAGGATCGCCTCGGCCTGCACATCGGTCAGCTCGAATTCGGCGATCAGCACCGGCTTGGGCTCATCCTCGGCGCGGATGATCGCGATCACCCGGTCAAGGTTGAGGTAGGCAATGATGTAGCCGCGCACCAGTTCCAGCCGCCGCGCGATCTGCGCCAGCCGGTGGCGCGAGCGGCGCTGGAGAATGTCGATCTGGGCAAAGGTCCAGCTTTCCAGCAGCTCCTTCAGCCCCATGACCATTGGCGTGCGGCCAAAGCCGGGCCGTTCATCCAGGACGTTGAGATTGAGGCTGAACCGCGTCTCCAGATCGGTGAGCTTGTAGAGGCTCTCCTTCAGAAGCTCGGGATCGACGTTGCGGCTTTTGGGCACGATCACGATGCGGATCGCCTCGTCGCTTTCGTCGCGCACATCTTCCAGGATCGGCAGTTTGCGATCGGCAATGGCGGCGGCGATCTGTTCGATCAGCTTGCCCTTGGGCACCTGATAGGGGATTTCCGAAATAACCAGCTGCCACTGTCCCGCACCCAGCCGCTCGATCCCCGCAGCGATGTCATCCGCATCCTTGGCCTCGGGCGCGTGGAACCGTCCCCGCAGGCGGAACGACCCGCGCCCGGTGCGGTAGGCTTCGGTTATGGCTGCCGCGCTATCGACCACCTGCCCGCCCGTGGCAAAATCGGGGCCGTGGAACAGCTCCATCAACCGTTCGTGCGTCACCGAAGGGTTGTCGATCAGTTCCAGCGTGGCATCGACGATTTCCGCGACGTTGTGGCTGGGAATGCTGGTCGCCATGCCAACGGCAATCCCGCTGGCGCCATTGGCCAGCAGATTGGGGAACAGGCCGGGGAAGATAACCGGCTCTTCTTCTTCATTATTGTAGGTCGGGATGAAATCGACCGTGCCTTCATCCAGCCCCGCCATCAGCTCCATCGCGGTGCGCGTCAGGCGGCATTCGGTATAGCGATCCGCCGCGGCATTATCCCCGTCGATATTGCCGAAATTGCCCTGCCCCTCGATCAGCGGATAGCGCAGCATGAACGGCTGGGCGAGGCGCACCAGCGCGTCATAGAGCGCCAGATTGCCGTGGGGGTGATACTTGCCCATCACGTCGCCCACCACACGGGCGCATTTCTTGAAGGCGCTGTCCGGTGTCACGCGAAGTTGCCGCATCCCCCACAGCAGGCGGCGGTGAACCGGCTTCAGGCCGTCACGCAGGTCGGGCAATGATCGCGCAGTGATCGTCGACAGCGCATAGACCAGATAACGCTCTGACAGGGCGGCATCGAAGGGCGCATCGACGATGGCGTCGAAGCCGTCGTCAGGGGCAGCGGTGGTGACGGGATCGGTCATGATGTCTGTCTAGCAATCCTGCGGGCGGGCCGGGAGAGGGGTTTCCACAGGGAAAGCGGCCTATCGTGCACGCCTGCCGCCTTGTCCTGCCCGGTGGAACATTACGTCTTGCGTTGGCTAGTCATGGCATACCCTGTCCAAAGGAGACCCCTTATGCAACGCGTTTTAATTATTGCCACCGACGGTTTCGAGCAGTCGGAACTGATGAAACCCCGTGAAATGCTGATGAACGCTGGCGCGCAAATCACCATTGCCAGCCTTAAGACAGGCGAAATTCGCGGCTGGGACCAGAAGGACTGGGGTGACAGCATCGGCGTGGACAAGGTCATCGGTGACGTATCGGTTGAAGATTATGACGCCCTGCTGCTTCCCGGTGGTCAGATGAACCCCGATATCCTCCGCGCCGAAAGCAAGGTGATCGACATGGTCCGCGCATTCGACGCAGCGGGAAAGCCGATTGCCGCGATCTGTCACGCACCTTGGCTGCTGGCTGAAGCGGATTTGATCGAAGGCCGGACCGTCACAAGCTGGCCCTCGATCCGCACCGACCTTGCCAACGCGGGCGCAGCGGTGGTTGACCGCGAGGTCGCGATTGACGGCAACCTCATCACCAGCCGCAACCCGGATGACATCCCCGCCTTCACCGAAGCCCTGATGGCGGCGCTCAATATGGAAGTACCTGCCTGACAGGCTGAACCGGCATGACGAAGCCTGCTGACAAATGCGGGCTGGCCGAACAGCGCGCTGCCGTTGCCAAAGGCGTCTTGAATTAGCCGATAATCTCACGATTATGGACAGTGAGGGTCGGCATCGCGCATGGTTTCAATGCGCTGTTTGGAAAGCTGGATACGGAATGGCTATCTAAGGTTTTGGCGACGGGGTTCATCCTCGTCGCCACTGCCTTTTCCTTTGCCGCCCAGCACTGCGCGGCATCGGCGTAGCGGCGGGATTTGATGCCTTGCTCTCACCTCGCCCGCGTTCTGAACCCTACATTCTCCGCGCGTCGCTGGTTTCGGGCGGAACGCTGACAGTCATACCGTCCATATCACCGGTCAGGTCGATCTGGCACGAAAGCCGGCTGGTGCGTCGCACCCCCGCGGCAAAATCAAGCATGTCTTCCTCCTCCTCCGATGCTGCGGCCAAGCGGTCGAACCAGTCGCCGGCAACGATCACGTGGCAGGTCGAACACGCCATCTGACCCTCACACGTGCCTTCCAGTGGCAACCCTGCCGCCTGCCCTAAGCGCAAGAGATTATCGCCCGGTTCAGCCACTGCTGTGACCGGATTCCCGCGTGGATCGATAAAGGTGACGGTGATGCTCAAAGGCTCTGCTCCCTGGCGGCGGCGATGATTAACGCCGCTGCGGTTTCAATGTCCTGTGCTGTCGTATAGCGTCCGAAACCGAGGCGGATAGAGGACTTTGCCTGAGCGTTCGTCAGCCCGATCGCTTTGAGCACATGGCTGGTGCGGCCTGACCCGCTGGCGCAGGCGCTTCCCGCAGAGAACATAATCTGGCGACAATCGCTCATAAGCCGGGCAACATCCAACCCTTCGCGCCGAATATTGAGATTGCCTTTCCAGCGATCTACCGCACTGCCATTCAATTCCCAGTCCGCAAACGCATTGCGCGCTACGTTCCACAAATGTTCCACGTGAAACAATTGCTCCGAAAAGCTCTCTTCCGCAAGCTGAGCGGCTGCGCCAAAGCCTGCGCAAAGGGCGGGCGAGAGAGTGCCTGACCGCAGGCTGGCCTCCTGTCCGCCGCCGTGAACCAAGGCGAGCGGTGGTCTGGCGTCGCCTGCGATCCACAGCGCGCCGATACCCTTGGGGCCGTGGCATTTATGGCCCGAAACCGCGATGTAGTCGGCGGCTACCTCTACGGGCACCCGGCCATAGGCCTGGACCGCGTCGACCAGCACTCTGGCCCCCACCTGCCGCGCGCAAGCGACGACCGCGCCAAGCGGATTGCGGACGCCAATTTCATTGTTGATGGCCATAACCGCGACAAGGCCGGTCTGCGGTGTAATCGCCGCCTGCAGCGCGTCCAGATCAGCCCGGCCATCGGGTGTGACGGGTAGCACGGTAAAGCGCCGACCCTGCGCTTCGACAGCCCGCTGGCAATCGAGCACGGCGGCATGTTCGGTTGCGAAGGTGATGACATCGCCCGGTGTGCCCAGCAGCACCATGTTGATCGCTTCGGTCGCGCCGGAGGTGAAGACCACCTGCCCGCCTTCGGGCAGCAGCGCCGCGACCCGTTCGCGCGCGGTCTCCACCGCTGCGGCGGCCATGCGGCCCATGCGGTGGGGAGAGTGCGGGTTGCCGAAGGTGTCGCTGTCCGGCCCGCCCAGCCAGCGCAGCATCGCCTCGCGCGCTTCGGGCGCGAGGGGCGTGGTGGCTTGGTAATCGAGGTAAATCATTGTGCTCCGCCCTTTACCCGTTCGTGTTGAGCTTGTCGAAGCACGGCTTTCCTCCTTTCCCTAGAGCCACCAAGGGAGACAGCCCTTCGACAAGCTCAGGACGAACGAATTTGGGTCAGACAAGCGATGCCCAAGCCGCCGCGAAGCGGTCCAGTTCTTCCGCCGTGGTGTTCCACCCCAAACTCACCCGGATCGTGCGCGCGGCGACGTCATCGGGAACGCCAAACGCATCGAGCACCCGGCTTTTCTTGAGCGTGCCGGAAGAACAGGCGCTCCCCGCCGAGACGGCAAAGCCCATGGCGTCGAGGCGGATGAGGAGAGCTTGGGCGCTGATGGTGGGGTGAGCGACGGCGATAATCCAATCCGACCAGCCGCCAGGGCTGATAATCGTCCCGTTCACCTCCAAACGCCTGCGAAACTCGTCGCGCTGTTCAAAGGATGTCGGCCAGCGTTCGACTCCGCCCAACGCTATCGCCGTCGCCATCGACATCGCTCCCGGCAAATTTTCGGTGCCTTGACGATAACCGCGCTCATGGCCACCGGCGGGTTCGAGCAGATTGAAGTCACGAACCAGAAGTGCACCAATGCCAATCGGTCCGCCGAACTTGTGCGCAGAAACGACAATCATGTCCGCATCTGGCAGAGGATATTTGCCAGCACTTTGCGAACAGTCTGCCAGCAAGAGCGCACCAGTCTCGTCCGTGAGGGCTCTGTGTCCGGGCCGTTTGCTCCAATAATGGTCAAAACCCGTTTCAGAGTTGACATGCTGCACCGCCAATAGCGACCGCCCGGATGCCGAGAGAAGCTCTCGAAGTCTTGTGAAATCCAGATCCCCTTCAAGGTCAGCATCGGGGTCAATCGCCACCACCTCGGCATCCGGCGCAGCCCGGAACACCGCGTCATGCTCGACCGCGCTGACAATCCTGCGCGTGGCTTTCGACCGGTTCAGCGCAATCCACAGCGCCTCGCTTGCCCCGCTCGTAAAGATCAGCTCCCCGCTCCACCCCAATGCCGCCTTGATCCGCTCGCGCGCATCCTCCAGCGCGGCCTTTGCCTTACGCCCCTCCGCGTGGGGGCTGGAGGGGTTGGCCCACAGCCCAAAACCCTCCGCCATCGCCGCGTGGGCTTCAGGACGCAGGGGCGAGGTGGCTGCGTGGTCGAGGTAGATGCGGTCTGGAATGGGATAGTCTCACAAGTAATTGCGAAAATTGCGTTGCACCTTATATACAGGCCGCTTTCGCACGCGCCACCCGGCGTGGTGCGGCTCCTCATTCGCAAGGTTTGCCCGATGCCCTCAGTCATCTTTCCCGGCCCTGAAGGCCGTCTTGAAGGTCGTTTCTCGCCCCCGCCGCGTCCGCGTGCACCGGTGGCGATGATTTTGCACCCGCACCCTGAAGGCGGCGGCACCATGAACGACCGGATCGTGCAGCGGCTCTACAAGACCTTTGCCGACCGAGGCTTTGCCACCCTGCGTTTCAATTTCCGCGGCGTGGGCCGGTCGCAGGGGTCGTTTGATTCCGGCATCGGCGAGCTGTCCGACGCGGCTTCGGCGCTCGACTGGGTGCAATCCATTCACCCCGAAGCGCAGAGCACCTGGATCGCAGGCTACAGCTTTGGCGCGCTGATCGGTATGCAATTGCTGATGCGCCGCCCCGAAGTGCGCGGCTTCATCTCGGTCGCGCCGCCGGCCAACATGTATGATTTTAGCTTCCTGGCCCCCTGCCCTGCCAGCGGCATCTTCGTGCAGGGCGCGGCTGATACGGTGGTTCAGCCCAATGCGGTGCAAAAGCTGGTAGACAAGCTGCGCACCCAGAAGCACATCACGATCCACCACGAAGAAATCCCCCGCGCCAATCACTTCTTCGAAAACGAGATGGAAGAATTGATGCGGTCGGTGGACAATTATCTGGATTTCCGGCTCTCGCCCGATTGCCCGATCAAATAAGGATCGCATGGCCCTGCCGGAGGGGGGTTTTTACCCTTCTCCGGCGGCCTTCAACTGCTCGATCGGGGCCTCACCTGTGCTGTTCGGGACGGTCCAGATCAGCACGTTCACAACCGCGATCACGGCGAGCAACACCATCAGGGCGGGCTGTTTTACCAGCCCGGTGCGGCGCCACAAGACAATCGCCCCTGCCGCCAGTGCCAGCGCGGCCATCATCACGATCGAAAGCACGATATCGGTCAAACGAATGCCCTCTGCTCGTCCCGCAAGCGGAACATTGCGCGTCCATATTCGGTTGTGAGCTGTAATGTAACAGGGAGGCTATGATGGGTATTTTCGCTTCGATCAAGAATGCGGTTTTCGGCAAGGACGAGGTCGACGCAAAACCGGCCGTTGCCGCGCCTTCGCCCGCTCAGCGCCCGGCTGCGCAGTCCGCAGCCCCCGCCGATACGGCTATCAGCGAAGCCGAGATGGCGCAGCGCATCGCCGCCATGTCCGAAGCTGACAAATACAATTGGCAAACATCCATCGTCGATCTGATGAAACTGGTCGGCATCGATCCCAGCTATGCCAACCGCAAGGAATTGGCAGGCGAACTCGGCATGACCGATTACGAAGGCACCGCCGAACAGAATATCGCGTTGCATCATGCCGTGATGAACCTGCTGGCGCTGGAAGGCGGCAAGGTCGGCGGGATGCTCAAGGATTGAGCCTCGTGCAATTGACACGTTGATGGCACCCCGCCACACCGGGGGTATGAGAGAGACTAACACTGATTTCACCCGCCGTCAGGCCCTCGCCGGGCTTGGCGGCGTTTCTGCCATTGCCCTTCTGCCCGCCTGCGCAGCATCCCGGCCCGAATCCATCGCGCCCGGCTTGCCGTCCGGCAGCGCGGCGGCCAACGCCGCAGATACCAAGCTTGAACAGATCGCCTACCGGATGCTCGCCCACGAACCGGGCCGCGCCACCGGGCTTGGCGTGGACACCGGCAAATACGCTGCGTGGCGGTCCACCTTCGGCACACCCGGAGAGGCCGGACGCGCAGCCTATGCCGCCAGCCTCAAGGATATGGTCGCCGAAGTGCGCGCCTATCCCCAGGACGGCCTGACCAGTGATCAGCAGATCGGTTTCGAAGTGATCGAAACGGCCTTTTCCCGCGCGGTCGAAGGCATGGCCCTGCCCTATGGGGATGTCGCGGTCGGCAGCTGGCGCAATGCGCCTTACGTCGTGATCCAGAATGTCGGCGCTTACATCGATATGCCGCGCTTCTTCAGTTCGACGCAGCCCTTGGCCACCGCCGACGATGTCGGCCCCTATCTCGATCGGCTGATGGAAGTCCCCGCGATCCTCGACGGGGAACGCGAGCGGATCGAGGCAGCGCGCGGCATGGGCGTGGTGCCGCCTGCTTTCCTTCTCGACAAGGCGATCGCCCAGATGCAGGCGAGCCTTGCCGAGGCCAAGGCAAGCTATGCCGGGCCGCTCGAAACCTCCGACCTTGCCGGTGCCAAATCTGCCGCGCCCCAAGCGGCCCAGATTGCCGCGCGCGGGATCGTTCCGGCGCTCGAACGCCAGCTGGCTGAACTCAAGACCCAGCGCGCCCAAGCGAAGGATGCGGCCGGCATTGCGGCGCAGCCGATGGGTGAGGAATATTACGCCTGGGCGCTGGGGGCATCGACCACCACCAATCTGACGCCCGACGAAATCCACCGTCAGGGCCTTGCCGAACTGGACGAACTCCACGCCCAGATGAACCCGATCCTGCGCAAGATCGGCTACTCCAAGGGCAGCGTGGGCGAACGGATGCGGGGTCTGGCCGAAGACCCGCGATATCAGTTTGCGCAAGGCGATCCGGGCCGCAAGGAAATCTTCGCCTTCATCGATGAACGCCTTGCGTGGATCAAGGCGCAGATGCCGCGCGCCTTCACGCAGGTGGTCAATCCGCGGCTGGAAGTGGTGCGCCTGCCCCTGTCCGAAGAACCCGGCGCGCCGGGCGCTTACGGCGGGGCAGGCAGCAAGGACGGCAGCATTCCGGGGCGTTTCTGGATCAACTTGCGCACCACCGATCTGCACCGCAGGTATGATCTGGCCGATCTCACGTTCCACGAGAGCATTCCGGGCCACGTGTGGGAAGGCGAGTTCAGCAACCGCCTGCCGCTGATCCGCTCGATCCTCGCCTTCAACGCCTTTTCCGAAGGCTGGGCGCTCTATGCCGAACAGATCGCCGACGAGCTTGGTGCCTACGAGGGCTTTGAAGTCGGGCGGCTGGGCTTCCTGCAAAGCCTCGCCTTCCGCGCCTGCCGGTTGGTGGTCGATACCGGACTCCATTCCAAGCAGTGGACCCGCGAACAGGGCCGCCAGTTCTTCGTCGAACGCAACGGTTCCAAGGTCGAGGAAGTCGCCTCCGAGGTTGACCGCTATTGCAGCTGGCCGGGTCAGGCCTGCGGCTACAAGATCGGCCACAGCCAGATCCTGCGCCAACGTGAGCGGGCACAAAACGAATTGGGCGACCAGTACGATTTCCGCGCCTTCAACACCGCGCTGGTCCTTGGCGGCAATGCGCCGCTTTCGGTCATGGCCAACACCGTCAGCCGCTACATCGCCAGCGCCAAGGGCTGAACCGCCAAACCGTCCCTGCCACACGGCAGGGACGGGCGAATTGCAAAGGCCTGCGTCTGACCCCATGTTGCCATCTTTGCAACGCAGGAGGGCCGCATGGAGACTTTGGGACAAGACCTCGAAACCATGCGCCGGGTGCCGCTGGCGCAGGACCACGTCGATGCCATCTGCGCCATCGGCGGGGAGAAGTTCTACCCTGCCGGCTCCATCGTCATGGACATGGGCGAGCCGCTGGACCGCTTCGTCTACGTGGTCGAAGGCGAGGTCGAGGTGGTCGATCCTTATACCGATGAACGCCTGCTGCCCGCCAGCCTTGGCCCCACACAATTCATGGGCGAGATCGGGTTTCTGAACGGGGCCACCAATTACCTCAGGATGCGCGCCGCGGTCGATACCCGTGTGATCGAGGCGCCGCGCACCGCCATGCTCGACCTGATGAGCCGCGTGCCCGAACTCAGCGATCACATCATCACCGTTTTCGCAGCCCGCCGCCGCAAGCAATACGAGCTGAAAAACAGCGCGGTGAAGGTCATCGGCGCGGACCGTAATGCGGCGGTGCAGGCGGTCGAACGCTTCCTGTCGCGCAATCGCATCCCGTTCCAGAGCTATGACATGGACGGCCGCGATGCCGAAACCGTGCAGGTGTGCAGCCTGATCGGGCACGAACCGGCGGTTATCCTCGGTAGGGACACGAAGTTGGACGATCCCACCCCGCGCAAGGTGGCGCAATATCTGGGCCTCGATCTCGATATCTGTTCGCAGCGCACCTATGATCTGCTGATCGTCGGCGGTGGGCCTGCGGGCGTCGCGGCGGCGGTCTATGCCGGATCAGAAGGAATTCAGGCGTTGGTGGTGGAAGATACCGCCGTCGGCGGGCAAGCGGGCACATCCAGCCGGATCGAAAATTACATGGGCTTTCCCACCGGCATCAGCGGCACCGACCTGACCTGGCGGGGGCAGGTGCAGGCGATGAAGTTCGGCACCCGCTTCGTCATGCCCCGCCGGGTCGAAAGCGTTTCGCGGCGCGAGGACGGGGCCTATTGCGTGACCCTGGACGGGGATAACAACGGATCGGATGAACTGTGCGCCCGCGCCGTGCTGGTCGCGACAGGCGTGCAATATCGCCGCCTGCCGCTCGATCATCTGGAAGAGCTGGAGGGCGCTGGCGTCTTTTATTCGGCCACCGAGATGGAAGCACGCTTCTGCGCCAGAACCGACGCCGTGGTGATCGGCGGCGGCAATTCGGCAGGGCAAGCGGCGATGTTCCTGAGCCGTGCGGCGGGCCATGTGCACCTGGTGGTGCGCGGCAGCAGTCTGGCGGCGTCGATGTCGAGCTACCTTTCGCAACGGCTGGAGGCAGACCCGCGCATCACCATCCACTATCATTCCGAAGTCACCGCGCTTCACGGCGACACCTGGCTCGAAGCAATTACGCTGAAGACGCATCAGAGCGAGCGCCGGATCGATACCCGCGCGCTGTTCATCATGATCGGCGCGGCACCCAACACCGGCTGGCTTTCAGGCCTGGCCGAAACCGATGAGAAGGGCTTCGTGCTGACGGGCGCTGCGGCTGGACAGGCCGATGATTACGCCACCACCGCACCCGGCATCTTCGCAGTCGGCGATGTGCGGGCCCATTCGGTCAAGCGCGTGGCGAGCGCGGTGGGCGAAGGGTCGGTGGTGGTCAGCCGCATCTGGCAATATCTGGATGAGTCACGCCGGCAATCGCCTTAAAAATTGCGCCTTCACGCAGCAAAGGGCTGGCCATACACGATAAAATCCGTAACCTTGGGTGCTGAGAAAAGAGCAGCGGAGGGTCACGCAAGACATGGTTCGCAATCTGTTTCGTACGTTGGTTCGGGCACACGTCCCGATGGGTACAGCCGCAGTGCTGCTGATGATGGCCCATCCGGCACTGGCAGCGTGGCACAAGGCCGAAAGCGATCGCTTCGTCATTTACGCCGACTCGCGTGCAGAAGACCTCGCCGAATTTGCGCGGCAGCTTGAACGCTATCATGTGGCGATGGAGTTGGAGAGCGGCCGCCGGGTGCCGGTGCCCAGCCCTTCCAATCGGCTCACAGTGTATTTGGTCGGCAGTGTCGAGGAGTTGCGCAATATCTATGGCAGCCCGCGATCATTTGTCGGCGGCTTCTACATCCCGCGGGCCAATGGCTCGGTCGCCTTTGTACCCAATGTTCGCATCCGTGCCGTCGATGGCGGACGAGGCGCCATCGGCACCCGGCGCAAACGGAGCGGCGGGACGAACAGCGTGCCCGCAGAAATGGGTACATTGCTTCATGAATACGGCCACCACTTCCTGATCGGCTCCGCCCGCCACGCCATGCCCCGCTGGTTGAGCGAGGGTGCGGCTGAATATTTCTCCTCCGCGCGCTTCAACCCCGATGGCTCGGTTGATCTGGGCCTGCCCAACAATGAACGCGCCTGGGAAATCAGCCAAGCCGCGCCCGTGTCGGTGACCGAGCTGCTTGATTACGAAGCCTACCGCAAGAATCGCGGGTCACGCTATGATGCCTTTTACGGGCGCAGCTGGCTGCTTTACCATTATCTGCGGTTCAACCCGGCGCGGTCGGGCCAACTGGTGAAGTATTGGCAAGCGGTCGCATCCGGCACGGAAAGCCTTTCCGCAGGACAGCAGATTTTCGGCGACTTGGAAGCGCTTGAACGTGAACTTGACGATTATGCGCGGCAGCGCAGCATGGCCGGGATGCGGTTTGCCGCGCAGGACATTCGTATTGGCCAAGTCACGGTCAACGCGATCAGTGATGGGCACGCCGCGATGATGCCCGTGATCATGCGTTCAAAGCGCGGCGTCGACGAAGAAAAGGCCGCCACGCTGGTGTCCGAAGCGCGCAAAATCGCTGAACGACACCCCCGCGATGGTGCTGTGCTGGCAGCGTTGGCCGAGGCAGAATATGATGCCGGCAATGATGATGCCGCCATCGCGGCGGCTGAGGCTGCGATCGCGACCGATCCGGGGGCGCTGAACGCCTATGTCCAGCACGGCTATGCCCTGTTCCGCAAGGCAGCCGCTGAAGCGGACAAAGATGCCGCTTTCGCTGCCGCAATGCGCCCTTTCGAAGCTTTGAACGCGATCGAAACCGATCACACCCAGCCGCTGATCTACTACTATCGCAGCTTCACCCGGCGCGGCGAAAGCCCGCCCGAAGGCGCGCGCCACGCGATCGAACGTGCAAGCGTACTGGCCCCGTTCGATCAGACATTGGCGATTGAAGTGGCGTTGTTGAAAGCCGCGGAAGGCGAAAGCGGTCTGGCGCGCTATCTGCTCGCACCGGTTGCAGCGGATCCGCATGGCGGCAAACGCGCAGAGGCTGCGCGCAATTTGATCAGCCAGTTGGCGGACGTGCCAGAAGGCCGGCAGTTTGTGGCCAACGGTTTCGATCCCGAAGCGACCGAGAGTGATGAGGATGATGAAGGCGACGGCGGGTAGGCGCAATCGTGCGAACCCGCCGCCTGTTCAATCGGCCTGCGCGGCTTAGCTCTTGCCGAACAGACCCTTGGCCATGCCCATGATGTCATTGACCGGATTGCCGTCACCGTCCCGGTCCAGCATCGACGCAAAGTTCGCCAAAGATCCTTCGCCGCCAATCGCGGTGACGATCTGATTGAGAATGTCCGGGCTCATCCCGGTCTTCTCCGCTGCCAGCGTGACTGTGTCGCCGTCCATGGTGTGTGTCTTGCCGAGCGCCGCAATCGCCTGTTCGACCATCGCCGGATCGATCCCGATCTTGGCCGCAAGGTTCACCACATCGTCCGGCGCTCCGCCGATGTTCTTCAGAATACCATCAAGAATGCTCATGGTGTGTCTCCTCCGACTCGGTTCGTACCGAACGGTCCGACAGCGTTAGGCCATTTCAACGAAAAAGCCCCGCTCCGATCTTACGCCGGGCGGGGCTTCTCCCTCTCCAACTTGTATGGCGCGGCTCAGGCAGCGACAGGTGACGGCGCTGCTTGCAGAACGCCGTCATCGACATAGGCTTCAAACTGCGTGAAGTTGGCAATGAACAATTCGACCAGCTTCTTTGCGGTCGCATCATATTCGCTCGGTTCGGCCCAGGTGCTGCGCGGGTCGAGGATGGTCTGGTCGATCCCGGCCTCGGCCAGCACCGGCACATGCACCGGCACGTCGAAGCCGAAATTGGGATCCTTGCGGAACTCGACATCGTCCATGTTGCCATCGAGCACCGCGTTGAGCAGCGCGCGGGTGGCCTTGATCGGCATCCGGCTGCCGGTGCCATACTTGCCCCCGGTCCAGCCGGTGTTGACCAGCCAGCATGCGACATTCCCTTTGCCGATCCGTTCTTTCAGAAGGTTGCCGTAAACGCTGGGATGACGCGGCATAAAGGCCGCGCCGAAACATGTGCTGAAGGTGGCTTCGGGCTCGGTCACGCCGATTTCGGTGCCGGCGACCTTGGCGGTGTAGCCTGACAGGAAGTAATACATCGCCTGATCCGCCGTCAGCCGTGCGATCGGAGGCAGCACGCCAAAGGCATCGGCAGTCAGCATGATCACGTTTGAAGGCGCGGGGCCGAGGTTCTTTTCCGACGTGTTTGGGATGAACTCAATGGGATAGGCGCCGCGGGTGTTCTCGGTCTTGCTGCCGTCGGTGAAATCGAGTTCGCGCGTGGCCGGGTCCATCGTCACGTTCTCGAGGATCGTGCCGAACATCTGCGTGGTGGCGTAAATCTCCGGCTCGCCTTCGGCCGACAGGTTGATCATCTTGGCATAGCAGCCGCCTTCGAAGTTGAAGACCGCTGTGTCCGACCAGCCATGCTCGTCATCGCCGATCAGCGTGCGGCTGGCGTCGGCTGACAACGTGGTCTTGCCGGTGCCCGAAAGGCCGAAGAAGATCGCGGATTTGCCATCCTTGCCGACATTGGCGCTGCAATGCATCGGCATCACGCCCTGCGCAGGCAGAAGGTAATTGAGCAGGCCGAACACGCCCTTCTTCATCTCGCCCGAATATTCGGTGTTGCCGATCAGAATCAGCTTTTCGGTGAAGCTGACCGCGATCACCGTGTCGCTCCGGCAGCCGTGGCGCTCCGGGTCGGCCTTGAAGCTGGGCAGATTGATAATCGTGTATTCGGGGACGAAGTCGCTGAGTTCTTCAGCCGTCGGGCGCACCAGCAGCGTGCGGATGAACAGGTTGTGCCATACCATCTGGTTGATGACGCGCACATTGACGCGGTATTCGGGTTGCGATCCGCCGAACAGGTCGGCCACGTACAGCTCGTCTTGCCCTTCGAGTTCCTTCAGGAAATCGGCCTTGAGCGCGGCGAAATGCTCCGGGCTCATCGGCTGGTTGACTGTCCCCCAGTTGATCGTGCCTTCGGTTTCGGCGTCGCGGACGATATACTTGTCCTTGACGCTGCGCCCGGTGAACCGGCCGGTATCGACCAGCAGAGCGCCGTGTTTGGTCAGCTTGCCTTCGCCTTTGGCCAGCGCATGTTCAACCAATGCGGCGGTGCCAAGATTGGCGTGAAGGCGCGCACGGGTGGAAAGGTTCTGGGCGGACAGCGGGGTTGCGAGCGAGGTCAACATACGTCTCCTGGGCGGGGCAGCAGCAAGATAGGCGGGAGTGATCAAATCAGCAGAGACGGGCCGGCGGGAGCCATCGAATCCCATCCCTTGTGGGTCACCCCGTAGCACCTGCGCATACGTATGCAACCTTGGGCCGCTTTCGCTTGTGCATCGGATCGCCCCCGGCCCCTTGTGCTGTCATTCGCCGTTCGGCTTGCGTCCGACGCGCCTGAACGCAACCCCTGACAGCCTTGACGTCGTTGGCTGGCATTGCGGTCAGGGCGGGTTGGCGCTACCGCCTGTCCGATGGAGAACGCCGGGGGAGAAAGGATTGAAACCATGTCCGACAGCATCACCGAACCGGCTGCGTCGCCCGCGACGCCACATGCGCCGTCATCGTCGCTCGCCGAGCATGCCGATGGGGAAACGCGCAAGCACCAGATCGCGCTTGTGGATGATGATCGCAACATCCTGACCACCGTGTCGATCGCACTCCAGGCGGAAGGCTTTGCTACGCGGCTTTATTCTGACGGCCATACCGCACTGAAGGCCTTGCTCGACAATCCGCCCGACCTGGCCGTGTTCGACATCAAAATGCCCAATATGGACGGGCTTGAATTGCTGCGCCGCCTGCGCGCGCATTCGCCGCTGCCGGTCATTTTCCTCACCAGCAAGGACGATGAAAGCGACGAGGAAGCCGGGCTGGAATTGGGCGCAGATGACTATATCGCCAAGCCGTTCAGCTTGCGCCTGTTGATCGCCCGCATCCGCGCGATCCTGCGCCGGGCCGAGCCGCTGGCCGCCGGCACCAATCCCGACGCGTTGCCCGAGCCAGCGCCCGCCACACTCACCCGCGGACGTCTTTTCATGGACCCGGCGCGGCATCAGGTGAGATGGGACGCGCAAACCGTGAGCCTTACGGTGACGGAGTTCCTGATCCTCGAAGCGCTCGCGATCCGTCCCGGCGTCATCAAAAGCCGCAACCAACTGATGGACGCTGCCTATCCCGACGATGTCTTCGTGGATGATCGGACAGTCGACAGCCACATCAAACGGATGCGGCGCAAGTTCAAGCTTGTCGACCCGGCTTTCGATGGAATTGAAACGCTTTATGGCGCAGGTTACAGCTTCACCGATGACTGAAGGCGCGCGCGCCAGCGTCAATAGCGAACAGCCAATCACAACCGGCCGATTCGCGCTGACGGCGCGTATTCTGGTGGTCAACATCCTGCCGTTGCTGATCCTGGGCGGGGGCTTGTTCTACCTCGACACCTATCGAACGCAGTTGATCAACGAACGTTTCAAACTTGCCCGGATCGAGGCGCAGATTACCGCCGAGGCGCTCGCGGGGGCCACACGCCAGCGTCAGGAGGCACTGCTTGTCCAGATCGGCAAGGAACAGCGGATGCGCCTGCGACTGTTCGATATCGAGGGCAAGCTGACTGCCGACAGCTTCGCCCTTGCCGAGCCCGCCTTCCGTTTCAACGACATCAATGATGATGATTGGGAACAACGCCTTGCCCGCTGGATCGACCGCACAGTCGATACCATCGTCAGCGCAGAGGCCGTGCAGGACTATGTCGAACCCGAGGCGCAAGAGGCCGATGCCTGGCCCGAACTTGCCCGTGCGCGCGAACTCGGCCTTAGTCAGGTGCGCCTTTATGACTGGACTGATGGCACACCGGTCATCACGGCGGCCGTCCCGGTGGGGTTGCAGGGTGCCACGGTGCTGACCGTGCGCAACGCGGTCGACATTACCGAGAGCGTGCGGGCAGCGCGCTCTACCCTCTTCATTGCAATGCTGCTGGTCATGGCCGCTTCGGCGCTGCTGTCGCTGTTTCTGGCGCGTACGATCGTGACGCCGCTGCGCCTGCTTGCGCGCGCCGCCGTGCGGGTGAAGCAGGGGCGCGATCGTGAAGTCGAGGTGCCGCGGCTTCCCCAGCGCAGCGACGAGATCGGACTGCTCGCCCGCGCGGTCTCGGACATGACCGGGGCGCTCCGGCAACGGATAGACGCGGTCGATACCTTTGCCGCCGACGTCGCTCATGAAATCAAGAACCCGCTCGCCAGCTTGCGCAGCGCAATCGACACGCTGCCGCGCGTCGATGATCCGGACCTGCGGGCGGAACTGATCCAGATTGCCACCCATGATGTGCGCCGGATCGACCGCCTTGTCACAGAAATCGCCACCGCAAGCCGGGTTGATGCCGAAATCAGCCGCGCAACGCTGGAACGCGTTGATCTGGCCGAACTTTTCGTAAATCTCGTCCGCAGCCGCGAGGATCGAGGGATGAACGGGGGGCGGCAGATCATTCTCGATACCGCGCCGGGCAGCTACAAGGTCATGGGCGTGCCAACGCAATTGGAACGGGTGGCCGAAAATCTGATCGATAATGCCGTTTCCTTCTCGCCCGCCGACGGCGTGATCAATGTCTCGATCCGCCGTTTCGAGCGCTGCATCGTGACCGACATCTGCGACGCAGGCCCCGGCATCGCGCCTGAACGACGCGAAGACGTTTTCCGGCGCTTCCATTCCGACCGGCCGGAGGGTGAAAGCTTCGGCAATCATTCCGGCCTGGGTCTTGCGATTGGGCGGGCCATTGCCGAAGCACATGATGGCACGCTCAGTGCTGAAAGCCGACCTGATGACGCGCCGGGAGCATGTTTGCGGTTGCGCCTGCCCGCTGCATCATGAGCGCGCCTATGCCGTTGGTGCTTCAGGCAAGTGCGGTGGCCATCTCGGGCCGTGCGGTGCTGATCGAAGGGCCGCCGGGCAGTGGAAAATCCAGCCTTGCATTGGCGCTGCTTGATCGCGGGGCCGGTCTGATCGGTGATGACGGGGTCACACTGACAGTTCAGGGCAAGTGCCTGATCGCCACTCCACCCCCGAACATCGCGGGCCTGCTGGAAGTGCGCGGCGTGGGCCTTGTGCGACACGATCTCGCCGAGCCTGCCCCGGTTGCACTGATCCTCACCCTGGGCGGGCCAGCGCCGGAACGCCTCCCGGCCACGCCCATCGTGCGGCGCACGATCGCTGGCATCGCGGTGCCGGTGCTGCCTTTCGATCCGGGCACCACGGTGGCGGGCCTGCGGGCTGAATGGGCCCTCGCGGTGCATGGCCTTGCATTCAAACCGGCTTCCCTTTGCCCCACAGACGCGCCAGATAACAAGGCATGACCGGGTCCCAAGCCATGCCAGCCCAACGCGAATTGCTCCTTGTCACCGGCCTTTCCGGCGCGGGCAAATCGACCACGCTTGCGGTGCTGGAAGATCTTGGCTGGGAAACGATCGACAATTTCCCGGTGCGGATGCTGAAAAGCCTGGTCACTGCGCCGGATGACGCGCGCGGCCCGCTTGCCATCGGGTTTGATTCGCGCACCCGCGGCTTTGTGACGGCGGCCATCATCGCGCTGGTCAAAGACCTCGCGGCGAGGCCCGATATCGCGCTGACCTTCTTGTTTCTCGACTGCGCCGGAGGCGAGTTGGAGCGCCGTTTCAACGAGACGCGCCGCCGCCACCCAATGGCAGACGGGCGCCCCGTGATGGAAGGTATCGCTTCCGAGCGCGAGTTGCTTGAACCGCTGCGGCGCTGGGCGGAGGTGATGATCGACACCACGGTGATGTCGAGCAATGATCTGCAATCCCGGATTCGCGAATTATTTGTGCCGACCGCAGGCGATCCGGCGCTGACGCTGACCCTTTCCAGCTTCGGCTTTGCGCGCGGGATGCCGCCGCTGGCCGATCTGGTTTTCGACATGCGCTTTCTCGACAATCCGCATTGGGTACCGACCTTGCGCGAGCAGACCGGGCAGGACGCCGCTGTCGGTGACCATATTGCGCGCGATCCGGCCTTTGCCGAGGCGTTCAACCGGATTCGCGATCTGCTGCTGCTGCTGCTTCCGCGCTATGCCGCGCAGGGCAAGCCATATGTCCACGTGGCCTTTGGTTGTACCGGTGGGAGACACCGATCGGTCTACACCACCGAGCGGATGGCTCAGGCCTTGCGCAGCGCAGGATTTTCGCCCACTGTCAGACACCGCAATCTGGGTTCGCGCGCGGCCGATACCATTGAACGGGATCGTCGCTAGCGCCAGTCTTCGGCAATTGGGCGGCATGACGTAATCGCATTGTCCCTCACGATAGAAACGCGTAAGCCACCTCGTCGGCTCGCAGTTAACGGATCCCTATTTTCGCATGATCGGTTTGATCCTGGTAACCCATGGCCGCCTCGCGGACCAGTTTGTCGAGGCCATGGAACATGTGGTCGGGCCGCAGGACGGGATCGTCACCGTCTGCATCGGCCCCAATGACGATATGGAGCAACGCCGCGCCGACATAGCGGACGCGATTGGGTCAGTGGATAAAGGCAATGGTGTCATCATCCTGACTGACCTGTTTGGCGGCACGCCATCCAATCTGGCGATCTCGCTGCTTGAAGCGGGCCAGGTTGAAGTCATAGCGGGGATCAATCTGCCGATGCTCATCCGCCTCGCAGGTGCGCGAAAGGCGATGGATGTCACCGCCGCAGTTCACGCAGCACAGGCCGCAGGCCGCAATTACATCACCATTGCAAGCGAGCTTCTGGGTCAGGTTGCCGCCCCGCCGGCCCGGGCCAAAGCGTAAGAGCAGGGTCGGGGCGTGGAAGAAGCACGGCAAAGTGTCACCATCGTCAATCGCCGAGGCTTGCACGCCCGGGCGAGCGCCAAGTTTGTCGGCGCGGTCGCTGCACTGTCCGATGGCATGACGGTTACCGTCACCAAAGGCCCGCACAGTGCGGCCGGTGGCTCGATTCTCGGACTGATGATGCTGGGCGCAGCCAAAGGTGACAGCGTCGAGGTTGTGGTCGAGGGTGATGGCGCAGACGCGGTGCTGGCCGATCTGATCGCGCTGATTGCGGGCGGCTTCGGGGAGGATTGACGCAGGCGGCTGAAACCGTCAGCGCGTTATCCATGCGCAAGCACATCACCGGGTATTCCAACCCCACCGTCAAATATCTGCGCAGCTTGCGCGACAAGAAGCATCGCAAGCGTGCGGGACAGTTTCTGGTCGAGGGTCTGCGGCTGCTCGAAGATGCGCGTGCCTCGGGTCGGGTGCCGCGCACGCTGGTGATGGCCGAAGGGCGCGAACACGCACTGCTCGGGCAATTGGAGGCCGACGTCATCGCGTCAGGCGGAGAGGTCATTGCGACCGCGCCCGACATTCTTTCCAAGATCACCGGCAAGGACAATCCGCAAAGCGTCGCGGGGGTGTTTGACGAATGGGACACCGCTCTCACCACTCTGGATCGCAAGGCCGCGCCAATCTGGCTGGTCGCGCAGGCGCTGCGCGATCCCGGCAACCTTGGCACCATGCTGCGCACCTGCGACGCTGTCGGCGCAGGCGGGCTAATCCTGATTGACGATTGCGCCGATCCCTTCAGCGCCGAAGCCGTGCGTGCGAGCATGGGCGCGATCTTCACCGTGGGCCTTGCGCAAGCACGGTGGGAGGAGTTTCTGCCATGGCTGCGCGGCGGCTCCAAGGAGCATGGGGGCCAATTGGTCGCCGCGTCCTTGCGCGACGCGGTGCCCTATCGCGAGGCGACGTATGCAGCGCCGTGCTTCATTCTTGTGGGCAACGAATCGCAAGGTCTGCCGGCGGATTACGAACTGGCGTGTGACCTGCGCGTGACCATGCCCATGCGGGGGCGGGCGGATTCCCTGAACGCAGCGGTAGCAGGAGCAGTGCTGGCTTACGAAGTTTTGGCAGGGTTGGAGGAGTAGCTATTCCGCCTGAGCGCCGTCGCGAAGATCAACGGCTTCTGCGAAATTTGCGAGCGCACGCGGAGTGTGTCCGATCGGGAGCGCCTCAGTCAGTTCCTGCGCACTCGTATCGAGGTTCAATTCCTCGAATCGTTCACCGGCACGGCGCAAGTTAGTGTCGAAGCTGCCTACAAGCTTGTCAAAATGCTGGTTTGTCGAGTTTAGACTTTTGCGCAGAGCAGCCAAGTGTCCCGCGACGACGCCAAGCCGATCGTAAAGCTGCTTACCAAGCAACGCAATTTCCTGAGCATCAGCCTGAACCCCGGCCTGACGCCAGACAGTCGAAACGGTGAGCGCGATCGACATGAAGTTCAGCGGGCTGGACAGTACGATTTGACGTTTGAGCGCATAGTCGAGTAGCCCGCCATCTTGCGTCAATGCGGCATACAGAACATGCTCTCCGGGCACGAACATGACCACGAAATCTGCCGAGCCGGGAACGTAATCCTGATAACGCTTGCCTGATAAATCGTCGATATGCCCTCGAATTTCCCGCGCATGGGTCTTTAGCAGCGTCTGCCGCTCTTCCTCGGTTATGGCTTCATTGGCTGCCTGATACGAATTAAACACATTCTTCACATCGACAACCAGACAACGCGCACCAGGAATTTTTATGACTGCATCGGGACGCAGGTTGTTCCCGTCAGCGTCTTTCACATTGAGCTGGAAGTCAAAATCGGCTTTATCATAAAGCCCGCAGCTTTCGAGCAAGTTGGCAAGCTGCAACTCACCCCAATCACCACGCGCTTTTGTTGCCCCCCGCAAAGAGGTCGTGATGCGATTGGCTCCGTCAATAACCTCTCGCTGACCAGCCTTCACCTCTCCAATGATACCTTGAAGCTGGTGATAAGCTTCAGTGCGATTCTTTTCGAGTTCCTCCACGCGCAAGCGATAACGTTCGAGTGTATCTCCGACCGGCCCAACCTTTCTCTCCAATTCGGCAAGGCTCTCCTTACTCAAAGCGGCGAGGTGGGCTTGCGCACCCTCAAGAAACTTGGATCGCGCGCCCTCAAGCATCTTTTCGCCGATCTCGTTGAATTTTGCCTGCAACTTGTCTTCAGTTTCCTGCAGACGTTTCAATTCTTTCTCGAACTGTTTCTCGCGGTCCTCGATCAGTGCCGCCGTCGATCGCTCCCGCTCGGTGCGCTCACTGCGCTCCCGTTCAAGTTCTATACTTACATCTCGAAACCGATCTTGCGCACCTTCAAGCCTTTGCGCCAGACCTGCTACTTGTTGGGCGCGTTCGGCCAATGACTGTTCGCGCTCGGTCGCAGTGCTTTCTACTGCAGCCAGCCGTTCGGCCAGCGCCGCGCGGTCAGCCTGAACGGCATCAAGCCGCGTCAGCAAACCATCCGCCTGCCCTGCCCGTTCTTTCAACCCGGCAACCTCGATCCGCGCTTCGCCCAGTTCGGTAACCGCGCGCTTGAATTCAGCCTCTTGCTCGCCGGCAATCCTGTCGGCCTCCGCCAGACGTGCCCGCAGGTCGGCGATGGGACGGGACGCCAGAAACCAACCGGCAAAAACGCCCGCCAGCAAACCCGCAACCAGCATTGTGACAGCAAAGATTGTTTCGTTCATCATGGGAACATAGGCCGAACATTTCTGTCAGCCAAGCCCCCGTTTTCCACAAAAACGGAACAATCGGCCGGTTGCGAGGGTTCAGTAAGCTCAAGGAGAAAAGCCTATGTCCATCATCAAGATGATCCAAGAACACCCGGATGTCGGGGCGGATTTCAATGAAGCGCTGGGAGAGGCGGTGCGTCATGCGATGTATTGTGCGGCAATTTGCAACAGTTGCGCAGACGCCTGTTCAGCCGAAGAAGGCGATGTGCGCGCCTGTATTCGCCTTTGCATGGATTGTTCGGACATCTGCACGGCGACCTATCGCGTCGCGACCCGCCGGACTGCCGGGAATGTTGCGGTGATCGAGGCACAGCTTCGTGCCTGCATTACCGCGTGCGAGCAGTGTATCGAAGAATGCGCCAAGCACGACAACGATCATTGCCGCCGCTGCGCGCAAATGTGCCGGGAATGTGCCCATGATTGCCTGAAGGCGCTCAATGGTATGAGGCAGGCTGCCTGAGATAATGCTGCGCCCTCTCGCCACCATGGCGAGGGGGTTGCATCATCACGCCGCCTGACGGATCTTTTTCAACTTCTTGAGCGCCATCGCCTTCTTCAATCGGCTCAGATGGTCGATAAACAGGATGCCTTCGAGGTGGTCCATTTCGTGCTGGAGGCAGGTCGCCATCAGCCCGTCGAGCGCCTCTTCGTGGGTGTTACCGTCGAGATCCTGATACTGCACGCGGCACGTCGCCGGCCGTTCGACATCGGCGTAGATCTCGGGGACCGAAAGACAGCCCTCCTGATAGATCGACAATTCATCCGCAGGGTCGAGGATCACCGGATTGATGAACACACGCGGCACCTTCTTGGTTGCCGGATGGGTGTGCTTGTGCCCGTCATGGCTGCATTCGACCGGATCGGCATCCGGATCATCGGGCTGCAGATCGATGACCAGCACCCGCTTGGGCACGCCCACCTGGATCGCGGCAAGGCCGATGCCGGGGGCATCATACATCGTTTCGAACATGTCTTCGACGAGCGTGCGCAGCTCGGCATTGAACTCTTGCGGTTCGACAGGGGTCGAGACGGTTTTCAGCCGGGGGTCCGGCACTTCAAGGATTTCGCGGATAGCCATGCGCGCTATCTAGGCGTGGGCGACACGGATTTCAACGCGCCGCGTGCTATCCGACCGGCCTCCGTGCGCGAAGGGCCTGAGCAAGCGTGCCTTCGTCAAGGTAATCCAGCTCGCCGCCGACTGGCAGGCCGTGGGCCAGTTGCGTGACGCGTATCGGGAACTCGCCCAGCCTTTCGGCAATGTAATGCGCGGTGGTCTGGCCTTCGAGCGTGGCGTTCATCGCAAGGACCACCTCGTCGATCCCGCCCGCCTCCACACGGGCCAGCAGGCTGGTGATGTTGAGGTTGTCGGGCGCAATGCCGTCCAGCGCCGACAGCCTGCCACCCAGCACATGATAGCGGCCCGGAAACAGGCGCGCGCGGTCCAGCGCCCACACGTCCGATACTTCTTCCACCACGCATAATGAGCCCGCATCGCGGCGCGGGTCGGTGCAGATGGCGCAGGGGTCGCTGGTGTCGACATTGCCGCAGGTCTGGCATTCCACCAGCGTCTCGGCGACGCCCGCCAAGGCTTCGAGCAACGCAGGCAGCGCGCTTTCGCGGTGCTTGACCAGCCACAGCACGGCGCGGCGGGCCGATCGCGGGCCCAGGCCGGGTAGGCGGGCCAGTGCGGAACTCAACGCTTCGATCTCTTGCGATGCCATGGTCCGACAGATAGGGGCTGCGCATCGCTTCACAAAGGCCGCGGGCAAAGCTTATGCGCATCATCTTCATGGGGACGCCCGGTTTCGCGGTGCCGGCGCTGCGCGCGCTGCATGAGGCGGGGCACGAGATCGCCTGCGTCTACACCCAGCCGCCGCGCCCGGCGGGCCGGGGCAAGAAGCTGGCGCCCTCCCCGGTTCAGGTCGAGGCCGAACGGATGGGCGCGCCGGTGCGTTCTCCGGTGTCCCTGCGGAACGCCGAGGCGCAGGCCGATTTCGCGGCGTTGAATGCGAACGTGGCGGTGGTTGCCGCCTATGGCCTGATCCTGCCGCAGGCGGTGCTCGATGCGCCTGCTCACGGCTGCCTGAACATCCACGCGAGCCTGCTGCCGCGCTGGCGCGGGGCGGCGCCCATCCACCGCGCGGTGATGGCGGGCGATGCCGAGACGGGCGTTACGATCATGCAGATGGAAGCCGGCCTCGACACCGGGCCGATGCTGCACAAGGTCACGGTGCCGGTGGCCCGCAAGACGACGGGCGATCTGTTCGCGGAATTGGGCGCAGTCGGCGGCGCGGCGATGGTGGAGGTGCTGTCAAATCCCTCCGGGTTCCCCCCCGAGGTGCAGGATGACAGTGCGGCGATATATGCGCCGAAGATCGACAAGGCCGAAGCCCGGATCGACTGGGGCGCGCCCGCCGGGGAGATCGAACGCAAGGTGCGCGGCCTCGCCCCCTTCCCGGGGGCCTGGTTCGAGCTTGAGGGCGAACGCGTGAAGCTGCTCTTGGCCGAGGTGGTGGACGTTTCGGGCGCGCCCGGAACGCTGCTCGATGACGACCTGACCATCGCTTGCAATGTCGGCGCGATCCGGCCCTTGCGCCTGCAACGCGCGGGCAAGCCGGTGCTGGACCGCGCGGAGTTCCTGCGCGGACGGGCGGTCGCGGCTGGGACCGTCCTGGCTTGACCCGCTACGCTCTCACCCTCGAATTCGACGGCACGCCATTTCGCGGGCTGCAACGCCAGTCCAACGGGCCGAGCGTGCAGCAGGCGGTTGAGGACGCGCTGCACCGGATCACCGGGGAGACATGCGTGCTCCACTCCGCCGGACGCACCGATGCCGGCGTGCACGCTTTGGCGATGCGCAGCCATGTCGATCTCGCAAAGGACCTTGCCCCCTTTCGCCTGATGGGCGCAATCAACGCGCATCTCAGGCCCGATCCGATCGCTGTCACTGCCTGCGAGGTGGTGCCGGACGATTGGCACGCACGCTTTTCGTGCACCGGGCGGCGCTACCTCTACCGGATCATCAATCGCCGTGGGCTTCTGGCGCTGCAGCGTGACCGGGCGTGGCATGTCGCACGGCCGCTGGACGCCGAAGCGATGCACCGCGCCGCACAGGCGCTTGTGGGGCGGCATGACTTTACCACGTTCCGTTCGGTGCATTGTCAGGCCCCCGACCCGGTCAAGTCGCTCGATCTGCTTGCTGTCGAACGGAGCGGGGACGAGATTCAGATTCACGCGGCGGCCCGATCCTTTCTGCATCATCAAGTGCGATCAATGGTAGGGTGCCTCAAGCTGGTGGGCACTGGCGCCTGGCCCGAAACCCGGATGGCCGAGGCGCTGGCTGCACGCGACCGCACCGCTTTAGGGCTTAACGCACCCCCCCACGGCCTCTACTTCGTCGAGGCGACCTACCCGGATTCACGAGAGGAAACACAATGACCACCACCGGAAAGCAACTGTTCACCACCCTCACCGCCGACGGCAAGCTGACGCTGGAGGTGGCCGAAAGCCAGTTTCCCGCGCCCACCGGCAATCAGGTGCTGGTCAAGATGGAAGCCGCACCGATCAACCCTTCGGATCTGGCAATCCTGACCAGTGCCGCCGATTTCGACAGTGCCCAATACACCCCCGGCAAAATCGTCGCGCAGATGCCCGAACCGTTCCTGAGCGGAAACCGCGGCCGCCATGGCCAGCGTCTGCCTGCCGGTAACGAAGGCGCCGGCACGGTGATCGCCACGGGTGATGGCGACATGGCCAAGGCGCTGATGGGTCAGCGCGTTGCCTGCGTTCCGGGCAGCGCCTTTTCGCAATATGCCCTTGCCGATGCGATGATGTGCCTGCCGCTGGGCGAGCATTCGTGCGAAACCGGCGCGTCGAGCTTCGTCAACCCGATGACGGCGCTCGGCTTTGTCGAAACGGCCAAGATGGAGGGTCACTCCGCCATCGTCCACCTCGCCGCCGCGTCCAACCTGGGCCAGATGCTCAACCGCATCTGCATCGAGGACGGGATGAAGCTGGTCAACATCGTGCGCAAGGACGAGCATGTCGAACTGCTCAAGTCGCAAGGCGCGACCCATGTGGTGAACTCGTCGGCTGACACCTACATGGCCGACCTGCGCGCCGCGATTGCCGAAACCGGTGCCTTCCTCGGCTTCGATCCGATCGGCGGCGGCAAGGCGTCCGACAGCGTGCTCAAGGCGATGGAACAGGTCGCAGCATCCCAGATGGGCGAATTTTCGCGCTACGGTTCGAACCAGCAGAAGAAGATGTACATCTATGGCCGGCTTGATCTGTCCAACACGATCCTGACACCGTCTTACGGGCTGCAATGGAGCATCGCCGGATGGTTGCTGACGCCGTTCCTGCAACGCGCCGGCATGGAGACCGTTGGCCGGATGCGCGGCCGGGTGCAGGCGAACCTCACCACCACCTTTGCCAGCCATTACAAGGCCAAGGTGACACTCGAAGAGATGCTGGAGAAGGACGCGATCACCGATTATCGCCAGATGAAGACCGGCGAGAAGTATCTGGTCACCCCCTGGGGGTGATTCATCGCGTCGCGGCGTCCTGACATTCAGCAATCCATCGCGGTTCCTGAATGTTGGAGACACATGAGACACTGTCCTGAAACCAAAAACCCGCCCCGAAGACGGCGCGACGCAGGCTTCGGGGCGGTCTGCGATCCTGGCTGCGCGCCGAAACGGATAGGGAGCGGACCGCACGATCATCGGCCCAGACTGCCATCGTCAAGCCGGGTAGGAAAGGAGGCGCTGCGGGCCGAGAGGCGGGAATGGCGGCTTTCAGGCTTGCGGTTGCCGTTTTCGGATGGCTGGAATTGGGTGGTTTTTTGCCCATTTTAGGGACGCATCTACGGCGTCGCCGGCTGCTCGGCTCTATCCGTTCGCAGCGCGAAAAGCAGGATCGTCGCGATATAAGTCAGTAGTACGATCAATACCTTCGGATTGGAGAAGGCATCCCATTCAGTTTCAGCCATATCTTGCTGAACACGACCGAGGATATAGGCGGCAGCGATAGCCGCCGAGACACATGCGCGAACCCTCCCCTGAACCCATCGCCCGATAGCCAAGTAAGCCAAGCCCATGACTAGCGTAATCTGGCAGAACGCGATAAACGCAAACTCTATGCCAAGCCCAAAAGTCATCGCCCTACCTCCGCATTTCCAATCAGATAGCAGTCACCTGATTTGGCAGCAACGAGGGCGATAGCTGAATTTCTGCTTTTGGCAGGAACCTCTCCGAAGCTGCCCGTCCGGTATTAGGCGTGCGCCGTGCTGCTGGGAATGACCGAAGCCGGGTGGCTTATTGCCTTGGCCCTCTCCCCTTGTGGGAGAGGGTTGGGAGAGGGGGTCCCGAGCGGCGCTCCGGCTCCAGCTTCGGCCTGCCCTTTACCCGTGGCGCCCAATAGCAGCAGCGGGGGCAGGACGGGCGCAGGGGACGGCCTAAGCAGAAGCTCTTAGCCCCGCCTACGGCAAAGCGATACGCTTGCGGGACTATCGAGCAGGCATGCTTAGCCGCGTGTTCACCTTGTTCTCTTCCGCGTCATGCTTCGGCCTTGGCGCCGCTGTGCTGCTTGCGGGACATCCCGCCGCCGCCAGTCCGGTGCCGGCAGGCACGCTGATCGAGACCACCGCCGAGGCGACATATGACGAAGGCGGCGTGGCGCGCACTGTCAGTTCGAATACGGTGCAGGTCAGGGTGGATGAATTGCTGAGCGTGGCGGCGGCCTCGCTCGATGCAGGGCCCGTCCCGGTCCGCAGCGGGCCGGCCGTTCTCGCCTTTCTTGTCAGCAATAGCGGCAACGGGCCAGAGGCGGTTGTGCTTGAGGTTGTGACCGCCGTGCCCGGCAACGCCTTCGATGCCACGCGCGATAGCATCGCGGTCGATACAAATGACAACGGGGTGTATGATCCGGGCGTGGATGCGGTGCTGCCCGCGCCCAGCACCACCGCAACCCTGCCTGCGGGCGCCGCGCAGCGGGTGTTCGTCATTGTCACCGTGCCCACCGGGATCGGCGATGGGGCGCAAAGCGCGCTCAATCTGATCGCACGCACTACGACCGGCTCTGGCGCACCCGGCACCGTGTTCGCAGGCGCAGGCGATAACGGCGCTGATGCGATGGCCGGCGCTGGCGGCGGCATGGCCACCGCCACGGGTCAGATGGTCGGCAGCGCCAGCACAGTCACGCTGGTCAAGTGGGCATCGGTCAGCGATCCGTTTGGCGGATCAACCGCCGCTCCGGGCGCGACCATCACCTATGGCATTTCCGCGTCTGTCAGCGGCTCCGCGCCCGTCGATACCCTGGTCATTTCCGATGCCATTCCCGCTGGCACCCGTTACGTACCCGGCTCCCTCAACCTCGATAGCGCGCCGTTGACCGATGCGGTGGGTGACGATCCGGGCGAGGCATCGCCTGCCGGCATCGCCGTGACGCTGGGCACTGTGCCGGGCGGGACTTCAAGAACCGTCACCTTCGCCGTCCTGATCGAGGAATAGGAGCCTCACCATGCGATTGATCCGCAAACTTGGCCTTGCTGCGCTGATGACCGTGCTCACCCTGCCCGCACAGGCGCAGGCGCAGGCGCAGGCGCAGGCGCAGGCGCCGCTGGAACTGAACGGTTATGTCAAGCTGGAGAAGGTGACCACCACCGGCTCGGGCGAACGGCAGGTCGAATGGGTCGAGCCGCAGGTCGTGGTGCCGGGCGACAGGCTGATCTTCGGCACCCGCTTTGCCAACACCGGTGACGCGCCGATCGAGCGGTTCGTGGTGTCTACCCCCGTTCCGGCGAGCGTGCGCGTGACGGGCGAAATTGATGCCGCGCAGCTTGTGTCGGTCGATAACGGGACGCGTTGGGGCACGCTTGGCGAACTCGCGATCATGCAGCCCGATGGAACACGCCGCGCCGTGCTGCCGGGGGATGTCACCAACATCCGCTGGACGTTGCCCGTCATTGCCCCCGGTGAGAGCGGCACGCTCGAATTTTACGTGACAGTCCGCTGATGGCGTTCGCTGTCGACGGTGAGGGATGGAGCCAACCAAGATGACACGCCGTTCAAAATGGACCGCGCTGCTGGCTGCAAGTGCGATCATTGCCGTCCAAACCGCGCCTGTCCGCGCCGAAGGCACGCGCGCCGGCACTGTGATTACCAATACCGCGACGGTCGATTATCAGGTGGCCGGAGTCCAGCAGACCAAGGAGACCGCATCCGATCTGTTTACAGTCGATCGCAAGGTCAATCTGGTGGTCGCCCGCGTTCCCGATACGACCACTACGGTCGCGCCCGGACAGAACGGGGCGGTGATCGCGTTTGACGTCACCATCCTTTCGAATGACACCATCGATATCGTGCTGGCCGTGACGCAGGCCTCGGGCGGGGATGATTTCGACGCTGACAGCGTCACGATCTACGTCGATAATGGCAACGGCGTGTATGACGCAGGCGACGCTGCAACCGCGCTGATCGACGAAATCGCGGAAGACACCACAGTGCGGGTGTTTGTCGTGAGCAACATTTCCTTGGACCGGGCCAATGGCGATGTCGCCAACCTGTTCCTGTCCGCGACCGCCCATGCTGGCAATACGCCCGGGGCCCAAGGCGGGGTGCTGACAGCCACATCCGGCGCCAACACCGGTGGCACCGACACTGTGCTGGCCGATGGCGCGGGCTCTGATGACAGCGCGAACGACGGGGTCTTCACCACGCGCGGCAGTTACACCGTATCGGCTGCCGATCTGACAGTTACGAAGACCAGTCGGGTGCTTGATGACCCCGTCAACGGGTCCACCAATCCCAAGGCGATTCCGGGTGCGACGGTCGAATACTGCGTCGCGGTTCGCAACAATGCCGGAACCGCCACTGCGTCCAGCGTGGTGGTGACCGATATTCTGCCAGATGATCTGACCTTTGTGACCGGCAGCCTTCTCGTCAACGGCACGCTTGATGGCGCGAACAATTGCACAGGCGGCAGTTCGGGGGGCGGCATTGCCGGGCGCACTATTACCGCGCCGCTGGACGACATTGCCAGCAATCAAACCCGCACCGCCGCGTTCCGCGCTACCATCAACTGAGCGCTGACTGTGTGGACACCGTGGCAGAGGCGATCCGGGGGTTTGGGCATCGCAGTAACCGGCTGCGGCTGCTTTGGTTTGTCTGTCTGGTTCTGATTGCGTCTGCTTTTGCCACCGTCGCCCGCGCCGCTGACCGGATCATCGAGAATATCGCCTATGCCCGCTGGAATGAGGCGGGCGCATGGCAGGAGGCATCGTCCAACCGTGTCCTGGTAACGCGGATCGCTGCGGCACCGCAGTTCAAAACCTTCCGCATCGCGCCGGAAAGCGAGGACAGACTGACGCTAGCTGCCTCGCGCTGCGGACCCGGCGTGCCGGGAGCGGTGCAGGCGTTCCCCATAACCGCCAGCAGCCAATTCCGTCCGGGCGAGATCATCATCTTTACGCTTGCCGCGTCGCAGGCCAACCGCGACCGGGCGGCAATCGACCAACTGGCAATCACGGTCAGCAGCCGCACCGGCGCGCGCGCTGATCTCACAATTTTCGAGACCGGGCCGGACACCGGCGTGTTCGCAGGCAGCATCGCCACCCACCGGGCGAGCGCGCAGCAAAAGGGCGATGATTGCGCCGTGACGGTCGCCGCAGGCGACAAGGTCAAGCTGGCCACCGCCAGCGCGATGCCTGACGGCGCGTCGGCCACCCGCGACATCATGATCCTTGCCGATCCCTTCGGCATCGTGTTCGACAGCGAGACCGCCACGCCCGTTTCAGGCGTGCGTGTTACCCTGCGCGATGCGGCCACCGGCGCTCTGGCGGATGTGTTGGCAGAGGATGGCGTGACGCGCTGGCCCGCATCGGTGGTCAGCGGCGCGCCTGTGACCGATGCTGCCGGCACCGTCTACCCGATGGAGCCGGGCCGCTACTGGTTTCCGCTTGCACCGCTGGGGCGATACCGACTGGAAATCGAACCGCCGCCTGACTTTGTCGCGCCTTCGGCGGTCCCGCTATCGCAACTCGCCGCGTTACCCCACCCGGACGGCGCGGCTTTCGCTGTGTCCGAGGCGTCTTTCGGGGGTGATTTCGCGCTGGCCAGCGCCGCGCCTGTCGAGGTTGATATCCCGGTCGATCGGGACGCAGCGGCGCCCGGCCTCGCCTTCACCCTATCGCGCCCCCGTGCGCAGCCGGGCGACCCGCTGGTCTACAGCCTCACGCTGAGCAATCCCGAGGTGCAGGAACGCCACAGGCTGACGCTGGAGATTGATCTGCCGCGCGGCCTGCGATTGCGGGATGCAACATTGCGGTTCGACGGCGCGCCGCCGCTGCCCGGCATTGTCAGCGTGGCGGCCGACGGGCGCAGCATGGCCATTGCGATCGAACGTCTGCCGGGATCGGGCGCGGTCAGGATTACCTATGGTGCCGCTATCCGCGCCGACTCAGGCGCAGGCCAGCTCATCAGCCGCGCCGTGATCCGTGACACGGTCGGACGAAGCGCCCGCGCCGAAGCGGCGGTGGTGGTGGAGCGCGATAGCATCGCGGGCCGGATGACGATCATTGGCCGGGCGACGCTGGGCGATTGCGGCGCGGCGGCGGGCACCGCGTCCGGCCTTGCCGGGGTCCGGGTGGTCATGGAAGATGGCAGCTTTGCCGTCACCGATGCCCAGGGTCGCTATCGGTTCGAAGGCGTGGTGCCCGGCACGCACGTGCTTCAGGTTGTGCGCGGCACCTTGCCTCCGGGCACACGGCTGGCGGAGTGTTCGCGCTCGACCCGCAGCGCTGGCGATGCCGGTTCGCAGTTCGTGACCGGGCAAGGCGGATCGCTGGCCCGCGCAGATTTCCATGCCGTCGCTGCGGCTGATGAAACCGCGCCCCGGTTCGCGCTGGCGGATGACCTGCCGCTTGATGACGCGGTGACGCTTAACAGCCCGCGTGCCGGTGCGCTCGCTGCGCCGCTCACACCCAAACCCGCGCCCGCCGAAACCGATTGGCTCGCCCTTGGCGATGGCCCGGATGGCTGGCTCACCCCGGCGCAGGACGCCAATCCGCGTGTTCCTGCGATCAGGGTCGCGGTGCGGCACCGCGCCGGGCAGACCATTCGCCTTTATGCCGATGGCAAGGCTGTCGATCCACTGGCGTTCGATGGCACCCTGAAGGCTCCCGGCGGCGGCTACGCCGTCAGCCTGTGGCGCGGCATTCCCTTGCTGAACGAACGGACCGTGCTGGCCGCCGAGATCATCAATTCGCTGGGCGGGGTGAATGCGCGGCTTGAACGCGAGGTGTTTTTCACCTCGCAGCCTGCGCGGGTGGAACTGGTGGCGGACAAATCGCTGCTGATCGCCGACGGGGCCACGCGGCCGGTGGTGGTGGTGCGCATCACGGACCGCAATGGCCGTCCGGTGCGCGAAGGCCTTTCGGGCAGCTTCACTCTCAACGCGCCGTTTGAAAGCGCGGCCCAGATTGAACAACAACAGTTGCGCCAGCTCAGCGGCATCGGCGAAGCCACAGCACGCTGGCAGATCGAGGGCGATGAGGGACTCGCCCGGATCGAGCTTGCCCCCACCATGGTCAGTGGCCAGCTGCGTATGGCCTTCGACTTCGCCCATGAGAATATCCGCCGCCGGCAGGAGATCGAGGCATGGGTCGTGCCGGGCGATGTCGAATGGACCATCATCGGCCTTGGCGAAGCCAGCATCGGCGCGCGGTCGATCGCTGGCAATATGGAGCGCGGGGACAATATCGACAGCGACCTTGGCCGCAACGCCCGCGTTGCGCTTTATGCCAAGGGGCGGGTGTTGGGGAAGTATCTGCTCACCCTCGCCTATGACAGCGCCAAGCAGCGCGAGGACCAGCCGCTGCTCGGCGCGATCGATCCGGCGGCCTATTACACGGTGTTCGGCGACACCTCGCAGCGCCGTTTCGATGCCGCCACGCGCGAAAACCTGTATGTCCGGATCGAAACCGCGACCTTCTTTGCGCTGTACGGCGACTTCCAGACCGGGTTCGATCAGACCACCCTTGGCCGCTATCAACGCACCGCCACCGGGGTTCGCGCCGCCGCGCAGATCGGCGCTGTGCGGGCCGAGGCCTTCGGCGCGCAGATCGGCAGCACCTTCCGGCGCGACGAGTTTCAGGGCAATGGCCTGGCCGGGCCCTACCCGCTTGGCACCCGCGACCTTGTGACCAATTCCGAACGCGTCACCATCGAAGTGCGCGACCGGTTCCGGTCCGAGGTGGTGGTGGCCTCTCGCAGCCTGACCCGGTTCATCGATTATACCATCGATCTGCTGTCAGGCACGATCACCTTCAGCGAGCCGATCCTGACGCGCGACGCTGACCTCAATCCGCAGATCATCATCATCGAATATGAAACCGGCAAGGTCGGCGGCGGGGCGATCAATGCCGGCGTGCGGGCCGAATGGCGTCCGGCTGAAGGCGCAGTGCGGATCGGGACGACGGCCATCACCGACCAAAGCGATGGCGTGCGCACCCATGTCGCAGTCGCCGACACCCGGCTGCAGTTGGGCACAGCCAGCGAAGCGCGCGCCGAAGTCGGCGTGAGCACAGGCTCTGGTAAGACGGCCCATGCCTGGCTGGCCGAACTCCAGCACCAGACGGGCAAGCTGGATGTGGTCGCCTATGCCCGTCAGGTCGAGGCCGCCTATGGCACCGGCCAGCAGAGTTTCGCCGACACCGGGCGGCGCAAACTGGGAGTCGATAGCCGCTACCAGTTCAGCGAAACCGTGTCGGGCATCGCCAGCCTGCTGCAGGACGAAAGCCTTGCCGATGCGGCGCGGCGGCGCGGTGGGCAGGTGGAACTGGCGTGGCGTTCTGCTGCCACCGACGCGCGGCTTGGGCTGGCCCATTTCGATGACCGGCTGGCGAGCGGAGAAAGCCGCGCTTCGACACTGCTGCAGACCGCCGCCAGCCAACGCCTGTTCGATAACCGGCTGGAGATCAGCGGGGATACGTCCTTTGGCCTTAGCGGGGGCGAGGGATCGCTCGACCTGCCGCCGCGCTACCGGCTGGGCCTGCGTTATGCGCTGGCGCGCGATGTGCGGCTGACGGGCACTTATGAAATGGCCGATAGTGCCGCGATCAAGGCGCGCACCTTGCGGGCCGGGCTGGACATGACCCCGTGGGAGGGAGCGCGCGTTGCCTCCACGCTCGGTCGGAATACAACAGGCGATACACCGGGCGGCGGCACGTTTGCCGGTTTCGGCTTTGCGCAAACGCTGAATGCAACGCCGACGCTGAGCTTCAACGCAACGCTCGATGGCAACCGTACCCTTGGCGATACCCCCGCGCCCGATGCGGTCATCAACCCCGGCCAGCCACCGGGCAATGGCGGCCCTTTGGGGGTGGATCGCACGTTGTTTGAAGATTTCACCGCTGTCACTGTCAGCGGCGCATGGCGCAGCGGGCGCTGGGCTGCCAATGGCCGGGCCGAGTATCGCGACGGGCAATTCGCCGACCGCTTTGGCGCGACTTTGGGCGTTCTGCGTCAGCTTGGCGAGGGACAGGCGCTTGGCGGCAGTCTGATCTGGACCCGCAGCACCGCGCCCGGCGGAGCTTCCGCTGAAATCATCGACGCGGCTCTCACCCTCGCATATCGGCCCGATGATTCGGATATCGCACTCCTCGGCCGCGCGGAATATCGCAGCGATGCCGTGACCGGGGCGATCGCCGGGCAGGCTGGCCCGGTGGGCCGCACCGCGCTGACCGTGAACGGCGATGCCCTTTCGCGGCGGCTGCTGGGAAGCGTCTCGGCCAATTGGTCCCCTCGCGCGCGGCGCGGCGTGGGGGAGCTGAGCGAAATCGGGCTGTTCCTGGGCACGCGCTACGGGTTTGACCGGGTGGAGGGTCTGGATCTTGCCGGCCTCACTGCGCTCGCCGGGCTCGATCTGCGGATCGGGCTGAGTGCGACCCTTGATATTGGCGGCAGCGCCAGCATCCGCGCCAATGTGACCGATGGCAGTTACAGCTACGCGATCGGCCCACAGGCGAACCTCGTGGTGGCCAGAGGCACACTCATGAGCCTCGGCTACAACATTGCGGGTTTTCGCGATCCCGACTTCAGTCTCGACCGCCCGCTGGATCAGGGCCTGTTTGCAGGCATCCGGTTCAAATTCGGCGCGCAATTGCTGGGCCTGGGCGACAGCAGTGCAGCGGCCCCGTTGCCGCAGGAGGCGTCCCGGTGCCAACCCGCAGGAGCCTGCTCGCCATGATGCTCCGCATTTTCGGACAAACCGCGCATCGCGCCGGATCGGGGGCAATAGCGCCGTCCAACGGGGAGCGGGCATTGCCGCGATGGCTTCGGATGGTCAGCCTATGGCTATGCGGGCTTCTGATCGTGCTGGGCTGTGCGGACCGTGTCGCGGCGCAGAGCATCAGCGTCGATCCGGCGACCGCACTCCAAGCGGCCTCCGGCACCATCGCGTTCAACCACACGGTCGGCACCGGCACCAACCGTTACCTGATCGTGTCGGTCGCAATCGAGCGCGATGACGCGATTGTTGCCTCTGTCACCTATGCCGGGCAGGCGCTGACCTTTCTTGGCCGGGTCACTGATGCGGGCGGAGGCGCAACGCTCGACGTCTGGGGCAGGGTCGCCCCGGCGAGCGGGACCAATCAGGTGGTCGTCAATCTGACTAGAAGCGCGGCGGTGGTCGTTGGCGCGATATCCTTTGCCAATGTCAGCCAGACCAGCCCGATCGCCGCCTCGACCTTGACCAGCGGCACCGGCGCGTTCAGCGCCTCGGCCAGCGTTGCCAGCGCGTCCGATCAGTTGGTGGTGGCGACGCTGGCGGCCAATGACGAGGTCATTTCCGCTATAACGGGAAGCGGGCAGACGAGCCGCTGGAACGTGGTGAATTTGGCAGACGTTATCGGAGCCGCAAGCACGCGGACCGGGGTGAACGGTAGCACCACGATGAGCTACGCATTTGCCCTTTTTGGGCGATGGACCTTAGGCCTGTTCGCGCTCCGACCGGCGGATCCGCTGATCGTCACCAACACCAATGATTCAGGCAGCGGATCGCTGCGCGATGCGATCCAGTTCGCCAACAGCAATCCCGGCGCCGACACCATTACCTTTGCCATCCCCGGCGCAGGGCCGCACACCATAACGCTGTCGACAACCCTGCCGAACCTGACCGACAACGACACGGTGATCGACGGCACGACGCAGGCGGGCACCCAGTGCCGCGACTTGTGGGCGGGCAGCGGGCACGACTTGCGCGTGAATGTGCGCGGCGGAGGGTTCAACGGCTTGCTGCTGAGCGGCAGCAACCAGACCATCAGAGGCTTGTCCCTGACCGGCTTCGACAACGCCATCATCGCGCAAGCAAGCAGCAACGCAGCCACAATCCAGTGCAATTATCTGGGTCTGCTCCCCAATGGCACCAGCAGCGGCAATACGCGCGGCGTCGTGGCCAAGGGGGCCGGCGTGGTGATCGGAGGGCTCGATGCAGGCCAGGGCAACGTGATTTCCGCCAATTCCATCGTCGGGGTGTTAACCGAACAGGGCAGCACCAACACCGCAATTCGCGGCAATTTCATCGGCACTGACCCGGCTGGCATGTCGGCAAGGGCCAACGCAGGTGGCGGGATCAACAATTTCTTCGGTATCGCCACGTGGCGCGACATCACCCGCAATCTGATTTCAGGAAACAGTGGCTCGGGCGCAATTGCACTCGAAAGTGACGATCAGATATCTCCCTCGGATGGCCAGATCCGCATCCAGCGCAATATCATCGGCTTCACCCGCGATCTGTCCGCACTGATGCGCAATGGCGGCGACGGCATTCGCTTTGCTGCAGGCAGCATTGCCAACGTGCTGATTGGTGGCACTGCTGCAAGCGAAGGCAATCACATCACCGGCACGGAACAAGGCCTGTCGCTCGGCAACACGCCCAATGTCTTCATTCGCGGCAATGTGATCGCCCGCGCAGGCCAGGACGGGATTCGGCTGACCGCAGCCAATGGCGTCACTCTTGGCGGCGATGCCACAACGCTGGGCAATGTCATCGGCGGGAACGGCGCTTCCGGCATCGCCGTGATCGACGGATCGAGCAATGTTGCCGTTCTGGGCAACACCATCGGCGCAGTGACGATCACCGGCGCCACCTTTGAGAATCAGGAACGCGGCATATTCGTCAGGAATGTGAGCAATCTCGTGATCGGTGATGGCACTGCGGGCGGCCGCAATGTCATCGCTCGCAACGGCCTTACGGCTATCGAGGCGGCCGATGGTCCGATCACGGATGTCACCATCATCGGCAATTATATCGGAACGGACGCCAGCGGCAATTCGGCGGTGGCCAATGGCGTGCGCGCAGACCCGTTCAACCGCGACGCGATTGTGGTCATCAATGCAACGATCACCAATCTGTCGATTCTGGACAATGTCATCGGCGGACATGATGCGTCGCTGATCGCCTTGTGGGCTTCGACAGGCTCCGGCGTCACGATCCGCGGGAACAGCATCGGCATGGGCGCGGACGGGACGAGCGCGATCACCTCTGCCAATATCGAACCCCTGATCCAGATCGGGGGCGGCAGTTCACTTTCCGGTTTGGTCATCGGCGGCAACGGCGCTGGCGAAGGCAATATCATTGCCTTTGGCGCGAATGCCGGAATCGATCTGGATATGGCGGCAGGCAGCGCACAGATCATCGGCAACACGATCCGCAACACCGGGGGGTACGGCGTGGGTGTGCGAGGCGCGGCGCCGGCTGCGATTGGCGCCAACCGGATATTTGCCAACACCGGTCTGGGCATTGATCTTGGAGCAGACGGCGTCACGCCGAATGACCCCGGCGATGGCGACAACGGGCCGAATGATCTGTTGAACTTCCCCGACGCTATCCGCGCCGTCGTGAAGGGCACGAACCAATTGGGCTACGCCTTCACCCTCGACGCGCCCGCCGCCGCCAACGGCTACCGCATCGAATTCTTCGCCAGCAGCGCCGCCGATCCCAGCGGCTTTGGCGAGGGCGAACGCTACCTCGGCCATGTCGACATCAGCCATTTCGGCAGCGCGCAACGCTATACCGGCACGCTTACCACGCTCGAACCGGTCAGCATTGGCGAGGCCATCTCCGCCACCACCACGCGGCGAACTGCGGCCGGGGAGCGGGACATCACTTCGGAGTTTTCCGCCGTCGCCACCGCCGATGGGATCGCCGCGCTGACGGTGGCGATGACGTCTCAGCTGTTCGACCCGCCCGCCGACGCTGCCTTCTTTGTCCCCGGCAACGACGTGCTTCTCACCGCCACAATCAGCAATGGCGGCACCGGCAGCACCGACCCGGATTCGGTATTTGTGGCCATCGCGATCGATCCGGCCATCACCTTCTTCAACGCCGGCACGCCGCTGCTGGGAGGGGTCGCCGGGTTCAATAGCGGCACGCCCATGCTTACGTTCACGCCTGCCACCGACCTGCGCTTTTCCAATGCTGCGGCGGCCCCGGCGTCCTTTGCCGATTGCAACTATACCCCCGCCGTCGGCTACGACGCACAGGTGCGCCACGTATGCCTCAATCCCAAAGGGAGCCTTCCCAAGGGCACCTCCGGGGCTCAGTTCTCGGTGCAGATCCGCGCACGGATCAATTGACGCCTTGTGGATAGACGAAGGGCAGCTTTTCGCGAGGTTTCCCAAAACGCCGGATCCCCTCACCCCCCATCAAACGCCGCCTGTATGTGCGCCGCATCGGTCATTCCGTTCGCGATCAGCACCATCAGCAGTATCCGCGCCTTGGCCGGGCCGAGCGCGCGGGCGGCCACCAGGCCCAGCGCGTCGTCATCAACCTCGACATTGCGGTCCACGATGCCTTCATCCACACGGGCCGAACGCACCACCTGCACGCCGCGCGCCGCCGCGCGGGACAGGGCGGCGAGGACGCTGGCCGGAGCGTTGCCCTGCCCCATCCCGGCGAGCACCACGCCCTTGCAGCCAATCCCGAGCAGCGCCTCGACCGGCGCGGCGTCCATCCCGGCACCTGCGGTCAGGATCGCGACACGCGGCAGAGCCTGCGGGAAAGCATAGCGCGCGCCTTCGTTTCGCCGATGCGGCGGGCCGAACCAGTCGAGGGTGGCTGGCATCACCCGCGCCAATGGCCCGCGCGGAAAGGTGCGGAAGGCGTCAATCGCCGAGGTTGCGGCTTTGCGGGCATCGCGCGCGGCGAGCACCGCGTCGCCCATGACCAGCATCACGCCGCGCCCGCATGACTCCCGATCACTCACCACCCTTACCGCATTGGCAAAGTTGCGCATTCCATCAGCGCCCACAGCATCTGCCGCCCGCATCGCACCGACCAGCACGATGGGTTTGGCAGTCGGCAGCGTCAGATCGAGAAGGTATCCGGTTTCCTCGGCGGTATCGGTGCCATGCGTGATGATGATTCCATCCACCGCCGGATCAGCGATCGCCGCCACGCAGGCCGCATGAAGCGCGCGCCATTGCGTCCAACCGATATCCTGCGATCCAATTTGCGCGATGTCCTGCGGAACCAGTTCCGCCGCCAGATTCAGCGCATCGAGATGCGCGATCAGCGTGCCGAGCGCGAGGTCGCCGGGGCGGTAGGCCGCTCCGGTCGCCCCGCTGCCTGCGCCGGCAATCGTGCCGCCGGTGCCAAGCACGAGGATGCGAGGGAGTGTCATGCCCCGCGCCCTAGCCGCTGACGCCGAGTACGCCTAGCCCGCCGCAGCGGCGAATTGTGCGAAGACTGCGGCCAACCCCGGCACATCCGGCTCTGCCCGCAGCGCCACCAGCGCCTCGGCGATATCGATCTCCAGCAAGGATACCCCCGCCTCGTACCCGACGCCTGCGGCACCCAGCGAACGGGCCAGCGCCAGCGCCGGGCGGTTTTCAGGCAGGATGTGAACCGCGAACTGGGTCAAACCTTCGCGCGCGCAATCCAGCAGCAGCACCGCCGTCAGCAACCTTGCCAGGCCGCGCCCGTGGTATGCATCGACAACCGCGACAGAAAACTCTGCCGTTTCCGGATCGTCGGCATCGCGAAAGGCATGAACTACGCCCAGGGCCGGAGTGCCGGGCAGGTCAGATCGCAGCGCGCCCCAGGCGATGTGATCATGCCCGTCTGCGCGCACCAGCGCAGCCAGAACCTGCGGCGGCGCCTCGCGCATGCCGGAAAAGAACCGCAGATAGCGCGATTGCGGTGAAAGCTGCGCAATCCCATCGCGCAAACGTTGTTCGTCTTCAGGGCGGACGCGGCGGATGTACACCGGAGTGCCGTCGTTAAGCTGCGTTTCAATCATCGCGGATGCCTCGGGCCACTCTGGACGATATCCGCTTAGCATCATCGCTGGGTTGCGGGCAAACCGCCAAAGGCCGCTTGACCGCCGCGCGTTCGCCGCTAAATCCGCATCACCACGCGCCGTGGGGCGGTTAGCTCAGTTGGTAGAGCATCTCGTTTACACCGAGAGGGTCAGCGGTTCGAGCCCGTTACCGCCCACCATTTTTTCGGTCACATACGACTGAAATAGGTTTCCCGCGAACAGGTGTGGTTCGCACATGGTCTGCAGGCCATTGATCCGCAAGCGCCCACGCCCCGTTCCCAAACCTGGTCGGCGCTAACCGCGTGACGCTTGCACCGCTGACCGCAGCCTGACACAAGCGCGCCCATGTCCTCAGCCTTCATCGCGCTTCAACATATCGTCCCGCAACACGCGCTGTCGCGCTTTGCCGGGAGGCTTGCGGCAAGCCAGCAGCCGTGGCTGCGCGACCGGCTGATCCGGCGTTTCGTTGCGGCGTTCGACGTCGATCTGTCCGAGGCTGCGCGTTGCATCGGGGAGTTTGCCAGCTTCAACGATTTTTTCACGCGCGAGCTGAAACCCGGCGCAAGGCCGCTGGCCGATAGCAGCCACTTCATCCTTTCGCCCGCCGATGGCGCGGTCAGCCAATTGGGGCCGATCGCAGGGGGACGCATCATTCAGGCCAAGGGCCGCGATTACAGCGTGGCAGAAATCCTCGCGTGCAGCGCGGCCGAGGCCGCGCGGTTCGAAGGCGGTCAGTTCATGACAATCTACCTCAGCCCCAAGGATTACCACCGCGTCCACATGCCTGCGACCGGCACACTGGCAGCAACCAGTTACATTCCGGGCGATCTTTATTCGGTCAATGTCGCGACTGCGGGCGGCGTCGACCGGCTGTTCGCCCGCAACGAGCGGCTGTCCTGCCGCTTTGACGGACCGGACGGGCATTTTGCCAGCGTGATGGTGGGCGCGATGATTGTCGCAGGGATCGACACGGTGTGGCCCAATACCTTCCGCACCCATGCCGCCGTGCCGGTGCATGAAGACTTCAGCGGCATGGGCCACAATTTTGTCGCGGGAGAGGAAATGGGCCGGTTCTATCTCGGCTCAACGGTGGTGCTATTGTTCGAACCTGGCCGCGTCGCCTGGCTCGATGGCTTCAAACCCGGCGATACCCTCCGCATGGGTCAGGCCATTGCGCAGCGCCTGACCGCCTGAGTTCAGCGCGCGGCCAGGCTGTCGCGCACCAGCGCGGCGGCGGCGGGCGTTCCCCAGTCGTACCCGCCTTGCACACGCAACACTTCCTTGCCCGCCGCATCGAACAGGATCGTCAGCGGTAGAACGCCTTCGGGCGTGAACTGCGCGGACAAATCGGCATCGGGATCGAGCCAGGGTTCGAGCCGCGTGAAGCTGTTCTTGGCGAAGAACGGCGTGACCACATCGGCTCCGCGTACATCCTGACTGATGGTCAGGACGCGCACCTCGCCCTCGAGTTCACCGGCCAGCGCATCGAGCTGCGGCATTTCCTTGACGCATGGCGCGCACCATGTGGCCCACAGGTTGATCAGCACAGGACCGTCCTGTGTGGCCAGATCAAGGGTTGCCCGCTGCGGATCGGCAAATTGCATCGCAGGCAAGGCCGTGCCAGCAAAGGTTCGGACCACCGCACCCGTGGGCATGGGCGTAGGCGTGGTCGCTTCGCCCTCAACCGGTTGCGCCGGGGGCTCGTCCGCCCTATCGCAGCCCGCCAGCAGCAGGAGCGGTAAAGCCAGGATGAGCGATGATCGGGACATGACGGGCTCCGTAACAGGGGCTGCAACCAACGCCATGTGGGGCGGGCGCTTCGCTGACGGCCCTAGCGCGATCATGCGCGAAATCAACGCCTCGATCCCGTTCGACAAAGCCCTGTGGCGGCAGGATATCGCCGCGTCCAAGGCGCACGTGGCGATGCTGGGCACCACCGGGATCATCGCGGCGGAAGATGCGCTGGTAATCGCCAACGGCCTCGACGCGGTTGCCGCCGAATATGAACGCGACGGCGTGCCCGAAGATTGGGACCGCGAAGACATTCACATGACCACCGAAGCGCGGCTCGCCGAACTGATCGGGCCAGTGGCCGGGCGTCTGCACACGGCGCGCAGTCGCAATGACCAGGTGGCGACCGACTTTCGTCTGTGGGTGCGCGATGCGGCCGCGCAGATGGATCAAGGGTTGGCGGCCTTGCAGCGCGCTCTTGTTACCCGTGCTGGTGAGCACGCGGACAGCATCATGCCCGGCTTCACCCACCTGCAAACCGCACAGCCGGTCACGCTGGGCCATCACCTGATGGCCTATTACGAGATGTTCCGGCGGGACCGCGCCCGGATCGCCGATGCCACCACCCGGATGAACGAGTGCCCGCTGGGCAGCGCGGCGCTGGCTGGCACCGGTTTTCCGATCGACCGCGAGGCGACTGCTGCCGCGCTCGGGTTCGCCAAGCCCACGGCCAATTCCCTCGACGCTGTGTCCGACCGCGATTTCGCGCTCGATTTCCTGTGGTGCTGCTCGGCCACCGCGCTGCATCTGTCCCGGCTGGCCGAAGAACTGATTCTGTGGGCGAGCCAGCCCTTTGGTTTCATCCGCCTGCCCGACAGCCTTTCGACCGGCTCGTCGATCATGCCGCAAAAGAAGAACCCCGATGCCGCCGAACTGGTGCGCGGCCACTCTGGCCGGGTTATCGGCGCGCTGACCAGCCTGATGATCACCATGAAAGGCCTGCCGCTAGCCTATTCCAAAGATATGCAGGACGATAAGCCACCCGTGTTCGAAGCCGCCAGCCTGATGGCGCTTTCGATTGCGGCCATGACGGGCATGATCGCGGGTGCCACATTCCACACGGACCGGATGCGCGCCGCTGCAGAAATGGGCTATGCCACCGCGACCGACCTTGCCGATTGGCTGGTGCGGGCCGCAGACATTCCCTTCCGCGAGGCGCATCACATTACGGGCGCGGCGGTAAAACTGGCGGAATCGCGCAAGGTTGCGCTTGATCAGTTGTCCCTTTCCGATCTTCAGGCGATTGATGCGCGGATCGACGAAAGCGTTTATGCTGCACTTTCCGTCGATGCATCTGTCGCAGCGCGCGCCTCTTATGGAGGAACCGCGCCTGAACAGGTCCGTTTGCAAGTCGCTCGCGCCGCACATGCGCTGGGCATGGAGGAATGATGCGAAGACTCGCTGCAATGGGAATGGCGGCCTTGCTCTCGGCGTGCGGGTCGCAATCCCCCCTGACCCCGCCTGTAGGCGCAAGCCTGCCCGATACGCCTTACGGTGCAGCGGACACGCCGACAGCGGATGACCTGCTTCGCCGCGATGCTCTGGCTGCGCCCGAACGCAGCGTGGAATTGCGACGTCGCTCGGAAGAGCGCGAAGACGATCCCTTCGACCTGCCGCCCGAATAGAAGCGAAAACGATGGACCACTTTGCCTATCTTGACGGCGTGATGCACGCCGAGAATTTCCCTTTGCCGCAGATCGCAGAGGCGGTTGGCACGCCGGTGTACGTCTATTCACGCGCCACGCTGGAACGCCACGCCCGCGTGTTCCGCGAGGCGCTGGACGCCGTGCCGGACAAACTGATCGCTTTTGCGGTGAAATCGAACCCCAATCTGGCGGTGCTCAAGGTGCTGGGGCGGCAAGGTATGGGCGCCGATGTGGTATCCGTGGGCGAAATGCGCCGCGCTCTGGCCGCCGGGATCGCGCCGGACATGATCGTCTTTTCAGGGGTCGGCAAGACCGCCGCCGAAATGGTCGCCGCGCTGGACGCAGGCATTGGCCAATTCAATATCGAGAGCGAGGAAGAAGGCATCGAACTGGCCGCGATTGCCGCCGAACGCGGGCTGACGGCGCAGTGCACCTTGCGGATCAATCCCGATGTCGATGCCGGCACGCACGACAAGATCTCGACCGGCAAGGCCGATAACAAGTTCGGCGTGCCGATCAGCGAAGCCGGGCAGATCTTCGGCGCGCTGGCCAGCCTGCCGGGGGTGAACCTGCGCGGCGTCGCGGTGCATATCGGAAGCCAGTTGGCCGATCTTGCCCCTCTGGAAACGGCCTTCGGGAAACTTGGCGCTCTGGTAACGGCGCTGCGCGGCGCGGGCCATACCATCACCCATGTCGATCTGGGCGGTGGGCTGGGCGTGCCGTATCGCGTGGGCGAAGTACTGCCCGCTCCGGCAGAATATGGCGCGATGGTCGCGCGGGTGACGAAGGATTGGGGCGTGAAGCTGATCTTCGAGCCCGGCCGCGTCATCGCAGGCAATGCCGGCGTGTTGCTGACCCGGGTGGTGCGGGTGAAGCGCGGGATCAAGGACCCCTTCGTGATCGTCGATGCCGCAATGAACGATCTGGCGCGGCCTGCGCTGTACGGTGCCTACCATCACTTCGAAGCGGTCACGCCGACAGGCGCGCGGATGACTGCGAATATCGTCGGGCCCATCTGTGAAACCGGCGATACCTTCGCCATGGGCCGCGAATGCGACGGGTTGGAAGCGGGCGCGCTGGCGGTGTTTCGCACCGCGGGCGCTTATGGCGCGACCATGGCGTCGTCCTACAATTCGCGGGGGTTTGTGGCCGAGGTGCTGGTCGATGGCGACAAGTTCGCGGTGGTTGCCGACCGGATTGAAGCGGGCGCGATCATGGATGCCGAACGCGTGCCGGAATGGCTCGCCTGAGCGGTTGATGGGCCGATCATGATCACCATCGCCAGCCTGCCCTTGTTTCACCAGATTGCCGGACAAAGCGTGCTGGTGCTCGGCGATGGCCCGGCAGCGGAGCCCAAGCGGCGACTGGTCGAACGGGCCGGCGGCGTGATCATCGATGAATTGGCGCGCGCGGTGGATGAAGGCGTGCGGATCGCCTTCATTGCCTATGACGATGCCCGCGCTTGCGAAGTCGCGGCGATCAATGCGCGCTGTGCGGGGATGCTGGTCAATGTTGTCGACCGGCCGGAATTGTGCGACTTTACAACGCCCTCCATTCTGGATCGCGACCCGCTGCTGGTGGCGATCGGCACAGGCGGCGCTTCGGCCGGGTTGGCAAAGCACGTCCGGCTGCGGCTGGAACGGGTGTTGCCCGCCACACTGGGTCGGCTCGCCAAGGCCTTGGAAGCGGCGCGGCCAGCCTTGAGGCAGGCCTTCCCCGATGGCGCTGATCGACGACGGGCGGTGGATACCGCTTTGCGCGAAGGAGGCATGCTTGATCCCTTCAATTCCTCTTCTTATGAAGCGGTTAACGACTGGCTTGCGGGCGCGACGCGGCCCGTTTCTGGCGCGACCTATACGCTCACGCTCACCAGCGAAGACCCTGAAGACCTGACGCTGCGCCAGGCGCGGTTGCTGGGCGAGGCGGATGTCCTTTTGATCGATGGCCCTGTTCCGCCGGCCATTCTGGCCCGCGCACGGGCCGATGCGGTGCGTGAACCCTTGCGCGATCAAGTTGCAGGTCTGGACGGGGTCAAGGCGGGTTCTAGCGGGGCCAACGCGGCACCTGAAGCGCGCAAAACCCCATCTGGAACAGGCAAGGCTGAACCGGGCCATCAGGCCGCTTCGCCACCCACGGTTGACCTCACCCTGATCCTACGATGGCGGCCCGAGGCTGCGGCCTAGGCGGTCTGAAACACCGGTGTCCGCAGGCTGGCGAAATAGCCTGCCATGGCCGCAACAGCCTTGTCGCTCAGCGCGATGAAAGCGCGGCGACGGTCGGCCGGATCGGGGACGCGCCTGAAAATGCCGGATTCCACCATCTGAGTGAGCCAGCGCAGCGCAGTGGTCGCCGGAACGCCAGCAGCAATGCACAGCGATGTGACCGAAACCTGCGCGCCTTCACCCTGTGCGGCGGTCAGATCAAGCAGCATGTCCCACGCAGGATCGCCGAACAGCGCCGAATCGAAGAACCGGCTGCGAGCCTGCCGGTTGGCGATGATCTGGCGCACGACCTGGGGATCGGGCAGCGGCGTGCCCGCAGACCCGAAATTGCCTGCAAACGCAGATTCCGGCCCGCGATAATCACGCTTGAATTCGCTTAGCGCCGGCGTGCTCAAGGCTGGTGCCTGGCCAATCCGATCAAGCGAGCTTGCGATGGCCTCCACCTGTTGCGAAAGGCGCAGCAACGCCACCCGGTCTTCCTCACCCATTTCACGCAACCGCGCCGCGCCTGCTTCACCCATTGCGCGCCCAACGGCGATCACGCGTTCAGCGCGGCTGGGCGACACGAGGATCTGGGGGTTCGACTGATCGAACACCGCAAACACATCATCGAGCCCATCGAGATTGGTCGCCACGATCAACTTTGCACCGGACCGCGCCACCCGCATATCGAGCCGCGCCAGCCCCGCCAGCATCATCCCGTCAATCCCGCGTGAGCCCGTTGCCGGGGAATCGACCACCACCACATCGCCCAGCAGGGCAATCGGCCCATCGAGCAGCTCACGTAACGAACCGCCATCGATGCTGCGGAACCCCGCCCCGCCAAGGTCTGCGCCGACCTGTCCACGCAAACCTTCATCTTCGGCGAAAATCGCGACGCGCGCAGGCAGGCCCGCGCCATCATCGGCGATCTCATAAGAAAAATCAGCACCGGGGGAAGCATTGGTCAGCATCGACTCGACTCCAACAATGTTGGAACGAGAATAGAACAAAAGAAGATCAGGTCAAGTAAATCTGCGTATCAGGGCCGGATCTCAATAACCGTTCCATCAGGCACGATCCGCCACAACTCCTCGATCTCCGCATTTGAGAAGGCGATGCATCCATCGGTCCAGTCACCCGGAACGCGGCCCGTGGGCAGGGCGTTGGGCTGTCCATGCAGAAAGATGTCGCCGCCGGGCGATCGTCCGAACTGGCGCGCAAAGGCGCGATCCGCGGCATTGGGGTAGGACACCTTGAGGCTGAGGTGGAAGGCGCTGCCTGGGTTGCGGCCTTCGATCACGTAGCGGCCTTCGGGCGTGCGTTCATCCCCTTCGAACTGTTTGTGGCCCTGCGGTGCATCGCCGAATTGCAAGCCCCGCCACGCCTTCACCGGCTGCCCCCCCGCATAGGCGATCATCAGCCGTTCGGACTTGTCGACGATCAGATAATCGACCCCGGCAAACCGCGCCTGTGGCACAATCCGGGCCGCTTCGCGCGCCAGCGGTGGTTGCGCAGACGGCGCCTGGGCATGCTTCAGCGGCGGCGCGGCGCAGGCGGCCAGAGCGATCAGCGGCAGAAGATCGAGGCGTTTCACAGTCGTGAAGATAGACCTCCCCTGCCCCAGCAATCAATCCACGAAAGGATCGCGCATCAGGATCGTGTCATCGCGCTCCGGCGAGGTCGAAACCAGCGCCACCGGGCATTCGATCAATTCCTGGATCCGCTGGATATACTTGATGGCGTTGGCCGGCAGATCGGCATAGGAGCGCGCGCCGGCAGTGCTTTCGTGCCAGCCGGGCATTTCCTCGTAGATCGGTTCGCAGGCCGCCTGATCGGCGGCGTGACTTGGCAGGTAATCATAGACCTTGCCGTGCAGACGATAGCCGGTGCAGATCTTCACCTTGTCCATCCCGTCGAGCACGTCGATCTTGGTGAGCGCGATACCCGTCACACCGCTGATCGCGCAGGACTGGCGCACCAGCACGGCATCGAACCAGCCGACGCGGCGCTTGCGGCCGGTGACGGTGCCGAATTCATGGCCGCGCTCGCCGAGCCCTTGCCCGATTTCGTCTTCGAGTTCGGTCGGGAACGGACCGGAGCCGACGCGGGTGGTGTAGGCCTTGACGATGCCCAGCACATAGCCGGTCGAATTGGGGCCGAGGCCCGAGCCGCTGGCTGCGGTGCCGCTGACGGTGTTGGACGAGGTGACGAAGGGATAGGTGCCGTGATCGACATCGAGCAGCACGCCCTGCGCGCCTTCGAACAGGATCTTGGCGCCCGCGCGGCGCACCTTCTTGAGCCGCTTCCACACCGGCTGGGCAAAACGCAGCACAAAAGGCGCGATTTCGCGCAGTTCTTCAAGCAGCGCAGCGCGGTCCACCGGCGGTTGGCCGAAGCCCGCGCGCAACGCGTCGTGGTGCGCGCAGAGGCGGTCTAGCTGGGGATCAAGCGTATCGAGATGCGCCAGATCACACACGCGGATCGCGCGGCGGCCGACCTTGTCTTCATACGCCGGGCCGATGCCGCGCCCGGTGGTGCCGATCTTGCCCTTGCCCGCCGCGGTTTCGCGCAGGCCGTCCAGATCGCGGTGCAGCGGCAGGATCAGCGGGCAGTTGTCCGCCACGGCAAGGTTATCATCCGTGATCGATACGCCCTGCGCTTCGACCTTCTTGACCTCGTCCCGCAAGGCCCAGGGATCCAGCACCACGCCGTTGCCGATCACGGACAAGGTGCCCGATACAATGCCCGAAGGCAGCAGGCTGAGCTTGTAGGTCTTGCCGTCGATCACCAGCGTGTGGCCGGCATTGTGCCCGCCCTGAAAGCGCACCACCACATCGGCGCGGCTGGCGAGCCAGTCGACGATCTTGCCTTTGCCTTCATCGCCCCACTGGGCGCCGATCACCGTGACGTTGGCCATTTCAATCCTTATCCGGGCTTGGAAAATCGCGCGGGGCCTAGGCGGTTGGTGATGCGAGAGCAAGGGCGCGCGAACACCGGGAGCGAAGGGTTTTGGCCCGCGCGGCGTTGACGTGGCATATTTGCCGATAGGGAGCCTGCTGATGAACACTGCCACCAAAGCCCTGATCGCTGCCGGAGCCATCGCTGTGCTGGCCGGCCCGATCCTCGCCCAGCAAGGCCGCAGCGGCGAGCGGGTGGCGCCGCAATGCCGTGCCGCAATCGTCAAACTGTGCGGGACCGACCGCAGCCAGATGCGAACCTGCCTGCGCGACAAGATTTCCGAACTGTCCGATGAGTGCCGGGCCAGCCTGCGCCAACGGATCGACGCGCGCAACAGCGACCGGCGCGAGCGCGGCGGCGCGGCGGCCCAAGCAATCGCGCCGCAGACATTGTCTTATGGCAGCGACCCCTTGCAGGCCCTCGACCTGTGGGTGCCCGCCGCTGCCACGCCCGCACCGCTGGTGCTGTTCGTCCACGGCGGCGGGTGGAAGCGCGGGTCAAAAAGCAATGCGGTGGGCCGCGCGATGCCGGGGCATATGCTGGCGCAGGGCTATGCCTTTGCCTCGATCGATTACCGCCTTGTCCCGGCGGCGGCGGTGGAGCAGCAGGCAGCCGATGTCGCTGCGGCGCTGGCGCATCTCCTGAAGCGTGCCGACGAACTGGGGATCGACCGCAGCCGCGTGGTGCTCACCGGCCACTCTGCGGGCGCGCATCTGGTGGCGCTGGTGGGGACGGACGAGCGTTATCTGAAAGCCGTTGGCATCAGCTTTGCCGACATCGACGGGGTGATGCCCAATGACGGCGCGGCCTATGATGTGCCTTTCCAGATGGCGCAGGCCGGTCGCTTCATGTCCGGCACTTACGAACAAGCCTTCGGCACCGATCCGGCGCGGCAGAAGGCGCTTTCGCCAACACGCCACGCTGCCGCGCCCAACGCGCCTGCGTTCCTGCTGCTTCATGTCCTGCGACCCGATGGGGTGGCGCAGAACGCCGCGCTGTCAGAAGCATTGAGACGCGCGGGCACGGCGGTCGAGATCGGCAGCTTTCCGGGCGAAGGCCTGCGCGGCCATGCCGAGATCAATCGCAAGCTGGGTGAACCCGATTATCCCGCAACGCCGGTGATGGATGCGTGGCTCAGGAAGGTTTTGCGGTGATGGCCGTTCCCGGCGCCGGGGCTAAAGCGCCTGAACGTCACCGCCTTTGAGCACATGGCCGCAGCCCAGCGCACTGGCGTCCTCGCCCTCGGCCAGTTGCGCAACGGTGCGCCAGCCTTGGGCGCGCAGCCGCGCCGCTGCGGCACGGTCGTGACCTCGGGGGAGATACACCATCCGCGCCGCTTCAGGCTGAGGTGCGGCATCGGCAAGCCGATCAAGGTAGAGTGTAAAGCCGGTCGCCGGTTCGTCACTTCCGGCAATGCGGTAGGTGCCGCCCCGCCCTGCCGCGTGGCGCAGGCCTTCGGCATACAGGGTGAAGCCGAACCATGACTGGTATTCGAACCCGTGCCGCTCGGTCGGGTCGAGCGTGAAGCGCGCGGCATCCCCGATGTGGGCGGCGATCTGCGCCAATCCGTCCAGCCGCGATTTCAGGGCCCCGCCCGCGTCCACATCGCGCAGCGCCGCCAGCGCCGTTTCGAACGGCCCGGTGGCGTAAAGCAGCGGCAGGTAGGCCGCGCCGCCGGCAGCCTTCAATCCGCCGGCATCCTTGGTATCGAGTTCGCGGCGCACCGCTTCGATCTGTTCCAAATCCAGCGGAAAGGCTTTTTCAGCGAGCGTATCGACCAGATCGGGGAGCGTGAAATCGACCGATATGCCGGTAAGGCCCGCTGCGGTCAGCGCCTCGACCGCCAGCATCACCACCTCACTCGCGGCTGCCACGCTGTCCGCGCCGATCAGTTCCGCGCCCAGTTGCAGGCGTTCACGCGCCGGGTCGAGCTGGCTGGCCTTGATCACCACCGTATCGCCGCAATAGCCAAGCCGCAGCGGGCGCGGTGCGGTTTTGAGGCTGGTGGCAGCAATCCGCCCAACCTGCGGCGTCATGTCCTGGCGCAACGCCAGCGTCCGAAGGCTTGCCGGATCGACGAAGCGGAACATCGCCCGCGCTTCGCCTGCGATGGCTCCGGCCATGCGGCCCGCCAGCGAGGCTTCGAATTCGAGCAGCGGTGGGCGCACGCGGTCATAGCCGTGCGCGTCCAGCACATCGAGGCAGGCGCGCATCGCAGCCGTAATCCGCGCCGCTTCGGACGGCAGCCGGTCTTCGAGGCCTTCGGGGAGGAGATCGTTGGGTTTGGTCATTTTTGCTCACACGTCATCCCAGGCCTGACCCGGGATCGCCATCGTCCGGCACCCGACTGTGCGGATAGCGGCCCCGGGTCAAGCCCGGGGCGACGCCATCTCGATCAGAATGCCAAAGCCTTGACCAGCTTCACACCGTCGAGCCGCTCGGCCTCGGCCACGACCTCGGGTGTCAGCGGCTCGTCCAGGCTCAGCAGCAGAACCGCCTCCCCGCCCGCGTCGCGGCGGCCGAGGTTGAAGGTGCCGATGTTGATGCCGTGGCTGCCCAGCAGCGTGCCGATCCGGCCGATGAAGCCCGGCTTGTCGTCATTGACGATGTAAAGCATATGCCCGGCGAGTTCGGCCTCGATCCCGATGCCGAAGATTTCGACCAGTCGCGGCGATTCTGCACCGAACAACGTGCCTGCCACCGATCGCGGACCCTGCGCCGTTTCCACCGTCACACGCACCAGCGTGTTGAACGCGCCGTCGCGGTCATGGCGGATTTCGCTGACATCGAGCCCGCGCTCCTTGGCGAGGAACGGCGCGTTGACCATGTTCACCGTGTCCGAATAGCGGTGCATGAAGCCAGAAAGCACAGCGGCGGTGATCGGCTTGCCGTTCAGACCCGATGCGGCGCCTTCGCGTTCGATGCTGATGTGGGTGAGGTTGCCATGGGCCAGTTGGCCCACGAGGCTTCCCAGCCGTTCGGCCAGCGCCATGTAGGGCCGCAGCTTGGGGGCTTCCTCGGCAGACAGGCTCGGCACGTTGAGCGCATTGGTGACGCCGCCGTTGACGAGATAATCGGCCAGCTGTTCGGCCACTTGCAACGCCACATTGACCTGCGCTTCGGTGGTCGATGCGCCCAGGTGCGGGGTGCAGATGAAGTTTTTCGTGCCGAACAGCGGATGATCGGCAGCAGGCGGCTCGGTCTCGAACACGTCGAGCGCGGCGCCAGCCACCTGGCCGCTGTCGAGGCATTCCTTCAAGGCCGCTTCGTCAATCAGCCCGCCGCGCGCGCAATTGATGATGCGGATGCCCTTCTTGGCGTTTTCAAGCCGTTCGCGGTTGAGAATGTTGCGGGTCTCATCGGTCAGCGGCGTGTGCAATGTCACGAAATCGGCGCGGCTCAGCAGCGTGTCGAGATCGACCTTTTCGACGCCCATTTCCACGGCGCGTTCTTCGGTCAGGAAGGGATCATAGGCGATCACCTTCATCTTGAGGCCGAGCGCGCGGCTCGCCACGATGGAGCCGATATTGCCCGCGCCGATCAGGCCGAGCGTCTTGGCGGTGAGTTCGACGCCCATGAACCCGGCTTTGGGCCATTTGCCGTCTTGCGTCTGCGCATTGGCTTCCGGGATTTGCCGGGCGAGCGCAAACATCAGCGCAATCGCGTGTTCGGCGGTGGTGATCGAGTTGCCGAACGGGGTGTTCATCACCACCACGCCCTTGGCGCTGGCGTAGGGGATATCGACATTGTCGACGCCGATACCGGCGCGGCCGATCACCTTGAGGTTGGTGGCCGCATCGAGGATCGCCTTGGTCACCTTGGTCGAAGAGCGGATCGCAAGGCCTTCGTATTCGCCGATGCGGGCGATCAATTGCTCGGGCGTTTCGCCGGTGATGACATCGACATCGCAGCCACGCTCTTCGAAAATGCGCGCGGCGTTGGGGTCCATCTTGTCGGAAATGAGAACTTTGGGACGGGTCATGATAATCTTCCCTTCGTCATGCTGAACTTGTTTCAGCATCCATCGAGCCTCCGAAAGCGGAGCTCGATGGGGAGAAATGGAACCCTGGAAGCGACGCTGTCCGAAGGACAATCGAGTTCAGGGTGACGGGATAAGTGAAGCGGAGACGGCGAAAATCAGCCGTTCTTGACCTTTTCGTAGGCCCATTCGATCCATGGCAGCAGGCGCTTGATGTCCTCCTGCTCGACCGTGGAGCCGCACCAGATGCGCAAGCTCGGCGGCGCATCGCGGTAGCCGTTGAAGTCGAAGCCGACGGCCCGTTCCTCAAGCAGCTTGACGATCTTCTTGGGCACGCCCGCCTTGTCCTCGTCCGAGAGGCTGTCGTACCAGTCGCCCTGGAACACCATGCACACGCCGGTGTTGGTGCGCTGGGCGGGATCGGCCACCATGTTGCGCAGCCACGGGGTCGCCTCGATCCAGTCCTTGACCAGATCCGCATTGGCATTGGCGCGCTCGACCAGTGCCTTGCGCCCGCCGATCGACTTGGCCCATTCCAGCGCCGCGATGTAATCTTCGGTCGCCAGCATCGACGGCGTGTTGATCGTTTCGCCCGCGAAGATGCCGAGGTTGAGCTTGTTGCCCTTCTTCATGCGGAACAGCTTGGGCATCGGCCATGGCGGATCGTAGCTTTCGATCCGGGCGACCGCCTTGGGGCTGAGGATCAGCATCCCGTGCTGCGCTTCGCTGCCCATCACCTTCTGCCAGGAATAGGTCGTCGCATCGAGCTTCGACCAGTCCATTTCCTGCGCGAAGATCGCGCTGGTGGCGTCGTTGATGGTGATGCCCTCGCGCCCGGCTTCGAGCCAGTCGGTGTTGGGGATCATCGCGCCGCTGGTGGTGCCGTTCCAGGTGAACACGACATCGTTGCGCTGCGGGATGGTGGTCAGATCGGGGATCTCGCCGTAATCGGCAGTGAGCACTTGCAGGTTGGGCAGCTTGAGCTGCTTCACCGCGTCCTGAATCCAGATGTTGCCGAAGCTCTCCCACGCGGCCACCGTGACCGGGCGCGCCGGGTCGAGCATCGCCCACATCGCGGCTTCGATCGCGCCGGTGTCGGATGCGGGCATGATGCCGATCAGATAATCATCGGGAATGCCGAGCAATTCACGGCTGAGGTCGATCGCGTACTTCAGCCGCGCCTTGCCCAGCGCCGAACGGTGCGAGCGGCCAAGCGATTCGGTTTTGAGCTTGTCCAGCGACCAGCCGGGGAATTTCGCCGTGGGGCCCGAGGAAAAGAAGGGGCGTTCAGGCTTGTGCGTAGGCTCGTGCTGGAGCCCGCGTGTGTATTCAGTCATGTATTCTCTCCTTGCAGAGAGCTCGCGCGGCGTTGGGACCGCGTGGCCCGCTCGCCGCACTAGAGTTGCGCCGAGAAGAGTCAACGTGAAATAACACGGATACGACCGAATGTTCTGCCGCAAGGTTCAATTGGGTCATCTGCGCCACTCGCCAAATGACGAGAATGTCACTAAACGGGCGTTTCCATGCACACTTCAGACCTTCGCATCGCCCTGTTCAGCGGCAACTACAATTACACCCGCGACGGGGCCAACCAGGCACTCAATCGGCTGGTGGGCTCGCTGCTGGCCAAGGGCGCAGCGGTGCGGGTATATGCGCCCAAAGTCGCCAGCCCCGATTTTGCCCCCACCGGCGATCTTGTCGGCTTGCCCAATGTGCCGATGCCGGTGAAAGGGCGCGGCGAATACCGGATGCCCACTCACCTTGGCGCCGCCGTTAAGCGTGATCTGGAAGCGTTCCGCCCGAACATCGTCCACTTGTCCTCGCCGGATCCCGCCGCCCACGCGGCGCTGCGCTGGGCGCGTGCGCAGGGCGTTCCGGTGCTTGCCAGCGTTCACACGCGGTTCGAAACCTATCCGCGCTATTACAAGATGGCCTTCCTGGAACCGCTGATCGTCAAGGGTCTGCGACGGTTTTACAACCGTTGCGATGCTCTGGTGGCGCCTTCCCAATCGATGATCGACGAATTGCTGGCGATGCGGATGCATGACCATATCGGACTGTGGAGCCGGGGCGTGGATCGCACGATTTTTTCCTCCGCACGACGCGATCCCGAATGGCGTTGCAATCTGGGCCTTGCAGACGGGGATGTCGCCATTGTCTTTCTTGGCCGGCTGGTGATGGAAAAGGGCCTTGATGTGTTTGCCGAAACCATCGTCCGGCTGCGCGACGCGGGCGCGCCGCACAAGGTGCTGGTGATAGGCGATGGCCCGGCAAGGGGCTGGTTCGAAACCAATATGCCTGGCGCAATCTTTGCCGGTTTCAAGACGGGCGAGGCGCTGGGGCAGGCGCTCGCCAGTGGTGATGTGTTTTTCAACCCCAGCGTCACCGAAACGTTCGGCAACGTCACTCTGGAAGCGATGGCGAGCGGCCTGCCCGTGGTTGCCGCAGGCGCCACGGGCAGCGCCAGTCTGGTCGCCGATGGTATCACCGGGCGCCTCGTATCGCCTTCGGGCAGCAAGGAGAGCGACGCTGCCGCCTTCGCAGCGGCGCTGGCACCCTATTGCATCGATCCGGCGCTGCGCACCGCGCATGGCGCCGCGGGGGAAACACGGGCCTGCGATTATAGTTGGGAAGCGATCAATCAGGTGGTCGCCGACACCTATGTCCAGCTTATCGGGGAGCGCGAGCGACGCAGGTCTTCCATCGACAAGGCCGCGTGACGCGACGACCCGCTCAGCGCAGAAACCCGGCTTGCGCCAACCGGCGGGTATAGAACAACAGGAACAGCGTTACGGCCCAGATCGCGAGGTCGAGCGCCGGGGACTGCATGTCGGCAGGCAACGCGATCAATAGGTGATTGTAAAGCGTCATGACGGCAAGGCCGATCAAAGCGACCACCATCGCTGTCATCGCCCAGCGCGAACGCAACAGTATCAGCACTGAACCGGCAAAAGCGCCCCATACCCCCAACGCCCAGAAGGCAATAATGACGGTGGGATAGCTTTCCATGAAAGCGATCTGCGCAGGCGTCATCCCCATGTCGGCAAGCATGCCCAACGCGGTCGTGGTGTAGCTGATGATGCCCATCGTATTGAACACCAAGGTCAGCAGCCCCACCACCCAAAGGTGCAGCGGCGCTTTGGCAGTGTCAGCCGATGGTGTTGTCATGCGCGCTCTTCCCCGTCCGTCGCGACCCGAACGGGAAAGAGCGTATTCCTAACGCAGGTTAACCGCAATCGGCCTGTGCGCTCACAGGCGCTCGATGCGCTTGGCCATCTCGTCGATCATGTCGACAATCTCGTTGATGGTTCGCTCGTCAAGCTTGCCGCTGCGGGCGCGGTTCTTCAGCACCGATCCCAGATTGCCCATCGCCCGGAACAGATCCGGGGAGCGGACATTTTCCGCGCGCGTGGCATGGCGCCCCAAACGGCGCATCAATGCTTCGACTTCGTCGGTGCGGGTCGCGAGTTCTTCGCGGCCCGTGTCGGTCGCGGCGAACGGCTTCTTCGCACCCTCTGCCTCGGCCTGCTGGATCACGCCTTCATCCTCGAGCAGTTGCAGCGTCGGATAGACCGCGCCGGGGCTCGGCGCATAATCGCCCCCGGTCAGCTCCTCGATTTCCTTGATGAGTTCGTAGCCGTGGCTGGGCTTGTCCGCGATCAACGCCAGCAGCGCGAGGCGCAGTTCGCCCGAGGCAAACATCCGCCCCCGGCGCCCGCGCCGAAAACGACCGGCTTCGGCACCGCGATCCTCGCCGTCTTCACCCTCGTCACGCCAGCGCGGGTTCATGCCAGGCTTGTCGAACTTTGAACCGGCAAAGTTCATATTTCCGTTCATGGCCATCATTGCCATCGTTTCGGCAAACTTTTCCCAGCCGCCGCCGCGCCCATATCTGTTCCAGGTCATTGCAGGTCTCCTTCTCATTTCGATACACCCAAGATATATCTTAGACCTATCTTCGCAAGAGGTTCACCTGCCCGATCTTTCCTTTTCCGCCGACAAGCCTATCACGCCCGACGAATGACGGACCTGTTCGGACAAGATGCATCTGCGCCCCCGCAAGTCGCCCCATCGGCTGACGCGCCGCTGGCCGATCGGCTGCGCCCGGCAACCCTTGCCGAAGTGGTAGGGCAGGAACACCTGACCGGGCCTGAAGGCGCGATCGGACGGATGGTGGCGGCGGGCAAGCTTGCCAGTATCATTCTGTGGGGCCCTCCTGGCACCGGCAAGACGAGTATTGCACGTTTGCTGGCCGACGCTGTGGGGATGCGTTTTACAGCAATCAGCGCCGTGTTTTCCGGCGTGGCGGACTTGAAGAAAGCCTTTGCCGAGGCCGAAAAGATGGCCGGCGCGGGCCGCAAGACGCTGTTGTTCGTGGACGAGATTCACCGCTTCAACCGCGCGCAGCAGGACGGATTTCTGCCCTATGTTGAACGCGGTGTGGTCACACTGGTCGGCGCAACCACCGAAAATCCGAGCTTTGCTCTGAATGCCGCCCTTCTGAGCCGCGCGCAGGTGCTGGTGCTGAACCGGCTGGACGAGGCCGCACTGAACGCCTTGCTGACAAAGGCGGAAGGCCTGGAGGGCGCGCTCCCCGTGACGCCGGACGCGCGCACCGCACTGATCGCTCAGGCCGATGGTGACGGCCGGTTTTTGCTGGGCCAGGCCGAGACGCTTTATGCCGCTGGGCTGACCGACCCTCTCGATCCTGCCGCCCTTGGCAATTTCCTGCAGCGCCGGGTGGCCGTGTATGACAAGGACCGCGACGGACATTACAATCTTATCTCTGCCTTGCACAAAGCCGTGCGCGGCAGCGATCCGCAGGCAGCATTATATTACCTTGCACGAATGCTGACCGCCGGTGAAGAACCGCTATTTCTGGCACGGCGCTTGGTGCGCATGGCCGTTGAGGACATCGGCCTGGCTGATCCGCACGCCTTGCCGCAATGCATGGCTGCGATGGAGGCATACCGCTTTCTGGGATCACCCGAAGGCGAACTGGCGCTGGCGCAAGCGTGCCTGTATCTTGCCACCGCGCCCAAATCGAACGCCGTTTACAAGGCGCAAAAAGCCGCCTGGAAATCCGCAAAGGACACCGGCAGCCTGATGCCGCCGATGAACATCGTGAACGCGGCGACCGGCCTGATGGAGACCCTGGGCTACGGTCAGGGCTACACCTATGATCATGACACGCCCGAGGGCTTTTCCGGCGATGATTACTGGCCAGAGGCGCTGGCCCCCCAAACCTTCTACACGCCGATCGAACGCGGGTTCGAACGCGAGATCAAAAAGCGCCTGGATTACTGGGATAAGCTGCGAACGGATCGAGCATGAGCCGCTTTGCCCGCTTCCTGGCCGTCGATTGGTCGGGCGCAAAGGGGGCGCGGCAGAAGGGCATTGCGCTGGCCGTTGCGCTGGCCGATGGCGGCCCGCCGATGCTGCTCCCGTCGCCCGATCCCAAGGGCTGGGCACGCGCCGAAGTATTGGTTTTGCTGGGCGACCTTGAAGGGCCGACGCTGGTGGGCCTCGATCTCGGAATTTCCTTGCCATTTGCTGATGCAGGCGCGTTCTTCCCCGGTTGGGACCAAAGCCCTGCCGACGCGCGGGGCCTATGGGCCCTGATCGATGCCCTATGTGCAGACGATCCGCATCTGGAAGCCGGAGGCTTTGTCACACACGCGCAAGCCTCACGCTACTTCCGTCATGGCAAGGGGCACGAAGGCGACCGCTTTCTTCTTCCCGGCGCTGCGACCCGGGAAGGCCGGTTCCGGCGTGCTGAGGCGGCGCAGCGCAATCAGGGGGTGAGGCCGGTCAGCAATTTCAATCTGGTCGGTGCGGCGCAGGTCGGGAAGTCGAGCCTTACGGGCATGCGGATGTTGCACCGCCTTGGCGGACGCGTACCGGTCTGGCCGGTCGATCCGCTGCCTGACACAGGCTCGGTCATCACCGAAATCTACACCTCGATGGCCGCACGGCTCGGCGGGGTGACGGGAACCGCAACGAAAATGAGAAGTTTTGAGGCGTTAAACGATGCGCTGGATGCGATCGGATCAGCGCCGGTCGCCGGCACCGGCGCAATCGATGACCATTCATCCGACGCGCTCCTTACCGCAGCATGGCTGCGGCGGGTGTATGAGAGCCGGGACTTTTGGCATCCCCCAGGCCTGACGCCTGACATTGCCCGCACCGAAGGGTGGACATTCGGCGCGCTTTAGGGAGCGATAATCATGTGTGATTCCGCCTCTTGAGGGCGATGGGAATTAAAGCTAGGGCGCACACACGGTCAGCCGGCTTAGCTCAGTTGGTAGAGCACCTGATTTGTAATCAGGGGGCCACGGGTTCGAATCCTGTAGCCGGCACCATTTTTATCGTTATTTTTCATGTAGTTATTTTCCGATATGGCGCGATTTCCCTTGATTGCCATTCGCTAGACACCGAATAGACACCGTTCACGTGCCTAGGGGGCTGCCCGGCGGTCAATCTCATCGAGCTGCACCCGCCACCATTCAAGGGCATCATCAATCAAGTCCCGACCGTCTTGACCTGCGTAAGGTCCGTCATCCATCGGACGGAAAAGATTTTCCTCGATGAGGTCATCTAGAGTGATGGGCTCCTTCGAGAGGGCTGCCGCCACGTTTATGATGGCTATCGCTCCCTCTGACATGGCAGTGGACTTGTAACGGTTTTGCGCCGGTCACCGATCTCTTTATGCCACCTTGGCCTCGAATGCGAGCGGGCTGATGCCGCCCAGATATGAGTGGCGCCTG